>NZ_VFAH01000054.1 GCF_008929045.1 Noviherbaspirillum aerium | reverse complement strand
CGATCTTGACCTGCTCGACGGTATCCTTTTCCGAACCCATGGAGCTGTTGGCGAAGACCTTGACGCCGAGGCGGCCCTTGGTCTGCTCGGCGAGCACCTTGCCCATCTGGCCCACGGCGACGACGGTGGGGTAGTCGTTGGGGTGGACGTCGGCGGAACGGAAGTCCTTGGCGTGGCCGGTCAGGGCGACGGCGGCCAGGGCCACGGCCATGGCGGTACGTTTGAATGTCTGGAATGCGGTGCTCATGCTCGAGTCTCCTTGGATATTTTTTGAAGGATATTTATGGCGTCGCTGCCGGATCGTCACGCCGCAAGTCTGCGTGGACGGTAACCCGTGACGGGTGGATTATATATGTAAGATGTATGATGTTGAAACAATTATTTTCATTGGCATGCGCTTTTCCATCAGTTCCCTGCCTTATTGCTTCAAGAAGCGTCCGCAAGTTCGTCCATTTCAGCTTTTTACTAGGTAATAAAGCTTGCCGCGTTTCTATTTGCCAGCGTAAGGACAACTATTCAACAAGCAACGGCAACCATGCAGAGCGACGGCTGACTTGGCCAGCCAAAATATGGCGCGCCGCTTATTTGTATGATGTTTTACTCTCCGGGCACAGACTGGCCGCGCAGCGCCCTAGCCTTCTCGGCCTGGAGCCTGAACATGGTGAAGATGTTGACGACGATAAGGACCAGTTCGAGCGCCGTACCGCCGATCGAGCCGCTGGCAATATTGTTTGCCACCCACAGTATCGAACCGACCAGCATCAGCGCACGCATGGCAACGCCATTGAGCATGAAGAGTGCAATGGTGCCGATGCAGGAGGCGGTCAGAGGCAGCCAGGAAATCCATCCCGTTGCAAACTTCAATCCGAGGCCGATATTGAGGGCAAGAATGAACACCACAACCCAGCGCGACCTGGTGTACAAGGACAGAACGGATCTCAGCGTCGAGACCAGCGTACTGCTCACCGCCGTCATGTTTCCGAGCAGGGCGAAATGCACCGCATATGTGATGCATTCCCCTGCCATCAATATCTTGAATGCCTTGTCGCTGCGCTGCAGGAACGATCCTACGCCGAGCACGAAGGCGATATAGCCGGCACACTGCGCCGGAGAAAATATTTCCGAAAACAAGATTGACTTTGCTATTGGTTTTTATGTGGATGGACGCAAGGCCGGGATGAGCTCATCCCGGTCGACTACATGAAGGCCAAGCAATTCCGCTGTTCACGATGTTCATGACCTGCCTATCAACATCTTGCGGCAATCGTCACCCGCCCATCCTCAGCTTGCAAGACCAAGCGCCCTGCGCACCGGTCTTGCGTTGGCAATGACAGGCGCCGCCATCTCGGGCAAGACATGGCCTGTAAAGACACAGCCCTGCTGGCTCTGCTGTTCCTGCAGCTTGAAGATGCGCACCAGGTCAGCCAATTTCCCTGTCTGGGTTTCCAGAGCATTGGCGGCGGCGCCAGCTTCCTCGACAAGGGCGGCATTCTGCTGCGTCATCTCATCCATCTCCGCCATCGAATGACCGATTTGCTGGATGCCGAGGCTTTGCTCCTGGCTGGCGGTGCTGATTTCCGCAACGATGGCACCAACCCGCTGAACGCTGGCGACCACTTCCGTCATTGTCGTGCCGGCCTGATCGACCAGCCGCGAGCCGGTGGCCACCTTGTTGACCGAGTCGTCGATCAACGCCTTGATTTCATGCGCCGCAGTCGCAGAGCGCTGGGCCAGGCTGCGCACTTCCGAGGCCACGACCGCGAACCCGCGGCCCTGTTCTCCGGCACGCGCCGCTTCGACCGCGGCGTTCAATGCCAGGATATTCGTCTGGAATGCGATGCCGTCGATGACGCCGATGATATCGACGATCTTCTTTGCCGACGTATTGATTTCCCCCATCGTGGATACGACCTGGGTAACGACCTTGCCGCCCTGTTCCGCGATGGAGGAAGCCGCCGTGGCAAGGTGATTTGCCTGGCTCGCATTTTCGGCATTCTGCTTGACCGTCGCCGTCAGTTCCTCGATGGAGGCGGCTGTTTCTTCCAGCGAGCCGGCCTGCTGCTCGGTTCTCGATGAGAGGTCCGCATTACCCGTCGCGATTTCGCTTGAACTTGCGGCGATCGCGTCGCTGCTGGTGCGGACTTCGCTGACGATTTTCGTCAGCGCATCGTTCATGTCCTTGAGCGCGGCCATGAGCTGGCCTGTTTCATCGTTCGATGTCTGCACGATGTCGGTGGTCAGGTCTCCGCCTGCCACCTTGCGCGCGACGCTGACCGCCTGCTGCAGCGGGCGGGACACGAGCCTGGCGATGGCGAACGCGAAGAGCAGGCCGAGAATCACCGTGCCGGTCAGCATTGCGGCCACCCACACCTGCGAATCCGTATACACCTTGCTGCCTGCACGGCTGGCGGTTACGCTGTTGCGCACGCCAAGCTGCACCATGGAGTCGATGTGCTCGCGCATCTCGCCGTAGAGACGGGTCAGCGATCCGCGGTTGAAGATGATGGCTTCATCCTTCTTGTTTTGCGAGGAAAGCGTAATGACGTTGTCGTGCTCGGCCTTGAATTCATCCCACAGCTTCACGACTTCCGCATACATGGCGCGCTCTTCCGGGGTAATCGGCAGCTTTTCATATTCACCGCGGACCGCGGCAAGTTTTTGAATCAGGTCGTTCATGCGCATCTGGTGCGTGCGCATTTTCACTTCGTCGTTCGCGAGGATGTGCTCCATCTCTTCGGCCCGGAGCTGCGCCATGCTGGCCTTGACTTCAAGCAGGCTGCGCACGGAAGGCAGCCAGCGGGACTCAAGCTCGGTGGCGGTGTGGTTGACCTTTTGCAACTGGGCCATTGAAAACAGGCTCAAAAACACCGTCAATGCCAGCACCACGAGGAAGGACAACAGCAGCTTGGGAAAAATATTCAGGTTTTGAAACCGTGCTGTAAGCAGCGTGGTCAGGCGCGATCCGGCTTTGGCGAATCGATGTTGGGCGCGCATTGTCTTCCTCCTTGTTATTAACGGCATCTTGGTGTTTGAGCGGCACATCGGGTGCATGAACGTCACATGACAATCGGACGCCCGCGTGTTCGCGACCACTCCATTTCGAGACATCATATTTCTATGGAGAAATAAGATCAACCTGTAAGACAACACCTTCAATAAGCAAGCTTGGGAAACAACAGCGGATTCAAGACACCGGACTCTGGCAGTGACTCCGGAAAGCCGGAAATTCCGCCTGGGAATCACTCCGGGCAGGCGGAAAGGAAGCATTTACATCGGCCGCAACCCGCATTGCGCGCGCTGCGGCCGTCCGGTCTTAAGCCACCGGAGCAATGAACGCAATCAATCGGCCCATCCTTCTGATGAACTCGGACGTGACGATGAACTGCGGCTTTTCCCGCTTCACATACGGCGCAACCTCGGGCGGATTGTCGGCCGGATACGGAGACGTATCGTAGATGTCGCCCACATGCTTGCTTCGATAAGCGGTGCCGGTATAAGGCGTTGTCGGGCCGTCGCCGCGGTAGGGATTGACGATCTCGGCGACCGGCGAAGTCCAGTAATCCTTCGTGCCCAGCTCGGAAACCAGCTGGTTGACTTCGGTTTCGGGCACGTTCGGCGTGGTCATCTTCGCGCCGGTGAACAGATCCGGGAAATCCACTTCGCGGATCGAGAAGTACTTCGGCAACGCCGCCGTGGTCTTCACGCTGAGCGGCGACCTGGCAATCATGTCGGCGATGGCCGTGCTGCTCATGCCGTTGAGTTCGTTGTATTTCCTCTCGAGTGCCGCGACGTCGACCGAACGGCCTGCGGAGTAATGGCTCGGCGTGTTTGTGATGTCCTTGTTGTAGTAATAGGCGCCGTTATGGATGTTGGAGCCATAGCGATGCACGTAGAGCGCGTCGTTGGTTTCGAGTTCGACAAAAGTCGGATGCGTACGGCCGCTCAGCAGGGGATTGAGCTGCACCGCGTTCGACGGCAGCGGGCAGGACTTCAGCCAGGCGATGGCCTTCGGAATATTGGCCAGGTACTTCTTGTCGCCGGTCAGCTGGAAGTAGTTGAACAGCTGCTGGATATTGGTCTGGGTGGTATGGGTCGCCAGGGAACGCGGCTCGTAGCTGCGGGCGCCCGCCGGGGAGCCGGCCGGACGTCCGCCTGTCTCGCGCGACAGGTGCTGCAGGCTCCAGCCTGACTGCAGGCCGTTGGCGGATGTCCACTGCATGCGTTGCATGCAATCCATCGCGCGGCGAATGTTCGGGATCAGGTCGGTGCGGCCCAGCGCCACCACGCACATGGTCAGGAACTTGATGTTCTCGCCCATGACGTCATCATTGAAGGTAACGTGCAGCGTATAGTCGCCGTCATCCATGCCGGATTTCGAGCCGGCCGGAAGCTGGTCCGCATTGGGGCGGGGCATCTGGGATACGGCGCCCGGGAAATGCGGGAAGCGCTGCGGCCAGCCGCCGTCGGCAATGCCATATTCCGGCCCGAACTGCGCATTGACCATGAATGCGATGGCCTTCTGCAACGGCGCCAGGAAGCGCTCGTCTTTCTTCTCCAGGTGCAGACGCAGCATGAGCTGGGAGGCGACGGCGGTGCCGGCATCGTCAAAGGTCGCGTTGCCGTAGTAATGCTGGAACTCTTCGAGGCGCCAGCCGTTCTTGCCGATGGTGTCATACCAGTGCTTGAGCGATTCTTCGCCGGCAAAGTCGTAGATATAGTTCCAGCCGCCGGATGCATGCTGCGCTTCAACCACCGCCAGGCCGGTACGCACCGCCGCATCGTAGAAGCGCTCGTCGTCGGTGGCATGGTAGGCGTCGAGGTAGACATGGCCAACGGAAGGCGTGCCGGGCGGCTGGATCCAGCACATGGTGCGCTTGGCTTCCATCTCGCCGAAGGTTTGGGTCAGGTCGGGGGAGTAGGACCAGACATAGCCGCCGCGGTAGGACACTTTTTCGTCCATGTAGGTGGCGGCGCGCTTGAGAGCGGAGGATGCGGCCGTCCGCGCAGTGTTCGGTGTTGCGGGATTGGGTGTCACCGGCGTCGTTGCCACGGCGTCCGTTCCGCCGTCACTGCCACCGCAAGCTGCCAGCGCCAATGGCGAAAGCATGGAAATCACAAAATTGCGTCGTTTCACAGCTTAGTCTCCTCGTTAGATTTTCAGTCTTGGACGGCCATCAGCACTGGCTCTTGAGCGCGGCACAAGACCGACGGCACCTGTCTTTGAAAGTGGATGGCGATCTCGATTCTGCATATGCCGAATGCCAGCCATCTCGTAAGACATCTTACGAAAAACGAAGCTGTTTCACAATAGGATCTTTCGAAGTCATCACAGCATGACATCCAAATTTCCGCTAGAAGTCATAAATTTATGCATACATTCAACTGCTTACGATAGCTTTAAAAGTTTTCGCACATCTCTCATGGAAGAAATGACCAAGTCTTTCCTTAGGCATCATACGTCATACATATTTAGAGAGGGTATTGATCCATATCAGATTCAAGTGATGCAACATGCATCGCAAAGGCATGTTCGGACTCCGTGGCGGACTGCGACCCGCATGCGGCCTCTTACGCGAATCAGCAGTGGCCAGTCGCGGCGGTCATGCCAATCGCCGGTCATGACATCACAAAGGAGATCAATGGATTTTTCAGCTTGCAAGGTCTGCAGCCAGCCAGGGAATCCATGGCGGGACTATGGAAAATGGATCCCGGGCACGACGCGGCCGGCCAGAAAAAGACGCGGCCTCATGTTACGGAATGAATGGCGATTGGTATCAGTGGCCTGGGACAGGCAGAGGACGTCCCGCGGCGGAAGAGTCGAGTATGGATTGAATCAGGCACTGGACCCGCAGCGCATCCCGACCGTCGGGCATGGGGTTCGATCCGGTACGTATAGCGGCAAGAAAGCCGCGGATCAGTTCAAGGTGATTTGCATGAGAAAACGCCATCGGGTCGGCGCCACCCCCGAGTACGGTGGGCGCCCCTATATCCCGCTGCGCGCCATCCATCAATCGGATTTGCAGGGAATCGCCTTCGAGGCACGCCGAGCCCCTGGTACCGATGAGCCTGATCTGCTCCGCGAACCCGGGATAGCAGGCCGTGGTGGCATGCAGGCTGCCTATGGCCCCGCTGCGAAACCGCAGTACTGCGGCCACCAGGTCTTCCGTTTCCATTCGGTGTACCGCCGAGGTGACCGCATGCGCATAGACGCTTTCCACTTCGCCGGCAAGACTGAGCGCAAGGTCCATGGTGTGTATCGCCTGGGTTAGCAGCACGCCGCCGCCATCACGCTCCCTGCTGCCGCGTCCAGGGACATCGTAATAGGCTTGCGGCCGCCACCAGGGAATCTGCACCGATACCGACACGAGATTGCCAAGTTCGCCGTCGTGCAAGGCTTGACGCAAGGCGAGCGCCGCTTGCCGGAACCTGTGCTGCAATACGATGCCGAGCATGATTTGCTTCTGTTCGCAAACAGCGACAAGCGCCCGCGCCTTATCGAGGGAAACATCCAGCGGCTTTTCGAGCAGCACATGCTTTCCGGCTTCGGCGGCAGCACGCACCAGCTCAAGATGCGTATTGGGCGGCGTCAGAATAATCACCGCCTTGATCGATGGGTCCTGCCATACCTGCTCCACCGATTCCGTAACGGGAAATCCGTAGCGGCTTTGCACTGTCTCCCGGGCGGGTAAGGACCTCGCCACCACGCACGCGACTTCCGCTTCCTGCGTTAAGTCCTGCAGACTTCTCGCATGAGGCTCGAAGGCCATGCCTGCACCGATGACTGCAATACGAATCCTTGACATAAAGATGCTCTCCGTCTTGTTGCGAACGCTTCAATGCATGCTTGAGAGGCAGGCTGACTGAGGTGTTGTCCGTTACCAGTCATTCCACCGCAGACAGGTATGCCGCCTTCCTGAAGCCTCACATTTTGTAAGATGTCCGACCCACACTTTACTGCGATTCTACTGCGTGTGCATGACCATCTTTATTGCTCGACGGTGATTGGCATATGTAAACTCGGCCGCTAAAGAGAGGTAACGCTTGGACAAATAGTCCTATTCGACCGGAATTTCGGCCAATATTGGCCAATCGAAGTCAAGTCGCGAATGATTTGTGTCTAAATAGCAACAAAAACCTACTCGAAGTAGGTGATTTCCAAGTATGTCATTTCGCACCTTGAAACAAAGACACAGGAAAATGCTGCATAAAAGAATCACATTTGAAAACTTCTGTTGTGCTTGCCAAAATAAATTTGTATGATGTGTGACATCAAAAATAACTGAAAAAAGCAAGTTGCCGCTCCCCGGCTTTAAGCAAGCCGGCGAATAAGGAAGCATAAGGAGCCGTCACTGCACAGGAGACTAGGTCATGCCGCACATCTGGGTTGAACATTCCACGAATCTTGAAGGCAAGCTCGATCTGTCCTTGCTGCTGACTGGCGTTCATTGCTCGGCGGTGAGTACCGGAATGTTTGCCGAAGGAGCGATCCGTACCCGCCTGCGTCCGGTTGATCAATACCGTGTCGGCGACGGTCACCCGGACAACGCGTTTGTCCATGTGGTGATCCGGATTGCCGCGGGACGCGACATACAGACGAAGAAACAGATTGGGGAAACAATGTTTGCCGAACTATGCCGCCTGCTCGCGCGGCAATTTGACAGCATGCCGCTCGGCCTGTCGCTCGAAGTCCAGGAGCTCGATGCGGCGCTCAACTTCAAGCAGAACAACCTGCAGGACCATATCGATCGCCGGAACGCCAATACCGCACGGTACGCCGGATAGCGGCACGCGGAACGCAACGCGCGGCAATCCAACCGGGAATGCGGCACAAGGAATAAGTTGATCGCCGCTGACACAGCGGCGATGCGGAAAAGATCATCGGCAAGAGATTGCCAATGGAAGACTAGGCGAACTTTGGAAGAGGAAGGCAGTAAGTTTCATCGCCAGAAAAACCTAGATGTTCGGCGTAAAGCACCCAGGTGGAGCGCCGAAGCACACTTGAACGAAGCACCTATAGGAGAAACCATAATGAAGAAATCGCTACTCGCACTGGCCGTACTGGGCGCCATCTCCGGCTCTGCCGCTGCACAGACCAACGTTGCCATCTACGGCCTGATCGACGTCGGCATCGTTCGCGAAAGCGGCGCGCCTGCAGCCGGTT
>NZ_VFAH01000053.1 GCF_008929045.1 Noviherbaspirillum aerium | reverse complement strand
GTGCTGCTGTTCTCGAAGAAGGTATGGGACGGCTTGTCCAAGGACGACCAGGCGCTGATCCGCAAGGCGGCCAAGGAGTCGGTGCCGGCGATGCGCAAGCTGTGGGACGAGCGTGAAGCCAAGGCGCAGCAAGTGGTCAAGGCCAGCGGCGCGCAGATCGTGACGGATGTGGACAAGGCCGGTTTTACGGCGGCGATGAAGCCGGTGTATGAGCGCTTCGTGACCGACCCGGCGCTCAAGGACGTCGTCGCCAAGATCCAGAAAAGCGCAAAGTAAGCATAGCTTTGATGCCGTTGCCCTGATCGTCAGCAGTCATGCATGCTGCTGACGGCGGTTGCCCAGGCCGGCAACCTGGCAGCGCGCTTGAGGATCGTCACCGCAGAGCCGGATGCCACCAGCACGTTGAATTCCAACCATGCCAGCGCATAACTGGATTCGCTCCGCTTCCTCCGGCAACGCGACAGTAAAGAGTCTCTCCCAAAGGGGTTTAGGTCATTCCGAAAGTCGGAATGACCTTTTTTCATTGATGGCACGAACCGTACGCCCGCACGCCCTTATGGCCGCGCTGCAGGCTGCGCGGGCAGGAAAGTCGTGGGGCCGCCCCCGGCCTGCCGTCAAATCAATGGTTACCGGATTGCTGCGGCGATGACTCGCCGTAGAACATGCGCTTCAACGCCTGATCAAGATGGGCACGCATCGCATCGCGCGCCGCCTTGCTGTCCTGGCGGATGATGGCATCGACGATGGCCCGATGTTCGCGCTGCACCAGCATCTGCCGTTCCATGCTCTTGTCGCGCGACAGGTTGCGCGACAAGGCAATGCTGAAGCGTGTCTGGTTTCTGATCGAACTCAGCACCGTATGGAAAAGTGGATTCTTCGAAGCGGCGGCGATGGCGAGATGGAATGCAAAATCTTCTTCGGTGCCGACGGCATTCATGTGGATGACCCGATCAAGGCTTTCATACGCGGCCTCGATTTGCGCGAGATCCTTCTCGTCACGCATCCTTGCCGCCATTTCCGCGGCGCCGCCTTCGATTCCCAGCCTGAACTCATAGCAGCGCTGGATATCGGACAGGCTTTCGAGTTCGGCAAACTTGAGAATGGGCTGGTTGGGCGGACGGCCGACATAACTGCCCGACCCCTGCCGCGACACGATCAGGCCGCCGACACGCAGCCGGGCCAGTGCCTCCCGTACGGTCGGGCGCGACACCTTGTATTTTTCGCTGAGGGCTTCCTCGCTCGGAAGCCGCTCTCCTTCTTTCAGTTCGCCATTCATGATGGCCCTGAAGATGGCGCCGAACATCATGTCGGCCAGGTTTTCACGCTTTTTGATGGGGCACTCCGCTTACGAAATGATGGCAAGCCTGTGGCTTGCGCACAGCAATACCGGGACAAGCACCGGTATTGCGTCGGCATTGCTTCCAATAATTAAGACGAAGTATACCCTTTTCCGTATGTCAAAAATGAAAACCGCCCGGCGTCTGCACGCCGGGCGGCTTCTTTGAGGACTGCCACGTTTTATTTCTTGGAGATTGCGGCATTGGCCAGCAGGGCCAGGCGCAGGGCAGCAATGGCGGAAAAGGAAAGCAGGGGAAGATATTCGCTGAACATGGTTGGCTCCTAAAAGTGTTTTGCTGAAATTATCTTAACCAGCGGGGAGTTATAAATCCAATTCCATGTGCTGATGTCTGCCATTCCCATGGTGAATGTTTCGGCGTCCCTGAATGACGCCAACTGCATCTTCGGCACGTGCTGTTATAAGTGGATATAAGCACACGTTAAAACGGTTCTGTTGCGATAAGGATGTCAGCACAAGAGAAAATGCGAGGTGTCCGTCGTTCAGGCGGCCAAGGGATAGAACTGGCCATGCGCATGGTCTCGATACCGGCAAAAATCCTGGTAACAGACCGGAAACAGACCGGAAACAGACCGGAAGAATTTGAAGCCGAGCATGGGCCGGATGATGCGTTTGATTGCTCTATGGTCCTGTTCGATGATGTTGTTCAAGTATTTCACTTGCTTAGCTCGATCGGTGCACCGGTATCGGCTTGAATGCTGCGGACGGCAGCCGTGTTGGCACCGCTCCTGTCGATGGTGATCTTTTCAGGTAGGCCGTACTGACCGATGGCGCCTTCCAAGAAGGAGGCGTGCCGCCGCCGGATCGCGTCTGGCGGTGAGCAGGAAATCCATGGAATGGCCTTCTTTATCCACTACGCGGTACAAGTATTTCGATTGTCCGTGGAACTTGACCTGGGTGTTATTCAACGGCCGGTTGGCGCCAACTGGCCGCTTGCGGCGACGGAAGGTCGCAGCGGGAACCGGCAGGATCTTGGGGTCTAGCGAAGGACTGGAAATAGACAGGACAGGAGCCTGAGAAAATTATCTACGTGGGTCATGTCCAGTCGGCCAAGAAACGGTTCTCCACCAGACGGCGGATTTTAAATATCGTCTGGGTCCTTGGGTGCCGGCTCAGGTGGTGCTGCTCCACGAGATGGCGCATTCTCGACATCGTCGGGTTCCGGCTTGGGTGCCGGCTCAGGCGGCGCTGCTCCACGAGATGGCGCATTCTCGATATCGTCGGGGTCCGGCTTGGGTGCCGGCGCGTCCGGTTTGCTTGTCTTGTGATTGGGGTCATCCGCCCTATACTGGGCAGACGGATCATTGCTGCCGCCATGAATCTTTGTCATCTTTTGCTTCTTTCTGATATTTGATTGACTCTGTAGTTGGAAAATGACCTGCTTCAAGGTATCCGCTTACCATCAGCATTGTTTGCCTTCATGTGTCGTGCAAGCTTTGCATTGCCCTCATTGAGTTGATATGAGGGATGGTTTGATGGACGGCGCGGACTAGAGATGAGTGGAATGGAGTCACAATCCGGTTCCCGACGCTACGCACATGCCTTAATGCGGGAATGCCTATGTGCCTCCGACTCAGGTTGGAAAGGCAGCTGAGGCAATGCCATGCGTTCTGTTGCGATAGGAAAGACAGGGCGAGAGACGTGCGCGGTGTACGTCGTTGAGGCCGCCAGGAGTAGAATTGGTCTGCCACGGACGCAATTCGACAATGGAGGCTGGCAATTATAGTTCCAAGCGAGCGTGCATAAAACCAGGAATGCCGCTAATCAAACGACAAATATTTGCGGCGAGTCGAGCTTGCAAGGGACAGCGCCACAACCCGGCCCGCTTGTAAAACGGAGCAGTTTGGATCAACTGCCGTGTACGCAGATCTCCATTGCGATTTCCATGGAGTCCTGAGGCTGCAGGACTAACACGCCGGTATCGGTATGGCCTTGCGCCATGAGGTTCATGCCGTTGTTGACATGACTGACCGGTTCGAGCGCAATGAACTCGCGTCCATCGGAAGGACGGAACACCACCAGGGACGCCAGCCGTTCGCAGCCACCGATCGTAATCCTGCGGCGACGTGCCGGATGTTCCAGAACGGCGTTTCCGTTCCAGCCCTGGAAGCAGTTATCGACCGCGAGAGCCTGCGTCGGCCGGCTGTTGCTGAAATTCCAGCTGCCTTGCGCCGGCGCCGACTCGCGCGGCAGCATGTGCTCGTCATTGAGCCAGACGCGCTGCGCCTCGAAGCTCACGCGTGAATCCGGATCGATGTTGAAGAAGGGATGCCAGCCGCCGCCTGCCGGGAATGGGGCGGTGCCGGTATTGCGCAGCGAAAGCCGCAGATGAAAAACGTTCTGCTTTAGGCTCAGCTCCTGGCGCACCGTGTACGGGAACGGCCAGTGTCCATCGCCCGCATGTACCAGCGATACGCCGAGATGCTGTTCCTGCAGTTCATCGATGCGCCATGCCTGCATCCATGCATTGCCGTGAAAGCTGTGAGGCGCGCCCGTACGGTTGCTGTCGAGTTCGAACGACCGGCCGTCGAAGGCCAGTCGCCGAAAGCCGATGCGGTTGGAATAGGGGATCATCGGAAAGCAGCCGAACTTCATCGTCTCGCCCCCGGCAATGTCTTCCTCCGCGGTTGCCCGCAGGATGTGAAAGCCTGTCGCCGGCTCGAACAGCCGCGCTACCGCCGCGCCGTGACGCGGGCTGACCCATGCCTCGAGATGGCGGTTGCGCAGCTTGACCAGCTTTCCGGTATCCCCGACCACGATGCGCTCAACCGATGTAAGCGGTTTTGACCGTGGTATAGAACTCGCGCGCGGCCTTGCCCTGCTCGCGCGGACCGTAGCTCGATCCCTTGCGGCCGCCGAACGGCACATGGTAATCGACGCCGGCCGTCGGCAGATTCACCATCACCATGCCGGCTTCGGCATGGCGCTTGAAGTGTTCCGCATACTTCAGCGAGGTGGTGGCGATGCCGGCGCTCAGGCCGAACTGGGTGTCGTTGGACGCAGCCAGCGCTTCATCGTAATCCTTCACTCGCAGCACGCTGGCCACCGGTCCGAAGATTTCGTCGCGGTTGATCTGCATGTCGGCCGTCGTCTCGGTGAAGAGCGCGGGCTGCAGGTAGAAGCCATTGGTCTCGCGCTGCAGGCGTTCGCCGCCGAATACCAGCCTGGCGCCTTCGCGCTTGCCGATTTCGATGTAGCGCAGGTCCTGGTCCAGCTGCGACTGGTCGACCACCGGGCCGATGTCGGTGCCCGCCTTCAATGCATGATCGATGCGCAGCGTCTGCATGCGCTCGTGCAGCGCATTGACGAAGCGGTCGTGGATGCCGTCGGTGACGATCAGGCGGCTCGACGCGGTGCAGCGCTGACCGGTCTGAAAGAATGCGCTCTGCAGCGCCACGTTGACCGCGACATTGAGGTCGGCGTCATCGAGGATGATCTGCGGATTCTTGCCGCCCATTTCCATCTGCAGCTTTGCCAGGCGGCCAACCGCCTGCGAAGCGATGCGCTTGCCGGTGCTGACCGAACCGGTGAAGGTGATGGCATCGACCTGCGGCGATTCGATCAGCGCGGCGCCGATTTCAGAACCCTTGCCGATCACCAGGTTGAATGCGCCTGCCGGGAAGCCGGCGCGGGAAATGATTTCCGACAAGGCCCATGCGCTGCCGGGCACCAGCTCGGCGGGCTTGAACACGACGGCATTGCCGAAGGCCAGCGCCGGCGCGATTTTCCATGCCGGGATCGCGATCGGGAAATTCCAGGGCGTGATGATGGATACCACGCCGATCGGTTCGCGGGTGACTTCGACGCGCACGCCGGGGCGCACGGAATCGATCAGGTCGCCGCTGGCATGCAGCACTTCGCCTGCGAAGAAACGGAAGATATAGGAAGCGCGCGCCACTTCGCCGATGCCGTCGGCGAGCGTCTTGCCTTCTTCACGGGCGAGCAGCGTGCCGAGTTCCTCGCGCCGCGCGAACAGTTCGCGGCTGACGAAATCCAGCGCGTCGGAACGCGCCTGGATAGTCATTTTCGCCATCGCGGGTACGGCCTGGCGTGCCGCGGCGACGGCCTGGAACGCCTGCTCGGCGTTGGCCTGCGCGAATTCGCCGATCACGTCGGCAGTGTCCGACGGATTGATGTTCTGCAGGGTGCGCGCACCCTGCACCCACTCGCCGGCGATGAAGTTGTAATACGGTTTCATGTTGCCCTTTCAATCAGGTGAGGATGGCGCACCGCCATGCGGATGGACGATGCGCTCTACGCGATGCGCTTATTGCGCGCCGAGGCGGGTGATCAAGTCGCGCAGCGTTTCGTATTCCTGTTCGTTGCAGGAAGACAGCGGAGGACGGACCTTGCCGCCGCCGTGGCCGACGATCTCGACGCCGGCCTTGATCAGGCTGACGGCATAACCCGGCGTCTTGTTGCGCAGTTCGATGAACGGCAGGAAGAAGGTATTGATCAGGTGGTCCACGGTCGCGTCATCGTTCTCGCGGATCGCGCGGTAGAAATCCATCGCGGTCTTCGGAATGAAGTTGAACACGGCGGAGGAATACGTGGTCACGCCCATGGCCAGGTAGGGACGCGCGAATACTTCCGCGGTCGGCAGGCCGCCGAGGTAGACGAAGCGGTCGCCGAGTTTCTGGCGGATGGCAACCATCAGGTCGATGTCGCCGAAGCCGTCCTTGAAACCGACCAGGTTGGGGCAGGCATCGGCCAGGCGCACCAGCGTCGCCGGCTGCAGCTTGCACGGGCCGCGGTTGTAGACGATGACGCCGATCTTCACCGATTCGCAGACCGCCTTGACATGCTGGAACAGGCCTTCCTGGCTGGCTTCGCTGAGATAGTGCGGCAGCAGCAGCAGGCCGTCGGCGCCGAGGCGCTCGGCTTCCTGCGCATACTGGATGGCGGTGCGGGTGCCGTAGCCGGTGCCGGCGATCAGCGGCACGCGGCCCTTGAGGCGGTCGACCGCGGTCTTGATCACGCTCGGGTATTCCTGCTGGGTCAGCGAGAAGAATTCGCCGGTGCCGCCCGCGACGAACAGTGCCGTGGCATTGTAGGGAGCCAGCCATTCGAGGCGCTCCGCATAACTGCCGGCGTTGAAGTTGCCGTTCTGATCGAAATCGGTCACCGGGAAGGAGAGGAGGCCTGCGCCAACGGCGGCTTTGAGTTCAGCTAATTGCATGTTCGTTGCTCTTTTCAAGGTTGAGGAAAACTTGCACGCTGGCAAATCGGAGAGGCGCCGATCAGCCTGTGCGGAGGCGCACAAACGGGCAAACTTGGATAACGTCACACATCATACAACTTAAGGGGAAACAAAACAACTACGCATCTCGTAAAAGTATTAAAAGCACGGCCGGTCTTTAATGGGCCATTAAATCTGGAGTTTATCGCGGTCCCGGCAAGATGGAATCTTGCCGGGACCGAGGGCGGGAGAGGGCGGCCATTGTCTTTTGCCGAGTTGTCCCGGTTCGACGGGAGGCGCATCACGTGCGGTGTCGGGTCGGATGTCAAATCAAGTCAGATCGGCTGCCTCCGCTGATAGCCGAAACAGCCATTTCCGACCCAGGGGCTGAACGCTCCGCCCAAGGTCTGGGCCGTCGGTCTCACAGGAGAAGATCGCTTGACTCTAAAAGAGCGCTCCCACGGTTTCTGGAGGCGAGCGAGTTTATCCGGTGCCAATCAAGAAGGATAAGTTCTAATGCGCCCGGCTTGTCGCTTCGGGGGCGGGCAAGTCGCTATCCGCATCAATGAGGAGGTGTAATCGGCACGAATTTTTGGCCAGGAATCGCTATTGCCGCGTCCGAAGCGGCCTAACAAAGTAGGAACAATGCGGTAAAGGGCCAGCACGCTATTCCGCGAAATTGCCATTCGCGCAAGGCATGTTTCAGCGACTCCGACCGACAAAAAACATTGTGACAATGCTTGACATTTTACATGCGCCTCCGGTAACCTCCGTCATCATACATCTTACATATAACAAGTTGCGTTGCGGAGCGCTGTTGTGCCTGGGTTTTGGGGCATGCGGCCGCAATGCGGCACGGCCAATACAAGGAAACAGTCAATGATGAACAGACTTCTTATCACGGGTGCTGCGGGAGGACTGGGGAAAGTGCTGCGCGAGCGCCTTGCGCCCTTCGCGAAGACGCTCCGCCTGGCGGACCTCGCCCCTCTCGGCACGGCGGCGCCCAATGAAGAACTGTTCCAGTGCGACCTCTCCGACGCCGCGGCCGTGCATGAAATGATGATCGGTGTCGACGCCGTGGTGCATCTCGGCGGCATTTCCGTGGAAGCGGCATTCAAGCCCATCCTCGATGCCAACATCGTCGGTGTATTCAATCTCTACGAAGCCGCGCGCAAGCTGGGCGTCAAGCGCATCGTGTTCGCCAGTTCCAACCATGTGATCGGCTTCTACAAGCAGACGGACAAGCTCGACGCGGATGCGCCGATGCGCCCGGACAGCCTGTACGGCATCAGCAAGGGCTTCGGCGAACTGACATCGCGTTTCTATTTCGACCGCTACGGCATTGAAACCGTCTGCGTGCGCATCGGCTCCTCCTTCCCCGAGCCGCTCGACCGCCGCATGATGTCGACCTTTCTCAGCTATGACGACCTGACCGAACTGATGCGCTGCGCGCTGGAGACGCCGAATGTCGGCCACACCATCGTGTACGGCGCCTCCGACAACCGCGATTCCTGGTGGGACAACAGCAAGGCCGCGCATCTCGGCTGGCAGCCGAAAGACAGTTCGGAACCGTTCCGCGCCAAGGTCGAAGCCCAGCCGCCGGTTGCCGCCGACGATCCGATGATGATGTACCAGGGCGGCCGCTTCGTGACCCACGGTCCTTTCGACGCCTGATCAGGGCGGGACGGAGTTCAAGCATGAACAATCCACACATCAATCTCGTTGCCGACGTCAGGAACGGCGTGGGCGAAAGCCCGATCTGGGACGCGCAGACGCAATCCCTGTTCTGGGTGGACATCCCGGACGGCAAGCTGTATCGCTGGACGCCCGCCGATAACGCGGTCAAGTCCTGGCAGGCGCCGGAAATGATTGCCTGCATCGGACTGGACGGCAAGGGCGGCTTTGTCGCAGGCATGGAAACCGGCGTGTTTTCGGTGCAGTTCAAGGAAGGCGACAGCATCGGCGTGCGCCGCATCGCGGCGGTCGAACATGCCGATGCGCCGATGCGTTTCAACGACGGACGCTGTGACCGCCAGGGACGTTTCTGGGCGGGCACCATGCACCTGGACATGTCGCTCGCCCGCCAGGTCGGCGCGGTGTACCGCCTCGACGGCAGGGGCCTGGTCTCGCAGATGGAAAACATGATCGTGCCCAACGGCATGGCATGGTCGCCTGACGGCCACACGATGTATCTCTCGGATTCCCATCCCACCGTGCAGACGATCTGGGCCTTCGATTACGACACCGATGACGGCGTGGCGACCAATCGCCGCGTTTTCGTCGACATGAATCCGTATCCCGGCCGCCCCGACGGCGCCGCGGTGGATGCCGACGGCTGCTACTGGATATGCGGCAATGACGCCGGCATGGTTCATCGTTTCACGCCGGAAGGCAAGCTCGACCGCAGCGTCGAACTGCCCGTCAAGAAGCCCGCCATGTGCGCCTTCGGCGGCAAGAACCTTGACACGCTGTTCGTCACGTCGATCCGGCCGGACCATCCTTCGGTGGCTACCGAGCAGCCGCTGGCGGGAGGCGTGTTTTCCTTCAATCCGGGTGTAACGGGGATTGCCGAGCAGGCGTTCTCCTTCCCGGCGTAAAGCCCCGCAGTTTCAGGGCTTGGTTTCAGAACCAGGTTTCAGGATTCAGTTTTAGCGTTCAGATTTTAGATAATAGAGGAGACTCGAGCATGAGCACCGCATTCCAGACATTCAAACGCACCGCCATGGCCGTGGCCCTGGCCGCCGTCGCCCTGACCGGCCACGCCAAGGACTTCCGTTCCGCCGACGTCCACCCCAACGACTATCCGACCGTCGTCGCCGTGGGCCAGATGGGCAAGGTGCTCGCCGAGCAGACCAAGGGCCGCCTCGGCGTCAAGGTCTTCGCCAACAGCTCCATGGGTTCGGAAAAGGATACCGTCGAGCAGGTCAAGATCGGCGCGCTCGACATGGTGCGCATCAACAGCGCCGCGCTGCATGCGATCTCCCCGGCCATGATGGTGCCGTCGCTGCCGTTCCTGTTCCGCTCCACCGCCCACATGCGCGAAACCCTCGACGGTCCCATCGGCGACCAGCTGCTGGCCTCGCTGGAAAAGGAAGGTTTCGTCGGCCTGGCCTTCTATGACAGCGGTTCGCGTTCGTTCTACACCACCAAGAAGCCGATCAAGACGGTGGCCGACATGAAGGGCCAGAAGATCCGGGTGCAGCAGTCGGAGATGTGGGTGGCGATCAT
>NZ_VFAH01000052.1 GCF_008929045.1 Noviherbaspirillum aerium | reverse complement strand
GCCACCGTGCGACATCGGACGACGCGCTCGCGTAACTGTCTATCGAGGGCGACGTTTCTCGGGCTGGCGTTCAAGCTGATGGAAGAAGCAGAAAAGAGCTGGCGTAAGACTCGCGGCGCTGACAACCCCGCCGTGCTGCTGGCGGGCGTGCCGTTCAAGGATGGACTACCGGTGCAAGACAATCCGCCGGAACAGCAAAAACTCGCCGCCTGACGTCGCTATCCTTCGAGCCGGCCATACACCAGTCTTAATGGAATGGTCGCCCCCTCCTGAAACGATAGCAATGTGTCAAAGTAATGTTGGTCGACAACTACTTATCGAAAGGGGTGAACCAAATGAAGCTGACGACAATTGGAATCGATTTGGCAAAATCTGTGTTCCAGCTCCACGGAGTGGATGTACACGGCAAGACTGTACTCAAGAAGCAGCTCAAGCGTAACCAGATGGCCACTTTCTTTGCCAATCTGATGCCGTGCCTGATCGGAATGGAAGCCTGTGGTAGTGCACATTACTGGGCGCGCAAGCTGCAGACGTTGGGCCATACTGTCAAGCTGATGGCGCCGCAATTCGTCAAGCCCTACGTCAAGACCAACAAGCATGATGTGGCTGACGCCGAAGCCATTTGTGAAGCGGTTCTGCGACCGAATATGCGTTTCGTACCAATCAAAGAGACTGAGCAGCAGGCGGTGCTGGCACTGCATCGGGCACGGCAAGGCATGGTCAAGGCCCGGACCGCGCAAGCCAACCAGATCCGCGGCTTGCTCAGCGAATTCGGTCTGATTGTGCCGCAAGGCATCACGTATCTCCACCAGCGCGTGCCGGTGTTACTAGAGGAGGCCAAGGACGAACTGCCGGGTGTGTTTCGCGAACTGGTGCACCGTTTGCTGACGCACTTGAAAGAGCTGGATCGGCAGGTCGGAGAACTGGAAGTGCAGATCCAGCTATGGCATCGTACCAATGCGACAAGCCGCAAGCTCGAAGCCATTCCCGGCATCGGTCCGCTTACTGCGAGTGCGTTGGCGGCATCCATCGGTAACGCGAAAAACTTTGCCAATGGCCGGCAGCTGGCAGCTTGGTTGGGGCTGGTACCAAAACAGCATTCGAGCGGCGGCAAAACGAACTTGCAGGGCATCAGCAAACGCGGCGATCCGTACTTGCGGACCTTGCTGATTCACGGCGCGCGGGCAGTGATCCTGCGCGCCGAACGCAATCTTAAAGAAGATAGCTGGCTGCGTCGGCTGATTGGCCGGTGCCACAAGAACGTAGCAGCAGTGGCCCTGGCCAACAAGACTGCCCGCATCGTCTGGGCATTGCTGCTCAAGGACAGAGAGTTCCGGTCCGATTACGCTGCCGCCTAATCGGACCGGGCAGAAGATGTAAGTGCAGGCAGAAAACGCGTAATTGATTCCACCGATTGCACAGGCAATCATGACGTGATGGCAAGACAGGTCAGACCGTGGATGGCACAACCCGCTAACGTCAAAGCACCTTCGAGTGCGAAGTCTTGATTGAGGCGCCGTCCAGCATATTCCATCAGGGACCGAGGCAAATGCCTCACTAAAAGTCCGGATCTATGGCCGCAATCTTTACCTTCTTACCGTCGTTGATTGAGAGCTTGGCAAAACGGGGGCGACCATCTATGACGTTAGCTCCGCTCCCAGGTGCCGGCGGCATAGTCGAACTCGCCGATCATGCGCTGCTTGATGCCGGTGGCGGCATACGCATCGGCAATCGCCAGTTCTGCCAGCTCCACCCGTTTCAACAGCGCTGCGTTTTTTTGCAGTCCAATGATGTAATGGATGCCCCCTTGTCGAAGCGGCGCAACGCGGCCGGACGGTAAAAGCCCGAATCGCCACGCACGATCAGGCGCACCTGGGGCCACTTCTGGCGCAGGCGTTGCGCGAGCAACTTGATTAGCGCCGACAGGATGCTGGCCGGATCGCGACTGGACGGGCGCCGCACGCACGCCAGCAGGTCCTGCCCGCAAAACACGTACAGCGGCAGGTAGCAGTAGTTATCGTAGTAACGGTGGAAATGCGCCTTTTCCTGTTCGCCGTGCAGCGGTATATGGGTGGCGTCGATGTCAACGATCAGTTCTTGTGAAGTTTCGGCGCGGCTGGCGATGGACTGGTCGAGCAGCACGCCGTGCAGCGCGGCGGTGTGCGCGGGCGTGCAAGTGGCTGCCAGATGGCACAGCGTAGGCCCGGAAGCCAACACACCGTCATGCCCGACCGCTGTATGCAGCGCCAGGTCGTGCCGCAGCGTATTGTGATCGGTGACATCTTCCCAGCAGCAGCACAGCGCGTACAGACGTTGCCTGAACAGATCGCCTGCCGCATGGGTGACGCTGGCAGAGCGACGCCTGTCGGCAAACACCTTGGCGACGGCACGCGCGAGGCCAATATGCTCGTCGGCGCGCCGCAACAGCAACACGCCCGCGTCATTACTGAGGTCCCCGTCGTCGAACTAGGCCTAGATCACCCGGCGTCCGACCCTTCCTAACTCGATTGATTCAACGGTACAATTTGGCATCGGCGATTCCAGTTGTTGTTTGGCTTGAGCACCAATAACAACGCGCTTCGGCACGGAATCGCCGACCTAAGTCATGAAATATTCGGGTTAGAGGGAAATAAAGAACACCCGTGCGCTAATATTAAGATAACCCAGCCTTCGTAAGGAGTCGTAAGATGTTTGAACACGTAACGATCAAGTTCCGATTGGTTGGCGTCATTGCCTTTCTTTCGCTGCAGTTAGTTGTCGGCGGAATGATTGGTATTCTTAGCCTTGGCAGTGCCAACACATCGATACAAAACATTTATGATCAACGCCTGGTCTCCTTAGGTACGCTTGATCAAATCATTCGACTCATAAATCAAAACGAGTTGGCCATCGCAAAGGCGCTTACGGGTGAACAAAGTACTCTTGAGCAAGCGCTTGCCGAAGTTGAGAAGCGTCGCCAGCACATTGACAATATTTGGAATACTTACCTCTCCGGCAGCTTAACGTCAGAAGAAGAAAAGCTGGCATTGGAGTTTACCGAGGCTCGCAACAAATATGTTGTTGAAGGACTGTCGCCCGCCATTGAGGCACTGAAGGTGCTTGACACACAATCGGGAGTTGCTGCCGTACATGGCCCGATGGATACCCTCTTCCTTCCAGTGCGTGAAAAGATGAATGCTCTAATCAATCTGCAATTGAATGAGGCGAAGGCCGAGTACGCGAAATCTCAGGAAATTTACTATTGGGTAAGGAATAGTTGCATTGCCGGCGTTACATTGGGACTCGTGATCGCCTTTTTTGTCGGCTGGTGGCTGGTGCGCGCCATAACACTTCCGTTGCAAGGCGCAATAAAGATTGCATCCGCTGTCGCAAGCGGCGATTTAACCCAAAATATTGAAGTCACATCGAATGATGAAACTGGACGCTTGATGGAGGCGCTGAAAGATATGAATAGCAGCCTTGTTCGTATCGTAGGACAAGTACGTCTTGGAACAGACGCCATTGCAACAGGATCGGTAGAAATCGCAAATGGAAACCAGGATCTCTCTGCCAGAACTGAGCAACAGGCTAGTTCGTTGGAAGAGACAGCATCCTCGCTGGAAGAACTGACCTCTACGGTCAAACAAAACGCCGAGAACGCACAGGAGGCAAACGCGTTGGCTCAATCAGCTTCCAAAGTGGCCGATATGGGCGGCCAGGTTATCTCTCATGTCGTTTCGACCATGGGTTCCATCAGTGACTCTTCGAAGAAGATCGCAAACATTATTTCTGTGATCGACGGTATCGCCTTCCAGACCAACATTCTTGCGCTTAATGCAGCGGTAGAAGC
Organism: Noviherbaspirillum aerium; assembly: GCF_008929045.1. GTDB lineage: Bacteria > Pseudomonadota > Gammaproteobacteria > Burkholderiales > Burkholderiaceae_D > Noviherbaspirillum > Noviherbaspirillum aerium. Next base: position 11,368 of record NZ_VFAH01000052.1, on the reverse strand, counting down.
GGCACGCGCTGGTGAGCAAGGGCGTGGCTTCGCCGTTGTCGCCGCTGAAGTTCGCTCGCTGGCGCAACGTTCTTCCGCTGCGGCCAAGGAGATCAAAGAGTTAATTGAAAATTCCGTAGACCATGTAGATGCAGGCACCAAGTTGGTAAACGAAGCTGGAATGACGATGCGAGAGGTAATGACGAGCATTCAGCGCGTAACCAACATAATGAGCGAGATTGCGTCAGCCAGCTCCGAACAAACTGCGGGCATTGAGCAGATCAATCAAGCAGTAAGCCAAATGGACCGGATGACGCAACAAAATGCAGCATTGGTCGAGCAAGCTGCAGCAGCAGCGGAGGCAATGCGGGACCAAGCGGAAGGGGTTTCGCAGACAGTGCGTATGTTCAGAATCGACACACGACCGACCGCTATGCCTGTAATGAACGGCGCAGCCGCATCATCGCCACGTCGAATTTCGACTGATGCAAAGGACGCTGGCAGAACGAATCCGTCTTCGGCGACACCTCAAATTTTACTATCGCTTAGCAAAGACGGTTAGAACAAATAACGTAGGTCCTACCTGGCTTGAATGTAGCTTTGCGAAATAGTGCGTTGGAGGCCCCCTGTCGAAGCCGGAGCCTCAAGTATCGTCGGCAAAGAATGGCCTCATGGATCCATAAGTTCTCACGGCTGCAAGTGGATTAACTAGAATACTGCACTGCACTGCACTGCACTGCACTGCACTGCTTTGCGTGGAAACCACAATAAATCCGTACTAGACAGTTAATACAAGAAGGCAAAAATGGGCACAAGTACTCATGTACCTTGGACTGCGGACATGAATGACACAAGCAGAAAATCGTATGAACTCTTGATTTTTAACGTTGGCGGCGAGCATTTCGGCATTGATATCCGGAGCGTCCAAGAACTGTGCGACTACGGTTGCCTCACGCGCCTTGTCGAGGGTAGCATGTTGATCGAAGGCGTGGTATCCAAAAATGGCGCCATCATGCCGATGGTAGACTTTCGCAAGTATTTTCGCTCCGGCGTATTACTATACGATGATCTAACATCGGTAATTATTGTCCGCGTCCGCGGCAGATCTATCTGTCTGATCGTTGATCGCGTGTTAGCAACCACCAGTCTGACGAGCACACAAGTAGAAGACATTTCAGAAAGCGGCGCACCGTTCCATCTTGACGGTTTAGTCGGTATGGCCGCATGGGGCGGTAGGCAGTTTTTCCTTCTGGATTTGAATAAAGTGTTGTCCGTCCCTTGAGCCGATCACAATATATCTGGACAAGTGCGCGAAGGGGTGGAATGAACCACGCCGGGAATCGTGGAGGCTGGTTGGTTTATGTTAAAACAGGTTCGGCAATGGCAGTTCTGAGTTGCGTGTAGTAGTAGTATTCCTCAGCTTCGGCGGGTGGGATATAGTCCAGAGGTTCCATGAGGCGGTGATGGTTATTCCAAGCCAACCATTCCAGGGTTGCGACCTCGACGGATTGCTTGGTTTTCCATGGGGCGCGGCGATGAATCAGTTCTGCTTTGTACAACCCGTTGATCGTTTCAGCTAGTGGTGCGAATTGGAACTTTGCATGAAGTACGGTATGGGCGTGTCTGTATCGACCCAGCCGAATCTGCTCAGATCATGCTGCTAAAGTAAATGCCTCGGCAGGTGTTTTCATGCTCAGCGCCTGATGTGGACGCCGGGTGTTATAGAAGCCGATCCAGTCTTCAATGACCCGGCTCGCATGCTGCAAGGTTTCGAACCGATGGCGATGCACACACTGTTCTTTCACAGTTCGGATGACTCGCTCAACCATGCCGTTCTGTTCGGGGCAGTGTGGTGTGATGAATTCCTGCTTCAATCCGTAACTTCTGACCAGCGCGGTGTAGCTGCGGCTGGTGAAGACTAGGCCATTGTCGGAGCGAAGCAGGAACGGTGCAGGCACGCGTCCCAAGTTTCCGTAGCGGGTGATCAGTGCCTGTTCCAGCGCAGACTCAGCGGTCTTGGCCTTGCCAGAGCGTGACAGGTGCCAACCAAGCAACTCTCTGGTATGACAGTCGATCACCAGGGCCAGCACCGCCCAACCATCTCGGCCAGCCCATACGCGACACAAATCTGTTGCCCACCGCTCGTTCGGCGCAGCCACCGAGGGTAACGCTTTGAGGTAGCCTGATATCAACGGACACTCCCGTTTGATAAACTGAGTCAAAGGGAGAAAGCATGACGAGAACAAATCTGAGGACTTATACGCCTGAGTTCCGCGGGGAGGCGGTGAAGCTGGTATTGGAGCAAGGGCTGTCGCTGGAAGACGCGGCGCAGCGCCTGTCCATCTCCAAAGGAACGCTGTCGAACTGGGTCATGGCAGCCAAACGCGGAACAACAGCGGCGGCACCGGGCAGCCGGAGCGTGGCCGATCTGGAAGCGGAGGTTGCAGGATTACGCAAGGAACTGGCCACTGAGCGCATGGAGAAGGGAGTGTTAAAAAAGGCCACCGCGTACTTTGCCAGGGAGTCGCTGCCCGGTACGCGCAATTGAATATGATGCGGCTCGACTATCCGGTGGCGTCGCTGTGCCGAGTTTTTGAGGTGTCGCGTAGTGGCTTTTATGCCTGGCTGACACACAAGCCATCACGACGCCAGCAAGGCGACGAACGGTTGAAGGTGGCAATCAAGGCAGTACACCGTCAGAGCCGCGAAACCTATGGTGTACGCCGGATGCAGCCAGAATTGCAGGCACAAGGATTTGTTGCTGGCCGTGATCGCATCGCTCGACTGCGGCGGGAACTGGGGATGCGCTGCAAGCAAAAACGCAAATTCAAGGCCACGACCGATTCGCGGCATGACTTCCCGATTGCACCGAACTTGCTTGAGCAGACTTTTAACCCGACACGTCCGAATGAAGTGTACGTCACTGATATGGTAATCCCCCCGGCCAAAAGAGGCGATCAGAAGTAGAATTTTCTCGTTGAGGGAGAATTCTGTATGAAGAAGTCAAAGTTTTCGGACAGTCAGGTTATTGAAGCGCTCAAGCGTGTGGAGGGCGGACTGGCAGTGCCGGAGTTGTGCCGTGAGTTAGGAATTAGTTCGGCAACGTTCTACAAGTGGCGTGCAAAGTACGGCGGTATGGACACGTCAATGATGGCTCGGATGAAAGAGCTGGAAGCGGAGAACATGCGGCTCAAGAAGATGTACGCCGAGGAGCGGTTGAAGGCTGACATTCTGAAAGAGGCCATGGCAAAAAAATTCTGAGGCCGTCTCGCCGCCGCGAGATGGCCAGGGAAGCTGTCGAAGGCAAAGGGATCAGCATCCGGCTGGCGTGCGATATCTTCCAGGTCAGCCAGACCTGCTACCGCTATAGCGCTAAGCGCAATGCCGAGAACGAAGAGATTGCTCGGTGGCTGATGCGCCTGACCGACAACCATCGCAACTGGGGCTTTGGCCTGTGCTACTTGTATCTACGTAACGTGCGAGGCTACGGCTGGAACCATAAGCGTGTGTACCGCATATATCGAGAGTTGGAACTGAATCTACGGATCAAGCCACGCAAGCGACTGGTTCGAGAGAAGCCGGAGCCGCTGATGGTGCCGATGGCGATCAACCAGGTTTGGTCCATGGATTTCATGCATGACCAGCTCGGTGACGGCCGCTGCTTCCGACTCCTGAATGTGATCGATGACTTTAACCGGGAAGCGCTGGGCATCGAGATCGATTTCTCTCTTCCGGCTGAGAGAGTGATACGCGCCCTTGAGCAGATCATCGAGTGGCGTGGTAAGCCGGCCGCCATTCGTTGCGATAATGGACCAGAGAACATCAGCGGCGCTGTCCAGAGCTGGGCAGCGCGACGGCAGATTCGGATCGATTACATCCAACCCGGAAAGCCCCAGCAAAACGCCTACGTGGAGCGATTCAATCGCACGGTGCGCTACAAATGGCTATCCCAGTACTACTGGGAGGATCTCGAAGAAGTGCAGTTGTTCGCCACACAGTGGATGTACGGCTACAATCATGACCGTCCAAACATGGCCCTGGGCGGTATCACACCAATACAGCGGTTGGCCATGGCCGCGTAACTCTACTTCTGAATGCCCCCAATTCCGGGGGGATTACCATATCACTTACATCCCAACTGGCGAAGGCTGGCTTTACCTGGCTGGGGTCAAGGACGTGTTCACCTGCGAGATTGTGGGATATGCCATGGGAGATCGAATGACGCAGGCTCTGACCGCCCAGGCGTTATGGCGAGCGGTCGCAAACAAACGGCCGCCTGCGGGCGTAATCCATCATTCCGATCGCGGCCGTCAATATTGTGCGCATGACTATCGCAAGCTGGTTGAGCAATTTGGCATGTGCACGTCAATGTCGCGCAAGGGAAACTGCTTCGACAACGCGCCCATGGAAAGCTTCTGGGGCAGCCTGAAAAACGAAATGGTCCATCACCAGCGTTATGAGACGCGTGCTCATGCCGAGACCGCCATCAGAGAATATATCGAAATCTTTTACAACTGCCAACGGCGTCATTCACGCCTTGGCTACCAATCGCCGGCGGTATTTGCTGAAGCCTTCAAACACTTGCAGGCCGCCTGAGACGTGAGTGTCCATCCTTGACAGTACACCTCAGAGACGTGTCGACTTCGATGGCCAGACACTCTCTGGTGAAGTCATCGACGATGTTCAAGCATCGCAGCCGTCGACCGTTGACGAACCCATCCGACACGAAGTCCATCGACCAACTTTGATTCGGTGCCGTTGCAACCGTCTTCGGCTGGCGTTCGAGCGCAGCTATGCGTTTACGCTTACGTCTGCGCACCATCAGCCCTTGGGCGTGATACACCCGATACGTCCGCTTGCGATTGATACTCCAACCTTCCCGGCGCAGCAATATGTGCAGGCGCCGGTATCCATAGCGACGCTTCTGTCCAGCCAGTGCCGTCAACCGCTCTGCCAGCTCCCGATCATCGGGCCGTCTTGCGCGGTAACGGTACAGCGATCTTGAGATGCCAATCAGCCCGCAAGCGCGTGTGACGCCTAACTGGTGAACCGTCATCAAATGCGTCACGGCGTCACGCCTGGCTTGCGGGCTTACCACTTTCGACCGACAACATCCCGTAATGCTGCATTGTCGAGCAATGACTCTGCCAGCAGTTTCTTTAGCTTGGCATTCTCGGCTCCCAGCGCTTTGAGGCGCTGTGCTTCCGAAGCCGTCATACCGCCGAACTTCGACTTCCAGCTGTAGTAGGTCGCATCGCTGATGCCATACTTGCGACACACTTCAGTGACCTTCATACCCGCTTCTGCTTCTTTCAATACACCAATTATTTGCTCTTCGGTAAAACGGTGTTTCATGGCTGCCTCCAGTGCTAGGCAGACTCCATGTTAGCGCCGTACTAATTCAAGGGGGCGGGTCATGGCAAGCGCATTCGCACGACGATTCCCGACATGGCCGCTGAACGTCCACAGAACCTGGTCAACCGCCAGTGCACGGCGGATCGGCCGAACCAGCGCTGGGTATCGGACTTTACGTTGATACCGTCGGCGAATTGCGACACGGCGGTTTTGGGTGCAAACTAATAGTTCACTTTCAAGCGACTGTATCCCCCGGTGTCAGGATAGTTGTCGCGTTCGGGCAAGTAGCCGTTGCGCACCACCGCCTGCCGGCCACTGAGCGTCTTCACATTCACATACTGTGCCAACAATTCGGTCAGTTCCGCCTCGATCGCCTGCTGAATCACTTGCCGGGCGCCGCAGCGCACCAGTTCGTCCAGGCCCAGACCCATTTCCGGTAGACCGCTTTGCGTTTCTTGCTTATCCTTCTACATGGTGGAGGTTCCTCTGTTGGTTGGTTTTGATCTAGACAGTCAAATTTTCCAACAATATCTCCACCGCCTTCCTCTCCACCTTCAGAGCTCGGCCCGCACACCAATTTGGACTATAGCTCGCAGATACCACACTACTTGGATGATCTACCGACTATCGCATGCATCAAGCTTTTGTCCAACCTCAACGCCATTTCTTCTGCAGGTACAGGTCGGCCTAGTAGATACCCCTGAGCTTCATCACATTCGTGAGCTTGCAAAAATTCTACTTGCTCCTTGTTATTGACTCCTTCTGCTACGACCTTCAGCTGCAGTGTGTGCGCCAAGGCGATGGTTGCGGAAACTATAGCGGCACCGTCTCGATTTGTCGTCAAATCACGGATGAAGGACTGGTCAATTTTCAGTGTGTTGACAGGCAAGCGCCTTAGATAGCTCAGCGATGAATATCCGGTCCCAAAATCATCAATTGAAATCGAAACACCCGAAGACCGAATTTCGGCCAACATTGACAACGTCGCCTCGACATTTTGCATCAATGTACTTTCCGTGATCTCCAGTTCCAGCCATTGCGGATCAAGGTCGTTATCTAACAATGCAGTTCGCATCTCACTCACCAGTGAAGATCCAGACATCAATTGCAGCGGCGACAGGTTAACTGATATCTTGATTGGCATGAATCCCATATCCTGCCAATGCCGGTTCTGGCGGCAGGCCGTATGCAGCACCCATTCGCCCAAACGTCCTATCAATCCGAGCTCCTCTGCAAGGGGAATGAACTCATTGGGCGGCACTAGGCCTCGTTCTGGGTGCTGCCAACGGACCAACGCTTCCGCGCCAACAACACGGTGGGTCCGCATATCGATTCGTGGCTGGTAATGCACGACGAGTTCTTTGCTTTCAAGAGCGCGCCGCAGCTGGCTTTCACCAACCAATCGTACTTTCACCCTTTCGTTCATATCAGCTGTAAAAAGGCGGAATGCACCGGGACCGATCGACTTCGCCTCATACATGGCCAGGTCAGCATTGCGCACCAAAGTTGCGGCATTGTCAGCATGACGAGGATAGAGGCTACAACCAATGTTGACTCCCATATAGATCTTGTGGCCTTCAATGTCTATCGGACGCTCGACCGCTTGAATCAAGTTACGGCCAATATTGATCAGATCAGGAACTGAACCTATATCTTCAACGATGACAATGAACTCATCGCTTCCATACCGGCCTATCGTATCGACGCCACGAACCGTGTGCTTGAGACGATCGCCAATGATCCGTAAAACATCATCGCCTTGTGCATGTCCGAAGCTGTCATTGACGGCCTTGAACCGAGCCAAATCCATAAACAACACGCCAACAGTATGGCCATGACGATCTGCCTTTGACAGTGCATGTTGCAGGCGATCCATGAGTAGCGCCCGGTTAGGCAAGCCAGTAAGCACGTCGCGGGTCGAGAGATATTCAACCCGACGTTCCGATTCCTTGACCGCCGATATGTCACGCGCCATGCCATGAAAACCGACCATCTGTCCTTCAACCATGAGCGGCATCACCATCACCATAACGTCGTACTGTGTGCCATCCTTTCGTCGGCCGGTCGTTTCGATTCGCTGGGCATGTCCACCGCGTATGCGGATGGCACGCAGGGCCAGCTTGGGAATCTCATCGTGCCGTAGGAGCCTGAAATAGCGCTTTCCTTGCAGCTCACTGAGTGAATACCCGGTCAAGGTACAGAAGGTGGCGCTACAGGTTTGAAGTCGGCCGTGCATATCAATCTGAAAGACACCATCCGGGTGATGTTCAAAGAGCGAACGGAAACGTTCATCACGCTCACGGATGGCAAAAATTGTCGTCTTCTCCAGCGTAACATCCCGGCCTACGCAATAAGTCACCCTGGCGTCAGAGTACCACTGGAAAGTCCATCTGATATGCAGGTTTCGACCATCCTTATGTACTGCATGCACCTCGATCGTTGTAGGAAAGTTCGGTGCGCTTGTAAGCACTTGGCGTGCAGCTTCTTTATCGCCGGTAAATCTGAACAAATCATAGATGCATGTGCCAACCAATTCGTCCGGCTTGTATCCCAAGATGGATTGCGTAGCCGGACTCGCCTTGCGAATGTGGCCATTACTGTCAACAATACAAACTATGTCCTGAGCGCATTGCATCAATCGCGCGACCGCAGCCTGCATCGCAACCAGTTCGTGTTGTAGAGGTGAGGATAATTCATTGGCCGCCTCGCTGAAATGCGTATCCTGGAGATTGCATTGAAATAGTATTTCCTCCCTGTTCTCTAGGGGTGTCATTTCGACGACGAGGGAAAGACGGTGGCCTTCTTTATGCCGAGCTGGAATAATCGATTTTTGCTGGCGCACTGGATGCTTTGATTTCCACGATGGAGGCGGCAACATTTCGTCGTACGATGCTTTAGCTTCCGGCGGTAAGATGAGGTCCTTGAGCCGCTTGCCGACGGCGTGTGTGCTAGACCACCCAAGCAAAGTTTCGGCATGTGCGTTCCAGCTCTGGACCACACCCGATAGATTGATGACCACTACGGCCATTGGGTCCATTGCATCGCGAATCTCCCGTATAACCACTTCCTATCTCCGTCGTGCAATGTGACGCGTTGATGGCTTTGTAGGGCAGGAGCTGATGCTCAGCATCCTTGCACAAAACGATCGAATGTTTCCAGAGCGAGATGAAAAAGAAGTAGATCGAAAATGCTGGAAAATTGGACCCGACCGCTTTCTGAAAGTGCCGCCAACTAGACCCGATCACGTCTTTCTCCCCAGCCCGCAAGGGTGAGGTTTTTCCGGGCAGTGCGCATGGGCTCTTATATCTGATTTCATCGATCTCTTGATTTCACACAATTAGGCCTCAGACTAAAATACGCGTGATCTGGCGTAACAATGGGTAACTAGCAACCTACCTATTAACAGGCTTTCGTATGCGCACAATCAATACTCCAGTTTCGCGTAATGTCTCTCCTGTGGTGGGTCAAACTGGTGCATCGCCCGACTCGTGGCCGCGACCGGCCAAATTGTGGTCAAGCATGACGGAAGTCTGTTCCCTGCTTGGGATACAAGAATCCATAAGGGGCGACGACTTTCAGTTCCAGCATATGCGATTCAAGGCGGGCTAGCGTATCCATACAATCGGGAAGCCGTTTGCGTAGAGGAAAGTTATTTTGACTGCGCTTTTTTCGTCGCTTCCTTCTGAGATCCAGAATTTGTAGTCAAATTTACTAGCGTGCGGTGCGACTCGAAAAGTCGCTTTTTCAATTGTTCAAGGAGATTCATCATGACAATCGCCTAGAGAACCTTCCGTTGCGTCGGAAGTAGCCTACCTCGACGTGCGTCACGGGTAACTGTGGGATGGGAAGCTCGAGTGATCCCCTCCCGGTAAATAGTCCTGATGGATTCAACCGGTCAACGCAACACCTCTGCCAGTTTAGCGGCTGGCGTTTGAAAGCCAAGCGTTTTCCTTGGTCGAGTGTTCAACTTTAATGCGAACCTATTTAACTCCTGCTGGGTAAAACCCGACAAGCAAGTTCCATTTGGAAAGTACTGTCTGAGTAACCCATTCGTATTTTCATTAGTCCCACGCTGTCAAGGACTTTGTGGATCGCAAAAGTATACGTCCATATTTGTCGCTAACGTAAAAGCGTGATGCCTGGCCATTTCCTGCCCGCGATCCCACGTCAGGCTCTGCTGCAGGAGTTCAGGTAGTCTGCTCATTTATTTGGAGAGTGCGCTGACCACGTGGTCGGTGTTCTTGCTCTCTACCTTGACCAGTATCGTGAAGCGCGTCTGCCGTTCTACGACGGTAGCGATGTCAGGGCTCAGCAGTAAACAACTTGGTCGTATTCATCGATCCAGCACGGCCGCGGACTGAGTGTATAGCTCCATGCCGGACAGATGTCATGATGGGAATCCTTAGCATCACCCATTCTTCATTAGTGACTCTCTCGCCCGTTTCATTGCCGCCGCGTTATAGACAAGCCTTCACATTAACTGCCTATTTCGTTAGGGCTTAACGCCATGCGATGATTCCGCAGGCAAGCTGCAGCATGGCGAGGTAGGTGTCTTCACGCTTTTCCCACCGTACCAGTAGGCGACGGAAGCGGTTGAGCCAGCTATGTGTGCGCTCAACGACCCAGCGCCTGGCACGTGCGCCATGCTGTTTCTTATTCTCTTGTTCCTCACGCCTGCCGAGGATGACCGGCTCAAAGCCAGCGATATCAACAATCTGTCTTACCTCCTCGTAGTCGTAACCCATGTCCAAGCATAAGTTGCTTCTGCGCCGACCATCTGGCTGCGCACACATCATATGCGCCAGCGTGGCGCTAACCAGCTTCATGTCATGCCGGTTAGCCGCAGCCACTTCAAGGGCCAACGGAACACCGTGAGCCTCGGTGAGCAAGCTGCGCTTGACGCCGCCTTTGCCACGGTCGCACGGGTTCGGACCGGTTTTTTTCCGCCCAGAGGCGCTTTTGTCATCGTGCCGTCCAATGCCAGCCAGCTCCAGTCAATGCCCTTGAGTTCATCGTATTCCAGCAACCCCAGTCGCCAGAACGTGGCAAACACACCGGCATCAACCCATTCCCGGAATCGTCGGTACGCCGATGAGCACGTACAGACTCCAGTGTCGTCAAGGGCATTCCATTGCATGCCGGTGCGCAGCACCAGCAGAATGGCATCCATCGCTGCACGGTTGGGAACGCGTGGCCGGTGGCATCCCAACGGATGGGGTTTGGGCGCCGGCAGCAATGGTTCGATTTGCTGCCACAGGACATCGCTCATGCGAAAGCCATCATCTCGCTTGCCTTGCTTCATGGCTGCACTCCTGTATCGAAACAACCTCTCCTTCGACCCGTTTGAGCGCCATTTTTTCCTTTATCTACCGCCTATCGAAATAGGCAGTAAGTCCGCTTTCGGTTTCCGTTCCCTCGATATATCGCAGCATCGTATCGAAGGAACGTAGCGGGATGCCTGCCCAGTTGATGCTGATATGGCTGAACAGACGATGTTCAATGGGATTCCATTTCGAACAGCCCCGCTGGTAGTGGCATACCGTGATGCAGAGCTCAGAGATATCACTCAATTCCTGCAATTGTGCTTTGCATACCCTGGACCGACAACTATTAAACCCACCCGCATCCGCCAGAATCAACAAGCGATCGGCTTTACGATAGCGCTTTTGACCTTCACATACCCACCAGTCCCGAATGGCGTCGACGGCGAAGCGCGGAGTATCGAAGCAATCGCCAACGAACATGTAACCGGTGTTGGAAGTGATTTCGTAGACGACATAAGGGATGGCCTGAGCGATCGCATCCTGTGGCCAGTCGTGGACCAGCACACGGTCAGCTTCCGTGCGCCAAGTTCGCCCGGCATTCTTGAAGTTGCCAATCAATTCTAATGAAATGGTCGCCCTCCATCCTACGAGCGGTTACCCTAGTGGGGTGTCTTTCTTTAACGAGCGAGGAGATCAACATGCAAAACGTAACGCTGATCGGCATTGATCTTGGGAAACACTCTTTCCATCTCCACGGACAGGATGCGCGC
>NZ_VFAH01000051.1 GCF_008929045.1 Noviherbaspirillum aerium | reverse complement strand
GCCAGCGAGATCGGCAGGCTCCAGCCTTGTCCGAGCCAGCCGGCATGGGGGTTGTCGGAGCAGTAGGTGCGCTGCCAGGGCAGCGGCAGGGGCGCCGGCAGGTCGAAGTCGAGTTCGGTATCGCCTTCGAGCAGCTTGCAGCCGAACAGGGGGTTGACCGGCTTGCCGACCTCCACGCAGCTCTTGCAGGCCAGGCCTTCGCCTTGCTTGACCGGTTTGGCCGGCGTGGCGGCGTCGGGCTCCGGTGCCGGCTTGCTGGTCTTTGCCGGCGGCGGCGGGACTGCCGGCGTTCTCGCTTCCGCCTTGATCGGCGGCTGCAGGGCCGGATGCTTGAGCAGGCGTGCTTCATGGGCCTGCAGCCAGCTGCCGAAACCCGGCCCCAGCCGGCTCTTGCCCAGCTCGCCCAGCAGGCGCGCCTTGCCGGCGCCGCCGCGCAGCAATACCAGCACGATGGAGCGCAGCAGGGCGCGCACCAGCATCACATGGCCGCGCGCGAAGTTCTCCACCGCCTGCTGCATGTGGTGCGCATAAGCCGCCGCATCCTCGGGCCGCTGGCGCCCGGCCTGCCAGCCATGGGCAAAGCCGCCGCCATAGGCCCTGGCCACCTCTACCGCGGCGTCGCTGATGCCCTCGACCAGGGCCGGCAAGCCCATCAGCGTCATGACGTAGCCGGCCACCTGCAGGCCGACCGAGGCGCCGGCCATGGCGCCGGGCACGGCACCGCCGCCGCCGGCAAAGAAACCGAGCGCGGCGCCGCCTGCGCCGCCGATGACGATGCCGCCGCCCAGGTACATGGCCGATTCGGCCAGCACTTCCCACAGGCCGCTCCAGATCGCGCTCAGGTCGATGCCGTCGATCTGCTGGCGCAGCAGCAGGCGGGCGCGGGCATTGGAGTCGTTGAGGGCATGGACGACGCAGGACGAGCTGCGCAGGGTAGGACTATGGGCATGGGCCAGGCGGACGAGGTTGTCGAAGCTGGCGGAGGAAAAGGACCAGGCGGCGAGGCGCTGCTCGATGGCGACGCGCAAGGCGACTTCGGGATGCGCGGCGAGGCGCTGATAGTCGTCGAGCAGGTGCTGGAGCTTGCGGAAGTGGGGGCTGGAGGAAGGCAGGAAGGGTGGGCTGGGGTGGCTGGACATGGCGGGCGGGACTTGTCGGGAAGGAAACAAAACCAGCGCGCGATGTTAGCATCCTTTTAACATTAATAATGTTGTTTTGATAACACAGGTGGGTGAACAAGACATGACGGGAACGGCGCGCCTCGCATGCTTCGGCCGGGACTGTAACGGCGAGGGCGTTTGACAAGCGGCTGTGCCGCTCGCGCCTGCGATGCGCGGTGTGTGGCCGTACGCGTCTACTTCCTATTTTCAACCCCACGCAAGCCCGAAGCGCTCGCGACGCTTGTTAAACACAACCTGACCTGGTTATGTCATGAATGTACGCGTAGCCGCGGTTTTGTCGCCGCGGTGATGTGAAACGTGTGCATGAGGTGATGTGCAGCGGCGATTCCGGTTGCGTGGCGTGAGAGCCAGTCACAACATGCTTCGGCACGGAATCGTCGACCTCCTTCGTGAAATATCCGGGCCAGGGCCTGTTCACACATCGTTCGGAAGATGCCGTTCGCATCAAATCAACAGGCCTTAATGCGCATGCAGTCCCGCATCGGGATATCGCTGCGTTCCATGCACATGATCACCATGAGCACCGACAGGCACATGCATCGATTGGCCCCTGGCGCGCTCGTATTCCACCGGATCGTGCGAGCAGAAGAGCTCCAGTTCGCCGCCGTGCGCATGGCGCAGATACCGCAGCCGCTCCTGATTCGCGAGGCGAGCGTCACGATCCTTTTCCATCATGGTCTGATAGAAGCGCAGGCCGGGGGTGCACCATGGATTGGTGGCATGCATTTCCTGGTGATAAAAATAGGCGTCGCCAGCCTGCAGCAGCCATCGTTCCGAAGTGCGCACGGCAATGCCGGCATGCCCGTAGGTGTGCCCGGGAAGCGGGACCAGCAGAATTTCTGGCGGCAGTCCGGCCAGTTCGCGCACGCAGTCAAAGCCGAACCATCTGTCCGTGCCGCCCGAGCGGTAGACTCTCCAGCGGTTCCAGCTGCTCCACTGCTGGGGGCGGAAGCGCTGGCGGTCCAGCCATGTCTTCTGCGCCATGGCATGATCGCGCTCCTGCTGCATCATGTGGATCGTCGCATGGGGGAAATCATCGAGGCCGCCGGCATGATCGAAATCCAGGTGCGTCAGCACGATATGCCGCACATCCGTTGGCTTGAAGCCCAGTTTCCGGATCTGCCGTACGGCCGTCATCTCTTCCCGGAAGTCGGGGCTGAGAAGGGCGAGGAAGAAGGCGCTCAGGCGATCCCTGGGATGGCGGACGTCTTCCAGGCCGAACCCGGTATCAACAAGAACGAGTCCCTGTTCCGTTTCGATCAGCAGGCAATGGCAGCACAATTCTCCGCGCTCAAGAACCGTGGGCGTGCGTCCATCCATCAGCCTGCCGCCGAGCGGACATGAAGAGATGCAATTGAGGTGATGAATGCGCAATTTGAATCTCCTGGCAGTAATACGGACGATGGCGCAACGACTTACCGGCAAACAAAACTGGCACGGTTTTACACAAGGTTGCGACCTGAACAAGCTTGAAGCAGAGTGCGGGTGGATGTGCCGGCGCCTTGTCCAGCATCCCAAGACAGAGCGCTACTTCCAACCGCCTACCTGCAATCCGTTCCAAAAGCGTCCATCAACATGCCGCTTGCCGCGTTGCACCTCCTTGCCGTACGTTGGTACTGTCTTCGCCGGCGCGCCTTGCCATCGTTATGTTGATGGACGCTCTAAAGCTGCTGACCGGGCGCGGCGGCCTTGGTTCCTCCCGCAAGACATCAGTGTGTATGCGGTTGCCGCCCGGGCGGCTCGTGCAACGCCGGTTGCAGTGTTTCAGACGAGATGGAGACATGCCATACTCATGCTTCTCCATGCGGTCGCCTGGCGGCCCGCATTGCAAATGCCAACATCATCGATGCGTTTTGCGTTCATGAAAGTCAAAGGCTGCTGCGAATCCATGGCCATGAAAATGTGAGAGGACAAGAAATGACCAGCAAGAACACCGTCTGCCTGTGGTACGACGGCGGCGCCCTTGACGCCGCGAAGTTTTATGCCGAAACATTTCCCGGCAGCGCCGTTGGCGCCGTTCATCGGGCGCCGGGAGACTATCCCGACGGCAAGCAAGGCGACATCCTGACAGTCGAATTCACCGTCGCCGGTGTCCCATGTCTCGGATTGAACGGCGGGCCGCATTTCAAGCACAACGAAGCCTTCTCTTTTCAGATCGCCACCGACGACCAGGCTGAAACCGACCGCTTATGGAATGCCGTCGTTGGCAATGGCGGCCAGGAAAGTGCTTGCGGCTGGTGCAAGGACAGGTGGGGATTGTCATGGCAGATCACCCCGCGGGTGCTGATCGAGGCGATATCCGACCCCGATCCGGCAGCGGCCAAGCGTGCCTTCGAGGCGATGATGACCATGAAGAAAATCGACATCGCTGCGATAGAGGCGGCGCGGCGGGGCTGACATCTATCCTCCGCTTGGGAACTGAGGAAATGAGGAGGCAAGGAACTGGCGGTGCGAAGCCGGATTCCTTTGCCTGCGCATGCCGTCAAGGATTCGGAATCCTTAGTTTTCCGGTGCGAATCCGCTGTGGATGATCGCCCACCGGCACGCTGGCAACTTCGCGGCCCTGGTCGAAGGAAATGACGGATACGCGGTCCTGTTCGCTGACCGAGATGTAGCAATACTTGCCATCCGCACTTTCCGTTGCCCAGTAGGGTTTGGCTCCCAGCGCATTTTCGGACAGCGGCACGACGGTGTATTTGAAGCTGGCGCGGTCGACGATCGCCGCATATCCCGACATGGTTGCCGCCGCACACAGCTTGGTTCCTTCGCCATTGATGGCCAGACCGTGGTGAGCGGAATTGAGCTGGTATTTCCGATACGGAAGCTCCTTGATCTCGTTCGGAACAGGCAGTTCCAGCGCTCGCGTCACCTTGTCCTGCCGTAGATCGTATTCGAAAAAGCCATGGAAGAAGGAGACCTGAAAATAGATCATGCTCGCATCTGGAGCCACCGCCATCGGGCGGATTGCCTTGTCCACCCACGGCTTGCCGAATTCCCGCAGCTTCTCTCCCATGTCCACGCGCTTGACGACCTTGTACGTGGAGGCATCCACGACCTGAAACCAGCGATCGCCCTTGATCCAGTCGAGCCAGGAGGCGGTGGTCGGCACATACACCTTGCCGATACTGGCGTGGAAGATTTGCTTGCCGTCCCTAGAATAGGTGTTTTCGTGAGGCTGGTCGCCGGACTCGAAGCCACCAACGATCTTGCCGGTCGCGGTATTGATCGCATGCACCTTGCGCGCGGTCGAGGCGGAGACGAGGAAGATATTCCCGTCCGGCGACAGTGCGGCATGGTCGGCGCGCGCGCCTTCGATCGGCGTGCGCCAGGCGATGGCGCCCGTATTCACGTCGATGGCCACCACATCGGCGAAGCTGGGCCGGGACGTATAGATGAAGCGGCCATCGATGGACGGGAAAAGGTCATCCACAAGCTGGTCATGGCCTTCACCGATGATTGAGCGGATGGCGTGAAAGGTGACGCGCCGGCTGATTCCGGCTTTGCTGATCTCCTCCATCCGTTCCGCGCGGTCGGGGACGATGTTGATGCGCTTGAGTACCTTGAAGGTATGCGGGTCGAAGATTTCTGCCGTCCCGTCCCAGTTGCTCCCCACCAGAACTACATCACGCAGACCGCTGGTGTCCTGCGCCTGCGCAGCGGATACTGCCAGCACGCCGGCCGCCATGAGGATTGGCATCAGATATGTCATGAGTCTCCTGTCCTTGTACTTGTGTGTACTTGCGTATTGCAATGAAGCCTGCCGCGTCCGCTCGGGTACCGATGCCATCGGCATGCTTGCATGCGTTCACATCCGGCGGACATTGCCTTGAACAGTATCAGTGAAGATCAAGCCAGCGAATGTCGGGTAGGCGACATAGATAAGTGTCGTAGCGAAAAATCTGCAGGAGATTCGCCGGACAGATGATGGAGCGATGGCCGGAGGAGTGCGCCGGTATCCCGTCAGCCATGCCCGCAAGGTCGCGGCCTTGCTTTGCTTCCTGGCCGTTATTTCACCCGTTCTTGGTACGATGTCGTCACCTTCGCCTGCTTGCCCGGCTGTAACCCGAAAGACCATTTGAAATGGATGACCAATCTCCCTCATCACGATATGCGACGCCAGTCCGTGCCGGCGCATGGTTCCAAGCGCTCCCAGTGACGCTCCAGGACCGGCTTCTGGCTATCGCGGTCCTGCGCCGTTTCGGCGGCGGCCAGCGCCTGTTCGCGCGTGGCGACCCTCCGGACGGGCTGTACTGTGTTGTCGAGGGGGCAGTGCGTATTACCGGCATTGCCGAATCCGGCAAGGAAGCGTTGCTGGCTATCATCGAGCAGCCGCACTGGTTTGGAGAAATCGCCCTGTTTGACGGCCAGGCACGCACCCACGATGCCTGGACCGAAGGCGCGACAGCCATCCTTCACTTTCCCCAGCATGCCTTGACGGAGCTGCTTGCCAGCCATCCGGCTTACTGGCGCGAGTTCGGCCTGCTCCTCGCCCAGAAATTAAGAATGACATTCCTCGCGGTGGAAGAGGCCGCATTGCTGTCGGCCGCCGGTCGGGTGGCGCGTCGGTTGGTTGCCATTTCCGAAGGATATGGCGAATGGAAGGGACGCAGCCGCCGGGGTATCCAGGTATCGCAGGAACAGCTTGCGCTGATGCTGTCCTTGTCGCGCCAGACAGTCAATCAGATTCTCAAGCAGCTGGAAGCGCAAGGCGTCATCCGCCTGTCGCGGGGAGGAATTGAAATTCTCGACATTTATCACCTTCGGCATCTGGCTGGCTGATCCGATGTCATTGCGGGCATGCGTAGAGCTTCAGGCGAAGCGGCTGACCCGGCCGCGATCCAGGATCGTTTCGTGGCCGTCGACAAGGTCATCGGTGACAACTGCCGCTTAGTGAGCTGCTGGCGAGCCAAGATGCGGTGCGCTGCGCGGGACCGCTTCGAATCGGGACAACCCTTCGATTGGGCCAGGCGGCGCAGGAACAAGGATTTGCGGACCAGGCGCACATGAGCTGCGCGTCCAAGCGCATCACCCGGTTTTCGTTGGGCGATTTCCCCGAACGCTTCATCGAAGACGAATTCTTCCGAAGGTATTGGCTATGGGTATGAGCGCAATGACGTGAAAGCGTCCTCGGCAGCCGGAATTTATCCCGGCAACCGCAAATCGAACTTCACCGCAACCATCCGGGAGGCGACGGTCACGAGAATGCCTGTCGACAGGCTGACGGTTTCCGGCATGGACAGCCATTCCAGCAGCAGATACACCCAGCAGCCCAGAAACGCGCAGGTCGCGTACAGCTGTCCCCGCCGAAATACCATCGGGATCTCGTTGCAGATCACGTCGCGCAGCACGCCGCCGAAGATGCCGGTGATCACGCCCATCATCACGCACACGAACGGCGGCATGCCCGCGCGCACCGCCAGCGAGGCGCCGAGCACGCTGAACAGGCCCAGGCCGCAGGCATCGGCTGTCACGAGCAGCTTTTCCGAGAAGGCCGAACGGAGGTGGCGCATGAAAGGCGTGATCACCAGCGCCAGGATGAAGATCAGCAGGGTGTATTCCTGATGCTCGACCCAGAACAGCGGGCGGCGGTCGAGCAGCAGGTCGCGCAAGGTCCCTCCGCCGAAGGCGGTGATGAAGGCCACCGTGAAGACGCCGACCAGGTCCATGTCCTTTTGCCTGGCCTCGACGAAGCCCGAGAACGCGAAGGCCAGGATGCCCAGCACCTCGACGACTTGAATTAATGTATTGAAACTGAAACCCTGCATATGAACCCGTTTGACCGACTTGCTCGAAACGCGCAATTGTCTCGCATAAACCGGGTGCATGCCTTCGATTGTTTCATTGCCGAATCATTGCCGACCGGCTTGATTGAAGAAAGACAAGCATCGGCACCCGCGTTGATATCCCGGCATGGCGGTAAACCGCATGTTCCTTTATCAAAAGCCTGCGGCGCTCATCCCCTGTTTCAGCAGATTTCGACTTGCGCTTAAGCAGCGACAAATTCCCCGTTTGCGAAAGCCGAATTGCCATTCCCACCGACTTCCCACATCCTGTTGTCATTCCAACCGGTGATTGCCACTCATGCTTGACTTGACGTTTCTGCAGCAATGGACGGGAAAGTCGGAAACGACGACCGACACCGTAACGCAGGTGCCGTGCGCCGCGATGGCGGCCATGCTCGATCTTGATGCCGGACTGCCTGGCGCGGGCGATGCCATCGCGCCCTTGTGGCACTGGCTGTATTTCCTGCCGCTCCACCGCCAGTCGGAAATCGGCGAGGATGGTCATGCCAGGCGCGGCGGCTTCCTGCCGCCGGTGCCCCTGCCAAGGCGCATGTGGGCTGGCGGCAGGCTGCAATTCCTGCAGCCGCTGCGCATCGGCGACAGCATCGAGCGCACCTCGCGCATCGCCAAAGTCGATGTGAAGGAGGGCAAGTCGGGCACGCTGGTATTCGTACTGGTACGGCATGAGATCGCCGGGCCGGCGGGCCTGGCAATCATCGAAGAACATGACATCGTTTATCGGGGCATGAGCGCATCCGCAGCGCCGGGTACGCCGGCGCCGCAGGAGGCGGCATGGACCCGGGAAGTCGTTCCCGACGAAGTCCTGCTGTTCCGTTACTCGGCCCTGACTTTCAACGGCCACCGCATTCATTACGACAGAAGCTATGCCACCGGCACCGAGGGCTATCCCGGGCTTATCGTGCACGGCCCGCTGATCGCCACGCTGCTGCTGGAACAGCTGCGGCGTCAGCTGCCCGACGCGCGCGTGAACGGCTTCCGCTTCAAGGCGGTGCGGCCGCTGTTCGACATCGCGCCGTTTTACCTGTGCGGCATGCCGGAAGCCGACGGCAAGACCGTCAGGCTGTGGGCCAGGGATGCCGACGGCATGCTGGCCATGGAAGCGACGGCCACCCTGGACTGAACCGATCCTGAACAATCAAAGAATTAAAGGCAACCCATGCAGAAAGCCAACGATCAATACGAGGAACTGCGCGCAGCGCTGCGCGGCCTCTGCGCCGAGTTTCCGGCTGAATACTTCCGCAGGATAGACGAGGAACGCGGCTATCCGGAAGCCTTCGTCAATGCGCTCACCAAGGCCGGCTGGCTGGCCGCGCTGATTCCGCAGGAATACGGCGGGTCCGGCCTGAGCCTGACCGAGGCATCGGTGATCATGGAGGAAATCAACCGCTGCGGCGGCAATTCGGGCGTCTGCCATGGCCAGATGTACAACATGGGCACGCTGCTGCGCCACGGATCGGAAAGGCAGAAACGGGAGTTCCTGCCCAAGATCGCCAGCGGCGAACTGCGCCTGCAGTCGATGGCGGTGACCGAGCCCACCACCGGCACCGATACCACCAAGATCAAGACCACCGCGGTGAGGAAGGGCGACCGCTATGTCGTCAACGGGCAGAAGGTCTGGATTTCCCGCATCCAGCATTCCGACCTGATGATCCTGCTGGCCAGGACCACGCCGCTGCAGGAAGTGAAGAAAAAATCGGAGGGCATGTCGATCTTCCTGGTCGATCTGCGCGAGGCGATCGGCAAGGGCATGACGGTGCGGCCGATTCTCAACATGGTCAATCACGAGACCAACGAACTGTTCTTCGACAATCTGGAAATTCCGGCGGAAAACCTGATCGGCGAGGAAGGCCAGGGTTTCAAGTACATCCTCGACGGCCTCAATGCGGAACGCACCCTGATCGCCGCCGAATGCATCGGCGACGGCTACTGGTTCATCGACAAGGTGGTCAAGTATGCGGGCGAGCGCATGGTGTTCGGCCGTCCCATCGGCCAGAACCAGGGCGTGCAGTTTCCCATCGCGAAGGCCTTCGTCAACATCGAGGCCGCCAGCCTGATGCGCTACCGGGCGGCGGAACTGTTCGACAACCGGCAGCCCTGCGGCGCCGAAGCCAACATGGCGAAGATGCTCGCGGCCGATGCTTCCTGGGAAGCGGCGAACGCCTGCCTGCAGTTCCACGGCGGCTTCGGCTTCGCCTGCGAATACGATGTCGAGCGCAAGTTCCGCGAGACGCGGCTGTACCAGGTGGCGCCCATCTCCACCAATATGATCCTGTCCTACGTGGCGGAACATGTGCTCGGCCTGCCGCGCTCGTACTGAGTCTCCATCTCACGTGAATGAAAAGGAAACTTGACGATGCGCCCGCTTGACGGCATCACGGTACTGACCCTGGAGCACGCCGTGGCGGCTCCCTTCGCCACGCGGCAGCTGGCCGATCTCGGCGCCCGCGTCATCAAGATCGAGCGGCCCGGCGTGGGCGATTTCGCGCGCGCCTACGACAGCCGGGTGGACGGCATGGCGTCCTATTTCGTCTGGATCAACCGCTCCAAGGAAAGCATCACGCTCGACCTCAAGCATCCGCAAGCCGCCGCCATACTCAAGCAGCTGGTCGGCCAGGCCGACGTGCTGGTGCAAAACCTCGGCCCGGGCGCGGCGGCGCGCCTCGGCTTGTCGGCGGAGGCGCTGCGGCCCGCGCATCCCGGCCTGATCGTCTGCGACATTTCGGGGTATGGCAAGGACGGCCCCTATCGCGACAAGAAGGCCTACGACATCCTGATCCAGGCCGAGGCCGGCCTGCTGTCGGTAACCGGAACGCCCGAAGCGCCGTCGCGCGCCGGCGTGTCGGCGGCCGACATTGCCGCCGGCATGTATGCCTATACCAATATCCTCGCCGCATTGATCCAGCGCGGCAGGACGGGAAAGGGCAGCCATATCGACATTTCCATGCTGGAAGCGCTCGGCGAATGGATGTCGAACCCGATGTATTACGCCTATAAAGGCGCGGCCCCGCCGCCGCGCGCCGCTTCCAGCCATCCCACCATCTATCCGTATGGCCCCTTCGCCACCGGCGACGGCAGGATGGTTTTGCTGGGCGTGCAGAACGAACGCGAATGGGCCGCCTTCTGCAAGGATGTGCTGCAGCGGCCGGAAGTCGCCGTGGACGACCGCTTCAATTCCAACGTGAAGCGCAACGGCCACCGCGCCGAACTCAAGTCGCTGATCGAAGACATCTTCGGCGCCCTGTCCAACGAGGAAGTCGTGCGCCGTCTCGACCATGCCGGCATCGGCAACGCCGGCATGAATGACATGCATGCCTTCTGGGCCCATCCGCAGCTGCAGGCGCGGGATCGCTGGCGCAGCGTGGAGTCGCCTGTCGGCGAACTGCCGATGCTGCTGCCGCCCGGCGTCAACGACAGCTATGACTACCGCATCGATCCGATTCCGGCGCTCGGCCAGCATACCGAGGCCATCCTGCGGGAACTCGGCTATGCGGGCGACGATATCGAGCGGCTGCGCGAAGCAGGCGCCATTTGACAATCTGAAAGAGGACACCATGACCGCAGACACCAATCCGAGCGCCGTGCTGGCGCGTTTCGCCGCGGCGCTGAACTACGAGCAGATTCCGGAGCCGGTGCTGCGCCGTACCGAGGACCTGATGCTCGACTGGTTCGGCTCGGCGCTGGCGGGCAAGGGCATGCGCCCGATAGACACCATCGAGCGCTTCGCGCTGCAGATGGGCACGGCGCAAGGACCGTCGGAAATCCTGCCGTCGCGCAAGCGCTCCACGCCGCTGTTCGCCGCCATGGTGAATGCGGCGTCCTCGCATATCGCGGAACAGGACGATGTGCATAACGGCTCGGTGTTCCATCCCGCCACCGTCGTGTTTCCGGTGGCGCTGGCGGTGGCGCAATCACTGGGCAGCTCCGGCCGCGAGCTGCTGACCGCATCGGTGGCCGGCTACGAAGCGGGCATCCGGATCGGCGAGTTTCTCGGGCGTTCCCATTACAAGGTTTTCCATACCACCGGCACCGCCGGCACCATCGCCGCGGCGGTGACCGCCGGCCGCCTGCTCGGGCTCGATGCGGAGCAGATGCTCAATGCCATCGGTTCGGCCGGCACCACCGCGGCCGGACTGTGGGAATTCCTGCGCGATGCGGCCGACTCCAAGCAGCTGCATACCGCCCACGCGGCGGCGGCCGGCCTGACGGCGGCCTACCTGGCAAAGGACGGCTTCACCGGCGCCAGGCGCATTCTCGAAGGCGCGCAGGGCATGGCGGCCGGCATGTCGAGCGATGCCGATCCGGCACGCCTGACCGACCGCCTCATGGAGCGCTGGGCCACGATTGAAACTTCGTTCAAGTTCCACGCCTCCTGCCGCCATACCCATCCCGCGGCCGACGCCTTGCTGCAGGTGATGCAGGCCAACGGCCTTGCACCCGAGCAGATCGCCAGGATCACCGCCCGCGTGCACCAGGGCGCGATCGACGTGCTTGGTCCGGTCACCAATCCGGTCACCGTGCACCAGGGAAAATTCTCGATGGGGACGGTGCTCGGCCTGATCGCGGTGTTCGGCAATGCCGGCATCCTGGAATTCGACAACTCCTTCAAGGACCCGCGCGTCGTCGCGGTGCATGACAAAGTTTCCATGACGCTGGACCAGGAAGTCGATACCGCCTACCCGGCGCGCTGGATCGGCAAGGTGACGGTCGAGACGGTTGACGGCAAGATCTACCACGGCCGCGTCGACGAGCCCAAGGGCGATCCCGGCAACACGCTGTCGCGCGCCGAGCTGGAAGACAAGGCGGTGCGGCTGGCGCTCTTCAGCGGCGCCGCCAGCGAGAGCGAGATGCGGCGCTCGTTCGACCGGATCTGGAGCATTGCCGGCGCCGAGCGCATCGGCAGCCTGATGACTTGATGGCTTGATGAATCGAGCGAACCGAAAAACGGGACAACAATGGAAGCAGCGGATATCAGGCAACACCGCCAGGGCAGGCAGAAGGCATCCTATCTCTTCGTTCCCGGCAACCGCCCCGAGCGTTTCGCCAAGGCCTGCGGCAGCGGCGCACATGCGGTGATCGCCGATCTGGAGGATGCGGTGGCGCCGCCGGACAAGCCCGCGGCCCGCGCCGCGGTAGCGGCCGGCCTGCCTGCCGCGCAGCCGGTGTATGTGCGCGTCAACGGCGCCGATACCGAATGGTTCCGCGACGACGTGGAGATGTGCCGCACGGCCGGAGCGGGCATTGCCGGCATCATGCTGCCCAAGGCGGAGCGGGTAGAAGACCTTGCCTGGATTGCCTCGCGTGTCGGCGCCCATCTGCCGCTGCTGCCGCTGATCGAAACCGCGCAGGGCATGTGGCATGCCGAAGCGATCGCCCGCCAGCCGGGAGTGGAGCGGCTGGCCTTCGGGTCCATCGATTTCCAGGTCGACCTCGGCATCCAGGGCGACGACGATGGCAGGGGCGAGGAGCTGCTTCACTTCCGCTCGCAGCTGGTGCTGGTGTCGCGGGTGGCGGGCATCATGGCGCCGGTGGACGGCGTGACGACCGCCATCGACGATGCGCAGCGCCTGCGGGATGACGCCGCGAGAGCGCATCGGCTCGGCTTCGGCGGCAAGCTGTGCATTCATCCGCGCCAAGTGGAGCTGGTCAATGCCTGCTTCCGCCCGAGCGAGGAAGAGGCGGACTGGGCCAGGCGCGTGCTTGAACTCGCGGCCGGCGCCAACGGCGCGGCGGTGGCGGTGGACGGCAAGATGGTGGACAAGCCGGTGCTGCTGCGCGCGCAGGCCATCCTTGCGCGCCTGTAAGCGCGCAGTACTTCTACATCGACAAGAAACATAAAGAGGAACAGACAATGGCAGATCAGAACATGGTGCAGGACAAGGTCGTGGTGGTGACCGGCGCCGGCAACGGCATCGGGCGCGATATCGCGCTGGCAATGGCGCGCCAGGGTGCGAAGGTGGTGGTCAACGACATCGGCGCCTCGCTGACCGGCGACGCCACCGGCCTCAATCCCGGACAGCAGGTGGTGGAAGAGATCAAGGCCTTCGGCGGCCAGGCGATCGCCAGTTCCGACAGCGTGTCCGAAGCCGCATCGGCGCAGCGCATCATCGAGGCCGCGGTCCAGGCCTTCGGCCGCATCGACTGCGTGGTGAACAATGCCGGCATCCTGCGCGACCGCATCTTCCACAAGATGAGCGTGGAAGACTGGGACGCGGTGGTGAAGGTGCACCTGTACGGCGCCTACTTCACCAGCAAGGCGGCGGCGCCCTACTTCAAGGAGCAGGGTTCTGGCAGCCTGGTGCACATGACCTCGGCCTCCGGCCTGGTCGGCAACATGGGGCAGGCCAACTACTCGGCGGCCAAGCTCGGCATCACCGCGCTGTCGAAATCGATCGCGCTCGACATGGAGCGCTTCAACGTGCGTTCCAACTGCATCTGCCCGTTTGCCTGGAGCCGCATGACGAGTTCCATTCCCACCGACACGCCGGAAGAGCAGGCCCGGGTCGAGCGCCTGAAGCAGATGACGCCGGACAAGATCGCGCCGCTCGCGGTCTATCTTGCCAGCGACGCGGCGGCCGATGTGAATGCCCAGGTCTTCGCGGTGCGCAATAACGAAATCTTCCTGATGAGCCAGCCGCGCCCGGTGCGCTCGGTGCACCGCTCCGAAGGCTGGACGCCGGAGACCATCGCCAGCCACGGCATGCCGGCGCTGAAGGCATCGTTCTACGGCCTGGACCGTTCCGCCGACGTGTTCAGCTGGGATCCGGTCTGATCGGTCTGATCATCACGCCATTCAAACAAGGGGAACCGACATGGAGACAGCAGCCTTGCAAACCTTGAAGTACGCGGTGGAAGACGGCGTGGCGACGCTGACGATGAATCGTCCCGCGCAAAAGAATGCGCTCGACATGGTCATGCGCGCGGAAATGGCGGAAGTGATCGCCGCCGCCCGCCGCGACCGCGGCATTCATGCATTGATACTGACCGGCGCCGGCGGCGCGTTCTGCGCGGGCGGCGACATCCGCGGCATGCGCAGCGGCGATCCCTCGGCCGAAGAAGGCCGCAGCCGCATGCTCGACCTGCATCTCTGGGTGGAGGAGCTGATCAATTTCGACCGGCCCGTCATTGCCGCCGTCGATGGCCCGGCCTACGGCGCCGGATTCGGCCTGGCGCTGGCGGCCGACTTCGTGCTGGCCACGCCCCGGGCGCGCTTCTGCCTGTCCTTCCTCAAGCTTGGACTGATCCCCGATTGCGGCGTTTTCTATACGCTGCCGCGCATTGTCGGCCTGCAGCGCGCCAAGGAACTGGCGTTTTCCGCGCGCGAGATCGATGCGGAAGAGGCGAAGCAGTTGGGCATCGTGTCCGAGATCCATGATCCGGAGTTGCTCGGCGAACGCGCGCGCCGGATCGCGCTCAGCTTCAACAATGCCTCGCTCACCGCGCTGAGCATCACCAAGCGCGCCTTCAATGCCTCGCTCAACACCGGCCTCGGCGCCTTGCTGGAAATGGAAGCGGCCGGGCAGGGCGTGGCGCGCTCTTCCGAGTATCACCGCAACGCGGCCGCCGCCTTCCTCAACAAGGAAGCGCCGCCGTTCAGCTGGCCAAAATAAGAGCGCTGCGCAAACACAGGAATAAGGATCTGCTATGAAAGTGTTGGTTCCAGTCAAGCGCGTGGTGGACTACAACGTCAAGGTGCGCGTGAAGTCTGACGGTTCTGGCGTCGATATCGCCAACGTCAAGATGTCGATGAATCCCTTTGACGAGATTGCCGTCGAAGAAGCCACCCGCCTCAAGGAAGGCGGCAAGGTAACCGAAATCGTGGCGGTGTCCTGCGGCGTGACGCAGTGCCAGGAAACCCTGCGCACCGCCATGGCCATCGGCGCCGACCGCGGCGTGCTGGTCGAGACGGGCGAGGAACTGCAGCCGCTGGCCGTGGCCAAGCTGCTCAAAGCCCTGGCCGACAAGGAACAGCCGCAGCTGATCATCCTCGGCAAGCAGGCCATCGATGACGATTGCAACCAGACCGGCCAGATGCTCGCGGCGCTGCTGGGCTGGCCGCAGGCGACCTTCGCCTCCAAGGTCAGCATCGAGGACGGCAAGGCGACGGTGACCCGTGAAGTCGACGGCGGCCTGGAGACGATTGCACTGCAGCTGCCGGCGATCGTCACCACCGACCTGCGCCTGAACGAGCCGCGCTATGTGACGCTGCCCAACATCATGAAGGCCAAGAAGAAGCCGCTGGACACGGTCAAGCCGGCCGATCTGGGTGTGGACGTGACGCCGCGCCTGAAGACCCTGAAAGTGTCCGAGCCGCCCAAGCGCTCGGCCGGCATCGTGGTCAAGAGCGTTGAAGAGCTGGTCACCAAGCTCAGGAACGAGGCCAAGGTCATTTAGCAACCTGCTCCCTTCTCCCGCAGGTGTGGGCGATGGCTGGGATGAGGGACACAAGCTTCTTCTGTCTTGGCGATCGCCCTCACCCCCGGCCCCACTCCCCTCTCCCGCCTGCGGGAGAGGGGAGTGGAGCATTTGCGCAGATTTTCGGTACCCCATTTAGGAATCCATCATGACTGCACTCGTCATTGCTGAACACGACAATGCCTCCCTGAAGGGAAGCACCCTCAACACCATTACCGCCGCCGCTGCCTGCGGCGGTGACGTCCATGTGCTGGTTGCCGGCGCCAACTGCGGTGCTGCCGCCGAAGCCGCCTCCAGGATCGCCGGCGTGTCCAAGGTGCTGGTTGCCGATGCGCCTCACTTCGCCGACGGCCTCGCCGAAAACGTGGCCGAGCAGGCACTGGCCATCGCATCCTCCTATTCCCACATCCTGGCCC
>NZ_VFAH01000050.1 GCF_008929045.1 Noviherbaspirillum aerium | reverse complement strand
TCTTGCGATACTTCCTATTTGTTTCTCTTGTGAGCACTTCATGTTGTTTGAGCTTGCAGCTTGCGCCGCCGGCCCGCTTCATCAAGCGCCCACACTTATCGGTTGTTGGTTGTTAAAGATCCAGTTGCTCGCAGCGGGCCAGGCCCGCTGCATCGCTGTCGAAGCGTTTTGTTCGTCAGCAGCAGAGAAACGAGATTATGGCAAACCTCTCGATCTGCGTCAAGCTTTTCTCAGAAAGTTTTTACACCTTGCGCCGTCTCTGCTTCCGGCAGTTTTTCTCTTTACCTAACGCGGGGGTATTATTTTGTTGCACTCAATATAGCAAGTTTTGGCAGCAGTACCCACATGGCGCCCTGCTGCTTCATCTTCCCCGCTTTTTCTCCCGCTTCCTTGCCAAGACCCCAGAAGAAGTCGGCTCTTACCGCACCGCGGATCGCCCCTCCCGTATCCTGCGCCATCATCAGGCGCTGCACCGGCGTGTCGGAAAGGGGTTGCGTTGTGGAAAGAAAGACGGGCGCGCCGAGCGGTATGTGCTGAGGATCGACAGCGATGGAACGCTCCGCTGTCAGCGGTACGCCGAGTGCTCCCTTCGGGCCTTTCGCGGGATCGAGGATTTTCTCTTCCTTGAAGAACACATAGCTCGGATTGGCATTGAGCAATTCATTTTGCCGCGCCGGATTGGCTGCATACCAAGCTTTGATGCTCTGGGCGGAGGCTTGGTCGAGCGTCAGCTCGCCCTTGTCGACGAGATAGCGGCCGATCGATTTGTACGGATGGCCGTTCTGGTCTGCATAAGCGATCCTGACAGTTTCCTTGGTTTCCGCGATCCGCACCCGCCCTGATCCCTGCACTTGCAGAAAGAACGCTTCGATCGGATCGTCCACCCAGACCAGTTCCTTGCCGCTGAGGGCGCCGGATTGCAACATTTCCGCCCGCGTCAGATAAGGCACAATGCGATTGCCGACGACCCTTCCGCGCAAACGCATGTTTTTCAGTTCGGGGTACACCGATGACATGTCGATGGTAAGTAAATCTTCCGGGGCACGATGCAATGGTGTCTGGTATACACCCGCGCGTTTGCGCGATCCGTTCAGAATAGGCTCGTAATATCCGGTCACGAGGCCATTCGAGGAGCCGTCGGGATTGACTACCTGATGCGGCACGAAGAACGACTCGAAGAATACCCGTATCTTTTTCTCGCTGGAAGCGTCGACATCGCGCGCGATAGTGCAAGGCTCCTTCCAGTCCGGGCGCTTCGTCAGCGCCTCGCACGAAGCCATGAATGCCGGCCATGCCTCGCGCAACCTGTCCTTGTCCCATCCGGGAACAGCAGAAAACGTGGCGGGCCTCAACACTTCCTTCGGCGATACCTCCTTCGGCGGGACGACCGGTTTCGGCATCGCTACCGGAGGCGAGGCGGGCTGCCTTGGCGCAGGCTCGGAAGGAACCGTGGTGCAGGCCGCGAGCGCAATCATGACCGCAATGGCGGATAAAGTTAAACTTGGGCGAATCAATGACATTGGGATGAAAATATGTGGCTATTAATGCTTGAAGCGGGCGTTGCCCTGTTTCTGCTGGTCTTTATTGTATGGTGGACGATGTTTCATGGGCGCAAGCCTGATCAGCCCCCAGCCAAACCCGTGCAGCGGAAGGATGATGCGCAACAGTAAATCAGTGCAGCGTATGAGGCAATGACAAAATGAATTCGGGTATCGTCGCCTCGAATTTTTCGCCATCTTCCGCAACACAGAAATAGGTGCCTTTCATCGAGCCATGCGGAGTCGCAAGGACGGTTCCGCTGGTGTACTCGAACTGCGCGTCGGGAGCGAGCAGTGGCTGGTGGCCGACGACGCCGAGTCCACGCACTTCCTCTATCCGGTTATTGCCGTCGACAATAATCCAGTGGCGAGAAATCAGTTGAGCCGCGACCTTGCCTGTGTTCTTGATGGTGATCGTATAGGCAAATACATAATTGGAGCGATCAGGGTCGGACTGCTCGGCAAGATACTGCGTGCGGACCGAGATCGTGAATTCATAGGCAGCCATGGTATTTCCTTGTCTTTTTTGTAAATATCCGGCAAATGCCGTCCGGGTGAAGGACCCGGCGATGCATTCCAGTATGCGCCAGCCTGCATGACGATGCTGTGCAAGCGGACCTGCGGGTAAAATAGCGCATCCTTTTCCTTACCGCTCGTCATGGCTACCTACCGCATCGCTCCCAGCATCCTTTCCGCCGATTTTGCCCGCCTGGGTGAAGAAGTTCGCAACGTTGTCTCAGCCGGCGCAGACATCATTCATTTCGACGTGATGGACAACCATTATGTCCCGAATCTGACGATCGGCCCGCTGGTATGCGAAGCCATTCGCCCGCATGTGCAGGTGCCGATCGATGTGCACCTGATGGTAAAGCCTGTCGATCGCATCATTCCCGATTTCGCCAAGGCCGGCGCCAACATCATCACCTTTCATCCGGAGGCGTCCGAACATATCGACCGCTCCCTGCAGCTGATTCGCGACAATGGCTGCAAGGCCGGCCTGGTGTTCAATCCTGCCACGCCGCTGCATCATCTCGATCACGTGATGGACAAGGTCGATATCATCCTCATCATGTCCGTCAATCCCGGCTTCGGCGGCCAGTCCTTCATTCCTCAGGCGCTGAAGAAGATTGCCGATGTCCGTCGCCGCATTGATGAATCCGGACGCGAGATCATGCTCGAGGTCGACGGCGGCATCAAGATCGAGAACATCGCCGAGGCGGCGCGCGCCGGAGCAGACACTTTCGTCGCCGGCTCGGCCATTTTCGGCAAGCCCGACTACAAGGCCGTCATCGACGCGATGCGCACCCAGCTGGCACAGGCATGAATGCACCGGAACCACTGGCTCTGAGCGGCATTCGCGCGGCCATCATCGACCTCGACGGAACCATGGTGCATACCGCACCGGACTTTCTTGTCGCAATCAATCGCATGCGCAGCGATCTCGGCCTGCATGCGCTTGATATCGAGACCATCACCCGCTTCGTCGGCAAGGGAACCGAAAATCTGATGCGCAAGGTATTGAGCGTCGATTACGCGGCCGACGAGGTGGAGGCCCATTTCGAGCGAGCCCTCGCCTCGTATCATGCGCATTACATTGCCATCAACGGGCAATACTCGACGCTGTATCCGGAGGTGCATGAAGGACTCGCGGCGCTTCGCGACAAGGGCCTGCGGCTGGCATGCGTCACCAACAAACCGATGGCTTTCGCGGTGCCGCTGCTGGAAAAGACCGGCCTGCACGGGTATTTCGATCTTGTCTATGGCGGCGATTCGCTGCCGAAGAAGAAACCCGATCCGCTGCCGCTGCTGACGGTTTGCGAGGAATTTGGCCTGGCTCCGGAACAGGTGGTAGCGATCGGCGACTCTTCGAATGATGCTCAGGCCGCCCGCGCGGCCGGCTGCAAGGTGCTGAACGTACCCTATGGCTACAACCATGGCGAATCTATACACAACGTCGATTCCGATGGTATAGTTCCTACGCTGCTTGAAGCGGCACATTGCATATCCGTATAAAAATCGCAATCACTGACATTCACGATGTTTCTCGGCAAAAAACGTAACGTAACCTCACCGGGCCTGTTTGAGGCCTGGCTGTGGCGACGCTGGCAATCCTGGTCCAACTGACCCGATCGCCGCTGACTGCTCGTTCCCGAGCCTGATCTTCTGCTCCTCCTGAT
The DNA here is from genome assembly GCF_008929045.1 of Noviherbaspirillum aerium. Lineage (GTDB taxonomy): Bacteria > Pseudomonadota > Gammaproteobacteria > Burkholderiales > Burkholderiaceae_D > Noviherbaspirillum > Noviherbaspirillum aerium. The sequence goes on along the minus strand of NZ_VFAH01000050.1, from coordinate 12,195 downwards.
CCGTCAGCAACGTTTTTGCACTTTCACCCCGCTATTGCCCTCCCGTTCTACAATAGCGCCCGGAGAGAAACATGACCGAACTCGAATTCAAATCGCTGGCCACGCAAGGCTATAACCGCATTCCGCTCATCGCTGAAGCATTCGCCGATCTTGAAACGCCGCTGACCCTGTATCTGAAGCTGGCCCAGACGCAGAACACCGGCAAGAACACGTTCCTGCTCGAATCCGTCGTCGGCGGCGAGCGTTTCGGTCGCTATTCCTTCATCGGCCTGCCGGCATCGACACTGATGCGCAGCTACGGCAGCAGGACCGAAGTCGTGAAGAACGGCGAGGTGGTCGAGACGCATGAAGGCAATCCGCTCGAATTCATCACCGAATTCCAGTCCCGCTATAAGGCAGCCATTCGCCCCGGCATGCCGCGCTTCTGCGGCGGGCTGGCAGGTTATTTCGGCTATGACACCGTACGCAACATCGAACACCGCCTGGCGCATACGGCCCCGAAGGACGACCTCGGCCTGCCTGACATTCAACTGCTGGTAACGGAAGAACTGGCCGTCATCGACAACCTGTCGGGCAAGCTCTACCTCATTGTCTATGCCGACCCGACGCAGCCGGAAGCTTATTCACGGGCGCGCCAGCGGCTCAAGGAACTGCGCGCCATGCTGCGCCGTGCAGTGGATGCGCCTGTCACCTCGGCATCGGTGCGTACCGATACGGTGCGCGAATTCGCCAAGGCCGACTACCTGAAGGCAGTGGACAAGGCGAAGGAATACATCATGGCCGGCGACCTGATGCAGGTGCAGATCGGCCAGCGACTGAAGAAGTCCTACGTCGATTCGCCGCTGTCGCTGTACCGCGCGCTGCGCTCGCTCAATCCGTCGCCTTACATGTATTTCTACAATTTCGGCGACATGCATATCGTCGGTTCCTCGCCCGAGATCCTGGTGCGCAACGAGCAGATCGACGACAGCCGGCGCAAGGTCACCATCCGCCCGCTGGCGGGGACACGTCCGCGCGGCGCCACGCCGGAAAAGGATGCACAGCTGGCCACGGAGCTGCTGGCCGATCCGAAGGAAATCGCCGAGCATGTGATGCTGATCGACCTGGCGCGCAACGACATCGGCCGCATCGCCGAGACCGGCAGCGTGCAGGTCACCGACAAGCTGGTCATTGAAAAATATTCGCATGTGCAGCACATCGTCTCGAATGTCGAAGGCATCCTCCAGCCCGCACTGTCCAATCTCGATGTGCTGAAAGCCACCTTCCCCGCCGGTACGCTGTCGGGTGCGCCGAAGGTGCGCGCGATGGAAATCATCGACGAACTCGAGCCGGTCAAGCGCGGCATCTACGGCGGCGCCTGCGGCTACCTGTCGTTCGGCGGGGAAATGGACCTGGCCATCGCCATCCGTACCGGCGTCATCAAGGACGGCACGCTGTACGTGCAGGCCGCTGCCGGCGTGGTGGCCGACTCGGTGCCTGAAATGGAATGGCAGGAAACCGAAAACAAGGCGCGCGCCGTGCTGCGCGCGGCAGAGCAGGTGCAAGACGGACTGGACGGGGAGTTCTGACATGTTGCTGATGATTGATAACTACGACTCCTTCACCTACAACCTGGTGCAATACTTCGGCGAACTGGGCGAGGAAGTGAGGACCTTCCGCAACGACGAGATCACGCTGGAACAGATCGTGGCCATGAAGCCGGACCGCATCTGCATTTCGCCCGGTCCCTGCACACCGAATGAAGCCGGCGTGTCGGTTCCGGTGCTCAAGGAATTCGCGGGCAAGCTGCCCATCCTCGGCGTCTGCCTCGGCCACCAGGGCATCGGCGCGGCATTCGGCGGCAAGGTCATCCGCGCCAAGCAAGTCATGCACGGCAAGACTTCGGTGATTCACCATACCGGCGTGGGCGTGTTCAAGGACTTGCCCAACCCCTACACGGTGATCCGTTATCACTCGCTGGCGATCGAGCGCGAGACACTCCCGGACTGCCTGGAAGTCACTGCCTGGACCGACGACGGCGAAATCATGGGGGTGCGGCACAAGGAATTCCAGATCGAGGGCGTGCAGTTCCATCCCGAATCGATCCTGTCCGAGCATGGCCACGCCCTGCTGAAGAACTTCCTGACCGTCTGACACGAGGAGCGTCCACCATGCCCATTACTCCGCAAGAAGCGCTGCTGCGCTGCATCGAGCATCGTGAGATCTTCCACGATGAAATGCTGTCACTGTTCCGCAGGATCATGTCGGGCGAAATGTCGCCCTTGATGATTGCCGCCCTCACCATGGGCCTGCGCGTCAAGAAGGAAACCATCGGCGAGATCGCCGCGGCGGCGCAGGTCATGCGCGAGTTCGCTACCAAGGTGCCGGCCAAGTCAACCGAAACCCTCCTTGATATCGTCGGCACCGGCGGCGACGGCGCGCATACCTTCAATATTTCCACCGCATCGATGTTCGTCGCCGCGGCTGCCGGCGCGCGCGTTGCCAAGCATGGCGGGCGCAGCGTGTCGTCGTCGTCCGGCAGCGCCGACGTGCTCGAAGCGCTGGGCGTCAATATCAATCTCAAGCCGGAACAGGTGGCGCAGTCGATCGACGAGACCGGCATCGGCTTCATGTTCGCCCCCAACCATCATGCGGCCATGAAGCATGCCGCTCCAGTCCGCAAGGAACTCGGCGTTCGCACCATCTTCAACATTCTCGGACCGCTGACCAACCCGGCCGGCGCGGCCAATATCCTGATGGGCGTGTTCCACCCCGACCTCGTGGGTATCCAGGTCCGTGTACTGCAGCGCCTCGGTGCGCAGCATGCGATCGTGGTCTGGGGCCGCGACAACATGGATGAAGTCTCGCTCGGCGCGGGTACGATGGTGGGTGAACTGATCAATGGGGAAGTCCGCGAATATGAAATCCATCCGGAAGACTTCGGCCTGCAGATGGTCGCCAGCCGCAACCTGAAAGTGTCGGGAGCGGAGGAATCCAAGGAAAAAGTGCTGGAAGCGCTGGACAACAAGCCGGGTCCGGTACGCGACATCGTCGTCCTCAATGCAGGCACCGCGCTGTATGCGGCAAGCGTGGCTTCCTCCATCGGCGAAGGCCTGGAGAAGGCGCGCGAGGCGCTGGCTTCGGGTGCCGCCCGGAACAAGCTGCAGCAATTCGTTCAAGTCACGCAGCAGCTTGGCGCTGCGCATCAAGCCTCAACCTGATTCCAGCAAACACCCATCATGTCCGACATTCTCAACAAGATCCTCGACGTCAAGAAAGACGAAGTCGCCGCCGCGAAGAAGGTTCATGACCTCGCGAGCCTGCGCCGCGATATCGAAGGCAATACCGAAGCGCGCCGTGAACTGCGCGGCTTCGAAGCCGGTCTGCGGGCGAAGATCGCCGCCGGCCATGCGGGCGTGATCGCGGAAGTGAAGAAGGCTTCGCCCTCGAAAGGCGTGCTGCGCCCGGACTTCAGGCCGGCGGAAATCGCGCAGAGCTATGCCGAACACGGGGCGGCCTGCCTGTCGGTGCTCACCGATGTGCAGTTCTTCCAGGGCGCTCCGGAATACCTGCAGCAAGCGCGGGCAGCCTGTGCGGTTCCGGTGCTGCGCAAGGATTTCATGATCGATCCCTACCAGGTGTATGAAGCGCGTTCATGGGGTGCGGATTGCATCCTGCTGATCGTTGCCGCACTCGATCACGGCCTGATGGCGGAACTGGAAGCCTGCGCCCATGAACTGGGCATGGGCGTGCTGGTGGAAGTGCACGACGGCGAGGAACTGGATGCGGCGCTGCGCCTGAAGACGCGGATGGTCGGCATCAATAATCGCAACCTGCGCACCTTCGAGACTTCGCTGCAGACGACGCTGGACCTGCTGCCGCGCATTCCCCAGGACAGGCTGGTCGTGACCGAGTCTGGCATATTGGCAGCCGCCGACGTCAGGCAGATGCGCGACGCGAATGTGCATGCCTTCCTGGTCGGCGAGGCATTCATGCGTGCCGAAAATCCAGGCGAAGAACTGCAGCGGCTGTTTTCCTGATTCCCTGATCAGCCGGCGCCAGATTCAATACTCCGGTTGCCATTGACCGCCACGATCACGGTCGCGGCGCTGCATCAATGCACGCGCCGCCATTCCCAGCGCCAGCACGCCATAGATTGCCGACAGGGATTTTCCCGAAACGCGCTTTTCATACCCTGGGGTGAGCCGCTTGGGTACCAGGTAGTAATCGGTGACATACGCTCCCGCCGTGACGACGGCTGCGCCGATCAACGGCTTTAGCGGCGAGGCATCGCGCTCGTCTTCCCGAGGCGCGAACCATTTCTCGTAGATCGATGCCCAGAAGATGGCGGATGCGTGCGTCAGGAGAAATCCCGTTACCGTGTATTTCAGGGAAGGCTCATCATGGAAGGCCGCTTCCTCGCCCCAGACGATATGGCTGGTGGCGTTGAGCGGTGCGGCATAGGATTCGGCGTCGCGCTTGCCGGCGACCGATGCCGCAAGCGCGGTCGCGACTCCGGATACCGTGCCCGAGATCAGGGTGCGCTGCACCCAGTTGTCACTTTGCATTCTCATGATTTCTCCTTGTTGTCAGATCAGTGAACCTTCTTCAATGCATCGGCCTTGTGCGCCGCCTCCGCGCCCGTCTTGTCGCTGCGGACCAGATACTGAGGCTCGTCTGGCGAGGCAGCCACATGATGCCCCTTGATGTCGGTCGGCTCGGTGAGTTTCTGCAGCACCGTTCCATGCACGGTACCTTGCGATGAATGCCATTCGACCTTGTCGCCTTTTCTGAAGCTGCTCGTCATTGGATTGTCCTTTCCTTCCTAAGAAAAGCCGTGCGCGGGGGAATCTTGCAATGGGGACATGGGCATCCGGCAGCACGGTCTTGAAGTAGAGTGATGCAGGACGAGCAAGTTGCATCCGCCGGAACGTTGGCGGACAAGGGAAGAATGAGAAAAGTGAAATGCAGCGCTTGTCGGCACAAACATGCGCAGGCTGCGAGTGCCGCCTGCGGCAGTGATTTCAGCAGCGCAATCGAGTTTGCCGGCAAGCTTTACCGCCGGTATTGAAGACATTGCCGGCGGCAAAGCCTGCCGGCAATGTAGATGATGGAGTTGCCGCCCGGTTCAGCTTGCCGCCAGCCACTTTGCCCGCTTGCGTGCCTGCGGCGCAGGCTTGTCCCGAGCTTCGAGCGTCACTTGCGGCGCATCTCCCTGAGTCAGCACCGCATTGAAGGCCATGAGCTCGTCGCGCCGGAATGCATGCAGGAGCACGCCATCCCCCGCACGATAGCGGGCAAGCACCGTCTCCAGATTGGTCGCGGTGATGCGCAATCCATCCAGAGCAATCAGGATATCTCCGGCAGACAAGCCTGCCGCATGGGCTGGCCCGCCCTCATAGACATTGGCCAGCTTGCAGTCATTACTTTCACGAGTCGTGCGGACGCCAAGGCTGGGTTTGGCACTCTTGCGATTGTCATCTGCATTGACGGCATAAGGCGCAAGCAGCTTGTCAAACGGCAAGTCATCCGTGCCGTGGATATAGCGGTCGAAGAATTTCTTCAGTTTGACGCCGGTGACTTCCTCGAACAGGCTTAGCGCCTCGTTCTCGGCCAGGCCCTGGCCGAAGCTGGCGAAGTCGCGTCCGTAGCGTTGCCACAGGGTTCGCATGACATCGTCCAGCGATTTGCGGCCATTGGTTTGCTCGCGTATCGTCAGGTCGAGCGCAAGGCCGACGAGGGAGCCTTTGGCGTAATAACTGACGATGGCATTGGGAGCATTCTCGTCCTGCCGGTAGTACTTGACCCAGGCATCGAAGCTCGACTCGGCCACGCTTTGCTTGGTGCGTCCGCTGCCGCGCAAAACCCCGTTGATGGTCTTGGACAGCGCCTTGAAATACTGCTGTTCATCCATGAGGCCGCTGCGCACCAGCATCAGGTCGTCGTAATAACTGGTGAAGCCCTCGAACAGCCACAGGAGCGAGGTATAGCCTTCGCTGCGCAGGCCGTAGGGCGCAAACACCGCCGGCTTGATGCGCTTGACATTCCAGGTATGGAAATATTCATGGCTGCACAGGCCGAGGTAGGTGCGATAGCCGTCGCTCGCTTCCTTCTGCCCGATCACGGGCAGGTCGGCGCGGGAACAGATCAGTGCCGTCGATGCGCGATGCTCGAGGCCGCCGTAGCCGTCGCCCACGACCATGGTCATGAAGACATAGCGATCCATCGGCGCGCGCCGCGTCTTGGGTTCGAACAAGGCGATCTGCGCTTCGCATACCTTCTTCAGGTCATTGCACAGGCGCGGGAGATCCAGGTTGGGAACGCGGCCGGTGAACACGATATCGTGCGGCACGCCATGCGCCTTGAAGGTGGCGAGCGCGAAGGTGCCCAGTTCAACCGGATGATCGATGAGCTCATCATAGCTGGCGGCGATATAGGTGCCGAAACCATAGCGCCTTGCCTTCAATTCGGGCATTGCGGTGGCGACGCGCCATGCCTTGTATTCGTCGCCTTCGGGGCGGCGAATATCGACCACATGCGGAAGATCTTCCTGCCCCTGCACCGCCAGGAAGACGCTGGTGCCGTTGAAGAAACCATGGGTCTGGTCGAGATGCGCGGCACGCACGGACAGGTCCCAGGCATACACCTCATAGGTCAGCATGATGCGGCCGTCGCACGGGTCAGCCTGCCAGGTGTGCTTGTCGAGCTTGGTCAGCGCAATCGGCCCGTTCCGCGACTCGGCGGCAATGCGCACGATGTTGCGGGCGAACTCGCGAATCATGTAGCTGCCTGGAATCCAGGCAGGCAGGGAAAAGACTTGCCCTTCCGGCGCCGGCTTGTCGACGATGAGCGTGACCTCGAACAGATGCGCTGCAGGATCCTTGGGAGTGATGGTGTAGTTGATGGCGTTTCTCATGCGTTGGCTTATCCTTTGACGTTGGCTGCGATGACGGTGAGCATCAGCATGACCACGACGATGACGGTGAGTTTCAGGCGCAGCTGCAGCAACCATGGTTCGAACCGGTACCATGCGAACAACCGCTTGTCGACCTGATAGGCAGCGATGAAGCCCGCCATCAGCATGGCGAATCCGAATCCGCGCATCATGGTGGACATCCAGGCAATTAGCGCGGGCAGCACGCTCCAGACCAATGCCTTGCGGCTCTGTTCCATGGTGAGTTCGCCCGACATCATGACGGCGCCCCAGTGTACGCCTCCCAGAAATGACAGGATGGCGATGCCGTAGGCGAGCTGTCCGCGGATGAAATAGGCCAGCCAGTCGCTATGCACAAGCCATGCGCCGAGCGTCAGCAACACAAAGGGGACGAGGCCGGCATAACCCAGCAGATGGGCAAGACGCCGGTTGACGAAATGGGTATTCATGCGGTCATGGACAAGGATGGAAGCCGCCCGGAGCGGATTGCAGGTGAGTGTACGGAAGAATCGGTTTGCCCTGGGATGCAGGTCAAGGCGTAAGGAGCGTCGTGTGGCGGGCCACACCAGCGACGAACAACGCCGCCATGCGCCCAAGGCAGGCCGAGGCGACCGTACACCCATCTGCAATCCGCTCTAGTGTACGGCATCGATAGCGTCGAGGTCATTGGCTGGCGGATGCATCGTAGTCGCCGTTGGCAAGCAGATCGTGCGGCGTATCGATGTCGCGGCGGATGCCGGGGTCATTCACCGGCACTTCAACGACGGGCCATGCCTTGAGCAGGCTGCGCGCACCTTCGTCTCCGCGCAGGTGCAACAACGCATCGAGATGCCGGCGCCCGAAGCCTGCCGGATTACCTCGCCGGCCTTTCCAGACGGGCACCGCGATATCGGCGCCATTGGCTAGCGCATCGTGCAGCGCCCGGATGGTCGCGACGCCTACATAAGGCATGTCGGCCAGCGCGATAATCCATGCATCGGCATCGGCGGCCTGCGACAGGCCATGAATCAATGACGCCGCCATGCCCTGATCGGATGTATCGCAGCAGCTGACCATGCATCCCGCTTGCCTTAATGAGGAGGCGAGTCCTTCATTGTCACGACGCACGACCGCGACCACCATTGGCAATACGGACAGCATGTTCCTGGCAGCCGCCACGGCTACCGTGTCGCCGCCGGGCAGGGCCTGCTGCAGTTTGTCCTTCATGCCGGCCGGATCGAACCGCTTCCCTCTGCCGCCAGCCAGGAGAATGCCGGCTGTCGTCATGGCATGCGGCCGCTCACGTTCAGCGATTGACATCCACCACCAGCCTTCCGCGCACCTTGCCTTCGATGATGTCGCGGGCGCGCGCCAGCGATTCCTCGAGCCCGATTTCCTGGATCATCTGTTCCAGCTTGTCCTGGGGAAGATCGCTGGCCAGGCGCTGCCATGCCGCGATTCGCCTCTCCCGCGGCGCCATCACGCTGTCGATGCCGAGCAGCGAAATGCCGCGCAGGATGAAGGGCGCCACCGAGCCGGGAAGATCAAGCCCCTGCGCCAGGCCGCAGGCGGCAACCGCGCCGCCGTAGCGAGTCTGCGCCAGGGCATTGGCCAGCGTATGCGAACCGACCGAATCGACGACGCCCGCCCAGCGCTCCTTCTGCAGTGGCTTGCCGGGCGCGGACAATTCGGCGCGGTCGATGATGTCGGCGGCGCCAAGCGCCTTCAGGTAGCCGGCTTCGGAAGCCTTGCCTGTCGAAGCGACGACGCGATAGCCCCAGGCCGACAGGATGGCGATGGCAACGCTGCCGACGCCACCGGATGCGCCGGTCACCAGTATCTCGCCGCTATCCTTGGTGACGCCCTTTTCCTGCAGTGCGATCGCGCACAGCATCGCCGTGTAGCCGGCGGTGCCGATGGCCATTGCATTGCGGGCCGGGATATTGGCGGGACGGCGGATCAGCCAGTCGCCCTTGAGCCTGGCGCGCTGCGCGAGGCAGCCCATGTGCACTTCACCCACGCCCCAACCATTGAGGATGACCGAATCTCCCGCTTTCCATTCGGGATGCGAGGACGCAACAACCTCTCCGGCGCCATCGATGCCAGGCACCATCGGCCATCTGCGCACGACCGGCGATTTGCCCGTGATCGCGAGACCATCCTTGTAATTGATGGTGGAATACTCGACGCGGACCGTCACATCGCCATCGGCCGGCAGTTGTGCATCGTCAAGTTGGGTCAGTTTCGCCTCTGTCGAACCGTCATCATTCTTGTCAAGCAAAATCGCGTTGAACATGGCTGTCTCCGTTATTTGTTCAAATGATTATAGTTCGACGAAACAAAGCGCGTCCGGCCATGAAAAATGGCACGCTCCCGCAGGAATGCGTGCCATTGCTTGCTATTGCTTGTCATTGCGTCATTGCTCGCCGGCGTCGGCGGATAGGCGTTCGGCCGGTTCGCGCACTTACTTGATCGACGCCAGCTTGCTTTCCAGCGCCTTGATATCCACCGCGCCCGGAATGCGCGTGCCGTCAGTGAAGAACACTGTCGGCGTACCGGTTACCTTGTATTTCTGCCCAAGCGCGAACACCTTCTCATGCGGCGCAGTACAGTTGGCCGGCGCGGGCGCTGCCGCCTTGCCGTTCAACATCCAGTCGTCCCATGCCTTGACGCGATCGGCGGAACACCAGATATTGCGCGACTTGGTCACGGAATCTTCGGACAGGATGTTGTACATGAAGGTATAGACCGTGACGTTATCCATGTCGTTGAGCGTCTGGCGGAAGCGCTTGCAGTATCCGCAGTTCGGATCTTCGAACACCGCGATCACGCGCTTGCCGTTCCCCTTGACCATCTTCATCGCCGCATCGAGCGGAAGCTCGGAGAACTTGATCTTGTTGATTTCGTCGACGCGTGCCTTGGTCTGGTCCTGCATCGTCTTGGTATCGACCACGCGGCCGATGAACAGATACTCACCCTTGGCATCGGTATAGAAGATGTCGCCTCCGATGCGCACTTCATACAGGCCGCCGTAGGGTGTCTTGGCAACCGAATCCACCTTGATACCTTCGCCGAGGCGCGGCTCCAACGCTTTTTTGATGGCCGCTTCCGGGCCGGCCTGGGCGGACGCCGCGGTGGCGGTCAGGCACAGCAGTGCCGCTGCGGCCAGTCTGGTCAATGTGATCATGATGTTCTTTCTTCCTTCTGCAATATTACGGCCGCTCGTTACAGCCTCTTTCCCATCGCATGGGAAATCAGGGCTCGTTTTAAGACTGGCAACTTGTTGACCAGGTTCAATCCAATATTTCGCGCAATCCGCAGCGGTTCCAGGCTGCTGGAAAAAAGCCGCTCCAGGCCGTCCGTCGCGGCCTGCATCAGCAGGATATCCTCCTTGCGCGAGCGTGCATAGCGCCCGAGCACGCGCTCATCGCCGCAATCCCGATGCGATTCGCGCCGGGACACCGCATTGAGCAGGCCGACCACATCGGCAAAGCCGAGATTCATGCCGTGGCCAGCGAGCGGATGCACTACATGGGCGGCGTCGCCTATCAGGGCAACGCGCGGCGCAGTGATGGCATGCGGACGCATCAGGCGCAGGGGGAAGGCCTTCACGGCTTCCGGCTGTATCGGCCGCAACGCGCCGAGCGCATGGCCGCTGACAGTTCCGACACGTTCGGCCAGTTCCGACGCGGAACCGGCCAGCAGGCTCTGCGCCAATGCATCCGGCGCCGACCAGACCAGCGAAGTCCGGTTCCCGGGCAAGGGCAGCAATGCCACGATGCCCTGCTCGGAGGTGAACCACTGATAGGCCGCGCCTTGATGCGGCCGTTCGCATTCGAAGTTGGTGACGATCGCCTGCTGTCCGTAACTGCGATAGTCGAGCCCGATGTCGCACTGGCCGCGCACCCAGGACTGTGCGCCATCGGCACCCACCACCAGCGAGGCGCAAAGGACATCGCCGTTGTCCAGTTCGACCCTTGCCTCTTCGAGGCTCAAGCGCAATCGGGTCGCCCGCCCGCTGACGACGCGTGTATTGGGCGCGAACTTCAATGCGGCATCCAGTGCGCTGTTGAGATTGCTGTCTTCCACGATCCAGGCCAGCGCGCCGGTGCGGGCACCGAAGGCATCGAAGTCGAGCCGGCCGGCTTGCGCGCCGTCGCCCTTGACGATCATGGCATCGACCGCGGCAATGCGCGAAGCATCCATCGCGTTCCAGACCTTGAGCGAGCCGAGAAGCTCGTTGGCGACATGGTTCAATGCATAGACGCGCACATCCCAGCTGCTTCCCGCCGCACTTGCGCCTCCTTCCGCTGGCGCGAGCAGGCTCACGCTCAGGCCGGCCTGAGCAAATCCGAGCGCGGCAGCCTTGCCGACCGCGCCGTTGCCGATCACACAAACATCGCTTTGTATTTGCATAAAGCAGAATCCGTCCGAAACAAATGCAGGCATGCAGGGCTTCAATACCTGGCTTCGGCTCATTATATCCGGTGCGCCAAAACGGTCTTTTTTCGAAGCACTTGTAAATTTTCAGATCTTTGCTATACTTGCGGGCTTCTTGGCCTGGTAGCTCAGTCGGTAGAGCAGAGGATTGAAAATCCTTGTGTCGGTGGTTCGATTCCGCCCCGGGCCACCAAGATAAAAAGCAAAACGCCAATCCGCAAGGATTGGCGTTTTTGTTTTGGCCTTCCGTTCTTACCCGATCTTGATCGCATTCTGAAACCTTGAAACGCAACGCTGCGTTTGCCGACGAAGGCTTCCCGGCTTTACTTCCCCCTCTTCCTGCGCCCGCTCCATATTTTCTCAGCCCACAATCGCGGCCATCGCAGCAACATTGAATGCGCCGGCTGGCGATGGCGACTTTTCCCGGCTCGCCTGAGGTCCCGATTCCGGGCAGGCATGGAAGTATCGGACATGCAATATGGAACAAAATGCAAGAAAACGCCTCGAAAAGTGATTAGCTTCTTACTAACGTTATTTCGTCGAGGTTACATGGATTCGATCATCGTCTTTTGCCATCTGCGCTGGAACTTCGTCTACCAGCGCCCACAGCACCTGCTCTCCCGGCTCTCGCGCCATTACCGCATCATCCTCGTCGAAGAACCCGAATACCGCGACGGCGAGCCGGAACTCCAGGTTTCCCACCCGCTTCCCAACCTCACCGTCTGCAAGCCGTTCACCCCGGTTCGCGAATTCGGCTTCCACGACAAGCAGCTGCCCTACCTGCGCAAGATGGTGCGCGCCCTCGGCAAGCAGCATCCCGATCCCATCGTCTGGTTCTATACCCCCATGGCCCTGCCCCTGCT
>NZ_VFAH01000005.1 GCF_008929045.1 Noviherbaspirillum aerium | reverse complement strand
CCGTCGCCGTCGAAGGCCAGGCCGATCTCGGCATCGGTCTCCCGCAGGCAGCGGATGAGGTCCTGCAGGTTTTCCGGATGGGCCGGGTCGGGATGGTGGTTGGGGAAGTTGCCGTCGACCTCGCAGAACAGTTCGACGACCTCGCAGCCCATGGCCTGGTAGAGCTCGGGCGCGAAGGCGCCGGCCACGCCGTTGCCGCAGTCGACCGCGATCTTCATCTTGCGCGAGACTTTCACGTCGCTGGTGATGCGCTCGAGATAGGCCTGCCTGATGTCATGGGTGCGGTAGCTGCCGCTGCCCTGGGCGAAGTCGCCCTTGACGATGGTCTGGTACAGGCTCTGGATGGCGTCGCCGTGGATGGCTTCGCCGGCCAGCACCATCTTGAAGCCGTTGTAGTCGGGCGGATTGTGGCTGCCGGTGACCATGATGCCGGACTGGGCATCGAGCACGTGGGTGGCGAAATAGACCATCGGGGTGGCGACCACGCCGAGGTCGATGACATTGATGCTGGCACGCTGCAGGCCCGCGGCCAGCGCGGTGGAGAGATCGGGACCGGAGAGGCGGCCGTCGCGGCCGATGACCACGGTCTGTTCGCCCTTGATGCGCGCTGCGGTGCCGAATGCCTGTCCAATCTGGCGCGCTACGCCGATGTCGAGTGTCTTGCCGACGATGCCGCGGATGTCGTATGCCTTGAAGATGCTTTGGGAAAGAGTGGCCATAATCGAAAAGGAGCAAAAAAGGGAGACTATACGGAATGCGGAGAATTGCTGCAGGAACCGGCGCCGGTCAGTGCGGATCGCGCCTGTTGTCGGTCTTCTTGCGGCGCGGCGATGGTTTCCTGTGCACAATCATCCAGCGCGGCGAGCGGAAGCGCACGATGCGGGCATACAGCCACACGTAGCTGAAGACGAAGAGCAGGGTCAGGCTGATCAGCACCCAGGTATGGCGCCAGAACAGCGTCGCCGGCACCACCGCCATCAGCGACAGCAGCCACAGGTAGGGCGAGGTCATGGAATTGCCGAGGCTGAGCGCCCGCGCATCATGCCGGCCGACGGCCCAGACCACGACGCGGCGGAAGATGAGGCTGTGCAGGTGGATGCCGTCCGGCGCTCCCGGCGACTGGCCGCGCAGGAACAGCCGGCGGTAGGCCGAGAACAGCGTCTCGAAGACCGGGTAGATCAGCAGCAGCACCGCGTACCAGGTCGAGACTTCGGGATTGCGCATGACCAGCAGCACCGACAGCTCGCCCAGCATGAAGCCGAGGAAATAGGCGCCGCCGTCGCCGAGGAAGATCAGCCCGGCCGGATAGTTCCAGATCAGGAAGCCGGCGGCGGCGCCGGCCACCACGAGCGTGGCCACCACGATGAAGGTGTCGTTGACCTGCAGCGCCACGTAGCCGAGCGAGAGCAGCATGCTGATGCTCACCACGGTGGCCAGGCCGTTGAAGCCGTCGATGATGTTGACCGCGTTGGCAATTCCCGCCACCGCCAGCACCGTCAGCGGCAGCGCCAGCCAGATGTAATTGAAGGTCCAGCTCGACCACAGCCAGTCGATGCGTTCGATGCGCGCCCCCAGCAGGTAGAAGCCCATGATGGCGGCCAGCATGGTCAGCAGCAGGCGGCGCGCCGGGCTGACGTTCTTGGTGAGGTCTTCCACGAAACCGCCGGCGAAGGCGACGCTGGAACAGACCAGCAGCATCAGGATGCCCTGCCCGATGTCCGGCGTACGCAGCATGGCGATGGCGGCGGTGATCACGACCGCCATGAAGATGCTGGCGCCGCCGATGCGGGGCACGGCGCGCACATGCACTTTCTGCACGCCGTCCAGATCATGGTCGAACACCGCCCGGTGCCTGCGGGCCTGCTTGATGATGAACAGCGTCAGTAGGACGGAGACGATGAAGCTGATGAGAAAAGACGACATGAATACCTGGAATGGCCGATGCAATCGCGCTGCGGCAATTCGGCAGCAGGCTGGTGCAGGCTGACGGACTACGGGAGGCAGCGTGGACTGATTGCGGCGGGCCGGGCGAAGAAAGGTGACAGTCTAAATTATTGCCAAGCGTTTATCACCAAAAAAACTAGATTTTTACGCAATATTTCAAGGACTTAACAGACTGCTAATGCGCCGTGCCGGGACGCCTCGGGCGTTGCGTGCGGTCGGATGCGTTCAGGAACACCAGCCAGGCCAGCGCGCTCCCCGTCAGCGCGGCCGCCGCGCCCGCCAGCAGCCGCCATTGCAGCGGCCAGTCCGGCTGCGAGCAGATGCCCGCGGCGGCGATCAGCAAGGTGCCGAGCACCAGCGGCTTGATCGCCGGTTTGGCGCTGCCCGGTCCGACCAGCCGCAGCAGCAGCAGGCAGTCGATCGACACGCGCAGGGTCCAGGCGACGGCGGCGCCGACGATGCCCCAGGCGGCGACGGCGGCCACCAGGCCGATCGCGTAAAGCGGGAATTCGAGCATGTGCAGCTTGGCCGTGATCTCGGAACGTTCATGGGCCTGCAGCCAGGCGAGCGGCAGGTAGGACACGGCATTGACGAAAATGCCGACGGCGACGATTTCCACCACCTGATAGCCGTTCTGCGCGAAGGCCGGCCCCAGCCACAGGCGCAGGCCGTCATAGGCGCAGGCCGCCGCCAGCATGCACATCGGCAGCATCAGCGCGGCTACCACCCTCACCCCGCGCTGATAGAGGTCGGACAGCGGAACGCCGTTGTCGCCCTGGCGTCCGGCAAACTTGGGGAACAGCACGCCGGCCAGCGCGCCGGGAATCACCAGCGTGCGCAGCATCACTTCCTGCGAGGTGACATACCAGGCGACCGCGGTGGGCGTGAGCAGCGCGGCCAGCACGAAGCGGTCGGAGTAGACCATCAGCGGGCCGACGATATTCGACACGGTGATCCAGCCGCCCTCCTGGAAGAAGGAGCGCAGGCTGGCCGGCTGCAGCGGGCCGAGCAGGATGCCCCGGTCCACCCGCAGGCAGGCCAGCGCATGCGCGAGCATCGACAGCACGCGGCCGATGACGATGGCCGCGATCAGCATGTCGAGCGTCGACCAGACTACCGCCGCCGCCGCTGGCGCCGCGTAGGTCCAGGCGCCGAATACGGTGCGCAGCAGATTGACGCGGGCGAAGCGATGCACGCCTTCGAGCACGCCGCGCAGCCAGTTGGTGGCCAGCGTGGCCGGCACGCCGATGGCGATCCAGTCCCAGCCGGCGGCCATCTCCCGGCCGAGTGGGCTGGCGGGCAGGAAGCCTTCGAACAGCAGCCGCGCGCCGAAGATCAGGAGGCCGATGATGATCAGCCCGGGCAGCGCCTTCTGCCACAGGAAACCGCGCAGCTCGCCGAGTTCATCGGCCAGCCGGCCTTCCTGCGAGGCGCTGGCGACGCGGCGCGTCACCACCCGGCCGAGGCCGAAATCGAGGAAGCCGAAATAGCCGACCAGCGCCCAGACGACGCCGAGCGCGCCCAGCCGCTCGACGCCGGCGCCATGCGCGATCACCGGCACCGACAGCAGCGCGACGAGCATCGGCGCGACATGGCCAAGCAGGTTGAAGGCGAAGAAACGTACCGTGGCCATGGCGACCGGGCTCAGCAGGCAGGCATCAGGTGGTCACCGCCGACGGTTCCAGCACCGCATCGTAGAAGGCCAGCGACGTGGCCGTCATGCCTTCCCAGGTGAAGAGACGACTCTGCTGCAGGCCGCGCTCGATCAGCCGGGCGCGTTCCTCCGGATCGCCCAGCAGCCGGTTCATGGCTTCGGCGATCTGTCCGATGTTGCCGGGATCGACCTGCACCGCCGCCTGCCCGGCCACTTCCGGCATCGAGGAAATGTTGCTGGTGATGGTGGGAACGCCGGCTGCCATGCCTTCGAGCGGCGGCAGGCCGAAGCCCTCATAGAACGACACGTAGGTGAACAGCAGCGCCGACTTCAGCAGCGCATGCTTTTCCGCCTCGTTGATGTAGCCGGTCAGCACGATGCGCTCGCGCAGGGGCGAGGCGTCGATATAGTCGAGCAGATCCTGGTAATCCCATCCGAGCTTGCCGGCGATGACCAGCTTGATGTCCGGATGGGCGCCGGCGACCGCCTCGAAGGCCTTGACCAGGCCCAGGATGTTCTTGCGCGGCTCGATGGTGCCGACATACAGGACATAACGGTCGATGCCGAAACGCCCGCGCAGCGATTCCACCAGCGCGGCATCCGGCGCCGAGTCCAGCCGCGCCAGGTCGGCGCCCAGCGGAATGACCTGCTCCGGTGCCTGCGACCCGGGGAAATAGCGCCTGAAGTCCCGCAACGTGGATTCCGAGATGAACAGCAGGCCTTCAGTCTTCGGCAGCTTGCGGATGAAGTACTGGAAGAACAGGCGCTTGACCGGCACATGCAGCTCCGGAAACAGGAAGAACGACATGTCGCAGACGGTGACGATGCGCTTGAAGCGGCCGAAAGAGGCCAGGGGAAAGCTGTAATGCAGCGAATGCACCGCATCGATGCCCGCTGCCAGCGCATAGCCCGGGATGCCGACCTGTTCCAGCAGGACGCGAAAGGCGAAGCGGCGGAACAGCGCCGCCTTCAGCGGCTTGACGACGGCGCTCGGCACGGCGCGCGTTTCCCGCAGCAGCTCGGCGTCGTCGTCGAGGACCAGGAAATGCAGCTGGCGGCCGGATGCCCCCGCCTGCAGGCAGCGGATGTAATTGAGCGCATAGATGCCCACGCCGGTGCGCTGCAAAGGCAGCTGGGTCAGGTCGATCAATACTTTTTTCATGGAGGGGGCATTCAAGAGGCGCCTATGGAAAACTCACAAGACTCACAGGACTCACGGGACTCACGACTTGCGATTGATCAGCGGGTCCGGTGCGGCATCCGCCTGCCCGTCCTGCGTCATCTGCCGCAGGGCCTTGCGATTGATGGCATCGCGTTCGGCATCGAACAGCCAGCCCCATTTGCGAAAATACTGGATGGCGGAACGGATATGCCGCTTCAGCAATGCGCTGCTCTTGTAGGAGCCCTTCTGGTACGCATGGATGATGGAGGCCTTTGGATAGAAGACGGTCCGCGCCACCTTCCCGATGCGCCGCGACAGGTCGACATCTTCCAGATACATGAAAAAGCGCTCGTCGAAACCGCCGACCTGCTTGAGCACCGAGCTTCGCAGGAACATGAAGCAGCCGGACAGCGCCGGCACGTCCATGATGCGGTCATAGCCGCTGCGGCGCATCTCATAGGTATCGAGCCGGCCGCTGCTCTCGTACAGGCCGGGCAGGAAACGCCGCACCCACAGGTCGGCCGGCGTCGGCAGCAGCTTGCACAGATGCTGCCGGCTGCCGTCCGGATAACGGATGTCTGGCATGACGAGGCCGATGTCCTGGTGCGCTTCCATGTAGGCCAACAGCGCGGGCAGCACTTCGGGGCCGAAGGAAATGTCGGGATTGAGCACCACGTGGTAGCGTGCGCCCTGCTCCAGCGCTTCGCGCATCGCCAGGTTATGGGCAGCGCCGAAGCCGGGGTTGTCCGGGCGGTGGATATAGCGGGCGCCGAAGCGGCGGGCAACTTCGGCCAGCGCGTCGTCGGCGGAATTGTCGATCAGGTAAATCGCCGATTCCATCGGCGTGGACGCAATGCTGCGCAGCACCTCCGCGATCTGCTCGGGCGGATTGTGGTAGCTGACGATGGCGCAACTGATCTGCATGATGCTGGGAAATAAGGAGGATGGGCCTGATTCTAACCGGCCGGGGTTCAAGTGAGTACCTTGCGGTAGACATCCAGCGTCTGCAGCGCGAACCGGCGCCAGGTGAACGATGCGGCGCGCTCCCGGCCGGCTTGCGCCAGCCGCGCATGCAGCTCGTCGTTTTCCAGGAGTTCCTGCATGTGCCGCCTGATCGCATCGTCGTCAAGCGGCTCCACCAGCAGTCCGGCATCGCCCACCACTTCCGGCAGCGATGCCCGGTTGGAGGCGATCACCGGCGTGCCGCAGGCCATGGCTTCCAGCGGCGGCAGCCCGAATCCTTCGTAGATCGATGGATAGACGAACATTCTGGCGCCCGAGTAGAGCGCGGGCAGCTCGGCTTGCGCCACATAGCCGGTCAGCACGACTTCGCCCCTGGCGATCATTTGCTGAAGACCGGTGGAAAACTTTTCCATGCCCCAGCCATCCATGCCGACGATCACCAGCGGCATTTGCCACCGCACGCCGTCGGGCAGGCGGCTGAAGGCGGCGATCACGGACAACAGGTTCTTGCGGGGCTCCAGGGTGCCGACGGCAAGAATGTATTGTCCGTATCGCAGGCCGTACTGCGACAAGACGGCCCCGGATGCGTTCATGGGGCGAAATTCCGGCGCCACGCCGAGCAGGATGGTGCTTACCCGCTCCGCGGCAAGGCCGTAATGATCGATCACTTCCTGCCGTACGAATTCGGAATCGACAACGATATGGTCGGCGCGCCGCAGCACCGACGGCATGACCCGGTTCATTTCCCGCACCCGTTCGGCGGGATGCGTTTCCGGATACCGGATCCAGGAAATATCGTGCACGGTGACGACCGTGGGGCCGCGATAGCGGAGCGCAAGGTAGGCGGGTTCGTGATACAGCGTGATGCCATGCTCGCGGGCGCCGCTGGAAAAACGCAGCT
Organism: Noviherbaspirillum aerium; assembly: GCF_008929045.1. Taxonomy (GTDB): domain Bacteria; phylum Pseudomonadota; class Gammaproteobacteria; order Burkholderiales; family Burkholderiaceae_D; genus Noviherbaspirillum; species Noviherbaspirillum aerium. The sequence goes on along the minus strand of NZ_VFAH01000005.1, from coordinate 315,530 downwards.
GCTTGAGCATGCGGGTGAGCACCAGCGGATTGGGCACGAAACGCTTGATCGCATCATTGATCCGGCGGGCGGCGGGCGGCGCGGCCGTGCGCAGGTCCTGCCCCCAGTCCGTGCCGTAGAACAGCCACGGCTGCGGATCGAGCAAATGCTGCATTTCCGAGATCAGCCGGTAGGTGTATTGTCCGACGCCGGTCAGGGGTCCGAGCAGCGGCACGGCATTGATGCCCACGCGAACGCCCTTCAATGCATCCATGCTCCCCTCCTTTGGCTCGGCGCAAGCCAGGGATTGCGCCGCGTGAGGCGCGGCTGTCTGGAGAGCGGTCAGCACGATGGTCAGGCGTCGACGCCGGCGGAATACATCCACCGCAGGGTTTCGTCGAGGGTATGGGTTTCCATGTCGCCGACGATGGACTGGAGCTTCTTCGGCGAGCCGATCAGGATCTTGACTTCCGACTGCCGCACGAAGGCCGGGTTGACCCGCACCTCGATTTCATAGCCGGCGATCTCCTGCATCATCTCGATGATGGAACGCAGCGAGTACGGCTTGCCGCTGCAGACATTGACGGTTTCGCCGGCGCAGTTGTTTTCCAGCAGGCCGTGATAGGCGGAAGCCACCATGCGCACATCGGAAAAATCGCGTTCGACATCCAGGTTGCCGAGTTCGATCACCGGCGCGCGCTGGACGAAATGGGAAACGATCTTCGGCACGAGGAAATTCGGCTGCTGTCCCACGCCGGTATAGTTGAACGGCCGGCTGATGACGATGGGCATGCGGTCCGACCAGGTGCGCACCAAGTGCTCCATCGCCAGCTTGCTGGCGGCATAGTGGTTCACCGGTTGCGGCGGCTGGGTTTCGGCGATCATGCCCTCGGTGGCGTTGCCGTACACGTTGGCGCTGCTGGCGATGAGCACGCGCTGCGGCGACAGCTTGAGATCGGCGAGCGCCTGCAGCAGGTTGATGGTGCCGATCACATTGACGCGGTAGAAGGCGTCGGCATCGGCATGCGCGACGAAGCTGATCGCGGCGAGATGCACCAGGTAATCCGGCTGTACCTTGTTCATCACGCGCCGGCAGTCATCCAGCGACGTGATGTCCAGCGTCATTTCATGCGGTCCCTTGGCGGCGCCGACCAGCGCGCCGCAGACCGAATAGCCGGCGGCCTCCAGCTCCGCCCGGACATACTTGCCGGTGAAGCCGTTGGCGCCCGTCAGCAGCACCCGGCCGCGATGGCCGGTTGCCGCACTGCTAGAAGGAGAACCCACGCTCGTTTCTCCGCAGGTCAGCCTGTACCATCATCTGGCACAACTGCTCCAGGGTTGTCTTCGGCGCCCAGCCAAGTTTTTCCATGGCCTTGGCCGGATTGCCGATCAGCAGATCGACTTCTGCGGGACGGTAGAACTTGGGATTGATGCGCACCACGATCTTGCCGCTGTTGGCATCGATCGCCACTTCGTCCTCGCCGGAACCGCGCCACTCGAGCGGCATGTCGGCGGCCTTGAATGCCATGGTGACGAAATCGCGCACGGTTTCGGTCCGGTTGGTGGCGAGCACGAAGGTATCGGGCTCATTGGCCTGCAGCATGCGCCACATGCCTTCCACGTATTCCTTCGCATAGCCCCAGTCGCGCTTGGCGTCCATGTTGCCCAGCTCCAGCACGTCCTGCTTGCCGAGACGGATCTTGGCGACGGTGTCGGTGATCTTGCGGGTCACGAATTCACGGCCGCGCAGCGGCGATTCATGATTGAACAGGATGCCGCTGCAGCCGAAGATGTTGTACGACTCGCGGTAGTTGATGGTGATCCAGTGGCCGTAGAGCTTGGCCACGCCATACGGGCTGCGCGGGTAGAACGGCGTGTCCTCGATCTGCGGGATGGCCTGCACCTTGCCGAACATTTCGGACGTCGACGCCTGATAGAAACGCACATTCGGATTGACGATGCGGATGGCTTCGAGCAGGTTGAGCGGGCCGATGCCGGTGATTTCCGCCGTGGTGGCGGGCTGGTCGAAGGACACGCCGACGAAGCTTTGCGCGGCGAGGTTATACACTTCGGTGGCGCCGGTCGACTGCAGCAGGCGGATGCTCGAGCTGAGGTCGGTCAGGTCGTATTCGACCAGATGCAGGTTCGGATGCTTGTCGATTCCCAGTTCTTCGATCCGCCAGAAATTGACCGAGCTGGTACGGCGGTAGGTGCCGTAGACAGTGTAGCCCTTGTTGAGCAGAAGTTCGGCGAGATAGGCGCCATCCTGACCGGTGATGCCGGTGATGACTGCGATAGATGGTTTAGTCATTTTAAGCTTGGTGAAATCTGGAAAAAGGAAAAAGAGGAAACCAACTTGCGTCGGCAGTACTGCTCTTCGTTGCAATTATCGGAACTGCCGTCGGAGCACCTGCACAAATTAGTGGAAATCAATATTGATCGTGATAACGGAAATCAAAGTTGTTTCAAGATTGCACGAAATTCCGTTCACGCCTTTTACACCGCTTCGCCATCGCCGGCCACCTTCTGCCGCGCGCTGCCGCGGCACGCATGCCGATGACCCTGATTCATGAAGATGGCGAGTATACAACTTCGCAACTTCGGCAAGCCGGTTTCGCCGTCCATGCTCCGAACGAACGACAGCGAACGGACGGCAGCTGGTATTTACAGTTCGTCGACGATTTCGCCGACACGGCGGCGGAACAGCCGCATGCCGATCGCGCACAGCACGATGCTGAGCACCGCCGGGATCGCCAGCGTGGACCATTCCGGCCATTTGCCATGCACCAGGATATTCTGATAGGCCATCACGAGCGTTGCCATCGGATTCAGGTTCAGATAGTCGCGCACTCTTTCGGGAAGGATGGTCGATGGATAGACCACCGGCGTAAACCAGAACCAGAATTGCAGCAGAACGGCAAAGAACTGACCTACATCACGGAAGAATACATTCAGTACGCCGACAATGATACCAAGCCCGATTGCGAACCCGATCTGTATGGCCAGAACAGGAAAAAGCGCGATGAAGCTTATGCCGGGAAACGACCCCGAGAACAGCAGGAATGCGATGAACAGCGTGAAGATGATCGCAAAGTTGATTCCCGCATTGAGCACGACGATGATCGGCAGGCAGATCCTCGGAAAACTGATCTTCTTGATCAGATTTGCGTGTTCCAGGAACACGTTCTGCGCACGGCTGACGATATCCGCGAACAAACCCCAGGTCAGCACGCCGGCGCACAGGTAGATGCTGTAGGCAAAGCTGTTGTCAACACCCGGCAGCTTTGCCTTCATTACCTGGGAAAAGATGACCGTGTACACCACGATCATCGCCAGCGGATTGAGAACCGTCCATGCTGCGCCCAACAGCGAATTGCGGTACCGCGACTGAAACTCCCGCTTGACGCTGCTCGATATGAAGCCACGATAGCTCCATACCGAGCGCAACATGCCTACTGCCATTATTTAGCCCTGCCGTATATGTCTTCGAAACGGACGATGTCATCCTCGCCCAGATAGGAGCCGCATTGTACCTCGATCAGGGCAAGTTCCGTGTCGCCAACATTGGTCAGGCGATGCTTGTTGCCGGCGGGGATATAGGTCGACTCGTTGGCTTCCAGAACCACCGTGTTGTCGCCATTGATGACTTCCGCCTTGCCGGAAACCACGACCCAGTGTTCGCTGCGGTGATGGTGCATCTGCAACGACAGCGAGGCGCCGGGCTTTACCGCGATGCGCTTGATCTTGAAACCGGGCGCATCCTGCAGGACGGTATAGGTGCCCCAGGGACGAGACACGGTGCGGTGGTTCTTGTGGGCTTCATGGCCCGCGGCCTTCAGGCGGGTCACCACTTCCTTGACTTCCTGGCTGCGCGCCTTGTCCGCCACCAGCAACGCGTCCGGCGTGTCGATCACCAGCAGGTTGTCCAGGCCGATCACCGCAACCAGGCGGTCGGTCGTCTGGATGTGGGTGTTGCGGCTGTCGATGACGATGGTCTGGCAATTGTTGTTCGTGTTGCCCGACTCGTCGGCCGGGATGGCTTCGGCCACGGCCTTCCAGGCGCCGATGTCGCTCCAGTCGAAATCGCCCGGGATGACGGCAATGTTCTTTGCCTTTTCCATCACCGCATAGTCGATGGAAATGTTTTCCAGCGCGGTGAAGGTGGCCGGCAGTTCCATCTTGTCGCCTTCCGCCTTGGTGCTGTTCCACACATTGCGGGCGGTTTCCAGCAGGGCCGGGTTGTAGGTGGCGAATGCATCGAGAATGGTGCTGGCCTTGAAGCAGAACATGCCGCTGTTCCAGACATAGTTGCCTTCGGCGAGGTAGCGCGCGGCGGTGACCGCATCCGGCTTCTCGACGAAGCGCTGCACCACGCGGGCATGCTCGCTGACCTTGTTGCCCATCTCGATGTAGCCGAAGCCGGTTTCCGGCGCCTTGGGCTTGATGCCGAACAGGACCAGGAAACCGTCCTTGGCCAGGTTCTCGGCATGCTGCACGGCGGTGTAGAAGCCGGGCGTGTCCTTGATCAGGTGATCGGCCGGCAACACCAGCATGCAGGCATCGGGCTTTTGCTGCATGGCCCACATCGCGGCCAGCGCGATCGCCGGCGCGGTATTGCGCCCGGACGGTTCCAGCAGGTAGTGAGGCTTCACTTCCTGGCTATCCAGTTCGTCGTGCGACAGGAAATAGTAGTCGCGGTTGGTGACGATCAGCGGCTGCGTATTGTTGGACACCGCCAGCGCGCGTTCATGCGTCTGGGTCAGCAGGCTCTTGCCGTCGCCGATGCGCATGAAAGGCTTGGGATGCGCTTCGCGGGAAACCGGCCAGAGTCGTGTACCGGCGCCGCCGGAGAGGATAATGGGAATCAGCATAATGTTATCTCACTGTTTTTAATTCATTCGGGCTCGTAGCGCCGCCTTGTGGGCGGTGCTCGGTTCGGCATTACCTTGGTCATCTTCGTTATTCAAGACACAGTCTCAAGGCACTGTCCCAGGCGGGCAGGCCGCAGAATGTGCGTATCAGCTTGTCGCAGGACAGTGCAGAATTCGCCGGACGTCGTGCGGGCAGCGGGTAATCCTGTGTGGTTATGGGCAGAACCGGCGGTTTCCTGCTTGATGACCCATGTGCAACAATAGTCTGCGCGAAACCATGCCAGGTGGTTTGACCTTGCGCAGCAAGATGGTAGAGGCCACTCTTTTCACGCCAAGCGCCCTCGTTGAGAGCCGCGGCGGCGGGTCCGCGGGGGTCGCACTGTAGGGCCGCTACAACATGCGCAGTCGTATCCGCGATGGTGCGGCACCATGTGGGCGCACCGTATTGATCGGCAACAATGCGCAATTCATCCCGTTCACGGGCCAGGCGCTGCATGGTCAGCAGAAAATTCTGTCCCCTTCTCCCGTACACCCAGCTGGTGCGGAAGATCAGGTGCGGAATGCCGCTGGCCTGGACCGCCGTCTCGCCGGCGAGCTTGGTGCGGCCATAGACATTGATCGGCCCGGTGGCATCGTCTTCGACGTAGGAGCCGGATTTGCTGCCATCGAACACATAATCAGTCGAGTAATGAATCATCGCCGCGCCGATGCTGCGCGCCGTCTCGGCCATCACCGCTGGCGCCTCGCCGTTGATGCGCATGGCCAGTTCAGGCTCCGCCTCCGCCTTGTCGACGGCGGTGTAGGCCGCCGGGTTGACAATCAGCGACGGGCGCAGAGCGCGTATCGTTTCCCGTATCTGGTCCAGGTCCGCCAGATCCAGGCCCTTGCGGTCCAGCGCCATGACCTCGCCCAGGCCTTGCAGGCTGCGCTCGAGTTCATACCCGACCTGGCCGTTCCTGCCTGTCAGCAATATTCTCATGGATACACCTCGGCATCCTTGAGCAGCTTGCCGCTGCGGTCCTTTTCCGAGAGTACCGGCGCAAAGCCGATCGGCCAATCGATGCCGATGGCCGGATCATTCCAGGCGATGCAGCGCTCATGTTCCCTGGCCCAGTAATCGGTGGTCTTGTAAAGGAATTCGGCGGACTCGCTGGTCACGACGAAACCATGCGCGAAACCGGGCGGCACCCACATCTGCATCTTGTTGTCGGCGGAAAGTAGCGCGCCTACCCATTGGCCAAAGGTCGGCGACCCTTTGCGGATGTCGACCGCGACATCGAACACCTCGCCGGCGATCACGCGGACCAGCTTGCCCTGGGCCTGCCGGATCTGGTAGTGGAGCCCGCGCAATACGCCTTTCGCGGAACGGGAATGGTTGTCCTGCACGAATTCCACGGCCTCGCCGCCGTTGACCAGCGAGGCGAATTCGCGCTGATTGAAGCTTTCGAAGAAGAAGCCGCGCTCGTCTCCGAACACATCGGGCTTGATGAGCTTCACATCGGCAATGGCGGTTGCGGTTACCTGCATGGTCAGAACACCTTGTCCCTGAGAATGTGCAACAGATATTGGCCGTAGCCGTTCTTCATCAGCGGCTGCGCCAGTTTTTCCAGATGTTCCGCCGTGATATAGCCCATGCGGTAGGCAATCTCTTCCGGGCACGCCACCTTCAGGCCCTGGCGCTTTTCCAGCGTCGCGATGAATTGCGCGGCGTCGAGCAGCGAATCATGCGTGCCGGTATCGAGCCATGCCACGCCGCGGCCCATGACCTGGACGGTGAGCTGACCGCGGTCCAGGTAAGCCTGGTTGACATCGGTGATTTCGAGTTCGCCGCGTGCCGAAGGCCGGATGCCGGCGGCAATGTCGCACACCTGTTCGTCGTAGAAATAAAGCCCGGTGACGGCGTAATTCGACTTCGGCACGGCCGGCTTTTCGACGATGCTGACCGCGCGCTTGCCGCTGTCGAACTCGACCACGCCGTAGCGCTCGGGATCGAGCACGTGATAGGCGAACACCGTCGCGCCGCTGGCGGCGGAACATGCGCCTTGCAGTTGCGCGGCGAAGTCATGGCCGTAATAGATGTTGTCGCCGAGGATGAGCGCGGAATGCGCGCCGCCAATGAATTCGCGACCGATGATGAACGCCTGCGCCAGGCCTTCCGGCGCCGGCTGCTCTGCATAGCTCAGGTTGATGCCCCACCGGCTGCCGTCGCCCAGAAGGTCGCTGAAGCGCGTACGGTCCACGGGAGTGGTAATGATGAGGATGTCGCGTATGCCGGCCAGCATCAGCGTCGACAGCGGATAGTAGATCATCGGCTTGTCGTACACCGGAAGCAGCTGCTTGGAGGTGGACATCGTGACCGGATAGAGCCGGGTGCCCGAACCGCCTGCCAGGATGATGCCCTTGCGCGCCGTCGTCATGCACTCCTCCCAGAGACGGAAGTCCGGTCGGCATAGTTCTTTTCCACCCACTGCAGATAGGCGCCCGACTGGATATCCCTTACCCAGTCCTGATGATCGAGGTACCACTGTACCGTCTTGCGGATGCCGGTGTCGAAGCTCTCGACCGGCCGCCAGCAGAGCTCGCGTCCGATTTTTCCCGCGTCGATTGCGTAGCGGCGGTCGTGGCCCGGCCGGTCCTGGACGAAGCCGATCTGCTGCCGGTAGCTTGTGCCTGTCGGCACGAGGCTGTCGAGGATGTCGCACAGGGTGTGCACCACCTCGAGGTTGGTCTTTTCATTCCAGCCGCCGATGTTATAGGTCTCGCCCGGCCTGCCGGCTTCCAGCACGCGCCGGATGGCGGCGCAGTGGTCGCCCACGTACAGCCAGTCGCGCACGTTGGCGCCGTCGCCGTAAATCGGCAGCCGCTTGCCGGCCAGCGCGCTGGCGATCATCAGCGGAATCAGTTTTTCGGGAAATTGATAAGGTCCGTAATTGTTGGAGCAGTTGCTGGTGAGCGTGGCCAGGCCGTAGGTATGGTGATAGGCGCGCACCAGATGGTCCGACGCGGCCTTGGAAGCCGAGTATGGACTGTTGGGAGCGTAAGGCGTGTTTTCGGTAAAGGCGGGATCGCCGGGATTGAGCGAGCCGTAGACTTCATCGGTGGACACATGCAGGAAGCGAAATGCCGCCCGCTCGCCGGCCGGCAGGCGCGAGACGTAGGCACGCGCCGCTTCCAGCAGACTGAAGGTGCCGTTGACGTTGGTCGTGATGAAATCGCCCGGCGCATGGATCGAGCGATCAACATGGCTTTCCGCGGCAAAATGCACGATCGCGCGGGGACGATACTTGTCCAGCAGGGATGCAACCAGCCCGCCGTCGCAGATATCCCCCTTGACGAAGATGTGGCGCGCGTCCTCCCGAACCGATGCGAGATTGTTCAGGTTGCCGGCGTAGGTGAGCTTGTCGAGATTGACAATCGATTCATCCGTGGACGCGAGCCAGCCCAGCACGAAATTCGCGCCGATGAAACCTGCTCCGCCCGTCACTAGAATCATGCCACTCCTCCCGATGTGGGAATTTCCGATAAACCCATGATTTTACTAAAAATTTGTCAACGCCATTGTTGATTTGGTGCATTACAGCATAAAAGAACCTGAACAGGGGTAATCGATTGTTACGCGTTTGTCTATTGTTCGCGAGCAGGCACGATACGAGGCGATTTTTTATAATGCATGGTTTGCCTACGCACCGCCAGGCACAACTTGTTGAATGAATAAGAACCTCATGCCCACCTACGCCATCGGCGACTTGCAAGGCTGCCGCGGCAAGCTTGCCGAGTTGCTGGACAAGATCCGGCTTTCCTGCCCCGATCCCCGCCTTATCTTTGTTGGCGACCTCGTCAACCGGGGCCCGCAGTCGCTCGAGACTTTACGCGAAGTCAGAGCGCTCGGCGATACCACGAATGTGGTACTCGGCAACCATGACCTGCATCTGCTGGCGGTCGCGCACGGCATCCGCCGCGCCCATCCCTCCGACACGCTCAACGACATTCTCGAAGCGCCCGACCGGGATGAACTGCTCGACTGGCTGCGGCATCGCCCGCTGGCCATCTTCGAAAACAATCATCTGCTGGTGCATGCCGGCGTGCTGCCGCAATGGACCGCACAGCAAACCATGGAACTTGCGGCCGAGGTCGAAACCGTTCTGCGCGGGCCCGGCTGGGTCGATTTCCTGCGCCAGATGTATGGAAACGCACCGGACCGCTGGGACGATTCCCTGCGCGGCGCCGACCGGCTGCGCTGTATCGTCAATGCCTTGACGCGCCTGCGCTTCTGCTCGGCGGACGGCACCATGGATCTTGCCACGTCGAAGGGAGCGGAAATCGAATTGCCCGGCTATATGCGCTGGTTCGACGTGCCCGGCCGCAGGACGGAAGATGTCACCGTGGTGTTCGGACACTGGTCGACGCTGGGTCTGACCATGCTCCCGAATATCATCAGCCTCGATACCGGCTGCCTCTGGGGCGGAAAGCTGAGCGCCGTCTGCCTGGAGGACCGCCGCATCGTGCAGGTCGAGTGCCCGCAGTATCAGAAGCCGGGATCGATCTGACACGCTTGCCGCTTGCCGGGCCAGCCCGCTGCGTATGCCTCGGGCTGGGTTTGACAAGCGCCGCGAGCGGTTCGGAACTGTGTTGAGGAGCGGGCGCGGATCCCTACCGCGCAGCAGCTAATCAAACACAGGCCTGGTTTGCCTCGCGTCCGTCCGACAGGCCCAGGGATGCTGCGATTTCCCTTCGGGCCGCTTCCGCCAGGTCGCGCCTGTGGGTATCGGCAGGTGTATCAATGGGCGCAAGCAGTTCTAGGTGAGCGATCATGCCGCCGGACTTGAGGACGCTGAACATGCTCTGCAAGAAACTCATGTCTCCGATGAAATCGGCGGCGGCGTGCAGCTTGCCGGCTTTGTCGGTATAGCGCACCGCATACGGCTGCACCGGCACCTCGGCTTCGACCGCAGCTTCGAAAAGATTGGCATGGAAAGGCAGCAGCATGCCTTGCGCCGCGGTTGTCCCCTCGGGAAAGAATGCCACCCGTTCTCCGGCATGGAGGCTTGCGACCAGGCCCTGGTAGATCCGGCGGACGTCGCGCAGCTTGCCGCGGGATATGAAGATGGTTCCGGTCTTTTCGCAGAGCCAGCCGATGAGGGGCCAGTCGCGGATATCGGATTTGGCGACGAAGCGGCAAGGCTCCAGGGAATTGATGACGAAAATATCCAGCCAGGACACATGATTGGAAACAATCAGGGCTTTCGCCGCTGGCTGCACGCCGGGGCGGGTAGCGACACGCACCTCGACGCCGGCAAGCGCCACCAATTTGGCAGACCAGCGCCGAATGCGTTCCTGCCGCCCGGAATGACCGAGCAGCGGAAACGCGAATGCACAGGTGGCCATTCCCCGGAACAGATGCAGCACCACGCGCAGCAGGCGGAACGCCAGCATGCGGACTCAGCGCTCGAAGGCGACGCAGCCGGCGACGACGGTCGCCCTCACCTGCCCCTGCATTTCGTAGCCGAGGAAAGGCGTGTGCTTGCCCTGGCTTGCAAGTGCCTTGGCATCGACCTTCCAGCGCGCCTCCGGATCAAATACGCAAATATCCGCAGCGCTGCCGACGGCCAGTCCGCCGAACGGCAGGCCGGCCACCCGGGCGGCATCGACGGTGATCTTGGCGATCGCCCTGGAAAGCGGGTTTTCCGCCCTGCCCAGAGATTCGTCGGCCCATTTCAGGGCCAGCGGCAGGAGCAGCTCGAGTCCGGTTGCGCCCGGCGAGGCTTCGCCGAAAGGCAGCAGCTTTTCATCGTCATCGACCGGCGTATGGTCGGAGCAGATGGCGTCCACCGTGCCGTCGAGCAGTCCCTGGCGGATCGCATCCCGGTCGCGCAAGGCGCGCAGCGGCGGCGTCAGGCGGGCATTCGGATCGAAGAAGCCAATGTCGGTATCGGTGAGGTGGACATGGTGCGCGCCCACGTCGCAGGTGACCGGCAAGCCTTCCTTCTTCGCCGCGCGCACCAGCTCCAGGCCGGCGGCGGACGACATGCGGCAAAGGTGCACCCGCGCTCCCGTCGCGCGCATCAGTTCGAAGATGGTATGCAGCGCAATGGTCTCCGCCATGACCGGCACGCCCGACAGGCCGAGCCGCGACGCGATCGGGCCGCTGTGGGCGATGCCGCCGCGGCCGATGTGCGGATCCTGTGGCCGCAGCCAGACGGTGAAATTGAAGGTCTTCGCGTATTGCAGCGCGCGCAGCAGGACCGTGGTGTCGGCAATGGCCTCTTCCGCCTGCGCGAAGCCGATGCAGCCGGCCTCGGTGAGTTCGGCCATTTCGGTCAGGGCCTGGCCCTTGAGGCCCGTGGTCAGTGCGCCGAGGGGATAGACGTGCGCCTGGTTCAGGCTCTTGGCGCGGTACTTCAGCATCTCGACCAGGCCGGGCTCGTCGAGCACCGGATCGGTATCGGGCGGGCATACCAGGCTGGTGACGCCGCCCTGCATCGCGGCCTGCATTTCCGATTCCAGCGTAGCCTTGTATTCATAGCCGGGTTCGCGCAGGCGGGCGCTCAGGTCCACCAGCCCCGGCGCCACCACCAGGCCGCTTGCATCGATTGTGCGTTCCGCCGCAAAGCCTTCCGGCGCATTGCCGAGCGCGGCGATCCTGCCGTCGGCCACGACCACATCCATCTGCCCGTCGATGCCGTTGGCCGGGTCGATCACGCGGCCATTCTTGATATGAAGTTTCATTGCTTAATTTCCCGCCAAAATGCTCATGACCGCCATGCGTACCGCAATACCGAAGGTCACCTGCGGCAGGATCACCGCCTGCGAGCCGTCGGCCACTGCGGAATCGATTTCCACGCCGCGGTTCATTGGTCCGGGATGCATCACGATCGCATCCGGCTTGGCGAGCGCCAGACGCTCGGGCGTCAGGCCGTAGCTCTTGAAGAATTCCTGCGCCGAAGGCAGCAGCGCGCCGGTCATGCGCTCGTTCTGCAGGCGCAGCATGATGATGACGTCGACGTCCTTCAGTCCCTCGTTCATGTTGGTGAATACCCGCACGCCCATCTGCTCGAGGCCGCCCGGCAAAAGCGTGCGCGGGCCGATGGCGCGCACTTCGGGCACGCCGAGCGTGGTGAGCGCATGGATGTCGGAACGGGCGACGCGGCTGTGCAGGATGTCGCCGACGATGGCCACCGTCAGATTGTTGAAATCCTTCTTGTAATGCCGGATCGTGTACATGTCGAGCAGGCCCTGCGTCGGGTGCGCATGGCGGCCGTCGCCGGCGTTGACCACGTGGACATGCGACTGCGCGGTATCGATCAGGTGCTTGGCGATCAGGTAGGGCGCGCCGGACTGCGCATGCCGCACGACGAACATGTCGGCATGCATCGCCGCAAGGTTGTCGATGGTGTCGAGCAGGGACTCGCCCTTGCTGGTACTGGACGCCGAAATGTTCAGGTTGATGACGTCGGCCGACAGGCGCTTGGAGGCGATCTCGAAGGTCGTGCGGGTGCGTGTGGAATTCTCGAAGAACAGGTTGAACACGCTCTTGCCGCGCATCAGCGGCACTTTCTTGACTTCGCGGTCGCTGACGCTGACGAAGGAAGACGCGGTATCGAGAATATGGGTGATAACCGCCTTCGGCAGTCCTTCGATGGTGAGCAGGTGCTGGAGCTCGCCGTTCTTGTTCAATTGCGGGTTATGCATGGTCCACCGTGAGGGATAACCGGCCGTCGTCGGCGCGGCCTAGTACGAGTTGCTGGTCTGCGGGAAGCGGGAAGGTCTGGGCAACGAAATCGGCGGCAATCGGCAGCTCCCTGCCGCCGCGATCGACCAATGCCGCCAGCATGATCTTCGCCGGACGTCCGTAGTCGAAGAGTTCATTGATCGCCGCCCGGGTGGTGCGCCCGGTGTACAGCACGTCATCGACCAGGAGAATGGTGGCGCCTTCGACTTCGAACGGGATGTGCGTCGGTTTGACCTCGGCGTGCAAGCCCTTTGCGGCGTAATCGTCGCGGTAGAAGGACACATCGATGAAGCCCAGGCGCGCACCCAGGTTCATCTCGGCGGCGAGCCGTTCGGCCAGCCACGCGCCCCCGGAGTAGATGCCCACGATGGCGAGGTTTTCGGCCTGTTCCAGGCCAGCCTTGACGCTCTCGGACATTGTCCGGTACAGCGCTTCGGCATCGAAATCAGGATTCGGCATGTTCATTGAAGTATTGTTGCAGGATGATTGCGGCGGCTTCGGCATCGATTACCTCTCCCCTGCGCTGCGTCAGCACGGCGGAGGAATAGCGCTCGTCGACCAGGATGGTGGCGACGCCGAAACGGCCATTGAGCTGGTTGGCGAAACGGCGGCACCGGACGGTCATTTCATGCTCGGCGCCGTCGGGATGGCTCGGCAATCCGACCACGCAGCGATTGGGCTGCCATTCCTTGATCAGGGCGGCGATATCCGCGAATTTCGCGTCATTGGTCAGCGAAGTGATGACGGTCAGGGGCTGGGCCTGCCTGAGCAGGGAATTGCCTACTGCCACGCCGATACGCTTGAGGCCGAAATCAAATGCCAGTACCGTTTCCACCGTCAGGCATGCCCCGCATCGCCGGTAAGCATCATGGGATCGATCCCGAGCAGCTTCATGGCCGCCGTAAAACGTTGCTCCGCCGGCAAGTCGAAGATGACCGAAGGTTCGGCGCGCACCGTCAGCCAGCCGTTGCGCACGATTTCCTCTTCCAGCTGTCCGGCGCTCCATCCGGCGCATCCGAGCGTGACGAGGATGCGCTCCGGCCCCCTGCCGGCGGCCACTTCTTCCAGTACATCCTTCGAGGTGGTCAGCGCGACGCGTTCGTTGACTTTCATCATCGACGAGTAATCGCCGTGCGGCGAATGCAACACGAAACCGCGCTCGACCTGCACCGGGCCGCCGAACATGACCGGCTTCTTGTCGACCGCAATCCTGCCGGCGACAGGGTCGGCACCGAGATCGATGCGTTCCAGCAGCACATCCATCGTCATGTCGGTTGCCTTGTTGACAATGATGCCAAGTGCGCCGTCGGCATTGTGTTCGCAGATATACACTACGGTGCCGCCGAACACGGGGTCGAGCATCGAAGGCATCGCGATCAGGAAATGATCGGCCAAGTGGAGCCGGGAATCCGGCGCCTCATCCATGGATGCGGAAAAACCGGTACCGCCCCGGGCAGTTCCGGGATGCTGGGAGCTTGTGCGTGACTTGCTTGGTTTCACCATAATGGGCATTTTAACAGTTTTGAACTTTGCATCTCCCGAAACGGGGTGCAACCAATCCCGGATTCGTTTCCGGCATAAGGCAATCCATGCAACGCTATGACAGATCTCTCGTGTGGTTCCGCCGCGACCTGCGCAACTTCGATCATGCCGCGCTCTATCATGCGCTCAGGCAAAGCCGGCGCGTGTATTGCGCATTCATTTTTGACCGGGCAATTCTGGATGCGTTGCCACGCGCCGACCGGCGGGTGGAGTTCATTCTGAGCAGTATCAATGAACTCGCCGCAGGTCTGCGCGACATGGGCAGCGGACTGATCGTGCTGCACGGCCATGCGGAACAGGAAGTCGCGCAGCTGGCCAGGCGGCTCGGCGTCGACGCCGTTTTCACCAATCACGATTACGAACCCGCCGCCGTGCAGCGCGATGCGCGTGTCGCCGCCGGCCTTCAGGAAGCGGGCATCGCCTTTCACGGCTTCAAGGACCAGGTCATCTTCGAGAAGGAAGAAGTCCTGTCGCTGGCGGGCAAGCCGTTTTCCGTCTTCACGCCCTACAAGAACGCCTGGCTGAAGAAACTGCATGCGCAGGACAACGATTTTTACCTGAAAGCCTATTCGATTGCGCCATACGCGGACCGGCTGGCGCATCCGCCGCCGCATTGTGCGGCGGATGCGCCGACGCTGGAGCAGCTGGGATTCCAGCCGACCAACCTGCTCCAGGTCGGAATATATCCCGGCATGTCGGGTGGCGAGCAGCTGTTCGACGATTTCTACGAGCGGCTGGCGCAATACCACGAAACACGCGACTTTCCCGCAGTGAAAGGCTCATCCTTCCTATCCGCGCATTTGCGCTTCGGCACCGTGTCGATACGCGGGCTGGCGCGGCAGGCGGTCGAGCTGATGCGCCGGCCCGAGGGCGGCCAGGGACCGGCGACATGGTTGTCGGAACTGATCTGGCGCGATTTCTATTTCATGGTGCTGCACCATCATCCGCGTATTGTCGCCCGTGCCTTCAAGCCCGAGTACGATGCCGTGCAGTGGGAAAATGGACCCGCCGCCGACGACCTGTTCCATGCATGGTGCGAAGGCCGCACCGGCTATCCCCTGGTGGATGCGGCGATGCGGCAGCTCCGGCTGACCGGCTACATGCATAACCGCCTGCGCATGGTGACCGCATGCTTTCTGATCAAGGACCTGGGAATCGACTGGCGCCGGGGAGAGCGCTATTTCGCGCAGGAATTGACCGACTATGAATTGTCTTCAAACAACGGCGGCTGGCAATGGGCGGCTTCGTCGGGCTGCGATGCCCAGCCTTACTTCCGGATTTTCAATCCGGTAACCCAATCGCAGAAGTTCGATGCGCAAGGCGCATTCATCCGCCACTACCTGCCGGCATTGGCGGCATTGCCCGACAAGCATGTCCATGCTCCCTGGCTGGCGCCGTCCGGCGTATTGGAGAAGGCGGGAATCGCTATCGGACGCGATTATCCGGGGCCGATCGTGCAGCATGACGAGGCGCGCCTGCGCACCCTGGCGCGCTACGCGGTCGTCAGGAAGGCGCGAGTCGGTACCGCCGGAGCCGAGGCCGAGGCTAACGCTGGCGACGAAGAAGGCGAGGGCGGCGACACCATGTAGTTCCGGCAGAAAAAAGGCCCGCAGCAGGAATGCATTCGGGCCTTTTCAAGCGCTGCGGCATTGCCGGGTTTGCAGCGATTTCAGTTCACCGCCGCATCCTTGCTGACGAAGCCGCCGATCAATCCGAGCAGACGTTCCTCCTGGTAGGGTTTTCCCAGGTATTCGTTGACGCCCAGTTCCAGCGCGTAGTTGCGGTGCTTCTCCGCGGTGCGCGAGGTGATCATGATGATGGGAATATGGCGGGTCCGTTCATCGCCGCGTACATTGCGTGTCAGATCGAATCCATCCATGCGCGGCATTTCGATATCGACCAGCATCACATCCGGCGTGACCGATTGCAGATGCTGAAGCGCATCGACGCCGTCCTTGGCCAGGATCACCTGATAATTCTCGCGCGACAGCAAACGCTGGGTGACGCGCCGCACCGTCAGGGAGTCGTCGACCACCATCACGACAGGCTGGCGGCGCAAGCCCTGTACCGGAGCGCTGTCAGGCGCCGATGGCTGGCCCGCCTGCATTTCGGCGACCGCGCCCATGGCACCCATGGTATCGGCGTCCATGGCCGCAGGCTCGTCCGCCGGCGTCAGGCGGGGAGCTCGCTGGCTGTCCAGCGCCAGCCGTTGCGCCAGGGGCACCGGGTTGAGAATCAGCACGATCTCGCCGGAACCGAGCACCGTCGCGCCGGCAATGCCGATCATGCGCGACAATTGCGGTCCGGTGTTCTTGACCACGACTTCGCGGTTGCCAATCACCTCGTCCACATGCACTGCCACGCGATCATTGCCGCTCTTGAGGATCAGCAGGGACGAATACTGCCGCGCCACCGGCGATGCCTGGGTATTGCCGAGCAGGGTCGGAAGATAATGCAGCGGAACCCGCTGCCCCTGCCAGACCACCGCGCCGTCATTGTAGGCGGCCGCCAACGCATTGGTCTTGAGCTGCTGCACCTGCTCCACCAGCACCGAGGGCACCGCATAGGTCATGCCGCCGGTCGATAGCAGCACGACCTGCGTCACCGCAAGCGTCAGCGGCAGGCGGATGGCGAACTGCGTGCCCTTGCCCGGTTCGGTCCAGGTGGACACCCGTCCGCCGAGCGACGCCGCTTCGGAACGCACCACATCCATGCCGACGCCGCGGCCGGCGAGCTCGGTGATTTCCTCTGCCGTGGAAAAACCCGGATGGAAGATCAGATCGCTGGCCTCTTCATCCGTCAATCTCGCGTTCTCGCCAAGCAGGCCGATGCTGGCTGCCTTGTCGCGGATGCGGCCAAGGTCGAGGCCATGACCGTCGTCCGAGAACTGGATGACCACTTCATTGCCTTCCTGGCGCACTTCGACGAGCAGTTCGCCGGTTTCCGGTTTTCCCGCGGCGCGGCGGCCTTCCCGCGTCTCCACGCCATGCACGATGGCATTGCGCAGCAGGTGTTCGAACGGACCGGCCATCTTTTCCAGGACACCCCGGTCCATCTCGACCGCGCCGCCGCGAATATCGAGATTGACCCGCTTGTCGGTTTCCTTCGCGGCCTGCCGCGTCACGCGGAACAGCCGTTCGGAGATGCTGGCGAACTGCACCATGCGCGCGCGCATCAGGTCCTGCTGCAATTCCCGCGTCAGGCGGGCCTGCGCCGACAGGTCGGCAACCGCGCTGTCAAGAGTGCGGCTCAGGTTCTGGTGCACCGAGCCGACGTCATTGACGCTCTCGGCCATCATGCGGGTCAGTTCCTGCAGACGGGTAAAGCGGTCGAATTCCAGCGGATCGAATTCGCGGTCGGGCGAATTCGCCATGCGCGACGTGATCTGCGTTTCCGCCTGCATTTCGATTTCACGCAACTGGTCCCGCAGGCGGGCCACATTGTCGGTCAGCTCGGAGAGCGACTGCTGCAGGCTGCCCACTTCATTTTCCAGCCGGGAGCGCGAGATCGAGACTTCACCCGCCTGGTTGACAAGACGGTCCAGAATGTCGGCGCGAACGCGTACGAGCGGAGCGGCGGTCGCAGGCAGGGTTTGTCCTTGCTGTCCTTGAACCGCGATCTGTCGCGCCGCCGGAGACATCATCCCCGGTTCCGCCGGCACGGGCATCACCGATGGGCGCCCCAGGGCCTCATCCGTTCCGCTCGCTGACGGCTGGGACGGGAAAGCAGGTTCGGATGTGGGCGCTGCGGCTTCCGGCGCTGACGAAACGCACGGGGCGGCTTCCGCTACCGGATGCTGCAGCGATTCGAACATCTGCAGCGCCTGATCATAGCGGATCAGCAAATCTTCGATCGCCAGCACTTCCGGCGTACCGAGATGCATGAGGTTCTCGATGCGAGTTTCCATCTCATGCAGATGCTGCCCCAGCTTCATCGCACCGGCCATGCGCGCGCTGCCCTTGAGGGTATGCAGCAGGCGCAGCACCGCCTGCGGCAATGCGATGTCCGTCGGCCGCTCCTGCCAGCCGCGCAGCGCGGTTCCCATCTGCGGGAACATGTCGCGTCCCTCTTCCAGGAACACCGGCATCAGGTCGGCATCGAGCTCGTCGCGGATCTGCTGGGCAAATACACTTCCTGCGTCTGCTTCCTCACGAGAGGCGGACGCCGCGGAAAAAGCTTCGGCCGCATCCGCACTCTCCTCTTCGGAAACGTCCGGCAACAGGATTGCGTTTTCGTCCTGCACATCCGCATCGGCTGCGGTGGCTGCGGTGGCTGCATCATGCAAGCCGCTGTCGTGCCCGGTAGTGCATTCCTCATCAGACTGCGCTTGAAGAAGCGTGTCCGCCTCCTCCAGCACCATGTCCAACTCGTCCGGCAAATCCGTATCCACGGAGGCAAACGGCATTTCCTCAGCGCTTGCGGCCGTCAGCTCCGCCATCTCGGATCGCAATTCCAGATCCTGGCGAAGGTTTTCCAGGAGGCGAACATATTCCGGCTTGTTATCCGGCATTTCACCGAGGGCGAACTTTTGCAGCATGAACTTCAGACGTTCAATGCTCTCCGACAGCACTCCAAACTCATGAGGCTGCAGCCGCACCGGCTTGCGCATCAGGAATTGCAAGACCATTTCCAGCGCATGCGCCAGTTCATGCAGAGAGGAAAAGCCCACCGTGGCGGAGCTGCCCGCCAGGGAATGCGCGGCATGTACGGATTGCACGCTGACCGCGCGGTCGGGCTCATGGCTCCATTCGGCAATGTCCTGCGCCAGCACGCGCACAAGCTCATCGGTTTCCGCAAGATAGATATTGTGCAGCGGCACGCTGATCTCGACGTCGCCGATACGCTTGATATTGTCACTGGTCCTGAACTCCGGCGGACGCATGGTGGGGAAGGTGATGACTTCCGCGCCCGCCATCGGCTGTACGCCGGTGTCCTGCTTCGGCGCTTCGGCTTCAGCCGGCTCATCCGAAGGTAGCTCCGCAAGCCCGGCATCCTCTTCAGGCGCCTTGCCGGCCGGCTCTTCCGTAGCCAGGGTGTCGGATCCGCCGAATTGCGCCAGAAGCTCGGCATCGGAAAATTGCAATTCCTCCGGCTCCGCAATCTCGGAAACAGAAGGGGTGAAGGAGGCGTCTTCCGTGTCCGCCGAAGCTTCCAGATCGAAATCCAGCGGGGGCAGTCCAGTTTCGGGCTCGGATGACAATGCGGCCGAGACGGCTTCCGCAGCATCGTCCGGCAATGATGCCGGCTCTGACAGGTCAGCACCGGCATCATCGGCCGGAATGGCTTTCGAGGCCTCCGGAGCAAGGACAGGCTCCACGGGATCAGGTACCTGCGCATCCGCCAGTGCCGGTTGTCGAGCAAACTCCGGAATACCGGGCTGCGTCGCGACAAGCGGCTCTTCCCCGGGTTCATCAGCTTGCTCATAGAGAAACTGGCCGCCTGACTTGATGCGCTCGGCAGCCGCCACGATCGCGTCCGGCGTACGGGCGGACCGGCCATGGGACTTGAGATCGTAAACCCAGGCCTCGAGCACCTCCGCGGCCTTGTCGATCAGGGCGAACAGTTCCGGATCGCCGCCCTTGGACTCGGCCAGGCGAAGGTTCAGTACCTGCTCAATGCTCCACGCCGCCTCGCCGAACGCCATCAGGCCTACCATGCGCCCGCTTCCCTTGAGCGTATGGAAAGACCGGCGCAGGGTGGTCAGGTGTTCCTGGTTGTGCGGCTGGTTGCGGGCTTCCGGCATGGCCTGGCGAACCGCGCCGAGAACTTCCTCGGCTTCCATCAGGAAGATTTCCAGCAGCTCGGCATCGACGGCTTCATCGGTCGCAGGAGCCACGACTGGCGGCAGCGCTTCGCTGGCGGGCATGGCCGGCACCGTTGCGGTAATGATTTCGGCCAGCGCCTGGCTGGACTCCGCGAAGTCCGTGCGCTTCAGTGCATCGATACCTGCCTGGGCACGGTCATTGGCTTCGGGATTGTCGACCAGCGTGGCATCCATCCTGATCTTTTCGAGGGACTCCTTCAGCTGTGCCCGCAACGCCTGGTTGTCGGGCTCGATGCTCAAAGACATGGCGATTTCGGCAGATTGCTGCTGGTGGAAGGCCAGTTCATCCTCGACCGTGGGAAGCGGGATTGCGCTCATCCCGTTCATTCCGGTGCCGGGGTCGGGATCGGACGATTCCGGAGCGCTACCCTCGTCCGCGCCATTGTCCTGCCCGTCCTGCTGCTTGGCGCCGGGCTCGATCAGATTGGCACGCAACAGGCCTTTTTCCTGGTCAAAGGTGAAGCGTTTCTTCGCATTGTCGGACTGGTGCTGCAAAGTCTCGATGAAAAAGCTCAGCGCGCCCACGTTCTGGGCAACATGCTGGAATCCGGCGACATCGGCTTCACCATCGCCGACCTGATGAAAGCGCCGCACCGCTTCGCGGGTATGCTGAACCGTGCGCATGGCGTCGTCCTGGTCAAGGACGGCCATGGCGCCTTCGATCTGATGCAATATCTGGTCAAGCTGGCCCAGCGCATTCTGCTGCGTGGGGTCGCGGAAGAATTCATCCAGCATCTTTTCGACCTGGCGCAGGTTGCCTTGCATCTCGCTGGCCAGGGCGGTCATGGTTTGCTGCTGCAGCGCCTGGCGCGACATGTCATCGAGCCAGGCGGCCGGCTGCAAGGATTGATCCCCTGCGACCACCGCGAGCAGGCGCGCGGTCAAGGCATCGGCGCGCTCGGCGAAGTTGCCGGGAAGATGCCCGATCTGGTTCAGCGAGTTTTCGACAAACAGGAGGCTGGCGGCCATTTCCAGCCCGAGCATTTCGCCCGGCCGGGCATGCGCGGCATGGCGCGCAATTCCCTTGAGCTCCCGCAGCAGCTTGGACAAGGGCGCCGAGTTCAGGCGCGAGCCCGCATCGGCAAGCATGCGCATTTCATGCTCGAACGAGTCAGCCACGCTGGCGTCGCCGCTGACGATCCGGTTCCAGACATTCTTCGCCTGGGAAAGCCTGTCCTTGGCACTCGCCAGGGTATCGGGGTCCACCTGGCCGTAGCGTTTCCTTTCATAGTCGGCGGGCACCAGCCCGTCGAGCTGATAGGTCTGACGGATCTGCCTGCCGCGGGGCGTGGGTTCCTCGATCCTGGCGATGAAGAACAGCGCATCGCGCAGCAGACGTTCGGCGATGCTCGATGATCCCTGGCACAGACGCCGGATCTGCAGATTGATACGGGCAAACAGCTGCTTGACGTAGATTTCGTTGGGAATCTGGTCCGCGGCAACGGCTTCGGCGAGGCCATGCATGACCCACCAGAATGCGCGCGCCTGCGGGTTTGCCTGCAGGTTTTCGATTTCAGACACCACATCGCGCATGACGGCGGCATTGGCCAGCTCGGCATGGCGGTCGCTGCTTTTCAGGAACGGCAGCAGCGCCCTTTCGAAACGCTGACGCAGACCGGTATAGTGTGCCGGCTTGATTTCATGCGGCAGATTGATTGCCGGAAGGTTCGCACGTACCGCCAGGTTGGGAAAGAACAGGTCCGCAGGATGGATGCGTTCCGCGCCGCGCGCTTCAAGCAATGTCCGGTAGTAGGGAAACAGCCTTACCGGCTGATGCGGCAAGCCGGCCAGCAGTTCATCCAGGTATTCGACCAGTGCCTGGTAAGCGTTGCCGATGACATCGGCCAGTGCCGGACTCATCGGCAGCTGGCCGATGTCGGCACGGTCCAGCAGGTCTTCCACCGTTTCCGTGATGATGGAGACGCCGTCGACATCGACGATCTGTAGCGCGCCGTGCGCCTGGTGCAGGTAGCTCTTCGCATGGCGCAGTGCCGTGGTCTGCACGCCCACATCCTGCGCAGACGCTTCGCGCAACGATTCCCTGGAACGGTTCAATGCTTCGCGGATCTCCCCCATGACCCAGGATAGCGGACCGGTGTCGAAGGTATCCCTGGCATCTTGCGGAAAGGGGGAGGAAAAGGTGGTCATGACTGCCTCGCGGGGTCAAAAAAGCGGTGAGTCGCGCGGTATCACCGCGATGCAACTTGAATGGGCGCCCATGCGACGGGCGCCCCGGACAACAATGTTTCTGTTTCAGGCCTGGACGGCAATGTACGGTCCTCGAAACATCAGGCGGACACGCGGAAGCGCGACACCGAGTTCTTGAGTTCTTCCGCCAGCTTCGACAATTCACGGATCGAGTCAGTGGTCTGACGCGTACCCTGCTGCGTCTGCTCGGTGACTGTCAGAATGTTTTGAATGCTCTGTGCCACGCCGTTGGCCGATGTGGCCTGCTGTTCGGTGGCGGCGGAAATGCTCTGAATCAGGTCCGCGAGGCGATTGGAAACGCTGCGGATCTCGGACAGTGCGGCGCCGGCGGCGTCGGACAGCTTCGCTCCCTCGACCACACCCTGCGTGGATTTTTCCATCGCCGCAACCGCGTCGTGCGTGTCGGTCTGAATGGTGCGCACCAGCGCGCCGATCTGCTTGGTCGCCTCGCCTGAACGTTCCGCCAGGCGCTGAACCTCTTCCGCAACCACGGAGAAGCCTCGCCCTGCCTCGCCGGCCGATGCCGCCTGGATCGCGGCGTTCAGCGCCAGCACGTTGGTCTGTTCGGTAATGTCGGAAATCAGTTCGGTGATCTCCCCGATTTCCTGCGACGACTCGCCGAGGCGCTTGATGCGCTTGGACGTCTCCTGGATCTGTTCGCGGATTTCGTTCATGCCCTTGATCGCGTCTTCCACCGCGCGCGCGCCCTGCTCCGCCGCCGACACCGACTGGCGCGCCACTTCGGCCGACTCGGTTGCCGATCGCGAGACGTCGGTAATCTGCACTGCCATTTCCAGCACCGCCTGGCCGGTTTCCTGGATTTCGCGGGACTGCTTCTGCGAAGCCTGCATCAGCTCGCTGGAAATATCGTGCGCCTGATTGGATGCCGCCGTGACCTGCTCCGCCGTCTTGGTAACGCGTCCGACCAGCCCGCGCAGTTCTTCCACGGTGTAGTTCACCGAGTCGGCGATTGCGCCGGTGATGTCTTCGGACACCGTCGCCTGGATTGTGAGGTCGCCATCCGCCACCTCCTGCAACTCATTCATCAGGCGCAGAATCGCGGCCTGGTTCTGGTCATTGGCGCGCTTGGCTTCTTCCTCCTGGCGGATCGCCTGCAAGCGCTGCTCCTCCGCTTCCTGCCGGCGCTGGTCGGCTTCCTTGGTGCGGTTGCGGCTATCCTGCAGCAGCACCAGCGCAATGCCGATCGCCGACAGCAGGGCCGTCACGGCACTGATCACCATCAGCAATACGGACCAGTGCTGGGCATCTTCCGCGCCGCGGTAGGTGTTTTGCAGGTTGGTGATGCGCTGCTTGAGCGTCTCGTTTTCGGCAAAGATCAGCTGCTCGGATTGTTTGGCCGCAATGAAGTTTTGCAGGTTGCCGAGGATGGTGGCCACAGACTCCTGGTACTCGGCGAAAACCTTCTTCAGCTCTTCCAGCTTTTCCCGGG
The DNA here is from genome assembly GCF_008929045.1 of Noviherbaspirillum aerium. Classification (GTDB taxonomy): domain Bacteria; phylum Pseudomonadota; class Gammaproteobacteria; order Burkholderiales; family Burkholderiaceae_D; genus Noviherbaspirillum; species Noviherbaspirillum aerium. Next base: position 291,927 of record NZ_VFAH01000005.1, on the reverse strand, counting down.
TATCGGCATCCTTGGTTGCGGCCAGCCGCAGCACGTCGCTGCCGTTGAGGAATCCGTCCGTGATGTCGCGGAAGGTATTGGTATCCTTACCGAGCAGGAAGGCGGTTTCCGGGTTCACGCCTTCGGATGTCAGGAATTCATTGGCGCTGCGGCCAAGTCGCTGGGTCAGCATGACCAGCTGGCCCGCGGCGGAAATCTCGCGCGGGGTGGCACCGCCCTGCGCCTTGAGCGTTGCAATCTGTTCGGTAAGCTCGAGCAGCACCGGCGACAGGTTGTTCAGCTTCTGGAGCGTGGCGCCGAAACCGGTCAGTTCATCCTTGAGCTTGAGAATGGTTTCCGCCGCCTTGTCCGAGCTTGCCCAGACCTTCTGACTCTCCTTGAGCAGGTATTCCATGCCGGAATCCGGCGATGCGACATCGCGCCCCTGGTAGTCGCCGCCGTTAAGGAGCACGCTCAGGTCGCGGTTGAATTCCCTGCGGCTTTCCTCGAGCTGCTTGAACGCCGCCAGATTGCCCTGAATCGCATTGGGAGCCGCCTTGCCGATACGTTGCGAGTGCATCAGCGCGTCGCCGGCAATCTGCGTCTGGGTGGACGTCATTGTCGAGTGGTTGGAATTGACCCAGACGAAGCCGACCCCCAGCACCACCGACGCGCCCAGCATGCCGAGGAGGATTCGTACCTGCTGCTGCAGGGGCAAGGTGCCGATGAAAGGCAGGCGAATGTCGCCGCCTGTCTGCAGAACGTCGCCGATGAAGGTGGCATTCATGCTGCGATCGCGGGCGGCGGCGGCCTGCGCCTGTGCCGTACCCGACGCGGACGACCCGGCGGCGGGAATGGAAAAGTCGGCCCTGACCGGCTCTTCCCATGCTGCAGCCGGCGTGCTGTCTATCGTGACTGCGGCCACAGTGACGGCATCGTCGTTGGAGTCTTGCTTCTTCTCTTTCGACATGAATGGTACTTTGAACGCCATTGCGGAGTCTCCTCGTGTTACGGATTGCGGTGAAAGGCAGGCATGCGCGACGGCCGCGTCAGACACCGACCTGCAGGAATTGCGGATCCTGCACGATTAAAGAAAGGTTGAGTTCGTTCCAGACGTGAGAGTCACGGTCCAGATAGCGCTGCGCGATCCAGGGTGTGTCGGCGGATGACGGCTGGGGCTGCATTTCCATGTCGGCGACATTGCGCAAGCCCATCACGCGCGATACCAGGAGGCCGCAGTTGAATGACAGGGATGGCGCAAAGGCGATCACCCGGCTGTCCTTCTCGATGCGCGTAGCGGCCATGCCGCGAAAACATGCCAGGTCGATCACGCTGATCAGATTGCCCCGCACGTTGACCAGGCCGAGGAACCAGTCCTTGGTGAGCGGGACCGGCGTGACGGCGCCGACCGAAACGATCTCGCCAGCCTCCTGCAGATTCAGCAGCCAGCGTGTTTCACCGATCAGCACGCCAAGCTTGCTGGCCTGCGTATGCGTACCGCTGCTTGCAGCCTGCATGCGTTCCACTAGCTGCGCCTGGAATTCGCGCAGGCGGTGGCGGCGCGTGCCGCTGTCGCCTTCCTTCACTGCTGCGCCGGGCCTGCTGTCCAGAGAAGACTCGCTCATGGGTTTCTCAGCCAAGCGCCGCGATCTTGGACAACAGTTCCTGGGGATCGACCGGCTTGACGATGTAATCGCGAGCACCCTGCCGCATGCCCCAGATGCGGTCGGTCTCCTGGCCCTTGCTGGTGCAGATGATGATCGGCACCTCCTGGGTTTCGGGATCGCGGGCAATGGAACGGGTGATCTGGAAACCGTTCTGGCCGGGCATGACCACATCCATCAGAATCAGCTGCGGCTTGTCGGCCTTGACCTTGAGCAGCGCCTCTTCGCCGTTTTCCGCAGTGGAGACCGAAAAGCCATTCTTGATGAGAATGTCGGTAAGAAAGTAACGCTCGGTTGGAGAGTCATCCACCACAAGAATTTTTTGTATGGGCATTCTGTGACCTTTGAAGCAGAAAATTTACCGGGAAAGCGCGAGCGCGGTGTGCTCGCGTACAGTCTTGAGCAGGCTGTCCTTGGTGAACGGCTTGGTGAGATAGGCATCGGAACCGACCATCGCGCCACGCGCGCGGTCGAACAGCCCGTCCTTGGATGACAGCATGATGACCGGCGTGGAATGGAAGCGGGAGCTTTTCTTGATCAGCGCACAGGTCTGATAACCATCCAGCCGGGGCATCAGGATGTCGCAGAATATGAGGGCCGGCCGGTGGTCGTTCATCTTCGCAAGCGCGTCGAAACCGTCGTCTGCGAGAACCACCTGGTAGCCGGCCTGGCCGAGAAAAATCTCTGCTGACCGACGAATAGTGCTGCTGTCGTCGATCACCATGATCTTGAGACTGCTGTTCTCCACGGGTGTTGTCATGAGCTAATCTCGTTTGCCGTTCGCCGAAAATAGATCCCAACTGTAACAAAAAGCAAGATGCTTTAGAACAATATCGACGTTGATTTTTTTACAACGTGGTATTTATGCGAAAAACGAAATCGACCATAACATTGCCATGGAGAATCATGGCGAATTACTTCATGGAAGTTTGATATTGATTAACGACAATATTAAATTGCTACCATTTCAAAATCTTCCTTGCGCGCACCGCACTCGGGACATGTCCAGTTCATCGGCACGTCGGCCCAGCGCGTGCCGGGCGCGATGCCTTCATCTGGCAAGCCAGCTTCCTCGTCGTATACCCAGCCGCAGATCAGACACATCCAGGTCTTGAATTCCTCGTTCGATGTCGCGTTACTCACAGTTGACTGCCCTTCAATCAAGTAAAATGCAAAGTCGCATATCTTAATCTACCCGCCGTGCAAAACCAAACTCCTCCCCTGATACTGACCTTCGGCGCAACCGATCCGGCAGGTGCATTCGGTATACAGGCCGATCTCGCTTCGTTCGCTGCAATGGGATGCCATGGCTTGTCGGTCGTCACCTCCATCCTCATCAGCGACACCGCGCGCATCGAGGACGTGCAGCCGGTCGATGCAGACTGGGTCGCGGACCAGGCGCGCGTCATCCTGGAGGACATGCCGGTGGCGGCCTTCAAGGTCGGCGCCGTCGCCAGCATTGAAAACGTGTCGGTCATCGCAGAAATCGTCTCCGACTATCCGGATGTCCCGCTGATTCTCGATCCGTTTCTGACGGCAATGCCGGACCAGGGACAGGACAGCGAGGACATGCTGATTGCCATCCGCGAACTGCTGATCCCCCAGACCACCCTGTTCGTGGTCTCGGCCGTGGAGCTGGGGCGCTTCGCCGAAACCTGGCGCGAACCCGCGACCGGCGACACCCTGGTGGCCGATGCCATGCGCGTCATTGAAATGGGCTGTGAATACGTGCTGATCACCGGCACGCCCGGCGACGTCCATGAAGTCAGCAATACGCTCTACGAGGAATCGGGAGCGGTCCGCCAGGATGCCTGGCAGCGTCTGCCCGGATCGTTCAGCGGAGCGGGCAGCACCCTGTCGGCGACGATCGCCGCCCTGCTCGCCAATGGCGTCGATGTGCCCGAAGCAATATTCGAGGCGCAGGAATTCACCTACGCGGCGCTGTCGAATGCACACCGGCTGGGAATGGGCAAGCTCACGCCCGACCGCTACTTCTGGGCGCGCGAATCCGACGCCGACACCAAACCATCCTAATCAACGTTGAACGTATGACTTCAAAGAACGACATCCTGTTTGCCCGCGCACAGACAACGACGCCGGGCGGCGTCAATTCCCCGGTGCGCGCCTTCCGCTCCGTCGGCGGCACGCCGCGCTTCATCACCCGCGCCGACGGCCCGTATTTCTGGGACGCCGACGACAAGCGCTACATCGACTATATCGGTTCCTGGGGTCCGGCCATCGTCGGGCATTCCCATCCCGACGTGATCAGGGCGGTGCAGGAGGCGGCGGCCCGCGGCCTGAGCTTCGGCGCGCCGACAGAAGGCGAAATCGTGATGGCGGAAGAAATCTGCCGCATTCTTCCCTCCGTGGAACAGGTGCGCCTGGTATCGAGCGGCACCGAGGCGGCGATGAGCGCCCTGCGCCTGGCGCGCGGCGCCACCGGCCGCGACAAGATCATCAAGTTCGAAGGCTGCTACCACGGCCATGCCGATTCCCTGCTGGTCAAGGCCGGCAGCGGCCTGCTCACCTTCGGCAATCCGACCTCGGCCGGCGTCCCGGAAGATTTCGCGAAACATACCCTGGTGCTCGACTATAACGATCCGCAGCAGCTGGAAGACGTGTTCGGGCAGATGGGCAACCAGATCGCCTGCGTCATCGTGGAACCGGTGGCGGGCAACATGAACCTGGTGCGCGCCACGCCGGAATTCCTGCAGACCATGCGCCGCCTGTGCAGCCAGCACGGTGCGGTGCTGATCTTTGACGAAGTCATGTGCGGATTCCGCGTCGGACTGACGGGTGCGCAAGGAATGTATGGCATCACGCCGGACCTGACCGTGCTCGGCAAGGTGATTGGCGGCGGCTTGCCGGTGGCGGCATTCGGCGGCCGCAAGGAACTGATGAACTTCCTCGCACCGATGGGCCCGGTGTACCAGGCGGGCACCCTGTCCGGCAACCCGGTGGCGGTGGCGGCAGGCATGAGCACCCTCAAGCTGATCCAGCAGCCGGGCTTCTACGAAACGCTGTCGGCACAGACGGCCAAGCTGGCGAGCGGACTGTCGGATGCGGCGGCGGCGGCCGGAGTGGAGTTCTGCGCCGACGCGGTCGGCGGCATGTTCGGCCTGTACTTCGGCGCGCAGGTGCCCGGCAGTTTCAAGGAAATCATGGCTTGCGACAAGGAGAAGTTCAACCGCTTCTTCCATGCGATGCTGGATCTTGGCGTCTACCTCGCGCCGTCGGCATTCGAAGCCGGATTCGTGTCGTCGGCGCACGACGATGCGGTGATTCATGCCACCGTCGAGGCGGCGCGTACGGCATTCGGGAAGATTGCTCAGGCTTGAGTCGTTTAGGCCGGGGTCGCCGCTGCCGAAACCCCGTCGGCGCTCACGCGCCGGCGCGGCATGACTAGGCAGGAAATCAGGTGATTGATCAGTTCAGCCAGCCCCGGCGGCGGAAATACCAGAACGGCGCGATCGCGCTGCCGAGCATCAGCGCCAGCGCAAACGGATATCCCATGTCCCAGTTCAGTTCCGGCAGGATGCGGAAGTTCATGCCGTAGATGCTGGCGATCAGGGTAGGCGGCAGGAAGGCGACGCTGGCCACCGAAAAGATCTTGATGATCTTGTTCTGATTGATGTTGATGAAACCGACGGTGGCATCCATCAGGAAGTTGATCTTGTCGAACAGAAAGGCGGTATGCCCGTCCAGCGATTCGATGTCCCGCAAAATCTGCCGCGCCTCTTCGAATTGTTCGGTATTGAGCAATCGCCCGCGCATCAGGAAGCTGACCGCGCGCCGCGTATCCATCATGTTGCGGCGAATGCGTCCGTTCAAATCCTCTTCCTGGGCGATCGAGCTCAGGGCGTCGGCGGCATCCTGGTCGGTCAGTTGCTTTTGCAGCACGCGCCGGCTGACTTCTTCCAGGCTCTGATAGATGCCTTCCAGCGCATCCGCGGAATACTCGGCATCGGTTGCATACAGGTCCAGCAGCACATCCTTGTAATCGGCGATCGAACCGGGCCGGGAACGCGCGCGCATGCGCACCAGGCGAAACACCGGCAAATCATCGTTATGCACTGAAAACAGCATGTTGCGCGCCAGGATGAACGCCACCGTGATGACACGCGACGGCCCGTCGTCTTCCTCCAGCAGGAAGTCGGTGCGCAGGTGCAGGTCGCCGTTCTCGGCCTCGTAATAACGGGCCGATGCTTCAATGTCCTTGACTTCGTCTTCACCGGGCAGCGTCACGCCATAAATACTCTTGACCCAGGCGCGCTCTTCATCATTCGGATCGGTCAGATCCACCCACACGGGGGCAGCCTTCTCCAGATCATTCCGGGATTCAATATTGACCTGGTTCAGGCGCCCGTTCTGCAAGACGAATACATTAATCATGTGCTCTCCCGGCTGTGTCCTTTGTCAGGTCACAGCCACCTGCGGGGATGTGCCGCAGGCTGATTGATTTTCAGGGAACGCGGCCATGGGATTGGCCAGGACGCGTCCGCCCACCAACTTTGTGGCGAGAAGACGCTGGAGATGCAAGGGCAGCGCTAACTCGCCGATCGACCGTTATCCGACGGTTGACTATGTGTACTGGGACTACCCAAGACGGGTCTCCGGGAACGAAAACTTCGCAAGTGTACTGAGATCGACGGCGGCAGGCAAGCGAGATGCAGGCAAGTTGATGCCGGCTTTGCGATGCTTCATGGCTAGGGCCTGTTCACACTTCATTCGGGTGTGCGAAGGTACCGTAGGCGTTGCAGGGCAAGCCGAGGCGACCGGCCATTCACCTGCAATCCGCTCTAGGCTGTGTTTGATAAGCTGCTGCGCGGTCCGGATCCACGCCTGCGGTGCTCTGCGTACGTCCGTACGCGTGCGCTCCTCGACGTGACTACGGACCGCTCGCGACGCTTATCAAAGACAGCCTAGGGCAGTGCCGCCGCGCCCATGCGCCGCAGGATCAGATTCGTGCGCTGCGCAAGATAGGCGGAGTTGCGATTCTTGTCGTAGAAGCGCGGACGCGGCAGCATGACCGCCAGCCTCGCAGCCTGGGGCGCATTCAGATTGGCGGCCGAAACGCCGTAGTAATGCTGGGCGGCGGCCTCCGCGCCGAACACGCCGACGCCCCATTCCACGACGTTCAGGTAGATCTCGAAGATCCTTTCCTTTTCCATCAGGTGTTCCAGCATGTAGGTAATCACCACTTCCTGGGCCTTGCGCAGGTAGCTGCGCTCACCCGACAGGAACAGGTTTTTGGCAAGCTGCTGGGTGATCGTGGAGCCGCCGGCGATCACCTTGCCCTTCCTGGTGTTCTTTTCGTAGGCCTTCTGCATCGCATCCCAGTCCACGCCTTCATGCTCGGAAAAATGCGAATCCTCGGCGGCGATGATGGCGCGTTTCAGGTGCTTCGATATGCGGTCGTAAGGCACCCATTTGTGCTTGAGCCGGGCATTCGGGTTCTTCTCGCGCAGCACCGACAACTGCTGGTCCATGAAGCTTGTCGAGTCGGGGTTATGGTCTATCCACCACCAGATTTGCGCAAAGAAATACAGCTGCATGGCGAGCACGACCACGATCGGCGCGACGATCAGCCACAGCAAGAGTTTGCGCAGGAATTTCATGACGCTCAGAGTTTCGAACGCAGGTCGTCGTACACCGTCCGGGTGGCGGGGCGCACGCCGCGCCACAGATGGAAGGATTCCGCGGCCTGCTCCACGAGCATCCCGAGTCCGTCGCGGGTCGCTGCGCCATGCTGGCGGGCGAATTCCATGAACACCGTCGGCGCCGGTCCGTACATCATGTCATAGGCCAGGCAGCCTTCCGCGAATGCGCGGGCCGGCAGCGGCGGCAGATCGGATGAGAGGCTGGCGGAGGTGGCATTGATGACGACATCGAAGCTATCCTGCAGGGATTCGAAATCGCAGGCGGCGATGGCGCCCTTGCCGGAAAACCGCTCGGCCAGTTCCTTTGCCTTCGACGCGGTGCGGTTTGCAATCACCAGCTGCTCCGGCGCCTGCGCGAGGATGGGCAGCACCACGCCGCGCGCGGCGCCGCCGGCGCCCATCAGCAGGATGCGCTTGCCGCGCATGGCCACGCCTGCATTGGCCACGATATCGGTGACCAGGCCCATGCCGTCGGTGTTGTCGCCGACAATGGCGCCACCGTCGAACTTGAGGGTGTTGACCGCGCCCGCCGCTTCGGCCCGCTCGCTCAATGCGCCGGCAAGCGCGAAGGCTTCGAGCTTGAACGGCACGGTCACGTTGGCGCCCTTGAAGCCCTGTTCGATCAATGCCCGCACTGTCGATGCAAAACCATCGAGCGGCGCAAGCAGCCGCTCATACGTCAGCGCCTGTTCCGTCTGCCTGGCGAAAGCCGCGTGGATATCCGGCGATTTGCTGTGCGCGACCGGGTTGCCGATCACGCCATAACGATCCGTTCCTGCACTCAATGGGCGCTCCCCTGCATTTCCGCTTCGAGTTCGTTCTCTCTTGTAAATTTGAAGCGCGTGGTCATGATCCACACGTCGTCCTTGTCGCTCGACCGCATGTTCTTGGCGAAGGCGCCGAAGGGCGCGGCGCGGCGCACGATGCGGCGGGCGGCGTCGTCAAGCGCCGGATTGCCGGAAGAGCGCTCGACGGCAATCCCCTCATCCTTGTCCTTCACGTAAATGCTGCCGTCCTGGAAGATGGAGATGGAGAGCGTCAGTTCGCCGTACATCTTCTTGCCATCCTTCTGCGGAAAATTGACGGTGCCGACCTTTTCGATTTTTTCGCGCACGCTGCTGAAGTACATCGCGTAGCCGACTTCGCGCGTGCTCGGGGATATGAAGGTCTTCTTGGGGCGCTTGTTTTCATCCTCGATGCGCTTGGCGATTTCCGCTTCCCGCCGCAGGATTTCCTTTGCGCTTTCGCTGGCGTCGGCGGCTTCCGGCCGCGGCTGGGTGACCTGCGGCGTCGGCTGATCCTTGGTCGGCGCCGACGCCACCTTGGACTTCTTGTTCATCTGGGTCAGCATGCGCTGCTGCCGCTCCAGTTCCTCGATGCGGCGCTGCATGGACTTCATGCCGTCGCCGTCTTCATTGCGCCGCATGTCGGGCAGCGGCGACTTGGAGCGGCCGGTCTCGGCATTGCCGCCGCCATCGAGATTGGCCTGGGCGAGCGCCTCCGCCTTCAACGGCGCGCGGTCATGCTTGGCGTTCACCAGGATGACTTCCAGGCCCGGATCCACGGGCTTGAAATTGAAGGCGTCGGGTGCCGCGAACCGCACTGCCAGCAGCGCCCCGTGCACCAGCACGGATGCCGCGACGGCGATCGACAAGGTGCGGTTTTGTGGAAAAAGTAACTTCACGCAGCTAAGGAAAAGGCGGTTGCAGAAGCTTGGGATTTTACGATAAAGCCGCCCCTGCCTTGCCGCTCTTTTTCACTCAGAAACAGACTCAGCGCCTGCTTCGGTCTCGCTTGTGGCGATTTCACCATCGATGCTTTCCGTACTTTCAACTTCCGGAGCGCTTGCGCTTGTCAATTCGATCAGGCGGGCCTCGATGTTGAGGTCGACCTCATCCCAGCGGATCAGATCCAGCTTGACCTGGGTACCGCGCGCCGCCTGCGGCATGGCCGGCAGGCGAATGATGAGCGGAATGTCAACCAGCCTGAGCACCTCATCCTTGAGCACCACGGCTTCCACATGTTTGGCGTTTTCCTGCGACAGCCAGCGCAGACACCAGAAACGTTCCATGTTGCTCTGGAAATCGGCATAGGCGCCATAGGCCGCATCGAACGCGGACACCACCGCGAACAGGTCGGCATCCTTGGGCTTGAACGGCGCCGCCAGCGGGGCGGTGACGCCGTGTTCGATACAGGCAAGGATCTGCCACTGGTTGACAAGGTCGGTATAGCGGCGCAGCGGCGAGGTGCTCCAGGCATACTGGTCGACCCCCAGTCCCTGGTGCGGCGCCGCATGCGTGAGCATGCGCACCTGCATCTTGGCCGCCCAGCCGCCGCCGGATGCTCCCTGCGTGCGGTAGATGCCGGGCACGCCGTGGTCGTGCATCAGCTTGCCCCAGGTGCTGTTGGCGAAAATCATCAGCTCGGCGACGATCTTGTCGAGCGGCGCGCCGCGCTTGCGGCGCACGATGGAGACGATGTCGTCCTCGACATAGAAGTTGAAGTCGACCCGGTTGTTCTGCTCGGGCCGGAGTCCGAAGCTCTCGCGCTTGGCCATGCGGCCCTGTTCGAGCACCTGCGACCATTGCCACAACAGCGCGATGTCGCTCTTGTAGGGATAATCGCCGGTGCCGGCCGCGAGATTGTCTTCGGTGACCAGCGCATCGAGGTCGTTGTGGCGCAGATTGGCTGCGATCGGTACTGCCTCGGCGCGGGTTTCGGTCGAGATGATGGACCAGTCCGCGGTATTGAGCGTGGCATACAGCGACAAGGCGGGACAGGTGCGGCCTTCCGCCAGCGTGAAGGCGTCTACCAGTTCATCGGGCAGCATCGTGATCTTGTCGCCGGGCATGTACACGGTGGACATGCGCTGGCGGGCGATGCCGTCGATCGCATCGCCGCGCCGGATGCCGAGTCCCGGTGCCGCGATATGAATGCCAACGCGGATCTTGCCATCGCCGAGTTCGACCACCGAGAAGGCATCATCGATTTCGGTCGTGGTGACGTCATCGATGGAAAATGCCCCGACCTCCGCCACCGGCAGCTGCGGCGACTGCGGTATGGCGATGGCCGGGAAACCCGTGCCCTTCGGGAAGTATTCCTGCAGGAAGCGCATCATGTGCAGCTGCTTTGCCGAGGCGATGCCGCCGACGGCGAGCATCAGGCGCTGCGGCGTGGTCTGCAGCTCCGAGCAGGCGGCTTCCAGCGCCTTGTACTCGATGCCGTTCTTGTCCGGCTTGAACAGCAGCTGCATCACGATCGGCTTGAAGCTGTCGGGCAGACGGCCGGCCTTGAGCTCTTCCACATACTGTGCCTGGATCAAGGCCTGCTGCTTTTTCTTTTCGATGCCGGCGAGCGCCGCCTTGAGCGAATCTTCCGGGGCCGCCTTGTAACGTCCCTTGCCCTTCTTGTAAAAATAGATCGGCGCGTTATGCAGGCGCAGCAGCAGGCCGGCCGCTTCATGCGGCTTGGGATCATGGCCGAAATATTCCGTGCCGAGTTCGGCGAATCCGAATTCCTCCTGTCCCGCGACCTCCCACAGGAAGTCGAGATCGATGTCGTCGGCGATGGTCTTGGCATCGGACAGCAACTGTGCCGGCTCGGGCGAGGAAAACTGCAGCAGCACGTCGCGCGCCTTGACCTTGGTCCGCTTGCCGGATTGCATTTCGACCTGGTAGGCCTCGCCCTGCTGGGAAAGAACCGCGCCGGCCTTGAAATCGCCGGACTCTTCAAAGAATAGATTCATGGATTGCTTCGCTTTTCAGCGTGTTGATTCGTCATGTCGCCCAAGCTGCTGCCGTGGAGTCGACCCGAGGTCGGCGATGGCTGGAAGAAACACTTCGGTCACCAGCAGTACGCCCTTCTTTCTTTGATACAGGCATCGTCGCGCAAACAGCGGCGATGCGAATACTTGTCCTTCCAGTGCGCGGCTTGCGCGGCGCGTCAGCGGATGCTGCGCGGGCAGTCGCGCGTATTGCAGCCGGCCGCGCGCAACGCGCGGATCGCCGAACAGCGTGGTGCCCAGCGACCGGTCGCCCAGGGTGCCGAAGAACGGCCAGTCGGCGGCGCTTGCCGCCAGCGGCACGACGGTGTGCGCAAACACTACCGGCCTGCCGTCGCAGCGCAGCAGCACTTCCCTTTCCTGCACCTGCAGCGGACGCGGCAAACCCGCGAGCTGATATTCATCCCGCAGGCACACGCCGCGTGCCTGGCGCAGGCGCTGCACGCGGAATTGCCCGCTGCGTGCGCTGAGCTTCTGCGTCAGCGACATGTCGTCCACCAGCCAGTCGCGCAGCATGCGCTCCGGGCATACGGCATTGACATGCGTGCTCCAGCGCGCATGCGTGAAGGAACGAGCGGTCACCGCGGCGATCCCGTCTCGATGCCGCAGAACTGCAGTACCCGGTCGGCATAATCCGCGAATTCGGAAATGCCGTGATCGCTGCCGTTGATGACGATATGCCGCGCTCCCGGATAATGCGCCACCATCTCCTGCCAGTCGAGCACTTCATCGCCCGTGGCTGCAATCAGGAAATAGCGCTGCGGCAAGCTGATCCTTTCGACCGCGAGCGATTTCAGCTCATCGATATATTCCCGCTTGAATTCGAAGCGTTCATTCGAATGATAGGCCGTTGTGACGCCGACATATTTTTCCAGGTCGCGCGGCGGCTGCACCGCGGGATTGAGCAGCACCGCACGGCAGCCCAAGGCTTCCGCCAGATGGGTGGCGTAGTATCCACCCAGTGAGGAACCGACCAGGCAGAGCTCATCGGGTGTTGTGCCGGCGGCAATTTCACGCGCCAGGGCGATGGCTTCGCGCGGCGACGCCGGCAGTTGCGGACACCGGTATTCCGAAGCGCGGCCGAGCGCCTCCATCCTCTGCGCCAGGACGCGCGCCTTGAACGACTGCGGTGACGAGCGGAAGCCGTGCAGGTAAAGAATCATTGCGCCAGCGCGTCCAGGATCTTCTGATGCACGCCGCCGAAGCCGCCGTTGCTCATGACCAGCACATGGTCGCCCGGGCGGGCCGCCTTCACGATCGCCTGGACCAGTGCACCGATATCGTCATAGGCGCCAGCCTTTTGTCCGAGCGGCGCGAGCGCCTCGCCCAGATTCCAGCCGAGCGCATCCTTGCCCGCCCTGGCGCCGTAGCCGAATACGAGGTCGGCATCGACCAGGCTGCCCGGCAGCGCTTCCTTCATGGTGCCCAGTTTCATGGTGTTCGAACGCGGCTCCAGCACGGCAAGAATGCGCGACGATCCGATTTTCTTGCGCAGGCCGGCCACCGTGGTGGCGATCGCGGTGGGATGATGGGCGAAGTCGTCGTAGACCGTGATGTCGCGCACCGCGCCTCGCACTTCCATGCGGCGCTTGACGTTTTCGAACTTCGACAGCGCTTCGATGGCGACCGCGGGCACCACGCCGACATGGCGCGCCGCGGCGATCGAGGCCAGCGCATTCATCCGGTTGTGCTCGCCGGTGAGCGCCCAGTTCACGGTGCCCTGCAATTCATTATTGAACAGCACGTCGAAGCGGCCGTCATCATGCTCCGTGAGCGACCAGCCCTGGCCTTGCGCAACACCGAACCATTCCTGTTCGCTCCAGCATCCGCGGTCGACCACCCGGCGCAATGATTCTTCCCGCGCATTGACGATCAGTCGTCCGACGCCGGGAACGGTCCGGACCAGGTGATGAAACTGGGTTTCGATGGCGCCCAGGTCGGGGAAGATGTCCGCATGGTCATATTCAAGATTGTTCAGGACCGCGGTCTTGGTCCGATAGTGAACGAACTTGCTGCGCTTGTCGAAAAACGCCGTATCGTATTCATCGGCCTCGATCACGAAAAACGGGGATTCCTCGCCCTTGCCGGAAAGCCGCGCGGAAATGCCGAAATTCATCGGCACGCCGCCGATCAGGAAGCCGGGATCATAGCCCGCGTCTTCCAGTATCCAGGCCAGCATCGACGAGGTGGTCGTCTTGCCGTGCGTACCCGCCACCGACAACACCCACTTGTTGCGCAGGATGTGCTCGCCTATCCACTGCGGGCCGGATACATAAGCCAGGCCGCGGTTGAGGATTTCCTCCATCAGCGGATTGCCGCGGGATACGACATTGCCGATCACATACAGGTCGGGCTGAAGGCTGACCTGAGCGGGATCGAAGCCCTCGATCAGCTCGATGCCCTGCGCCTGCAGCTGGGTGCTCATCGGCGGATAGACATTGGCGTCGCAGCCGGTTACCTTGTGGCCGGCCTGTTTTGCCAAAACTGCAAGTCCGCCCATGAAGGTACCGCAGATGCCGAGAATGTGGATGTGCATTTGTGCTGTTTCAATGAAAAGGAAATCTGACTGGAATGCCGAAAGAAAGGTCCAATGACAGGAGGTCAAATCCGCCGGTGGCCGGCGAATCCGGAATTTTACCCGACCGGCGCCTGCCCGCGTCCACCCGCCTTACGGAGTATCATCAGTCAGATGAGCAACTTTACAAATAATACCGACATGCTGCGCGCGGAAATCGCCGCAGCCGCCGCCCGCATGATCGCCGAAGACGGCGCCGACTATGCCACCGCCAAGCGCAAGGCGGCAAAGCAGCTGCTGGGCAATACCAAGGTGCGCGGCGAGTACATGCCCGACAATGCGCAGATCGAAGAGGAAGTACGCGCCTACAATGAATTGTTCTTCGGCGACACTCAGCCGGCCAGGCTGTTGCATCTTCGCAAGCTGGCGGTTCGGCTGATGACGGATCTGCAACTGTTTTCCCCCTACCTGACCGGCGCCGTCCTTAACGGCACTGCCGGCGAGCACTCGGACATCCATCTGCAGCTGTTCCCGGAAAGCGCCAAGGATGTGGAAATTTTCCTGATCAACAAGAATGTCGACTTCGAAGTCTCGGAGACGGCCCACTTCAAGGGACGCGGAGAACCGGTGGAAACCGTCAGCTTCATGTGGCACAACGAAGGGGTGCATCTGGCCTTGTATGAAACGGATGACTTGCGCGGCGCCCTCAGAACGCCGTCCGACGGTAAAATGGCGCGCGCCAATATCGAGGCGGTACTTCAACTGATCGCGGAAAGCGAAGGGACATGAAAAGAACTTGGGGAATTTTCGGCGCAGTTGCCGTTATTTGCATTGCTCTTGGCGCTTATATAGGCCACAAGCAGACGAGCCCGCAGCAGGCCGACACTTCTGCGGTCGCGGCGCTGTTCTCCCAATCCATGCCGGATGCACAGGGCAAGCCGCAGGAATTGTCGCAATGGAAAGACCGTCCCTTGGTGGTTAATTTCTGGGCAACCTGGTGCGCACCCTGCGTTGAGGAAATGCCGGAATTGTCGGCACTGCAGTCCGAGCTGGACGTCGGGAAGAAAGCCCAGATCATCGGCATCGGCATTGATTCGCCATCGAACATCGCTGAATTCGTCGGCAAGTACAAGATTACCTATCCTATTTACGTGGGCGGCCTCAACGGAACGGAATTGTCCCGTCAACTCGGCAATCAGGCAGGCGGCCTCCCGTTCACCCTGCTGATCGACAGTACGGGAAAGGTCCGCAAATCGTATCTGGGCCGTCTGAAAATGGATGAATTGCGCAAGGATATTGCGAGTTTATAAATCAAACGCCATCTTTTTCTTGCCAATCAGCATCATTTGGCGGCAAAATGCGGCATCGTCGTCAAACGGAATCTGATCTAGATGGCAAAAAAAATTCTTCTGGTCAATGGCCCGAACCTGAATCTGCTGGGCACACGTGAACCGGAGGTGTACGGATCGACGACGCTTGCCGATGTAGAGCAAGCCGCTGCCGCCCAGGCCTCGGCTGCCGGCGCGGTCCTTGCCACTTTTCAGAGCAATCATGAAGGCGCCCTGATCGACCGCATCCATGCCGCCCGCGGCGAGGGCATCGATGCCATCATCATCAATCCGGCAGGTCTGACGCATACCAGCGTCGCCTTGCGCGATGCGCTTGCCGGCGTTGCCATTCCCTTCGTTGAAGTCCACATCTCCAATATCCACAAGCGTGAAGCCTTCCGCCATCACTCCTACCTGTCGGAGATCGCCGTCGGCGTGATCTGCGGCCTTGGCGTGGATGGCTATGGCGCAGCCATCGATTTCGCGCTCAAAAAGCTTTAAGTTTCCTTATCTCGCCACGAACCACTTATAATCGTGGCGGCTCCAATTGGTAAAAAAATATTAATCTGAGGGATTTTCATATGGATCTACGAAAACTCAAGACGCTGATCGACCTCGTGGCCGAATCAGACATCGCCGAACTGGAAGTGACAGAAGGCGAAAGCAAAGTCCGTATCGTCAAATCCTCCGGAGCGCCGCAAAGCCAGGTCGTGATGATGCAGCCGCAGTCGATGCCGCAGACCGTGTCGGTCCCCGCGCCGGCCGCCACGCCGCAAGCCGCGAGCGCGCCGGTCGCTCCCGCCGCACCGGCCGAACCGGAAGGCCATGTGGTGAAGTCGCCGATGGTCGGCACCTTCTACCGCGCTTCCGCGCCCGGCAATCCCGCGTTCGTCGAAGTCGGCGCAACGGTCAAGGAAGGCGATACGCTGTGCATCATCGAAGCGATGAAGCTCCTCAATGAAATCGATGCCGATGCTTCCGGCGTCATCAAGCAAATCCTGGTAGAGAACGGCCAGCCGGTGGAATACGGCCAGCCGCTGTTTGTGATCGGTTGAGCGTTCCGCAGCAGGAATCCATGACTGCATCATGGAGCCTGCCGCACCGCAAGACAGTCCCCGAACGCATTCCAACGCATCACAACGCAATTCACCCCACCATGTTCGAAAAAATTCTCATTGCCAATCGTGGTGAAATCGCGCTGCGCATTCAGCGCGCGTGCCGTGAAATGGGCATCAAGACCGTAGTCGTCCACTCCGAGGCCGACCGCGAAGCGAAATACGTCAAGCTTGCCGACGAATCCGTCTGCATCGGCCCGGCGCCGTCGGCGCAGAGCTATCTCAACATGCCGGCCATCATCAGCGCCGCGGAAGTGACCGACGCCGAGGCGATCCATCCCGGCTACGGCTTCCTTTCCGAGAACGCCGACTTTGCCGAACGCGTGGAAAAGTCGGGCTTTGTCTTCATCGGCCCGCGGCCGGAATCGATCCGCATGATGGGCGACAAGGTTTCGGCCAAACAGGCCATGATCAAGGCAGGCGTGCCCTGCGTTCCGGGCTCGGACGGCGCACTGCCGGAAGATCCGAAGGAAATCATCCGCATCGCCCGCAAGGTGGGCTACCCCGTCATCATCAAGGCGGCCGGCGGCGGCGGCGGACGCGGCATGCGCGTGGTCCATACCGAAGCGGCATTGCTCAATGCCGTCACCATGACCAGGTCCGAAGCCGGCACCGCTTTCGGCAACCCCGAGGTCTACATGGAGAAATATCTGGAGAATCCGCGCCATGTGGAAATCCAGATCCTCGCCGACGAATACAAGAATGCGATCTGGCTGGGCGAACGCGATTGTTCGATGCAACGCCGCCATCAGAAAGTGATCGAAGAAGCACCGGCGCCCGGCATTCCGCGCAAGCTGATCGAGCGCATCGGCGACCGCTGCGCGGAAGCCTGCCGCAAGATCGGTTATCGCGGCGCGGGCACCTTCGAGTTTCTGTATGAGAACGGCGAGTTCTACTTCATTGAAATGAACACGCGTATCCAGGTGGAGCATCCGGTCACCGAAATGATCACCGGCGTCGATCTGGTGCAGGAGCAGATCCGCGTTGCCTGCGGCGAGAAGCTGCGCTTCCGCCAGCGTGACATCGAGCTGTCCGGCCATGCGATCGAGTGCCGCATCAACGCGGAAGACCCGTTCAAGTTTACGCCGTCGCCAGGCAGGATCGTTGCATGGCATGCCCCGGGCGGTCCCGGCATTCGCGTCGATTCGCATGCGTATGCCGGCTATTTCGTGCCGCCGACCTACGATTCGATGGTGGGCAAGGTAATTGCCTATGGCGCAACCCGCGAGCAGGCGATCCGCCGCATGCAGATCGCGCTGTCGGAAATGGTGGTCGAAGGCATTCAGACCAATATTCCGCTGCATCGCGAGCTGATGGTGGATGCGCGCTTCTTTGAAGGCGGCACCAATATCCACTATCTTGAACAGAAGCTGGCGGCCAAGCCGGATCTGCAGAAGGCCAATGCCAAGAACGGCAAGTAAACAACAAGGTGCATCATGAGCTGGACTGAAATCGTCATTGAAGTTGCACGCGACCATGCCGAGGCGCTGTCCGACGCATTGATGGAAGCAGGCGCATTGTCGGTTTCCGTGGAAGATGCTGATGAAGGCACCGACGCCGAACGCCCGCTTTTCGGCGAGCCGGGCATGGAGCCGACCGAGACTGCGTGGGACCACAGCCGCGTCGTGGCGCTGTCGGAGCTGGATGCCGACCACGCCGCGATCGTCAACGAGGCGGCTGCCGCCTGCAGCATCGAGCCGCCCCGGTTCATCCTGCGCCCGGTGGCCGAGCAGGACTGGGTCAGGCTGACGCAGTCGCAGTTCGAGCCCATCCATATCGGCAAGAACATCTGGGTCGTGCCCAGCTGGCATGACGCTCCCGATCCCAATGGCCTGGTGCTCGAACTCGATCCCGGCCTTGCCTTCGGCACCGGCAGCCATCCGACCACCCGGCTGTGCATGGAATGGCTGGAAAGCCATCCGCCGCAGGGCGCCTCGGTGCTCGACTACGGCTGCGGCTCCGGCATTCTGGCGCTGGTGGCCAAGAAGCTTGGCGCGGCGACGGTCTACGGCGTCGACATCGATCCGCAAGCCATCGAGTCGGCCCGCTATAACAGCGAGCGCAATCATTGCGAGATCGAGTATCACCTTCCCGAGGAATTCGCCGGCGCCGGGCATCCCCAGACCTTTGACGTGGTCGTCGCCAATATTCTTTCCAGCCCGTTGAAGCTGATGGCGCCGATGCTGTCATCGCGCGTTGCTCCCGGCGGCATGCTGGTGCTCTCGGGCATCCTGGCCCGCCAGGCCGATGAAGTGGCTGCCGCCTACGCACCCTTCATCTCGATGTCGGTCTGGGCCGAACATGAAGGCTGGATTGTCCTCGCCGGCCGCGCCGCCGGACACTGATCGCAATGGCGCTGGCTACCCAATGTCCGCATTGCCATACGACATTCCGGGTCGCGCATGACCAGCTAAAACTGCGTGCCGGACTGGTACGCTGCGGCGCCTGCAAGCAGATTTTCAACGGCATCGAAAATCTGCTGCGTCCCGAGGAATTCCAGACCCCAGGGAAACCGCAAGGCCCGTCCGTGGCAAGTGCGGCAACTGCCCCCGTTCCCCCGGCTGCTTCCTCCTCCTTTGCCCAGGCATCGCCGGCATTCGCGGCGCCCTCTGGAAAGCAGGACGCGCATCACTCCCTGGATCAGGCGGATGCCGGTTCCGAATCAAGCGGCTCGACAAACGGCTCGACAAGCAACCCGGCAGCCGCCATGCCGGAGCAATCTGCCACGCCGGCGACCAGCGATACCATCCCAAGCGGCGATGTTGCGCATGAAGCGCCAAGCGCCTCCATGCCCCCGCGGTCGGACGACCATTCCCCCCAAGCCGCGGGCGACGGGGAAAGTCCGCCCGATCCTTTGTTGCGCATGACCCTGATGGATATCGCGCATTTACCCCTGCGCCCTTCCCGCGATGAGCCTGCTCCCGCAGCGGATGCCCAACATGATCCGGTGGAGCGGGCCATTGATGACCTGCAATCCAAGCCATGGAGAAGCAAGCCGGCGGATTCCGACGATGCGGACGCGCTCGATCAGGCGGATGCTTCCGATTATGAAGAACCGGGGTTTGTCCGCGAGGCGCGCCGCAAGCAGCGGATGACTCGCGGCCTGAATGTCTTCATGGTGCTGGCCTCGGCGCTCCTGCTGGGGATATTGCTGGCGCAGGCCGCCTACGTTTTCCGCGACCAGATTGCCGCCTATATTCCTCAGATCCGGCCGCTGCTCGCAGCCGCCTGCGCCCGCAGCGGATGCCAGGTCGGTCTGCCGGCCGAAGTGGACTCGGTCTCGATCGAGTCCAGCGAGCTGCAGGCCCTGGCACCGGACAGCGATAGTTTCGGCCTGACGGTTCTCCTGCGAAACCGCGGCAATACCGCACAGGCCTGGCCGAGCATTGAGCTGACGCTCAACGACAGCAGCGAAAAGCCGCTGCTGCGCCGGGTATTCGCACCGCGCGACTATCTTCCCGCGGGCCAGGATCTGAATCAGGGTTTTCCGGCAAAATCCGAACAGGCTTTCAAACTTCATTTCCGGCTATCGCAACTGAAGGCGGCCGGATACCGGGTCTACGTGTTCTACCCCTGAGTGCCGGATCCGTTTCCGCCTTTCCACATCACTGGACAACAACATCATGACATCCCTTATCTGTGGTTCGCTCGCATTCGATTCCATCATGCAGTTTGGCGGACGCTTTTCGGAAGCGCTGCTGGCCGACCAGCTGCACAAGATCAATGTGGCGTTCCTGGTGCCGGCGTTGCGGCGCGAATATGGCGGTTGCGCAGGCAACATCGCGTACAACCTCAAGCTGCTTGACGGCGATCCCCTGATCATGGCGACGGTCGGCCAGGACAGCGCTCCCTATCTGGAACGGCTTGACCAGCTGCAGATTTCGCGTCGCTGCGTGCGTGTCATCGATGAAACCTATACCGCGCAAGCCTTCATCACGACCGATGCCGACAACAACCAGATCACCGCCTTCCATCCCGGAGCAATGACCATGTCGCATCTGAACAAGGTCGCCGACGCCGGCCAGGTCACGCTGGCCATCGTCGCGCCGGACGGCCGCGACGGCATGCTGCAGCATGCGCAGCATTGCGCGGAATTGAACATCCCGTTTATCTTTGATCCGGGTCAGGGCCTGCCGATGTTTAACGGCCCGGAACTGGAACGTTTCATTGAACTGGCCACTTATGTTGCAGTCAATGATTATGAAGCGGAACTATTGACCGAGCGGACCGGCCTGTCGCTCGAACAGATCGCTGCGCGCGTGTCGGCCCTGATCGTCACGCGCGGCGAACAGGGAGCCGACATCTTTGCCGGCAGCAAGCGCGTCGAGATTCCCTGCGTGGCTGCCGAACGAGTCGTCGACCCCACAGGTTGTGGCGATGCATTCCGCGCCGGCCTGCTGTACGGTCTGACCAAGGGCATGGACTGGGAAACCACCGGCCGCCTGGCAAGCCTGATGGGGGCCATCAAGATCGCGCATCAGGGCGGGCAGAATCACGCGCCCGCGCTCGCCGATATCGAAGCACAGTTCGAACGGGCCTTCGGCTACCGCTTCCAATAGGCGTCCACATATCTTGTTGCAGGAGGAAGCAGTATGCATTTCAAGAGCCTGACAATGACTGCGATACTCGCCGCCTTGGCGCTTGCCGCCTGCTCCTCCACGCCCGCACCGCCCCCCGTCACTTCCTCGACCCAGGGTGTCACCATGGTCCAGACGGGACAGGTGACTGAAGTGAAGGACGTTACCCGGCATGACGGCCGCAGCACCGGGCTGGGCTCGTTCATCGGAAGCATTCTTGGCGGTATTGCGGGCAGCAACATCGGCAGCGGCACCGGCAGCGCCGTCGCCGGAATTGGTGGCGCGATTGCCGGAGGCATGGCGGGCCAGCACGCCGAACAATCGAATTCGAGCACCAACAGGACGGAAGTCACGGTCCGTTTCGACAATGGAGAGGCACGCACTTATGCCGTCGCAGCGGAAGACAATTTTCGGGTGGGCGAAACGGTGCGCGTCACTTCCAGCAACGGCGTGGCGCGCGTCACCCGTTGATCATCGCGGCAAGCCGGCGGCGCTGCCGCCCGGCTTGCCGGCTTGAGACAGGCCAACTCCGGCAGCGCATTACAGCAGCGATATCACGCTACGTATCGCCTCATCTGCCTTCGCGCCCGAAATTTCCACCAACTTGCGTCTGCTGGCCTGTCCATGGCTGATTGCCACCCTGCTCTTCGGGATGTCAAGCAGGTCGGCGATAAATCTGATCAAGGCTTCGTTGGCCTTGCCATCCACGGGCGGCGCCTGCAATCGGATTTTGACGGCATCATCATGCAGACCCGCTATTTCGCTCTTCCTGGCATTGGGCTGTACCTGTACGGTCAAGCGTACTCCCGTCTCACTCGGAATGCACCATACCGTGGTCATAGCAACGAGGTAATGACCGTCCTCGCCACCATCATCGCAATCTGAAGCAGAATAAGAGCCACCAGCGGACTCAGGTCGATATTGCCGACCAGCGGTACGACGCGGCGCAGAGGACGCAGCAGCGGATCATTCAAGGCATGGATGAAAGGGGCGAGCGGCGCATGAGGGTTCACCCAGCTGAAAATGGCTTCAATGATGAGCAGGCCGATGAAGCCATAGAAGACCCATTCACAGAAACGCAGCAACGACAGCACCACCAGGAAATCGGGCGCGAAGCGAGACGCGATCGCGAGATCGATGGCGACCGACAAAACGATGATCAGTACCGCGCCGATCAGACTAGCCCAATCATATCCCCCCACGCCCGGCAGCAGGCGTCGCAATGGACGCACAAGCCAGTCGGTCAACTGGAAGATGAACTGCCCGAGTGACGTCGGGGGTCTTACTCTTACTACCTGCATCCAGAATCGCAACAACAGAACACCACCAAGTACACTTGCGATGGTATCGACGATCAAGGTAAGTATGCTAGTCAGCACTATCTGGTCTCCACATGAAAAAGCCCGTTGTGCGGCTAAGGGCCACGCAACGGGCATTTTGCCTGAACTTAATCAGGCGCGTGAGCAATCTCTGCTTTAAGGACGTGTGCCGGTCGGAAACGGCCAAGCCGCTGCCGGGTTCAACACAGTCTTCACTGCAGGTGCAGCCGCGGGTTTGGCAGCGGGTTTTGCTGCAGGCTTCTTGGCGGCAGCGGCCTTTTTCGGAGCTGCTGCTTTCTTAGGGGCTGCGGCCTTCTTAGGAGCTGCGGCCTTCTTCGGAGCTGCTGCTTTTTTAGGAGCTGCGGCCTTCTTCGCTGCAGGCTTCTTGGCAGCGGCGGCTTTCTTGGGAGCCGCTGCTTTCTTAGGAGCTGCTGCTTTCTTCGCTGCCGGCTTCTTGGCTGCTGCCGCTTTCTTCGGAGCTGCTGCTTTCTTCGCTACCGGCTTCTTGGCTGCTGCCGCTTTCTTAGGAGCTGCTGCTTTCTTCGCTACCGGCTTCTTGGCTGCTGCCGCTTTCTTAGGAGCTGCTGCCTTCTTCGCTACCGGCTTCTTGGCTGCTGCTGCTTTCTTCGGAGCTGCCGTTTTCTTCGCTACCGGCTTCTTGGCTGCTGCTGCTTTCTTCGGGGCTGCTGCTTTCTTCGCTGCAGGCTTCTTGGCTGCTGCCGGCTTCTTCGCCGGGGCTGCCTTCTTAGCAGCCGCTTTCTTTGCTGTTGCCATTTGTTTCTCCTTCACGTGATGGAAAATTCAAACTTCGAGGTTGGAAACCCGCCTGTCCCATCGCGATGAGCCATGCGGATTATTCATCGGCACAAGCAAGCGTCTGCTTGCACTAATGAATTCGGCACCAGCTGAACTGCTGCATCACCTCAAACATGCAGCACTTCAGCCTCTTCCAGCTACGCCTCTCTTCTGCAAATCACTGCTGCGCGTCAGCAATGATGGAGGACTTCTTACCGCGCGCAAATGGCGCTGCGATTGCCGTAGCCAAAAAAAACGCCGGCAACAAAGCCGGCGCGGGAATACGCTTTCAGAAAAACCACCAGGTTTTTCAGAGAAAAAGCCGCCTTGCCCGACGGCGTCGGGGTCAGCGGCGTTAACAGTAATGATCCTGTCGTTCGTCTACTGTCCATCAAATTTGGTGATAGTCCTTGAGTGATCGGTCAGCCTTCTTGTTTCGTTTCCGGCACCTTGTTGGCCGACCGTTTTATCTCCATCACCTCGCTCTTTACGAGTCGAGAGTTTTTATTCCCAGCTCAGTGCACCACCGGTCTGGTATTCGATCACGCGAGTCTCGAAGAAGTTGCGCTCCTTCTTCAGGTCGATCATCTCGCTCATCCACGGGAAGGGATTCTCTTCCTGGGGGAACATTGGATCGAGACCGATCTGCTGTGCTCGACGATTCGCGATGAACCTCAGGTACCCTTTGAACATCGGCGCATTCAATCCAAGCACTCCACGCGGCATTGTATCCTCTGCGTAGCGATATTCCAACTCTACCGCGCGCAAAAACAACGATTTAATCTCTTCGCGGAATTCCGCGGTCCACAGATGCGGATTCTCGAGCTTGATTGTATTGATGAGATCAATCCCGAAGTTGCAGTGCATCGACTCATCGCGCAGGATGTATTGATACTGCTCAGCTGCACCCATCATCTTGTTCTGACGGCCGAGCGCGAGGATCTGCGTGAAGCCGACATAGAAGAACAGGCCTTCCATCAGGCAGGCGAACACGATCAGCGAACGCAGCAGCGTCTGATCGGCTTCGACGGTGCCGGTCTTGAATTCCGGATTGGTCAGCACGTCGATGAACGGGATCAGGAATTCATCCTTGTCGCGGATCGATGCGACTTCGTGATACGCGTTGAAGATTTCGCCCTCGTCGAGGCCGAGCGATTCCACGATGTACTGGTAGGCATGCGTATGAATTGCTTCCTCGAATGCCTGGCGCAGCAGATACTGGCGGCACTCGGGCGCCGTGATGTGGCGGTAGGTACCCAGCACGATGTTGTTGGCGGCCAGCGAATCGGCCGTCACGAAGAAGCCGAGGTTGCGCTTGACGAGGCGGCGCTCGTCTTCGGTCAGGCCGTTCGGATTCTTCCACAGCTCGATATCGCGCTGCATGTTGATTTCCTGCGGCATCCAGTGGTTGGCGCAGCCGGCCAGATACTTGTCCCAGGCCCACTTGTACTTGAAGGGCACGAGCTGGTTGACGTCGGTCTGGCCGTTGATGATGCGCTTGTCGGCGGCATTGACGCGGCGCGAAGCATCTGCGGCCGGAGCCTTGGCTGTCTGCGACGGCGTCAGTCCGGCATTGGCGAACTGGGCGCCGAGGGACTGCGATGGCGATGCGGACGGAGTGACCGGCGCCAGCATCGGTTGCGGAGCCTGAGCGGGTTTGGCGGCTGGAGTTACTTCGTCATCCCAACTAAGCATGGTTATTCTTCCTTACGAATATTGTAGTGGTACTAGCGTGATGTTCAAGCCGGCACCGCAAACAATCGATGATTGCGGGCCGGCTTCATGCCGAATATTACTGGCAGGCTTCGCATTCATCGAAGCCGGGATCGCCCGGGCGCAGCATGCATGCCGGTCCGGCGAGCTCAACTTCCGCTGCGGATGCGGCAGGGACCGCCGGGGCCGCAGCCACGGGTGCGGACGCACCCACGCCGCTGCCTACGCCCGACGTGACGGACACCGCATTGAGCGCACCGGCCTTGGTGGTCGATTTTTCGGCATGGGTGGCGCCGATCGTGCGCAGGTAGTACGTGGTTTTCAGTCCGCGCAGCCATGCCAGCTTGTATGTTTCGTCGAGCTTCTTGCCCGATGCGCCGGCCATGTAGATGTTCAGTGATTGCGCCTGGTCAATCCATTTCTGGCGACGGGATGCCGCTTCCACCAGCCACTTCGGCTCGACTTCGAATGCCGTTGCGTAGATCTCGCGCAGATCCTGCGGGATGCGGTCGATCTTGGCGAGGCTGCCGTCGAAATACTTGAGGTCGGCGACCATCACTTCGTCCCACAGTCCGCGCGCCTTCAGGTCGCGCACCAGGTGCTCGTTGATCTCGGTAAATTCGCCCGACAGGTTCGACTTCACGTACAGGTTCTGGTAAGTCGGCTCGATGCAGGCGGACACGTCGATGATGTTGGAAATGGTCGCCGTCGGAGCGATCGCCACACAGTTCGAATTGCGCATGCCGAACTGCTTGATGCGGGAGCGCAGGGCCGACCAGTCCATGGTCTCAGTGGTATCGACCTCAAGATAGCCGCCGCGTTCCTCTGCCAGCAGCTTGAGGGAATCCTGGGGCAGGATGCCGCGATCCCACAGCGAACCGCGGTAGGAGCTGTAACGGCCGCGTTCTTCCGCCAGTTCGGTCGATGCCCAGTAGGCGTAGTAGCAGACGGCTTCCATCGAACGGTCGGCGAATTCCACCGCGTCCATCGATGCATACGGGATGCGCATCATGTGCAGGCAGTCCTGGAATCCCATGATGCCCATGCCGACCGGACGGTGGCGCAGGTTGGAATCACGTGCCTTCTTGACCGCGTAATAGTTGATGTCGATCACGTTGTCGAGCATGCGCATCGCGGTGCGGATGGTCTTCTCGAGCTTGGCGTGGTCCAGCTTGCCGTCCTTCATGTGCGCCGGCAGGTTGACCGAACCGAGATTGCAGACCGCGATTTCGGATTCGTTGGTGTTGAGCGTGATCTCGGTGCACAGGTTGGAGCTGTGGACGACGCCGACATGCTGCTGCGGGGAACGGATATTGCAGGGATCCTTGAATGTGATCCACGGATGTCCGGTCTCGAACAGCATCGACAGCATCTTGCGCCACAGGTCGAGCGCCTGGACTTTCTTGAACAGCTTGAGCTCGCCGCGCGCAGCCTTGGCTTCGTAGCCGGTGTAGGCATCCTCGAAGGCCCTGCCGTATTTCTCGTGCAGGTCGGGAACATCGGACGGCGAAAACAGCGTCCATTCGCCCTTCTCCATCACGCGCTTCATGAACAGGTCGGGAATCCAGTTCGCGGTGTTCATGTCGTGCGTGCGGCGGCGGTCGTCGCCGGTGTTCTTGCGCAGGTCGAGGAATTCCTCGATATCCATGTGCCAGGTTTCCAGGTAGGCACAGACCGCGCCCTTGCGCTTGCCGCCCTGGTTGACCGCGACGGCGGTGTCGTTGACCACCTTCAGGAAGGGGACCACGCCCTGGGACTTGCCGTTGGTGCCCTTGATGTGGGCGCCGAGCGCGCGCACCGGGGTCCAGTCATTGCCCAGGCCGCCTGCGAACTTGGCCAGCAGCGCGTTTTCCTTGATCGCCTCGTAGATGCCGTCGAGGTCGTCGGCGACGGTGGTCAGGTAGCAGGAGGAGAGCTGCGAACGTTGTGTGCCGGAATTGAACAGCGTCGGCGTCGAGCTCATGAAGTCGAACGAGGACAGCAGGTTGTAGAACTCGATCGCGCGTTCTTCGCGGTTGATTTCGTTGAGGGACAGACCCATCGCGACACGCATGTAGAAGGCCTGCGGCATTTCGATGCGGGTGCCTTCGATATGCAGGAAGTAGCGGTCGTACAGGGTCTGCAGGCCGAGGTAGCCGAACTGCAGGTCGCGGTCCGGCTGCAATGCTTCGGCCAGCTTCTTGAGGTCGAACTGGGCCAGCTTGGTGTCGAGCAGATCCGCCTCGATGCCCTTCTTGATGTATTGGGGGAAGTAATCGATGTAGTGCGCCGCGGCATCGGCCTGCGCGACTTCCTGGCCGAAGACTTCCTTGCGGATGGTGTGCATCAGCAGACGCGCGGTCACCCTGCTGTACGCCGGGTCCTTTTCCATCAGCGCGCGGGCAGCCAGGATGGCGGACTTGTGGAGCTCTTCGACGGGAACGCCGTCGTACAGATTCTTGACGGTCTCGGCCAGGATGGCTTCGGCATCGACATGCTTTTCCAGGCCAACGCAAGCTGCCGCGATGAGTGCGCGCACCTGGTTGATGTCGAGCGGACGGCGCTGGCCGTCTTCGATGACATGCATCTGCGGCTCGTCGGACGGCTTGGCGGCCTGCTGCTGGGCGCGCTCTTCCATGCGTTTGGCGCGATACAGCACATAGGCGCGGGCGACATCATGTTCGCCGGAACGCATCAGCGCCAGTTCCACCTGGTCCTGGATGTCTTCGATATGGAAGGTCCCGCCCGCCGGCTGGCGGCGCACCAGCGCCGACACCACACCGGCGGTGAGCTGCTCGACCAGTTCACGCACGCGTGCCGAAGCGGCACCCTGCCCGCCGTTCACGGCGAGGAAGGCCTTCGTCATCGCAATGGAAATCTTCGACGGCTCGAAGCCAACAACTGCACCATTGCGGCGAATGATCTTGTAATCGCCGAGGTTGATGTTCATGTTGGCTGTGGAAGCTGAGGTAGGAGCATGAGGAGGGACCAGGCCGAATTCTGTGCCAGACTTTAGTGAAACTTCTTGCGTTGAGTGCATCTCGCCTCCTGACGTATCGCGACAGCTGTGCAGCTGTGGTGGTTATTAATTAGAACGCCCCTTGCAGGCAACGTTCGCTGTCCAATGCAAACCGGTCCCAGCAGCGCGAGCGACACCCTGCCGGGGTCTGGCATCGCACCGTTCGGATTGCATTCGTATGGGAGAGCTGTTCGCTGCCCGCCCGCAACTGCATGTTTACATTGAGGAACTACTTGAACAGCCCTTATTGGGGGTATCGGGGGTGACTACTAGATCTAGTGGTGCATGCCTCGATTGATACTAATTCTAGTGCCGGGTGGGGAGCTATGCAACCCTTTTTATTTGATGCGCAATAAAAATAGGCCTGTTCGGCGCTTGACATTTTTGCGATTCACTCAGGAAATTTAAGCGGATTCGACGACGATTTCTGGACCGATTGATGAATCAAGGACTTGCGATAACGATGCCAGTCGAAGAAGGGACCGGGGTCGGTTTTGCGTCCCGGCGCGATATGTTCATGGCCTGCCACGGCCGCGAGCGGATAGCGCCGGCACAGCGCCTCGGTCAGCTCGGCGAGCGCTTCGTATTGTGCGGATTCGAACGGCTGGAAGTCGCTGCCCTCAAGTTCGATGCCAATCGAGAAGTCGTTGCAGCGCTCGCGTCCGCAGAACGAGGACAGGCCGGCATGCCATGCCCGGTGATTCGCCGAAACGAATTGCATGACGTGGCCGTCGCGGCGAATCAGAAAATGGGCCGAGACTTTCAGCGACCGGAGCTGATCGAAATAGGGATGCGCCTCGCAGTCGAGGCGATTGCCGAACAGGTCGGCGATATAGGGTCCGCCGAACTGGTCGGGCGGCAGGCTGATGTTATGAATGACGAGCAGGTCGATCGCGGTGCCGGGAAGGCGCTCGTCGAAATTGGGCGACGGCTGGCGCTCGGCATTGCTCGCCCAGCCATCCTCATCTATGAGGCAGGTTTTCATTGTTTTGGCTGTGAAATGGATAGGCGCTGCATGCGGTATTGCATCTGCCGGTGGCTCAAGCCAAGCATTTCGGCTGCTTGCGGCAAGTCGAATCGAGCGCTTTCCAGCGCGCCCAGGATGATCCCGCGCTCCACCTTGTCCAGTTGCTCGACCAATGAAACGGGGCCGGAGGATCGAGCCGCCGGCTCAGCGGACCGGACCGATTCGGCGGCTTCGGCGGGAGCCGGAGAAGCATGCGCCGCGGGAGCCGAAGGAATTGCCGCTGATCGGCCGGCCGCTTGTGCCGCCTCGGGCGGCGGGGATGCGGTGCGCCTGAGCGCAAGGTCCGCCACTTCGATGACGCCGTCGTTGGCGAACGCCATGGCGCGCTCGAGCACGTTTTCAAGCTCGCGCACATTGCCGGGGAATGAATAGCCGCGCAGCGCTTCGAGCGCGGCCGGCGACAATACCGTGGGCGTTCCGGAACCTGAAAGGCGGGCGAGAATCGCATCCGAGAGCAGTCCGATGTCGTCGAGCCGTTCACGCAGCGGCGGCAGCCGCAGTTCGATCACATTGAGCCGGTAATAGAGATCCTGCCGGAATTTGCCGTTCTCGACGCACTCGGCCAGATTTTGATGCGTTGCGCTGATCAGGCGCACATCCACCGGTTCCTCCGTGGTCGCACCCACCTTGCGCACCCGCCGTTCCTGGATGGCGCGCAACAGCTTGACCTGCATCGGCAAGGGCAGGTCGGCGACTTCATCGAGCATCAGCGTGCCGCCGTTGGCCGCCTGGAAGAAACCTTCGCGATCATCGTTGGCGCCCGTGAATGCGCCCTTGCGATAGCCGAAGAACTCGGCTTCCATCAGAGCTTCCGGGATCGCACCGCAATTGACGGCGATGAACGGCTTGTCCGCCCGCGCGCTATGCGCATGGATGTCGCGCGCCGCCAGTTCCTTGCCGCTGCCGGATTCGCCGGTGATCGCTACCGGCGCCATGCTGCGCGCAAGACGGATGATCTGCGCGCGCAGGTCCTGCATCACGCCCGACTGCCCTACCAGCGGCGATGCGCTTCCGGGAGCCGGCATCGGAGCTCCGGCTGCTTGCGAGTCGGTCTTGCGAATGCGCAAAGCCGATTGCACCATCAGGCGCAGCTGGTCCAGGGCCACCGGCTTGCTGAGATAATCGAAGGCGCCCGCCTTCAGTGCCGATACCGCATTGTCGGTGCTGCCATACGCGGTGATGACCGCGATAGGCGTGTTCTTGTGAAGAGCGCTGACTTCACGCACCAGTTCAATACCCAATCCGTCCGGCAGCCGCATGTCGGTCAGGACCAGTCCATATTCCGTTTGCGCCAGCCGGCTGCGGGCAGCCGCGAGGCAATCGGCACTGTCGACGTCGAGGCCCATCTTGATCAGCGTGATCTCGAGCAATTCGCGCAGATCGGCTTCATCATCGACCACCAGGATGCGAGGTGCAGTCATGTCTATATATATAGTAGGGTTGAACTGGAAAAGCGAGCCGCCAGCCGTCTAGACGGCGAAGGTGATCACAAAGCGCCCGCTCGGTTCGTCCAGCGCGCCGCCCGGCGAATCCGTCCGGTATTCGTAATCCAGCATGGCGTCGTTATTCAAACACAATTCCCGCGCGACGTAGAGGCCCAGGCCGGTACCCTTGCTGGAGGTGGTGTAGAACGGCTCGAACAGATGCGCCCGCACTTCGGGGGTAATGGCTGGACCATCGTCCTGTATATGGAGTTCCAGACGATTGGCCATGGGTAACACTGCATGGATGCAAATGCTGCCCGGCCGGCCGCTGGCATATCGGAGCGCGTTCGAGAGCAGATTGACGACGACTTCGCGCAGATGCAGCGCGTCGAAGCGGACTTGAAGCTGCGCCATGTCTTCCAGCCGGATGAGGTCCGGCGCCATCTTGTGGGTCGCCCTGAGTTCACCCACGAGCTCCGACAGGAACGGCGCCAGTTTCACCGGATCGGCCTGCGCATGGGCCTTGCGCGACAGCTTCAGAATATCCTCGATCATGCGGTTGAGACGCACCACGTTGTCGCTGACGATGTTCAGAAGGCGCTTGTGGGTCGGCTCAATGACATCTTCGCCAAGCAGCGACGCCGCATGCGAAATGGCCGAGAGCGGATTGCGCACTTCATGCGCGATGCTGGCAGTCAGGCGCCCCATGGAGGCAAGTTTGAGCTGCTGCGCCTGGTTTTCGATCTCACTGACGTCCTGCAGAAAGATGACGGTACGGTCATTGGTGAGCCCGGCCCCCTCGACGGTGGCGAAGCGCAGTTTGAGATGTGCCGCAAGCTCCCGCCAGGCATCACGCGTACCGCCGCGGGTATTGCCTCCCACGGGCTTGACCTTGACATAGATCGAGGCCCCGTCATGCGCCATTCGCACGGAATCCCCCTTGCGCCATGCCGTGAAGGCATCGGCGATCGGCGCCAGCGCGGGCAGATCGGCCAGCTTGTAGCGCGGCTGACCATAGGCGACGGACATGCCCAGCATGCGCTCCGCCGCCGGATTCCCGGCAAACACCTCGGTATCGTCGCCCACCACAAGAATGCCGTCGCCCATATCGGCAATTACCAGCCGGTTGATGGCTTCCTGCAGCTGCAAGTCCCTGCCCCGCTGCGCGGCCAGAGCCTCCTGCTTGATCAGCCTGGCCGCCAGGCGGTTGACCAGGAAGACGGCGGCGAAAAAGGCCGCGCCGTACAAGCCGGCCTGGGAAGGCGATACTTCGGCAACCGAACTGAGCGCCTGAAGAACGCTTTCGGCCAACAGAGTCAGGGTGACGATCGATACGAAAAACAAGGCGATCACCAGGGGTGCCAAAACCGCAGCCCCCGACAGCGGAAACAGGTAAAGAATCGCAAGTCCGCTGCGCGCGCCGCCGGCAAAGACGTACAGCAATGAAATGGCGCCGATATCGATGGCCACCTGAGTCAGAAGCTGCAGCATGAAACGCCGGCGCACATAGGCCGACATCAGGCCGAAGCCGATGGCAGTCAGCAAGTACAGAACGCAGGTTTGCCAGTCCGCAAAACGGTCGGCGCCCCTGTCGTCGCGGATGGCATTGAAGCTGAAATAGGCCAGCAGCACCACCGTGATCAGGATGCGGGTAATGCAATAGGTCTGGAGCGTTCGCCAGAAGGTGTCGCGGCTCTCCGGCAACGTGGCAGGTGTCGTGTACATGGATTATCGTCCGTCCGTTATCCGGATCGCGGACGGCTCCGGTCTGCACAGCGCCTGACGAGCTGCAGTTCGGTCAGGCTCCGCGCCTGCCGTGCTCGGCGTACGTCCGTGCGTGTGCCCTCCCCGACGCCACTCCGAACCGGTCGCGACGCTGAGCAAACACAGCCTAGCGCCGGTCATGCTGAAGGCGATGCGCTTCGCTGCAGAAAGGCGCGCCTGCTGCGCCGATCACAGCTTCGGAATACGGCAAATGGATGCCGCACTGGGTGCAGGGAATCATGATTTCCGCATCGCCGGTGCCGGTGCGCCCGGCTGATTCCCGTGGGCGCTTGCGGGATGCCTTCGCCTTCTGCTTTTTCCTGCTGAGGAAAACCCAGAAAACGATCAGTGCCGCGAGCAGCACCCATATCAAAAGTTTCATGCGAGGCTCCGGTGCAGCACCACTTCAAGCACGAAGCGGCTGCCGACATAGGCAAGCAGCAGCGTGGCAAAACCGGTGAGGGTGAAGCGCAGCGCGGTCTTGCCGCGCCATCCTCGCCAGACGCGTCCAGCCAGCAACAGGCCGAACAGCATCCAGGACAACATCGTGAAAATGGTCTTGTGATCCCAGCGGAAGGCCGTGCCGAACAGCTCTTCGGAGAAGAACACGCCCGATAACACGGTCAGTGTCAGCAGCGTAAAACCGAAGCTGATCATGCGGAACAGCAGCTTTTCCATGGTCAGCAGGGCGGGCAGCCGCTCGATCGCCACGGCCAGCCAGCGGCCGCGCGCCTCGCTCGGGGATGCATGCAGCTGCGACTCCTGCAGCGCCATCAGCACCGCATGGAATGCCGCAATCGTCAGCGAGCTGTAAGCTAGGATGGCAATGGCGACATGCCACGGAAACAGGGCGGAGCGTCCCTGCAGGGGAATCAGGCTGCCCGGGAACATCACTGGCAGCATGACTGCCAGCGCCGCCGTTGGCAGTACCAGCACGCGCAGTCCGTCGAGCGAGAAATTGCGGTTTTCAAGCCAGTATGCCGCGACGGAAATCCACAGGGTGGCCGACAAGACGATCGCAAAACCGATGCGCAGCGTACCGGGACTGAGCATGTCCGCCCACAATGCCCCGCCGTGCAGCGCCCAGCCGATCGCGGTACCCGTTGAAATGGCCGTGCGCTGCTTCGATGGCAGGGCGGCACAGGCCGCATAAAGCAGGGCTGCCAATACGAAAAAATAGGTATGCATTCTGCAGGGAGGTGTTGGCCGGGTTCGTTGGAAATCCGAGTTTACTACACCATGTGTGTCCGGTGCGGGTCTGGTTCCGGCATCCGAGGAGTCGTTGCCATGACCGCTACGCCGCGGTTGCTGCCAGTCCCGGCCGGCGGGAATGCCTGCCGGAGTCTCGGCGGAAGAAGCGGGAACGCGTTTTTTCTTCGCTGGCGCAAAGCTTTGCATCCTGGCATGTTTGCTTGCCACCGGAAGAAGAGCGCGTTCCGCGCAGCGGGAGGAAAGGCGGCATCGGGTAGAATGAACGTTTTCCGCTGCCCTTTCGCGCAGCGTCTGTTCAATCGCAGAGATACCGTCATCCCATGCTCGACAATCTGACCCAACGGCTTGCCAAAGTCGTCAAAACGATGCGCGGCGAAGCGCGTCTGACCGAATCCAATACCGCGGACATGCTGCGCGAGGTCCGCCTCGCCCTGCTCGAAGCCGACGTCGCGCTGCCCGCCGTGCGCGAATTCATTGCCCGCGTCAAGGAAAAGGCCGTGGGCGAGGAAGTCATCGGCTCGCTGACGCCGGGACAGGCGCTGGTCGGCGTCGTGCAGCGCGAGCTGGCGTCGCTCATGGGCGGCGATCTCGGCCCGGAAGCATCCCAGCTCAATTTTGCAACGCAGCCGCCGGCGATCATCCTGATGGCCGGCCTGCAGGGTGCCGGCAAGACGACAACCGTCGGCAAGCTTGCCAAATTTCTCAAGGAACAGAAGAAGAAAAAGGTGCTGACCGTCTCGGCCGACGTCTATCGTCCGGCGGCGATCGGGCAGCTGCAGACGGTGACGGCCCAGGTCGGCGCCGATTTCTTCCCGTCCCAGCCGACCGACAAGCCGGTCGACATCGCGCTCGCGGCGCTCGACTATGCAAAGAAGCATTATCACGACGTGCTGATCGTCGATACCGCCGGCCGGCTGGGCATCGACGAGGCGATGATGCAGGAGATCGCCGCCCTGCACGGCGCGCTCAAGCCAATCGAAACCCTGTTCGTCGTGGATGCGATGCTGGGCCAGGATGCCATCAATACCGCCAAGGCCTTCAACGATGCCCTGCCGCTGACCGGCATCGTTCTGACCAAGCTCGACGGCGATGCCCGGGGCGGCGCGGCACTGTCGGTACGCCATATCACGGGCAAGCCGGTCAAGTTCGCCGGCGTGGCCGAAAAGCTGGACGGCCTGGAACCCTTCGATCCGAACCGCATGGCCAACCGCATCCTCGGCATGGGCGACATTCTTGCCCTGGTCGAGGAAGCCCGCAAGGGTGTCGATGTGGAGGCCGCAAAAGGCCTGGCCGACAAGATCAAGGGCGGCGGCAAGTTTGACCTCAACGATTTCAAGTCGCAGATCAGCCAGATGAAGAAGATGGGCGGACTGTCCGGCCTCATCGACAAGCTGCCGGCGCAGTTCCAGCAGGCGGCCGGCAATGCCGACATGGATCAGGCCGAAAAGCAGGTGCGCCGCATGGAAGGCATCATCAATTCCATGACGCCGCAGGAACGCGCCAAACCCGAGCTGATCAAGGCCTCGCGCAAGCGGCGCATTGCGGCGGGGGCCGGCGTGCAAGTCCAGGAAGTCAACCGCATGCTGGCGCAGTTCGAGCAGATGCAATCCATGATGAAAAAGCTCAAGGGCGGCGGCATGATGAAAATGATGCGCAGCATGAAGGGGATGATGCCGGGCGCAAGGTAGTCAACCCTGGCGTTCCCTATCCTATAGCGCGGCGGTTTCTGCCTGATACAGCCCTTCGCCGCCGCGCCTTCCTCCTTCCCTTCCCCGCCTTTCCCTATTCTCCTGAAACTGAAGTTTCGTTGGCACGCCGGCTGCTGCCGCGTCCGAACGGGATGGATCATGCCCGGCGACGGCCGTCCGATCTCACGGCCGCCGAAGGCGCTGCTCCCCGGTCCGCATGCATCCATCGGCCTTGCCGCGCCAGGATGTCCTGCATTTATCTGCTCTTATGGTCCGCGCCACTTCGACCGCGGTCCATTGCGGCTTTCGTGCAGCGATTCCGATGACGGCATCGGACGTACTGGACGCACACGGACATCGTCCTGTTCCGATTCATGTGTTTTCCCCTATGAAGAAAGGCCTTGACTGCCTCTAGAGAATTCATAACAAAACGATCAAAAAACACTTGCATACCTCGCAAAACCGCACCACTATTAGCGTTGCGTGATATGACGCAATTTCCCACACACTTTGTGAAGGAGGCTTGAAGATGGCAACAGCCAAGAAACCCGCGGCCAAGACGGCCGCCAAGAAGCCCGCAGCGAAGAAGGCCGCGGCAAAACCCGCAGCGAAGAAAGCCGCTCCGGCGAAGAAGGCAGCAGCACCCGCCAAGAAGGCCGCTGCAAAGCCGGCGGCAAAGAAGGCAGCAGCAAAGCCCGTAGCAAAGAAGGCAGCCGCTCCGGCAAAGAAGGCGGCAGCACCTGCGAAGAAAGCCGCACCGGCAAAGAAAGTCGCGAAAGCGCCCCGCAAGCCGAATGCTGCATTCATGAAGCCCCTGACCCCGTCCGAAACGCTGGGCGCGGTAATCGGCGCCAATCCGCTGCCGCGCACTGAAGTCACCAAGAAGGTCTGGGACTACATCAAGAAGAACAAGCTGCAGGATGATGCGAACAAGCGCATGATCAATGCAGACGATAAGTTGAAAGCCGTGTTTGGCGGAAAGAAGCAAGTGTCCATGTTTGAAATGACCAAACTCATTTCCAGCCACCTGCAATAATTTGTCTTTCCGGAAGCCAAACAAAAACGCCCGCATCGCGCGGGCGTTTTTGTTTGTGCGGGGCTTTCCACAACAGGATTTCAAGCCCCTTATACCGGCCCTCAAGTCATACCCGGCCGGTGTGACAGATCAGGAATCCATGGCGGAGCGATGGACGATGGATGACGAGCGCAACGCGGCCAGGCGGAAAAAGACCCGATCTCATGGCATGTCTCCGGATTGGGATTCCATGAAAACCTGCCCAACTCAGCTTTACTGCTTGCCCGGGGTTGGCTCTTCCGTGAATTCCCAGCGCTTCCATGCCGCCAGAACCGCGTTGGGATATTCGGGTTTGCCCCGGCTGCCGTTGTAGCGGCCAAGCGCCAGATACAGATTTCCCTTCTCCATGTCGAGATAAAGGCGAAGGATCGAGCAGCCGTAGCGCAGATTGGTCTGCATGTTGAACAGCTTGCGGCGGTCGCCGTCGCCGATGACCCGCGTCCAGAAAGGCATCACCTGCATGTAGCCGTGAGCACCCACCGGCGAGACCGCATACTTGCGGAAGCCGGATTCGACCTGGATCAGGCCCAGCACCAGCGAGGGATCGAGCCCTGCCCGCTTGGCCTCGTACCAGGCGGTTTGCAGAAATTCCCGCCTGACTTGCATGTCAGGCAGACGCTTCTTGAGCCGTTCCGACATTTCGCCCAGCCAGCGCAGGTATTTGATCCGGTCCTCGATATCGGAAAATTCCGGCTTCGGCGGACGAGGATCGCTGATGGCTCGCGCAAGGGCGAGGCGGACCGGATCCGCCAGCGCCTCTTCCTTCTGATTGCCGGCATGGGCGCAGACCGTAGCCGCCAGGGCCGCGAGCACGGCGAGGCGGCGCAGAGACAGGCATTTCACGCTGTCGCTCAGGCTGCGAGTTTGGCCTTGATGAAGTCGAGCATCTCGGACGCCGGCACGGGCGTCGCCGCAGCATCGCGGCGCCCCTGGTATTCGAGCTTGCCTTCCTTGAGGCCGCGATCGCCGACGACAATGCGATGGGGCACGCCGATCAGTTCCCAATCGGCAAACATGACCCCGGGACGTTCTCCGCGGTCATCCACGATGACATCCACTCCGGCGGCCAGCAGGCCCTCATACAGCCGGTCCGTTTCAGCTTTGACGGCTTCGCTGCGGTCGTACCCCATCGGGCACAGGACGATC
The DNA here is from genome assembly GCF_008929045.1 of Noviherbaspirillum aerium. GTDB lineage: Bacteria > Pseudomonadota > Gammaproteobacteria > Burkholderiales > Burkholderiaceae_D > Noviherbaspirillum > Noviherbaspirillum aerium. Next base: position 255,147 of record NZ_VFAH01000005.1, on the reverse strand, counting down.
TCGAACGGAGCGATCGAGGTTGGCCAGATGATGCCCTTGTCGTCGAAGTTCTGTTCGATCGCCGCCCCCAGGATGCGGGTGATGCCGATGCCGTAGCAGCCCATCTGCATCAGTTGCGGTTTTCCGGTTTCGTCGAGATAGGTCGCCTTCATGTCCTCGGAATAGCGGGTTCCAAGCTGGAACACATGTCCCACCTCGATGCCGCGCTGGATGGCGAGCGTTCCCTTGCCGTCGGGCGAAGCATCGCCTGCCGCCACATTGCGCAGGTCAGCCACCATCGGCTCGGGCAGATCGCGTCCCCAGTTGACGCCGGTATAGTGGAAGTCCTCTTCATTGGCGCCGCATACGAAGTCGGCCATCATGGCGGCGGCACGGTCGGCGACCACCTTGACCGGTTTCTTCGTGCCGATCGGTCCGAGATAGCCTGGCTTGGTGCCGAACCATTCCAGGATTTCACCTTCGTTGGCGAAACGGTAATTGGTCAGGCCGGCTACCTTGCTTGCCTTGATTTCATTCAACTCATGGTCGCCGCGCAACAGCAGCAGCCATATTTCCTTTTCCGCATCCTCTTTTTCTACCGCGAGGACGATCGACTTGACGGTTTGCGACAGCGGCAGCCCCAGCAATTCGGCGACATGCTCGCATTTCGCCTTGCCCGGCGTGGGCGTTTTCGCAAGCGCTTGCGCCGCGGCCGCACGCTCGCCGGCCGGCGCGAGGGCTTCGGCTGCTTCGATATTGGCTGCGTAGTCCGAGTCCGGGCAATAGACCAGTGCATCTTCGCCGGTATCGGCGATGACATGGAACTCATGCGAACCTGATCCGCCGATGGCGCCGTTGTCGGCCGCCACCGCGCGGAACTGCAGTCCGAAACGGTCGAAGATGCGCACATAGGCGTCGTACATCGACTTGTAGGATGTTTGCATTCCTTCCACATCGCGGTCGAACGAGTATGCATCCTTCATCGTGAATTCGCGGCCGCGCATCAGGCCGAAACGGGGGCGGCGCTCGTCGCGGAACTTGGTCTGGATATGGTAGAAGTTGATCGGCAGCTGCCGGTAAGACCGGATCTCGGTGCGGACGACATCCGTGATCACCTCTTCGGAGGTCGGCTGGATGGCGTAATCGCGGCCGTGCCGGTCCTTGACGCGCATCAGTTCGGGACCCATCTTGTCCCAGCGGCCGGTCTCCTGCCACAGTTCGGCGGGCTGGACTACCGGCATCAGCAATTCGACCGCGCCGGCACGGTTCATTTCTTCACGCACGATATTTTCCACCTTGCGGATCACGCGCAGCCCCATCGGCATGTAGGTATAGATGCCGGAACCGAGACGTTTGATCATCCCGGCGCGCATCATCAGCTTATGGCTGATGATTTCGGCGTCGGAGGGAGCTTCTTTAAGGGTGGAAATAAAAAATCGTGATGCGCGCATGGCGGTGAATTCTTTTTAAAAAGAGAGGGTTATAATCGACTCAATTTTAAAGGATTAGCTGGCTGATGCATCCATTCCCGACACATTTGATTCGCGCTTCCGCTGCCGGCCTGCTCACGCAGACTTGCAGTGCCCTGGCGCATGCAAAATTTGTAACGATGAGGATCGTCTAGCCGCAGAAAGTTTTGAGGTGCAACATGCTGGATCGGGAAGGCTTCCGCCCGAACGTCGGCATTATTCTGCTCAACACCCATAACGAGGTGTGGTGGGGTAAAAGGGTGCGCGAACATTCGTGGCAATTTCCACAAGGCGGCATCAAGTTCGGGGAAACTCCCGAGCAGGCGATGTACCGTGAACTGGAGGAAGAAGTTGGCCTGAAGGCCGAACATGTCAAGATTATCGGCCGCACGCGCGATTGGCTGCGTTATGAAGTCCCGGATCGCTTCATCAAGCGGGAGATTCGCGGACATTACAAGGGACAAAAACAGATCTGGTTCCTGTTGCGCATGGTTGGCCGCGACTGCGACATCAACCTGAGGGGTACCGACCATCCGGAATTCGATGCGTGGCGCTGGCACAATTACTGGGTGCCGCTCGATGTGGTGATCGAATTCAAGCGCGAGGTTTACCAGAAGGCGCTGCAGGAGCTGTCGCGGTTCCTGACCAGGCCGCCTCACGGCCAGCGGCATGGCGGTGCACGCTATCTCCGTCAAAGCCATGGCGGCCGCAATGCGGTAGAGATACAGCCCGCAGCCAAACCGAAAACAGATTGAGATGCAGCGCGGGCCGTGCATGCGGCCCGCGCTGCATGCCAAGAGAGGACATTCAATGACCGCAGGATTTTTCCGCACGGCGGTGGCGGCAAGCGTGCTGCTTTTCGCCGCGAACGCACAGGGCCAATCCCGATTCGAGGAAGACTTCGACGACAAGGACAAGCCCTGGCAGGAAGTCGCCATCCAGCTTCCGGCAGCGCCGAAGCCCGAGAATCTGTTGCCGTTCTATGCCAGCGGAAGCCAGTCGTTCGCCATCGATGCGGCCTCCGTATCGCGCGGCGCGGACAACGTGGTGCGCTATACGCTGATCGCCACCAGCGATGCCGGCGCGCGCAATGTCAGTTACGAGGGAATCCGCTGCGAAAACTACGAGCGCAAGCTCTATGCGTTCGGCCAGCCGGACGGTTCCTGGTCGCGTTCCCGGCGAGATCAATGGGAAAGAATTACCGCCAACGCAGTGAACCGGCAGCATGCCGTGCTGGCGAAGGATTATCTATGCGAACAGCTTACCGTCGCGGGAACGGCCGAGCAAATGGTCGCCAGGATCAGGAACAAGCGGCCGCTGACTTCGCAGTTCTACAAGTAGCAAGCCGCACAAGCAACAAGCCTGACAGGGCCGGATCAGCGGCTTGTCAGGCTTGTCTGGTTTATGGGGCCGGCGTGATTCGCGGGCTCAGAGCAAGACCATATTGTCGCGGTGTATCAGCTCCGGGTCTTCCATGAATCCGAGAATGGAGAGAATCTCGGTCGAGGGGCGGCGCATGATGCGGCGCGCCTCCGAACTGGAGTAATTGCTCATGCCGCGCGCCACAGCGCGTCCCTGCTCGTCGACGCAGGTAATGACGTCGCCGCGGCCGAAATCGCCGGCCACTTCAATCACGCCGATCGGCAGCAAGGACTTCCCTTCGCCGGTCAGTTTCTGGACCGCTCCGGCGTCAAGTACGACCTTGCCGGCCGTCTGCAGATGATCGGCCATCCACTGCTTGCGGGCAGTCAGTTGCGCCGTCTGGGCGGAAAGCTGGGTGCCGATTGCCTCTCCCTGCGCCAGGCGGGTCAGCACCTGTTCTTCCCTGCCCCAGGCAATGACGGTATGCGCCCCTGATGTCGCGGCACGCTTGGCGGCCAGGATCTTGGTGAGCATGCCGCCGCGGCCGATGCCGGTGCCGGCACCGCCGGCCATGGCTTCGAGCGCGGGATCGCCGGCCTTGGCCTCGTGCACGAATTGCGCCGACGGATCCTTGCGCGGGTCGGCGGTATACAGCCCCTTCTGATCGGTCAGAATCACCAGCGCATCGCCTTCGATCAGGTTGGCAACCAGCGCGCCAAGCGTATCGTTGTCGCCGAACTTGATTTCATCGGTGACGACCGTGTCGTTCTCGTTGATGATGGGAATGACGCCGAGATGCAGGAGAGTGAAAAGCGTGGAACGCGCATTCAGATAACGCTCCCTGTCCGCGAGGTCGGCATGGGTCAGCAGAACCTGCGCGGTCCGCAGCGCATGGTGCCTGAAGCTGGTCTCGTAGATCTGCGCCAGCCCCATCTGCCCGACCGCCGCGCATGCCTGCAATTCATGAATCGAAGTCGGTCGGCGGTCGAAGCCGAGACGCTGCATGCCTTCGGCAATCGCCCCCGAACTGACCAGCACCACTTCCTTGCCAAGCGCGCGCAATTGCGCAATCTGCTCAGCCCACTTTGCGATGGCAGCCGCATCAAGACCCTTGCCGTCGTTGGTCACCAGCGACGAGCCGACCTTGATGATAAGACGTTTGGCCTTCTGAATGACAGAATTCATATGTATTGGAATCGGATACACGCAAGGACGCGAAGATACGCTAACGGCTTGCCGGCGACGCGTTCACCGCGCGAACCGGCACCATGAGGCGCCGTGTCCGCACTGCGGAGGCAGCAAGCCGTGATCATTATTCCATGACTTTGAAGCGCGGGTCATCCGGATCAATGGAGTTGATGGCCCGTGCCTGCTCGGTGATCTGGGTCTCCTCGGACCTGAACTCCTGCTGGCGCTGCTCCGCAAGGTACTCGTAGATGGCCATGACGAGGTCTTCGCAGCCTTCACGCGTCAGTGCCGATATTTCAAATACCGGCCCTTTCCAGCCGAAGCGCTTGATGAAATCCTTGACTCGTTTCTTGCGCTCGTCTTCCGGCACCACGTCGAGCTTGTTCAATACCAGCCAGCGCGGCTTGTCATGGAGCGATTCATCGTATTTCTTCAACTCCTTGACGATCGCCTTGGCTTCCTTGACCGGATCCACCGTCTCCTCGAATGGAGCGAGATCGACGATATGCAGCAGCACACGGGTACGCTGCAGATGGCGCAGGAATTGATGCCCCAGGCCGGCGCCTTCCGCCGCGCCCTCGATCAAGCCGGGAATGTCGGCAATGACGAAGCTCTTTTCGTGACTGACCCGCACCACACCCAGGTTGGGATGCAAGGTGGTGAAGGGATAATCCGCAATCTTGGGACGCGCGTTGGAGACCGCGGTAATGAAGGTGGACTTGCCCGCATTGGGCATGCCGAGCAGGCCCACATCGGCAAGCACCTTCAATTCCAGCTTGAGTTCGCGGCGCTCGCCTTCCTTGCCGTCGGTTTTCTGGCGCGGAGCACGATTGGTCGACGACTTGAAATGGATATTGCCCCAGCCGCCTTCGCCACCCTTGGCCAGCAGGACCACCTGGCCATGATCGGTCAGGTCGGCGATGATTTCGCCGGTGTTGTAGTCGCTGATGAGGGTGCCGACCGGCATGCGCAAGGTCACATCGTCCGCGCCCTTGCCATAGCAGTCGGAACCGCGTCCGTTTTCGCCATTCTTTGCCTTGTGCAGCTTGGAATAGCGGTAATCAACCAGCGTATTGATATTCCGGTCGGCCACAGCCCAGATACTGCCGCCCTTGCCGCCGTCGCCGCCGTCCGGACCGCCGAAAGGACGGAATTTTTCGCGGCAAAACGACGCGACGCCGTTACCGCCGTCACCAGCAATGACTTCAATTTTTGCTTCGTCGATGAATTTCATGATTTGCCGCCAAAAATTGCTGTAAAAACTAAAAAGGCCCTACCGCCGGCAGAGCCTTTTTCATGGAAGGCTTTCGCCTTGTTACTGCTTTGTCAGTTCAGGCCTTATGCCGGCTCGACAATAACAGTGTGGCGCTGCAGGGCGCCTTTGGTGGTGAACTTCACCTTGCCGTCGATCAGGGCGAACAGGGTGTGATCCTTGCCCATGCCGACGTTTTCACCAGCGTGCACGCGTGTGCCGCGCTGACGGATGATGATGCCGCCAGCATTGATGGCTTGACCGCCGTAGACCTTGACGCCCAGTCGTTTCGACTCGGAATCGCGGCCGTTGCGCGTGGTGCCGCCGCCTTTTTTGTGTGCCATTTCAGACTCCTTGGTATCCGGTTAGCTCGTCAACGATTAGGCGTTGATCGAGACGATTTGCAATTCGGTGTAGTTTTGACGATGGCCCTGACGCTTCTGGTAGTGCTTGCGGCGGCGCATCTTGAAAATTTTCACCTTATCGTGGCGACCGTGCGCCACTACCGTAGCCTGGACCTTGGCACCATCGACCAGCGGCGCACCAAATTTGATGGTGTCACCAGCGCCCACTGCGAGCACTTGATCAAGGGTGATTTCGGAACCAATGTCTGCCGGTATCTGTTCTACTTTAAGTTTTTCGCCAGCAGCAACCTTGTATTGCTTGCCGCCGGTTTTTATGACCGCGTACATGTGAAACCTCATCAGATAGTTTAAATAACTTTTCCCCCGACCTCGAAAGCTTGCGCATTCGTTGCATATCCGCAATCGGGAAAACCCCTGATTATACATGGACTTAGATTGAGCGTCAAAATGCTTTCGCGCTTGAAATCCAGTCGACCGCCGCACCGCGGATTGGTCCGGAAGATGGTTAGCGGAGAGCCATGCTTGTCGTCGTATAATTCCGGAAATTCATGAATTTGCAGGTTTCATCTTGTCTGCCCCCTCCCAGCCCTCTTTCCAACAAAGTGTCATCCAGCCGATCGCTTCCGACATGGAGGCCGTCAACACGGTCATTCGCCAGCAGCTTTATTCGACGGTGCCGCTGGTCAATCAGATTGCGGAATACATCATCGGCGCCGGCGGAAAACGCATCCGCCCGATACTTGTGCTGCTGACGGCCAATGCATTCGGTTATCGCGGGACCCATCACCACGACCTGGCGGCGGTAGTGGAATTCATTCATACGGCCACGCTGCTGCATGACGATGTCGTGGACGAATCCTCGATGCGCAGGGGCCGGGAGACCGCGAATGCGATGTTCGGTAACGCCGCCTCGGTACTGGTGGGCGACTTCGTATACTCGCGGGCATTCCAGATCATGGTGGCAGTGCGGAACATGCGCGTCATGCAGATCCTGGCGGACGCAACAAACGTGATCGCCGAAGGGGAAGTGCTCCAGCTGCTCAACATGCATGATCCGGATGTCACCGAAGAACGCTACCTGCAGGTCATCCGCTCGAAGACAGCCAAGCTTTTCGAAGCCGCGGCCGAACTGGGAGCCCTGATCGCCGGCGCATCCGAACCCGATATCGCTTCCGCCGCAGAATATGGCCGCTCGCTCGGCACCGCCTTTCAACTGATCGACGATGTCCTGGACTATTCAGGCAATGCCAGCGACATCGGCAAGAACATCGGGGACGATCTGCGCGAAGGCAAACCCACGCTGCCACTGATCCACCTGATGCAGCATGGCACGGAGCAGCAGCGGGAGCTGGTACGCGCCTGCATCACGAACGGCGACGAACAGCACTTCGACGAAATTCTGTCGGCCATCACCACGTCCGGCGCGCTCGACTACACAAAACAGGAAGCGGACAAGGCTGCCAATCGGGCTGCGAATGCGATTGCCTCATTCGCAAATAGCCAATTCAAGGATTCTTTGCTACAATTGTGCGCTTTCGCAGTCGACCGAAATCATTGACCGGATTTTCCCGGTGATGATTGGTTCGGAGAATTGCAAGCGGGGTGTAGCTTAGCCTGGTAGAGCGCTACGTTCGGGACGTAGAGGCCGGAGGTTCGAATCCTCTCACCCCGACCAGTCTTCATTGGCATGAAGTTGTAAAAAATCTATAAGAAGTGTCTCGGCAATTCCAGCGTTTCCGCATCGCCGAGATCATCTTCCAGACGATTTTCATGCACATTTTCCTTGGGTGACCCGTTGGACGCAGTCCCCTTATGGGCCCAGATACTGGGTCTTGCCTTCCTCTTATTTCTCTCCGGTTTTTTCTCCATATCCGAAACGGCAATGATGGCGCTGAGCCGCTATCGCATGCGGCATCTGGCTTCCGCAGGCAGCCGGCGCGCCAAGCTCGTCCTGCACCTCCTTGAACAGACCGAGCGCCTGCTCGGCGTCATCCTGCTTGGCAACAACATGATCAATTCGGCCGCTTCTGCACTGGCCGCCACATTTGCCATCTACTACTTTGGCGAAAGCAAATATGCGCTGGCCCTGGCCTCGACCGCTGTTTCCTTCGCCATCATCATCTTCGCAGAGATCACGCCGAAGGTCATCGGCGCAGCCTATCCGGAACATATCGCCATGGGAGTCGCGCCCGTTCTGCGCGTCCTGATGGTGGTAATGAACCCATTGGTGTGGCTGACGAATCTCATTGTCAAATTCCTTCTGCGCCTCATGCGCATTCCCGAAAAAAGCGCGGAAACATCCGTATCGACCGAGGAATTGCGCTCGATCGTGCTGGAAAGCGGGCATTTCATCCCGAAAAAACATAAGAGCATTCTGCTGAACCTGTTCGCGCTGGAAGACCTGTCGGTCGAGGATGTGATGACGCCACGCGCCCAGATCGAAGCGCTGAATCTGTCCATGCCGGTCGAGGAAATCAGGCACCAGCTTGCCACCTGCTATCACAACAAATTGCCGGTGTATGAAGGAGAAATCAACCGGGTCATCGGGATCCTGCACGTACGCAAGGCAATCGCACTGCTCGACCAGGAGGCCGAACTGACATCGGAACATTTCCGCCAGCTGCTCACGCCTCCCTATTTCATTCCGGAAGATACCGGAGTCTTCGCACAGCTTCAGTACTTCCAGGAGAATCACGAAAGACTGGGAATCATCGTCGACGAGTACGGCGAAGTGCAAGGACTGGTCACCCTGGAGGACATCATTGAAGAAATGATCGGCGAGTTCACCACTTCGATGCCGGGCACGACACGCGCGGACACCTTCGCCTGGGATGACAAGGGCGAGTGCCTGGTCGAAGGCGTCATGACGCTGCGCGACATCAACAAGCATCTCGGGCTGAATCTGCCCCTCGATGGACCGAAAACCGTGAATGGCCTGCTGCTCGAGGAACTGCGCGACATCCCGGAAGCCAGTGTCAGCCTGAAAATGAATGACTGCATCATTGAAATCATTCAGGTTCAGAACCAGGCGATCAAGGTCGTCAAGCTGATAAAACCCTGACCAACGCATTTCGCACCTCCCGCATCGCAAGCGGATCCCCAGGCCAAAGCGTTTCCTGGATGTGACAGATCCCCTGCATTATTCATGTCTCTTTGTCCCATTTGCTTTACAAATCAGATGCCTGTAGGCATCATCTAATGCAATTTGGACGACTCTGACCTCATCCCGGCTTACTTATCTACATGGCGGCGGTTCTCCCCAATCAGGCAGCAAATCCAGTGATGTCCGGCCTTGCGCGCGCGCTTGTGCAAGCCGGCAAGCTGACTGCGCAGCAAGCCGATACGCTCGGCAAGCAGGCTGCCGCGGAAAAGCTGCCGTTCATTGACGTCCTTCTGCAAAGCGGCAGCATCGATGCCCGTGCGCTTGCCGCATTCTGCTCGGAGACCTTCGGTTATCCGATGGCGGATTTTTCCGCTTTCAACCTGAGCCATCTGCCTCAGAACATCATCGATATCAAGCTGGCGCAGAAGCAGCGCGTCATTGCCCTTTCCAAGCGCGGCAACAAGGTATCGGTCGCCATTTCCGATCCGACCAACAGCCCTGCTCTGGACCAGATCAAATTCCAGACCCAGCTGACGGTGGAGCCGATCATCGTCGAGCATCCGCTGCTGGTGCAGCTGATCGAGAAGCTTGGCAAGACCACCGAGGAAAATCTCGATGAACTGATCGGTGACGATCTGGAAATCGATCTCAGCGAAGAGGAAGCCGCGGCACCGGCTGCGGGCGAATCGCTGAATGCCGATATCGACGACGCTCCCGTTGTCAGGTTCCTGCAAAAGATACTGATGGATGCAATCAACATGGGTGCATCCGATCTGCATTTCGAGCCGTTCGAAAAGTTTTACCGGATCCGCTTCCGGGTTGACGGCGTACTGCGCGAAGTCGCCCAGCCGCCGCTGGCGATCAAGGAAAAGCTGGCCTCGCGCATCAAGGTCATTTCCAAACTGGACATCTCGGAAAAGCGCGTGCCCCAGGACGGGCGCATGAAACTGGTGGTATCCAAGAACAAGGCGATCGATTTCCGGGTGAGCACGCTGCCGACGCTGTTCGGCGAAAAGATCGTGATGCGTATTCTCGATCCGAGCCAGGCGCAGCTGGGCATCGATGCGCTCGGCTACGACCCGGATCAGAAGGAGCTTCTGCTCAAGGCGATCGAGCGTCCCTACGGCATGGTGCTGGTAACCGGACCTACCGGTTCCGGCAAGACGGTGTCGCTTTACACCTGCCTGAATATCCTGAACAAGCCCGGCATCAATATTTCGACGGCCGAGGATCCGGCGGAAATCAATCTGCCGGGAGTCAATCAGGTCAATGTCAACGACCGTGCGGGCCTGAGCTTTGCCGCGGCGCTGAAGGCCTTCCTGCGCCAGGATCCGGACATCATCATGGTCGGCGAGATCCGCGATCTGGAAACCGCGGACATCGCGATCAAGGCAGCGCAGACCGGCCACATGGTATTTTCCACGCTGCACACGAATGATGCGCCGTCGACGCTGACACGCCTGATGAACATGGGCGTGGCCCCGTTCAACATCGCCTCGTCGGTCATCATGATCACCGCGCAGCGGCTCGCCCGCCGCCTGTGCACCTGCAAGCAGCCGGTGGTCATCCCGGACGAGGCCCTGCTGGAAGCGGGCTACCGGGAGGACGAACTGGACGGCACCTGGACGCCCTACAAGCCGGTCGGCTGCGAGCGCTGCAGCGGCAGCGGCTACAAGGGCCGCGTCGGCATCTACCAGATCATGCCGATCTCCGAAGACATCGAGCGCATCATCCTGGCGCACGGTACCGCACTGGAAATCGAAGAGCAGGCCCGGCGCGACGGGGTGAGGACCCTGCGCGAATCAGGGCTGGTCAAGGTGAAACAGGGATTGACGAGCCTGGAAGAAGTGCTCGGCTGCACCAACGAATAGCAAGGGGAACACTATGGCAATTACTGCCAGCAGAAGCGCCGGCGCTTCAGGCGTCAAGGAACAGGTCTATGTCTGGGAGGGCAAGGACAAGTCGGGCAAGACGGTCAAGGGCGAACAGCGTGCCAACAGCGAAACCATCGTCAATGTAACGCTGCGCCGCCAGGGCATTCTGGTTACCAAGGTCAAGAAGAAGACCTTCTCCAGCGGCAAAAAAATCAGCGACAAGGACATCACCTTGTTTACCCGCCAGCTGGCGACGATGATGAAGGCAGGCGTGCCGCTTCTGCAATCCTTCGACATCGTGGCCAAGGGCCATGCCAATCCGTCTGTCGCCAAGCTGATCCACGACATCCGCACCGATATCGAGACCGGCAGCAGCCTGAACCAGGCGTTCCGCAAGTTCCCTCTGTATTTCGACAGCCTGTTCTGCAATCTCATCGCCGCCGGCGAACAGGCCGGCATCCTGGAAGACCTGCTGACCCGCCTCGCGGTCTACAAGGAAAAGACCCAGGCCATCAAGGGCAAGATCAAGTCGGCATTGTTCTATCCGATCTCCATCCTGGTGGTGGCCTTCGTCGTTACTTCAGTCATCATGATCTGGGTCGTGCCGGCGTTCAAGGACGTGTTCGCAAGCTTCGGCGCCGACCTTCCCGCCCCCACGCTGTTCGTGATGGCGATTTCGGATTTCTTCGTCGCCAACTGGTACATCATCTTCGGCGGCCTGTTTGCCGGACTCTATCTGTTCTTCCAGTCCTGGAAACGCTCGCCCAAGGTGCAGCGCTTCATGGACAAGGTGCTGCTGCGGGCGCCGATTTTCGGCGAAGTGATCCGCAAGGCGACCATTGCGCGCTGGACCCGGACACTGGCCACCATGTTCGCCGCCGGCGTACCGCTGGTGGAGTCGCTCGACTCGGTCGGCGGCGCTTCCGGCAACACCATCTATATCGATGCGACCAAGAAGATCCAGACCGAAGTCAGTACCGGCACCAGCCTCACTTCGGCAATGCAGAACGCCAACGTTTTCCCCAACATGGTCACGCAGATGGTGGCCATCGGCGAAGAATCGGGCGCGCTCGACCAGATGCTGAGCAAGGTGGCGGATTTCTATGAGGCCGAAGTCGACGACGCCGTCGAATCGCTGTCGAGCCTGATGGAGCCGCTGATCATGGCGATTCTCGGCGTGCTGATCGGCGGCCTGGTCATTGCCATGTACCTGCCCATCTTCAAGCTGGGAGCCGTGGTCTGATGTTTGATCTTTACCTGTTCGCGCCGCCGGCAAGCGTCATTCCGACCGTGTTTGCCGGCGTGCTCGGCCTGCTGATCGGCAGTTTCCTGAATGTCGTGATCCATCGCGTGCCGAAGATGATGCAGCGCGAATCCGACAACTATGTCGCCCATGAAAGCGGGAAACCGCTGCCGCACACCGACCGCTACAACCTGATGGTGCCGCGCTCGGCCTGCCCCCACTGCGGCCATCGCATCACGGCCATGGAAAACATCCCGGTGCTCAGCTATCTGGTCCTGCGCGGCAAGTGCGCGCAATGCAAGGCCCACATCTCGGCGCGCTACCCGGCGGTCGAATTGCTGACGGGCCTGCTGTCGGCGTTTCTCGTCTGGCGCTTCGGCAGCGGTCTTGCGGGTCTGGCGACATTGCTGTTCGCCTATCTGCTAATTGCGATGACCTTCATCGACGCCGACACCCAGCTGCTGCCGGACGACCTTACCCTGCCGCTGCTGTGGTGCGGCCTGCTGGTCAATCTGAACAGCACTTTCGTGCCGCTTGCCGACGCCGTCATCGGCGCGGCGGCCGGCTACCTGGTGCTGTGGGCCGTGTACTGGCTGTTCAAGCTTGTCACCGGCAAGGAAGGCATGGGCTATGGCGACTTCAAGCTGCTTGCCGCCCTGGGCGCCTGGCTCGGCTGGAAAATGCTTCCGATCATTATCCTGCTGTCTTCGCTGGTCGGCGCGGCGGTCGGCATCGCGCTGATCGTCTTTGCCAAGCACGGCCGCAACAATCCCATTCCTTTCGGCCCCTATCTTGCCGTTGCCGGCATGATTGCGCTGCTCTACGGCAAACCGCTGGCGCAGGCCTATCTCGGTTTCCCGGTTTAATACCGCGGGCATGTAGAATCGCGGGCATGGAACAAGGCAAACGCAGGTTTTCAATCGGACTCACCGGCGGTATCGGCAGCGGCAAGACGACCGTGGCCGACATGCTCGGCGCACGCGGCGCGGCATTGGTCGATACCGACCTCATCGCCCATCAACTGACCGCTCCCGGCGGCTCGGCGATACCCGAGATCCATGCCCAGTTCGGCGCCGCCTTTCTGACCGCCGAAGGTGCACTGGACCGTGGCCGCATGCGGCAATATGTGTTCTCCGATCCGCAGGCCAAGTCCAGGTTGGAATCCATCCTTCATCCGCTCATTCGCATCGAGACCGAGCGTGCGGCAGAGGCCGCGCAAGGCGCTTATCTCATTTTTGTCGTCCCGCTGCTCGTGGAATCTTCCAGCTGGAAAGAGCGTGTCTCGCGCGTCCTGGTGGTCGACTGTTCGGAAGAGACGCAGCTGCGGCGTGTGATCAGCCGCAGCGGCCTGCCCGAAGCGCAGGTGCGCGCCATCATGGCGGCACAGGCAACGCGCGCGCAGCGGCTGGCCGCGGCTGACGATGTGATTGACAATGATGGCGAACCCGCTGCGCTTGCGCCGCAGGTCGACCGCCTGCATGCGCTGTACAGCCGCCTGGCAATGCAATAGCTGCTTGCGTGGCGCATACTGGCGCAGGCGGACATGTTTGCTTACTCTTTTAGGGCTTCGCTTTATTTGTATTTTTTCATGGCTTCGTTCAGAATCACATAATTGTTTCCAGCCCACCTCTTGTCCAAAGGGAAGCCATTTTGATCACCTACGAATACCCTTTCAATGAGCGTATTCGCACACTGTTGCGGCTGGAAGACCTGTACGAAAAGTTCGTTTTTTTTCTGCATCAGGAACATCCGCAGCACCACCATGTCGCACTGTCGACGATTTTCGAGATGCTGGAGGTGGCCGGCCGCGCGGACCTGAAATCCGACCTGCTTCAGGAACTCGAGCGTCAGAAGCAGACTCTGCTCGGGTTCAAGGCCAATCCCAATGTATTGTCCGACCGCCTCGACGAGGTGCTGGCCGCAATAGACCGCACCAGCACCGCGCTGATGGGCTCCCAAGGCAAGACCGGGCAGAATGTTCGGGACAACGAATGGCTGATGAGCATCCGCGGACGCACCATCATTCCGGGCGGCGCCTGCGAGTTCGACCTGCCGTCGTATTACGCATGGCAGCACCGCAGCCCGCAGCAGCGTTACGACGACATATCCGGCTGGTTTGCCCCGCTGGCGCCGTTGTTCGATGCGATCGGCATGGTGCTTCGCCTGCTGCGCGAGTCGGGAAAGACAACCACCACGATCGCGCAGGCGGGCAGCTTCCAGCAGATGTTGCAAGGAAAGATTTATCAGATGCTGCGCCTGACCATTGACGAATCGCTCGGTGCGATTCCGGAAATATCGGCCAACAAGTACATGTTATGGGTCCGCTTCACGCTGCAGGGCGGCGACCTGAAACCCAGGCCGTTCGAAAGCGATATTCCGTTTGAACTGACTCTTTGCAATTTTTGAGGTGTGTGATGCCGACCGTAGTGGATTGCCCGACATGCGGCAAAAAGGTCGAATGGACCGAAGCGAACAAATTTCGCCCGTTCTGCTCGGAGCGCTGCAAGCAGATCGACCTTGGCGCCTGGGCCGAGGAAAAGTATTCGATTCCGGTCGTCGCGCCGCCGGCAGACCCGGATGAGGACGGACCGCTGCGCTGAACCGCCCTTCGGATCAGGCGCTCAGCCTCCCGAACCCTTCGGAATACCGTATTTGCGCAGCTTGTTGGCTATCATCGAATGCGATGTCTTCAGGCGCACAGCCAGCTTGCGGCTTGACGGATACTGCGGATACAGCTTCTCCAGCAATGTCCGTTCGAACTGCGAAACCGAATTTTCCCAGTCATCGGCCGCCTGCGCGGCCGCTCCCCGCTCGACATGAGCGACCGGGCGCACCGCTCCCTCCGCAAGATCCAGATCCGTTTCTTCCAGCAGGCGCTTGTCGGTCATCGTGATGGCCCGGAACACCACATTCTGCAATTGCCGCACATTGCCCGGCCAGTTGTTGGCGACGAGCGCGGCGCAGGCCTGCGCACTGAGCCTGCAGATGGGCTTCTGTGCCTGGGCGCAGGCGCGTTCGATGAAGTGGCGCGCCAGGAGCAGGATGTCATCCGGCCGTTCGCGCAATGCCGGTACTTCGAGCTGCAGCACATTGAGCCGGTAATACAGGTCTTCGCGGAATGCGCCTTCGGCCACCATCTTGCGCAGGTTGCGATGCGTGGCGCTGATGATGCGCACATTGACCTTGATTTCGCGATCGCTGCCGATGCGGCGGAACCTGCCGTCATTCAGGAAGCGCAGCAGCTTGGCCTGAAGATAGAGCGACATCTCGCCGATCTCGTCGAGGAAGACGGTACCGCCGTCGGCCATTTCGATCAGCCCCGGTTTGCCGCCGCGCTGGGCGCCGCTGAAGGCGCCGGACATGTAGCCGAACAATTCGCTTTCGGCCAGGCTTTCCGGCAAGGCTGCGCAGTTCAATGCGAGGAACGGTGCATTGGCGCGCTGGCTGGCGGCATGGCAGGCCTGGGCGACCAGTTCCTTGCCGGTGCCCGTTTCGCCCACGATCAGCAGGGGCGCATCCACCACGGCTACCCGCGCGGCGCGGGCCTTGAGGGCGCGGATCGGTTCGGCATCGCCGATGATGGCATCGAAGCCGCCGCCGCCGTGCTGCAGCGCATGCAGTCTTCCGCCGAGGCGGCGCGGCGCATGCAGCGTGATGACGCCGCCGATGGTCTGGCCCAGCGCGGAGTCGAGCGCTTCGGCTACCGGAGTGACTTCCAGCAGGAAGGGCTCTCCGTGAAGACGCACTTCGCGAGCCGGCGCCAGGAAGTTGCCGGCGAGGAGTTCCGCCTGCAGCGCCGCTTCGCCAAACAATTCCTCCAGCGTTTTTCCGTCCAGCTCGCTTTCCCGCAGATGCGTGACGGCCGCCGCCGCGGCATTGGCGGCGACGATGCGCCCCGCCGCATCGACCGCCATCACCGGATCGGCCATCACCGCCATGAGCGTGTCGAGATGCAGGCGCCGCCGCGCTCCGGGCAGCACGTCGACCACCACCACGTTGAGCACGCCGGCGATGCCCAGGAAATCCTGGCGCAGCGAGGGAAGCAGCTCGGCCGTCAGCTGCGGTATGTCGATGAAGACATCGGAGGAGTCCACCTCCACCGCCACCACATTCATATTGCGGCGGGCAAGCACGGCGAGGATTTCGTGGGCAATGCCGACACGGTCGGCAAACTGAACATCTATCCGCATGGTTTCCGGTGTCTGGCGGTGCGTGAATTCTTGAGCGGCGCCTTTACGGCCGCCGCCATGTGCCTGCCATCATAGGGCAAGTCAGGCGGTTTTTCAGCCGGAACATTTTCAGCCCCGAAACCGGCTACACCGGTTCAGCCAGATATCCTCGCGTGGCCGACATGCCGGCATGCCAGCCCGAAGCATGCGACATGACTTTCAATCGGGACAGGTCGAACGACTGCAGATGCTGCAGCACGAGCTGATTGATGGCCATGGTGGCCTGCATCAGCAGCAGTTCGACGCCGGCCTGGGTCGCCGATGGGGAAGCGCCATCCGTGTCGCTGCGTTTCTTCGCCGATGACGGTTCGGCTTTCGCCGCCGACACGCACAGGAAGACATCGGCCAGCGTGAAGGTGTCCGGCGAGCAGGGACAGCTCCAGGCATCCTTGAGCTTGCCATTGGCCGAGACCAGACCGGCCGCATGAAGCGAGGCAAGCAAGGTGCGCACGGTACGCGGCGATTGCCCTGAAGCTTCAGCCAGCTGCGCTGCCGTCAGGGTTCCCGGACTTGCCAGGACAAGGCGGGCGAGCAGTTCGATCGCCATGGAAAAGCGGGTATGCAACAACAGATCACCAAGGATGAATTCCTGCATGGCTGGCTCCATGGCGCGGGCGTTCATGCATGCGCCTCTTGGGGAACGGACAAGGAGCCGCCGGCGGCGCCGTAGCGGTTCAGGAACAGGCCTTCGGTATCGATTTCCGGCCGCCTGCCCGATACGAGATCGGCCAGCAGCCGTCCCGATCCGCAGGCCATGGTCCAGCCGAGGGTGCCATGGCCGGTGTTGAGGAACAGATTGCGGTAAGGCGTCGGACCGACCACCGGCGTGCCGTCCGGCGTCATCGGCCGCAGGCCGGACCAGAATTCGGCGCGCGCGACGTCGCCGCCGAGCGGGAACAGGTCGACCACCGAATGTTCGAGCGTTTCGCGCCGGGAGTTGTGCAGGCTGAGATCATATCCCGCGATTTCCGCGGTGCCGCCGACCCGGATGCGGTCGCCGAGGCGGGTGATGGCCACCTTGTAGGTTTCATCCATGATGGTCGATTCTGGCGCGCAGGCGGCATCATGAATCGGCACCGTGATCGAATAGCCCTTGATCGGATAGACCGGGATGCGGATGCCGATCTCGCGCAGCAGCAGCGGCGAGTAACTGCCGAGCGCCACCACATAGCCGTCGGCCTTGAGTTCGCCCTGCGAGGTGCTCACACCCGAGATACGCCCGCCGTCGGTGATCAGCCGCTCGATCGAGACGCCGTAACGGAAGCTCACTCCCGCGCCCTCGGCGAGTGCCGCGAGGCGTTGCGTGAACTTGAAGCAGTCGCCGGTTTCGTCATTCGGCAGGCGCAAGGCGCCGACGAATTTTTCCTGCACATGGGCCAGTGCCGGTTCCACCGCGATGCAGCCGCGCGGGTCGAGCACCTCGTAAGGAACGCCGTAGCGCTGGAGCACGGCGATGTCGTTCGCGGAGGCATCGAGCTGCTTGCGGGTGCGGAACAGCTGCAGGGTGCCCTGGGTGCGCTCGTCGTAGCGGATGCCGGTCGCCGCGCGCAGGTCGATCATGCAGTCGCGGCTGTATTCGGCCAGGCGCACCATCCGGCCCTTGTTGGTTTCGTAGCGGGCGGTGGTGCAATTGAGCAGCATCTGAAAAACCCAGCGCCACATGTCGCGGTCCAGCGAGGGGCGGATCACCAGCGGACTGTGGCGCATCAGCAGCCACTTCAAGGCTTTGACGGGAATGCCCGGCGCCGCCCACGGCGCGGAATAGCCGGGGGACACTTCGCCGGCATTGGCGTAGCTCGTCTCCATGGCGGCAGCCGGCTGGCGGTCGACGACGGTGACTTCATGCCCTGCTTGCGCCAGATAATAGGCAGTGGCGGTACCGATGACGCCGCTGCCGAGTACGATGATTTTCACGATGCTTCTCCCAATCAGTTATATGTTGAATTCGATACGGTGACATTCCGTGGCAGTTTGGCGGCTTGCCGCTCGACCGGCGTGGTGCGCGGCGGTTCGGCGTCGAGATAGCGGCGGTGATAGCGCCGGCCAAGGCTGGTCAGGATTTCATAGGCAATCGTGCCGGCATCGGCGGCAACGGCATCAATGGGCCGGGCCGGCGAAATCAGATCGACCAGGGCGCCCGGCTGCACTGTGGCCGGGTCGGCGTCGGTGACATCGATCGTGCAGGTATCCATCGACACCCTGCCGAGGATGGGCACGCTTGCCGCGCCCGCCATGACGATCCCGCGATTGCTGAATGCACGCAGCCAGCCGTCCGCATAACCGACTGACAGCGTGGCAAGACGCCGCGTGGAAGCGGCCCTGTAGGTGGCGCCATAGCCGACCGCATCCCCTGCTCCGATCAAGCGCGTCTGGATGACGCGCGCCTGCAGCCGCACCACCGGCTTCATCGGGTTGGCCGCGCCGGCGACGGGCGCGATGCCGTACAGGGCGGCGCCGGGCCGCAGCAGGTCGAAGTGGTAGCGGGGGCCGAGAAAGATTCCCGAGGAATTGGCGAGGCTTGCCTTGCAGGCCGGAAAGCGGGCACGCACTGCTTCGAAGGCCGACAGCTGTGCCTCGTTCATGGGGTGATCCTGGGCTTCGGCACAGGCCAGATGGCTCATCAGATAGCGCAACTCGACGCCATGCAAGCCTTCCGGATCGTCCAGCAGCGCATCGACTTCCGCTCCGGAAAGCCCGAGGCGCGACATGCCGCTGTCGACCTGGACGATGGCTGGCAGGGCGCGGTCCAGCCGCCTCGCCAGTGCGCGCCAATCTGCGATCTGGTTGGTGCTGTTGAGTACGGGCGTCAGGCGATGGTAAACGCATTCCATCTCCGCGCCCGGAGACTGGCCGTGGAGGACATAGATTTCAGCATGCGCCGGGAGATGCCGCCTGAGCTGGATGCCTTCGTCAAGGTGGGCGACAAAGAAATGCCGGCAGCCCGCGTTCGCCAGTGCTGTGGCAACCCGATCTGCTCCCAGTCCGTAGGCATCCGCCTTGACGGCCGCACCGCATACCGCTTGCGGCGAGCGCTGACGCAGCAGCCGGTAATTGTCAGCTATCGCGCCGAGATCGATGGTCAAGACCGCGCCTGCGCACGCTCCCTGCTCTGACATGGGTTTTGTCTCCGAAGATGCCGGCCATGGCGCAAAGTAGCCGCACCGGTCGAAGGCATTTCAGCAACATATGTGCCAAGCAAAAACCCTCGCGGATTCAAGGACTTAACGGACGAACCCGTACATACGCGAAGAACAGGCGTACACAATTCGATACACACCCGGCGTTCGATAACATTTTTTCTTATATTTCAGAGGCTTACGGATGTGTATACGAATACATACAGCGTATTGAATTCAATACGCTCATTGCATCGGTTGAGACTTCAGGCGTAACGAACCCGATCCAGCCATTCGATCAGAGGAATGGTGGCGGGCAGCAGCGGCTCGACGCCGAGCGTGCCCTGCCAGGCGAAAGCTTGTCCTTCCAGGCTTTGCGGCTCGCCTCTCCATTCGCGGCTGATGTAGAAATGCAGGCGCACATGCGCGTGCGGGTAGACATGTTCGACGCCGCACCAGGGTTCGGCCGATACCACCTCGATGCCCAGTTCCTCGACGAATTCCCGCTTGAGCGCCTCCAGGATCGATTCATCCGGCTCGACCTTGCCGCCGGGGAATTCCCAATAGCCCGAATAGGGCTTGCCCTCCGGGCGCTGGCCGAGCAGCACGTCGCCGTTGGGTTTCATCAGGATGCCGACGGCGACGTCGATGGGGGAAGCGGACTTGGCGGTCATGGGATCAACGCCGTTCAGCGCGCCGTCTTGCCCGCATGATCGCGGGCGAATTGGAAGGCCACGCGGCCGGAGCGGGAGCCGCGCTGCAGCGCCCAGCGCAGTGCGTCGCCGCGGGACTCTTCGATCTGCTGCGCATCGCAGCCGAAGTGGCGCAGCCAGTGGGCCACGATGTCGAGATAATCGTCCTGCTTGAACGGATAGAACGACACCCACAGGCCAAAGCGCTCGGACAGCGAAATCTTTTCCTCGACCGTTTCGCCAGGATGCAGGTCACCGTCCTCGGTATGGGTATAGCCGGCATTGTCGGACATGCGCTCCGGCAGCAGGTGGCGCCGGTTCGATGTCGCATAGATCAGCACGTTGTCGGACTGCGCGGCAATGCTGCCGTCGAGCGCCACCTTCAACGCCTTGTAGCCGCTCTCGCCTTCCTCGAACGACAGGTCGTCGCAGAAGATCACGAAGCGTTCCGGACGCGAGGCCACCAGGTCGACGATATCGGGCAGGTCGCTGAGGTCGTCCTTGTCGACTTCGATCAGGCGCAGGCCCTGGTCGGAAAACTGGTTCAGGCAGGCCTTGATCAGCGAGGATTTGCCGGTGCCGCGCGCACCCGTCAGCAGCACATTATTGGCCGGACGGCCTTCAACGAATTGCCGGGTGTTCTGCTCGATCTGCTGTTTCTGCGCTTCGATGTTATGCAGGTCGGACAGGGCGATGCGCGCCGGATGGGATACCGGCTGCAGGTAGCCTCGGGCTTCCTTGCCGCCCCGCTTGCGCCAGCGGAAGGCGGTAGCCGCGCTCCAGTCGGGCGCCGGGGTGGCTTGCGGAAGAAAGGCTTCGATGCGGGCGAGCAGCGCTTCGGCGCGCGTCAGGAACTGGTCGAGTTGCGTCATGGAGTCAATCAGGAACGGTAATCGGCATTGATGCTGACGTAGTCATGCGAGAGGTCGCAGGTCCAGATGGTGGCCGCAGCGCTGCCGCGGGCCAGCCTGACGCGGATCGTGATCTCGCTCTGCTTCATCACGCGCTGGCCGTCCTCTTCCTTGTAGTCGGGGTTGCGCCCGCCGTCCTTGGCGACCCAGACATCGTCGAGGTAGAGATTGATCTTGCTGACATCGAGATCGCCGATGCCGGCATAGCCGATCGCGGCAAGAATGCGGCCGAGGTTGGGATCGGACGCATAGAAAGCCGTCTTGACCAGGGGCGAGTGGCCGATCGAGTATGCGATCTGGCGGCACTCCTCGACACTGCCACCCTCTTCCACGGTGATGGTCATGAACTTGGTCGCGCCTTCGCCGTCGCGCACGATCATCTGCGCGAGCTCCTGGGAAATCGATGTGACCGCCGCCGACAGTTCCGCATAGTCGGGCGACTGGGCATCGCTGACTTCGAGCTGGCCGGCGCCAGTGGCGATCAGCATGAAGGAATCGTTGGTCGAGGTGTCGCCGTCGATGGTGATGCAGTTGAAGGACTTGTCGGCCGCATCCCTGACCATGCGTTCGAGCAGCGGCTGCGGCACTTTCGCATCCATCGCGAGGTAGCCGAGCATGGTCGCCATGTTGGGCTTGATCATGCCCGCGCCCTTGCTGATGCCGGTCAGCGTGACGCTCTTGCCGGAGATGGTCACCGTGCGCGATGCCGCCTTCGGCTGCGTGTCGGTGGTCATGATGGACTCGGCGGCGTTGTACCAGTTGTCGGCCTTGAGATTGGCAATCGCCTGCGGCAGGCCGGCCTTGATGCGGTCGACCGGCAAGGGCTCGAGGATGACGCCGGTGGAAAACGGCAGGATCTGCGACGCGTCGCAACCCAGCAGTTCCGCCAGCGCGGCACAGGTGGTATTGGCATTGGCAAGGCCGGACTCGCCGGTGCCGGCATTGGCATTGCCGGTATTGATCACCAGCGCGCGGATCGGCGCACTGGATGTAGCCAGCTTGTCGAGATGGGTCTTGCAAACCTGCACGGGTGCCGCGCAGAAACGGTTTTTAGTGAAGACTCCGGCAACGGTTGCCGTCGGCGCCAGGCGTATTACCAGCAGGTCCTTGCGGTTGGTCTTGCGGACGCCGGCTTCGGCATAACCGAGCTCGATGCCGGCGACGGGTTTCAGATTGGCAGGTACGGGAAGCGGAAGATTGACGGCCATGGCGGAGTTGCTCGTGGGGCGATTGGACAAGAGCGGTATTGTAAACGCATCGGACGCTTGATGCGCCTGACCATGCAGGGCCATGCCGGGCCAGTGCATTCAGATCGCGCCGGCATGCAGCACAGGCGGGCACTCCGCCGCAATGAAAAAGGGACAGGTTGCCCTGTCCCTTTTTCATTTCCCGCCTCTCTTGCAGGCGTCTTGCGTTCGACTGTCAGCTCAGCTTGCCATGGCACTGCTTGTACTTCTTGCCGCTGCCGCAGGGGCAAGGGTCGTTGCGGCCAACCTTCGGAAGATTGGCTGCTTCCGCCTGGCGCTGCGCATCCTCGGCGGTCGCCACGGGTGCCAGCAATTCTTCGGGAGCGGCATTCGGATTGAAGTCTGCATGCTGGAAATGCAGGTTTTCCACGTGCGAATGCGACAGCTGCTCTTCGGCCGCATCGATTTCCTCGCGCGACTGGATGCGGACGGTCATTACGATGCGCACCACCTCGTTCTTGATCAGGTCCAGCATCTGGCCGAACAGCTCGAAGGCTTCGCGCTTGTATTCCTGCTTCGGATTCTTTTGCGCATAGCCGCGCAGGTGGATGCCCTGGCGCAGGTGGTCCAGCGCCGCCAGATGCTCGCGCCAGTGGGTATCGATGCTCTGCAACATCACGCTGCGCTCGAAGCCGCCGAAGGCTTCCTTGCCGATCACTTCCACCTTGGCGTTATAGGCGTCATCGGCTGCCTTGAGCACGCGCTCCAGCAGATCCTCATCGGTCAGGTTGGGTTCGGCCTCCAGCATGCTCGACAGCGGAACGTCGAGCTGCCAGTCATTGGACAGCACGGCTTCGAGACCCTTGATGTCCCACTGCTCTTCCATCGAGTCGGCCGGAACATGTTCGCGGAACAGGTCGCTGAACATGCCCTGGCGCAGCGCGGCGATCAGTTCGGAAACGTCCTTGGATTCCAGCAGCTCATTGCGCTGCTGGTAGATCACCTTACGCTGGTCGTTGGCGACATCGTCGTATTCGAGCAGCTGCTTGCGGATATCGAAGTTGCGCGCCTCCACCTTGCGCTGCGCCGATTCGATCGAGCGGCTGACGATGCCGGCCTCGATCGGCTCGCCTTCCGGCATCTTCAGGCGGTCCATGATGGCGCGCACGCGGTCGCCGGCGAAGATGCGCAGTAGCGGATCGTCGAGCGACAGGTAGAAGCGGGAGGAACCCGGATCGCCCTGGCGTCCGGAACGGCCGCGCAGCTGGTTGTCGACGCGCCGCGACTCATGGCGCTCGGTGCCGATGATGTGCAGGCCGCCCGCCGTGACGACATGGTCGTGCAGCGACTGCCATTCATCGCGCAGGGTCTTGGCCTGCGCAGCCTTGTCGGCATCGCTCAGGCTGGGATCGCTTTCGATGATCTGGATCTGCTTCTCGACATTGCCGCCCAAAACGATGTCGGTGCCGCGGCCCGCCATGTTGGTGGCGATGGTGATCATCTTCGGACGCCCTGCCTGGGCGACGATTTCCGCTTCGCGCGCATGCTGTTTCGCATTCAGCACATTGTGCGGCAGCTGCGCCTTGGTCAGGATGCCCGACAGGAGTTCGGAGTTCTCGATCGAGGTGGTGCCCACCAGCACCGGCTGGCCGCGCTCGTAGCAGTCCTGGATGTCGGCGAGCATCGCGTTGTATTTCTCCTGCGCGCTCTTGTACACCTGATCCTGGCGATCCTTGCGCTGGCTCGGACGATTGGGCGGAATGACCACGGTTTCGAGGCCGTAGATTTCCTGGAATTCGTAAGCTTCGGTATCGGCGGTGCCGGTCATGCCGGCTAGCTTGCCGTACATGCGGAAGTAATTCTGGAAGGTGATCGAGGCCAGCGTCTGGTTCTCGTTCTGGATCTTGACGCCTTCCTTGGCTTCGACCGCCTGGTGCAGGCCTTCGGACCAGCGGCGGCCCGTCATCAGGCGTCCGGTGAATTCGTCGACGATCACCACTTCGCCGTTCTGCACCACGTAATGCTGGTCCTTGTGGTACAGCGTATGGGCGCGCAGCGCCGCGTACAGGTGATGGATCAGGGTGATGTTGGCCGGGTCGTACAGCGATGCCCCTTCCGGCAGCAGGCCCATGCGGGTCAGGATCTGCTCGGCCTTTTCATGGCCTGACTCGGTCAGCAGCACCTGGTGGGTTTTCTCGTCCTTGGTATAGTCGCCGGGCACCTCGATCTTGCCCTTGCCGTCCGGCGTTTCTTCGCCGATCTGCAATGTCAGCAGCGGCGGCACGCCATTCATCTTGACGTACATGTCGGTGTGATCTTCGGCCTGGCCGGAAATGATCAGCGGCGTCCGCGCTTCATCGATCAGGATGGAATCGACTTCATCGACGATGGCGAAATTCAGGCTGCGCTGCACGCGGTCGCCCGTGTCGTACACCATGTTGTCGCGCAGGTAATCGAAACCGAATTCGTTGTTGGTGCCGTAGGTGATGTCGGCGGCATAGGCTGCCTGCTTGACGTCGTGCGCCATCTGCGACAGATTGATGCCGGTGGTCAGTCCCAGCCAGCCGTACAGCCTGCCCATCCACTCGGCATCGCGCTGGGCGAGGTAGTCGTTGACGGTCACCACATGCACGCCCTTGCCGGACAGCGCATTGAGATAGGCCGCCAGCGTCGCCATCAGAGTCTTGCCCTCGCCGGTTCCCATTTCGGCGATCTTGCCGTAATGGAGCACCATGCCGCCGATCAGCTGGACATCGAAATGCCGCATCTTGAGCACGCGCTTGCTGGCCTCGCGGCACACCGCGAATGCCTCGGGCAGAATGGCGTCGAGGGAGGTGCCCTTGGCGATGCGCTCCTTGAACTCCGGCGTCTTTGCCTGCAACTCGGCGTCGGACAGCTTTTCCATGGCCGGCTCGAGCGCGTTGATCTCGCGGACGATCTTTTGGTATTGCTTGACCAGTCGCTGGTTGCGACTGCCGAAAATCTGGGTCAGTAATGACATGCTTGAATTCTGATAATGGCCCGCGAGTCCCGGGATTAAGCTCGCAGTGTCCGAACCTTGGCTAAATTGCGGATTCTATCATGCAGCCCGCAGAGCTTCGCTTGATCCATGATCAGTGCCTTGCGGATAGATGCGGACGATGCATTCGCGAGGAACATGGGGATTGATCTTCAGGAAACAATAGCGCCCCCTCAACACTCTGCCGGCAAGACTCAGTTCTTCGCCGCCAGCGCGGCAAGCTTGGCCTGGTCCGCCCCGGCAGCGAGAAACTTGTGGGGATCCTGCTGCACCCCCTTGACCAGGACTTCGAAGTGCAGATGCGCCCCCGTCGAACGGCCGGTGGAACCGATGTCGGCCACATGCTGGCCGCGCTTGACGATATCGCCCAGCTTGACGTGCAGCCGGGATGCATGGGCATAGCGGGTGACCATGTCGTTGCCGTGGTCGATCTCCAGCATGTTGCCGAATTGGTGATGATATTCCGCGGCGATCACGACACCTCCGGCGGCGGCAACAATGGGTGTGCCGGGCGCGGCGGCGAAATCAATGCCTTCGTGGAAGGCGCTGCGTCCGCTGAAGGGATCGAGGCGCCAGCCGAAGCCGGAAGCGTTATAGCTGCCATTGACCGGCTGCGTGGTCGGCAGCAGCTTGGACTTGATCTTCTGGCTCATCAAAGTGCTTTCCACCACGTTCATGTAGTCGGCACGGTGTTCGACATCCTTCGCGGTGGCTTCCAGCAATTGCTGGAATTCGCTCATGCTCAGGTTTTTCTGCTTGAGGCTCGACGGCGCGGCACCGCCTCGTCCCGGCAATTCCTTGAAATTGAATTCCTGCGGCTTGACCCCCGCAAGTCCCTGCACCCGTTCTCCCAGCGCGTCGAGACGCATCAATTGCGCCTGCATCTCGCCCAGCTTCATTGCCATGGCGGTCAGGTTCTCCCTGACATACCTGTCTTTCTTGTCGGTGTCATCCTGGGTAGCGGATGCGAGTGCTTCGCGCACGAGCGGGATATTGAGTTCGGTGGCGTGGCGGAAGGTGAAATAGTAGAGAAGCGAGGCCGATGCGATGACGGCAATGAGGAAAGCCAGCGCTGCGAGGATCAGATGCCAATGGGTAAGCGTGACAGACTTGGCATTAAAGCGCGGGTGCAACAGGATAATTTGCATTACGACTCCTGCGATTCGTCCATCATGGATGAGGTGTGATAAGGTTCCGGGCATGACTCGCCCGCCCTCATTTCTCAATTTTCAGCCAGGCACAAGAACAACTCGCGGTTCGGCTAAGCGAACCGCTCAAGGCATAACTGATTATTTGCGCGCCGACGACAAGATGGCTGCGCTGTTGCCTGCGGTGAAACGGATGGCTGCGCTGCAACAGGATTGCAGGGCAATTCTTCCCGCGGTATTTGACGTCTGTTCGGTAGTGCAGTTCGACGCCGGACAACTTGTTTTTTCGATACCTAACGCCGCACTTGCCGCCAGGCTGAAGCAACAATTGCCGAAGTTGCAAGAAGCCCTGCTGCAGCGGGGCTGGCAGGTTAGCGCAATACGGTTGAAAGTGCAAGTAAGAAAGCTTGTCGAAAGACCAAGGCCGGTCAAGCAGATAAAGCTGCCTTCGCAAGCCTTGTCGGCGCTGGCCGACCTGAAGGAATCGCTCGACGATTCCCCGCAGAATGAAGCCTTGAAGGCGGCGCTGGATGCCATGGTGAGGCGGCATCACGGCAGTCGCTAGAGCGTTTTCGCCCTGACCGGCCTGGTGGCTTAGTCAGGGCCGAGGCAGATTGCTGCTGGAACAAGGCGTGACGACGCGACATGGCAAGCGCCTCAAACATGGGGCGCTAACCGCACGGCATGACTATGGCATCAGCTGCAGCAAATTAATTGAAAGCCCATTCCTGCCGCGTCTGCTGCGCATAGGCGCGGGGTGCGCCGTCGGCTGAGGAAAAGGTCACGATCTCGTAGGCGTCGGGGTGGGCCAGCAGTTCCCGCAGCAAGAGATTGTTGAGCGTATGCCCGGACTTGTGTGCGGTGTAGCTTGCCAGCAGCGGATGACCGACCAGGTACAGGTCGCCGATGGCGTCGAGGATCTTGTGCCGCACGAATTCATTGTCATACCGGAGACCGTCGGCATTCAGGATGCGGTACTCGTCCATCACGATCGCGTTCTCCAGCGAACCGCCGCGGGCCAGCCCCATGCCGCGCAGCGTCTCGACATCCTGCATGAAACCGAAGGTGCGCGCACGGGCGATTTCCTTGACATAGGATTCCGCTTCGAAATCGACTTCCGCGTACTGCCCGGTGACATCGACGGCGGGATGGTTGAATTCGATGAAGAACTTCAGGCGGAAACCGTCGTACGGCTCAAGACGGGCCCATTTCTCCTGGGCGCCCTTGCCTTCGCGGACTTCAACCGGCTTCTTCACGCGAATGAATTTCTTGGGAACATTCTGTTCCTGCAATCCGGCCTGCTGCAGGAGAAAGACAAAGGAGGCGGCCGAGCCGTCCATGATCGGAATTTCTTCGGCGGTGACATCGACATACAGATTGTCGATGCCGAGACCGGCACAGGCCGACATCAGATGCTCGACCGTCGACACCCTTGCCCCGTCACGATCCAGCACGGAAGCCATGCGGGTATCGCCGACGCCGGTGGCGCTCGCGGGCAGGTCGACCGGCGGAGTCAGGTCGACGCGGCGGAACACGATACCGGTGTCCGGCGCGGCGGGACGCAGGGTAAGCTCGACCTTGGTGCCGGAATGCAGCCCGACGCCAGTGGTTTTGACGAGTTGTTTGACGGTTCTTTGTTTGAGCATTGTGGAAGTATAACAACTTACCCATGGGTCAGTTGTTAAGGGATGTAAGCCATGTTGGGCTTACACCACGCTAAAGTACTTCCTGGCAAGCTTGCAAATATATTGCCTGACGAAGTCAGGCAAACTCATTCCAGCCATTGCTGGGACCGCTGCACGGCCCGCCGCCATTGCGCCAGCCGCTCGGTCCTTTCCTCGGCCGACATGACAGGCTCGAAGCGTTTTTCCGCCTGCCATTGCGCGGCGATTTCCTCCTGCGACTGCCAGTAGCCGACCGCCAGCCCGGCAAGATAGGCTGCGCCGAGGGAAGTTGTTTCGGTAACGGTGGGCCGCACCACCGGCACGCCGAGCACATCCGCCTGGAACTGCATCAGGAGATCATTGCGGGCGGCGCCGCCATCGACGCGCAATTCGGTCAGGCTTATCGCGGCATCACGCTGCATCGCTTCCAGCACGTCGGCGCTTTGATAGGCAATGCCTGCCAGGGTGGCGCGTGCGATGTGCGCCTTTGTCGTGCCGCGGCTGATGCCGACGATGGTGCCGCGCGCATAGGCATCCCAGTACGGCGCGCCGAGGCCGGCAAATGCGGGCACGAAAAAGACGCCGCCGGTGTCGGGCACGCTTTGCGCAAGCGCTTCCACTTCGGCCGAAGTGTTGATGATGCCCAGACCGTCGCGCAGCCATTGCACCGCGGCGCCGGCGTTGAACACGCTGCCTTCGAGCATGTAATCCGACTGGCCGTTGAGCGTCCAGCCGACCGTGGTGAGCAAATTGTTGCGCGAGGCGATCGCCTGCTTGCCGGTATTAAGCAGCATGAAGCAGCCTGTCCCGTAGGTATTCTTTGCCATGCCGGGCCGGTGGCAGGCCTGGCCGAAGGTGGCGGCCTGCTGGTCGCCAGCGATGCCAGCAATCGGGATGGGAGCGCCGAACAGATCGGCGCCGCTGTGGCCGACGATGCCGCTGCTCGGCACCACTTCCGGCAGCAGGCTGGCCGGCACGTCGAGCAAGGCCAGCAGTTCCTCGTCCCATTGCATGGTGTGGATATTGAACAGCAGGGTGCGGGAAGCATTGCTGGTGTCGGCGACATGGCGTCCGCACAATTTGTAGATCAGCCAGGAGTCGACCGTGCCGAACGCAAGTTCGCCGCGCTCGG
This sequence comes from Noviherbaspirillum aerium, assembly GCF_008929045.1. GTDB lineage: Bacteria > Pseudomonadota > Gammaproteobacteria > Burkholderiales > Burkholderiaceae_D > Noviherbaspirillum > Noviherbaspirillum aerium. The sequence goes on along the minus strand of NZ_VFAH01000005.1, from coordinate 226,214 downwards.
CACGGGCGCGCGCTCCGGGCACATTGTCGAGCAGCCACTTGAGCTTGGTGCCTGAAAAATAGGCGTCCAGCACAAGACCCGTCTTCTTCAGGAAAATGTCGGCCTTGCCCTGCTCCCGCAAGGCATCGCACAGGCCGGCGGTGCGGTGGTCCTGCCAGACGATGGCATTGGCGACCGGTTCGCCGCTGGCGCGGTCCCACAGCACCACGGTCTCGCGCTGGTTGGTGATGCCGATGGCGGCAATGTCCTTCGCGCTGACGCCGTTTTCCTTCAATACCTGCTGCGCCACCGCCAGCTGGCTTTGCCAGATCTCGCCGGCGTCATGCTCCACCCAGCCGGAATGCGGGAATATCTGGCGGAATTCCTGCTGCGCGATGCCGTGCGGAAGACCCGCATGGTCGAAAAGAATCGCGCGTGAGCTGGTCGTACCCTGGTCGAGGGCAAGAATGTATTGTGTCACCGGACGCACTCCATGATGATGCCAATCCAATTGCTGCTTGCTGCTGATTGCGAAACGACGGAAAACCCGAATGGCAGGCGCAGCCTGCGCCGCGCCTGCCATCAACCAGCATGATATTACTTCACGCGGCCTTCCTTCCAGGCCTGCAGCAGCTTGTCGTAGGCAATGGTTTCGCCTTTCGGCTTTTCATTGGCCAGCTTCTTCCACGGCGCGCCGGTGTCGGACAGGTACTTGTTCGGATCGCCTTTCGGATTGAGCTTCGGCGCGCAGTTCTTCATGCCCGCGCGTTCCAGGCGCGACATCACCTGGTCCATTTCATCGGCCAGGGTATCCATCGCGGCCTGCGGCGTCCTCTCGCCGGTGACCGCGGTGGCGACATTCTTCCACCACAGCTGCGCCAGCTTCGGATAATCGGGCACGTTGGTGCCGGTCGGTGTCCATGCTACCCGCGCCGGGCTGCGGTAGAACTCGATCAGGCCGCCGTACTTCGCCGCATTCTTGGTGAAGTATTCATGGCGGATATCGGAGTCGCGCACGAAGGTGACGCCGACGATGGACTTCTTCAGCGACGTGGTCTTGGCATTGACGAACTGCGCATACAGCCATGCGGCCGCCTTGCGGTCGTCCGGCGTCGACTTGAAGAAGGTCCAGGAACCGACGTCCTGGTAGCCGTTCTGCATGCCTTCCTTCCAGTACGGGCCGTGCGGGCCGGGCGCCATGCGCCATTTCGGCGTGCCGTCCTGGTTGATGACGGCGGCGGCCTTGGTCATCGGCGCGGTGAAGGCGGTGTACCAGAAGATCTGCTGCGCGATCTCGCCCTGCCCCGGCACCGGGCCGGCTTCGGAGAAGGTCATGCCGTTGGCCTGCGGCGGCGCGTACTTCTTCATCCAGTCGACATACTTGGTCAGCGCATACACGGCCGCCGGAGAATTGGTGGCGCCGCCGCGCGCGACCGAGGCGCCGACCGGCGTGCACTTGTCGTTGGCGACGCGGATGCCCCATTCGTCGACCGGCTGGCCGTTGGGAATGCCCTTGTCGGCGGTGCCGGCCATCGACAGCCAGGCATCGGTGAAGCGCCAGCCGAGCGACGGATCCTTCTTGCCGTAGTCCATGTGGCCGTAGACCTTCTTGCCGTCGATTTCCTTGACGTCGTTGGTAAAGAAATTGGCAATGTCCTCATAGGCCGACCAGTTGACCGGCACGCCGAGGTCGTAGCCGTACTTGGCCTTGAACTTGTCCTTCAGGTCCTGGCGCTCGAACCAGTCGGCGCGGAACCAGTAGAGATTGGCGAACTGCTGGTCGGGCAGCTGGTAGAGCTTGCCGTCGGGCGCGGTGGTGAAGCTGGTGCCGATGAAATCCTTGAGGTCGAGATTGGGATTGGTGAAGTCCTTGCCCTTGCCGCTCATGTAGTCGGACAGGGGCTCGATCGCGCCATAGCGGTAATGGGTGCCGATCAGGTCGGAATCGGAAATCCAGCCGTCGTAGATGCTCTTGCCCGACTGCATCGAGGTCTGCAGCTTTTCCACGACGTCGCCTTCCTGGATCAGGTCGTGCTTGACGGTGATGCCGGTGATCTCGGTGAAGGCCTTGGCCAGCGTCTTGGATTCGTAGACGTGGGTATCGATGGTTTCCGACACCACGTTGATTTCCTTGACGCCCTTGGCCTTGAGCTTCTCGGCGGCGGCAATGAACCACTTCATCTCTTCGAGCTGCTGCTGCTTGCTCAGCGTGGATGGCTGGAATTCCTGGTCCACCCATTTTTCGGCCGCCTTCATGTCGGCCCAGGATGCGCCCGATGCCAGCATCGCCGCAGCCGCTATTGCTGTCAGTTTCACTCTCATATCTCCACCTCTTTTTATCACCTTCCCGTAGACAGAAAGCACGGAACGGCGGGAAGATTTCCGCCCGTGCCGCGGCGCGAGTCAGCCCCAGCGCATCACAATCAACAACACCATGAATCCGACCGCGGCGCCGATCGCCTGATGCAGCTCGGTCATGCCGGCCCAGATCAGGTTGACGTAGGCCGCGGTCAGCAGGCCGATGAACAGACGGTCGCCGCGCGTCGTGCTGATCGGCAGAAAACCCTTGCGCTCCACCGTCGGCGCGCGCATTTCCCAGATCGTCATGCCGATCAGCATCAGCACGATGAGACTGAAGAAGATGGCCACCGGCGGCGTCCACGCCATCCAGGCAAGCATGTTTTCCATGTCACACCCTCCCCATGGCAAAGCCCTTGGCAATGTAATGCCGCACGAACCAGATCACCAGCGCGCCGGGCACGATGGTCAGCACGCCGGCGGCGGCCAGCACGCCCCAGTCCATGCCGGCGGCCGATACCGTGCGCGTCATGGTGGCGGCGATCGGCTTGGCGTTGACCGAGGTCAGCGTGCGCGCCAGCAGCAGTTCCACCCAGCTGAACATGAAGCAGAAGAAGGCGGTGACGCCGACACCGGACTTGATCATCGGCAGGAAGATGCGGATGAAGAATTTCGGGAAACTGTAGCCGTCGATGTAGGCAGTCTCGTCGATCTCCTTGGGAATGCCCGACATGAAGCCTTCCAGGATCCATACCGCCAGCGGCACGTTGAACACCATGTGCGCCAGCGCCACCGCCAGGTGGGTATCCATCAGGCCGACCGTCGAGTACAGCTGGAAGAACGGCAGCAGGAACACCGCCGGCGGCGTCATGCGGTTGGTCAGCAGCCAGAAGAACAGGTGCTTGTCGCCGAGGAAGGTATAGCGCGAGAACGCATACGCGGCCGGCAGGGCCACCGCCACCGACAGCACCATGTTGATGGCCACATAGATGATGGAATTGATGTAGCCGTCATACCAGGACGGATCGGTGAAGATGGTCTTGAAGTTGTCGAAGGTCAGGTTGCTCGGCCACATCGTCAAGGCGCCGGTGATTTCCTCATTGGTCTTGAGCGACATGTTGAGCATCCAGTAGATCGGCAGCAGCGACAGCAGCAGGTAGACGATCAGGATAGGCGAGGTCAGGCGTTTGCTCATCATTTCTGGTCTCCCGTGCCGACGCGCTGCATCCAGTTGTAGAGCACGAAGCAGAACAGCAGGATGATCAGGAAATAGATCAGCGAAAAGGCCGCGGCCGGTCCGAGGTCGAACTGGCCGACCGCCTTCTGCGTCAGGTATTGCGACAGGAAGGTGGTGGCGTTGCCGGGTCCGCCGCCGGTCAGCACGAAGGGTTCGGTATAGATCATGAAACTGTCCATGAAGCGCAGCAGCACCGCGATCATCAATACGTTGCGCAGCTTGGGCAGCTGGATGAAGCGGAACACCGCCCAGCGCGAGGCGCCGTCGATGCGCGCCGCCTGGTAATAGGCGTCGGGAATCGCGCGCAGGCCCGCATAGCAGAGCAGCACCACCAGCGGCGTCCAGTGCCAGACATCCATCACCAGCACGGTGATCCAGGCATCCAGCGAATCGCCGGTGTAGTTGTAATCCATGCCGAGGCTGTTCAAGCCATAGCCGAGCAGGCCGATGTCACCGCGGCCGAAGATCTGCCAGATGGTGCCGACCACGTTCCAGGGAATGAGCAGCGGCAAGGCGATCAGCACCAGCGACAGCGAAGCCTTCCAGCCCTGCGCCGGCATGGTCAGCGCGATCAGAATGCCGAGCGGGATCTGGATGGCCAGCACCGACAGCGAGAACAGCATCTGCCGGTACAGCGCACCGTGCAGCTCGCTGTCGCGCATCACCATCTTGAACCACTCGGTGCCGACGAACACATGCTGGGTCGGACTGAGGATGTCCTGCACCGAGTAATTGACGATGGTCATCAGCGGCACGATGGCCGAGAAGGCGACGCAGAGAATCACCGGCAGGATCAGGAACCAGGCGCGATTGTTATGGGTTTTCATGTCAGGCCACCCGCTTGTCGTTGACGTAATAGAGTGTGCGCTCCGGCGGCAGGCGCAGGTGCACGGTATCTCCCGCGCGGGCATCGATCTGCCTGAGCTTGGCGGCCAGCACATGGCTGCCGAGCCGGAACTCGGCGAGGTAATGCGTACCGAGGTTGCGCACCGCGGTGGCGGTCGCTGCCACCGTGCCCGTCTGCGGCAGTGCTTCGCACTCGACGAATTCGGGTCGGATGCCAAGCGTGATGCCGCCCTGCGCGCCCTGCAGTGCCGCAGCGGCTGCCGGCGCCAGCGGGATGCCGCCCAGCGGAATGCCGCCCAGCGGAATGCCGCCGCCGTCGAGCTGCGCCATGCCGTCGCGCACCGTGCACGGCAGCAGGTTCATGCCGGGATTGCCGATGAAGTAGCCGACGAAGGTGTGCGCCGGCTGCTCGAACAATTCCTGCGCGCTGCCGGCCTGCACCACTTCCCCCTGGGTCATCACCACCACCTTGTCGGCGAAGGTCAGCGCCTCGACCTGGTCATGGGTGACATAGATCAGCGAGAGCCGGAGTTCATGATGGATTTCCTTGAGCTTGCGGCGCAGCAGCCATTTCAGGTGCGGGTCGATCACGGTCAGCGGTTCGTCGAACAGCACCGCCGCCACGTCAGGCCGCACCAGTCCGCGGCCGAGGGAAATCTTTTGCTTGGCATCGACCGACAGGCCGCTGGCGCGGTGCTTCAGGTCCGGCGTCAGTTCCAGCATCTCGGCCACCTGCTGCACGCGGCGGTTGATGTCGGCGGTTTTCCAGCCGCGGTTGCGCAGCGGAAAAGCGAGATTGTCGAACACCGTCATGGTGTCGTAAATGACCGGAAACTGGAACACCTGGGCGATATTGCGCGCTTCCGGCGGCAGGTCGGTCACATCCTTGCCGTCGAACAGCACCCGTCCGTGCGAGGGCCGCACCAGGCCGGAGATGATGTTGAGCAGCGTGGTCTTGCCGCAGCCCGAGGGGCCGAGCAGCGCATAGGCGCCGCCGTCGTCCCATTGCATGTTCATCGGGCGCAGCGCGTAGTCGGCCGGCCCGGCGGGATTGGGCTTGTAGGCATGGGCCAGGTCCTTGAGTTCGATGCGGGCCATGCCTATGCTCCTGCCGGTGTGGTTGCCTGCCCGGGCGCAAACAGCAGCGTGCCGTCGGAGGCGAACAGGAACAGGTCGCCCGGCCGGCAATACAGGCTGCAGCGCGAACCGAGTTCCAGGTCATGCACGCCGGGCAACTGCGCGACCAGCGCAATGGAGCCGCGATGCACGTGGATATAGGTTTCCGAGCCGCTGATTTCCGACAGCTCGACCTCGGCGTCGATCGCCACATCGTCGGCATGGCGGGCGCGCAGGTGCAGGCTGTGCGCGCGGATGCCGGCGACCAGATGCGGATGCCGGGCCGCCGCCTGCAGTTGCGCGGCGTTCAGGGGTATCGTCACTTCATTGGCGAGCCGCGCCCGGCCATCGGCATCGATGCTTGCCGGTATCAGGTTGATCGGCGGATCGCTGAAGGTGCGCGCCGCCTGGATAGAATTCGGTGCATTGAAGACATCGACCGTCGGGCCGCTCTGCAGCAGCCGGCCTTCATGCAGGACACAGACGTGGCCGCCCAGCTGCAGCGCTTCCAGCGGCTCGGTGGTCGCATAGACGACGGTGGTCCTGCCCTCGGAAAAGAGTTCGCTCAGTTCGCTGCGCAGTTCCTCGCGCAGCTTGTAATCGAGATTGACCAGCGGCTCGTCGAGCAGCAGCAGGCCGGCGTCCTTGATCAGCGCGCGCGCCAGCGCGGTGCGCTGCTGCTGTCCGCCGGAAAGCTCCGCCGGCGAGCGCTGCAGGTAGGGCGTGATGTGCAGGCGTTCGGCCATGGCGGTCACGCGCTTTTTCACCTCGGCTTCGGGCACGCGCTTGATGCGCAGCGGCGAGGCGATGTTGTCGAAGACGGTGAATGACGGATAGTTGACGAACTGCTGGTACACCATGGCCAGGTCGCGGTCGCGCACCGACACGCCGGTGACATCCTTGCCATCGGCCAGCACGCGGCCGCCGCTCGGCCGGTCGAGCCCGGCCATGAGCCGCATTAGCGACGTCTTGCCGGCGCGCGTCGTTCCCAGCAGGACATTGATGGTGCCCGGTACCAGCGCAAGCGACAGCGGATAGATGTGATCTTCCGCGCCCTGCTTCCTGCTGACGTTTTCCAATGCCAAATGCACGCTGTCTGTCTCCTTGAAATTTCCTGCCGCCTGTTATTCCGCATGTACCTGTGCCGGTGCGATCTGTGTTTTCTTCAAGCCGGGTTTCACCTCATGCCGCGGCTCTCCTCGCCTGCATCCATTCATCCAGCCGGGCTTCGGTCCCGGGCGGTACGTGCAGCCCGAGCTTGGATCGGCGCCAGAGGATGTCGCCGGCCGTCGTCGCCCATTCCCTGTGCATCAGGTAATTCACCTCGGCCACGAACAGGCCGGGCGCGATTTCTTCGCCCATGTCGGCCATGCGGGTGCGTCCGCTCAGCAGCGCATCGATGCGCGTGCCGTAGGCGCGGGCATAGCGCGCCACCAGCGACGGCGGCAGCCAGGGATATTTGCGCTGCATGTCCTGCACGAAGCTGTCGAATTCGCTGACCGCGCGGTTGCTCGGCTCGGGGCCGAACAGGTCGCCGCCGGGCAGGCAGGCATGCTCGGTCCAGGCGCCGTTGCGTACCGACGGCGCCGGCATGTTTGCGGCCAGCATGTCGACCGCTTCCTCGGCCAGCTTGCGGAAGGTGGTGATCTTGCCGCCGAAGACGGAAAGCAGGGGCGCGCCGTCGCCATCGAGCTCGAGCCGGTAGTCGCGCGTCACGGCGGAGGCGCTGGCGGCTTCGTCCTCGACCAGCGGACGCACGCCGGAATAGCTCCAGACCACATCGCCCGGCGTGATGGCCTTGCGGAAATAGCGGTTGGCCAGTTCGCACAGGTAGCCGATTTCCTGCTGGTCGATCGCCACCTTGCCGGCATCGCCCTGGTAGTCGATGTCGGTGGTGCCGACCAGCGTGAATTCCTGCTCGTAGGGAATGGTGAAGACGATGCGGCCGTCCGGATGCTGGAAGATGTAGGCATAGGGATGGTCGAACAGGCGGCGCACCACGATATGGCTGCCCTTGATCAGCCGCAGCGACTTGGCCGACGGGCGCTGCGCCGCGTTCTGCAGGAAATGCGCGGTCCAGGGGCCGGCGGCATTGACCAGGCTGCGCGCCCTGACATTGACGGCCGTTCCGTCCGCCCTGCGCAGCCGCGCTACCCAGTGCCGGCCTTCGCGCGCCGCCGATTCGCAGGCGGTGCGGGTAAATATCCTGGCGCCCTTTTCGGCCGCATCGATGGCATTCAATACGACCAGGCGGGCATCGTCGACCCAACCGTCGGAATAGATGAAGCCGCGGGTGAATTCCGGCTTGAGCGGCGTACCCGCGGGATGGTTGCGCAGATCGACGCCCTGCGAGCCGGGAAGCAGTTCGCGCCGGGCCAGGCGGTCGTACAGGAACAGGCCGGCGCGGATCATCCAGCCCGGGCGCTGCCCCTTGTCATGCGGCATCACGAAACGCAGCGGCCACATGATATGCGGCGCCGCGCGCAGCAGCACTTCACGCTCGATCAGCGCCTTGCGCACCAGGTTGAACTCATAGTGTTCCAGGTAGCGCAGGCCGCCGTGGATGAGCTTGGTCGAGGCGGAGGAAGTATGCGCGGCGAGGTCGTCCTTTTCGCAAAGGATGACGGACAGGCCGCGGCCGGCGGCATCGCGCGCGATGCCGGCACCGTTGATGCCGCCGCCGACCACCAGCAGGTCGCACTCCAGAATGTGCTGACTGTTTTCCATCCGTTCTCGCCCTTGAAGTGTATTCTCGGTAAGATGATGCGCGTAAGATACGACATCATCCGAACCAAAATCAACATATTTATTGTTTTTATTTGTTCGTTTCTGTTCGTTTTTGGTATTTTAGAGTGCAACACACGAGAAGTTGGAGAGAAGGAATGACTCTTAATCCACGTCAAAGGCGCTTGCTGGAAGTCGTGCGGCAGCGCGTGACGATGTCAGTGGAGGAACTGGCGCAGGAGCTGGATGTGACGCCGCAGACGGTGCGCCGCGACGTCAAGCAGATGGAGGAAGCCAAGCTGCTGGCGAGGTATCACGGCGGCGTGGGCCTGCCGTCGTCGGTGGAAAACATCGACTACAGCCAGCGCCAGGTGATGAACATCGACGCCAAGCGGCGCATCGCCGAGGCGGTGGCGAAGCAGGTGCCGCCCGGCTGCTCGCTGCTGATCAATATCGGCACCACCACCGAGGAAGTTGCCCGGGCGCTGTCGCACCACCATGGCCTGCACGTGGTGACCAACAACCTGAATGTGGCGGCCATCCTGGCCGACAATCCCGGATGCGAAGTGATCATCGCCGGCGGCGTGGTGCGGGGGCGCGACCGCGGCATCGTCGGCGAAGTCACCATCGACTTCATCCGGCAGTTCAAGGTCGATATCGGCATCATCGGTATTTCCAGCATCGAGACCGATGGCACGCTGCGCGATTTCGACGCCCGCGAAGTCAAGGTGGCGCAGACCATCATCGAGCAGTCGCGCGAGGTGTGGCTGGTCGCCGACCGCGACAAGTTCGGACGGCAGGCGCTGGTGCGGATGGCGCACCTGTCGCAGGTGGACATGCTGTTTACGGATGCCAAGCCGCCGGAAGCGCTGATGAAGGTGCTGAAGGAGGCGCAGGTGAAGGTAGTGGTGGCGCCGTAGTGGTGGCGCCGTAGTTGCAGCACGAACAAATGGAGGGATTGGAAACAATAAGGGCCGGGAATTCCCGGCCCTTATTGTTTCAATGCGGATTTCGCCGCGGCTGATCGGAGTTAGGCAATCTGTCCCAGCAAGGTTTCCGCGTTCGAGACTTCGAACTTGCCCGGCTGCTCCACGTTCAGCTGCTTGACGACGCCGTCCTCGACCAGCATCGAATAGCGCTGCGAGCGCGTGCCCATGCCGAACCTCGGCACATCGGCAACCAGGCCCATCGCCTTGCTGAACGACGCATCGCCGTCGGCCATCATGCGCACGATGCCGGTGGACTTCTGTTCGCGTCCCCATGCGCCCATCACGAAGGGATCGTTGACCGAGATGCACCAGATCTCGTCCACGCCCTTGGCCTTGAGCTGGTCGGCATTGGCGACATAGCCCGGCACATGCTTGGCCGAGCAGGTCGGGGTGAAGGCGCCCGGCAGGCCGAAGATCGCGATCTTCTTGCCTTTTGCGATGTCGCCGACATTGAAGCTGTTCGGTCCGAGCGAGCAGCCTTCCGATTCCACTTCGATGAATTCCGAGAGAGTGCCTTCGGGCAGGCGGTCGCCAACTTTGATAGTCATGATGTGTCCTCTTGTAATGTGTATCGGGTGTTGCGTGCTGTATAGCGTCGCATGGTGATGCGCAGGCGCCGCGCCGGCAAGTCGGTCCGGCAGCGCCAATGAAAACGCCGCGCCGCCCGTTTTCACGAGGGGCGCGGCGTACCAACCGCAGTATGCCCTTTTATTGCCTGTCTTGCATGGCGCGGGACTGGCGAGGCGGGCCGCTTGGGGCCGGGGACGTCTTAGTCGGCCTGCTTGCGCAGGAAGGCCGGGATGTCGTAGGTTTCCATGCCGTTCTTTTCCAGTGCGCGCACGGTGTCGGAAGCCGACTCGCGGCGCCAGACAGCCGGCTTGCTCAGGCCCTGGAAGGAGCCTGCGCCCTGTGCCGCGCCCTGGCCCATCAGGCCGCCCTGCATGATCGGCTCGTTGTGGGTGCCGGTGCGCAGTACCGGTGTCTGCACCAGCTGCACGTTCTTGCGCGCGCGGCCGAGGCCGGTGGCGACCACGGTAACGCGGATGTCGTCGCCCATGGCGTCGTCATAGGCGATACCCTGGGCGATCGATGCGTCGGGAGCGGCGAAGGCGCGCACCGTTGCCATGACTTCCTTGATTTCCTTGCCCTTGAGGCTGCGGCTGGCGGTGACGTTGACCAGCACGCCGCGCGCGCCGGACAGGTCGATGCCGTCGAGCAGCGGCGATGCGACTGCCTGTTCGGCAGCGATGCGCGCGCGGTCGACGCCGGAAGCGGTGGCGGTGCCCATCATCGCCTTGCCCTGCTCGCCCATGATGGTCTTGACGTCGTTGAAGTCGACGTTGATGTGGCCGGGCACGTTGATGATCTCGGCGATACCGGCAACGGCGTTGTTGAGCACGTCGTCGGCATGCTGCAGCCATTCGATCATGCTGTCGTCTTCGTAGATCTCTTCCAGCTTTTCGTTGAGGATGACGATCAGCGAATCGACATGCTGGGTCAGCGCGTCCAGGCCTTCGTCAGCGATTTCCATGCACTTCGCGCCTTCATACGAGAAGGGCTTGGAGACCACGGCGACGGTCAGCGCGCCGAGTTCCTTGGCGACTTCGGCCACGATCGGTGCGGCGCCGGTGCCGGTGCCGCCGCCCATGCCGGCGGCGATGAAGACCATGTGCGCGCCGCGCAGCGCGTCCTGAATGCGCGCGCGGGATTCTTCCGCCAGCTTGCGGCCGACTTCCGGCTTCATGCCTGCGCCCAGGCCGCTTTCGCCGATCTGGATGACGTTGTGTGCCTTCGATTCCGCCAATGCCTGCGCATCGGTGTTGGCCGCAATGAATTCAACGCCGGACACGCCCTTGTTGATCATGTGCTGGACTGCATTGCCGCCTGCGCCACCGACACCGACGACCTTGATCACCGTGCCCAGGTTTGCGTTATCGATCATATCGATTTCCATGATGACTCCCTTAGATGATGATGCAGTTTTCAGTCGTTAGTCACCACGCGGTGTGGCGACTAGCAACTGCAAACTGCAGTTGATGCCGAAAATAATTAACGTTAGAAATTGCCCAAAAACCATTCTTTCATGCGCTGCCATACCGCCTTCACCGAACCGTCCTGGCTGGTGACGATGTGGCCGCGCAGGTACTGCTTCTTCGCTTCCAGCAACAAACCGAGCACGGTCGAATAGCGGGGGCTTCGCACCACGTCCGCCAGTTGACCGCTGTACTCGGGCACTCCAAGCCGCGCCGGCTTGAGGAAAATATCCTCTGCCAGTTCGACCATGCCCGGCATCATCGCCGAGCCGCCGGTCAGGACCAGGCCTGACGACAGAACTTCTTCGTAACCGGACTCGCGCACCACCTGATGCACGAGGGCAAACAATTCTTCGACGCGTGGCTCGATCACGGCGGCGAGCGCCTGGCGCGACAGGCTGCGCGGACCGCGGTCGCCCAGGCCCGGCACTTCCAGCGTCTCGCCCGGATCGGCCAGCACCTGCTTGGCAACGCCGAAACGCAGCTTGATTTCTTCCGCCTCGGCGGTCGGCGTACGCAGCGCCATCGCGATGTCGTTGGTGATCTGGTCGCCGGCGATCGGGATCACGGCGGTGTGGCGGATCGCGCCTTCGGTGAAGATGGCGACGTCGGTGGTGCCGCCGCCGATGTCGATCAGCACCACGCCGAGTTCCTTCTCGTCGGGGGTGAGCACCGCGTCGGCGGACGCCATCGGCTGCAGGATCAGGTCCGACACTTCGAGGCCGCAGCGGCGCACGCACTTGACGATGTTCTGCACCGCCGACACCGCGCCGGTGACGATATGCACCTTCACTTCGAGGCGGATGCCGCTCATGCCGATCGGCTCGCGCACGTCGTCCTGGCTGTCGACGATGAATTCCTGCGGCACGGTGTGCAGCAATTGCTGGTCGGTCGGGATGTTGACCGCCTTCGCGGTCTCGATCACGCGCGCCACGTCGGTGGCGGTCACTTCCTTGTCCTTGATGGCGACCATGCCGCTGGAATTGAAGCTGCGGATATGGCTGCCGGCGATGCCGGTATAGACGTTCTTGATCTTGCAGTCGGCCATCAGCTCGGCTTCTTCCAGCGCGCGCTGGATCGATTCGACCGTCGCCTCGATGTTGACCACCACTCCCTTTTTCAGCCCCTTGGACTCGTGCTGCCCGAGCCCGATGACCTCATGCCTCCCGTTAGGCATTACCTCGGCCACCACCGCCACCACTTTCGAGGTGCCGATATCGAGGCCGACGATCAGGTTTTTTGCGTCTTTTGTCATGTTTATCGCTTTGCTTTTTTACTGTCCGGCGCGAACTTGATCCCCGGCGCCTTCAGCGCCATTCCGTTCGGGTACCGCATATCCACACTTTCAATCTTGTCCTGCAGGCGGCTGACAAGCTGCGGATAAATCCCGATCAGCCGGTCGACCCGATCCTTCAAGGTCGTCTTGCTTTGCTCCCGGCCGAGTTCGACCGTAATGCCGTTGTTCAGCTTCACCGTCCAGGCATAGCGGGTCGACAGCTGCACGCTCTCGGGCACCAGGCTGACCGGCTTGAACCATTCGATCAGCTCGCGGTAGCGCGCAACGATCTCCTTCTCGCTGCCGTCCGGTCCGGCGAACTCCGGCAGCGCGCCGTCTTCTTCCGCCTCGTCCAGGTTGGCGGTGAAGATGTCGCCCTTGACCGATACCAGCTTGCCTTCGTCGCCCCAGGTGGCGAGCGGCAGATGCTCCTCCACCTGCACGATCAGCTTGTTCGGCCATTCGCGGCGGATCGCCGCCTTGCGCACCCACGGCACCGCTTCGAAAGCCTGCCGCACCGCATCGAGATCGGCGGTGAAGAAGTTGCCCTTGATGCGCGGCACGGCGGTGGTGCGCACCGTGGACGCATTAACGTGCCGCAGCTGTGTTTCGCCGACACCTTCCACCTGAATAGTTTTCAGCGTGAACATCGGCCGATGCGCAACCCACCACAAGCCCGAGCCGAGCAGGCTCAGCACCAGCAGCCCGAGCAGGGTGTTGGTGGTTGCATTGAGCATTCGGACGTCGTGCCACATGATTTACGCTCTTTTCCTTATGCCGGTTTCCAGTCTTGCGACGGCTTCAGATCGAGGTCCGCGGAACGCAGGATCTCGACGCACAGATCTTCATAGCTCACGCCCGCCGCCTTGGCCGCCATCGGCACGAGAGAATGGCCGGTCATGCCGGGAGAAGTATTGATCTCCAGCAGGAAGGGTTCGTTGTCGGCGGCGCGCAACATGAAGTCGACGCGCGCCCATCCCGAACTGCCCACCGCATTGAAGGCGCGCACCGCCAGCGACTGGATGCGCTTGGTCAGTTCCTCGTCGAGCGGCGCCGGGCACAGGTACTGCGTGTCGTCGCTGAAGTACTTGTGCTCATAGTCGTAGTTGCCCTGCGGCGCGCGGATCTCGACGATCGGCAGCGCGCGCGCATTGCGGCCCGTGCCGAGCACCGGCACCGTCAGTTCGCGGCCGGTGATGAATTCTTCGGCCAGCACCACTTCGTCATACTTCGCGCACAGGTCGAAACCGCTCTGCATTTCGGAATAGCCGATCACCTTGCTGATGCCGATGGTCGAACCTTCGTGCGGCGCCTTGAGCATCAACGGCAGGCCGAGCTCGTCCGGCACCTTGCGCAGATCTTCATGGGTCGCCTCCTTGGAATCGAGCACGATGAAGCGCGGCGTCGGCAGTCCGTGGCTGAGCCAGATGCGCTTGGTCATCACCTTGTCCATGCCGATGGAAGACGCCATCACGCCCGAGCCGGTGTACGGCAGGCCCAGCTGCTCGAGCACGCCCTGCAGCGTGCCGTCTTCGCCGTAGCGGCCGTGCAGCGCGATGAATACGCGGTCGAACTTTTCCGCCGCCAGTTCCGCGATGCTGCGTTCCGCCGGATCAAAGCCGTGCGCGTCGACGCCCTTGCTGCGCAGGGCTTCCAGGACGCCCCTGCCGGACATCAGCGAAACCTCCCGCTCTGCGGAGCGACCGCCGAACAGAACGCCGACTTTTCCAAATTCACTTGCCATTACCAACTCGCTTAAAAAGATTGTGCTGCCTGTTCCCTTGCCGCCTGTAAGGAAAGCGGCAAGGGACGCCTTCCCTGATCACTCAAACCTGCGCCAGCTTGCCCGGCACGCCGCTGATCGAACCGGCGCCCATCGTGATCACCACATCGCCGTCCCTGGCCATGTTCATGATGGTGGCCGGCATGTCGGCGATGTCTTCCACGAAAATCGGCTCGACCTTGCCGAGCACGCGCAGCGCATGCGCCAGCGCCCGGCCGTCGGCGGCGACGATGGGCTGTTCGCCGGCCGCGTATACTTCGCCCAGCACCAGCGCGTCGGCGCTCGACAGCACCTTCACGAAATCCTCGAACAGGTCGCGCGTGCGGGTATAGCGGTGCGGCTGGAAGGCCAGCACCAGCCGGCGTCCCGGATAGGCGCCGCGCGCCGCCGCCAGCGTGGCCGCGGTTTCCACCGGATGGTGGCCGTAGTCGTCGACCAGCGCGAAGGAGCCGCCGTCGGGCAGCTGGATGTCGCCATAGCGGGTGAAGCGGCGCCCGACGCCGTTGAATTCGCGCAGCGCCTTCTGGGTCGCGGTGTCGGCCACGCCGAGTTCGCGGGCGATCGCGATCGCCGCGCAGGCATTCTGCACGTTGTGCATGCCGGGCTGGTTCAGCTGCACCGCCAGCGGCGCATAGCCTTCCTGCAGCACGGTGAATTCCATCTTGCCGTCGACCGCCCTGGCATCCACCGCGCGCACCTGCGCATCCTGGTGGAAGCCGTAGGTGAGAATCGGCTTGGAGATGAACGGCATGATCTCGCGCACGCTGGCATCGTCGAGGCACAGCATGGCCACGCCGTAGAACGGCAGGCGCTGGGTGAATTCGACGAAAGCCTGCTTGAGCTTGGCGAAGCTGTGATCGTAGGTCTCCATGTGGTCGGCATCGATGTTGGTGATGACTTCGATGCACGGCGACAGGTTGAGGAAGGAGGCATCCGATTCATCGGCTTCGGCGACGATGAAGTCGCCCGCGCCCAGCTTGGCATTGGCGCCGGCGCTGTTGAGGCGGCCGCCGATGACGAAGGTCGGATCGAGCCCGCCTTCGGCCAGCACGCTGGCGACCAGGCTGGTGGTGGTGGTCTTGCCGTGGGTGCCGGCGATCGCGATGCCCTGCTTCAGGCGCATCAGTTCGGCCAGCATGACGGCGCGCGGCACGATGGGAATGTGCTTGGCGCGGGCGGCGAGGACTTCCGGATTGTCGCCCTTGACCGCGGTCGAGGTGACGATGGCGTCGGCGTTCTGGACGTTCTCGGCGGCGTGGCCCTGCGTCACCGTGGCGCCGAGTTCGGCGAGGCGCTTGGTGGCGGCATTGCTGCCGAGGTCGGAGCCGGACACGGTATAGCCGAGGTTGAGCAGCACTTCCGCGATGCCGCTCATGCCCGAACCGCCGATGCCGACGAAATGAATGTTTTTGACTTTGTGCTTCATGCTTTGTTTGCCAATTCTTCCAGTACATTCGCGATGGCTTCATTGGCCTCGCGTCGTCCGATGCGGTAAGCGGCCTGCGCCATGGCCAGGCAGCGCTCGCGCGTCATCGATTGCAGTAGATCCGCCAGTTTCTGGGGCGTCAGTTCGCCTTGCGGCAAATGGATGGCGGCTTGCTGTTTGGCCATCCACTGTGCGTTGTCGCGCTGGTGCGATGTGGTCGATGCGACCAGCGGCACCAGCACGCTGGGTACGCCGGCCGCGGTCAGTTCGGACACGGTGATGGCGCCGGCGCGGCAGATCACCAGGTCGGCTTCCGCATAGCGGCGCGGCATGTCATCGATGAAGTCGACCACTTCCGCCTGCACCTGCGCATTCCCGTAGGCGGTGCGCAGGACTTCAATATGCTGCCTGCCGGACTGGTGCGTGACGACCGGCCGGATTCCTTCGGGAATCAGGGCCAGCGCCGCGGGCAGGCAGTCGTTCAGGGCCTTGGCGCCGAGGCTGCCGCCGACCACCAGCAGCTTGAGCGGGCCGGTGCGGGCCGCATAGCGCTGTTCCGGCACCGGCACGTCGATGATTTCCTGGCGCACCGGATTGCCGGTGACCAGCGCCTTGCCGGCGGCGCTGCCGAAATCGGCCGGGAAGCCGAACAGCACCCGCTGCGCGGCCGGCGCCAGCGTCTTGTTCGACAGCAGCAGCGCGGCATCGGCGTTGACCAGCGCCAGCGGCACGCCGCGCAGCCTAGCCATCATGCCGCCGGGGACGGTCACGTAGCCGCCCATGCCCAGCACCACGCTCGGCTTGCGCCGGCCGATGATGCCGAAGCAGGAAGCGAAGCCGGCCGCCATCTTGAAGGCGCCGCGCATGGTATGCCCGAGGCCCTTGCCGCGCAGGCCGGCGAAGTCGATCGAATCCATCTCGATGTGGTGCCTGGGAACGAGATCTCGTTCCATGCCGTGCATGGTGCCGAGCCAGCTGACTTCCCAGCCGCGCGAACGCATGGTCTGCGCGATGGCGAGGCCGGGGAAGATATGGCCGCCGGTGCCGGCCGCCATGATCATCAGGCGCTTGGTGCGCTGCGCTTGTTTCATATGCGCCCTCCCCGCATCAGTACCCTGTTTTCGTAATCGATGCGCAGCAGGATGGCGAGGCCGACGCAGTTGAGCACCACGCCGGAGCCGCCGTAGCTCATCAGCGGCAGGGTCAGGCCCTTGGTCGGCAGCAGGCCGAGGTTCACGCCCATGTTGATGAAGGTCTGCACGCCGATCCAGATGCCGATGCCCTTGGCGGCGAGACCGGCGAAGGTCAGATCCATGGCGATGGCCTGGCGGCCGATCTCGAAGGAGCGCTTGACGATCCAGTAGAACATGGCGATCACGACCACGACGCCGACGAAGCCGAGCTCTTCCCCGATCACCGCCAGCAGGAAGTCGGTATGCGCTTCCGGAAGATAGTGCAGCTTCTCCACGCTGCCACCGAGGCCGACGCCGAACAATTCCCCGCGGCCGAAGGCGATCAGGGAGTGCGACAGCTGGTATGCCTTGCCGAGCGCGTTTTCCTCGGTCCAGGGATTGAGATAGGCGAAAATGCGCTCGCGCCGCCAGGGCGACAGCACGATCACCATGGTGAAAATGCCGACCAGCGTGGCGCCGATGCCGCCGAACCAGATACCGTTGATGCCGCCCAGGAAAAGGATGCCCATCGCGATGCAGACGATCACGCCGAAGGCGCCGAGGTCGGGCTCGAGCAGCAGCAGCAGGCCGACGAAGCCGATCGCCACCGTCATCGGCAGGAAACCCTTGGTCAGCTTGTGCATGTACTGCTGCTTGCGCACGGTGTAGTCGGCGGCGTACAGCACCACGAACAGCTTCATCATCTCCGATGGCTGCAGGTTGAATATCTTGAGCGACAGCCAGCGGCGCGCGCCGTTGACCCCCTTGCCGATGCCGGGCACCAGCACCAGCACCAGCAGCACCATGGTGGCCACGAAGAGATACGGCGCCAGGCGCTGCCAGGTGGCGATGCGCACGCGGAAGGCCAGCAGGCCCGCGACCAGCGCTACCGAAATGAAGCTCGCCTGGCGCACCAGGAAATGCGTGTTCTTGTAGTTTGCGTATTTCGGCGAATCGGGCAAGGCAATCGACGCCGAGTACACCATTACCATGCCGAACAGCATCAGCAGGATCACGACCCAGACCAGCGGCTGGTCGTATTCCATCATCCGCGACCGATGCACGACGCCGGGCATCGGCGCCTTTTCCGCGGGCGAAGAGAAGGATGGCAGGGCGAATTTCATGCAATCACCTCGCCGCGCGCCAGGCCGATTTCACGGACCGCGCCGATGAACACTTCCGCGCGGTGCGCATAATTGCGGAACATGTCGAGGCTGGCGCAAGCCGGGGACAGCAGCACCGAGTCGCCGCTCCGGGCAAGCTCGGTCGCCTTCTGCACGGCCGCTTCCAGCGTTGCGCAGTCGACGGCTTCGACGCCGGTGTCGGCCATCGCGGCGCGAATCGCGCCGGCATCCTTGCCGATCAGGACCACCGCGCGCACGTATTTCGCGATCGGTTCGGCCAGCGGTGAAAAATCCTGCCCCTTGCCGTCGCCGCCGGCGATCAGCACCAGGCGCTTGCCGGACTGGTTGACGCCGAGCCCGACCAGCGCGGCGACCGTGGCGCCGACATTGGTGCCCTTGCTGTCGTCGTAGTAATCGATGCCGCCGACGGTGCCGATGAGTTCGACCCGGTGCGGCTCGCCCTGGTATTCGCGCAGGCCGTGCAGCAGCGGCGCCAGCGGCAGGCCGATCGCGCGGCACAGGGCCAGCGCGGCGAGTGCATTGACCGCATTGTGCTGGCCGCGGATCTTGAGGGCGTCGGTGGGCATGAGGCGGTTGAGAATGACCGGCACTTCAATGCTGTCCTTCTTGCGGCGGCGCTTTTCGCCCTCTTCGGCGGCGATGGCGGTGGACAGCCATTGCATGCCATTGTCATTGACCAGGCCGAAACAGTCCGGATGATCGGGCTCGTCGCTGCCGAAGCTGATGTTGGCAGCCATCGGCGCGGCCATCTGCATGACACGCGCATCGTCGCGATTGAGCAGGCGAATCGTATTCGCACCGAAGATGCGGGCCTTGTCGGCGGCGTAGGCATCCATGTCGCCATGCCAGTCGAGGTGATCCTGCGTCACGTTCAGCACCGTGGCGACATCGGCCTGCAGGCTGTAGGTGGTATGCAGCTGGAAGCTCGACAGTTCCAGCACCCAGGCCTGCGGCAATGCATTCCTGTCGAGCGCTTCGCGCAGCACATCCAGCGCGGCCGGGCTGATGTTGCCCGCGACCTGGGTTGCCAGGCCGGCGCGGCGGCACAGCAGGCCGGTCAGGCTGGTGACGGTGGTCTTGCCGTTGGTGCCGGTGATGGCGATGACTTTCGGCGCATACCCGCGCTGTTCGCGCAATGCAGCCAAGGCCTGGGCGAAGAGTTCGATTTCGCCCCACAGCGGAATGTTCTTTTCCTGCGCGGCGGGAATGATGTCGGCCAGCTCGCGGTTGGGCGCGAGGCCCGGGCTGACGGCAACGAAATCGATGCCCTCGACCAGGGCCGCATTGAATGGACCGCTGACGAATTCGGCATCCGGCACGGCCGTGCGCAGCGCCGGCAGGCGGTCCGGTTCGGCGCGGGTGTCGGCGACGCGCGGCACGGCGCCGCAGCGCGCCAGCCACAATGCCATCGCCAGCCCGGATTCACCGAGCCCGAGCACGAGAACCTTTTTCCCCTGATAGTTCACGACGTTTTCCACGCAGCCTTCCATTACCGCAGCTTCAGAGTTGACAGACCGAACAGCACCAGCATCATCGTGATGATCCAGAAACGCACCACGACCTTGGTCTCTTTCCATCCCTTTTGTTCGAAGTGGTGATGCAGCGGCGCCATCAGCAGGATGCGGCGCCCGACACCGAACCGCTTCTTCGTATATTTGAAATAGCCCACCTGCAGCATCACCGACAACGTCTCCACCACGAAGATGCCGCCCATGATGAACAGGACGATTTCCTGGCGCACGATGACGGCAACGGTGCCGAGCGCGCCGCCCAGCGCCAGCGCGCCGACATCGCCCATGAACACCTGCGCCGGATGGGCGTTGAACCACAGGAACGCCAACCCTGCTCCAGCCATCGCGCCACAGAAGATTAACAGCTCGGCGGCGCCGGGAATGTGAGGAATAAAGAGGTATTTCGAGTACATTGCGCTGCCTGTGAGGTAGGCAATGAGTCCGAGCGCCGATCCGACCATCACCGTCGGCATGATGGCGAGGCCGTCGAGGCCGTCGGTCAGGTTCACCGCATTGCTGGTGCCGACGATGACGAAGTAGGTCAGCGCGATGAAGCCCCAGACGCCGAGTGGATAGCTGATGGTCTTGAAGAACGGGACGATCAGGTCGGCCTTGGGCGGCAGGTCGAGGTTGAAGCCGGACTGCACCCAGTCCATGAACAGGTTCAGTACCTGGGTGTTGGTCGGCGCCGACACGGAAAACGCGAGATAGATCGCGGCGGTGATGCCGATCAGCGATTGCCAGAAATACTTCTCCTTCGACGACATGCCTTCCGGGTTCTTGTAGACCACCTTGCGGTAGTCGTCGACCCAGCCGATGGCGCCGTAGCCGAGCGTCACCACCAGCACCACCCAGACGAAGCGGTTGCTGAAGTCGGACCAGAGGATGGTGGAGATGCCGATGGCGAGCAGGATCAGCGCGCCGCCCATGGTGGGCGTGCCGGTCTTGATCAGGTGCGTCTGCGGACCGTCGGTGCGCACCGCCTGGCCGACCTTCATGCGGGTCAGCATGCGGATCATGGCGGGACCGGCGATGAGACCGATCACGAGCGCCGTCAGCGTGGCGAACACGGCACGGAAGGTGATGAAGTTGAAGACCCGCAGCGTGTTTAAGTCTTGTTGGAAGTATTGCGCCAGCCAAAGCAGCATGTCAGTGGGTTCCCTGTCCTTGATCCATTTGATTGACGAGATGCTGGATCACGCGCTCCATCTTCATGAAACGCGAGCCCTTCACCAGCGCC
Source organism: Noviherbaspirillum aerium (assembly GCF_008929045.1). Classification (GTDB taxonomy): domain Bacteria; phylum Pseudomonadota; class Gammaproteobacteria; order Burkholderiales; family Burkholderiaceae_D; genus Noviherbaspirillum; species Noviherbaspirillum aerium. The sequence continues at coordinate 205,439 of NZ_VFAH01000005.1, read as the reverse complement.
GTCGTGCCTGAGGAAACCAATGCCTCGGCCGCCTGGTTGATCGATCCGATATCGTCGAAGTGCCTTGCGCCCGCGCCAAATGCAGCGCTGGCATGCCTGGCCAGTTCGCCGAGCGTAAGCAGATGCTCGATGCCCTGCTCGCGCGCGTAGTTGCCGATCTCGACATGGAACTGCGGGCCTTCGTCGCCCACTTCGCCCATGTCGCCCAGCACCAGCACGCGCGGCCCTGTCGTGCGTGACAGGACTTCAATGGCAGCGCGCACCGAATCCGGGTTGGCGTTGTACGTATCGTCGATCACCAGTGCTCCACTCTTCGCCGTCTTGCGCTGCAGCCGCCCGCTGACCGGGGCAAATGCCTCGAGTCCGCGCTTGATCGCCTCCTCGGACACGCCGATGGCAAGCGTGCAAGCCGTTGCAGCAAGTGCATTGCGGACGTTGTGCACGCCCGCCGCGGAAAGTGTTACCTGGAATTGTTTCCCACAGGCAGTAATGGACAGGTCACTGCCAAAATCGTTCACCTGAAATGTGCAGCTTACATCCGCTTGCACATTGGCCTCTTGACCGTCTTGCACGTCTTGGGGGAGGCCGAATGTCATTGTTCTACGCTGCCCGGCGTAGGCGCGCCACAGCGTGGTGTAAGTATCATCGGCGGGGAACACGGCCACGCCGTCGGCCGGCAGGCCGAGGATCACTGCGCCGTTCTCCCTGGCGACGGCTTCAACGCTTTCCATGAACTCCTGGTGCTCGCGTTGTGCATTGTTGACCAGCGCCACCGTGGGCTGGGAAATGCCGGTGATGGCCGCGATCTCGCCGGGATGATTCATGCCGAGTTCGATCACGGCCGCCTGGTAGGCGGCATCGAGGCGGAATACCGTGAGCGGAACGCCAATGTCGTTGTTGAGATTGCCGCGGGTGGCAAGGATATTGGCCGCGCCGTATGCGGCCGACAATATCGAAGCGATCATTTCCTTGACCGTGGTCTTGCCGTTGCTGCCGGTGACGCCGATGACCGGCAGCGTGAACTGGCGGCGCCAGTGCGCGGCGATTTCACCGAGCGCGATCCGCGTATCCGGCACCAGCAGCGCCGGCACGTTCAGGCCGTCCGGCACGCGCTCCACCACGACGGCCGCAACACCCCTGGCCGTCACGTCATGCAGAAAATCGTGCGCGTCGAAACGCTCGCCGCGCAATGCAACGAACAGATTGCCCGTGCCGGCCTGGCGGCTGTCGGTCGACACGCCGTCGAAGGCGACATTTCCCGCCGCGCCGTTTACCACGGACGCACCAGAAATCCATGGCTGCAATGCAGCCAATGACGATTTCATTACATCATCCCCTTCATTGTTGCCCTTGCAGCCAATGCCAGCGCGGCATGGTCTGCATCCAAAAACGGCAATTTCTTGCCTTTGATTTCCTGATACGACTCGTGGCCCTTCCCTGCCAGCAAAACCACATCGTTCTTCGCCGCATGCCTGCCAGCCCACAGAATGGCGGCGGCGCGGTCTTCGATCACATGCAATGCTTCCTTGGCCAGCCTGGACTGGTCGATGCCCGCCACGATCTGCGAGAGAATGGCCGCAGGTTCTTCGCTGCGCGGATTGTCGCTGGTGACAATGACATGGTCGGCAGCCTGGGCCACCGCGCCCATCTGCGGACGCTTGCCCGGATCGCGGTCGCCGCCGCAGCCGAACACGCACCACAGCTGGCCGCCGCGCTGCTGCGCCACCTGCCGCAGGCTGGCGAGCGTCTTTTCCAATGCATCCGGCGTGTGCGCATAATCGATCACGATCAATGGCGCATCCTGCCCGCCCATCTGTTCCATGCGCCCCGGCACCGGCGTGAGCGCCTCCAGCGCATCGGCCGACGCCTTGAAGGCGATGCCCTTGGCGCGCAGCACGCCGAAAATTCCCAGCGCATTGCTGACATTGAACTGGCCGACCAGCTGGGTCTTGACCTGGGCGCTGCCGGCGTCGCTTTCCAGCCTGAAGGCGGTGCCGCCGTGCTGCATGCGGATGTCGCCGGCGGATATGACGGCAATGCCCTCCTGGCGGCGGCCGGCGACCGTATAGCCGGTGATGGCCACCGTCGGCCTGCTGGCCTGCAGATGCTTCACCAGCCGCAGACCCATGTCATCGTCGAGATTGATCACCGCATGGCGCAGACCGGGCCAGTCGAACAATGCCCGCTTGGCGGCTTCATAGGCGGCCATGTCGCCGTGGTAATCGAGATGGTCGCGGGTGAAATTGGTGAAGAGCGCGACATCGACATGCATGCCGTTCAGCCGGCCCTGGTCAATGCCGATCGACGATGCCTCGATCGCCAGCGCGCGCGCGCCGCGGTCGCGCAGCTGCGCCAGCGCGCGCTGCAGGATCACCGCGTCCGGCGTGGTGTAGCCGGTCGCATTGAAACCGGCATGCTTGCCGCGCTGGAACAGGCCGACGCCCAGCGTGCCGATCACGGCGGTCGGCTGCCCCAGTCCGGACAGGGCCTTGCCGAGCCATTGGGTGCAGGAGGTCTTGCCGTTGGTGCCGGTGACCGCCACGGCGAACATGCCGCCGTCGGGTTGTTCGTAGTAGGCATTGGCGATCGGCCCGGCAAGCTGCTTGAGCTTCGGCACGGCCAGGTGCGGGACGCCCCAGGCATCGTTCCATGCGAATTCTTCGGCTTCATAGACAACCGCGCTCGCGCCGTTGGCCACAGCCTGCTCGATGTACTTGCGGCCGTCCGCCGCATCGCCAGGATAAGCGAAGAAAACATCGCCGGTACGCACGGTGCGCGAGTCGGACGACAATTGCGCAGCCGGCGCTTCGGCATGGAGCCAGGCGAGGATGTCGCCGATGGCCGAACCCGGTGCGGAAGCGGCGGCATTCGTCACAGGCTCTCCTTCACGCCGTCTGCGGGAATGATGATGTCGGTCACAGCGGAGTCCGGCGACACGTTCATGGCGCGCAATGCATTGGCGACCACCGAGGCGAACACCGGCGCCGCAACCTGGCCGCCGTAATGCATGCCGTTGGACGGCTCGTCGACCATGACGGCGACGATGATGCGCGGATTGGATACCGGCGCGAAGCCGACGAAGGACGCCACATACTTGTTGCCGTACTGGCGCCCCACCAGCTTGTGCGCGGTGCCCGTCTTGCCGGCCACGCGATAACCGGGCACCTGTGCCTGCGGCGCGGTGCCGGTCGGGCCGGCGGCCAGTTCGAGCATGGCGCGCACGTCGCGGGCGGTCTTCTCGGAGATGACGCGCTGGCCGATGGGATGATCGCCAGCCTTCTGGAAAGTGATCGGGATCATTTCACCGTCGCGCGCGAAGATCATGTACGAGTGCGCCATCTGGATCAGCGACGTCGAGATGCCGTGGCCGTAGCTCATGGTGGCCTGTTCGATCGGCTTCCACGACTTGTACGGGCGCACGCGGCCGGCGACGGCGCCGGGGAAACCGAGCTTGGGCTGCTGGCCGAAGCCGACGGCGGTGAACATCTCCCACATGGTCTGCGGCTGCATCTGCAGCGCGATCTTGGCGGTGCCGACGTTCGATGATTTTTCCAGCACCTGGGAGACGGTCAGCATGCCGTGCGGATGGGCATCGCCGATGGTGGCCTTGCCGATGGTCAGCTTTCCCGGCGCGGTCTGGATATTGGTGGCCGGCGTGACCAGCTTGTTTTCCAGGCCGAGCGCGATGGTGAACGGCTTCATCGTCGAACCGGGCTCGAAGGTATCGGTGAGCACCCGGTTGCGCAGCTGCGCGCCGGTCAGGCCCGAGCGGTCGTTCGGGTTGTAAGTCGGCAGATTGGCCAGCGCCAGCACTTCACCCGTCTTCACGTCGAGCACGACAATGCCGGCGGCCTTCGCCTTGTGCTTCTCCACCGCTTCCTTCAGATGGGTAAAGGCGATGTGCTGGATCTTGCGGTCGACCGACAGGGGCAGATCCTTGCCGTCGTGCGGCGGACGGGTGGACTGCAGGTCTTCGACCACGCGGCCGAGACGATCCTTGATCACCTTGCGGCTGCCCGTGGTGCCGGCCAGATTCTTTTGATACGCCAGCTCCATGCCTTCCTGACCGACGTCTTCAACATTGGTGAAGCCGACGATATGCGCCATCACCTCGCCGTCGGGATAGTAGCGCTTGTATTCCTTGCGGGTTTCAATGCCGGCGATGCCAAGCTTCAGGATCTTGTCGACGGTATCCTGCTCCACCTGGCGCTTCAGGTAGACGAAGGTGCGGTCGGAATCGAGCTTCTTGCGCAGGTCGGCTTCGCTCATGTCCAGCAGCTTGGCCAGGGCGCGCAGCTTCTCGGCCGGCGCTTCCGAGACATCCTCGGGAATTGCCCAGACGGCCCTCACCGGCAGCGAGGACGCCAGCACCTGGCCGTTGCGGTCAATGATCTTGCCGCGCGTGGCGGGCAGCTCGAGCGTGCGCGCATAGCGGACGGCGCCCTGCTTCTGCAGGAATTCCGTCGACAGGCCCTGCAGCCAGAGCGCGCGCCCGGCCAGCGAGGCAAAGGCGGCAAACAGGACGAACAGGACGACGCGCGAGCGCCAGACCGGCAGCTTGACGGCCAGCACCGGGCTGGCACTGAACTGAACGCCCTTGCCGGCGGCGGTACGGGAAGCGGTGCGCATTACTTCGCTCCCGGAATCAGGTATTGGGTTCGGTTCGGCGTCACCGGCACCATGGCCAGATTGCGGCGCGCATTTTCTTCAATGCGCGCATGCTTGCCGAGCGTGGACTGGTCGAGCTGCAGCTGCGACCATTCGATTTCAAGCTGTCGAGCGGCGGACTGCGAGCGCTCCAGTTCAATGAAGAGACTGCGGTACTTGTATTGCGCGTTGACCACGGACAGGGCGCAGGCGACCAAGGCTATGGTCAGGACGGTGTTGATGCGGCCGCTCACGGAGCGCTCCTGGATAATGCAAGTGCAAGTGGCACCGAGGTACGCTCGGCAACCCGCATGATCGCCGATCTGGCGCGCGGGTTGCCGGCGACTTCGGCGTCCGACGGTTTCATCTTTGCCAGCAGCTTGAGTTGCGGCTGCGGCAGATCCACCGCACGGATCGGCAGGCGACGGTCGGGCTGGGGCGCGTTGGCTTTGGAAGCCATGAAGCGCTTGACGATGCGATCTTCCAGCGAATGAAAGCTGATCACAGCCAATCTCCCGTCCGTAGCCAGTTTTTCCAGTGCGGCGTCGAGTGCTACTTCGAGTTCTTCAAGCTCTTGATTGATGTAAATCCGGATAGCCTGAAATGTGCGAGTGGCCGGATCCTTACCCTTCTCGCGGGTTTTGACGGCGTGTGCCACGATCTCGGCAAGCTGTCGTGTGGTTGAAATTGGGGCGACTGTCCTGCGAGCAGCAATCGCCTTTGCAATCTGAAAAGCAAACCGTTCTTCCCCATAATCTCGTATCACCTTTTCAATCGTCTGTTCAGACTCGGTTGCGAGCCATTCCGCCGCCGACATGCCGCGCGTGGTATCCATGCGCATGTCGAGCGGGCCATCCAGCCGAAAACTGAATCCCCGCGCCGCTTCATCCACCTGCGGCGAAGAAATCCCCAGGTCCATCAAAATGCCGTCCACCTGCTCGATGCCGCGTTCAGCCAAGGCCTCGCGCATCGTTGCGAAACTGTCGTGCACGATCTGAAACCGTGCGTCGGCAATCGCCTTCGCGGTCGCAATCGCCTGCGGATCCTTGTCGAAAGCGATCAATCGGCCTTGCGGGCCGAGACGCTCGAGGATCCGGCGGCTGTGACCGCCGCGGCCGAAGGTGCCATCGACATACACGCCATTGGCGCGGTCGCCGTCGATGTGCAGCGCATCCACCGCTTCTTCCAGCAACACCGTACGGTGCTGCAATTCCGGCACCGAGTTTTCTGTCATATGTGCCGTCAGAAGGAAAAATTACTTAATGCGTCCGGCATGCCGTTCGCGACTGCTTCCGCCTCGTTCTCGGCAAGCTTCTCTGCATCCCAGATCTCGAAATGGCTGCCCATGCCCAGCAGCATGACGTCACGCGTCAGGCCGACGGCACTTCGCAGCTCCGGCGCGATCAGAATGCGGCCGGCGGAATCCATTTCGACATCGGAGGCATTGCCCAGGAAAATACGCTGCCATGCGCGAGCGGACATCGGCCATGCGGCGATCTGTTCGCGATGGGTTTCCCAGACAGGACGGGGAAAAAAGAGCAGACAGCCATGAGGATGCTTGGTCAGCGTGACGCGGCCTTCGCACTGAAGCGACAAGGCGTCGCGATGCTTGGCGGGGATGGTCATCCGCCCTTTTGCATCGAGACTCAGTGCTGAAGCGCCCTGAAACACCCTGATTCACCCTTGTGGTTGTCGTTTTTAGTAATGTCTGTGAAACAAGTTTTCGGGATCGGCACACCACTTTTGACCCACAAAACTACACTTTTTCACACTGCCGCCCACTTTAAAGGGAGCCCAATTTGCGGTCAAGTAATATCAGGAAACAAAAATGTGATTTTTTCTAATGAAGTCAATGACTTAGCGCGTTTCATTGAAGAAACGCATTGAATGAATACCCAAGAAAATGAAGCACTTACGACACACTCTGAAGGTGTTCTCTGAGGAAGTTACATGTGTTTTGATTCTCTGTAGAAACACAATTGGCGCGATAAGTCCTTGCTGTTCCTCATTTTGATTTTCCGGCCGGAAAATTTCGGTGGACGTGAAAACGCAACGTTGACAGCTTGGTCATGCTGGAAAACGACCGCCGAACCCGATGCCCGCCAGCATCTGATCCTTGTCGGGCACAAGGACTGAGAGAAGGGAAATAAACGTCCTGCGCAAGGCGCGCGCGAGCCAACCTGGCAATTAACGTTCGAACAATTGATCGGAACGAGAAGACCGAAAGGCTACCACCTCCTGCAGAGGAGCGACGGCAGGACAAGCCTGGCGGGTCTTTACGGGATGGCACGAGAATGCTTCTGGCCGAGATGGCGGTGAGGCAGGACGGTGGTGGCCAAGTTAGGAAAAAGCCTGCTGGTCGTGAGATGAAGTATCGGAAGCGGGAAAGCAGACCTGGCTGCGCCTTGGTACTTCCTTAGCGGCCGCTATCTGGAGCGCAGGCGGAGCTGCAATCCTCCACTATTCGCAGTGATTCATCCCACGGCCAGCAGGCTCTTTTGAACCTTGCCGGGCGTCGGCAACGGGCTCCACTGTAGCGAAGCACACGGCTGCCGCGTTGAGTTGGCTCAAGTTGCTTGAAATGACCACTGGAAATAAAAATGGTCGAAAAGACCTGCCGCATATCGGCATAAGGGGCTGGAAGTTGAAGCAAGCCGATAGGCCGGATTCTGTTACGGCGCGCAGGTTTGACCCCTTGCGCTATGACAGCCATTCCTCTAGGCCGTGAATTGCTCCACGGCTCAAGCTTTCTACCCGCACGCTCCGCGAGCAGCATCAATGCGTGCCTATTTGAAATTGCTCCAGGTGGAGGTTACCGCGTTTCACCGTAACTTAATACGCTCGTCTCTGTGGCCCTATTCCGCGCCTCACGGCGGACGGTCGTTAGCCGTCACCCTGCTCTGTGGAGTCCGGACCTTCCTCCCGCCATCTCGCGATGACCAGCGGCTGTCTGGCTTGCTTCAGGCGGCATTGTAACGCAGGCGGCCCTGCCGCAACGGAATTGCATGCGCTTGTCCCGGCCGGACCTGCGGAATTGAAGTCCGGCGTCAGAGAATCTTTTCCGGAAAAGCTTGTCCACCGTTGTTGGACAAGGCGCAAGCCCGGCCTGCGTTCGCCCCTACGTTTTTCCCTACTCAACCGGCCCTCATGGCCGTTTACTGGCATATGGCACTCGTTTCGATTTCAGAGGCTGCAAAACTTGTTCGAAGGAACCGTTCCACGATTTACCGCGATATTGAACGCGGCAGGCTGAGCAAGACCGTCACCCCGGACGGCGAAGCCCAGATCGACACTTCGGAATTGCTCCGTACCTATGGCCGCCTGCATCTTCCCGATGATGACGAAGGTGACGCGCAGTCACGCGAGCAGTTGCGCATCGCCCTGCTGGAAGAACGCAACCGTTCGCTGGAACGGGCACTGGCGCTGGAAGCGGAGCTGCGCAAGGTAAAGGACCAGGTGACCAATGAACTGCGGGCACGTATCGCCGACAAGGAAAGCGTCATCAAGGTTCTTGAAAGCAAGGTGCTTTTTCTTGAATACGACCGCCAGGTCGAATCCCTGAACCGCAGGCCGGAACCGGAAACTCCCCAGCCGAGCGCGGTGCCGCCGCCCCCCACTCCCGCTCCCACGCCGGCCCCGGTGCCGGAAAGCGTACAGGCTCCGCCTGCGCCCGATCCGGAACCGGAACCGGATCGGGTGCAAGCGCCGGCCGCGACCCGGCCGCCGCATGTTGCGCCCCCGTCTTTCCAGGAAACAATGGAAGGTCCGCACCTGCCGGAAGACAGGCAGGACTCCAATCGCTCGCGCGTCAAGGTATTCCATACCGAACCGCCGCCACGCGGGATGACGCCGCCGCATGTGCCCAAGATGGAAACCATGCCTCCGGCAGAGCCACCGCCGATCACGCCGCCGAAGCAGCGCTGGTGGAGAATGCTGATCGAGAAAAAGAAAAAGCCGCCCCTGCACAAGTAGGCGGCCTGGCTTGAGCGTCAGTGTGTCATGCGGCCCGCATTCCGGATTGATGCGGCCCGGTCGTGCGGTCCGCTCAGCTGCGGTCCAATCCAAGCAGTTGCGTCAAGCGCTTTCTGACAACCGCATAGCATTCGCAGGCAGCCTGTTCGAGGCCGTTCCTGTTCAGGATGGTCAGATTGCCGCGGGTGTATTTGATCAGGCCGGCCTGCTGAAAGGCCCCTGCCACCAGGCTGACACTGGGACGATGCACGCCGAGCATGTCGGCGAGGAATTCCTGCGTCAGGTGAAAATGGTCGCCCTTGACCCGGTCGTGCGTCAGCAGCACCCAGCGGGAGAACCGCTCTTCGATGGTGTGCAGACGGTTGCAGGCCACGGATTGCGATATCTGGCTCAACAAGGCTTGAAGAAAGCGTTCGGCCAACCGGCGCAAGGCGGTACTCCCATGTATCGCTTCCCTGAAGTCGGCCGCGCGCATGCGCAGGCTATGCCCGGCGACTTGGCAGATCGTTGTATCGATTGCGGTGTCTGCCCCGATCAGCAGTTCGATGCCCGAAAAGCCTTCATTGCCGACCGTGCCAACCTCCACCGCCGTGCCGTTCTGCATGAAGGTCAGAACGGAAAACACGCTGTCGCAGGGAAAATAAACGTATTCGATCGGCACGTCCCGCTTGAACAGCACTTCCTTGAAATCGGTATGCACCAACTGCAACAAGGGTGAAATACGCTGAAATTCGTCCTCTGGAAGAAGCGATAACAAGTGGTTGCTGCAAGGACTAAGAGGCGTAGGTAATGCGGGCATCGGCAATGTCACTATGGGGGCGAAGAATGGCGAGTCAAAAGCTGGGCGACCTCGTCAATGAAGGGCCGGGTTCACTTTCGCATGACGAAGGCTTGCCATGAATTGAAGGGAAGGACCGCTTTCGGTCGGCGAAGACATCATTGGCCTGCTGACTGCGACTTTTAGTTGTGCCCGTGGTTTTAATGCGGCGGATTGTGACAGCTAGGCATGTCGCAGTCTGTTTGCTGCCTGACATATGGCAATGAAAGCCGCAAAAGCAGGAAATTGATGCACATTTGAGGCTGTTTATAGGTACGCTGCCCGACCATGCCTGTCTTGCTGCCTGCCTTGAAGTATCGGGTCGTAGCTTTGGCCGCCGGATCCGGCGCCATGAACCTGCCGAAGCAGCGGGCTTCAGGCAGAAATCGTTGCCCCGTTTTCCGCTGCGCGAGGATCCATCGTCGCCAGGATGGCACGCGCAATCCTGGCGGCGCCGGTGCTCGACGGCTCGATCGGGTTGGCATAGTCTTCCGGCCGGGCGCATACCAGGCGCAATTCAATCACCTTGAGTTTGTGCTCGACGGCCGTACGCAGGATGGCGTCGTTGAACAGGGCGATGGCGCTCGTCGTGACGATACGGTAGCCGGGCTCGGGGAAGTTGCCGTTGTATATGGTGCAGACGGTCAGCGGCAGCTTGCGGGCGAGACAGGCGGCGACTGCCTGCCGGTAAGCCGCCTCGAACTTGCGGATGGCCTCGGCCAGCACCATCATCGCCTCGGCCACCGTCGCCACCCTTGCCTGCAGCAGGTGCTGCTGCATCAAAGCGTTATTGCCGCCGACGCTCAGCACCAGATGCGTGCCGTCCTTGGGAAGGCGTTCGAGCTGGGCGGGAATGCCATCGGTGGTGGCGCCGTCGCGCGCAAGCAGCGTTCCCTTCCACCCTGCTGGAAGTATCTTGCGCAACTGGGCAATGACATCCGGCTTGCCGCCGGTGTAGGCGCCGTTGTCGAAAATCGAATCGCCCAACAGGACGAGATGCGGCGCGCTGGCTGGACTGGTTGGGCTGTTGATGCTATCGACGCTATCGGCGCCGCTGCGGGATGCGGCGTTCACCATGTCAGGCATGGCGAGCGCCGCGAGCGAGTACTGCAGGAAGCGCCGGCGGTCTTTTTCATCGTTCACGAGATTCCTTTCATTGCTCGAATCAGACCTGGCCCAATAACGAAGGATACCGGCAAGCTTCGCTGCCGCGACTGCAAATGATTCAGGCGTACCTCATTACGCCGGAAACGTAGGCGCTTTGTTCCCCTGCCAGCGGAAACGGCAAGTGCTCGAAAGCCGCCTCCAGCACCTGCAGCATGATCTCCGCATTGGTTTCGATATCCTCGGGGCAGCTCCGGCGCGGAAGAATTCCTGCCTCGACTGCCTTCTTGACTGCTGCTTCCAGCATTTCCCGGGTAATTTCCATAATGACCTTTCCACATTGAAGCACTGATGATCCGCAGGCCAGTCCGTGTACCCATCGACCTGATGGGCACCGGCCTAATGGCGCGAATTCATCTGCTGCACGATCGGTGGCGGGAGCAGACCCCTGCTTTCGAAACAGGACTGCCCATGCAACCGAACGTGAACTCTGGACCGAATAGTTGCGCCTTCGGGCGCAGGCCGGAGAGCGACAAACTTATCACTCGGTCATGCCAAGGTCTGTCATGCCTCGGACATAGGATCAAGATGAAGCGAGATGCATGCCGGATGCCTGCATTTAAATGTTAGCGGGAAACAAAGAGGAGAACTTCAGGCGGATTCGGTGCGAAGCGAGGCAAAACAGCCGGCGGCTGCCGGATTGTTCCCGCCGTGCATGCAGGAAGCACGCTAGCACGGCGGAAAAGGATCAGGCTGTCAGGAGAACTTGGTGAAATCAGGGCGGCGCTTTTCAAAGAATGCGGTAAAAGCTTCCTTTGCCTCGCCGGCGCCGAGCATCTCGCCGAAATGCTTGTTCTCTTCCAGCATGCGCTGCTGCACGGCTTCCATCTGGGCGCTCTTCATCAGGCGCTTGGTGGTGCGCAGCGACGATGCCGGCAATGCCACCAGCTTTGCCGCCTGCGCCTGGGCGAAAGACACCAGGTCGGCCAGCGGCAGCACGCGGCTGACCAGGCCGATCTCCAATGCTTCTTCCGCCGTGAATGCCTCGCCGAGCAGCAATTTCTCCGCCGCCCGCTGATAACCGACCAGTTGCGGGAACAGCATGCTGGATGCAAACTCCGGGCACAGGCCGAGCTGGGTGAAGGGCATCGAGAACTTGGCGGTCTCCGACGCATACACGAGGTCGCAATGCATGAGCATCGTGGTGCCGATGCCGATCGCCGAACCGGATACGGCGGCGATCACCGGCTTGGTGGCGGTGCTGAGATGGCGCATGAACTGCGCCACCGGACGGTCGCCGGTCATGGCCGACGAATGCTTGAGAAAGTCGTCGAGGTCGTTGCCGGCGGTGAAGATTTCGGGCTTGCCAATGATCAGGATGGCGCGCACCGCCGAGTCATCCTCGGCATCACTGAGCGCGTCGGCCATGCTCTGGTACATCGCCGAGGTGATGGCGTTTTTCTTGTCGGGCCGGTTGAATTCGATGGTGAGGATGCCGTTGGCCTTGCTGGTCTGGATGTCCATGTCTTCTCCTTTTAAATCCATTGTTATGCAGCATTGACTGCGCACGATTGTGCATGATCATGCCAAGGCGTGCGCCGCAAGAAAAAAACGCCGCATGGCTTGTGGCCATGCGGCGCCGTGCAGGTGCAGGAAATGCGTGCCGGCGCAACCACGATTGCCGCCGGCGCCATGCACGTTAAACGCGTTCGAAGATGCCGGCCGCGCCCATGCCCGCGCCGACGCACATGGTCACCATGCCGTACTTCAGGTTCCTGTTGCGCATCGCATGGATCACGGTCGCCGCGCGGATGGCGCCGGTGGCGCCCAGCGGATGGCCGAGGGCGATTGCGCCGCCGTAGGGGTTGACCTTGGCCGGATCGAGGCCGAGATCCTGGATCACGGCCAGCGCCTGGGCGGCGAAGGCTTCATTGAGTTCGATCCAGTCGAGCTGATCCTGGGTGATGCCGGCCGCGCGGCAGGCGGCGGGGATCGCTTCCTTCGGACCGATGCCCATGATTTCCGGCGGCACGCCGCGCACGGCGAAGGAAGAGAACTTCGCCAGCGGCGTCAGGTTGAACTGCTTGAGGATCTTTTCCGACACCAGGATCAGCGCGCCGGCGCCGTCCGACGTCTGCGAGCTGTTGCCGGCGGTGACCGAACCCTTGGGCGAGAACACCGGCTTGAGCCTGGCCAGCGCTTCGATGCTGGTGTCGGCGCGGGCGCCTTCGTCCTGGCTGACGGTGCGGGTCTTGATGTCGATCTGGCCGGTTTCCAGGTTCGGGAAGCGCTCGACGATTTCCACCGAGGCGATTTCATTGGTGCGCTCGCCCGGCTGCTGGGCGGCCATCGCGCGGCGGTGCGATTCCAGCGCGAACTGGTCCTGCGCCTCGCGCGTGACCTTCCACTGCTGCGCCACCTTTTCCGCGGTCAGGCCCATGCCGTAGGCCAGCCCGATATTCTCGTTCTTGAACACGTTCATGTTGATCGCCGGATGGTGGCCCATCATCGGCACCATCGACATCGACTCGGCGCCGGCGGCGATCATGACGTCGGCCTCGCCGACGCGGATGCGGTCGGCCGCCATGGCCACGGCGGTGATGCCGGAGGCGCAGTAGCGGTTGATGGTGACGCCGCCGACGGTGTTCGGCAGGCCGGCCAGAATCACGGCATTGCGCGCCATGTTCATGCCCTGCTCGGCTTCCGGGAACGAGCAGCCGACGATGGCGTCTTCGATGGTCTTGGGATCAAGGCCGGGCACCTGCGCCAGCGCGGCCTGGATGGCGCGCACCAGCAGATCGTCCGGACGGACGTTCTTGAACATGCCGCGCGGCGCCTTGCCGATCGGGGTACGGGTAGCGGCGACTACGTAGGCTTCTTGCAATTGCTTGGTCATTTGAAATTCTCCTGGTTCATTCAGCCGTCGACGCGGCGGCGAGCCGTGCGATCGTGCCTTGCGCTATCGCGCACAACAGTTCTTTGCCTTCATTGACGACATAAATATCGCAGCGGCAGGCCGCCTGCGATTTGCCCGCATGGACGGCGACGGCGCGGGCGACGAGTTCCTGTCCGATGGCCGGACGCACGTAATTGATCTTGTATTCCGAGGTGACGACACCGGTGCCGAGCGCCGCGCCGCCCGCGAACGTCAGGGCGTTGTCGGCGGCGTAGCTGACCACGCCGCCGTGCAGGAAGCCGTGCTGCTGCTTCAGCGACTCCTGGACCGGCACCCTCAGTTCGGTGCCTTCGGCGTCGAAGCGCGTGAGCACCGCGCCGATCAGGCGGCTGAACGGTTGTGATGCCAGTGCCTGTTGTCCGAGCTGCAGCATGTCCATGGTGTCGCCCCTGGTGGCAGACAGTTAGTTACGTACCGGCTTGCCGGTCTGCATCATGCCCATGATGCGTTCCTGGGTCTTCGGATTGTTGAGCAGTTCCATGAAGGCCTTGCGCTCCAGGTCCAGCAGCCACTGTTCGCTGACGAGGCTGCCCTGCTCGACTTCGCCGCCGCAGACGATCTCGGCGATCATCGCGCCCAGCTTGTAGTCATGCGCGGAGATGAAACCGCCGTCGCGCATGTTGACCAGCTGCGCCATGATGGTGGCCATGCCGGTGCGGCCGGTGACCGGCACCAGTTTCGGCAGCTGCGGACGGTAGCCGGCGTCGAACATCGCACGCGCTTCCACCTTGGCCACATGCAGCAGCTCGTAGGGGTTGAACACGATGACGTCGTTCTGCGACAGATAACCCATCTTCTGCGCCTCGATGGCCGACTTCGACACGTTGGCGGTAGCCGCGTTGGTGAAGTAATTCTTCAGGAACTGCAGGATGTCGTTGCCCTTGGCATCGGCCGCCGCCCGCACCGCCGCTTCCTTCAGGCCACCGCCGGCCGGCACCAGGCCGACGCCGACTTCAACCAGGCCGATGTAGGACTCGATCGAGGCCACGCGCTTGGCGGCATGCATCATCAGTTCGCAGCCGCCGCCGAGGGCGAGGCCCGCGACCGCGGCCACCACCGGCACGTTCGCATACTTGAGCGCCTGGTGCGCCTGCTGCAGCTTGGCGACTTCCGGCTCGATGGCCTTGACGCCGCCCGACATGAACACCGGCAGCATCGACTGCAGGTCGGCGCCGGCGGAGAAGGCGCCGCCATCGGCCGCGTCCGCGCTCCAGATCACCAGGCCCTTGTAATTCTGCTCGGCTTCGGCAATCGCCTTGGCCAGACCGTTGATCACGCCCTGTCCGATCACATGCATCTTGGTCTTGAGCGACAGGATCAGCACATCATCGTTCTGGTGCCAGATGCGCACCGATTCATCCTCGAATACCGTGGTGCCGGCCTTGCCGCCGTCCGGCGCGTTCTCGCCGAGCACCGTGGCGCGGAACGCCTGGCGCTGGTAGACCGGCAGGTCGGAGCGCGGCACGTAGGCATTCTTCGCCGGCGACCAGGAACCTTCCGATGCATGCACGCCCTCGCGGCCGTCGAATACCCACTGCGGCAGCGGCGCATTGCACAGCGCCTTGCCGGCGTCGATGTCTTCCTTGATCCAGTTGGCGACCTGCTGCCAGCCTGCGGCCTGCCAGCCCTCGAACGGGCCGTTCTTCTGGCCGAAGCCCCAGCGCATCGCGAAGTCGACGTCGCGCGCATTGTCGGCGATCGATTCCAGATGCACGGCGATGTAATGGAAAGTATCGCGGAAGATCGCCCACAGGAACTGCGCCTGCGGATTGCTCGACTCGCGCAGCGTCTTCATCTTCTTGGCCGGATCCTTTTCCTTCAGGATGCGCACCACCAGGTCGTCGGCCTTGCCGGTGGACGGCACGTAGTCGCCCTTCTCGCCGTCGTAGCGCAGGATGTCCTTGCCGACCTTCTTGAAGAAGCCGGCGCCGGTCTTCTGGCCGAGCGCGCCGGCGGCGATCAGCTTGGCCAGCAGTTCGGGCGTCTGGTAGACCGGATAGAAGGGATCGTCCTTCAGGTTGTCCTGCATGGTCTTCATCACATGGCCCATGGTGTCGAGGCCGACCACGTCCGCGGTGCGGAAGGTGGCCGACTTGGCGCGGCCGAGCTTGGTGCCGGTGAGGTCGTCGACCACATCGACCGGCAGGCCGAACTTCTGCGCTTCATACATCGTGGCCATCATGCTGAAGATGCCGACACGATTGGCGATGAAGTTGGGCGTATCCTTGGCGCGCACCACGCCCTTGCCGAGGGTGGTGGTCAGGAAGCCTTCGAGCTGGTCGAGGATTTCCGGGCGGGTGGAGACGGTCGGAATCAGTTCGACCAGGTGCATGTAGCGCGGCGGATTGAAGAAGTGCACGCCGCAGAAACGCGATTTCAGGTCGGCATCGAAGCCTTCCGACAACGCGGTGATCGACAGGCCGGAAGTGTTCGAAGCGAAGATGGTGTTGGCGCCGATGAAGGGGGCGACCTTCTTGTAGAGGTCATGCTTCCAGTCCATGCGTTCGGCGATCGCTTCGATGATCAGGTCGCAGCCCTTGAGGACGTCGAGGTTGTCTTCGTAGTTGGCGACCTGGATCAGCGATGCATCATCCTTGTTGCCGAGCGGCGCCGGGCTGAGCTTTTTCAGGTTCTCGATGGCGCGCAGCACGATGCCGTTCTTCGGGCCTTCCTTGGCCGGCAGGTCGAACAGCACGACGGGGACTTTCGCATTCACGCAATGGGCGGCGATCTGCGCACCCATCACGCCGGCGCCGAGGACGGCGACTTTCTTGACGATGAAGTTGGACATGGGATTTCCTTTGAATCTTTGAATTCGTAGCGGATATCCCCTCCCCTTCAAGGGGAGGGTTAGAGCGGGGACGGGTTTGATAGTGCGCTGACTGCGTTGAACCCCATCCCCCATACTCCACCTCGCGGCTTGCAAGCCGCTCGGACTTCGCAGGCGCAACGCATGCGTTGCGAAACCCCTGCTACGTCCCCCTTGAAGGTGGAGGAGCATGACAGCGACTTTGCGGCGGTAAGCGAAACTCCGAAAGACGGACTTAGAACAAGTCTTCTTCCATCGCCATCAGATTCGCCGCGCCCGAACGCGCCTGACGAATCAGCATCGCCGTTTCCGGCTGCAGGCGGCCGAAGTAGAAGCGCGCGGTTGCCAGCTTGGCCTTGTAGAAGCTGTCGCCGGAGTCCTGCTTTTCCAGCGCGATCTTCGCCATCTGCGCGAAGAAGTAGGAGAACACCAGGTGACCGGCCACGCGCAGGTAAGGCACGGCGGCGGCGCCGACCTCGTCCTGGTTCTGGAAGGCCTTCATGCCGATTTCCATGGTCAGCTTGGTGACTTTCTCGCCGAGGTCTGCCAGCGGCGTGACGAATTCCGACATCGCTTCGTTGGTGCCGTTCTCTTCGACGAAGGCCTGCACCTTGGCGCCGAACTTGCGCAGCTTGGCGCCGTTGTCCATCAGGATCTTGCGGCCCAGCAGGTCGAGCGACTGAATGGTGTTGGTGCCTTCGTAGATCATGTTGATGCGGGCGTCGCGCACATACTGCTCCATGCCCCATTCGGAGATGTAGCCGTGGCCGCCGTAGACCTGCATCGCTTCGGAGGTGGCGATCCAGCCGTTGTCGGTCAGGAAGGCCTTGATGATCGGCGTCAGCAGCGCGACTTCGTCGGCGGCTTCCTTGCGCACTTCCTCGTCGGGATGATTCAGTTCGCGGTCGATCTGCAGCGCAACGTAAGAGCAGAAAGCGCGGCCGCCTTCGGCATAGGCGCGCGCGGTCAGCAGCATGCGGCGCACGTCGGGATGCACGATGATCGGATCGGCCGCCTTTTCCGGCGCCTTGACGCCTGACAGGCTGCGCATCTGCACGCGGTCCTTCGCATAGGTGACGGCGTTCTGGTAGGCGACTTCGGTAAGGCCGAGCGACTGCATGCCGACGCCGAGGCGGGCCGCGTTCATCATCACGAACATTGCGTTCAGGCCCTTGTTCGGCTCGCCGATCAGCCAGCCGCGCGCGCCGTCGAGGTTCATCTGGCAGGTGGAGTTGCCGTGGATGCCCATCTTTTCCTCGATCGCGCCGCAGAAGATCGGATTGCGCTCGCCCGGATTGCCGTCGGCATCGGGGATGTACTTCGGCACCAGGAACAGCGAGATGCCCTTGGTGCCCGACGGCGCATCCGGCAGGCGCGCCAGCACCAGGTGGATGATGTTGGCCGACATTTCATGTTCGCCGGCGGAGATGAAGATCTTGCCTCCGCTGATCTTGTAGGAGCCGTCCACCTGAGGCTCGGCCTTGGTGCGCAGGAGGCCCAGGTCGGTGCCGCAATGCGGCTCGGTCAGGCACATGGTGCCGGTCCATTCGCCGGAAACCAGCTTGGGCAGATACAGCGCCTTCAGCTCTGGCGTGCCGTGCGCATGCAGCGCCTCGTAGGCGCCGTGCGACAGGCCGGGATACATGGTCCAGGCCTGGTTGGCCGAGTTCAGCATCTCGTAGAAGGAATTGTTGATCACGAGCGGCAGGCCCTGGCCGCCGAACTCGGGGTCGCAGGACAGCGCCGGCCAGCCGGCTTCGACATACTGCTGATAGGCTTCCTTGAAACCGGTGGGCGTCTGCACCACATGGGTTTCCTTGTCGAGGCGGCAGCCTTCGCGGTCGCCGGAATGGTTCAGCGGGAAAACCACCTGGGAGGAAAACTTGCCGCCCTCTTCCAGTAGCTGGTTGATGATGTCCTTGTCGATCTCTGCGTGCTTCGGCAGTTGCTTGAACTCATCTTCCACTTTCAGCAGCTCATGCAGCACGAACTGCATGTCGCGCAAGGGAGCGACGTATTGACCCATGGTGTTTTCTCCTGACGTCTGAACGGATTAGGCTGTCTACTTGACAGCGGATTTGGGATTCGGTTTTGCAGCCGCGTCCTGTTCGGAAACGGACTGCGGATTCTGGTAACTCCTGACCAGTCGTTCAAACCCGACTTCGGCGCGGTTCACGCTGCCGGGCAACTTCAGGAAACGCGCATCGTGATGCAGGGCAAGGATGAGGCCGTACGTCTCGAAGACCAGCTGGTCGGGATCGGTATCGGCCGACAGATGCCCCATCTCGATGGTTTGCACGACGCAGCGGCGCAGGGCGTTTTTCCATGCGCGAACCATGCCGGCCAACTCTTCGCGGATCGCACCGGGGCGGTCGTCATATTCGACGGCGCCGCTGATGTAGATGCAGCCGGATGCGATCTCGACCGACACGCGCTTGACCCAGCGGGCGAACATCGCCTGCAGGCGGGGCAAGCCGCGCGGTTCTTTCATGCTGGGATAGAACACTTCCTGTTCGAAGTGGTGGTGATACAGCTTCACGACTTCAATCTGCAAATCCTCACGCGACCCGAAATGCGCAAACACGCCCGACTTGCTCATGTTCATCTTGTCGGCAAGCAAACCGATGGTCAGGCCTTCCAGTCCATCGCGGCTGGCGAGGTCGAGTGCCACATCGAGAATCGCGGCACGGGTCAGCTCGCCCTTGCGCATCAGTTTGGTTGTCGAGTCGGTCATGTTGGTTGCCACAGTGGTGCCCTATCAAAAATTTCAAAATTCAGCACGGCGTAATCGGCATATAACCTGAAGCGAACGCTCGTACTATTATCTACCGTAGTATAAATGTCAAACAGGAACTTAGAGGGAGAATTCTAGTCATGCGGTGCAGCAAAAGCCGCTGCGCAGCACGTGCGCAGCCGGTTTCCGCATGCGACAGCGGATCAGAATTTGTCGATCAGGCGCCTGTCGCGCTTGGTCGGCCGGCCCTTGATCGCCTCTCCCGGTTCGCGGAAAAAGCGTCGCTGTTCCGCTTTCTTATCCCGTTCGGCAATGCTGCGTTCGGTTTCCTCGTACAGGGTCTGGGCAATGGCGGCGGAGCCGCGCTTGTCGGCAAGGTCTTTCACCACGACTTCCCATTCGGTCGAGCCATTGTCGATGTCGAGCGTGTCGCCGGGCTTGACGCTGCGCGCCGGCTTGATGCGGTCCCCGTTCAGGCGTACCTTGCCGCCGTCGACGGCGTCGGTCGCCATCGAGCGGGTTTTGAAGAAGCGGGCGGCCCAGAGCCATTTATCGATGCGGACGGATTCTGACATTATCTAGATGTATATGCAGGTAACAAGCCTGCATTTTATAGCGTGAACGTGCTTTTTCCATTTGCACCGCAATATGTAAAGGCACAAACAAGTCTTTTGTTGCCGGAATGGCCTGTCCATGCCTGCGCTCCGGGACTTTCTTGGAGCCGTATCGCGATGCAAGAGTTGCGCATACTATAATCAGCGCTTATTGCCGCAAGGCTTCATTCTTCCTCGGACGGGCCGGACATTGTCAAACGACAACCTCAATGCGCAGCTCAGGATCCATCTCGCCGCCGTGGCGCGGCGCGACGCCGCCGCCTTCCGCGCCCTCTATGACGCCACTTCCGCGAAACTGTTTGGCTTTGCCTTGCGTATATTGGTAAAGAAGGAACTGGCTGAGGAGGTTTTGCAGGAAAGTTTCGTCAATATCTGGAACAACGCCGGGACCTATCAGGAAAGCCTCGCTGCGCCGATGACATGGATGACCACCATCGTGCGCAACAAGGCATTCGACATGCTGCGCCGCCTCGATGACACCGTTGAAATCGATGCCGATACTTTCGACAAGGATGTGATGGAAGCACTGGAAAGCACCGCGCCAACGCCGTTCGATGCGCTGCAGATGAGCGGCGATGCCAAGGCATTGGCGCATTGCCTGTCGCGCCTTGAGGGACTGCATCGGCAGGCGATCGCGCTGGCCTTCTACCACGACCTGTCGCACAGCGAAGTCGCCGAGCAGATGACGCTGCCGATCGGCACCGTCAAGACCTGGATCCGCCGCGGCCTCGAACGGCTGCGCAACTGTCTGTCCAGGCTGGAGGGCGCATGAATCTGCGGCATCTTCAAACCAACGCGCAGTTGCGCGAGAAACTGGTTGCGGAATATGTGCTCGGCACGCTGCGCGGCGGCGCGCGCCGCCGTTTCGAAAGCTGGCTGGCCAATGACGCGAGCTTGCGGCAGGCGGTGGCGCAATGGCAGGACCGGCTGCATCCGATGGCCGAATTCGCTCCGGCCGCCCAGCCTTCGCCCGCCGTCTGGGCGGCGATCGAAAAGCAGCTCGACCTGCGCAGCGTGCGGGTCAACCAGGCGCGCAAGTCCTTCTGGCTCGGCTTGCGCGAAGACCTCGGTTTCTGGCGCGGGCTCGGCATGGCTTCGACGGCGCTGGCCACCATCCTTGCCACCGTACTGCTGACCAGGGCGCCGGACTTCGCCGCGCCGGCGGCCAACTATGTCGCTACCCTGGCGGATGAAAAAGCGCAGACTGTCATGGTGATCACCGGCGACGCGCGCCGGCGGCAGATGACGGTGAAGGTGGTCACCCAGCAGCAGGTAGGGGCCGACAAGAGCCTGGAATTGTGGGCCGTGCCGAAGGAAGGCGCGCCGCGCTCGCTCGGCCTGGTCGCCGCGAACGGCACGGTGACGCTGCCGCTGCCGGAAAACGCGACGCCGGAAACGGTGCCGGTACTGGCCATCAGCCTGGAGCCCAAGGGCGGCTCGCCCAATCCGAATGCGCCGAGCGGACCGGTGATCTACAAGGGCTCCTGGCTGCGCATCTGACCCGCAGCCCGAGCGCGGTCAGCGCAGCGCCAGGTGCGCGCCGAGCAGGAGCAGCCCGACGAAGAAGAGCAGCCGGAATGTCTCCGCCCGCACCCGGCTGCGCACCCACTGGCCGATGAACATGCCGCCCAGCGCGGGAATGAGGGAAGCCAGCGAGGCGCCGGCCAGCGACAGTTGGAAATTCCCCTGCGCCATCAACACGGCGGCCAAGCCTATCGTCGATACGGTAAACGACAGGCCGAGCGCCTGCACCAGTTCTTCCTTTTCCAGGTTCAGAGCCTGCAGGTAAGGCACCGCCGGCACCACGAACACGCCGGTCGCGGTGGCGATGAGACCGGTAACGATGCCCACCAGCGGCGACAGCCAGCGTTCCTGCGCCGGCGATACCGAAAGGCGTTTCTTGCTCAGGCCGTAGAGCGCATAGGCCACCAGCGCAATGCCCAGCATCCTGCCCGCCTGCCCGCCGGCATCCGCCCCCAGGATGAGCGCCGCCGCCCAGGTACCGGCGCAAAAGCCCAGCAGCATCGGCCACAGGCGCCGCGTCAATGCCAGAAAGCCCGGCCCGGCCAGCAATTGCCAGACGTTCGTCACCAGCGAAGGCACCACCAGCAGGGCGACCGCCTGCACCGGCGCCATGAACAGGCCGAGCAGCCCGACCGCCACCGTCGGCAGTCCGAGGCCGATCACGCCCTTGACGAATCCTGCAAGCAGGAAGACCAGCGCGACGGCAAGGCTCATGATGCGGTTCTCCGATTCATGACGGGCGCGCCTGGGGCGTTGAAGGCACCGGAGGCGTCAAAGGCGCGGCAGGAGCGGCTGGCATGGGCGATGCGGCCGCCGGCCGGGCCGGGCCTGCCGGTTTCAGGCGGGTGACGCCCAGCATCACCAGGCCAAGGCCCGCAAGCTGCAGCAAGGATAGCGATTCATCCAGCATGATCCAGGCAGCGAGCACGGTCAGCACCGGGCCGAGCGTGCCGACGGCGGCGGCCTGCGGCGCGCCAAGGCGCTGGATGGCGAGCGCCAGCCAGTAGATCGGCAAGGCGGTCGACAGCACCGCCATCAGCAGCGACCAGCCATAGATGTCGGCCGGCAGCTGCGGCAATTCCCCGGGATGACCGAACAGCAGGAAGTGCCCGAGCACCAGCGCGCAGGAGGCGCTGCCGGCCAGGCCGGCAAGCCGCATCGAGCCCATGCGCTTGACCATGTCGCCGGTGCCGAGGTAGTAGAGCGCGTAGGTAACGGCGCTGGCGAACACCCAGGCCGCCCCCTTGAGCACATCGATGCCCTGCCCGGCCTGCCGCAGGTCGTGACCGAAGGCGATGGCCAGCCCGGCATAGCACACCGCCATCGCCAGCCAGGTGCGCGCGGACGGCGCCTTGCGCGTGCGGCAGGCGTCTAGCAGCAGCACCATCGTCGGATACAGGTAAAGAATCATGCGCTCCAGTCCGGCGCTGATATAGGTCAGGCCATGGAAGTCGAACAGGCTGGACAGATAATAGCCGAGCAGGGCCAGCATCCAGATGCGTCCGGCATCGCCGCGCGACAGCGGCCGGCTGTCCGGGGTACGGCTCTTCCAGATCAGCCACAGGAACAGGGGCAGGGCGAACGCCATGCGCAGCGCGAGCAGCGTGAGCGGTTCAATCGGATGCGACTGGTACGCCAGCTTGACGAAGATGGCCTTCAGGGAAAAACCGGCGGCGGCAAGGAAGGCGTAAAGCCGGCCATCCCGGGTCCAGGCGGTTGCGGCATGTGGCAGGGTTTTGAACATCATCCATCCGGTTGCAAGCAAGAGGCTTATTCTGCCGCGAAGACACGGCTGCTAAAATGCGTATTTTCTGTAGCAACCCTTCGTCGATGGAGAAGGCATGCACTTCGATCTGACGGATCTGCGCTTGTTGATGGCTATTGCCGATACCGGAAGCCTGAGCCGCGCGGCCGCCGCTTTCCCGCTCGCCCTGTCCGCGGCCAGCAATCGATTGCGCCTGCTGGAACAGCGCATCGGGCTGCCGCTGTTTTTGCGCCACGCCGACGGCATGACGCCGACGCCCGCCGGGCGGATCGCGCTCGATCATGCACGCCGGGTCGTCGGCGAATCGCAGCAGCTTGATGATGCGCTCAAGACCCTGGCCGGCCAGCGCCGCGTTCATGTCAGAGTCGCGGCCAATACGGTTGCCAGCAGTACCTTCCTGCCGCCGGCGCTCGGCCCCTTCCTGAACGATTTCCCTGAAGTCGACCTGCAGATCGAGGAAAAGCCGAGCGCGCAGGTTCTGCACGCCTTGCTCGCGGATGAAGTCGATCTGGGTGTATTGGATGGAAATATTTCCCTGACCGGCATCATGACGCTGCCCTTTCGCCATGACCGGCTGGTCCTGTTCGTGCCCGGCGGCCATGCGCTGGCGGATCGCGGTCATTGCCTGCTGCGCGAGGCGCTCGGTTATCCGTTTGTGGGCATGCCGAGGGAGCGGGCCCTGCAGGCTTTCGTGGAAGAGAGGGCGACCCTGCTCGGCAGGCCGCTGACCATGCGCGTGCGCACTCCCAGCTTTTTCGCGCTGGCGCAGCTGGTGGCGCAGGGCGTGGGACTTGCCGTTTTGCCGGAAGCGGTGGCGCGGCGGCATCAGGCTGATGCCGCGACCGCGATCATCGCCCTTGACGATCCCTGGGCGACGCGCGAACTCCGGCTCGGCGTGCGCGATCTCGATCAGCTGTCGGCGCAGGCAAGGCAGCTGGTGGCCTATCTGAGCGAACCGGGCGGCGCGCCGCCGCAATAGGCGTTATCGTGACAGGCGCCCGGGCAGGCGACTACGGACTACAGGGCTCAATGCAGCGACGACGAGGGATTCATGTCGCTCACGTCATCGATCAGCGCACCGTCCGAGACGGCCTTGCCGATGGTCGCTTCCTCATACCAGTTCTGCACCTGCATGAGATGGGCGCGCTCCTCGTCGAGCGCCACGCTGAACTCGCTGATCAGCGCCATCTGCCCATGGTCTTCGGCCAGTGCGATCAGCAGCTCCCACCCGGCATTGTCGGTCATCTCGGCCACCAGCAGCGCATGCAGCGATTGCGCGATGGTGGAGTCCGGATCATCCAGCACCTGCTTCAGGCCCTGCGATTCGATGCCGACCAGCTGCGCCGACGGCGTCTGCGCTCCCGGCTCGGCGCCCGCGCCGGCAATGGCCGCGGCCAGCATGTCGGCATGGCGCGCCTCATCCTGGCGTATCTTCTGCAAGTCGGCGAGGGTCATGCTGGTGGAGCTGTCCTGCGAAGCCTCGAACTTCGCAATCAGCGCATCGTAGAACTGGACGCCGCTGCGCTCGAACGCCAGCCGCTCGCCCAACTTGTCGAGCAGGAGCTGCGGCTGGCTGTTGCCGGTGATGGCGCCGGATGCCCGGCGCCTGCTTCTTTCGGATGGCTGTTTCATGCTGTCCTCGTTTGCATTCGTCGGCAGGCGCCCTGCCCTTACATGACGACCTTGCGGTTGTCGCCGAGCGCATCGGTGTTGCCGGTCATGATGCCCTTGGCAAGGCCGTACATGCGCTTGACCGCGCTGCCCGGCGCCATCCAGTACTCGGCTTCGGTGATCGCCACCTTCAGCAGCACGAGATTGGGATCGTCCAGCCCGTTGGGAAACCAGGGCTTGATCCACGGCGTCCAGAGCGAACGCATCTTTTCCTTGTCGCGCACCACTTCAACGACGCCGGAGACCGACAGGTAGTCCTGCTTGTCGGGACGCGCATAGCTCAGGTTGACCTGGCGGTGATGATGCGCCTCGTCAACCTTGGGCGAATCGAGCGCGGTGAAAAACCAGAGGTTGCCGGCGGCGTCCATCTGCATGGTCGACATCGGCCGGCTGCGCAGGGTGCCGTCCTCTTCCTCGGTGGTCATCATCGCGAACTTGATTTCCACCACCAGCTGCGCGACTTCCTGCAATTCTTCATGAACCTGCTGTTGCACATTCATAAGCTTCTCCTCTGCAAAACCAGCGATGGCTTGAACAGTAGGAAGAACCCCGATGGCGCATTTAAGTTCCTGCCTTCATGTCTTCAGTTCGTGGCAGGCTGGGAAGTCAGCATGTTGGCGTCGCGCACGATAACCCAGGCGTCGTCGGCCTCCTTGCGCAGTACCGTCAGGATGGGTCCGGATCGCCGCATCGGCAGGCCGTTGCGGCGCGGCGTCACGGTGACGCAAAGCTGCGTCCAGCAATAGGCAAGCTTGTCATGGATATGCAGCTCCCTGATCTCGCCTTCGGATTCGATGCGGTAATGTTGCATGCCTTCACGGAAGGCGGCCAGAAAGCTTTCCTTGCCGCGCATCGGCGGCTGCCCCGGTGTCAGGAACACCACGTCGTCGGCAATCAGCGTTGCCAGGCGATCCGGATCGCCGTCCTCGGAAGCGCTCTGCCACTCCGAGAAAAGATCGCGTATGGACTGTTCGTCGGTGGGCATGACTGTCTCCTTTCAAGGAACCTGCAGGCGGCTGTCGCTATGCGCGCGGCCAGGCGGCGGCAAGCAGTTCGGGCATCACCTCGCCGGCTTTGCCGCGCAGGATGTATTGTGCAATCTCATCATGGCTGGTGGCTTCGGGATTGATCTGGATCACGGTACGGCCGCAGGAGCGCGCATAGCGCGGCAGGCTGGCTGCTGGTTCGACGAGGCTGGAAGTGCCGATGCAGAAAAAGACGTCGGCATCGTCGAGCACATCGGAGGCGCGGTTCCAGGCGGCGGACGGCAGGGATTCGCCGAACCAGACCACGCCCGGCCGCAGCAGGCCGCCGCAATGGCCACAGCGCGGCGGCGTTTCGCCCTGCACCGGGGCGGCTGCGGCAAGGGCAGCGTCCTCGGCGGGCTGCCCGCAGTCGAAACAGCGAGTTTCGAGAATACTGCCGTGCAATTCAATGACATTGCCGCTGCCCGCGCGCTGATGCAGGCCATCGACATTCTGGGTGATTACCGTGACCTTCGGCACCAGGCTCTCGAGCCGCGCCACCGCCAGATGGCCAGGATTGGGCCGGGCTTGCCGCACGAAGTCGCGGCGCCATGCATACCAGTTCCATACCGTGGCCGGGTCGCGCAGGAAGGCATCGGGCGTGGCCAGATCTTCCGGCCGGTATTTCGCCCATAAACCGGTGTGTGCCTCGCGGAATGTGGGAATGCCGCTTTCGGCGGACATGCCAGCACCGGAAAAGATGGCGATATGCCGCGCGGCACGCAGCTTGTCCAGCAGGACGAAGTCGAAGAGCATGTTGATGGGAGGGGCTGTGCGGGAAGACGCGCCCAGTATAACCGCTCTGAAACTGCCAGCGGCTTCCCGCCGGCAGGCTTTCCGGCTCAGCCCGCCGCCGGCTGCCCCGCCTCGACGCGGGTGCGCATGGCAAGCAGGATGACGGCGAACAGCACCATCGCCCCGCCCAGCAGCTGCCCCGCGCTGACCGATTCCGACAGCAGCGCCACGCCGAGGCAGAGCGTGATCACCGGTTCCAGCGTCGAAATGATCGAGGCCTGCGATGGCCCGACGTGCCGGATGCCGATCAGGAAGGTCGAGACGGCAACCGCCGTCAGCGCGGCGATGGCGGCAATCGCCATCCAGGCCGTCGGCGTGGGCGGCAAGGACGCGCCGCTGGCCAGCGCGAAGCCGCCGTTGCCCAGGCAGGCCACGCTCATGATGACCAGCGTGCCGGCCAAGGGATCGACGCCCTGCGTGATGCGTCCGCCCAGCAGGATATAGACCGCGTAGATGCCGGCGGCCGCAAGGCCGAGAATGATGCCGAGCGGCTGCCCCTGCAGATCGCCGCCCAGCATGACCGCCATGCCGGACACCGCCGTGAACAGCAGCAGCATCGTGCGGCGGTCAAGCTTCTCGCTGCCGAGAGCGACCGCCAGCATGGTCACCAGCACCGGATAGGTGTACAGGAGCAAGCCGACCAGGCCGCTGCTGGCATGCATCAGGGCAGTGAAGTAAGCCTGCGACTGGCCGGTATAAAGCAGCCCCATCAGGCCGAAGGCCACCAGCGTGCGTCCGCGCGGCAATGCGGCGCGGCGCAGCCAGACCAGCGGCGCCAGCAGTGCCACCGCGATGGCGAAACGCAAGGTCAGCAGCATGCTCGGACTGACGCCGGCGTCATAGGCGAGCCGGGCGAAGAGCGCCATGCTGCCGAAACCGAGGGCGGACAGGAGGACGAGAGCGATGGCGGTATTGCGGGACATGGGCGCGGGCTTTCAGGGCGAATGGTTTTGGGGGTGATCTTCATGGACGTTGCTGCAGTCTAGTGGCTTGCCTCCCATGCCACAAACCAATATTCTTGCTGGTCTGCCCCAAAAATTTTGAGCCATCATGCAATATCGCCTACCTCCCCTGCCAGCCGTGCGCGCCTTTGAGGCGGCAGCCCGGCATGGCGGCTTCCAGGCGGCTGGCGAGGAACTTCACGTGTCCGCCGGCGCCATTGCGCACCAGGTCAAGCAGCTGGAAGCCTGGCTGGGCATTTCCCTGTTTCAGCGCCTGCCGCGCGGCGTCGTGCTGACCAGTGCCGGGCGGCAGTATGCGCAGGCGCTGCGTCCGCTGCTCAACGGCTTGGCCGAGGCGTCGGAAGCGGCGCGGCGCCAGGGCGACGAGCGCGTGGTCACCGTGACCTCCGTCCCTTCGCTGGTGTCGCGCTGGCTGCTGCCGAGGCTGGGCCGCCTGCGCGAGCGGCATCCCGAGATCGACATGCGGATGCTGGCATCGCTGCATCCGGTCGATTTCCTGAATGAAGGCGTGGATGTGGCGATACGGCTCGGCACCGGCCCCTATCCCGGCCTCAAGGCCGACGTGCTGATGGAAGAATGGTTTTCCGCCGTCTGCAGCCCGGCATTCAAGGCGGCGGCGCCGGATGTGAAGGAACCGGCGGACCTGCTCCGCCATCCGCTGCTGCATGATGAACTGGAGCCGCGCATACCGGATGAGATTTTGTGGCCGGGCTGGCTGCAGCATTTCGGCGTGCGCTACGCCGGCAGCAACCGCCCCAGCTTCTCGCACACCTACTTGACGCTGGAAGCGGCGGCCAACGGTCAGGGCGTGGCCCTCGCGGCCGAGCCCTTCATCGCGGAAGACCTGCGCAGCGGCCGGCTGGTGCGCCTGCTGCCGCACAGGATGCGCGGGCCCTACCGCTTCCATCTGCTGCGGCCGCCGGAAGCGGAAGCGCGGCCGGCGGTGAAGGCGTTCTGCGACTGGGTGATGGCGGAAGCGGATAGCGGAGAGGCCGCAGGCAATGTGCCGTAGCAGGTAAAGAATTGACACTTTAGCAACTATCCTTCTAACATGCGCTTTCTATCCTGGCATTCATGAACTTTACATTCATCAATGGCATTAACGCTGGAGCGGATTTCGGACAGGTGTGCGAAAGAACCGGCTTGTTTTGGAATGCATGGCAAAACGGGCGAAGGAGCGTGGGCAGGTCATGCAAGCGACAAGCAATGCTGCCATGTGCCCACAAGACAGGTCGCGGTGACCGTACACTCATCCGCATCCGCTCTGTATTGAAGGAGGAATGATGTTTCAATGCAGCTTCGAGCTAAACAATCACCCGATGAGTGCTTTTTGTATCGGTGCCATATCGTATCCGGCATTTTCCGGATTAGGACATAACGCTAATCGACGCGCCGTGGCATGCGTAAGAGGGAGCGGCCCTATTCCGCCGGGAACTTACTATATTTTCGACCGGCAGTCCGGCGGGCTGCTCGGCCCCATAAGGGATATGTTAAATGGGAGAAATGACTGGTTTGCGCTCTATGCAGCGGATCACCACATTGATGACGAAACATTCTGCAACGAGGTCAGGCGATGCAATTTCAGACTTCATCCCAAAGGAGTCACTGGGCGCAGCGAAGGTTGCGTGGTCGTCGACAGGGAATCCGATTTTATGCAGCTCCGGGCAATTCTCACCAGCGCAAAACCGGTGAGCGTGCCTGGTACCAAGTTGAAAGCCTATGGCCGGCTGGTGATCAGATGAAGCTGCTGCAGCGCATGGCCGTCCTGCTCCCTGT
Organism: Noviherbaspirillum aerium; assembly: GCF_008929045.1. Taxonomy (GTDB): domain Bacteria; phylum Pseudomonadota; class Gammaproteobacteria; order Burkholderiales; family Burkholderiaceae_D; genus Noviherbaspirillum; species Noviherbaspirillum aerium. The sequence goes on along the minus strand of NZ_VFAH01000005.1, from coordinate 176,268 downwards.
CTTACTGTGTGCCGGTCTGCTCACACGCTGGTGGCTTTCAACCAGCATGTCGGAATCCATCTGGACCTGGATCAATGGCCGGGTTGAAAGCGGACAGAATCCAGGCCTTGCTTCCGACATTGAACTGGCGGTTACGCTTGTTTGCGCACTGGTTGCCTCGACAACCGGCGCACTGCTTATCCGCCCGCTGCTCGCCTGCCTTCGCAAGAGAGCATAGCCTTCCGGAATCGCCCACATCGGCTTTCGCGGCGGACCATCCGGGGCTCCGCCGCCCTAACAATTCCCTACCCGTCAGCATCCGCACATCATCTCGCTATTGCCTTGCGAGCCCTGCGACCCCGATGTCGGATGGCCGTCGCGCTTCCACCAGTCGAGGCCGCCCATCAGTTCCTTCACCCTGAAGCCCAGGCGCGTCATGTTCAGCGCGCCCTTGGTCGAGCCATTGCAGCCGATGCCGTCGCAGTAGCTCACCACCAGCGCATCGCGGTCGAGACCCCGGGTGGTTTCCTCGGACATGGTCCGGTGCGGCAGGTTGATCGCGCCGGGAATATGCTCCCGCGCATACAGCTCGGGCGCGCGGGTATCGATGACGATCAGCCTGTCGCCGGCCTTCAGCGCCACGCTGAGATCCCAGGAGTCGATCTCGTAGGCGAGCTTGTCGAGGTAGTGCTGGAGCTGTTGCTGCATCGGGCTTTCCTTCCCTGTCGTTGATGTTGAATCCATGCCATCATCCTACCTGCGATTGGTTTGCACGGGCAGACCATTTCCGAACATGACAACAGACCACTTGGACCTTCCATGCCAGCATCCGGCCGCAAGCTGAGCGGCGTATTGCTCACGCTGCTCGAGCAGAACCACGACAGGCAGCCGAGCCTCTCCGGCCGGCTCTACCGCGCCATCCGCAGCGCCATCATGGACGGCACGCTGCAGGCGGGCGACCGCCTGCCTTCGACCCGCGCGCTGGCGTCGGATCTTTCCCTCTCCCGCAGCACGGCCGAAGCCGCCTATGCCCAGCTGGAGGAGGAAGGCTATCTGCAGCGACGCACCGGCAGCGGCAGTTTCGTCAGCAGCGCCAGCGCCCGCCCGGTTTCCGGCCCCGGTTCCCCGCGCGGGAAAGCCGCCCTGCCCCAGGCTGCGCCGCAGATGCTGCTGTCGGGGCGCGGACAGCGGATTGCCGACATGGGCGGCTGTGTCGATGCGCTGGAAGTGCGCGCCTTTTCCGCCGGCATGCCGGCACTGGACTCCTTTCCCGCCGCAACTTGGCAGCGTCTGCTGGCACGGCACGCGCGGCATGCGCCGCAGCGCTGGATGATGTACGGCGATCGCCAGGGCCTGCCGCAGCTGCGCGAAGCCATTGCGCAATACTTGTCGCTGTCGCGCGGCGTCGATTGCGACGCGCAGCAGGTGCTGGTGCTGACCAGCTCGCAGCAGGCACTGACGCTGGTGGCGATGATGATGCTCGATGACGGCGACCAGGTCTGGCTGGAAGACCCCGGCTACCGGGGAGCGCAGACGGCATTTTCAGGCGCCGGCGCGACGGCGGTCCCGGTGCCGGTCGATGGCGAGGGCATGCGGGTTGATGAAGCCTTGCGCCTGGCACCGCAAGCGCGTCTGGCCTATGTCACGCCATCGCACCAGTATCCGCTGGGCATGGCGCTCAGCCTGCCCCGGCGGCTGCAGCTGATCGAATGGGCGCGGCGCGAGCAGGCCTGGATCGTGGAAGACGATTACGACAGCGAATTCCATTATGACAGCCGGCCGATCGCCGCCATTCATGGCCTCGACCACCACCAGCGCGTGCTGTACGTCGGCACCTTTTCCAAGGTGCTCTTTCCCGGCATCAGGATCGCCTACCTGGTGGTGCCGAAGCCGCTGGTGCCGGCCTTCGTCGCCGGACGCAGCCAGATCGACGGCCATACCTCGCCGCTGACGCAGGCGGTGCTCGCCGACTTCATGCAGGACGGACATTTCATGGCGCATGTGCGGCGCATGCGCGAACTGTACCGGGCGCGGCGCGACATCTTTCTCGATGAACTGGAACGTCATCTCGGCGGCCGCCTGCTTCCCGGTTCGGCTGCCGGCGGACTGCAGATGAGCTGCCTGCTGCCGGACCAGCGCAACACCGACCGGAACCTGTCCGGCATCGCGGCCGACGCCGGCATCGATCTGCCGCCGCTGTCGCGGCTGTATCTGGGCCCGCATGCCCGGCAAGGCTTCGTGATGGGATTCAGCGCGCTCGCACCCGCCGAGATACGCGGTGCGATGAAGCGGCTGGCCGCCGCATGGCGGGCTTCGAAACGCTGAACCGTCTTCTTACTCGGTATAGCGGCCGAGGGTGATGATGCGCAGGATGCTCTTGTACAGGAAATAGGCTGCGCCGTACCAGGCCCGCTGATGCCATGGAATATTGGCGAAGTCTTCCGGCCGTATCGTCACGCTCTCTTCCACCGCATTCTCGATATGGCCGCGCAAGGTACGGGCGAAGTCATGCTGGCGCACGACGACATTGGCCTCCTGGTTGACGAAGAGGCTCAGCCCGTCCCAGTTGCTGGAACCGACCGTCGCCCATTCGTCATCGATGACGGCAACCTTGCCGTGCAACTGGGTTTTCCGGTATTCGACCACGCGCACGCCGCTCTTGAGCAGCTTGGGATAGAAGGAATGGGCCACCGCATCCTGGATGCGGAACTGGCCGACGCCGAGCAGCAGCGTAACCTTGACGCCTCGCCTGGCGGCGGCGGCGAGGCCGTCGCGCAGCTTGCGGCCCGGCGCGAAATAGGGATTGGCCAGCCAGGCGCTGTGGCGCGCGTTGCCCAGGGCCTTGAGATAGGTGCGCTGGATGGTGCGCCGGTTGCGCAGGTTGTCGCGCAGCACCAGCGCCGCCATCGCGGCATGATCGATGGCGGTGGATGACTTGGCCTGCCTCTCGCGAAAACGCTCCCAGCGGTAGCGCAGGTTCACGCCGCCCAGCAGCAGCCACTGCGACTGGATGTCGAAGTGAATGGCATCCACCAGCGGCCCATAGATGCGCACCGCGAAGTCCCAGCGCGGCGCCGGCAGCGGTGTCTCGAAGCCATCGTCGGACAACAGATCGTCATTGATGTTGAGTCCGCCGAGAAACGCGGTTTCCCGGTCGACCACGCAGATCTTGCGGTGCGTACGCGCGACGCCGCGATGAAACCAGCTGTTGAAGATGCGATGATGCACGCCGCCCTCGCGCAGTATCCTGCGCAGTTCAACCGACTGCCGGTGGCCGGTGCCCAGCCAGTCGGTGATGACATTGACCGTGACGCCCCGCGCAGCCGCGGCCAGCAGCGCATCCGTGACGCGCCTGCCGGTGGCATCGAGCGTGAAGATGTAGGTTTCCAGATAGATTTCGGAATGCGCGTGTTCGATTGCGGAGATCAGCGCGGGGAAAAACTCGATGCCGCGATGCAGAAGCGCGACATGGTTATGTGCAATGAATTCGATGGGACGCATGGCGAGGACCGGAATCCGACAGCGGCATTGCGTGGAATTTTACCGCGCATGCCGCACGCTGCCTTATTTCAATGCGAGCGATGCGACGATGGGCGCATGATCCGACAGCTTGGCCCACATCGGTCCGTGCAGGACTTGCGCGTTTTCAATATGCAGACCGCGCACATAGATGCGGTCGAGGCGCAGCCAGGGCAAGGCGGCGGGAAAGGTGCGCGCCGGCTTGACCTTGGGTCCGCGCCCGCTCAGGCTGCGCAGATAGAGGCCGAAGCCGCGCGACGGCAGGTTCTCGTCGAAGACCTCGGTGACGCCGAGGCGGTTGCGCAGAGAGTCGCTGAGCTGGTTGGTCCAGTCGTTGAAGTCGCCGGCGATGATCAGCGGCGCGTCCGGCGGCGATGAGGTGCTGACGGCTTCGATCAGCGCATCGGTCTGGCGCTTGCGGCTGCGTGAGAACAGGCCGAGATGAATCACGTAGCAATGCAGCTCGGTCTGCGGCAGTTGCACCACGCAATGCAGGATGCCGCGCGATTCATAGGCGTGGTCGGAGACATCCTGGTTGGTGGAGGACAACACCGGAAAGCGGCTGAGCAGTGCATTGCCGTGATGGCCATGGTCGTACACCGCGTTCATGCCATACACCGCCTGGTGGGAGTCGCCGGCAAGAAAGTGATGCTGTTCCTGCTCGGGCCATAACGAGGCATGGCGCATGGCGAACTTGTCATGCCGTCCCTGCACTTCCTGCAGGAACAGAATGTCGGCTTCCATCGAAACGAGTGCCTGCTTGAGGGCATGCACTCGCGGCATGCTGCGCAGGGAGCTGACGCCCTTGTGAATGTTGTATGTCGCTATCCGGAGTTTCATGTATGCATTCTGCGTGTTAGGTGACAATGCCGGTCCGCCCTTTTGCCGCTTCCGCCCTGCCTTCGGGAACGGAAACGGCAAGCCGGCAGGCGGCGGGTCGCATCAGGCTGCTCCTTGCTGGCGAACGTACTTGGGCAGTTGCAGGATGGCTTCCGCATTCGACGGAGAAAAGCACTTGTCCGCCGCTTCCTGATAGGGAAGCCATTGCAGGTTGATGTGTTCGCGCGGCGCCAGGACAATCGGGATGGCGCGCGGAACGAGCAAGCCGAATACATGTTCGGTATTGCGGGTCACGCCCGGCGCGTAACGATGCCGCCAGACAGGATAGATCTCGTAGACGTTCGACAGTTGCCAATTGTTCAGATTGCTGATGGACACGCGGTTGGATTCCCCCTGCTCCGCCGAAGTTTCATCAACGATGCGGATACCTGTCTCCTCGAAAACCTCGCGCATGGCGGTGTCCTGCAAGGGCTCGTCTTCCGTATCCTTGGAGCCGGTTACCGATTGCCAGTAGCCGGGCTTGTCGGCGCGTTCGATCAGCAGGACGTCAAGCTCGGGGCTGTGGATGACCACCAGCACGGATTCGGGAATTTTGTAGGGCTTGTGCATGCGTGGACGCAAACTGCGCGGAGTGGCGACAAGGAAATGATAACCGAAGCGGCGTTCATGCTTCCCAAACCCCGCTGGCGGCGGAAGCACGCCGCGACGGAAATAAAAAAGGCGCAGTTGCCTGCGCCTTTTCCTTGCTGGCCAATCGCGGATCGACGCCTGTCAGGCCTTCACGGCAGGTTCCACGTTGCGCAGGCGGATGTGCAGTTCGCGCAATTGCTTCTCGTCGACTTCCGACGGCGCATGCGTCAGCAGGCACTGCGCGCGCTGGGTCTTCGGGAAGGCGATCACGTCGCGGATCGACTCGGCGCCGGTCATCATGGTGACGATGCGGTCGAGGCCGAAAGCCAGGCCGCCGTGCGGCGGCGCGCCGTACTGCAGCGCGTCGAGCAGGAAGCCGAACTTGAGCTGCGCTTCCTCGGCGTCGATCTTGAGCGCGCGGAACACCTTGCTCTGCACGTCGGCGCGGTGGATACGGACCGAACCGCCGCCCAGTTCCCAGCCGTTGAGCACCATGTCGTAAGCCTTGGCCAGCGCCTTGCCCGGATTCGTTTCCAGCAGGTCTTCATGGCCGTCCTTGGGCGCGGTGAACGGATGGTGCGCGGCGACATAGCGCTGGCCTTCCTCGTCGTACTCGAACATCGGGAAGTCGATCACCCACAGCGGCTTCCATGTCTCTTCGAACAGGCCGTTCTTCTTGCCGAAATCGCTGTGGCCGATCTTCACGCGCAATGCGCCGATGGCATCGTTGACCACCTTCGCCTTGTCGGCGCCGAAGAAGATCAGGTCGCCGTCCTGGGCACCGGTCTGCTCGACGATCTGCGCAAGCGCGGCATCGTGGATGTTCTTGACGATCGGCGACTGCAGGCCATCGCGGCCCTTGGCCTTTTCATTGACCTTGATGTAGGCCAGGCCCTTGGCGCCGTAGATGGCGACGAACTGGGTGTAGGCATCGATCTCGGAGCGCGGCATCGCGCCGCCGCCCGGCACGCGCAGGCCGACCACGCGGCCGCCTTCCATGTTGGCGGCGCCGGAGAACACCTTAAATTCGACGTCCTTCATCACCGCGGTCAGATCGGTGAACTGCAGCTTGACGCGCATGTCCGGCTTGTCGGAACCGTAGAGGCCCATCGCTTCCGAATACTGCATGACCGGGAACGGGTTCGGCAGCTCGATGTCGAGCACGTTCTTGAACACGCCGCGGATCATGCCTTCGAACATGTCGCGGATTTCCTGTTCATTCATGAACGAGGTTTCGCAGTCGATCTGGGTGAATTCCGGCTGGCGGTCGGCGCGCAGGTCTTCGTCGCGGAAGCACTTGGTGATCTGGTAGTAGCGGTCGAAGTTGGCGACCATCAGCAGCTGCTTGAACAGCTGCGGCGACTGCGGCAGCGCGAAGAAGTTGCCCGCATTCACGCGCGACGGCACCAGGTAGTCGCGCGCGCCTTCCGGCGTGGACTTGGTCAGCATCGGCGTTTCGATATCGATGAAGCCGTTGGCGTCGAGGAACTTGCGCACTTCCATCGTAACCTTGTAGCGCAGGCGCAGGTTGTTCTGCATCTGCGGGCGGCGCAGGTCGAGCACGCGGTGCGTCAGGCGGGTGGTCTCGGACAGGTTGTCGTCGTCGAGCTGGAACGGCGGCGTGACCGAGGCGTTCAGCACTTCCAGGTTGTGCGCCAGCACTTCGATCTTGCCCGACTTCAGGTTGGCGTTGGTGGTGCCTTCCGGACGGTTGCGCACGAGGCCGGTGATGCGCACGCAAAACTCGTTGCGCACCGCCTCGGCGGTCTTGAATACGTCGGCGCGATCCGGATCGCAGACAACCTGCACCAGGCCCTCGCGGTCGCGCAGGTCGATGAAGATCACGCCGCCGTGGTCGCGCCGGCGATGCACCCAGCCGCACAGGCTGACGGTTTGGCCGAGAAGCTCCTCGGTGACGAGGCCGCAATAATGGGTTCGCATAGACATATCAGTTTCCAGTTCAAATTCTTTGGGATGATCCCGGTGCCGCCCTCATGAGCTGCCGCGATCGGGATCCCGGGAAAAACGCTTGGGTTCGGCTATCAGATTTGCGGTGGAACCGCCTTCAGGTTTCTGGAGGCGGCGACCACGTATTCGGGCGACACCACACCCATCGAGACTATGTACTTCAGTGCCTCATCGACGGTCATGTCCAGTTCGATGGCATCCGAACGCGGCATCATCAGGAAAAATCCGGAGGTCGGGTTCGGCGTGGTGGGCACATAGACGCTGATATAGTCGCCTACCAGATGGTTCCGCACATCGCCGCCGGGCGTGCCGGTGAGGAAGGCGATGGTCCAGGAGCCCTGGCGCGGATACTGCACCAGCATCGCCTTGCGGAAGGCATTGCCGGACGACGAGAACAGCGTGTCCGACACCTGCTTGACGCTCGAATAAATCGAATTGACGACGGGAATGCGGGTCAGCAGCAGTTCCCATGCATACACCAGCTTCTTGCCGATGAAATTACGGGTCAGCAAGCCGGTCAGGAAAATCACCACCAGCGTCAGTATGGTGCCCATGCCGGGAATATGGAAGCCGATCAGCTGCCTTGGCTGCCAGCGTTCCGGCAGCAACAGCAGCGACTGGTCCATCGTGCTGATGATCAGGTTCAGCACCCACAAGGTAATTGCAAGTGGAACAAGGATCAGCAGGCCGGTGACAAAATATTTACGCATGGTTGTTGTTATCCGTGGACGTCGCAGGCGCGTTCTTTCGTCAGGTGGCGGAGGTGGTCGAGGTGGTCGAGCCCGAACCGGTGGAGCTTGATGCAGAGCCGGAATCGGAGCCGGAATTCGAACTCGCAGCAGGCTTGTCCGCTCCGGCGGCAGGTGCGGCGGGAGCGGTCGGCGAGGCCGACGTGCCGCCGCTGCCGTTGCGGAAATCGGTCACGTACCATCCGGTCCCCTTGAGCTGGAAACCGGCCGCGGTCAACTGTTTCTTAAATGTGCTTTTGGCGCAGGACGGGCAATCCGTCAGCGGCGCATCGGACACTTTTTGCAATACGTCTTTAGCGAAACCGCAAGATTCGCAGCGATAAGCATAAATTGGCATGGAACAACCCCGCAAAAATCATCCAAAACCCTGAATTATAAAGGCTTTCGTCCGGACATAGCAGACTGATTTACGCCCGGCATCAGTCTTGCCAGACCGGCCATGAAACGGCAAAGCCGCGGGATATCCCGCGGCTTTGCCGTTTCATGGCGATAGCTGGAGCAAAAAGGCCCCGCGGCGCCAGACCCGCGCCTTCGCTTACCGGGAGACCGCCACCGGCTGCGGCTCGGGCCGTGTCATCAGCGAGCCGACCAGCATGCCGCCGAGGCTGAACAGGAAACCGACCAGCTGCGGCGGCCAGTAACCGTCTTCCCCGCCGACAATCTCCATCAGCACCCAGGAGCCCAGGCCGAGGACGATCGCGGTCAGCGCTCCCTTGCGCGTGGCGCGCTTCCAGTACAGGCCGAAGGCGAGCGGCACGAAGGCGGCAACCAGGGTGACCTTGTAGGCATTCTCGACCATATGGAAGATGCTCGATTCGGTATTCATCGCAAAGGTGGTGACGATGATGGTGAAGATCACCACCACGATGCGCATCGTCAGCAGGAACTGCTTGTCGGTCTGGTTGGGCCGGAACCCCTTCAGGATGTTTTCGGTGAAGGTGACCGAAGGCGCGAGCAGCGTGGCGCTGGCGCAGCTCTTGATGGCCGACAGCAGCGCGCCGAAGAACATCACCTGGGCGAATACCGGCACCTGGGTCATGATCAGCGTCGGCAGGATCAGCTGCGGATCGACATCGATCAGCTCGGCCACCATCTTGGGGTCGATCAGGGTGGCGGAATAGGCGAGGAACATCGGGATGAAGGCGAAGCAGAAATACAGCACGCCGCCCAGCACCGATGCATTGCCGGCGATCTTTTCATTCTTCGACGAAGCAACCCGCTGGAACACGTCCTGCTGCGGAATGGAGCCCAGCATCATGGTGATCCAGGCGGCGATGAACCAGAGGATTTCCCTGCCCGTCGGCTCCGGCCAGAGATCCAGCTTGCCGGCCTCGGCCGCATGCGCGATCACCACGCCGGCGCCGCCGGCCATGCCGGACACTTCCCAGCCGATGTAGAGCATGCCGATCACGATGATGATCATCTGCAGGAAATCGGTGATGGCGACCGACCACATGCCGCCCATGAGCGTATAGAGCAGCACGCTGCCGGCGCCGATGATCATGCCGGCCTCCATCGAGATATAGCCGCCCGACACCACGCTGAAGACCAGGCCAAGGGCCTTGATCTGGGCCGCTACCCAGCCGAGATAGGAAACCACGATGCACAGCGTGATCAGGACTTCCACGGTGCGTCCGTACTTGTTGCGGAAGAAGTCGCCGATGGTCAGGAGGTTCATTCGGTACAGCGGACGGGCGAAGAACAGGCCGACCAGGATCAGGCAGAGCGAGGAGCCGAACGGGTCCGAAATCACGCCGCGCAGCCCTTCCTTGACGAACGTGGAGGAAATGCCAAGTACCGTTTCGGAACCGAACCAGGTGGCAAACACCGTCGCGGTGACGACATACATCGGCAGCGCCCTGCCCGCGACCGCGACCGCGAAATCCTTGGAATTCTTGACGCGGCGGGCAGCATAGATGCCGATGCCGACGGAAATTACCCAGTAGAGGACAACAAACCAGAGCAGAGTGTTCATCGGCGATCCTTGATCAAGAACGGTCGGCAGAAATTGTTTGGCGGCATTATAGCGGCGCGCTCTCCTTGTTGAGCAAAATCCCGACGTTGGCGTCGCCTACTTCCGACGCCAGACCTGCCAGCGCTCCTTCTGCGCGAACACCGGCACGGAGTCCGCGACGGCGGCATCCTCGATCCGCTTGAAATACGGAGCGAGAAGACGATGCAATTCGTCTTCGGCTGCGCCGAAAGGCGGCCCCTTGGGGGTCTTGTCGTAATAGAAAAAACCTGCAAGAAGCGCGCCCGGCGCCAGCAATTCCGACCATCGCTGCACGATCGCAGGCCAGCGTTCCGGCGGCAGCGCGCAGAGGAAGGCCCGCTCGTAGATCAATTGCGGCGGATGCTCGGGCATGAAGGTGAAGAAATCGGCGGTCAGGATGCGGTCCGCCCATTTGCCGGTGGCGGCACGGGCCGCGGCTACCGCCGCCTCGGAAAAATCGATGGCCGTGACATCCCATCCGGCTTCCGCCAGAAAAGCGACTTCATAACCGGTGCCGCAGCCCGGTATCAGCGTCGCAAGCGGCTGCGGCGAGCGCGCCACGAAGTCCTGCAGGGCTTGCGGCACGCCGCCGCGGTCCCAGGGAGTGAACTGCTTCTCGAAGCGTTCCGACCAGAATGCTGCCGCCTGCGGATCGCGGCTGTCGAATTTCATGCTCATTACCAGTGCAGGAAGTGATACCAGCGCATGGCCAGCTGCGCCACCAGGATGCCGCCGGCCAGGCCGCCGCCGAAATACACCGCGAAGCCGAGCAGCAGATTGGTGCGCCTCTGTTCGGCAATCAGCTGCCGCAGCAGTTCGGCATTCTCGCGCGGCTCATCGACCTTGGCGGTCATCAATTGATGCGCCAGGCGCGGCAATTGCGGAATGACCTTGTTGTAATGCGGCGCCTCTTCCTTGAAGCGGGCCAGCATGCCGCGCCAGCCGATCTGCTCCTCCATCCAGCGTTCCAGGTAGGGCTTGGCGGTCTTCCACAAATCGAGGTCGGGATCGAGCTGGCGGCCGAGGCCTTCGATGTTGAGCAGGGTCTTTTGCAGCAGTACCAGCTGCGGCTGCACTTCGACGTTGAAGCGGCGCGAGGTCTGGAACAGGCGCAGCAGCACCTGGCCGAAGGAGATGTCGCGCAGCGGCCGGTCGAAGATGGGTTCGCAGCAGGCCCGCACCGCCGACTCCAGTTCATCGACCCGGGTTTCCTTCGGCGCCCAGCCGGATTCGATGTGGGCTTCGGCCACCCGCTTGTAATCGCGGCGGAAGAAGGCGAGGAAATTCTGCGACAGGTAATCCTTGTCGAAGTCGGTCAGCGTGCCGACGATGCCAAAGTCCAGCGCGATGTAGCGGCCGAAGGTTTCAGGCTCGATCGACACCAGGATGTTCCCCGGATGCATGTCGGCATGGAAGAAGCCGTCGCGGAACACCTGGGTGAAGAAAATTTCCACGCCGTCGCGCGACAGCTTCGTCATGTCGACGCCTTCGGCCACCAGCCTGTCGATCTGCGAGATCGGGATGCCGCGCATGCGCTCCATCACGATCACCGACGTCGAGCAGTAATCCCAGAACATCTCCGGGACCATCAGCAGGTCGGAGCCGATGAAGTTGCGGCGCAGCTGGCTGGCATTGGCGGCCTCGCGCATCAGGTCCAGTTCGTCGTGCAGATACTTGTCGAACTCGGCGACCACCTCGCGCGGCTTGAGGCGGCGGCCGTCGGCCCACAGCTTTTCGACCAGGCCGGCGGCAACCTGCATCAGCGCGATGTCTTCGTCGATGGAGCGCTTCATGCCCGGGCGCAGCACCTTGACCGCGACCTGGGTGCCGTCCTTCAAGGTGGCGAAATGCACCTGGGCGATCGACGCGGATGCCACCGGCACCGGGTCGAAGCTGGCGAACAGGTGGTCGGGATGCGCGCCCAGCGCCTTGCGGATCTGGGCAATCGCCAGCTGGGAATCGAAGGGCGGCACCCGGTCCTGCAGCTTGGCGAGTTCGTCGACGATATCCGGCGGCATCAGGTCGCGCCGTGTCGACAGCACCTGGCCGAACTTGACGAAGATCGGTCCGAGTTCTTCCAGAGCCTGGCGCAGTCTGACGCCGCGCGGAGTGGAGATGTCGCGCCAGAACACCAGTGAATCGAGCAGCCTGGCGATGCGCGGGCTGGTCAGTCCGGACATGGCGATGTTGTCCAGCCCATACTTGAGGGCCACGCGGGTGATTTTTGCAAGCCGCAATACCTTGAAGAACATCAGCGGCTTCCCTTCATGCGCTCAATGCGCTTGGCCAGCCGCTCCACGTCGTCGCGCAGGCGGTTCACCTCGGCGGAAAAGTCGGCAACCGTCCGCGGCCTGACCAGCATGGGATTTTCCTCAAGAAAGTACTCGGCAAGGTTTTCGGCCAGCTTCTGCTGCGTGGCTCTGGCGGCACCGATGGCGGCTTTCACGCCGCCCACTACCCGTACCGCCGGCACATCGCCGATCAGCTTGGCCAGGTCTTCCTCCGCTTCCCACCGCAGCGACTGGGTGAGCTGGGAAATGGTGTTGGCGAAGTCGGCGTCGCCCTCGATCTGCACGTAGGAAAAGGCTTGCTCCCGGTTCTGGGCGATCAGCGGCAGGTCGGACAGGCGGGCGCGAATGGTGACGCTTGGCCCTTCGTCCTGCGCGGCAGCCTGCACCATGCCGTCGGCGGCAATTTTGAGACGCACGGCAATGGCGCCGGCATCGAAGACGGCAACCTTGCCGGCATGCCGTGCCAGCTTGTCGCGCGCCCAGGGCTCGCGGGCGAGCAGATGATTGATTGCCGCAGGAAATGGGGAACGCATTGGTGAAGGAATCATGGTCGCAAAAGAAAACCGCCCGTGACAATTCACGGGCGGTCGAAGTTTACCAGTTTGCGGGTATGCGCTTCGGCAACGTCTTGCAATATGCTTCAGGCAACGTCCGACAGCTGCTGGATGCCGGCCAACACCCAGCCGCCCTGCCCGGACGCCGGCTTGCTCAGGTTCCAGGCCTCGACGAAGGATTCCGCCGGTGCATTCTGGGCTTCGCGGATCATGCCGGAGAAGCGTACCGTTGCGAGATAGTCATCGCCAACCTGTTCCACCTTCAGCAGTTCCGCATCGAGCGATACGACGTCGGTATGGTTGGCCGACGCGCCGCGCTCCTGCAGTTGCAGGCGCAGTTCGGCAAACATTTCCGGCGTGGTGAATTCGCGGATGTCGTCGATGTCGGCGCGGTCCCAGGCCGCCTGCAGGCGGATGAAGTAGGTCTTGGCATGGCGCAGGAAGCCGTCGACGTCGAAGTCTGCCGGAACGCTGGAGACAGCGGCTGCGGCACCGGTGGCCGCCGCCATCGGCTCAGCCTGGAAAGATGCCGGCCGTGCGTGCGGCTCAAGGCGCGATCCGATTTCCGGAGTCCGCATCATCGGTCCGGAAGAACTGCCGGGATTGCTGGCGGACGCGTATGCCGGCTGACGCTGGCCGCCGCCGTTCCTGTTGCGGATCATGCGGATGATGAACATGACGGCAAAGGCCAGCAGGGCGATCATCAGCATGGTGGCGATGGCGCTGGCGAACGCGCCGCCGATGCCGAAATGCGACAGCAGAGCGCCAAGGCCGAGGCCGAGCAATGCGCCGCCGAGAATATTGCGCCACGGGCTGGCCGGCTTGGCCGGAACGCCTTGCGGAGCCGCTGCCGGAGAGGCGGGACGGGCCTGATTGGTAGCCTGGTTCGACTGGTTTGGCGTGGCCGCCGGCGTCTGGCGGCTGATGCCCTGCGACTGGCGGCCGACGGAACTGCCTCCGCCGAGGCGCTTGGCCTCCGCGTCTGCAACCACCATGGTGGTCGAGCTCAGTGCAATCATCAATGCAAGCAGAAACTTCTTCATGGCACTCTCCTACAGTTTGATGCCGGTATGCAATGCAGCGACGCCGGCAGTCAGGTTGAAGTACTCGACACGTTCCAGTCCAGCCGTCTCCATCATGGTCTTCAGTGTTTCCTGATCAGGATGCATGCGGATCGATTCGGCCAGATAGCGATAGCTCTCGGCATCGTTGGCGATCCGCTGGCCCAGCCATGGCAGTACGGAAAACGAATAAAGATCGTACGGCTTTTGCAGGGCGTCATTCACCTTCGAGAATTCCAGAACCAGCAGCTTGCCGCCCGGCTTGAGCACACGGCGCATTTCCGCCAGCGCGGCATCCTTGTGCGTCATGTTGCGCAGGCCGAAGGCCACGCTGACGCGATCGAAATAATTACTCGGGAACGGCAGTTTTTCAGCATCACACAGCAAGGTGGGGGTCATCAACCCCTTGTTCAATAGCCGGTCGCGCCCGACGCGCAGCATCGATTCATTGATGTCGGTCAGCCAGACTTCGCCGGTCGGGCCTGCCTGCCTGGCGAAGGCCTTCGACAGGTCGCCGGTGCCGCCGGCAATGTCGAGCACCTTGAATCCCGGCCGCACGCCGGCCTGGGCGATGGTGAATGCCTTCCATATCCGGTGCAGGCCGCCAGACATCAGGTCGTTCATCACGTCGTATTTTGCTGCGACGGAATGAAAGACTTCGGCGACTTTGTGTACCTTCTCGTCTTCAGAAACGGTCTGATAACCGAAATGGGTGGTATTGGTCATGGCGTCAGGCTGATTGGTCCAGCGCGCATTATACAAGTGCAGACACCTGCCGCCGCCAAGCGTTCCGTGAAGCCCGCAGATGGCGACGGGCCATCAACCGCCGCAGCGCTTAATGATGATGTCCGCAGGCGTGGCCGCCGGCTTCCGGCATCGGCGCATCGCGGCCGCTTTCCCGGGTATGGCCGGCCGCTTCCAGCCGCTGCAGGTAGTCTTCCCAGAGTTCAGGCTGGTTGCTGCCGAGCCAGTACAGGTAATCCCAGGAAAAAATGCCGGAATTGTGGCCGTCCGAGAATTGCGGCTGGACCGCATAGTTGCCGACCGGCTCCATTTCGGTGATGGCGACATTGCGCTTGCCGGTCTGCAGCACTTCCTGGCCGGCTCCGTGTCCGCGCACTTCGGCGGAAGGCGAGTAGACCCGCAGGAATTCGAAAGGCAGGGAAAACTCCTCGCCCGAATCGAAGGCGATTTCCAGCACCCTGGATTGGCTGCGGACGGTCAGTGATGTGGGTGCGGGTGTGGCGGTCTTGGGATTGGCCATGTCTGGATTGATGAACCTGTGAATCGAACTGAAAATCGGATCTTGCCGTTGGGGACGGGCCTGGTTGCGGCGCCGGGCTTACAGCAGCGACTCTTCGAAGCGGTCCTGCAGTGCTTCGCGCAGACGCGCCACCAGCGCCTTGCGCTTGGCGAGTTCGCTGGAAATCGGGGTGCGCTTGACCTCGCCCCAGATCGGATTGGGAAAATGCGCGTCATTCTCGTAGCGCGGAATGACATGCCAGTGCAGGTGCGGAACGACGTTGCCGAGGCTGGCCACATTGATCTTGTGCGGCTGCATGGTTTCGCGGATGGCCTCCTCCACCTGCCAGACGGCGGCGATCAGGATGGCGCGCTCTGCCGTCGCCAAGTCGGTCATCTCGGCAACATGCGCATTCCAGATCACGCGGCAAAAGCCGGGATAGCGCTCGTCATCGACCAGCACGATTCGATAATTGTCATCCCGGTAGATGACTTCGCCACCGGGATGCATGCACAGTTCACACGCTTCTTTAGCCATCATTTTCCTGTCGAGATGTTGAACAAGCCAGGCCAGGCCGGAGGGCGTTCAATTATCGTGAACGCCCTCCGGTCGCAACGCAAACGACTCAAACAAGGACGCGTTCGATACCGCCGCTGTTCGCCCTCGCCACATAGTCGGGCAACCAGTTTTCGCCGAGCAGGTGCCTTGCCATTTCCACCACGATATAGTCCGCGGTGGTGCCCGAATCTTCATTGTAGCGGTTCAGGCCCTGCAGGCACGACGGGCAGGAAGTGAGAATCTTCACATCGCCGCCGAAACCGTCGCCGCGCACCTTGTCCACGCCTTTCTTCATCTCGACTTCCTTGCGGAAGCGAACCTGGGTCGAGATGTCCGGGCGGCTCACGGCAAAGGTGCCGGACTCGCCGCAGCAGCGGTCGTTCTTCTCGACCTTGGCGCCGTCATCGGTGGTGATCAGCGCATTCACCGTCTTCAGCGGATCCTGCTGCTTCATCGGCGTGTGGCAGGGGTCGTGGTACATGTAGCGGGTGCCGGTGACGCCTTCGAGCTTCACATTCTTTTCGAGCAGGTATTCGTGGATGTCGATGATCCGGCAGCCGGGGAATATCTTCTCGAATTCATAGCTCTGCAGCTGGTCGTAGCAGGTGCCGCACGACACTACGACTGTCTTGATGTCGAGGTAGTTCAGCGTGTTGGCCATGCGGTGGAACAGCACGCGGTTGTCGGTGATCATCTTCTCGGCCTTGTCGTACTGGCCGGAGCCGCGCTGCGGATAGCCGCAGCAGAGATAGCCCGGCGGCAGCACGGTCTGCACCCCGACATGCCAGAGCATCGCCTGCGTGGCGAGGCCGACCTGCGAGAACAGGCGCTCCGAGCCGCAGCCCGGGAAGTAGAACACCGCTTCGGTGTCGGCGGTGGTCTTCTTCGGATCGCGGATGATCGGCACGATCTTGTCGTCTTCGATGTCGAGCAGCGCGCGCGCCGTCTTCTTCGGCAGGTTGCCCGGCATCTTCTTGTTGACGAAGTGAATCACCTGCTCCTTGATCGGCGGCTTGCCGTGGGTAGCGGGCGGCGCCTTGGTCTGCTTCTTCGCGAACTTCTTCAGCAGGTCATTGGCGATGCGCTGGGCCTTGTAGCCGAGGCCGGTCATCGCCGCGCGGGTGGCGTTGATGGTGGCCGGATCGGTGGCGTTCAGGAAGAACATCGCGGCCGCGGTGCCGGGGTTGAACGACTTCTTGTCCATCTTGCGCAGCAGGTTGCGCATGTTCATGGAGACGTCGCCGAAGTCGATGTCGACCGGGCAAGGCGTGACGCACTTGTGGCAGACGGTGCAATGGTCGGCCACGTCCTCGAATTCTTCCCAGTGCTTGATCGACACGCCGCGGCGGGTCTGCTCTTCATACAGGAAGGCCTCGACCAGCAGCGAGGTCGCCAGGATCTTGTTGCGCGGCGAGTACAGCAGGTTGGCGCGCGGCACATGCGTCGAGCAGACCGGCTTGCACTTGCCGCAGCGCAGGCAGTCCTTGACGCTGTTGGCGATGGCGCCGATGTCGCTCTGCTGCATGATCAGCGATTCATGGCCCATCAGGCCGAAGGACGGCGTGTAGGCATTGCGCAGGTCGGCCGGCATGGCCGGATCGTTGAGCAGCTTGCCCTTGTTGAAGCGGCCTTCCGGATCGACGCGCAGCTTGTAATCGCGGAAATCCTGGATTTCCTCTTCGGTCAGGAATTCCAGCTTGGTGATGCCAATGCCGTGCTCGCCCGAGATCACGCCGTTGAGCGAACGGGCCAGCACCATGATGCGCTCGACCGCGGCATGGGCGTCCTGCAGCATCTCGTAATGGTCGGAGTTGACCGGGAGGTTGGTGTGGACGTTGCCGTCGCCCGCGTGCATGTGCAGGGCCACGAAGACGCGGCCGCGCAGCACGCGCTTGTGGATCGCGCTGCATTCATCGAGGATGAGCTTGAACGCGCCGCCGTTGAAGATCTGGCGCAGCTGGGCCCGCACTTCGCCCTTCCATGACACGCGGATGGTGCGGTCCTGGACCACATGGAAGACTTTCGCTTGCGGCTGGCGCTGCAGGCGCTCGTCGACCCAGGTCATCGGCACGCCGCGCGCGGCCAGATCGTCGCGCGCTTCCATCAGCGGCTTGTCGAGGTTGGCCAGCAGGTAGCCCCAGCGCGCATCGGTATCGTCGATCAGCTGGCGCGCCTGCGCGACGCGGTCGCCGAGCAGCTCTTCCGGCGGAATGTCGTTGGCTTCCGCATCCTCGCTCTTGCCCAGCGGCAGGTGGCCGGAGGCAAAGAACCTGCCGAGCTGGTCAATCAGCTGCAGCTTGTTGCGGATGGACAGTTCGATGTTGATGCGCTCGATGCCGTCGGTGTACTCGCCCATGCGGTCGAGCGGGATGACGACGTCTTCATTGATCTTGAAGGCATTGGTGTGCTTGGCGATGGCCGCGGTACGGGCACGGTCCAGCCAGAATTTCTTGCGCGCTTCCGGACTGACCGCGACGAAGCCTTCACCGACGCGGGTATTGGCCATGCGGATCACTTCCGAGGCGGCGCGGGCGACGGCTTCCTCGTCGTCGCCGACGATGTCGCCGAACAGCGCCATCTTCGGCAGCACGCCGCGCTTGGACTTGGTGGCGTAGCCGACCGCGCGCAGGTAGCGCTCGTCGAGGTGTTCGAGTCCGGCGAGAATGGCGCCGCCCTTTTTCGCTTCCGCATCGAGGAAGTCCTTGATCTCGACGATGGACGGAATCGCGTCGCGCGCCTGGCCGAAGAATTCGAGACAGACGGTGCGGGCGTGCCTGGGCATCTTGTGCAGGATCCAGCGCGCCGACGTGATCAGGCCGTCGCAGCCCTCCTTTTGCACGCCGGGCAGGCCGGCGAGAAACTTGTCGGTGACGTCCTTGCCCAGTCCTTCCTTGCGGAAGCGGCGGCCTTCGATTTCCAGGTATTCGGTCTTGAACGGGGCGCCGGCCTTGGCGCCGCGCTCGGACGGCTTGGTCCACTCCAGCTTGAACCTGGCCACCGGCGCATCATGGATCTTGCCGAGGTTGTGCCCGATGCGGGTGACTTCCAGCCAGTCGCCGTTGGGATCGACCATGCGCCAGCTGGCGAGGTTGTCGAGCGCGGTGCCCCACAGCACGGCTTTCTTGCCGCCGGCATTCATCGCCACGTTGCCGCCAATGCAGGAGGCTTCGGCGGAAGTCGGATCGACCGCGAACACGAAGCCGGCCTTTTCGGCGGCATCGGAAACGCGCTTGGTGACCACGCCGGCGCCGGAATAGATGGTCGCGTACGGACGGTCGACCTCGGGCAGCATGGTCATTTCGACTTCGCCCAGCTGCTCCAGCTTTTCGGTGTTGATCACGGCCGACATCGGCGTCAGCGGAATGGCGCCGCCGGTATAGCCGGTGCCGCCGCCGCGCGGGATGATGGTCAGGCCGAGTTCGATGCAGGCCTTCACCAGGCCGGCCATCTCGTCCTCGCCGTCCGGCGTCAGCACGACGAACGGATATTCGACCCGCCAGTCGGTCGCATCGGTCACGTGCGAGACGCGCGACAGGCCGTCGAACTTGATGTTGTCCTTGGCGGTGTAGCGGCCCAGCACCCGCGTGGCGCGCTTGCGCAGGTCGTACATGTTGCGGAATTCTTCGCCGAAGTCGGCCACCGCCTTGCGGGCGGCCTTGACCAGCAGTTCGACGTTGGCGCTGCGGTGCCGCGCATGCGGGTCGCCGGCATCGGCCAGGTCGGTGGTCAGGCGGCGCTTCTCGACTTCGCTGAGGCGATGGTTGAGCGCATCGATCAGGTCCTGGCGGCGCTTCGGGTTGGACAGCAGGTCGTCCTGCAGATACGGATTGCGGCGCACCACCCAGATATCGCCGAGCACCTCGTAGAGCATGCGCGCGGAACGGCCGGTCTGGCGTTCGCCGCGCAGCTGGTCGAGCAGCAGCCAGGCTTCGTCGCCGAGCAGGCGCTTGACGATCTCGCGGTCGGAAAACGAGGTGTAGTTGTAGGGAATCTCGCGCAGGCGGTCGGGAATGGCGTCGCCGGGCGTTTCGGAAAGCAGTGCTTGGATTTGAGCTGGGGCGTTCATCAAGAATAGGTAGGACTGAACCCTTAAAGGTGCATTTTAGCTTAATGCAATGCAGCAGTCGGCAACACCCTTACGATCCGTGCGCCTAAAAAGCCGGAAGCCGTGGCCGATTTGTCATCAGTTGGAGGAAACTTGCACCGGGAGCAATGCTTTTCAGAACAAATTGATAAGTCCGCGCCAGAATCCGTCGGGAACGTACAACAGTGCGGCAGTCATGGTGACATAGCGGAGGAATTTGCCGATCGCCATGTAGAACACCGACGGCCAGAACGGCAGTTTTAGCCAGCCCGCCAGCGCGCACAGCGGATCGCCGATCGCAGGCAGCCAGGCCAGCAGCAGGGTCTTGGCGCCGTAGCGCTGCAGCCAGCCGAACCAGCGGCTCTCCCGCTCCTTGGCCAGGGCCATCTTGGCGCCGTAGCCCATCCAGTAGTCGATGATGCCGCCTATCGTATTGCCGGCCGTGGCGACCAGGATCGCCGGCCAGAACAGCCCATGATTCGCCTTGGCCACGGCAAAGACCGCCGGCTCGGACCCGAGCGGCAGCAGCGTCGCCGACAGGACGCTGATCAGGAACACGGAGGTAAGCCCGACATCGGGCACGGAGAGAACGTCTAACAGCCAGCGGACAGCGGATTCGATCATCAAGTCGTCAATAGAGGTCGGCCGATACCCGGTATGCGGCGCAATCCGGGTCCGGCAAGGGGTGTCCATTATAATTGCGGGTTCGCATGCCGCATTGGGGAAGGCATGCCGACGAGCCGAGCCTATGACTACCGACTATCTACAGAAAATCCTGACCGCCCGCGTCTACGATGTTGCCGTTGAATCGCCGCTGGAATTTGCGCCTACGCTGTCCGAGCGCATGGACAACCAGATTTATCTCAAGCGCGAGGATATTCAGAGCGTTTTCAGCTTCAAGCTGCGCGGTGCCTACAACAAGATGGCGCACCTGACACCGGCGCAGCTCAAGCGCGGCGTCATCTGCGCCTCGGCCGGCAATCATGCCCAGGGCGTGGCCCTGTCGGCGGCCAGGCTCGGCTGCCGCGCGGTGATCGTGATGCCGACCACGACGCCGCCGGTCAAGATCGAAGCCGTCAAGGCGCGCGGCGGCGAAGTCGTCCTGTTCGGCGACTCCTATACCGATGCCTACAACCACGCGATCACGCTCGAAAAGAAGGAAAAGCTGACTTTCGTTCACCCCTTCGACGATCCCTATGTCATTGCCGGCCAGGGCACCATCGCCATGGAAATCCTGCGCCAGCATACCGGCCCGATCGATGCGATCTTCGTTGCCATCGGCGGCGGCGGACTGATTTCGGGCGTGGCCTCGTACATCAAGGCGGTGCGGCCGGAGATCAAGATCATCGGCGTGCAGACCGTCGATTCCGACGCCATGGCGCGCAGCATCAAGGCCGGACGCCGGGTCGCATTGCCGGATGTCGGCCTGTTCTCCGACGGCACCGCGGTCAAGCTGGTGGGCGAGGAAACCTTCCGCATCGCCAAGAAGCTGGTCGATGACATCATCATCGTCGATACCGATGCGGTCTGCGCGGCGATCAAGGACGTGTTCCAGGACACCCGCAGCATTCTCGAACCCGCCGGCGCGCTGGCGATCGCCGGTGCCAAGGAGTACATCGAACGGGCGAAGACTTCCAAGAAGCCGGTGCGCGGCCAGACCCTGGTTACCATCGCCTGCGGCGCCAACATGAACTTTGACCGCCTGCGCTTCGTTGCCGAGCGCGCCGAAGTCGGCGAGGCGCGCGAAGCGGTATTCGCCGTGACCATTCCCGAGGAACGCGGCAGCTTCAAGCGCTTCTGCGAGCAGGTCGGCCCGCGCAACGTGACCGAGTTCATCTACCGCATCAGCGATGCCAAAGAGGCGCATGTCTTTGTCGGCATGACGATTTCCAGCCGCGACGAACCCGGCCGCCTCACCAAGAACTTCGAGAAACATGGTTTCAGGACTCTGGATCTTACGCACGACGAACTGGCCAAGCTGCATGTGCGCCACCTGGTCGGCGGCAAGAGCCCGCTCGCGCATGACGAGTTGCTGTACCGCTTCGAATTTCCCGAGCGGCCGGGCGCGCTGATGCGCTTCCTCGACAGCATGGCGCCGAACTGGAACATCAGCCTATTCCATTACCGGAACCAGGGCGGCGACGTGGGCCGCATCCTGGTCGGCATCCAGGTGCCGAAGAAGGAAATGAAAGCGTTCCGCCAGTTCCTTGCCGGGCTCGGTTACCGCTACTGGGACGAAAGCGAGAATCCGGCTTACAAGCTCTTCCTGTGATCTGCTGCATGGCGCTCCGGCCCGCCGCCGGCTTGAACCGGCGGCGGGCCGGATGGTCGAACCGGCTTTTGCCGCGTTCATTTTGCGGCGTCACCCTGCAACCTTTCATTTATCCGGCCGTAGTTGGTAAACACCTGCACCAGCAATTTCGGCGGCCGCCTTATCACCAGCCTTGTTGATCATGACCAGCCCGAACCAGCCCGAAGCATCGCCGCTCGGCAAACCCACCGCCTACCAGACCCAGTACGACCCCTCCCTGCTGTTTCCGATTGCGCGCCAGCAGAAGCGCGATGAAATCGGCGTCACGGGCACCCTGCCCTTTTTCGGCGTCGACATCTGGAACGCCTATGAATTGTCCTGGCTGAACATGCGCGGCAAGCCGCAGGTCGCCCTCGCCACCTTTACGGTGCCGGCGGAGTCGCCCAACATCATCGAGTCGAAGTCGCTGAAGCTTTATCTCAACTCCCTGAATCAGACGCGCATCGCCGGTCCGGAAGCACTGGCCGACATGCTGCGCGCCGACCTGTCCGACGGTTTCGGCGCATCGGTGTCGGTGAAGCTGACCTTGCCGGACGGCTTTTCGAAACTCGAGATGGGAGAACTGGACGGCCTGCTGCTCGACCGGCTCGATATCGAAGTCAGCGATTACCAGCCGGATGCCTCCCTGCTCAAGGCCAACGCCGAGGAAGCGAGCGTGGAGGAAACCCTGGTGTCGCATCTGCTCAAGTCCAACTGCCTGGTGACAGGCCAGCCGGATTGGGGCAGCGTGCAGATACGCTATGTGGGACCGCAGATCGACCAGGAAGGTCTGCTGCAATATCTGATCGGCTTTCGCGAGCACAATGAATTCCACGAACAGTGCGTCGAGCGCATCTTCATGGATATCCTGCGCCAGTGTCATCCGCAGAAACTTGCCGTATACGCGCGCTACACGCGCCGGGGCGGACTGGACATCAACCCGTGGCGCAGCAACTTCACCACTTCGCAGCGTCCGTCGAATCTGCGCAACGCACGCCAGTAATGCCGCCATCTGTAAGAGTGGCGCAAGCCGGCCTGGATAGGATGCATGAACGAGACATGCCGGCATCGCGAATGTCGTGCAAAACCCACGTTTTTCCCCGAAAGAAACTATTGCCGTGTTTTGGGGTCAATTACCGGAGTTCTTCATCGGACAGCCTGGATACTGATGAAAATTGAAAAATTTGCATCGGCATTCTGCTTACAGTCAAGAAGCTTTCCGCCTTCCATCCTATGCTTTGAATTACGTATATCGGAAACAGGCCTATAATGCGTCTCGACAGCTCATTTTGTGCATCGCACCATAAGTTCGCGTAACATGACCAATCTTGCAAAAATCCTGGCATTGAACAATGTCGTTCTTGATCTTGAGGTGTCAAGCAAGAAACGCGCATTCGAACAAGCAGGATTGATATTCGAGAACAACTGCGGCATTGCCCGCTCGATGGTCTCGGACAACCTCTTCGCGCGCGAGCGTCTCGGGTCCACCGGCCTGGGTCATAGCGTTGCCGTTCCCCATGGCAGGATCAAGGGTTTGAAAGCGCCGCTGGCGGCCTTTGTCAGGCTGAAGGAAGCGATTCCCTTCGAATCTCCGGACGGCCAGCCCGTCAAGCTGCTGGTTTTCCTGCTGATTCCGGATCACGTTACCCAGCAGCACCTGGAAATCCTGTCGGAAGTCGCCGAAATGTTTTCAGACGAAAATTTCCGCAATCAGCTGGCGGCTGACCCCGACGCGGCCTCGGTACATGCCCGCATCCTTGCCTGGCAGCCCAGCATTCACGCCTGATTCCCGATTGCCATCCGAATGCCCTCTTCCACGCACCTGACCATCCAGCAGCTGTTTGACGATACCAGGGAGGCGCTGCAACTGGGCTGGTTTGCCGGCTTTCCCGGCGGCGAGCGGCGCATCTCCGGCGATGCCACCTCCGCAGCCGACCAGGTCGGCCACCTGAACCTGATCCACCCCGGACGCCTGCAAGTCTTCGGGCACCAGGAAATCCAGTACTACAACAAGCTATCACCGGCTTCGCGCAAGTACCAGACGGAAGAACTGGTGGCTGGCGAGCCGCCCGCCTTCATCATTGCGCAAGGGCTGGAAACCCCGCCCTATATTCTTGCCATCTGCGACGAGAAAAACATTCCGCTGTTTTCAACGCCGCTTCCCGCCGCGCAAGTCATCGATTACCTGCGCGTCTACCTCTCCAAGGAGCTCGCCCAGCGCATCACCATGCATGGCGTGTTCATGGATGTGCTTGGCGTCGGCGTGCTCATCACCGGGGAATCCGGCCTTGGCAAGAGCGAACTGGGACTGGAACTGGTGTCGCGCAATCATGGCCTGGTGGCGGACGATGCGGTCGAATTCGCCCGCATCGCGCCCAATATGATCGAAGGCCGCTGTCCGCCCCTGCTGCAGAATCTGCTGGAAGTGCGCGGCCTCGGCCTGCTGGATATCAAGACCATCTTCGGCGAGACCGCGGTGCGCCGCAAGATGCGGCTCAAGCTGATCGTGCATCTGGTCCGGCGCAGCACGCTCGAGGAAAACTATGAGCGTCTGCCTCTTCATTCCCAGACCGAGGAAGTGCTCGGACTGCCTATCCGCAAAGTCATCATTCCGGTGGAAGCCGGCCGCAACCTTGCGGTTCTGCTGGAAGCCGCGGTACGCAACACCATCCTTCAATTGCGCGGGATCGATACCCTGAAGGAATTCATGGAACGCCAGCAAAAAGCGATGGGCAACGATTAAGCAATGGCGGTGGTTCGGACGGCTTTGCCGGAACCCCCAACATGCAACAGCCTGTTTTGGCTACAAGGTTTCAATTAAGCACATAAAATCCCGAACGCGCGCTTGCGGTATGATTACCGCCTATGCGCCTAATCCTTATTACGGGCATTTCCGGCTCAGGGAAATCGGTCGGACTCAATGCTCTCGAAGATGCAGGTTACTTCTGCGTCGACAATCTGCCTCCCAAACTGCTGCGCCACCTGGTCGAGACCCGCCAGGAAGAAGGCGGCGACAATCTTGCCGTCGCAGTCGACGCTCGCAGTGCCGCCTCCCTGGCCGGCCTGCCGGCGGACATCCGGGCGCTCAAGGACGAGGGGCACGATGTCAAGGTCCTGTTCCTCACCGCCAAGACGGAATCGCTGATCACCCGCTTCTCGGAAACGCGCCGCAGCCATCCCCTGTCGCACCGCGCGCAGCCGGATACCGGTGTCGGCGAACAGCCGACCCTGACCGAATGCATCTTCCGCGAACGCGAAATGATGTCGACCATCGAGGGCATCGGTCATGTCATCGATACCTCCGGACTGTCGGCCAACAAGCTGCGGGCCTGGATCAAGGATCTGGTCGAAACCGACCGCACGCCGCTGACGCTGCTCTTCGAATCCTTCGCATTCAAGTTCGGCGTGCCGCTGGATGCGGACCTGGTGTTTGATGTCCGGGTACTGCCCAACCCCTATTACGATACGACGCTGCGCCCATTCACCGGCCGCGACGAACCTGTCATCGCCTTTCTCGATACCCAGGCCCATGTCGCCGAGCTGCTCGCCGATATCCGCAACTTCGTCGAAAAGTGGCTGCCGGCTTTCAAGAATGACAACCGCAGCTATCTGACCGTGGCCATCGGCTGCACCGGCGGGCAGCATCGTTCGGTGTACATGGTTGAACAGCTGGCCAAGCATTTCCGCGCGTCGGAGCGCGTGCTGCTGCGCCACCGCGAATTGAATTGAAAGCTTTTGTCCACCATGCCGCCTACTGACGACTGGATTCCGCTGTTTCCGCTAAAGACAGTGCTCTTCCCTGGCGGCGTGCTGCCGCTGAAGGTGTTCGAGACCCGCTACATCGACATGGTGCGCGATTGCATGAAGCGCAATGCGCCGTTCGGCGTGGTCCTGATCAAGTCAGGGCAGGAAGTCGGACAAGCGGCCGAGCCCGAGGCGATCGGCTGCCTGGCGAGCATTACCGACTGGGACATGGAAAACCTCGGGGTGATGATGCTGCGTACCGAGGGCGGGGAACGCTTCCAGATCCTGGAAACGCGGGTGCTCCCGGACCAGCGGCTCGAAGCCCGCATTGCAATGCTGCCGGCCGAAGCCTCTGTCCCTGTCAGCGACATGCATGTCGAATGCGCCAGAGCGCTGAAGTCGATCATCGAGGATGTCGATCAGAAGGGCCGCCAGGAAGACGGTGAAAAATTCATCAGTCCGTTCGCACAGCCCATCCGCCTGGACAGCGTCGGCTGGGTCGCCAACCGCTGGTGCGAAATCCTTCCCATCCCCCTGAAGGCAAAACAGAAACTGCTTGAGATTGACGATGCCCAGATGCGCTTGTCAATCATTCATCAGTATCTGAAGCAGCACCAAATTCTCCAGGCCTGAACCCCAAGGCCTGCCGCGCGGTTTCTCCCCAAGGCACGATTGCGTGGCCCCGAACACGCAATGCGCGGAGTTGAATGCGCGGCCTTGTCCGGTGATGTGCCATTTGCGAAAAGGGCATTTCATGCTGACGCACCAACCTTTCTTTTCTTCCACTCGTTTGTTACTGCGCAAAATCGCGAACTTGCATTCATAGGATAAATGCAGGGTCGCCTCGCCCTTTCGCAATTTTTTCGCAATCTTTTTTAGCAATCCCTTTCGCAACGCCTGCAGCCTGGTCCTGAACTACCTTGAGCGCTAACCCTATGCTTCTGGATGACGCACGCGAACCCATGCGGACAGATTCCATTAATCGCCGCAAGAATATGCCGTCAGTGCGTATTCCACAGATCTCGCCCATCGGCCTGATCTCGCTGCTGTACGCGCTCAGCCTTTACATCTTCTATCGACAGGGATTCATCAGCGGCGCGACATTCATCGGCGTGGCAGGCACGGTGCTGGGATTCGTGGTGCTGTTCTACGGGGTGTTCCGCTTCGGCCTGAATCAGCGCTTCCGCGAACCGAGCCTGATGCTGCCGCAGCTGATGACTTCTCTGCTGATCATGCTGGGAGTGGCCTATGTCGAGCGCGCCACCCAGATGGCGCTGGTGCCCTTCATGCTTATCGCATTCTCTTTCGGGATTTTCCGCCTGTCGACGGCATCGCTGATCGGACTGTCGGTCTCCTGCCTTGCCGCCTATCTGGCCATCATCATCCTGCGCGGCCAGGCGGAAGGCTTTGTTCAGGCATTCCGCGCCGACATCGTGCAATGGTGCGTGCTGGCCTTGACCCTGCCGGGGATGATCCTGGTCGGCAAACAGATCCAGAACATGCGGCAGCTGCTGCGCGCGACCCGCTATCAGCTCCAACACTATGAAGAAAAATCCGCGCGCGACGAACTGACCGGCCTGTATAACCGCCGCCAGCTGCAGACCGAAATGGAACAGGCCAAGCTGCATGCCGACACTTCAGGCACACCATTTGCCATATGCCTGATCGATATCGACCATTTCAAGGAAATCAACGACAGGAACGGCCACCTGACCGGCGACGCCATCCTGAAGGAGTTTTCACGGACAGCGCGGGAAAGCATCCGCGATACCGATATCCTGGGTCGCTACGGTGGCGACGAATTCCTGCAGATCCTGCCCGACACCGGCATCAAGGGCGCGGTGATGCATGCAGAACGCCTGCGGGTGTACGCGCACTTCCTGGATTTTCAGAAGATTCTCGCCCAGAAGAACATCTCCCTGTCGATCGGCGTGGCCGAGTACCGCAGCGGAGAAAAAATCACCGATCTCATCTCCCGCGCCGATTCGGCGCTGTATCAAGCCAAGCAGATGGGGCGCAACCGGGTGGAATGGATCGATAGCGAATAGACCGGATTCCCGGGCTCGGTTCCCGCTTTCATCCCGCTCCGGCACCCGACTTAGGACAGCAGGTCCGGCTCGCCGAATATCGCCAGCAGCAGTTTTTTCACCGGAGCAGGCAATGCCGCATCGGCCAGGCGGTCGACCGGATACCAGACACGGCTGTCCTCTCCCGCAAATTCTCGACGGCTGTCCAACCGTACATGATATGGCCATACATGCAGCTTGTAATGCGTGAACACATGGGTGAAAGGCTGCAGTCTGTCGAAGGACCGGGGCGATCCGTAATGCGCTGCCGCCGGCGCAAGACGCTCTTCCCTCTCTGTCGCGCCCACGTCGTCCGGGTTGAGAACATCGGTTTCGGGAAGCGACAGCAGGCCTCCCCATATGCCGCTGTCAGGACGCCGCTCGAGCAGGACATGAGTGCGGTCGGCGATGACCAGCATCGTGATGCTTTTTTCAGGCACCGCCTTCTTCGGCTTCCGTGTCGGCAGCAGGTGGGTACGCCCGGTCGCTCTCGCCACGCACTGGCCGGCCAGGGGGCAGCGTTCGCAAGCCGGCTTGCCGCGTGTGCAAAGCGTGGCACCGAGATCCATCAATCCCTGCGTATAGGCGCCAATATCCTGCTCCGGCAGCAGGGCCACGGCGCGCAGCCATAGCTGATCCTCCACGGGTTTCGCCCCGGGAAAGCCGTCGATGCCGAACACCCGGCAGAACACCCGCTTGACGTTGCCGTCCAGAATAGCTGCGCGCGTGCCGTAGGCAAACGCGGTGATCGCTGCCGCGGTGGAACGGCCGATTCCCGGCAGTTCGGCGAGCAGTCCAGGATCGCTCGGAAAGACGCCGCCATGGTCGGCAACCACACGCTGGGCGCAGCGGTGCAGATTGCGCGCGCGGGTGTAGTAGCCAAGGCCGCTCCAATGCGCCATCACGTCTTCGGACGGCGCCTCTGCCAGGGCCTGGACATTCGGAAAGCGCTCAAGGAAGCGCCGGTAATAGGGAATGACCGCCGCGACCTGCGTCTGCTGAAGCATGATTTCGGACAGCCAGATACGGTAGGCGTCATGAGTATTTTGCCAGGGCAGAGCATGCCGTCCATGCTGCTTCTGCCAGCGAATGACCGCCTCGGAAAATGCCGGATCGGAGTAATCGACGGCATGGCCCGGGTTCTGGGCCGTGGTTCGGGACCGGGCCCGCTTCGCGCCGGACGCAGACCGGTCCGGCGCTGTGACAACTTGCTTCATTCTGTCCTAAGCCGCAGCTTTCAATACCGCCAGTTCCGCGACGATGGCGCCTCTAAGTTCGGATTCAAGCAGCGAAAGCGTCTTTTTGCGGGTGTCCAGATCGGCCTGCATCTGTTCCAGGGCTTCCACCTTTTCTTCCAGGCTTTCGGTTGCCATGTGAATCCGCTCGATCGATTGCCGACGCTTCTTGAGCTGCGCCTTGTGCTCCCAGATCTGCGCTTCGAGCGGAGCCATCACCACTTTCAGCCAGGCTTCGACATCGCGGTTCGCCTGCAGGAAGCTTTGCCTGACGCGTGACGCGATCGAA
Organism: Noviherbaspirillum aerium; assembly: GCF_008929045.1. Classification (GTDB taxonomy): domain Bacteria; phylum Pseudomonadota; class Gammaproteobacteria; order Burkholderiales; family Burkholderiaceae_D; genus Noviherbaspirillum; species Noviherbaspirillum aerium. The sequence goes on along the minus strand of NZ_VFAH01000005.1, from coordinate 147,175 downwards.
TCGAAGAACTTGGTCATCAGCACGACCTGCGGGGTCGTCAGGATGGCGGCCGTTCCGAACTGCTTGTGATACACGCCTTCGATCAGCTCGATTTCCTTGAGATACTTGTCGAGCGAAAACGGCATCGGCGCGGACAAGGCCAGACCATGTTCCGTCGAAAACTTGCGGTACATGATCGTCATCATTTCGCTGATTTCCTCGGTCTTGCGGCCCGACGCGAAGATATTGTTGCGAATGCGGGCGAAAAATTCCCGCACCGCCGCACGCAGGCCGGTGGAAAATCTGCTCTTTTCCATGGCTTCGCGGGTGAGCGCAATGTCTTCCTTCAGGATGTCCATGCCGAGGCTGGTGAAGACTTCGGTGGACAGCCGGGTGAAGACGGCGCGCGTGCCCTGCAATTTGAGCAGGCTGCTGTCGAAATCCTTCTTTTCCAGATCGACGCGCTTCATCATGTGTTCGATGATGTTCTGGTTCTTGCCGCGCAGGCTCTTGAGCTCGACCAGCTGTTCGACCACGTTGCGGGAACGCGAGGCCAGCAGCGCCTGCTTGGCGGCGGCCATTTCGTTGAGGTCCGTCAGCAGCTGCTCCCGCACGATCTCCTGCTTGCTGGGAATGAGCTCCGCGGACAAGGCCGACTCCAGCTGGGGCAGGCGGCTTTTCGCCAGCAGCGCCGGATCATGGTTGACCTTGCCGACCAATCCCTTTTGCGCAGAAATCGGAAATACCTGATCGCCGGCGAGTCCCAGGGTCTGCGCCACGGTGTCGACCTGGCGCGCAATCTGCTGCTCGATTTCGCCGGCACTGCGCAGCTCGTCCCACATGCTGTCGATCTTGTTCAGCACGACCATGCGCGCCGGCCCGGAACCGATATGATCGCGCCAGACATCGATATCGCTCTTGGTCACGCCGGTATCGGCAGCAAGGATGAACAGCACCGCATGCGCATTCGGAATCAGGTTCAGCGTCAGCTCGGGCTCGGTACCGATGGCATTGAGCCCTGGGGTATCGATGATTACCAGGCCCTGCTTGAGCAGCGGATGCGGGAAATTGACGATGGCATGGCGCCATTGGGAAATCTCGACCATGCCGTTCTGGTCCAGGGAAAGCGATGCGTCGGGATCGTCCTCCTGGTACAAGCCATAGCGCTTGGCTTCCTCGACGCTGACACGCTTGGTCAGGCTGACCTGCTTGAAGGCTTCCAGCATGCCTTCACCTGATGAAATATCGAGCGGAAGCACGGTCCAGACGTGGCTCTGATCTTTGAAATCACTGGTGGAAGCGGCTTCCGCTCGGGTTTCGATCGGCAGCAGGCGGATCGATGGCGGAAAGGTTTCGTCATACAGAAGCTCGGTCGGACACATCGTGGTGCGTCCGGCCGACGATGGCAGAATGCGCTGGCCATAATCGGCGAAGAAGATGGCGTTGATCAGTTCCGACTTGCCGCGGGAAAATTCGGCGACGAAGGCAATCGACAGCTTGTCGTCGATCAGCCGCGTCTGCAGCCGCGCAAAGCGTTGGTCGCTGGCGGCATCCGCCAGATCCGATGCGCCGACGCATGCGCGATAGCGTTCCAAGGAAGCGAGCACACCGTTGCGCCAGCTGCTGTACTCTTGGAAGCGTTGTACCAGTTCACTCACAGTTTCCCCAATTCATCTGAGTTGTAGCCAAGAATCTAGCACCCGCGACTACTTTTGACAATTTGGGCAATAAAAAGTCGAGCGCTGACCTTGTTTCAGTTGGCGAATTTCGACACCGCAATTCCGGCACGGCTGCCCCGTCCGGTCATAAACGAAATAGGTTTGCTGAAAATAACCGGGCTGGCCGTCGGCCGCCATGAAGTCGCGCAGCGTGCTCCCGCCCTTCTCTATTGCGGCCGCGAGCGTTTCGCGTATGGCGATGGTCAGTTTTTCATAACGCGCCATGCCGATCCGGTGCGCTGGCGTCTTCGGATTGATCCCCGCCTTGAACAAACTTTCCGATGCATAAATATTGCCGACGCCAACCACGATGTCTCCCGAGAGCAACACTTGCTTGATCGGCGCACTGCGCTTGCGGGTCTGGCGATAAAGAAGCAGCGCGGAAAACGCATCTTCCAACGGCTCCACTCCCAGTCCGCGCAGCAGAATATGCTCGTCCACCGCACCTTCATCATGCGCATGCCAGAGCACGGCGCCGAAACGCCGCGGATCGGTCATGCGCATCACCTGATCGCCGACAAGCAGGTCGAAATGGTCATGCTTTTGCGGCGGCTCGCCGACTTGCAAGATGCGCAAGTGCCCCGACATGCCAAGATGGACGATCAGCGTTCCATGATCGAACATGATCAGCAGGTATTTTCCGCGACGGCCGGTTTTGAGGATGCGCCGGCCGTGCAGCATCTGCGCGAGGCCTTCGGGAAAGGGCCAGCGCAGCCCGGTATGGCGCAGCGTTACGCCCGTGACCGTGCGGCCTTCCAGATGCGGAGCGACGCCGCGCCGCGTGACCTCGACTTCGGGTAATTCAGGCATGGTTGGAAAGACTCTTTGTAGAAAGACAAATTTGTTGGGGAACAAGCATGTTATGACTAGACTCAGTCACTGGTATTTGGGGACGTCGCCGCCAAATGAAAGCTTGCCGCACACCTGGGTTTTTTCTGGATTCATGTATCGGGCAAATAATGCAAGCTTGGGCGTAGAATTGGAATCTGCTTGATTAGCCGGGAATATCCCTTGAAAAACACTCTTCTTATTGTAACTCTGTCGATTGCGCTGTCGGCCTGCGCTACCGGCGGAATGAATGCGCCCGCGGCATCGGCGCCTGCGGGAGCTCCCGCCTCCGTTCCGACGGCGGATGCTGCCGGGGTGAGAAAGCCTGCCGTTGCGGCACGCCGGACAGCCAGCAGCTCCGCCGAGCAGAACGAGGAAGAAGGCTTGCCGTCGGTTTCGCTTACCGACGATCTGCTCTACAAACTGCTTGCATCGGAATTCGCCTTCCAGCGCGGCGAATGGCAGACCGCCTATGTCACCACTCTTGGCGCAGCGCAGCAGACCCGCGACCCGCGCCTGGCCAAGCGTGCTGCCGAAATCGCCTTGAGTGCCAAGCAGACGGACGAAGCCATGAATGCCGTTAGGTTGTGGCGCAGCCTTGCGCCCAATTCCGACGAGGCGACGCAGTATTACCTGAGTTTCATCATCCTCGGCGACAATCTCGCCGAGGCCAAGCCGATTCTTGAACAGCGATTGAAGGAAGCCCGTCCGCAAACGCGCGGACTGCTGGCTTTCCAGATGCAGCGCCTGCTGGCCCGCGCCAAGGACAAGGCAGCCGCACTGGCCTTGCTGGATGAAGTGCTGGCTCCCTACCTCGACATGCCCGAGGCGCATCTCGCGCTGGCCCAGGGCGCATTCGCGGCCGGCGACAACCCGCGCGCGCGCAGAGAGGCGCAACTTGCTCTCAAGGCCAAGCCGGACTCGGAAATCGCAGTGCTTGCCCTGGCGCAGGTAACGCCGGACAAGAACGAAGCGGGAAAGATTCTCCAGGACTTTATCGCCAAGAACCCGAAAACCCGGGAAGTGCGTCTGGCTTATGCCCGCATGCTGGTCGAGCAGAAGGAGTATGCCAAGGCGCGCGGGCAGTTCGAAGCCTTGCTCAAGGAGCAGCCACAGGATCTGACCTCGCTGTATGCGCTTGGCGTACTGGAAGTTCAGGCTAATGAACTGAAAGCCGCAGAGCAGCACCTGACCACTTATCTGAAGGTATTGGCGGCCAATCCGGATGAAGAACGCGACTCATCCCAGGCCCTGCTTCTGCTTGCGCAAATCGCCGAGGAACGCAAGGACACCGAGGGCGTGCTCAAATGGCTGTCCCAGATCGAACCCGGCGAGGCTTATCTCAATGCGCAGATGAAACGCGCCCAGGTCATTGCAAAGCGCGACCTTCCGGCGGCGCGCAAGCTGCTGCGTGAACTCAGTGTCAGCGGGGAACGCGAGCAGGGCCAAGTATTGCTGGCCGAGGCGCAATTGTTGCGTGATGCAAATCAGTCTCAGGAGGCAATGAAAGTATTGCAGGAAGGGATCAAGCAATTCCCCGACAATACCGACCTGCTCTACGACTACGCCATGCTTGCCGAGAAAAACAGCCAGTGGGACACGATGGAAGCATCGCTGCGCAAGATCATCCAGTTGGCGCCGGCCAATCACCATGCGTATAACGCCCTGGGCTATTCGCTGGCCGAACGCAATATCCGTCTTGAAGAGGCTTATACGCTGATCGACAAGGCATTCAAGCTTGCGCCGGACGATCCTTTCATCATGGACAGCATGGGATGGGTGCAATTCAGGCTCGGAAAACTGAAGGAAGCCGAAGCCCTGCTGCGCCGCGCCTACGAGATACGCCCGGATGTCGAAATTGCCGCCCACCTCGGTGAGGTTCTCTGGGTCAAGGGGCAGCGCGCCGACGCCGAAAAACTCTGGCGCGATGCCCGCAGCAAGGATCCGCAGAACGATACGCTCAAGAGCACGCTGGCGCGGCTTAACGTAAGTCTATGACATTGCTCCCTCACTGGCAGCGCACACTGACGGTGGCGCTGCTGCCGCTGCTTGCCGCTTGCAGCAGTCTTGCCCCGCTTCCGTCCGCAGCACCGGTGGCTTCCCAAGCCGCCGAGCGCCGCCTTGCCGAGAATATTGAACTGGGAGGACGCCTGTCCGTTCGCTACCAGGGGCCGCAGAAGGAAGAGGCGGTGCATGGCAGCTTTACCTGGACGCAGGCGCCTTCGCAAACCAGGATTACCCTGCTCTCGCCGCTGGGGCAGACCATTGCGATCATCGATGTGTCGCCGCAGGGCGCCAGCCTCAGCCAGGCCGGACAGCCTGTGCGGCGTGCAGCCGACGTGGATGCACTCACTGCCCAGACGCTCGGCTGGCCTTTGCCGGTTGCCGGGCTGCGCGAATGGCTCCAGGGCATTGCGCACTCCGCCTCCGGACAGCGTTTTGTTGCCACGCCGGAGGCAAGCGAGGTCACCACCCGGGACGGCTGGCGGATACGCTATGCAAACTGGCAGCCGGACACCTCCTCGCCGCAGGCAAGGCCAAAACGTATCGACCTGGTTCGCAACACCCAGCAGGCCGGCGAGGTTTCCATCCGCATCGCAATCGACTCATGGCAAGAACACTGAACAACTGCCCGGCCCCCGCAAAACTCAATCTTTTTCTGCATGTGATCGGGCGCCGGGCCGACGGCTACCATTTGCTGCAGACCGCATTCCAGCTGCTGGATCGTGGCGACATGCTGCATTTCACGGTGCGCACCGACGGCGAGATACGTCGCACGACAGAGGTGCCGGGAATTCCGGAGCACGAAGATCTGATCACGCGCGCCGCGCGCCTGCTGCAATCAGCGACAGGCACATCCCTTGGCGCAGACATCGGCATCGACAAACTCTTGCCCATGGGCGGAGGCCTCGGAGGCGGCTCCTCCGATGCGGCAACGACGCTGATTGCGTTGAATCACCTGTGGCAAACCGGACTGGACCGCCGTGCATTGATGAAGCTCGGCGTGCGCCTGGGCGCCGACGTGCCCTTCTTCATCTTCGGCACCAATGCGTTTGCCGAAGGTATCGGAGAGGAACTGACGCCTCTTCATACCCCCAAACTTTGGTACATTGTCATCGAACCTGGTATCGTCTCTCCGACCGCAGCGATATTTTCCGATCCGGAATTGACAAGAGATACGAAAGCCGTCAGAATAACGGACTTTCCTGAAGCGACAAATCAATTCGGGAAAAACGACCTGCAAGTCGTGGCGACCAAGCTGTTTCCGCCGATTGACGAAGCACTGCAATGGCTACGACAATATGGCGATGCAAGAATGACTGGTTCGGGTGCATGTGTGTTTTGCGCCTTTTCGCAAGAGCATGAAGCTGATGAAGTTCTTCAGGCTGTTCGAAAAACCGGACTTTCGAGCTGGAAAGCATGGAAGGCGCAAGCGATCGAGCATCACCCGCTCTCGCATTTGCTGGGTCAGGAGTAGGTCAGAATTCGTTCAATGTTGCCAAGGCATCGGCAGCACTGAGCAGCAGGTTGCGTAGGGGAGTCGCCAAGTTGGTCAAGGCACCGGATTTTGATTCCGGCATTCGAAGGTTCGAATCCTTCCTCCTCTGCCATTAAATACAGAAGAAACCATAAGCCGCCAACGCAAGACGACACGTCAAAGCCTTGGCGGCTTTTCAAATTTTTAACCCTATCTTTCACCTAGGTGTTCCATGGCGCTTGAAAACCTGATGGTCTTTACCGGCAACGCAAACCCGGAGCTGGCCGCGGGAGTGGCCAAGCAGCTTGGCATCCCGCTGGGCAAGGCTGTCGTCTCCAAGTTCTCCGACGGTGAAGTGATGGTGGAAATCAACGAAAACGTCCGCGGCAAGGATGTGTTCGTTCTGCAGTCGACCTGCGCTCCCACGAATGACAGCCTGATGGAAATCATGCTGATGGTCGACGCTCTCAAGCGCGCATCGGCAGGCCGTATCACCGCAGCGATCCCCTACTTCGGCTATGCGCGCCAGGACCGCCGCCCGCGTTCCGCCCGTGTCGCGATCTCCGCCAAGGTGGTTGCCAACATGCTGCAGCAGGCCGGAGTCGAGCGCGTCCTGATCATGGATCTGCATGCCGACCAGATTCAAGGCTTCTTCGATATCCCCGTCGACAATATTTACGCATCCCCCATCCTGCTGTCCGACCTGGTGGCAAAAAGCTATGACGACCTGCTGGTCGTGTCGCCTGACGTCGGCGGCGTGGTACGCGCCCGTGCGCTGGCAAAGCGCCTGAACTGCGACCTCGCCATCATCGACAAGCGCCGTCCGAAGGCGAATGTCTCCGAAGTGATGCACATCATCGGTGAAGTCGAAGGCCGCAACTGCGTCATCATGGATGACATGGTCGATACCGCCGGCACCCTGACCAAGGCGGCCGAAGTGCTGAAGGAGCGCGGCGCGAAGAAGGTGGTTGCCTACTGTACCCATCCGGTACTGTCGGGCCCGGCCATCGAGCGCATTGCCACCTCCCCGCTTGATGAACTGGTCGTCACCGACACCATTCCGCTGACCGCCGCTGCCAGGGCTTGCCCGAAGATCCGCCAGCTGACCGCCGCGGAACTGCTGGCCGAAACATTCAAGCGCATCACCAAGGGCGACTCCGTCAGTTCGCTCTTCATCGACTAAGCGCCAGGCAAGAGCACGCAAGAGCAAGTACCAATCAAGCGCTAAGCGCTCGGAATTTCCCTGCACCCGAACGGGTTGCAGGTTTTTACGTTCCCTGGTCGCGGGGAACGTCAACGCAAGGCATTGCCTTGCTATTACTGGAGTATAAAAATGAAAGTTGTTGCATTCCCACGCAAAGAGCAGGGGTCCGGAGCGAGCCGCCGCCTGCGCAATGCTGGCCAGACACCGGGCATCATCTATGGTGGCACGGCTGCACCGGTCGCTATCGCTCTCGATCACAACGCGCTGTTCCACGCCCTGAAGAAAGAGGCATTCCATTCCTCGATCCTCGACATGGAAATCGATGGCAAGGTCGAGAAAGTCCTGCTGCGCGACTTCCAGGTGCACGCATTCAAACAGCTCGTGCTGCACGCTGACTTCCAGCGCGTTGACCAGAACCAGAAGATCCACGTCAAGGTGCCGCTGCACTTCGTGAACGCTGAAATCTCGCCGGCCGTCAAGCTGTCCAGCGCAGTGATCAGCCACGTGATGAACGAACTCGACGTAAGCTGCCTGCCCGGCGACCTTCCCGAGTTCGTCGAAGTCGACCTGTCCAATGTCGAAGCAGGCGCATCGGTTCACCTGTCCGATATCAAGCTGCCGAACGGCGTTACTGCAGTGCTGCATGGCCAGGACAATCCGACCATCGCAACCGCAAGCATCCCCGCCGGCCAGGTTTCGGCTGACGACGCTGCCGCAGGCGAAGCGAAGTAATCGGCTATTGCCGTATCAAGAAAACCCTGCCCTTGCGGCAGGGTTTTTTGTTTCTCCCGATATTTCCACCGCTTGAATCCGCAGTGTATTTATCCGGATGCCTGTCCTTCATCCTCGGCTGATTGCATTGGACGATCGCAGCCGACTTCCCCGATAATCGCACTTTTCATTCCGCGCCGACGTGCCGTCAGAACCCGATCGACGACATGAGCGCCCCGAAGCATGCCTATCCGCCTGATTGTTGGTCTCGGAAACCCGGGCCCCGAATATGAACAGACACGCCACAACGCCGGCTTCTGGCTGGTTGACCAGCTGGCCGGAAGCCGGTTGACGCGAGAGTCGCGTTACAACGCCCTCGCCGCGAAAACCAGCATTGCGGGCCAGGAAGTCTGGCTGCTCGAACCCCAGACATTCATGAACCGTTCCGGCCAGTCCGTCGGCGCGTTGGCGCGCTTCTACAAGATCGCGGCCGATGACATTCTCGTCGTCCACGACGAGCTTGACCTGCCACCGGGAGCGGCAAAAATCAAGAAGGGCGGTTCTTCCGGGGGGCACAACGGATTGAAGGACATTACCGCGGCACTCGGCACCCAGGATTATTGGCGCCTGCGTATCGGCATCGGCCATCCGCGCACGTTGAACCTGCAGCAACCGGTGGTCGACTTCGTGCTGCATCGTCCGCGCAAGGACGAGCAGCCGCTGATCGATGAAGCCATCAGCAAGAGCATCGATGTCATTCCCATGCTTTGCGAAGGCAAGTTCGAAGCGGCGATGATGAAGCTGCATTCCGCGAAATGAACCCGCTGGTCATCCATGCGGGCACAAAGGCATTGTCGCATCTGCGTACGCATGGATTGCGCGCCCAGGATGTGGCCATCGTTCCCGGCGCCGCAGGCGGCCCCAAGGGACTGATCCTGCAAAAGCTTGACCAATGGCTGTTCGGCAGCTGGCTGCCATCCGCGCCGCGCGAACGCACCCTGATCGGCGCATCCATCGGCGCCTGGCGCATGGCCGCAGCCTGCCATCCCGAGCCGGTGGCGGCATTTGAGCGCCTGGCGGATCTGTATTGCGAACAAAGCTATCCGCGCCGTCCGTCGGCGGCGTATGTGACAGAGACTTGCAACAAGGTTCTTGCCGGTCTGCTCGACGGCCAGGAGGAAGCAGTGGCTTCCCACCCGTTGCACCGGCTGCAGATCCTGGTTTCCCGGGGGCGCGGCCTGCTGAAGACGCCCAGCCGCCGGTTTGGCATCGGCGCCGGTTTCGGCCTTGCGGTCCTTGGCAACCTGACCTCGCGCTCGGAACTTGCCCGCCATCTTGCCCGCGTGATCGTCGGCGACCAGCGCGATCCCGCCTTCTGGCTCAAGGCGAAATTCGACGCCTTCGACACCCGGTTCGCCCCTCTCTCGCCGGAAAACCTGCATTCCGCGTTGCTGGCGTCCGGCACGCTGCCCTTTACCATGGAGCCGGTGCGCGACATACCCGGGGCGCCCGCCGGCACTTATTGGGACGGCGGCCTGATCGATTACCACCTCGCGCTGCCGTATTCCCGGATCGCGCACAATCCGGAGGGAGGCCTGGTCCTCTATCCGCATTTCACCGACCATATCGTGCCCGGCTGGCTGGACAAGTCCTTGCCGTGGCGGCGCGTGCATCGGGGGCCGAATCGCGACTGGCTGGAAAATGTCATCCTGCTCTCGCCATCGCAGTCGTTCCTGCAGACCCTGCCTCTGGGAAAGCTGCCTGACCGCAATGACTTTCATTACTACGGCCTGAATCATGCCGCCCGCATTCGCAACTGGAAGCTGGCCATCAGCGAAGGCGAACGCCTGCGTGACGCTCTGGCAAGCTTCATCGAAAAACCGGACCCCGCCCTGGTCCGGCCGCTATGACACACGCTTGGCAAGCAACAGGCTACGGTAAAATACCGGGTTAATTCATATACTTAGCGAAGTACACATCATGAGTCTCAAATGCGGCATCGTCGGCCTGCCTAACGTCGGCAAATCCACCCTGTTCAACGCGCTGACCAAAGCGGGCATCGCTGCGGAAAATTATCCCTTCTGCACCATCGAACCCAACGTCGGCATCGTCGAAGTGCCGGATCCCCGCCTCAAGCAGCTTGCGGAAATCGTCAAGCCGGAGCGCATCGTGCCGGCCGTGGTCGAATTCGTCGACATCGCGGGCCTTGTTGCCGGCGCTTCCAAGGGGGAAGGCCTGGGCAACCAGTTCCTCGCCCACATCCGCGAGACCGACGCCATTGTCAACGTGGTGCGCTGCTTCGAGGACCCGAACGTCGTGCACGTGGCAGGCAAGGTCAGCCCGCTTGACGATATCGCCGTGATCCAGACCGAGCTGGCGCTGGCCGACATGGGCACCGTCGAGAAGGCCGTACACCGCGAAAACAAGAAAGCCAAGTCGGGTGACAAGGATGCGGTCAAGCTGGTGACGTTGCTTGAACGCATCCTGCCGGAACTCAACGATGCCAAGCCGGTACGGGCAATGGGTCTGGACGCCGAGGAAATGGAACTGATCAAGCCGCTCTGCCTGATCACCGCCAAGCCGGCCATGTACGTCGCCAACGTCTCGGACACGGGTTTCACCAACAACCCGCTGCTCGACCAGCTGAGCGCCTATGCGAAGGAACAGAACGCGCCCATCGTTGCCATCTGCGCTGCCATCGAAGCTGAAATCGCCGACCTGGAAGATGAAGACAAGGGCGCCTTCCTCGCCGACATGGGCATGGAAGAACCCGGCCTGGACCGCCTCATCCGCGCCGGATTCAAGCTGCTCGGCCTGCAGACCTACTTTACCGCCGGCGTCAAGGAAGTCCGCGCCTGGACGGTTCCCGTGGGCGCCACCGCACCGCAGGCGGCCGGCGTGATCCATACCGACTTCGAACGCGGCTTCATCCGCGCGCAGACCATTTCCTTTGAAGACTTCATCGCGTTCAAGGGAGAACAAGGCGCGAAGGAAGCGGGCAAGATGCGCGCCGAAGGCAAGGAGTATGTCGTCAAGGATGGCGACGTGCTGAACTTCCTGTTCAACGTCTGACCAACGCCTGATATTTCGGCGAACCGCCCGGCGGGCTGAGATACAGCCTGTCCGGTGCGGTCGCCGCAGCAGGCCCTATCCGTTCCATCAGCCCTAGCACTACTCGCCCCCATGCCGATCCTTACCGAACTGAACCTGTACCCGATCAAGTCCTGCGCCGGCATCTCGCTGCGCGAGGCCACCGTGACCGCAGCCGGCCTGATGAGCGAGCACATCTACGATCGCGAATGGATGGTGGTCGATGCGCAGGGAAACTTCATGACGCAGCGCGACTTTCCTAAAATGGCGCTGATCACGCCGCGGATCAAGGCCGATACGCTGGAACTGCGCGCGCCGGGCATGCTGCGCCTGGAAGTGCCTCTCGGCCTGCCCGACCCGGAAGAAGAAGAGACCTTGACCGTCAAGGTCTGGGATGACGCCGTGCAGGCCTATGACTGCGACGAAGTGACGGCTACCTGGTTCTCGAAATTCCTCGGCGTGCCCTGCCGTCTGGTACGTTTCCATGCCGAAGCCAAGCGCCTCGCGAACGCGAAATGGACCAATGGCGTCGAGGCGCCCACCCTGTTTTCAGACGGCTATCCGCTGCTGGTGATTTCGCAGGCCTCGCTCGACGACCTGAACGGCAAGCTGCAGGCCCAGGGGCGCGCCGCATTGCCGATGAATCGCTTCAGGCCGAACATCGTCATCGCCGGTATCGAGGCCTTCGAAGAAGATTATGCCGAATCGTTCAATATCGGCAACGCGGTGCTCAAGCCGGTCAAGCCGTGCCCGCGCTGCCCGATGCCCTCAATTGACCAGTCGACGGGCGAATTCGGACCGGATCCGCTCGATGTCCTCCAGGTTTATCGCGCCAACCCGCGGGTCGACGGCGGGATTACCTTCGGCATGAACAGCATCCTGCTCGAAGGCGAAGGCCAGTTGCTGAAGGTCGGCCAGGAGGTCGGCCTTGCGCTGGCGTTCTAGCCATAGAACGGATTGCGGATGAATATAAGGTCGTTTCGGCCTGGCTTGGCGCAAGGTAGCGTTGATCGTCGCTGGTGTGGCCCGCCACACGGCGCGTCTCCCGCCTTGCCCTGCGTCCCAAGACAAACCGATTCTTCCTTACGCCCGCCCGCAATCGGCTCCAGTCTCCGCCGTGCCGAAGCCTTGTGGCCTCGGGCATAGCGCGATACCATGCGGAAATATTTCGGACGCGGCCTTACCATGCCATAGCCCTGACAGGGAGCTTCGCCAATGATGCAAGATCTGGTGCTTGAAAACCGGAGGCTGCGCGAGCAGCTGGCGCAGCTATTGGCACAGGCGCAGCAGAATCAGGACATCCTGCAGCGGCATCAGGCTTTCGATCTGCAATTCATCTCGGCCGACAGCTTTCGCGAATTGCTCGACACGGTGTTCCATACCTTCGCGACATCTGCCGGGCTCGAAGTCGTTACCCTGTCCCTGCTCGACCCGGATTACGATATCCGCCGCATCCTGGTCGACCTCGATATCCGCCTGACCGAATTGCCGCACCTGTTGTTTCTGCAGGAAGAATCCGAATTCGGCGAACTGGCGGAACGCCTTGCCAGACCGGTACTTGGCACCTATGTCGAGCAGCTGCACGGCTGCATGTTTCCCGAACCGATCACCCCGCCGGCCAGCGTGGCGGTACTGCCCCTGATACGGCATGGCCGGCTGATCGGCAGCATGAACCTTGGCAGTGCAGACGCGGCGCGCTTTGCGCCGAACCTGAGCACGGAGTTCATCGCGCACCTCGCCTCGATCGTCGCCATCTGCGTCGAAAACGTCATCAACACCGAGCGTCTCAAGCACATCGGCCTGACGGATCCACTCACCGGCGTCAACAACCGCCGCTATATCGAGCGCCGGCTGCTGGAAGAGATCGGCCGCTCCCGGCGGCAGGGATACGCACTGACCTGCATGTACATCGACATCGACCACTTCAAGCGGATCAATGACCGCATTGGTCACCAGGCCGGAGATGAAGTGCTGCGCAGCGTGGCGGGGCGGATCAAGGCGGAGCTGCGCCTGAGCGATGCGCTGGGCCGCTTCGGCGGCGAGGAATTCATCGTGCTGCTGATCGATACCGAGCAGGCCGATGCCGTCAATGTGGCCGAGCGCATCCGGCTCGGGATCGCGGAACATCCCGTCATGCTGATCAACGGCGACAAGCTCGATGTGACGGTATCGCTGGGCGTGGCGGCGCTGGAAGCCCAGATGGCCAGAGAAGGTGTGGAAGCCGCCGCGCAAAGGCTGGTCGCGCGCGCGGACCAGGCCCTCTACAAGGCCAAGCAGGCGGGACGCAACCGCGTGATTGGAGCCTAGAGCGTTTTCGCCCTAGCTGGCGTTCGCCTTGGCTTGCGCCTCGGCCTGCAGGCGCTCATATTTCGCCTGCAGCTGCTCCGGCGTCTCCCGCCAGGCCGGATTGAAGGGAATGCATTCAACCGGACAGATCTGCTGGCACTGGGGCTCGTTGAAGTGCCCCACGCACTCGGTGCACTTGTCGGGGTCGATCTCGTAAATTTCCGGACCCATGGAAATTGCATCGTTCGGGCACTCGGGCTCGCACACGTCGCAATTGATGCATTCGTCCGTGATCATTAATGCCATGACAACCTCTTTGGTTGCTGCAGGAGCGCAAGCGCCGGGGCGCTGCCGCTCCCGGCTCCCAAGGCGCTTAGCCTTGCTTGCCGCCTGCAGCCATCTTGTCCTTCAGCCATTTTTCTACCGAAGGGAAAACGAATTTGGAGACGTCGCCGCCCAGCGTGGCAATCTCGCGCACGATGGTGCCGGAGATGAACTGGTACTGGTCGGACGGCGTCAGGAACAAGGTTTCGACGTCCGGCAGCAGGTAGCGGTTCATGCCGGCCATCTGGAATTCATACTCGAAGTCGGAGACCGCCCGCAAGCCGCGCACGATCACGCGCGCATCATTGGCGCGCACGAAATCCTTGAGCAGGCCGGAAAAGCTTTCGACCTGTACGTTGGGATAATGGCCAAGCACTTCGTTGGCGATCGACAGCCGCTCATCGAGCGAAAAGAAGGGCCGCTTGTTCTTGCTGTCGGCAACGCCGACGACCAGCTTGTCGAACAGCCCAGATGCGCGCCGTACCAGATCCTCGTGGCCGCGCGTAAGTGGATCGAACGTGCCCGGATAAACTGCTGTGACCATCTTGGCTCCCTGTCCAGTAACGAAACAAAATTCGAACGCGCATTATGCCTCAATTTCGGGCGCACTATTGCGATGCAGCAAGTGGTAGAACACCATGCCCGCCTTATCCGCCCTGGCGACCGTCCAGCCCTGCAGCCAGTCGGGCGTTTCCTCGCCATCAAGCGGCATTTCAGCTTCAGCATATACCAAGCCGCCATCGGCCAATAGCTGGCTGCACAACGGCAGTATTTTTACGAGCCAGTCCTGGTGATAGGGCGGGTCGAGAAAAATGAGTTGGAAGCGCGCACCGCGCGCCGCCAGTGCCTGAACGGAAGCCAAGGCGTCGCCGCGGCGCACCGTCACCTGACCGGCCTTGAGCCTGTCGGCATTGGCCTCCAGCTGCCGCACCGCCGCCGCATTCCCCTCGATCATGACGACCGATGCCGCCCCGCGGCTGGCCGCCTCGAAGCCGAGCGCCCCCGTTCCGGCGAACAGATCGAGGCATTTGACCGAGTTCCAGGCGCCGTCCAGCAGATGATTCAGCCAGTTGAAGACCGTCTCGCGCACCCGGTCCGGTGTGGGCCGCAGCCCTTCGGCATCGAGCACCGGCAGCGGCGTGCGCTTCCATTGCCCGCCGATGATGCGCACCTGCCGCGCCGGACCGCCCTGCCCGGACCTGGGCGGCGACGACCTGGCGCTTCCCCTGCCGCCGGTTCCCTGAGGCTTACTGGCCATTGCCCACCACCACGGTCGACATCTTGTCCAGCGCCAGCCTGCGATTGAATGCTGCCTTGACGTCGGCTGCAGTCACCTTGGCCACATTGGCGGTCCAGGTGTCGAGATAGTTCAGCGGCAGGTTGTAGAAGCCGATCGAGGCGATGTTATCGAGAATCTTCTTGTTGTTATCGATCCGCAGCGCGAACCCGCCGGTCAGGTTGTCCTTCGCGGCCTTGAGCTCCTGTTCCGTCGGCCCGTCGCGCAGGAAGGCGGAGATTGTATCGCGCACCACATTGAGCGCATTGCCTGCCTGATCCTTCTGCGTCTGCAAGCCGGCCTGGAAGGGACCCGGTTGGGCCATCGGGTTGAAATAGCTGTAGACGCTGTAGGACAGGCCACGCTTTTCCCTGACTTCGCGCGTCAGCCGCGATACGAAACCGCCCCCGCCCAGCGTGTAATTGCCCACCAGAAGCGGAAAATAATCCGGGTCGCCGCGCGCGATTGCCGGCATGCCCAGAAGGATGTGCGCCTGCGAAGCGGGATGCGCGATGTTCTCGTTGCGCGACGGCGGCGGCTCGACCGGCGGCAGCGCCGGCAACGGCGCCCCCTGCGGCAGGCGCACGGTCAGCTGCTGGGCGATCGCATCGGCTTCAGCCCGGCTGATGTCGCCGATGATGGAGACGATCGCCCGGTTCGCGACATAGTGGGTATTGTGAAACGCCACCAGATCGTCACGCGTGATCGACTCCACCGATGGCACCGTCTGCTGCTGGCCGTAGGGATGGCTTGGATACATCAGGCGCCAGAATGCCTTGCTGCCGATCGCCTCCGGCTTGGTGTCCTCCTCCCGGATCGCGGCAATGACACGGGCCTTGTCGCGCGCCAGCAGATTTTCCGGAAAACTCGGATGCGCCAGGATACGCGCCAGCAGGCGCACTGCGGTGTCGCGCTCGGGCTGTGACACCAGTGTGCGCAGCGAGGCGCCCGCGCGGTCCGCGCCCGCGCCGCCGCCGCGCTGCGCGGCGGTATCGGCGAGCGTGTCGGAAATCTGCGCTTCGCTGACCGCCGGTTCCGCGCCCGACGCGGCCGCGGCCGCCGATTCCCGCAAGCCGCGGGCAAGCATCGCATTGGTCAGTTCGGCAACGCCGGCCTTGCCCTGGGGATCGCGCCGGGAACCGGCATCGAATTCGACGCTGAGGTCGAGAACCGGAATGGAATGGCTTTCCACGAACAGGACACGGGCGCCATTGTTCAGGGTCCAGGACTGGATCTGGAGGGCTGCGCGGGCCGGCGCGATGCCGACAAACGCCAGGCTCAATACTAGGAAAAATCGCTTCATCATGTTGGTTTCCGGCATTAGTGACGCAAGCCTTTCGGCGGCGGAGCGGTTTTCTTTTCGGATAGCGGCAGGGGCACCAGGGTGGCAACCGTGAGTGCTTCATCGCCGAAATACTTCTGCGCGACCGCCTGCACCTGTTCGGCGGTGACCGCCCTGAGCTTTTCGATGACGCGGTCGATCTTGGTATGCGACAGGCCGCTCATTTCCATCACGCCGATCTCCATCGCCTGGCCGAAGATGGAATCGCGCTTGTAGATCTGTCCAGCGACGAGCTGGGCCTTCACTCTTTTCAGTTCCTGCTCCGAAATGCCCTCCTTCGCGATCCGCTCGACTTCGGCGCGCAGCAGCTTTTCGAGCTGCTCGGTGGTTGTGCCGTTTGCCGGCGTACCGTCAAGGAGGAAAGTGACGGGCCCGCGCGCCACGTTGGAATAACCGGCCCCTACCGAATTGGCGACCTTGTCGGTGCGCACCAGTTTGGCATTCAGCCGGGCATTGTCATAGCCATCGAGAATCGCAGCCAGCACGTCGAGCGCATGCGATTCATCGTCCTTTTCGACATCGCGCAGGGCCGGCACCTTGAATGCCAGCACGACATACGGGTTTTCCGCCGGCGCCCTGACGACGACGCGGCGCATGCCGCGCTGCTCCGGCTCCTCCTGCGGGCGGGTGGTCGGCACGGCGGCCTTGCGCGCAATCTTGCCGAAGTGCTTTTTCGCAAGCGCCAGCACCTGCTTCGCATCCACATCGCCGGTCACGACCATGACCGCATTGTTCGGGGCATACCAGCGGTCATACCAGTTCTTGGCATCCTGCACGGTCATGCTCTGCAGATCGGCCATCCAGCCGACGATGGGATGATGATAGGGATGCGCCATGAACGCGGTTGCATTGAGAACTTCATACACCTGGGGAATCGGCTGGTCCTCTGTGCGCCAGCGGCGCTCCTCCATGACGACCCGGATTTCCCGGGCGAATTCGTCCTTGTCGAACACCAGGTTGGCCATGCGGTCGGCTTCCAGCGCCATCACGTTTTCCAGCTTGGACTTTTCGATCTGCTGGTAATACGCGGTGTAGTCCTTGCTGGTGAAGGCGTTTTCCCGGCCGCCAAGCGCCGCCACGCGCTGGCTGAACTCGCCCGGCTTGAGCGTTTTCGTTCCCTTGAACATCATGTGCTCGAGCGCGTGCGCCAAGCCGGTGGTGCCGTTCTGCTCATCCATGGATCCGGCCTTGTACCAGATCATATGTGCCACGGTAGGCGCCCGATGGTCCTCCTTGACGATGATTTTCATGCCGTTGTCCAGCATGAACTCCTGCGCGGTACTGGTCTCGGCAGCCACGGAGGAACCGTGAAAGCAACACATGGCCAATGCCGCCAGCATTGAGGCGATCCGAAATTTCATATTCTGTGCTCTGATAAAATACGGAATTGTTTGATGCAGCGACACGCATTCTGTTGCATTTGCGATGTCGCGCATGAGATGTGGTTCCGATTGTATCTTCTTTCGGCGATGCGGCTGTCCGCATGCCGACCGCCCTTCCTTTCCTGTGCCGATGTTTAGTTTCTTCAAGAAAAAATCAAAAGACACCCCTGCTCCCCACGATGCAGCGCCTCAGGACGAAGCAAAGGACTCGGCGACTGCATCCGGCAACGACGGCGCCGATGCCGATGCGTCCTCGCCGGCGACGGCTCCTGCGGAACAGAAGTCCTGGTTCGGCCTGTTCAAGCGCGATGCCGCCCCGGCAGCCGACCAGGCCGATCTGAATGTTCCAGCCGTTGCACCCTCCCCCCCGGCTGTGGAACCGTCAACGGTAGTTGCTGGCGATGAGAACGCTGCGGATGAGGAAGGCGAAATCATTCCGGCGCCGGCCGCAGCGCTCGAGGAAAGACAGTCATGGATGCAGCGCCTGAAGGCCGGCCTGTCGAAAACCTCGACCAGCCTGACGACGCTGTTTGTCGGCGCCAAGATCGATGACGACCTGTATGAGGAACTCGAGTCGGCATTGCTGGTTTCCGATGCCGGAGTGGAAGCAACGCAATTCATCCTTGATGCGTTGAAGAAAAAGGTCAAGAGCGAGAAGCTGACCGATGCGGCACAGGTCAAGGCCGCGCTGCGTACCTTGCTGGTCGACCTGCTGACTCCGCTGCAGAAGCCGCTGGTGCTCGGCCGCCATCAACCGCTGGTCATGATGATCGCCGGCGTCAACGGTGCCGGCAAGACCACCACGATCGGCAAGCTGGCGATGCATCTGCAGTCGCATGGCCAGTCGGTGCTGCTGGCCGCCGGCGATACTTTCAGAGCGGCAGCGCGGGAACAGCTCGCAGTCTGGGGGCAGCGCAACAATGTTTCGGTGATCGCGCAGGAGTCAGGCGACCCGGCCGCGGTCGCTTTCGATGCCGTGCAGTCGGCGCGCGCGCGCGGCACCAATGTCGTGATGATCGATACCGCCGGCCGCCTGCCGACCCAGTTGCACCTGATGGAAGAATTGAAGAAGGTGCGCCGGGTGATCGGCAAGGGCATGGAGTCGGCGCCCCATGAAGTGCTCCTGGTCATCGACGGCAACACTGGCCAGAATGCGCTGGCCCAGGTCAAGGCCTTCGACGACTCGCTTGGCCTGACCGGACTGGTCGTGACCAAGCTCGACGGTACCGCCAAGGGCGGCATCCTGGCGGCCATTGCAAAGACGCGTCCGGTGCCCGTGTATTTCATCGGCGTCGGTGAAAAGATCGAGGATCTGCAGCCGTTCAATGCAGAAGAGTTTGTCGACGCGCTGCTGACATGATCGAGTTTCACCAGGTTTCCAAGCAATACGGCGGGGGTAGCGACGCCCTGTCCGATGTCAATTTGTCCATCGGCGCTGGCGAACTGGTTTATCTTTCCGGCCCGTCAGGCGCCGGCAAGTCCACTTTGCTGAAGATGATCGCTGCCATGGAGCGCCCGAGCACCGGTACGGTTTCCGTCAGCGGACAGGATATCGGCCGGCTCGGCGCGTCCGGCGTTCCCTACCTGCGTCGCAAGCTTGGCCTGATGTTCCAGCCGGCCAACCTGCTCAACGACCGCAGCGTCCTCGCCAATGTCATGCTTCCATTGCTGGTGACCGGCGCAAGCCGGATCGATGCCGACAAGCGGGCGCGTGCCGCGCTTTCACGTGTTGGCCTGGAAGACAAGGCCACGTCGGAACCGCTTGCCCTCTCCGGCGGAGAGCAGCAGCGCGTGGCGATCGCACGTGCGATCGTCAACCGTCCGCAGATCATTCTTGCCGACGAGCCGACAGCCAATTTGGACCGCGGCACCGCCGACAAGGTCATGGATGCGCTGCGGGCATTTCATGAAGCCGGCGTCACCTGTCTGATCGCCACGCACGACGAATCCATCCTGCAGGGAGCCCAACGGGTGATCCGGCTGGAAAAAGGACGGGTCGTCTCCGGTCGGGCGGTGGCAGGCTCCACGGGAGACCTGCCATGAGCTGGCTTGCTCAGCATATTGCCGCGCTCGGCGACGCCATTCGTCATGTCGTCTCGTCGGCGGGCAGTTTCATCCTGAATGTTCTGGTGGTGGCCATTGCCCTTGCCCTTCCCTTTGCCGGATTGACGGTGCTGGAAAACGTGCGGCCGGTGTCCGAACAGCTGGCGGTGGAGCCGGAAATCAGCATTTTCATGTCGATGGATACGCCTCGCGAGCGCTCGACGGCGCTGGCGGCCCAGATTCGCAATGTAGTTCTGGCATCACAAAGCGCTGGCCGGTTGGAATTCATCCCGCGCGAAAAGGCACTGGTATTGCTGAAGGATAAAACCGGCTTGTCGGACACGATCACGGCGCTGGGCGAGAACCCCTTGCCCGATGCGTATGTGCTGAAGTTGTCCGGCGTACAGAATGCGGGGGATGCCGCGCGGGTGGAAATGCTTGCCTCCAAGCTCAAGGCGCTTCCCGGTGTCGAGTATGTGCAGATCGATTCGGCGTGGGTCAAGCGTCTGGCGGCGCTGATGCATGTGTTGCGCCTGGCTCTGCTGTTTCTTGCAATCACGCTCGGCGTTGTGGTCGTTGCCGTGGTGTTCAACACCATTCGTTTGCAAGTCATGACACAACGCGAAGAGATCGCCGTTTCCCGGATGTTCGGCGCGACGAACTCCTTCATTTGCCGTCCTTTCTACTATTCGGGCGGCCTGCTCGGCCTGCTGGCAGGCGCCGTTGCATTGTGCACCGTCGCACTGGCCCTGAATCCACTGAACAACGCCATCACCGAGTTTGCAAGGCTCTATGCATCCGAATTCCGCCTGGTTCCGCTGGATCCTGCAACCCAGCTGGGGCTGCTTGCACTGAGTGCCGGATTAGGACTGATCGGTGCCCTGCTTTGTGTAAGGCGTCATCTCGCGAAGCTGCCGTAACCGGCGGCTTGTTCCCTTTTTTGCGATTCACCGCTTTTTTATTTGATACCTCGCAACTTCCCGCTCCTGCCGTGGCCTAAAGTCTCCTTAGAGAGTTATTCCATATTTGCAATAGAACGGCCCTATGATGGTTGTTGAGAACCACGATTAGCACTCTTGAATAGGGAGTGCTAATATGTCGTTCAAACAGCGGACCGTTCAGCCTTGGGCGGTTGCCGCTCAAAGGAAGGAGAAACGATGAAAGCATCTGCACAGTCTGCACTGGTTCCGGTAAGCAACAACGCGCTTACGCTAGGGTTCTCCGGCAACCTTGGCAACATCGAGGCTTACATCTCCGCAGTCAATCGCATCCCCATGCTCACACATGAGGAAGAAACCCGATACGCGCGCGAATTCCGTGAGAAGAATGATCTCGGCGCGGCACAGAAGCTCGTGCTTTCGCACCTGCGGCTCGTCGTATCGATTGCGCGTGGTTATCTCGGTTATGGATTGCCGCATGCCGACCTGATTCAGGAAGGAAATATCGGCCTGATGAAAGCGGTCAAGCGCTTCGATCCTGATCAGGGAGTAAGGCTTGTATCCTATGCAATGCACTGGATCAAGGCGGAGATGCATGAGTACATTCTGAAGAACTGGCGCCTGGTCAAGGTGGCAACGACCAAGGCACAGCGCAAGCTGTTCTTCAATCTGCGCAGTCACAAGGAAGGCCTCGATGCGATGACGCCGGCCCAGGTGGACGACTTGGCCAAGTCATTGAACGTCAAGCGCGAAGAAGTGATTGAAATGGAAACCCGAATGTCGGGCCATGATATTGCCTTGGATGCGCCGAGCGATGATGAAGACGACAAGTTTGCACCGATCGCCTACCTGTCTTCCGATGCGCAGGAGCCTACCCGGGCGCTGGAAGCGCAGCAGTATGACCGTCTGCAGACGGAAGGTCTTGAGACTGCGCTCGGCAAGCTGGATCCGCGTTCCCGCCGGATCGTGGAAGCTCGCTGGCTTGCAAGCGACGATGGTTCGGGCGCCACGCTGCATGAACTGGCTGACGAATTCGGCGTATCGGCTGAACGCATTCGCCAGATCGAAAGCGCGGCATTGAAGAAGATGAAAGGTACGCTTGCGGCGTACGCCTGAAGCCAAAGCGGCACGGGAAGCCGGGGCGTACCTCGGAACCTGATGCAGGAAACAAAAAGGCGCTCACCCGAGCGCCTTTTCTTTTGCCTTTAACTTTTATTACCCTTTGCGTATTGCCCTTTACTGATCAAGCCACATTCGGGTGACTGGCGCCTGAGCGGCTGTCATGACAACAGCTGTTTCAAGTCATGCACGATGGGTTCCGTCCCTTGGCCATGCCTGACGAACAGCCTGATGCGTCCCTGCGGGTCAAACACATAGCTGCCGGCGGTATGGTCCACCGTGTAGCTGCCCGGCTCCTTGCCCGGCACCTTCTGATAAAACACCTTGAAGTCCTTGGCCACCTTTTCCGTAGCGGCCTTGTCGCCGACGAGTCCGATGAAGCGCTTGTCGAATGCCGGCACATACTTCGAGAGCAGCTCCGGCGTATCACGCTCCGGGTCCACCGTGATGAAAATGACCTGAACCTTGTCGGCCTGCGGTCCGAGCTGCTGCATCACGTTGGCCATTTCCGTCATGGTGGTCGGACAGACATCGGGACACTGGGTATAGCCAAAGAAGACGACCACCGCCTTCCCCTTGAATTCGGCCAGCGTGCGTGTCTTGCCAGTGAAATCGGGAAGCGAGAAATCCTTGGCGTACTCCAGTCCGGTCACGTCCGTATTCTTGAAGCTGGACTGCACCGGAGACAGCAGCATCTGGCCTCCTTCGCTCTGCTTGTCGCAGGCGGAGAGCAGGAGGCCGGCACTGGCGAGGATAAGTGCTGCGACGCGTCGCGGAATTCGATTTGGCATATCAGATTTTCAGGTAGTGATCGACCAGCAGCGCGACAAACAGAAGCGACAGGTAGATGATCGAATAGGCGAAGGTCTTGCGTGCGATCAGGTCGGTGTAGTGACGATAGATCTGCCATGCGTACCAAAGGAAGATCACCCCGAGCACCACGGCGCTGGCGAGATAGATAAGGCCGCTCATCTGCACTGCGAAAGGCAGCATCGTGGTGGCCACCAGGGCAATGGTATACAGCCAGATATGGAACTGGGTGAACTTCAGCCCATGGGTCACCGGCAGCATCGGCAAACCGGATTTTGCATAATCATCCCGGCGGTACAGGGCGAGCGCCCAGAAGTGCGGCGGCGTCCAGACGAAAATGATCAGCACCAGGATCCAGGCCTGCATCGGTACATCATTGGCGACAGCAGCCCATCCGAGCGCCGGCGGCATGGCGCCGGAAAGTCCGCCGATCACGATGTTCTGCGGTGTCGCCGGCTTGAGCAGCATTGTGTAAATCACAGCGTAGCCGACGAAAGTGGCGAAAGTCAGCCACATCGTCAACGGATTGACAAAATTGAAAAGAATCCACATCCCGGCGCCGCCGATCACGCCGGAAAAGACCAGCGTCTGCGCCACGGTGATTTCGCCGCGGGCCATCGGCCGCCTTGCGGTGCGCGCCATGCGCGAATCGATTTCCCGCTCGACCAGGCAATTCACGGCGAAGGCGGCGCCCGCCAGCAACCAGATGCCGATCGTGGCGGCAACGACAATACGCCAGTCAGGCAGGCCCGGGGCGGCAAGGAACATCCCGATCACCGCGCAGAACACGGCGAGCTGGGTGACGCGCGGCTTGGTGAGGGCCCAGTACTGGGCCAGGCGGTTGGTTTGTACGGTCAGGGTAGTCACTTGAGTGTCATGCGGCCGAAAGTTGCGTTGCGCTGCGGCTCGCAGCGGCCTGGTCGGGAATCCGAGCCCGATAGTTTAGCATGGTGAGCAGCAGCACAAGGACGGCCGCGCCGCCGTTGTGCACTACCGCCAACGCCAGCGGCCACTTCAGGAAAATCGTTGACATGCCGGTAAGGAATTGAAATCCGACCGCCAGCAGAAGCCACTTGCCAAGCTTTTGCAAGCCTTCGGTACGCAAGGCCTTGTGCCCGGCCCAGGCAATGACTAGCACGACAACAAAGGCGAAGTTGCGATGCACCCAGTGGATTGCCGTCAGTGCCGCGAAAGGCAGATAGTCGCCTTCCGCCGTCTTGCCCAGGTGGCGCCAGAGGGTGAATCCGTTGTCGAAATCCATGTCGGGCAGGAGCTTGCCATGACATAAGGGAAAGTCGGTGCAGGCCAGTGCCGCATAGTTGGTGCTCACCCAGCCACCCAAGGCGATCTGGATGAACAGCAGGACGAGCGCCAAAGTTGCCGGAAGCCGCAGGCGCGAGGCGCCGGGTGAAATGGCCGGATGCGCATTTTCGCGCTCGCCAAGCCAGGCCAGCATCAGCAGCAGAAAAAGTCCCAGCAGGAGATGGATGGTGACGATGACCGGCTGCAATTTCAGGGTGACCGTCCAGGCGCCGAATGCGCCCTGGAGGCAGACGAAGCCGAACAGAAAAGTGGGCAGCCATGGCGCAAACCGCGGATTGGAGCGGCGCGACTTGATCCATCCGCGCCAGGCAATCGACATGATCGCGATGATCAGTACGCCGACCGCCATGGCGAGATAGCGATGAATCATTTCGATCCAGGCTTTCACGACGGTCACGGGACCGGTGGGCATGGCGGCTTCGGCGGCGCTGATATGCTCGTGCGCCTGCAGCGGATTGGCATGGCCGTAGCAGCCCGGCCAGTCGGGACATCCGAGCCCGGAGTCGGTCAGACGGGTAAAGGCGCCGAACATGATCAAGTCGAACGTCAGGAAGACGGTGACCCACACAAGTTTGCGGTATTTGTTGGCATCGCCCGATACCCAGACGATCGCCAGCGGCAGCAATGCCGCAAGCAGTCCCATCAAGCCAAGTTGAATCAGCATGTGCGCACCTAACCTGTCTAACCTATCCGCGAAGCCTTGAGCAGCTTCGACAGATCCTTCTTGATCTTGTTGGGGTCCGCATCCTTGGGAAAGCGCATCATTAGGTTTCCAAGCGGATCGATCATGTAGATGTGATCGGTATAGGCGGAAGCCTGCTCACTGGGCAGCCAGGCTTTCAGCTGCTGCGGATCGGAGCGCAGCATGTGGGTGCCGTCGTATTCGCGCATCAGCACGGTGTCGAGCGGCTGCCGGTCGGTGATCAGCCAGATCCGCTCGATACGATCCATTTCCTTGCCTTGTGCCAGCCTCAGCTGCCGCATGTCATGCAGGCGCTTGCGGCATGATTCTTCGCACTCGCCACCGTTCGCAAACACCATGAGCCACTTGCCCTTGAACTGCTGAAGGCTGGCGGGCTTGCCATCGAGTTCGGTTGCATTGAGCGACGGCATCGGATGAGCGCGGGGATCGATCAGGGCACCATAGTTCGTACGGCCCTCGGGCTTGATGACGTAGTAGGTCAGGTACGAGGCAATGAGCGGCGATGCGCACACTGCAATCACCGCAAACAGCTTCCAGCGGCCGGAATTTTTACGTTGAGCTTCTTCCACGTCGAAATCCTGTGACGACAAAAAATAAAAGGGCGGTGGCTGCCAGTGCATACCACTGAAAGGCATAGCCGCGGTGCTTGTCCGCGCCGGACGAAGGTCGCGGCCAGTCGCGAACCAGGCCGTCGGCCGCCTCCGATGTCTGTTCGATAACGAAGGGCTGCAATGCAAACCCGGCTGCGCGGCTGATGTCCCCTATTTCAACGTTCTGCACGATGGCATTGGGCTTCAACGGCTCTGCCGTGCCGAGTTGCAGAACATGACCGGTATTGACGCGCGCGATGCCGGATACTTCCACCTGGCCCGCCGGGGTTGCGATGGGCGGCAATCTGGTACGGTCCGAAACATCCCGCCGGGCCCATCCTCGCACTACCAGAATATGCATGTCGGACCCGGCAATTTTCAACGGGGTCAGTACATAAAATCCCGGAGCGCCCTGGTAGGGCCTGTTCTCCAGGTAGATATGCCAGCCGCCGACAAAACTGCCCTTGACGCTGACGCGTCGAAATTCCATTTCGGCAGGAGTTCTCAGCGTGGCATCGAGAATAACTGCCGGAGCTTGAGCACGTTCAAGCAGCCTGGCTTCAATAACTTCCTTCTCATGCGCCCGGCGGGTTTGCCAATTGCCAAGCATGAGGCCGATCGCTGCGACAATCACGGCGGCAATGAACGGAATCGGGCGGAAACGGAAGGTCAATCGCATTACAATGTCTTTTTAACCGCACCGAAGAAACCATTGGGATACTCTGCAGCTTCGGTCATCTTGCCCTGCCTACGTTGATGAAAATTCTTGTCGCCCTCGCCTTTGTCCTCATTTTGCTGAGTCTTGGCTCCGCACTGCTGTTCCTGATGAAAGACAAAGGCAAAAGCAATCGTACTGTGAAGGCACTGGCATTTCGGGTGGGTTTCTCCATCACCCTGTTCATCCTGATTCTGGTTGCGCACAGCCAGGGATGGATACAGCCGACCGGCATACGCTAGGAAAGACCGCCGGGTCACCGGTTATGTGAACATAATCAAACCGTCATATTCAAGCAGTCATGGCCAGCCAGTAAAAAAGCCGCACCGTAGTGCGGCTTTTTCATTGCGGTGCCTGTATTACAGCCAGTACACGACGACGTAGAGACCGAGCCAGACAACGTCGACGAAGTGCCAGTACCATGCGGCGCCTTCAAAACCAAAGTGGTTATCCGGCGTGAAGTGCCCTTTCATGAGTCGATACAGCACGACAGCCAGCATGATCGCGCCCAGGGTCACATGGAACCCGTGGAAACCGGTCAGCATGAAGAAGGTGGAGCCATAGATGCCGGAAGTCAGCTTCAGGTTCAGATCGCTGTAGGCATGCATGTACTCGTACACCTGGAAGCCCATGAAGATGGCGCCGAGAACGATGGTGGCCAGCAGCCAGAACGCAGTCTTGCCGCGCTCGCCCGCACGCAGTGCGTGATGGGAAATGGTGAGTGTCACACCGGACAGCAGCAGCAGCGCGGTATTGATCGTCGGAATCGGGAACGGCCCCATCTTGGTGAACGGGTCGATTGTTCCTGCCGGGGTGTTGCCCCACTGCGCGGAGAAGTCAGGCCAGAGCAGCTTGTGATCGATGTCGGCCAGCCATGGCATGGTCACGCTGCGCGCATAGAACAAGGCGCCGAAGAAGCCTGCGAAGAACATCACTTCGGAGAAAATGAACCAGCTCATGCTCCAGCGGAACGACACGTCGATACGGGGGCTGTAGAGGCCGCTTTCCGATTCCGCAAAGGCTTCGCCAAACCATTTGAACAGCACGATCACGGTAGCGATGACACCGATGATATTGGCAATCGGACCCCAGTTGTAACCGTTCACCCATGCCGATGCGCCTGCCATCGTCAGGAGCAGCGAAGCACCTGCCAGGACCGGCCACTTGGACGGACCGGGCACGAAATAGTACGGCGCCTTGCCAGCGTGCTGAGAACTCATTTCCATCTCCCAATACAAATTTTAAATAATTACTTTGCGACGACGCTCTTCACAATGAGCAAGAGCGTCGCAATGAATATGATTGCGCCAATGATCCCGGCAATGATGACATGCACCGGATTCAGCTGCTCGGCATCCTTCTCGTAATCGCTTCTTTTCCTGACACCGAAGAAGGACCACAGTACCGCCTTGATCGTCGCGCCGAATGATGCCTTCCGCCGCGCCGGCTTGTTCTTGTCATCCATGCTCAGCTGGCTTTTTTGCCTGGTCCGCCAATTTCAAAGAATGTATATGACAAGGTTATCGTCTTTACATCCTTTGGCAAGGCCGGATCGATATAAAAAACGACCGGCATTTGTTTCGCCTCATTGGGCGCCAGCGTCTGCTGCTTGAAGCAGAAACACTCCATTTTCTTGAAATGGCTGGAAGCCTGCTGCGGCGCATAGCTCGGAATAGCCTGCGCGTCCATGCTGCGCGACTGCGTGTTCACGACTTCATAAACGACCTGGGCCATTTCGCCCGGGTGCACCTGCATGCTCGATACCGTCGGCCGGAAACGCCAAGGTCCTTGCACGTTGGCATCAAATTCGATCGTAATCGTGCGCGTCTTGTCGACCTGCGTATTCTTGATGTCGCCGACCATCGAATCTTTTGGCGTCAGCAGATTGATGCCGGTGATCTCGCAGATCTTCTTGTAGATTGGCACCAGCGCATAGCCGAAGCCAAACATCATGACCGCCACCACGAGCAGCTTGCCAAGCATTTGCCTGTTTAGTTTGCTGCCGTGCTGTCCGTTCATGTTTGGCTGCTGTTCCATATCAGGTGAACCAGATGCGCTTGATGAAAATGCCGATGAAAAACGCCGCGGCAAGCGAGGCGATAATCAGCGCGGTTTTCAGGTTGTTTGGTTTTTTTGAATCCGGCATATGCGTGTCGGGGCAGGATTGGATCCTGCCCCTCAACCTCATCTTACTTGACGGTTGGCGGCACTTCAAAGGTGTGGAAAGGCGCCGGGCTAGGCACGGTCCACTCGAGGCCTTCCGCGCCATCCCACGGCTTGGCTTCCGCCGGCTTGCCGCCCTTGATCGACGGGATCACCACGGCGAACAGGAAATACACCTGCATCAGTCCGAAGCCGAATGCCCCGATTGTCGCGATCATGTTGAAGTCGGTGAACTGCGCCGGGTAGTCGGCATAGCGACGCGGCATGCCCGCCAGACCCAGGAAGTGCATCGGGAAGAAGGTGATGTTGAAGGTGATGATCGAACCCCAGAAGTGGAACTTGCCGCGGCCTTCGTTGTACATGAAGCCGGTCCACTTCGGACCCCAGTAGTAGAAGCCGGCGAACAGCGCGAACAGCGAACCGGCAACCAGCACGTAGTGGAAGTGCGCCACCACGTAGTAGGTGTCCTGCATCTGGATGTCGATCGGTGTCACCGCGAGGATCAGGCCGGTGAAGCCGCCCATCGTGAACACGAAGATGAAGCCGACGGCGAACAGCATGGGTGTCTCGAAAGTCATCGAGCCCTTCCACATGGTCGCGATCCAGTTGAACACCTTCACGCCGGTCGGCACCGAGATCAGCATGGTGGCGTACATGAAGAACAGCTGCGCGGTCACGGGCATGCCGGTGGTGAACATGTGGTGCGCCCAGACGATGAACGACAGGATCGCGATCGATGCGGTTGCATAGACCATCGATGCGTAGCCGAACAGCTGCTTGCGGGCGAATGCCGGAATGATCTGCGACACGATCCCGAACGCCGGCAGAATCATGATGTACACCTCGGGATGGCCGAAGAACCAGAAGATGTGCTGGTACATCACCGGGTCACCGCCACCGGCGGCGTTGAAGAACGATGTGCCGAAGTGGCGATCGGTCAGCGTCATGGTGATTGCGCCCGCGAGAACCGGCATCACGGCGATCAGCAGATAGGCAGTGATCAGCCAGGTCCAGCAGAACATCGGCATCTTCATCAGTGTCATGCCGGGAGCGCGCATGTTGAGGATGGTGACGATGATGTTGATGGAACCCATGATCGACGATGCGCCCATGATGTGCATCGCGAAGATACCCATGTCCATGCCGATACCCATCTGGGTCGACAGCGGCGCATACAGCGTCCAGCCGGCAGCCGTCGCGCCACCGGGGGCGAGGAAGGATGCGGCCAGCAGGATTGCCGCAGGCGGCAGCAGCCAGAACGAGAAGTTGTTCATGCGGGCGAACGCCATGTCGGATGCGCCGATCTGCAGGGGGATCATCCAGTTGGCGAAGCCGACGAAGGCCGGCATGATCGCGCCGAATACCATGATCAGGCCGTGCATCGTGGTCAGCTGATTGAAGAATTCCGGCTGGACCAGTTGCAGGCCGGGCTGGAACAGCTCGGCGCGGATGCCCAGGGCGAGCACGCCGCCGGACAACAGCATGATGAATGAGAACCACAGGTACAGCGAGCCGATGTCCTTGTGGTTGGTTGCGTACAACCAGCGCCGCCAGCCGTGAGGATGGTCATGCGCGTGGTCGTGAGAGTGATCGTGGGCGTGATCAACTGCGGTGGTGCTCATCTCAATCTCCTAATTCTCGATTACTTGCGCGCAGCCAGCACTTCAGCCGGTTGAACAATATTTTCCTGTGCCTTGTTGGACCAGGAGTTGCGTGTGTAAGTGATCACGGCGGCGATATCGGTGTCGTTCAAGACGCCTTTCCAAGGCGGCATCGCGCCCTTGCCGTTCAGCAGGATGGCGATCTGCGGACCCTTGGGACCGTTGACGTTCTGCGAACCGTCAAGCGCGGGGAATGCGCCGGGTACGCCCTTGCCATTGGCCTGGTGGCAGGCGACGCAGTTGGAGGCATACACCTTTTCGCCGCGCTGCTTCAACTCGTCCACGGTGTAGGTCTTGTTCGGATCGTCGGCCTGCGCCGCCATTTCCTTCTTCTTGCCGTCGACCCACTTCTTGTACTCGTCTTCGGTAACGACGTTGACGACGATAGGCATGAAGGCGTGTTCCTTGCCGCAGAGCTCGACGCACTGGCCACGGTAAACACCGGTCTTTTCGGCACGGAACCAGGTGTCGCGGACAAAGCCGGGAATCGCATCCTGCTTGACGCCGAATGCCGGAATGGTCCAGCCGTGGATAACGTCGTTGGCGGTGGTGACGATACGGATTTTCCTGTTGACCGGAACGACAACCGGATTGTCGACTTCGATCAGGTAGTTGTCGCTCTTGACCTTGGTGGCATCGACGACCTGCTCGCGCGGCGTCGACAAGGCCGACAGGAAGGAAATGCCCTCGCCGTCGCCCTTCAGGTAGTCATAACCCCATTTCCACTGCATACCGGTCGCCTTGATGGTGATGTCGGCGTTGGAAGTGTCTTTCATGGCCACGACAGTCTTTGTCGCAGGCAATGCCATGCCGATGACGATCAGGAAAGGAACAACCGTCCACGCGATTTCAACTGCGGTGCTTTCATGGAAGGTGGCGGGCTTGTGGCCGAGGGACTTGCGATGCTTGAGGATGGAATAAAACATGACGCCGAAGACGCCGATGAAAATCGCCAGGCAGATAACCAGCATCAGGTTATGCAGCGAATAGATCTCTTCGGCGATTTTGGTGACCGGCTGTTGAAAATTCAACTGACGTACAGCAGGACCGCCCTGGCTGTCCACCACCGCCCATGTTGGCATGCCTGCCATCAGGAGCGACGCACCGAGCATCAGTGATTGGAGGCGCTTCGCAAGTTTCATATTTTCCTCAAAAACCTAAAATTGGATTCCTGTATTTTTTCTGGACGCCAGTTCGCCCCGCAGTTCCCGGGCAAACTCGCGTCTTTTCCATTCCGTCAAAAAGCGGCCGACTTCCACCTTGCAACCCCGCGCCTCCAGGGAGATCAGCGCATGTCGCGATTCAGGCGATGCAACGCGCGTGCTGCGCGGATCCAGCCTGAACTGTCGGATGCGCTCCACCTCGACCAACTCGACGAGGAGGCAGTCATCTGCCAGTTCGATTCGCTCCCGGTCATTGGCATGGCGAGCATACAGGAAAAAGGCGATTCCAACCGCCAACATTTCCAGCATGGCAAAGCCGAGAATGTACCAGGCACCGCGCAATGCAAACATCAACGAGATCAGCAACGAGGTCATGCACAACGCTGCATAAACGGTGATCAGCTGCCGCGGTGAAATCGAACAATTGCGTCTTAAGATCCACTCGCGCGACGCCATAAGACGATCCTGATTTCGGCTACGGACTAAGGGATACAATCACTACGCAAAACCACGGAAGTATAAGGCTAGACTTAGCCGCTTATCAAGCGGAAAAAATGTCGCAAAGCGGCCGCAGCCGCCCTGTTCCTACTCGATCCGGGACATTGTCCATGCCGGCCTGCATTGATGTTTTGATCACGGATCGTATTCCGGCCCAGCCATGACGGATGTGGCCGCCACGCGGCGGGTGTTCGGCATGCAGACGAATCCTGGCCGGCGAATGCCGCCGGCGTCCGGACTGAAGCCGGAGCCGATTGCGGATGAATGTACGGAAGAACCGGTTTGCGTCGAAACGCGGGCAAGCCGGGACGGCCATGCCCCATTCGCAACCCGCTCTACGGTTTCCGGCGCGGATCAAACCGGATGATCGCCTCTCCGCTCGACGTCGTGCGGGGGGCAGGACGGAAGGCATGTCCGTACACCACTTCAAATGTAAGCGGTATTTTTCCTTCTGCATTGCGGCGATCTTCCAGGGTTTGCAGCATCCTGGCATAAGCATGCCGGCCAAGCAGACCGCGGCGCCGCGTCAGCAACGGATTGCCTCCCCAAGCACGGACATCTGCCAGCAGCCTGTCGGCGGAATCATAGGTCACCGTGATCTTTTCCATATCCATGACCGGCGTGGAAAACCCCGCATTGACCAGCATGTCACCGAAATCGTGCATATCGACGAACGAGAATGCATGCGCCGCCTCGTCGATGCCGGCAAAGGCGTCGCGGATTTCACGGAAGGTATCGGGACCGAAACAGGAAAACATGAGCAATCCGTCAACACGCAGCACCCGGCGCCACTCCGAAAAAACCAGGTCGGGTTGGGGATGCCAGTGCAGCGCAAGGTTGGACCAGACCAGGTCGGCGGAGCCGGACTGGAGTGCCAGGCGGGCGAAATCGCCGCATATCAGTTGCGCCGCATAACCGGCGCCGCCCCGGCTCGGCAGCCATTTTGAAAAAAGTCGCTGCATGGATGACATTGCCTGCTCTCGGTGCCGGCGCGCCTCCCGCAGCAAGGCGGAAGAAGCATCGACGCCGATCACGCGCGACTCCGGATACTGCGTCTGCAGCCCGGTCATGTCGGCCCCTTCTCCGCAGCCCAGGTCCAGAACTTCCCTGGGCTGCAGCTTGATGAGGGACAGGCGTTCATGCATGCGGTGTGCGATTTCCCTGCGCAGGAAATCGGACTCCCTTATCCGTGCCGGCTCCGAGAAAAGCCGTCGCACGGTTCGCAGGTCAATCGGTCCGCTGGAGGCCGTGTTGTCAGAAGATTGTGGTGATGCCAAAAGAAAATCCGGTCGGGCAATGAGATAATGCGGCCAGTTTACACGCTTGAAGAAGATTCATCCGCTCCATGCTCTCCAGCCTGCGCCACTGGTCCCGCTCCGCTTTCGCCCGGCTGCCGTCGCTGTTGCCGTCCGCATGTGCGCTGTGCGGCGCGGCGGACGGCAGCGGCAGCAACCTGTGCGGCGCGTGCCACAGGCATTTTTACGCGATGAAAACGCCGCGTTGCCGCTGCTGCGCGACGACAGTGCTCACCCCGGCCGGCATGGATCAGGTCTGCGGGGAATGCCTTCGGCAGCCGCCCTCCTTCGACGCGACTGTCGCAGCCTGCGACTACTCGGCGCCGCATGACCGCGTGGTGCTCGGCCTGAAATTCGGCGGATTGCTGGAATATGCCCCGGTCATGGCCGACGTGGTGCGCAATGCCATGATTGGACATGACGACATGGCATTGCCGGCGCTGCTTGCGCCTGTGCCGCTGGGAAATTCACGGCTTGCCGAGCGCGGCTTCAATCAGGCGCTGGAAATTGCACGGCCGCTGTCGCGCCTGCTTGGCATCCCGTTGCAGGCGCAGCTGCTGCAGCGGCAGCGTGATACCCGCTCCCAGTCGCTGCTGCATCCCGACGAGCGGCAAAAGAACGTACGCAGTGCCTTTACGGTGCCGGCGCCGAATATCGATCTGATTCGCGGTCGCCATGTGGGCATCGTCGATGACGTCATGACAACCGGTGCGACACTCAATGAAGTGGCGGCGACGCTCAAGCGCTTCGGCGCGTCGCGGGTCACCAACTTTGTTTTCGCCCGTACGTCGCAACACTGAAGACCATGCAAGGAGGCCATCTTGTTTCATGTGGTTCTGGTTGAACCTGAAATCCCGCCCAATACGGGCAATGTCATCCGGCTGTGCGCCAATACCGGGGCGCAGCTGCATCTGGTGGAGCCGCTCGGCTTTCCGCTTGATGATGCAAAGATGCGCCGCGCGGGCCTGGACTATCATGATTACGCAACAATGAAAGTGCATGCGAACTGGGAAGCTTTTCTCTCCTCGCAGTCGCCCGACCCGCAGCGCATGTTCGCGATGACGACGCACGGATCGACGCCGTTTGCGAATGTTGCGTTCCGTCCCGGCGATGTATTCGTGTTCGGCTCCGAAACGCGCGGACTTGCGCCCGAGCTGCGCAACGCATTTGCATCCTCGCAGCGCATCCGGTTGCCGATGCGTCCGGATAACCGCAGCCTGAATCTGTCCAACACTGTTGCCGTGGTCGTTTATGAAGCCTGGCGGCAGAACGGCTTTGCAGGCGGTAGCTGATATCCATCATCAATCTCAAGTCGTTTCATTCTTACCAGGATTTGCCATGAAGTTACGTCCCACCCTTCTCGCTCTTGCCCTCATGCTGTTTGGCCAGGCAAACGCTCATGAATACACATTGAAGGACTTGCAGATAGATCATCCCTATGCGCGTCCCACGGTTGCGCATCAGCCCAGCGGAGCGGCTTATCTGAGTATCGAGAACAAGGGAAGCAACAGCGACAAATTGATCGGCGTGGCGTCGCCGATAGCAAAATCAGCGCAGATCCACAGCATGTCGATGGAGGGCAATGTGATGAAAATGCGCGAAGTCGGCGACATCAGCCTGCCGTCCGGCGCGAAGGTCGTGATGAAGCCGGGCAACGGCTATCACATCATGCTGGTAGGCCTGAGCCAGCCGCTCAAGGCGGGGGACAAGATTCCGCTGACGCTCAGCTTCGAGAGGGCGGGCAAGACGGAGGTATCGGTAGTGGTGGAGAAAGCGCCCGCAAACGAGGAAAAGCCGGCCGGCGCACACCACCATCATTGAAGCTGCGCGCAGGCCAATGTCCTGGTACTGGCCTGCCATCCGCTCCGGGCCTTGTCTGGCAAGCATTGCGAGAGGTTCGGAGTTGCGGTCAGGAGCAGGGGCGCACGCGCACGGACTTACGCCTGGCACCGCAGGCGGGGATCCGGATCCAGGCCACACGGCAGCTTATCGAACCCCGCCTATGCGGGGTAGTGTTTGTACACGGTATGCTTGCCGCCCTGCCTGATCAGGATGACATCGAATGCATCCTTGCGGTCCCCTTCCATTCCCGGCGAACCCATGGGCATGCGCGGCACCGCCAACCCGTGGGCCTTGGGCCGCTCGGCGAGCAGACGCCTGATCTCTGCCGCAGGCACATGGCCCTCCAGCGCATAGCCGCCGACGACACCGGTATGGCAGGAAGCCAGTTCGGCCGGCACCTTGTATTTGCTGCGGTAGGGTGAGGTGTCTTCCACATCGGTCGCCTTTACCGTGAAACCGTTTGCGCGCAGATGGTCAACCCAGGCATGGCAGCATCCGCAGCTTGGCGTCTTGAATACCTGGATGACCGGCGCGGCGGCGCCCGGCGCGGCGGCCCGTGCGGCGGCGGGCATCAGCAGGGTGGCAAGCGTTGCCTTCAGCAGCTTTCTTCGTTCCATCATGAGTCTCTCTTAATGTTTGGAAAGTGCAAAGACCGCGCGCAAGTCGCCGGTCGGCACTCCCCTGAAGTTGTTGACATGCGGATTGGCCCAGGAAGCCAGCGGCGTATTGTTGATTGGATCACTCGTGCCGATGGCGCCGATCTGGCGCAATGCGGCAATGGCGGCGGGAAGCAATGCCCGCGCACTTCCATCGGCAATCTTGACGGCGATGCCGATTCCCATCGAGCGGATGCCGATGGCCTGCACCGCCTCGGCGCCAACCTTCGCAACCCAATCCCCGGGCGCCGCCTGCATGAAGGCGAGATCGCTGCGGCCGGTGCCCGACACCAGTTCAGGATGCAGTGTCATTGCATCG
Organism: Noviherbaspirillum aerium; assembly: GCF_008929045.1. Taxonomy (GTDB): domain Bacteria; phylum Pseudomonadota; class Gammaproteobacteria; order Burkholderiales; family Burkholderiaceae_D; genus Noviherbaspirillum; species Noviherbaspirillum aerium. The sequence continues at coordinate 111,719 of NZ_VFAH01000005.1, read as the reverse complement.
AACAGGTCTCCCATCAGGTGGCCGTAGACAGGATCCCGGCCGCCTTGCGCCAGCCGGGCATAAGCCAGCGCCAGGCGCGACAGCGGCAAGGCGAAATTCGGCGCCGAACAGCCGTCGATGCCCATCGGCATTGCATCCGGCGCGAGGCCGGCAACATCGGCAAGGCTTTGTTGTACCGCCTGCTGCAGCGGATGGGCAGGATTCACGTAATCGTCCAGCGGCGCGCCGTGCTGGACGCAATAGGCAAGAAAGCCCGCATGCTTGCCGCTGCAATTGTTATGCAGCTGGTTGAAGCTTGCTCCCGCATCCGGTGCCTTGTCATGGGTCGGATAGTAGATCGGCACATGGCAGCCGCAGCGCAAATGAGATTCGCCGCAGCCAGCCTTGTGCAGCATGCGCTCCACGATGCCGGTATGCATGGCCTCGCCGGAATGGCTGGCGCACAGCAATGCCAGTTCGCGGGTGTCGAAGCCGAACCGTTCATGTCCGCCGCCTTGCAGGAAGGGAAGCGCCTGGAAGGGTTTGATGGTTGAACGGGTGAAGGTCAGGAAGTCGGGGTCGCCGGCGTGGTACAGCACTTCACCGCGCACGTTGACGACCGCGACCGCGCCATGGTGAATCGATTCCGTGTGACCGCCGCGAGTCGCTTCAACCAGGGGAACGAACGGAACGAGCGCCATTGCGTTTTCCTTTTCCTTTTCCTTCAGGACTGCCGCACCTTGGCGAGCAGTCTCGTGGTGGAGCGGTCGTGCTCGAAATCGATGGCCATCGCGCGTCCGCCATAGGCCGACACGGCCTGCCCTTCCGGAATGGCGTTCATGTCATAGTCGCCGCCCTTGGCGTAGATCTCCGGGCGCGCTTCCTGTACCACTTCGAGCGCGGTATCTTCATCAAAGGACACCACCATGCTGACCGATTCGAGTGCCGCCAGGATGGCCATCCGGTCCTCGCAGGAATTCACCGGCCGGTCGTCTCCCTTGCCCAGGCGCTTCACGGAGGCATCGGTATTGACCGCGACAACCAGCGACGCGCCCAGCTCCCGGGCCTGCGCAAGGTAGGTTACATGGCCGCGATGCAGGATATCGAACACGCCGTTGGTCAGCACCACGGGCTTGGGGAGGTGCGCGACACGTTCTGCCAGTTCGGCGCGGTGGCAGATTTTCTTTTCAAATTCAGGCATGGAGCGAAGCAATGATTACCGGACAGTCAAAAATTTCGGAAGTCGGGAGAAACAAACATCAAAAGCTGAAAACCAAAAGCAAGGGCCGCAGGAAACTGCCTGCGGCCCTTGAGTGTAACGCGATTGCTTCAAACGGTCTTGCCTCGCGGTCCTGACTCGGCTGAACCGTCCGGTTGCAGCAATCAGGCCGCGGGCTTCAACTGGCCGGGCTGCAGACGCGCCGTGACTTCCTTGCGGTAACGGTTCAGATCCTGCACCGATTCGAAGGTCCGCTCGAACAGCAGCGACATATTGTGCAGGATGCGGTCGACGACCTTCTTTTCCCATTCGCCGTCGAACTTGATCTGGCCGTCGAGCCACCGTTCCAGCCAGTTCGGATCGGGCAGGCGGCTCTGCACGGTGTCGTTCGGGAACAGCGACTGGTTGACGTGCAGATTGGTCGGATGCAGGGGCTTCTCGGTACGGCGGGCGGAAGCCATCAATACGCCGATCTTGGCAAAAGCGGCGCGCGCGGAGTCGCCGACTTCGCCGAGCGCCTTCTTCATGTAACGCAGATAGGCGCCGCCATGACGTGCCTCATCCTGGCTGATGATCTTGTAGATTGCCTTGATGACCGGCTCGGTATGCCAGTCGGATGCGCAGCGGTACCAGTGATTCAGGCGGATTTCGCCGCAGAAGTGCAGCATCAGCGTCTCGAGCGGAGGTGCGGGATCGAATTCGAAGCGCACATTGTGCAGTTCCTCTTCAGTCGGAACCAGTTCCGGGCGGAAGCGGCGCAGGTATTCCATCAAGACCAGCGAATGCTTCTGCTCCTCAAAGAACCAGACGGACATAAATGCGGAAAAATCGCTGTCGCCGCGGTTGTCGCGCAGGAACATCTCAGTAGCAGGCAATGCCGACCATTCGGTGATCGCATTCATCCTGATGGTCTGAGCTTGCTCGTCTGACAATTTGGATGCATCAAACTGGTCCCAGGGAATGTCTTTTTCCATGTTCCAGCGGACTTGTTCAAGCGATTTGAATAGTTCTGGGTACAGCATCACGCACCTTCGAGTTTAGTTAAGTGATTGATTTTACCAAAGTCAAGCGGGGAAACCTGCATTCGGGCGAGTTTGCAAAGGCGCCTGCGCTTGGCACGGCGCCGCTCGTATGCTCGACGCCAACACCTGATTGGGACCGCAAACACGTCCGACCTGCAAAGTTTCCTGCCGTATTCAAGCGCTAACAAGCACTATGCCGCCTGCTTTAAAAATGCAAATATAAATATAAAGGCAGGCAAGCAAGCAACCAGGCAAGGAGCCTCGAGCACGGCATTGTCAGTTATGACCACGACCGTCGCCTCAAGTGCCAATTATGTCATGCTGAAATGTCATGCCCGTCTTGCATGACATGAGGAATCGTGCGTTCAGTGTCGCTCAGCAAGGTTTGTGACGTTGATACCAGTCACCAAGCTGTCCTGCAAGGTCGGACAGGCCAAGCACGCTGATGCCTGGCGGAGGACGGCGAGCAAGGACGGCGCACCCGCCGCCTATCCATATCTCGGTTTCCTCCGGCAAACCGGCGCGCAGGTCGCGCAAGCCTTCAATGGCCTGGTTTCCATTCATCGCCGACGAGAATGACAGTGCGACGATATCCGCATGCTGGGTTTGTGCCGCCCTGGCAATCTCGGTAATCGGGGTCTGCACGCCGAGGGACATGCAGTTCGCGCCTTCAAGGGCAAAGATGGCCTCCGCCATCAGCAGGCCAAGGCCATGCTGCTCCTGGGGAAATGTGGTCAGCAGAACGCGTGGACGTCCGGCCGCGCCATGTTGCCTGGGAATTGCGGCAATCGCGTTGCGCAGCACGATCTGGACCGATTCCGTATAGAGATGCTCTTCGAATACGGCGAGGCTGCCGTTTGCCCACTGCATGCCCACCATGTGGTTGAGCGGTGCAATGGTGTTCACCACGAACTCGAATAGTCCAAGGCGCAGCAGGTCTTGCGAGAGTGTGCGGCGAAAATCGTCGAAGCGGTGGGTCTTGCAAAGCTCAAGGTAGTGCAGCAGTTCCTGGCGTTCGCCGCCCCTGCTCTGCGGCGCCTCGGCTGTCTGGCCAACGCCTTGCGCGAGCGACTGCAATTCCTCGATATTGCGGTCGACAATCTTGCCCGGCCGGTGACCGATGTCGATCAGCCGCTTGAGCAGTTGCAGCTTGCGGACGTCTTCGAGCGCGTAGACGCGTTCGCCGAAGGCATCCCGGCCAGGTTGGGGAAAACCGTAACGTCGTTCCCATATGCGCAGCGTGTCCTTGGACAAACCGGTTTCACGTTCGACTGAGCCGATGCTGAGCGGACTGGCGTCAGATGTCATTGAAGAGATTGAATTAGGAATCAAGAGCTAAAAGGAGTCGGCAAAACACGGAATAAGACGGGAAGTCGCAAGATGCCGACATTGTAAGCGAAGCCTTCTGTCATGGACAACGAATTGGCAAGGCAGTTTGCATCATGTCATGGCCGTTTCCGGATCGCATGCAGCAGGTGGTGAAAGCTTCGGCTCTGCTCCATCGTGACTCCTTGCGCGTCGCCAGCGGCAAGCGGAGTTTCCAGTATTGAAGTTTATGCAATGCAACTATACCGGCTTGATGCTGTCCATGCCTGTCTGACTATTCAGGAACGCGGTTGCGTTTCCCGATCTCGAACAGTTGAAGCAGGGAGCGGATGCTTTTTCACTTATTCAATCGCACCAGGCTGCATGCAAGCCTGGGCATGCTGGCCGTTTCGACGCATGTTGCCGGCGTCGAAATGCATTCCAAACCGGACAACATCGTCGACAAGCTGCCGGACTTCCAGAGCGGCGTCCATGCCCCTGGCTATTTCGGCCTGGCGCGCGACCGCGCGATGGTCGGCTACGCCAGCCAGCAGGAGAAATGGGATGCCAAGCTGGAGCAGTACAGCGTTGCTCCGGCCCTGGTCTTCGACTATGGCCGTGCGCTATCAAGGCGCTTCGGCGCGGGCGGCACCGTTACCCACCGCGAGACGCAATCCGAAGTGGTCGTCAACGGCATCTTTGCGCCGAAGAGCAATGTCCGCTTCCGCATCGCCGGGTCGCAGCTGCGCAGTGACGCGGCCGGCATGCCGGGCATCGCTTCGGTAGAACAGCAAGGCTACCTGCTGGGCGCGAGAAAATACTGGGACAGTTACGAGTACCTGTCCGATCTCGGAATTTCTGCCTACACCGTCGAAGCCAGCGCAGCGGCGCCGGCCGCGGTAGCGGCGCTCACCGACCCGGATACGCTGGATGCGGGCATGACAGGCGCGCAGTTGCCGGCGTCCGGGCGCACCGAGGGCTATCAGCTCAGCCTCAACCTGCGGCCCTCGCCGGCATCGAAACTGGAGTTCAAGCATGACTTGAGCCAGGCCAGTTATTTCGCCGATGCCGCAGCCATCCGCAGCGAGTCGCAGGCATCGAGCCGCATCCGCTACTCGCATTTCTTCGACGACTGCCTGCAGCTGCACGGCGGCTATACCAGCACCAGCAGTGCCGAGCGCTTCGACCTGACGCTGACACGCGACAAGTGGAATCTGCACTTCATCCGCGAGCAGCATGACGGCGGTGCCAGCACGAGCATGCGTATCGGCTACGTCGTACCCCTGGGCCGTCATCAGAATACAAAGCGCCAGTGCGGCTCGGTCGGCGCACCGCGCTTCGACTCGATCGTCAACGCCACCATGAAACGCCCGGCTCAGCTGCCGGCCGAGCCGATGGCGATTGGCACCATCCGCTGATGTGCCAATTCATATCAAATCAGTATGCATTGATGCGTTTCTATCGTCTTCTCCGATGAAACGACCCATTTCCGGCAAAAAATGATGCCCGCCAGATACGGCTCGGGATATGATGAACCCTATCCTCTTCTGCAGCTTCGGACGTGCGCCGCACGTTGCCTGCGCATGCTGACGGGACTTGCCGGGACGACATGGGGTCTGCCGGCTTACTTTCCGCTGAATGGAAAACATGGAATCACAGTACGAGCCGTGGCTCGTCATGCTTTCGATTGCCATCGCAGTCTTTGCTTCCTTTGTCGCCTTCAATCTTACCGGCCGCGTCGCGGCGGCAAGGAACCGGCGCGTGGCCGCCTATTGGCTCGCCGGCGGCGCGCTGTCCATGGGAACCGGAATCTGGGCCATGCATTTCATCGGCATGCTTGCGCTCAAGCTGACAATGCCTGTGGTCGTCTACGACCTCGGCATGACTATTCTGTCGCTGCTGACCGCCATCGGAGTCAGCGGCTATTCACTGCATATCCTCGATCACGCCTCCCGGAAGCGGTCGCAGCTCATTGCGGCCGGCGCCGTAATGGCCGGTGGCATCATCGCCATGCACTATGCAGGAATGGCGGCGCTGGCATTGAGTCCGGCCATCACCTACGACCCATGGCTGGTGCTGGCATCGGTCCTGATTGCAGCGGCCGCTTCCACCGGAGCGCTCTCCATCAACTTGCGCGTACGCGGCGCACGGCTTGCCGCAAGCCTGCGGCACAGGGTGCTGGGTGCGCTGGTCATGGGCCTCTCGATCGCGGCCATGCATTACACGGGCATGGCGGCCGCGCATATTCCCGCCGGCGCCGTGTGCATCACCGAAACCGGCGTGCTCAATGTATGGTGGCTGGCCGGTGCCGTTGGCGGCATTGCATTCCTGCTGCTGGCGACGAGTCTTCATCTATCCATGATCGATTCCTATCTCGCCGCCCGTTCCAGCCAGCACACCCTGGAATTGAAAAAGGTGAATGCCGATCTCGAAAGCAATACTACGGAACTCCTGCAGGCCAACCGCCAGCTGAGGCAGGAAATCGAGGAGCGCATACGCTCGGAACAGAAGGTGGCCTATCTCGCTTACCATGACACGCTGACATCCCTGCCGAACCGGCGCATGCTCAGCAGCCACCTGCTGCACGCGGTGAGCCAGGCACAGCGCCGCGGCAAGCAGATCGCTCTTTTGCTCATCGACCTCGACCGCTTCAAGACCGTCAACGACACGATGGGCCATGAGGCGGGCGACCAGCTGCTGCAGGAAGTCGCCATGCGCATCCGGCACTGCCTGCGCGAAAGCGACCTCATCGCACGCCTGGGAGGCGATGAATTCGTGGTGTTGCTGGAAGATGTCGACACGCCGGCAACCGTCGCCGTGGTCGCCGAGAAGATTCTTGCCGTCGTGCGCTGGCCTTTCGTCATCGGCGGGCAGGAGTTCTATGTCAGCGCCAGCATCGGCGTGAGCCTGTTTCCGAAAGATGGCCAGAATGAGCAGTCCCTCTTGCGCTGCGCGGATGTGGCGATGTACAAGGCCAAGGAGGACGGCAAGAACGCATTCCGCTTTTATTGCAACGAACTCAATGCGCATGCCATCGAAAAACTGGCGCTGGAAACCTATCTGCGCACGGCGATCGAGCGCGGGCAGATTGCGATGCATTACCAGCCGAAGATCGGCCTGGATACCGGCCGCATCGTCGGCGTCGAGGCATTGATGCGCTGGACGCATCCCAAGCTCGGCATCGTTCCTCCGAGCCGCTTCATTCCGCTGGCCGAAGAAACACGCCTGATCCGCCCGCTCGGGCGCTGGGCGATCGAAGACGCCTGCAGGCAGGCCGTCGCCTGGCGCGAGCAGGGCCTGGCGGATCTGAACGTGGCGGTCAACCTGTCGGTATCCCAGTTCGACGACGAGGGGCTGCATGGCGACATTGCCTCGATCCTGCAGGCAACCGGCATGGACCCGACACGGCTGGAACTTGAAATCACGGAAAGCATGTTCATGGACAGGCTGGAGGAAAGCCTCGAGACGATCCGGCGGCTGAAGGAAGCGGGCGTGCGCATCGCGGTCGATGATTTCGGCACCGGCTTCTCTTCCCTGTCGACGCTGAAAAACCTTCCCATCGACACGCTCAAGATCGACGGCTCTTTCGTGCGCGGGCTGCCCTTCGACGCGAAGGATGCGGGCATCACGCGCGCCATCGTCGCCATGGCCAAGACGCTGAACGTGACGGTGGTGGCGGAAGCGGTGGAAACCGCAGCGCAACGCGATTTTCTGCAGGCCGCCTCATGCGACCAGGTGCAAGGGTATTACTACAGCAAGCCGGTGCCGGCCGCCCAGCTGACCGACATGCTGGCCTCGCCGTCGTTTGTCTGAGAAGCATTGACCAGCGAAGCTGATCATCGCATAGGGACAGGACGGCTCAGGCCATCTCGAAATTTTCGCGGAAGCGGAGCACCGCCTCGTTGACCATGCCTTCGGTGCTGCCGCATTGCGCGCGCTTGTCGCGCAGGTAGCTGGCATCGCTGCCTGCCTGCGCGGTTTTGCGTACATGCTCCAGTGCCTGCTCGGCGCCCAGCGCCGCGGCGAAGGGCGCGATACGCTCCAGCGTGCCAAGGATGTCTTCACGCAGCGTTTTCGCTTCGTGTGTCTGAGGATGCACGACCGTGCCATCAAGCCCGAAGCGGCATGCCTGGAAGCGGTTGTAGTTATAAACCAGGTAATCCTCCTCGCGCGGCGGGGCTTCCATGCCTTCCAGCAGATAACAGCACAGCGCCTGCAGATAGCAGGCCAGCGCGGCGGCGCGTTCGACCGTCAGCGGCGTATCGCAGACGCGCAGCTCTATGGTGCCGAATTCCGGCTTGGGGCGGATGTCCCAATAGAAATCCTTCATGCTTTTGACGATGCCCGTGTGCTCCATCTTGGCGAAATACTCGGACTGGAATTCTTCCCAGGTCAGCAGGAAAGGCGCGCGGCCGCTCAACGGAAAGGCGAACACGGAATTCAGGCGCGCCGAATTGAACAGGGTATCCCTGCCCTGCACATAGGGCGATGACGCCGAGAGCGCGATGAAGTGCGGCACATAGCGGTTGAGGCTGTGCAGCAGGCGCAACGCCACATCGCCGGAGCTGCAGCCGACGTGCACATGCTGGCCGAAGATAGTGAACTGCTTGGCGAGATAGCCGTACAGCGTGGAGACTTCCTTGAAGCGCGGCTTGGAAAAGATCTTGCGCTCCGACCAGTTCTGGAAAGGATGCGTTCCGCCGCCGCAGACGCCGACATTGAGCATGTCGCCGGCATGCACCAAGGTGTCGCGAATCTCGCGCAGCTGCGCCAGCAGTTCCGCATGATTGGTATGCACGTCGGTGGAAATCTCGATCATGCTCTCAGTGATTTCGGGCACCACGTTGCCGGGAAACTTGCGGCGCGACAGCAGGTCGAGCATGTCGGGGCTGGCATCGACCAGGTCGAAATCGCTCAGGCTGACCAGCTGCAATTCGAGTTCGACGCCAAGCGTCAGGGGTTTGGATACGCCAAAGGGTTCGAGCGGCATGTCATTTCTCCTCGGATTCGGAAGTTTCACCGGCAAACTTCAGGGCGAGCTGCGTCAGCACCGGACCGAAGATTGCCAGCAACAGCGTGGCGGTGGCCAGGGGCGCGAGCTGGTCCATCAGATCGATGCCCATGGAGCGCGTCTGCACCAGCAGGCCGATCACCAGCACCGACATCGGCGACATCGCAACGCCGGTCAGCAGGCCCTTGCGCCATGTGGTTCCGCTGAAGCGGGCGAACAGCGTGGCGCCGGCCAGCTTGGAAAGAAAGCGCGCCGCGAGCAGGGCCAGCGCGATGTCGGCGCCGGCCACGATGCGCGGCCATGCGAGACTGGCGCCGATGAACACGAACAGCAGCACGGTCAGCAGGTCTCCCAGCGCGCCGAAGTTGCGCTGCGCGGGGCTGAGCGCTTCGCGCCGGTGCCGCACCATCAGGCCGAAACTGAGCGTGGCCAGGATCGGCGACACCTTGAAGGCCTGGGCCAGCGCTGCCAGCAGGATCACCGCAATCGAAAACGCCAGGGTCGCATCCTGGGCAAGAATCCCTATCCTGCGCAGCAGCGTCGGCACCGCATAGCCGAAGGCGATGCCGAGCGCGCCCGATACCACCAGCACCAGCAGGCTGTTCGATACCGCGCTCCAGAGGCTGCCCGAATGCTGAAAGGACCAGAGGCCGACGATGAGATTGAAGATGAAGACCGCGAAGATGCAATTGAGAGCGGCCAGGTGCAGCACGCGTTCCGTCACCTGCCCCGAACTGCGCTGTTCGTTCACCACCCGCAGGACTTCCGCCGGCGAGGTGGACACCGCCAATGCGGCGATCAGCAGGCCCGGCAGGCCGGTAATGCCGAAGGATGTCGCCACCATGTACACCAGCACGAAAGTGGCGACGGATTCCACCAGGCCGCTGACGGCCAGCCACCAGTTCAGCCTTAGCCAGCGAAGATTGATGCGGTAGGCGAATTCGAAGAGGATCAGGCCGAAGGCCATGTTGGCGATCAGCGTGATTTCGCTCTCGCTGGGCCGTGGAAGCATGCCGGTCTGCGCATACGACAACAGCACGCCGGTCAGGCTGTAGATGCTGATGCGCGGCAGGTTGGTCGAGCGGTGCACGATTTCACCGAGCAACCAGGCAATCGCCACGGCAAGCGGCCAGACGAAGCCGCTACTGATAGGTAAGAATTCTGTCATCTGTTTCCTGGCAAGTTGACAAGCCGGCAGGGCGAACCTTGCCACGCCGGCGGCACGGCATGTGCCGGCCCATGGAAGGTCTGTCACGCGCGGTTGCGCCACTGCCCCTCCGGATGCCGGAGCCTGTGCATCCTCGCATGCGGCCGATACCCGCATGTCGACATGCGACAAGCTAGTTGGCTGCCAGTCCCAAGCCGCTCCAGGAGATGGCTCGGGTCTGGTATATGCCATGCGTTGAAGCCGTCTCGGATACGGCCCTGTTGAGAAGATCGTCCTGTTCGCCGCCATCCGGCACTGCAATGCAGCGCCTGTGCGGATACAAAATACAGTACGTACCTGTGCACGCTATGTACGTGCGAAAGAAAATGAAAAACTGACACGGCACTGCCGGAATGACGCACCCATGATCGAAGGGCGAGCCTGCTGCCGCATGGCCATCCTGAAACTGCTTGAGGACGGAGCACAAAGCCGTGTTTTCCGCTTGCATGAACGGCGGAGTCATGTTGCCGCTGGGGTGACAAGCAGCCTCATGTTGCCCGACTATGCTTAGGGGAAACTTAAACGGCGGGAAAGACGATGCGAGAGCTGCGCCGGCTCGGAAGAGACATCATTTTCAAATGCATGAAAATGATGCAGAATCTGCCTGCAGTTAAAAAAATCCATTCTCAGGAGTTGAGGAGAGACATGAAAGCCCGCTTCGCAAGAAGCGGGCTTTTGCATTCCGGCGGCGGGCGCAGGACACAGGATGCTTGCCGCGAGCCCTTCCGACGGGCGCGTCATGAAAGCCAAAAAAAATGGCTCGGCGGTCCAGGGACCTGCCGAGCCAAAAGGGAACCTTCATTGTCACCTGCTGAGTGACAGTACCAGCCCATCATGCCCGAGTTAGCTTAGGCGAAGCTTAAGAGCGGCTATACCGCTTCCGCGACCGGTTCGGGCTTGCGCAATACCTCATGCAGGGGGAAAGCCACCTCGACCTTCAATCCGCCCAGTTCCGAACGCCCAAGCTCCACGCTGCCCTGATGCCGGTCGACGATCGCCTTGACGATGGCCAGTCCCAGCCCGCTGCCGCCGGCGCTGGTGCCCGGCACGCGATAGAAGCGGTCGAATACGCGCGTCCGGTTTTCCTCCGAGATGCCCGGCCCCGAATCCTCGACGGTAAGGCAGGTTCTCCCGTTGAGGCTGGCAATAGCGACAGCGACGCTGCCGTCGGCAGGCGTATAACGTACCGCGTTATCCAGCAGGTTGCGCGTCATCATGCGCAAGGCTTCCGCATCCCCCTCCACGCCGGCGCGCACGGCGGCATCGAGCCGGATTTCAACATTCTTGGAAGCGGCAAGCGGCGCCACATCGGCGACTGCGTATTCGATGCAGGCCTGCAGATCGACGACCGTGTCGCTCGCCGGCACCGACATCGGATCCTGCCGCGCCAGCACGAGGAGCTGTTCCACCAGCCGCGAGGCGCGGTCCACGCCGCCCTGCAAGCGGGTGACGGCCTGCGCCCGCGCCATGTCATCCTTGGCCCGTGTCAGGGTCTGCAGCTGCAGCTTGAGCGCGGTCAGCGGCGAACGCAGCTCATGGGCCGCATCGGCGACGAAATTGCGCTGCGACTGCAGCGCGCTGCCCATGCGCGTCAGCAGCAGGTTGAGCTCGGCCACCAGCAGCGACACCTCCTGCGGCACGCCCTCGTCCGAGACCGGCGCGGTGGAGTCGGCATTGCGATGCGACAGGTCATGCCCGATCCGGTTGAGCGGACTCAGTGCCGAGGTCACCACCCACCATGCCGCGGCAAACAGCATCAGCGACACCGGAATGATCGGCCACAGCGAATGCATGGCGAGCGATATCGCGCGATCGCGCCGGGTATCCATCTTCTGCGCGACCTGGATGCGCTTGGACTGGTTTTCGATGGCGAACACCCGCCACTCGCCGTTGTTGAGGGACACCGTGGAAAAGCCGAGTGCGCCCTGTTGCGGCAGGAACAGATACGGCCGGCGCTGGAACACGCGCACGCCGTCATCGCCCCAGATCTGGATGACGAAATCGAAATTCGTGCTCGGCTTGGAGGAGGTGTACCACTCGGTATCGTCGAGCGCGGTGTCCTTCAGTGCGAAAGCCATCTGCTTCATGTGATAGTCGAACAGCTTGTTGGCTTCCTGCATCGCCTCGCGCAGCGATACCGTGAACTGCAGCGCCGCCGAGCCGAGAATCGCCACGCCCAGCAGCAGGATCAGGCGGATCCGCAGCGAGCGCATCATGGCTTGCCCACCATGTAGCCGAGGCCGCGCACCGTGATCACGAACTGCTGTCCGAGCTTCTTGCGCAAGCCATGCACATAGACCTCGATGGCATTGCTCTCGACATCGCCCGACCATCCGTACAGCCGCTCCTCCAGCTGGCTGCGCGACAGGATCGCGCCGGGACGCGCCACCAGGGCATCGAGGATCGCCCATTCGCGCGAAGAAAGAATCACCTGACTGCCGTCGACCATGACTTGCCGGGTCTCGATATTGATTTCGATATTGCCATGCCGGTAACTGCTCTCCGTCATGCCGCGCGAGCGCCGCACCAGCGCATGCAGTCGGGCAAGCAATTCCTCGACATCGAAGGGCTTGACGAGATAATCATCGGCGCCGGTTTTCAGGCCCAGCACGCGCTCGGGGACCGAATCGCGCGCGGTGACGATCAGCACCGGCGTGCTGTTGGAGCGGGCGCGCAGGCTGCGCAGCAGTTCCATGCCGTCCTTGCCCGGCAGGCCGAGGTCGAGCAGCATCGCATCGTAGGTATGGGTGGCGAGCGCAATGTCGGCGGCTTCGCCATCCTTGACCCAGTCGACGGCAATATCCTCGCCCTCGAGTGCGATCTGGATGTTTTCGCCGATCATTGCATCGTCTTCCACTAGCAGAATTTTCATGTCGTGCCGGTCTGGCCGTTCCCGTGCAGGAAAGCTTCGATTCTAGAACGATTTATGGATTCGCGGCCGCTTGTCGCCATGCGGGGCATTGCCGTTCCGACCATGAAGTCGATGAGGCCGGCAGCGAAATGCCGGAATGAATAGCGAGTTAACCGAGTGCGGCGGAGGAAATTGAGGAAACTGAGGAAACTGGGGAAACTGAGTGAGGAGAAAGCGATCGGATGTCGTTCGATGGCCTTGTGCTGACGGTCTGTCATATCATTTCGCCGACATGACAATTTGGCAGGCCTGCACGGAATTTCCGCACAGGCCTTGCATGGAAGCGGAAAACGGATCAGCGACGGCCGAAGCGGCCGAAACGGTCACGCCGCTCCAGTTCGATGCGCTGCACCCGGTTATTGCGTACCGCCGGCGCATTGATCTGCTGGCTGCTCTTGACCGCAGGCGAAATCGCGTTGCGGGAGGATACTGCGCTGACATTGGCGATCGTGAATTGTGTGCTCATAAACCCTCGGAGAAGTGTCGGTGCGGCAAAAGGAAACCATGTATGCCGTCATACATACGGTATGGAAACAGTTTGGCATGCGAAGCTTAGGCCAGCCTTAGACCATCCATCCTTTACCGGCTTTATTCCTGCATTCGTCAAAAAGTTTGAGAAATCTTCATCCGTTACACGGCTTTCGATGAAAGTCATTGCATGACAGAAATTTTCCGACCACTGGCGTCAACAATGATGTCGTCAACGCAACGCCACCATCGAAAGTGTTTCCAGCAAGAACATGGGCGCGTGACGCCAGAGCCGCGTGGGCGCGTTCAGAGGAATGGAGCCGCGCATGACTACCCCATAATTCAGGGAATCTTCATGCGGAAAGTAATTTTCCTGGATCGAGACAATCTCCTTGAATCCCTTGCGGTAGTAATACCGCAACTGCGGATCGAGCGGTTCCTTCGAACGAAATCGCCGGCGCGCATGCACGTATTGCCAGACCGGCAGTTGCGCGTCCCGTTCGCGCGCTTTTCTGAAGCCGGGTATCGGTGATCCGAGATAGATGTCGCGCCACCCGGCCTTCAGCGCACGTGGATAAAAATAACGGAAGATCTGCGTGACCGCCTTGGGGTCGACGCTGCTGAGGCTGATGCCGAACAGCGAGCGACCGGACTCCGAAGCGCCATGATGGATGCGCACGTCGGCGGAGACGTCCCAGCGCGTCGGCGCGGTGAAGGCATGCGGACTGACGGGCCGCATGAACAGCGAGGCCAGCGCCCTTCCCGAGCTGGCGCAAAAACTGCCGATGCAAAGTTGCGGATAGGTTTCGATACGGCGCAGCAGGGTTGCGGCGTCGGCTGCCTGATGCGATTCCCACTTGGCATGCTCGAGTCTCAGCAGCGCCGGGATATCTTCCGGACGAAGGTAACGGGAAATGATGTTCATGATTCAAACCTGTTTTGCGTGATACGTCAGGAGCAGGAAGACGCGGCATGGATGGCGGCGGCACCTGGAGCGGGACGCTTTTGCTCGCCGCGCGCTTGCGCCAGCTGCGCCACCAGGCCGGTGAGGTAGCCATGCGTAATGACGGCATGACGGCGGTAGTAGTCATCCTTCTGCAATGCCGCATGCAGGGACTTGAGGTGATGGAAGGGCACCGAGGGATAGAGATGATGCTCCGCATGGAAGTTGATGCCGTAGGGGCAGATGAACAGGCGCCCCATCCGGTTGCTGAGCATGGTTCGCGCGCCGGCGATGCCCTCCGACGGCATGCCGAAATGTTCGCTCACATCGCGCACGTACAGAATGCCCATCAGGAACGTGGCCAGAGGAATGATCCAGTACAGCAATACCGTCCACCACAAATCGAAACACGCGATCAGCGCAAGAACGACAAGCGCATAGACGCTGCGGAAGCGGCGCGCCGCGGGCGGCAGATTGACGGACATGCCGGCATCGAACGCATAGTGGCTGAGTTCTTTGAGCGTGTACCAGCCGAGTACGTGCTTGAACATTTCGGCATAGGTTTGCGCTCTTGTCTTCGGAAACTGGTAACGCGCAACCTCAAGGGCGGAAACCCAGTTGGAATCCGCTCCGGTCTTGACATGCCGGTGGTGCGGCATGTGATTGCGCCGGAAGCCATGCACCGTCAGGAAGAACGGCAGCGCCGCCAGCGCATCGCCGAGCATGTCGTTGAGCCATGCATGTCTGCGGCTGAACTGGTAATGCGCGTATTCATGCATCAGGATCAGCAAGGCATGCTGGCGTGTTGCAATCAGCAGCATGCAGAGCAGGCTGACCGCGATATGGCCGGCATGGATCGCGGTGGCAATCAGCACGGCGATGCAGAGCCACTCCAACAAGGTCTGTAGTAGCAGGCGCCCCGGCGCCCTCCTCGACAATTGCTTCAGCAGATCGTGGTCAAGCCGCATCTGCGAACGCGCCGGTACGACTGAAGACGGGTGCATGGTGGTTCCTCCTTTTCAAACTTTCATTGCGGCTTTTCCATGAGAAGACCTGGATGCTAAAGGCCGAATGTTTCAGGAAAATGAAATTCCAAAGCGCTATGGAACTCCATTTCGGTTCTGGTCACTCATGGTTCGCTCTGCGCGCGCCAACCTGATCACATTGAAAGGACGACCTGATGGAGGCATTACGAAGGTTTTGGATCTCCGCAAACTCCATGCGCGGGGCGGCGACGGACCGCATGGTTGAACATGCCTCGCCAGCGGCCGCCGCCACGGATCCAGCGGCAGACCGGCCTGCAAACCGGTCAGCAAACACCGCGGCACCGCATGAAACGCCCGGCCTGCGCGCCCGCATGCGGCAATTGCTGAACACGCGGGCAGTGCTCCACCCGCCCGCGCTGAGATATCAGGAGGACTGGAGCCAGGCGGTAGCAAACATTTGCAATGACTGGGTGGCGGATCAGGAACTCAGGAAACGTCGGGCCGAGTCGCCGGAAGCGTCGCGCGAGATTTCCCGCATGCTGGCCCTGGCCCATGAATTCAAAAATCTGGAAACCCTGCGGAAAGACGGGACGGAAAACCTGATTCTCGGCAATGTGAAGAATCCGAAGCAAGTCTATACGGACGCGATCATCCGATCGTTTCTGCATGCCGTCGGCGAGACCGATGTTGAAGCCGTCCTCAATAGCTTCAAGAACACCGGCACCGGCGCTTCGCATCGGCAGATTCCCACTGTCATCTCGACCATTGCCAATCTGCTGGGCGCCGCCCAAATCCTGGCTCCCGACCCGATCGCCAAAGCCGCGATTTCCGGCACTCGACTGGCGGTGCAGGTTGGCCTTTCGGCGGCAGTGATCGATTCGGGCGAGCGGCGGCTGTTCAATTCCGGAACCGAGGACGCGCTGCCTCTTGGACGTGCGGAAGCGGCAACCGCGGCCAGGCGTGCGCCGAGTGTCCTGCAGGCTTCATGGGATGTGATGCGGGAACTGCATGATGTCGAAAAAGATCTTCGGCATTTGACCGAGGCACTGAAAAGACTGGAACAGGCGCGCGCGAATCCATCGCCGCAAGGCTCCGGCTCCGCGAATGGCAAGAGCGCGGCCGAAGCGGCGCGAGACGATGTGAACCTGGTTTCCGCCCGCATCTGCTACAAGCTGAAGGTCAAGCAAGGCTACAAGGCGGCACGGGAAAACGCCGCGGTGGAATGGCGGGGCGGCGAGCGCGGCATCTATTGCGGGACTACCGGGACCGCGCTCACCCTGACAGCGGCAGGCATCGGCATCATGACGCCGGAAATCATTGCCTCCGCCATCAGCGGAGGACTGCTTGCCGGCGCGGCCACGACAGCGCTGCTCCTGTACATCGGCTATCAGCTCGGCAGCGGCCCCAGCAAGGACGGCGAAGCGAAGGCACGCCGCGCCATCATTGCACTGGCCAAACTGACCGAAGTGCTCGATCCGACGCTGGACAAGGCGATACAGGAGCGGGCGGCCGCCTATGAACGCTACCGCGAGGATTGCAAGCGGCCTTCCCGGCTTCAACCCGCCAGACGAGAAGCGGTCGAGCAAGCCGCCAGGCGGATACTGCTCGCCAGCCTCAACGGGATCACGCAGCGCGAGCGCGAGCAAGGCGACGCGCATCCGGATGGCGGCGCATCCAAAGCAATCTCACCGGAGGAAAACTGGGCGCAATACCGCACCTACCAGCAACATCAAGCGGATGCCCGGACCCGGGAAGCGGGAGCCGACTCGGACGGCATGCGGCATGCCTCGCCCGAAGCGTCGGACGATGCGGCACATCCGGAACCGGCTTTCACGCCGATAGCAAAGCCCCTGATCGAGGGCTGGAAAAGACAGATCGAGATCAAGATGATTGGCGCACAGCGGCTGCTGGCGGGAAAAGTCGCGCGCGCCCAGAAGCATGTGCTCGCGCAGCAGAATGCGGCGCGGCCGCAAGAGGAATCACAAAAGCTGATCGACGCAAAAGAAGAGCTGCGGCAGACGATGCGCAACCTGATTCATTTTGAACTGGCGTACAGCCAGATGAGAGTCGGCGAAGACGGCGCCCGCCCCGGCGAGGCGGTGCTTGACCGCGCCAAGGCATTATTGCTGCGGATCGACGACAGCGATGCGCGCGCGCTGTTTTGCGGCGATGCCGATCAGCAGGTGAAGGCCACTTACCTGTCGAAGAGGCTTACCGCGGGCGAAACCGAACGCTACACCCTGCTCAACACCGGCGCCAACGCGTTGGCCATGGGCCTTGGCATCGGGTTGCAAGCCGGGGATGTGCACATTGCGTTCGACAAGGCGGACGGCGCGTACACCGGGCCGAGATTCAACGACTTCAAACTGGTCGCAACGCTCAATGGCATGCCCACGCCATCCGGACCGCTGAGCACCGGTGACCGGGCACCGTTCCAGCAACGTGAGATGCCGACGCTGCTGAAGACCATCGAACCCGCGGCGGCTGCCGGCAGTCCCTCAATCGTACCGATCACGCTCGACGCTCCGCGGCCGGCGGACGACGCTCGGAATGATCCTGTGAATGCCCTCGATGCGCAAATCAATGCGCTGGTTGACCAAATGGCGTCAAGACAGTCCGTATTCGATACGCTGACCCTGGAGATAGTGGCGCCTCCAGCCGGAACGGGCGAAGCGATGCCGGTCAGCGGCAGCGGCACAGACACCATCAGGATTGACCTGACGAAGACGGCGGCCTTCCATCGGGTTCGCTACAAGAACGCGACAAGCGCCCAGAAGGCGCGCTATATCGCAAGGGAGGCGGCGATCGCCGCGAAGCAGACCGGCTCCATCTATGTCGGGCCGCTTGCACAATTGGCGGCAAAGCCAAGGCTCAATGCCACGCGCGCGTTCCTGAATCAAGCCAGAGGCCAGATGGCCACCGTACGCGAGACGCTCCTGACGGAAGCGCCGACGCCGCCGCGAGCGCCGACGCTACCGGAATTTTCCTGGTTGAAAAGTTCAGCGCCGGACCCGGCCTCGGACCCGATCAGCATCCTGCCCGCACCGCCAGACTTGCCAACCGATCCAGTTACCATTAGTGGCTTTACAAGCGAAGTCAACGATGCCCTTGCCAAGATGCGGAGTGCCAGTGACTAGTGGTGTGATCTGAAACCGGATGAAGACAGCTGCGGCCCATTGGATAAACAAATTGTTGACCCGCGCCACCAGGAAGTTGGCACATCCCGATAATGAGACAATATGGCAGCCGCGCCGGGCTTCCTGCGAGGCCCGACCGCGCCGCGCCCGCATGACGCGCCAACACGATTGACCGCCACTTGAACTCCACTTCCCCACCATCGCTGCCGCAGAAACAGGAACGCCGTTTCCTGCTGGTGCTCTCGGGCATCCAGTTCACGCATATCCTCGACTTCATGATCATGATGCCGCTCGGGCCGCAACTGATTCGCGTGCTGCAGATCGATACCCATCAGTTCGGCTTGCTGCTGTCGTCCTACACCTTCACCGCGGCCGCATCCGGACTGCTGGCGGCCACCTATGTCGACCGCTTCGACCGCCGCACGCTGATGCTGAGCCTGTATGTGCTGTTCATCCTCGCGACCTTGTGCTGCGGGCTGGCGCCGAACTTTGAATTCCTGCTGGCGGCGCGCGCGCTGGCCGGCGCCTTCGGCGGCATCCTGGGCGCGATGGTGCAGACCATGGTGGCCGACGTCGTGCCGTTCGAGCGGCGCGGCCAGGCAATGGGTACGGTGATGGCGGCGTTTTCGCTGTCGACCGTGGCCGGCGTGCCGCTCGGGCTTTTCCTGGCATCGCATTCGGACATGCTGGGCTGGCGCGCGCCTTTCTTCTTCATCGTGCTGCTGTCGGGCGGCATTCTCGTGGCCGCGCACCGGCTGCTGCCCTCGCTGACAACCCACTTGCAGCGCCATGGACAGGGGGAGGCGAAAGTCAATGTGTTCCGCCAGATCCATGCGGTGGCGAGGCAGCCCAATCATCTGCGCGCCTATCTGTTCATGGCGCTGCTGATGTTCGGCGGCTTCACGGTGGTGCCCTATATCGCGCTCTACTACACCGCCAACCTCGGCTTGTCGGAGAGCTTCATCGCGCTGGTCTACCTTTGCGGCGGCGCGGCGACCTTCTTCACGTCCCGGCTGATCGGCCGGCTGGCCGACCGCCATGGCAAGCAGCGCATCTTCCGCATCGTCGCGATCGCCGCCTTCCTGCCGATCCTGGTCACGACCCACCTGGTGCCGGTGCCGTGGTGGATCGTGCTGATCAATTCGACCGTGTTCTTCATCCTGGTGCCGGGCCGTTTCATTCCCGGCATGGCGATGATCACCGCGGCAGCGGCGCCGCAGGTGCGCGGCACCTTCATGAGCCTGGGCTCGTCGGTGCAGATGATGTCATCCGGGCTGGCTTCGCTGGTAGCGGGCCTGATCATCTCGCGCAATCCGGCGGGACAGATCGAGCATTTCAACCTGGTCGGCTATCTTGCCGTGGCTTGCGGCATTGCCAGTTTGTGGATCGTGCGGCGGCTGACCGTTGCGCAGCCGCCGGCAGCGGCGCAGGCAAGTCCCGCCGCTGCTAGCCGCGGCGCATAGGCTGTGTTTGGTAAGCGTTATAGGCGCTGCGGGCGGTTCGAAGCCGCGTCGAGGAGCGGACTCGGACCGGACGGGGCTTATCAAGCGCAGCATAGGGCTTCCTGTTCACACCTTATCCACCGGCGCGAACAGGCCGAAGCTACTTCGCCGCCTTCGGCTTGCGCGCCGCTGCAGGTGCGGGTTTTGCCGCGCTGTCTTCCTTGCCCTCGGCCTTCGGCCTGGACGCGGCTTTCGCGTCGTCCTTCGGCGTGCTCTCCGCGGGCTTGGGCATCTCGGTCATTGCATTGTTGACCGCCTGCTTGAACTGGTCCTGCAGCATGTTCCACCAGATCGCGGCATTCATCAGCGGCGCGGTCAGGCTGGCGGCATCGCTCTGGTCCTTGCTGGTGGGCTCCGGCGCGCCTTGCGTCTTCGCGTCGTTCGACGATGCGCCGGCAGCTTGCGCGGCGGCACCATTGCCGCTGCCATTGCCATAAGTGAAGGGCGATGCTGACTTGCCATTGCCATTGCCATGCTCCTGACCGGAAGCTGCCGGAGCGGCTTTCGCCGCCGGCTGCATCGAGGCGGCGAAGCTTTCGCTCATGGTCTGCAGGGTGGAGATGGTGGCTGCCTGCACTTCCAGTGCCTGTATCGTGCCGCGCAGCATGTTCATGTTGAGGGTGAGCCAGTTCTCCACCGCCTTCAGGTCGGCGATCTTCTTGTTGATTTCCTCGACCGACAGCGTAGGCATCACCATGCCGGGAATACCCATGCCGGGCATGTTCATGCCGGCGGCATTCATGGCCGGCATGTTCATTCCGGGAATGCCCATGTTGCCCCACAGGGTCTTGACGAAATCCAGGGAGTCGGTCATCGCCGACATTCCAGGGAAATTGGGCGTCGCTGGCTTGCTCATGAAAACCTCCGCTTGTTAACGCGTTAAAACCACCGAATCGACGACTACATCGATTTATTGGACAAAACAACAATTAGCATAATCAGCAAAGTATGCACCTGACCGCCTTGTCTGTCATGTGCGACTACGCAAACGGGGCACAGGTTCATGCCAGGTTCGCAATGCATGGAAGCAACGTCGCGTTGCTTTGCAGGGGGAATCGGCACAGAGGTTGATACACTAGCGTCATGGCGATTTTTCTTTCAAGGGCTGCGAAGCAAAAGCGGTTCAGGCGGCGCACGGTGGTGCTGATCTGCGCATCGCTCCTGGTGCACCTGTTGGCTTTCCGCTGGGCCGAAGGCAGGCTGGGAGTCCCGGCCTGGCGCAATCCGTCGGATGCGGCCGTCACCACGGTATCGCTGGTATCCCTTGCGCCGGCGCAGCCCGCAGTGCCGGATGGAGCCGAAGCAACGGCGCTGGAACCGGTCGCCCCGCCACCGAAGAAAACCAGGCCGAAAAAAACCATGCGGAAAGAACAGGCCGCGGCTACGCCGTCGGAGCCGACCATCCCGCCAGCCGCAGGCATGGAGGCGCCGGGCACGAGTGTGGAGGCGCCGCCGCTCCTCATGCCGGAGGATGCTGCCGATGCGCCAGGCGAGAACGCCGCGCCCGCGCTTGTTGCGGACAATGCCGCCGAGGCCGCCGAAGCCCCTGAGAGCAAGCCGGCCGTGCCGGAGGCGGCCCAGGCTTACAAGGTCGATCTGCCACCGTCGGCACGGCTCGACTACGATGTCGAAGCCCTGGTGAAGGGGCAGAAATGGCATGGCGGCGGCACATTCCGCTGGGAAGCCGGCGCCGACAGCTACAGCGTGAGCGGTGAAGCGGGCACGTCGCTGCTGCTGGTCAAGATCACGGTGCTGAACTTCCGCAGCGAAGGCAGGATCAATCAATTCGGCATCGCACCGGTGCTGTACAGTGAAAAGCCGCGCAACAAGTCGCTGACCCAGACTCACTTTCAGCATGACAACGGCAGGATCAGCTTTTCGGCCTCCGAGAGAACCTATCCTTACCAGGGAGGCGAGCAGGACCGCGCCAGCGTCATGTGGCAAATCGCCGGCATCGGCAGGGCCGAACCGGCGCGCATCGTACCCGGTGCGGAGATCGACGTCTTCGTTGCCGGCGCGCGCGATGCCGAACCCTGGCGCATCCGCGTGCTGGGCCAGGAAGAGATAACGACCGCGGCCGGCAAGACCGCCGCATGGCATCTGGTGCGCGCGCCGCGCCAGAAAAGCTTCGACCAGACCGTTGAATTCTGGCTGGCCCCGCAACAGGAATGGTATCCGGTGCGGATCCGCTATACCTCGCCCAATGGCGACTCCCTCGACATGACCCTTGCGGGCATTGAACGCTGACACTAATTCAAATTCCATCGATGATGCATTCATATACGACCAAGTCTTGCGCCGCGCTGCTGCTCTGCGCCGCCTTCGCCGTGCATGCGCAGCAGGCACAGCAACCACATCAGCAACAACAGCAAGCACGCGGGACGGCCGCCAAGCAGAAGATCAATCCTCCGCCGAATGCCGAACTCGGCTATGCGATCAAGGCCAAGCAGAAAGGCATTCCGGTCGAGGGCGATGCCATCGTGCGCTGGCAATCCGGCGCGGGCCGCTTCGCCGCCACCAATGAGGCGCGCGCGGCGCTGATCGGCAAGATCCTCGATACGAGAAGCGAAGGCGCCATGGATGCCTTCGGCCTCGCTCCGGATGTGTTCACCGAAAAGCGGCTGCGCCGCGAACCGACCACCACCAGTTTCGACCGTGCCGCGAAGGCCATCCGTTTCAGCGCGTCGGAACAGGCCCAGCCGCTCAAGGGCGGCGAGCAGGACCGCAACAGCGTGGTCTGGCAGATGATTTCCGTGGCCCGTGCCGCACCCGGCAAGTTCAAGCCCGGCGCGGCGTGGAATGTGTCGGTGGCGGGGCAGCGCGACGTCGACGCCTGGACGTTCAAGGTCATCAAGCAGGAAAAGATTTCCACGCCGCTCGGCGAGCTCAATACCGTGCATGTGCAGAGAGCGCCGGGCGCCGACTCGAAGGACCAGCATCTCGACATCTGGCTCGCTCCTTCGCTCGAATGGTATCCGGCACGCCTGCGCTACAGCGATGACAACGGCGACTACATCGAGCAGACGCTGCGGGAGGTCAAGCGCCAGCCCTCATGACCGCCTGCGGGCATTCACATACGAAACCGCATATGTCCGCACCGCGCCGATCGGCTATCCTGCCAGCCGGTGCCGGGTGCCGGCGCCCATGGACATTCGCCGGCAATCGCATTACACCCTCTTTCCATTTTTATTCGAAGCATTTCATGACACCAAACAACGGCGCACTCGTCCTGTTCAGCGGCGGACAGGATTCAACCACCTGCCTCGCCTGGGCCTTGTCCCGCTATGCGCGCGTGGAAACCATCGGCTTCGACTACGGCCAGCGCCATGCGGTGGAACTGCAGGTGCGGCCGACGCTGCTGCAAAAGACGCGCGAACTGTCGGCCGGCTGGAACGCCCGCCTCGGCGAAGACCACATGATCGACCTGTCGCTGATCTCCGCCATTTCCGACACCGCGCTCACCAGCGATGTGGCCATCGCCATGCAGGATAACGGACTGCCCAACACCTTCGTGCCCGGCCGCAACCTGCTGTTCCTGACGGTGGCCGCGACCGTCGCTTACCGGCGCGGCCTCGACGTGCTGGTGGGCGGCATGTGCGAAACCGATTTCTCCGGCTATCCCGACTGCCGCGACGACACCATCAAGGCGCTGCAGGTGGCGCTCAATCTCGGCATGGCCACGCGGCTGAAGCTGGAGACGCCGCTGATGTGGATCGACAAGGCGGCGACCTGGAGGCTGGCGCATGATCTCGGCGGCCAGCCGCTGGTGGACCTGATCCGCGCGGACACCCATACCTGCTACCTCGGCGAACGCGGCGCGCTGCACGACTGGGGCTACGGCTGCGGCAGCTGCCCTGCGTGCGAACTGCGCGCGCGCGGCTACCGGGAATACGCCGCCGCCTGAAGCGTCCGCCGGCCGGACAGCAGTGACGGCGGGGCGCATTGTCAGCAAAACCTAAGGATGACGGGTTACCATCATCCCATTGTCGAACAAATGCCTGCCGCTCCGATGCTCATTGCCATCCTCACCGATATTCACGCCAACCGCGAAGCCTTCACCGCCTGTCTTGCCCACGCGGAAGAGCGGCGCGCGCAGCGCTACGCCTTTCTCGGCGACCTGGTGGGCTACGGCGCCGATCCGGCCTGGGTGGTCGATACCGTGATGGCTTATGTCGCGCAGGGCGCGATCGCGGTGCAGGGCAACCATGACGCCGCCGTCGCCCAGGCCTCCGGCAAGAGCATGAATGCGAAGGCGCGCGAGGTGGTCGACTGGACGCGTTCGCAGCTCGGCCGCGAACAGCTCGATTTCCTGGACCGCCTGCCGCTGACGCAGGAAGCGGGAGAATGCCTGTTCGTGCACGCGACCGCCGCCGAACCGCGCAGCTGGGAATACATCACCGGCACGCTGGAAGCGGTCAAGAGCATGCATGCCACCGACCGGCGCGTGAGCTTCTGCGGCCACGTGCATCAGCCGGCGCTGTACAACCTGTCGCCTACCGGCAAGGTGTCGGCCTTCGTGCCGAGCGGCGACAGCAGCATCCCGCTCGGCACCCAGCGCCACTGGCTGGTGCTGCCCGGCTCCGTCGGCCAGCCGCGCGACGGCAATCCCGCCGCCTGCTATGCGCTGTACGACGACGCGACGCATGAACTGATCTATTTCCGGGTGCCTTACGACCATGACGCGGCGGCGGAAAAAATCCGCGCCGCCGGCCTGCCGGCGAGCATCGGCGACCGGCTGCAGCAGGGACGCTGAGGTGGAGAAGCTCGTTCCTGGCATGACGGTCGACGGCTTCCGCCTGGAAGAGCGCCTGCACAAGGGCGGCATGGCGGTGCTGTGGCGCGTCACGCCCGTGGGGCGCCCCGATCTGCGCGATGCGGGCGAGCTGCTGATGAAGGTGCCCATCCTCGGCGACAACAACGATCCGACCGCGATCGTCGGCTTCGAAGTCGAGCAGATGATCATGCCCAAGCTCGCCGGCATCCATGTGCCGGGATTCGTGGCCTCGGGCGACTTCACCGGCCAGCCCTACATCGTGATGGAGCGCATCGCGGGCGCCTCGCTGCGCAGCCGTTTCGATGCGGCTCCGCTGCCCGTGGACGAGGTGGCCGGCATCGGCATCCGCGTTGCCAGCGCCTTGCATGACCTGCACCGCCAGAACGTGATCCATCTCGATGTCAAGCCGAGCAACATCATGTTCCGGCCAAGCGGCGAAGCCATTCTGATCGACTACGGCCTGTCGCGCCACGACAAGCTGCCGGACCTGCTGGCGGAAGAGTTCCGGCTGCCGATGGGCACCGGCCCCTACATCTCGCCGGAGCAGGTGCTTCATATCCGCAACGATCCGCGCAGCGACCTGTTCGCCCTGGGCGTGCTGCTGTATCACCTGGCCACCGGCGAACGGCCCTACGGCCATCCGACCTCCGTGCCGGGCCTGCGCCGCCGGCTGTATCGCGATCCGGTGCCGCCGCGGGCGATCAATCCGGCGATCCCGCCCTGGCTGCAGGAGATCATCCTGCGCTGTCTCGAAGTGGACCCCGGCAAGCGCCACGACACCGCGGCCCAGCTGGCGCTGGCGCTGCAGAACCCGGAGCAGGTGCCGCTGACGGCGCGCGCCGGCAAGCTCGAACGCGACGGCTGGTGGACCGTGAGCCGCCGCTGGTTCCGGGCGATCGGCATGGAATCTTCACCGCAGCAGTCGGCATCCGAGCAGCTCATGCATGCGCCGATCATCATGGTGGCGATCGACCTCGCCTCGGGTTCGGAGATGCTCGCCGAGTCGCTGCGGGTGGCGGCGCGGCGGGTGCTGCAGACCGAGGCCGGCGCCCGTCTCGCCTGCGTGACGGTACAGAGGACCAACCGCATCGGCATGGACAGCGTGGTGGACAAGCAGGGACGCAACATCCACGTCAAGCACCTGGTCGGCCTCAAGCACTGGGCGCGGCCCCTGCAGATCCCGCCGGAAAAGATCACCTATCACGTGCTGGAAGCACCCGACCCCGCCGCCGCGATCGTCGACTACGCCAAGCTCAACGATGTCGACCATATCGTCATCGGTTCGCGCGGCAGCTCGGTGCTGCGCCGCTACCTGGGCAGCGTGTCGTCGCAGGTGGTGGCCCAGGCCGACTGCACCGTCACCGTGGTCAAGAGCGCCGGACTGAGCGCCGAACGCCCTGCCCTTCGGGCATCTGCGGCACCTCCGGCAGATCCAGGGAATGCTGGAATCCCTGCCGCTCCTCCTGCTTTGGTGGCTTCGGAGGCTTTGATGGCTTCCGATGCTCCGGTGGAACCTGAGAAACCGGTGGAACCTGCGGCTCCCGCATCCCCTGAAGACGCTCCAGCAGGGACAGCGCGTTAGGCACGGCCGCCCCGCTGGCGGTATTGTCGAAGATGCACCAGACCTTGCGGCCCGCGCCGGCGTCGTTGCGCATGCGTGCGGCCAGATCGTCGAGATAGCTTTCGGAATAGGATGAGTGATACATCTCGGGCGAACCGTGCAGCCGCAGATAGACGAGGCTGCTGTCGGCGGCAATGTTTTCCAGCGGCATGACGGCCGGGTCGGCATACACATAGGCCACGTTGCGGCCGTGCAGCATGTCGGCCGCGGCGGGAGTGAACCAGCTTGCATGGCGCGGTTCGCAAACGATATCGACATCGATCAGCCGGTGCAGGCTTTGAAAGAAGTGACGCGCGACAGCCGGATCGAAGCGCAGGCTGGGAGGCAACTGCACCAGCAGGCAACCAAGCTTGTGTTCCAGGTGGCGCACCTCGCTGACAAACCTTTCAAGCAGTTCGTCCGTGTCCTGCAGCCGCGCCTCATGCGTGATGGCCTTCGGCACCTTGGCGGAAAAGCGAAAATCCTCGGGTACGCTGTCGCGCCACCGGGCGTAGGTAATCGGACGGTGCGGTCGATAGAAGGAAGTATTGATTTCGACCGCGGGCAATCCCCGGGAGTAGCGTTCGAGATGGCTGTCCTCGCCGGGAAAACGCGCGGCGACTGCGCTCGAGAGGCTCCAGCCGGCGCAACCTATCATGAACGATGTTTTCGATTGGTTTTGCATGAGGCATCCGGGTCGTTTTGGCGGTGGCACCGCATACTTTCCGGTTTGACCACAATGAATGGCATTGTGCAGTGCGAATTGATCCGCGTCAGAAGCGAAGGCAGAATGATTGCGCATGCCCATGCGCCGATCGGGGCGAACAACGGCAACAGGCAAGAATGCGGACCGGAACTTCATTCCGGTCGGCTCATCCAATTCGGGTATGCGCTTACTTCGTCGGCCGGCCGCAGCCGGGCTAGGGAAATTCAACGGCTTCTTCCGGCACGGGAAGTTTCAAAGGGAGTCATGAATGAAAGCACAGCGCGAAGAAATCCGGCAGCGCCTGGTCTTCATCGACCGCACCATCTTTCACGCGGTTCGCGCCTGTCATTCGGATGACAGCGTGCCCTCGGAACTGAAGGAGTGCGTCACGCGCATGTGTCAGCGTTCCACCCAAGCGCAGCAGGCGCTGCGCTCGTTCGATGAACGGGGAGTACGCGAAACAGTCGATGACCTTGCGCGCATCAGCGACGAAGCACAGCACAGGCTGCACCCCTCCGACGGCATGAATTACGAATTGAAGAGCGCCGTCATCCTCACCCATATTGAACTGTCGGCGCTGCAGTATCAACTGACCTGATCTGCCTGCTTCGCCGGCACCGGCCCTGCCTGCCTTTCCCCGTCTTCCGGAGCGAAGCCGGCCTGCTGCACGCGGTTCCTTCCCGCATGCTTGGCCTGATACAGGGCGTCATCGGTGCGCTTGATCATCGTCTGCACGCCATCTCCCGCGCAATAGCCGGCCACGCCGGCGGAAAAGCTGACCTGCAGGCCGTCGGCAATCTGCCCCCAGTCATAGGCATGCACTGCGGCGCGCAGCCTGTCGATGGTGGTATAGCCTGAATCGAGAGCGGCATCCGGCAACAGGATCGCAAATTCCTCGCCGCCGATGCGGCCGATCTGGTCGGCCGCCCTCAGGTTCTCGCCGGCCAGCAGGCACAGGCGTTGCAGCACCGCATCCCCGACCGGATGACCGAAACCGTCATTGATGGCCTTGAACCAGTCGAGGTCCAGCATCACGAGACAGAATGGCCTGCCGTTGCGCGCACTGCGCTGCAGTTCCGACTCCAGCAGGCCCATGAAGTGGCGGCGGTTGTAGACGCCGGTCAGATAATCCCGGTTGGCCATCTCTTCGATGCGGTGCAGCGAATGCTCCAGCTGCCGGTTCTTCTCCAGCAGTTTTTCCCTGAGCCGGCTGAAACCGGCGTTGGCCAGCGTCAGGCTGCGCAAGGTCATGAAGAAAAACAGCCAAACAAGGCCGACTTCCATGTTCGAATGACCCGGATAGGAAAACCGGTCACCGAGCAGGATCAGCGCCGCCGCCGTCACAACGCCGTAGGCCAGCCAGCCTAGGGTGTACTGGCGCGGATTGAATTCGATGGCCGCATAGCCGGAAAGCACGACCAGCACCAGGAGGAAAAGAACCGACAGCTTCGGCGCCAGAAACATGAAGCCGATCTGTATGCTGCCATAGACCAGCAGCTGGGGAACCAGCAGGTTTTTCCGCGTGAAGCGCAGATTCAGCCCCAGCCGGAAAAACACGTAGAAGCCGATTGCCGCCGCAAAGCTGACCAGGAAAAACAGCGCCGCGACCGATGCCGGGATGGTTCCGACAAGGGCGAACAGGAAAAGCTCGGCCGTCTCGATGGACATGTTGATGATCAGCAGGCGTGCCATATGCAAGCGATGGCCTTGTCGCTTGTACTCCCTGTCATCCGGATGCGCGGCTGGTCGAACTTGCATCGTTATATTTCCAAATGGAAATCACGATCTCACTCTAATGCTCGAAAGCGGTGCATGCAAGAAATTATTGTTTGTCAGCACCGCTGTTAGCCTTACTCCTTGTCTCTCCCATGTATGCTTGTTGTCTTTGACATAGATCGTCACAACTATGTAACAAGGCGTAAATGCCGTCGTGAAATGTTTTGTTGCTGCTTACATTCAATACACAACGAGCAGTACATATCGGAGGAAACAATGCAATTCATCCTGGCATGCATGGCCATCGGCACTGTGTTTGGAGCCGGCCTTGCCATTGCAACCGAGCCGAATCAGCAACCTGCGGCGGAGCAGTCCAAGTCCTTGCGTCACCTGGCCAGATTCAATGAAAAATTCAAGGCGGCGGATAAGGATGGAGACGGAGCCCTGAGCCGGGCGGAAGCCGAAAATGCGAATATGGATCGTGTCGTCACCCATTTCGACAAGCTGGACCTGAACGGCGATGGCAAGCTCACGGCGGAAGAAGTGCGCGCACTGCTGCGCAGCCGGTTGTCGAGCTGAGCCAGGCGCGGCACTGAAGCGGCAGCGCCGGCGGGGGCAGCCACCGGCAATTCCGGCAGCCTGCCCGACAGACCGGCTCTATGCGCCCTGCCCGCTGTTGGGCGGAATATTGATTTCACCTGGCAGCAAGGTATCGGCAGCCAGGTCGGGCTGCTTACTGAGCCGTTCGTACAGCGGCGAGAAGTCCGGCGCCGTTGCCTCGAACAGCTGCTGGAAATCGCGAATGACAAAATACGTTTCCTGGTACGAGTCGATCTTGTACAAGGTGCGCATCACGCGCTCGACCTCGAAGGGAATGCGACGCGGCGCAGGATCGGTCAGGCAATATTCCACCTCGCCGCCCGATGACAGGATGCCGGCGCCATAGGCGCGCAGCCCCTGGTCCGTTTCGATCAGGCCGAACTCCACCGTGTACCAGTACAGCCGCGCAAGATGCGTCAGGCCGTCGAGCTTGAGCGCCTTCAGGCCGCCCTTGCCGTATTGCTGCATATAGTCGGCGAAAGTCGGGTTGAACAGCAGCGGCACATGGCCGAAAAAGTCATGGAACACGTCGGGCTCGACGATATAGTCGAATTCATGCGGTTCGCGCAGCCAGACGGTGACTGGAAAACGCCGGTTGGCCAGATGCTCGAAAAAGGTCAGTTCGGGCACCAGTCCGGGTACCGCGACGAGTTCCCAGCCGGTGGCCTTGCGCAGCGCCTCGGTGGTCTGGTCGAAACGTGGAATGCCGTCGGCCGCATCCATCCTGGCCAGGCTCTCGATGAACACGTCGCAGGCGCGGCCCTGCATCAGTTTGGCCTGGCGCTGGTAAAGCCGGCGCCACAATTCATGCTGTTCCGGCGTGTAGGCGCTCCAGTCCTGCTGGACCACGTAATTGGCATCGCAGCGGCTGTAGTCGCCGCGCAGGGCGCCATTGTCCGATTTCTCTTCCAGGGTTTTGAAAAAGTCGGCTTGGTCGACTGTCGTGTTCATGGCGAGTCTCCTTGATCTGATGGGATCAGTATAGTCAAGGAGGACGGGCATAAAATTGCCAAATCTGCTTAGGTTTAAACAAGATGAGCAATAATATTGCCGATATTCCCATCGCCAAAGACACATCATGCCAAAAATCAATCTCGACAAAACCGACCGGAAAATCCTGTCGATCCTGCAGTCCGACGGCCGCCTGAGCAATCAGGAAGTCGCCGAGCGCGTCAGCCTGTCGCCGTCGCCCTGCCTGCGGCGCATCAAGAACCTGGAAGAGTCCGGGGTGATTCGCCAGTACGTCGCCCTGCTCGATGCGGACAAGATCGGTCTCGGGCTTCTGGCGTATGTGAATGTGCGGCTGGAAAAGCACAGCGACCTGCCGTCGGCCGGGGGACGGTCGCCGCTGTCCGACTTTTCCGCATCGGTCGCCAATTGGCCGGAAGTGGTCGCCTGTTATGCGATGACAGGCGATCTGGATTACCTGCTGCGGGTCCATGTCGAGGACATGGAGCACTTTTCCCGGTTCATGATGGAAACCCTGCTCAGGCATCCGGCGGTGACGGATGTGAAATCAAGCTTCGCGCTGCAGAAGATCAAGGAAACGACCGCGCTGCCCCTGGTGTAGCGTCGGCCCCGACCCGAGACGCGCCGGCGGCCGTTTTACTTCTTCCAGTTCGGCAGCTTGCGCAGCCATTTCATGGCGGCCTTGGTGTTGGCCTTGACCCCATAGTCGAAAAAGGCGAACTGCTCTTCGACGGCTTCGGCCAGCATGGTGCCGGGACTGGCCGGCTCAAGCTTGAGATAGGCATCGGCTTCACCGTATTCACGGTGAATTTTCATGCCGGCCTTGGCAGCGATATGAATCATTGTCTGGTTGGAAGACAGGCAGTGCATGTAAAGCGTGTCCACATCCTCATTGCGACAGTGAATGGCGGCCCGCTCGAACAGCTTCGAGCCGATTCCCATGCCGCGCGCGCTGGACGCGACCGAGACGCCGAATTCGGCGATGCGCTCCTTGAGCGTGGCATTGGTCAGGGTCGGCGACGCTTCCCGCGGCGTGAATGCGAGATGACCGACACCCAGCAGATGCAGGTTGTCGTCGTAGACGCCGAAGACGGCGTCGCGCGAGAAATCCAGGCGCTGGACGTAGCGGGTGATCAATTCGTCAGGCAATACCGTGCCGAAACGCAAAAGGCGATCGCTGTCGTCCAGCACAAGGAAATGCATCAGCATGCGGCGGCGGTCGCGTTCCGCCAATTCCTTGACCCTGACGGCGGGACGGCGTGCTCCGGTAGCGGGAGCGGTAGTCAATTCAGGCATCAGGCCTTCCAGTTCGGATGAATTCATGGAAACTCCTGCAGTGGATTGTGCGGCGCACAAAAGCCATTTTAGGCGATACGGCAAATGCTTGTTGCAGGCATTCCTGAATATACGGTCGCGTTGACCGGTCTCAATAGCGCAGAGCCGTGATGGCGGCATCCGTGGCATAAAGCCCACAGTCCATGGTGCAGCTGCAAGCGGCGGATCGAAAAAGGGGCGGGACCGATGGATTCCAGCGCCCCTTTCCCTGTTAGAAGCCCGGCAGGTTCGGGCTTGCGCTTTGCCATTTCGGCTGCTCCGTGCCGAGGAGCTCGCGCGCAAACTGTTCCGCCGGCACCGGCTTGCTCAGGTAATACCCCTGCATCAGGTCGCAGGAGCGCTCTTGCAGGAAGGCAAGCTGGGATGCGGTCTCGACGCCTTCGGCCACGACTTCCAGCCGCAGGCTGTGGGCCAGTGCAATGATGCCGGTGACGATCGAGGCATCATCGGCGTCATGCGGCACATCGCGCACGAAGGAACGGTCGATCTTGATGATGTCGACAGGGAAACGTTTCAGATAGGACAGCGAAGAATACCCGGTGCCGAAGTCATCGATCGAGAGCCGCACCCCAAGCCCGCGCAAGCGATGCAATGCTTCCAGCGTATCCTGGGCGTTTTCCATGAGTGTGCTTTCCGTGATCTCCAGTTCCAGCATGCCGGGGGCGATGCCGGTATCGTTGAGCGCCTGCTCGACGCTGGAGGCGAAATCCTTCTTCAGCAATTGCTTGACCGACAGGTTGACCGCCACGCGGATCGGCGGCAACCCGGCTTCCCTCCATGCCTGCAGCTGGCGGCAGGCGGTGCGCAGCACCCATTCGCCGAGCGGATTGATCAGGCCGGTCTCTTCCGCCAGCGGGATGAATTCCGCGGGCGATACCATGCCGCGCGTCGGATGGCGCCAGCGCACCAGCGCCTCGGCGCCGATGATCCTGCCGCTGTTGACCCGCGCCTGCGGCTGGTAGAACACTTCGAGCTCGTTGCGCTCAAGCGCCCGGCGCAGATCGTTTTCCATGCGCACATGTTCGGAAATCGAATGCTCCATCGAGGCTTCGAAGAACTGGAAGCCGCTGCCGGTCTTCTTTGCCCGGTACATCGCGGTGTCGGCATGCTTGAGCAGCGTGCCGACATCGGTGGCGTCATGCGGATACATGGAAATGCCGACGCTGGTGGACACGAAGATATCGTGGCCGTCGATCTGGAACGGCGTCGACAGGGCCCGGCAGATATTCTGCGCCGCCGTCACCGCGGCATTCGGCCCGATCACTTCGGCCAGCACCACGGTGAATTCGTCGCCGCCGAGGCGGGCGACGCAGTCGGCATTGCGCACGCTGCGGCGCAGGCGCTGCGCCACGGCGATCAGCAGGCGGTCGCCGACGTCGTGGCCGAGCGAATCATTGACGTTCTTGAAACGGTCGAGATCGAGGAACAGCACCGCCACCGCTTCGCCGGCCACGCGCGCCTGCTCGATGCGCCGGCCGAGCTGATCCATGAACAGCGCGCGATTCGGCAGGCCGGTCAGCAGATCGTTGTAGGCAAGGTGACGGATGCGCTTTTCGGCCTGGTTGGCTTCAATGATGCGGCGCACGCGCTGCGACAGCACGGCAAAATGGATCGGCTTGGGAATGTAATCGCTGGCGCCGGCGGCAAAGGCGCGCTCGACGGAGTTGTTGTCTTCCAGCGCGGTAATCATCAGCACCGGTATGGAGCCGCCGTTCGGCAGTTCCTGCACGCGGGCGCAGGCGGTAAAGCCATCCATCACCGGCATCACCGCATCCATCAGGATCACGTCCGGCTGGATCCGCTTGAGGATATGCAGTGCCTGCGCGCCGTCGGCGGCTTCCTCGACCCGGAAACCGTCGCGCTGCAGGGTGTGCCGCAGCGAGCTGCGCGTGCTGCGGTCGTCATCGACCACCAGCACCAGCGGCAGTTCTTCCGCATCGCGCGCGCTATGCCGCTCCGTGATCTTGCCTTCCGCGCCGAGCACCGCCGACACCGCATCGAAGGCAATGCGCAGGCGGGACACCAGCGGCTTGACCGCATCGAGCCTGCGGTCGATGGCAAGCTCCTCGGCTTCCTTGGCCAGCTGCGCCAGCGCCATCGCGCCGAGATTGCCGCTGCTGCCCTTGATCGAATGCGCCATGGCACGCGCGATGTCGGCATTGCCATCCTGGACCGCCTGTTCGAGCCGGTCCAGGTATCCCGGCGTGTCTTCGAGGAAGGGCGTGACGGTCTGCTGCAGAGCGGGGCCGAGGATTTCGCGCAGCTTCTCGAACACCTCGTCATTGATCGGGCTGCCGTCGCTGTCGCTGGTTTCCACCTCCGCCAGCATGGCGCGGCCGCTTGGTTCAAGGCGGGCCAGCCAGCGCTCCAGCTTCTGCCGCAGTTCCGCCAGCGTGATCGGCTTGGCCAGGTAATCGTCCATGCCGGCGGCCAGGCACTTGTCGGCATCGCCCGGCTGGGTATTGGCCGTCATCGCGATGATCGGCGTGCGCAGGCCGAGCGTTTCCTCGAAATTGCGGATATGCGCGGTCGCTTCATATCCGTCCATTTCGGGCATGCTGCAATCCATCAGGATCAGATCGAAGCGGCCGGTGCGGGCCGCTTCAACGGCTTCCCGTCCATTGGCGGCGAACTGGCATTCGCAGCCGTTCATCGACAGCATGCCGCCGGCCACCATCTGGTTGGTACGGTTGTCTTCGGCCACCAGCACCCGGTAATCCTTGGCCGCCGCTGTCCTGGCCGCCGTTTGCGCCCCTGTCTGGCCCGGCGCCGGTGGAGCCGCGGAGACCGCGGGCTCGTCGGGCAGCAGGCGCTGCACCGCATCCATCAGGCGCTCCAGGCGCAGCGGCTTGCCGAGATAGAGGTCGGCGCCGAGGGCGTTGTTACCCATCGGCATGGCGTAACGGTCCAGCACCAGCAGGCGCGGCGCCACCGCGCCGATGTCGAGGCGAAGCCGGCGCACCAGGTCGGCGCCGCGGTCGTCGGTGGCATCCACATCCATCACCACCAGGCTGTACGGCGCTCTTGCCTGTTCGGCGCGCGCGATTTCGGAGAGGGCTTCCGGTCCGTTCAGCACGGCGTTGCAGCGCATGCCGGCCGTCTCCAGGCTCTGGATGATGAAGCTGCGCACGATCAGGCTGGCATCGACCACCAGCACGCGCACGCCGTGCAGCGCGGGCGTGTTGCGGGCCGGCGGCTGGCTGGCCGCGGCGGCGCAGCGCACCGTGAACCAGAAGGTGCTGCCCTTGCCCAGTTCGCTGGAGACGCCGATATGGCCCTGCATCAGGTCCACCAGCTGGCGGCAGATGGCCAGGCCCAGCCCGGTGCCGCCGTACTTGCGTGTCGTCGAGCGGTCGGCCTGGGCGAAGGATTCGAAGATATGCTTGACCGCGTCGACGCTCATGCCGATGCCGGTATCGGCTACCTCGAAGCGCAAGCCGAAACGGCCTTCGCTCTCCGGTGCGGGAGAGACGCGGATGGCAACTTCGCCGTGCTCGGTGAACTTGACGGCATTGCCGATCAGATTGAGCAGCACCTGGCGCAGGCGCAGGGAATCGCCGCGCACCCGCTCGGGCACGCCGGGCGCCATCTGATAGCCGATCTCCAGGCCCTTCTGCTGCGCCTGCTTGGCCAGCAGTTCGATCACTTCCTCGACCACCTTGCGCAGGTCGAAGTCGATTTCCTCGAGCTCGAGCTTGCCGGCTTCCATCTTGGAAAAGTCGAGAATGTCGTTGATGAGCTCGACCAGCGAGCGGGCGGAGTTCCAGGCGATGTCAACGCATTCCTGCTGGCGCTTGGTCAGGCGCATTTCCTTGAGCATGTCGAGCATGCCGACGACGCCGTTCAATGGCGTGCGCACTTCATGGCTGACCGTGGCGGCGAACTGGGTCTTGCCGAGCGCGGTGCGCACCGCCTCGTCGCGCGACTGCTTGAGTTCGGCCTCACGCTCTTCCAGCACATCCATCATCTTGTTGAAGGCATGCGCCATGTCGATGATGTCGCGCGGCCCGCCGGGCACCGCCCGCATGCCGGACTCGCCGGCCTCGGCACGGCCCATCAGTTTGGACAGCGCATTGAGCGGCCTGATCATGTGGCGCGCCAGCAGGCGCATGATGCCGAGCAACACCGCCGCGAAGGACAGCGTGATGGCGAGATTGCCGACCAGGAGCGAGGCAACCAGCCGGTTATGGGTTCCTTTGCCGACCACGACATGCACATGGCCGAGCAGTTGCGGTTCGCGCTCCTGCATCTCGAACGGCGAACTGTCGGCCTGGCCGCCGTACACCGGCGCGCTGAAATACCATTCGCCGCTGGTGTCGCCCGCCAGTACCGCGTGCATGGATGGCGCCTTCAAGACGCGCGCCTCTTGCGCGGCGATGGCCTTGACGGTGACGCCGGGCTTGCTCTGCGCGTGCAGCGAAGCGCCCGTCGTATCGGTGATTTCCACCTGCAGCACGTCCGGGAACGCCAGCGTGGCGGCGATGCCCTCGCGCACATTGTCCGGAGAGCGGTACAGCAGCGCCAGTATGCTCTGGCGCGCCAGATTCTCGGCGATGCGCTGGCCCTGCTCGACCATGTAGTCTTCCATGCGCCGGCTGGCTTCCCAGGAATTCATCAGCGAGGAAAACAGGGCCAGGCCCAGGATGGCGGCGCTGACGACGACCGTCAGCTGGCGGCGAAAGCCTGTGCGGCTGAGATAGTTACGAAGCATGGATGACAGGTAAAGCAGTATGGGGCGCATCGTCGCGCCGTTGTTGCGGCATGCGGTGCTGCCGGTAGCCGGTCGGTGATGCGTGCAGATCCGCGCCGCGGGGCATGGTCCGTTCCGTGGGCATGTCGACGCTCCGCTGCATCATGGTTCAGGGAAAACCGCATCGAAGGTGCGCTGCTGCTGGTAACTGAGCGACAGGCCGAGATGGCCGGCGGTACGCACATTGACCGCGATATGCACGTCGCGCAGCGGCAGCATGCCCCTCCTGCGCTGCTCGCCCGTCAGATAGGCGATCGCCGACCAGGCCAGCGTGCGGCCGAGTTCGAGGTTGTCCGGATACAGCGCAAACAGCGCGCCTTTTTTCACATGCAGGAAGCTGCTGGAAAAGAGCGCGATATTGCGGTTCCAGGATTCCTTCAGCACCAGGGGCAAAATGGTGGTTTCGTCGACCGTGGTGGCATCCTGCGGCAGCCAGATGGCGTCGCGCTTGCTGTCGCTGGCGGCGAATGCGTGCTCGTACAGGCGCGCCGCGCTGGCCAGATCGCGCGCCTCGTGCGCCACCAGTTCCAGCCCCTGCGCGCGCGCGGCTTCGCGGGCCAGGCGGATCAGCCATTCATTGTTCTGCGGGTTGTAGACGACGATCACGCGCCGGGTGCCGGGCAGCAGGTTTTTCAGGCGTGAGAACAGCAGTGCCGGATCCGGCGTCAGGCTGACTGCCGTCATGGTCCGGCTGTCGGCTTCGGGCACGGCCAGCACGCCGCCGGCCACCACCGGCAATTCCCGGTCGAGCGCGGAGGTGGCCCTGAGCCCCTGGCGGCCGAGGGCAATGACCACCTTGGCGCCGTTGCGCTTGAGCTGCGCATTCAGTTCGGCCGGATCGGTATTGGCCGCGACCGGATAAGTGCGCATTGCCGACCTGGCATTGTCTTCGATGCCTTCGATGATGGTGGCGAAGATGCTGTGATACGGCTCGCCCAGCACCGGGTACACCACCGCAATGGAACCGGGAGCCTGCGGCTCCGCGCGCCTCTGCTCGCCGGCCTCGGCCGTCCCTCCCTGCGGCGCCGCAACGACCTGCCCGGAAACGACGGCCGACAGCAGGACCAGCGCCGCGCAGCATGCGCGCGCGCCGGACCATGCCTTGCGCCTGAACATCTTTCCGGTCGATTCCATATTCTTTTTAAAACCAAGAGTCACTCTATCCCGCTGACGGGACAGCATAGCCGATAAAACATGCCTTTCGGCAACAATAACGCGCTTTTCAGGGAGGCTGCCTGCCGGCCGCCCCTTGCGGATCAGGTTCATGAAGTTGCTGCAGCCAGCTCAACCGGCCTGCAGCGCCGGCGGCATCGCAAGGAAATCCTGCAACCGATGCAGAATGGCATCGACCGACTGGACAAGCGTCGCCTGCTCGGTATCAATGCGCAAGGCCGGCTCCAGAGGAACTTCATAAGGCGCGCTGATGCCGGTGAATTCCGTGATCGCGCCCGAGCGCACCTTGCGGTACAGCCCTTTCGGGTCGCGCTGCTCGCAGACCGCCAGCGACGTGCACAGATGCGTTTCGATGAAGCGTTCCGCGCCGATGATCTGCCTGGCCATGTCGCGGTCCTGGCGATACGGGGAAATGAAGGAAGTGATCACGATCAGCCCGGCGTCATTGAACAGCTTGGCCACTTCGGCGATGCGGCGGATGTTCTCGTTGCGGTCTTGAGGCGAAAACCCGAGGTCGCGGTTCAGCCCGTGGCGCACGTTGTCGCCGTCCAGCACATGGGCGGCATGGCCCGCGGCCACGAGGCGGCGCTCCAGTTCGAAGGCGATGCTGGACTTGCCGGCCCCCGACAGGCCGGTGAGCCAGACGGTGGCCGGCAGCTGTCCCAGCAGCCGGGCGCGCTGCGCGGCGTCGACCTTGCCCTGCTGCCAGGCGATATGTTCGGCGGCCGGCGGGAGCGACGGGCTCTGCGGCTGCGGCTGGACCTGCTGTTCCGGCATCGCCTGCGCCGGCCGGCGCATGATCATGAGCTTGTTCATTTTCCCTCGTAGGCAATGTCGTAGCGCTGGCGCACGAACATCATGCGGCGGTCGACTTCGGCGGCGCTGGTTCCAAAATCCTCGAGGGCATAGCGATGGCCGCCATGCAGCTGGTCCCTGTCGCTGTCGGCCAGCCACTGCGCCATGGCCTGCTCGACCTCCGGCGTGAAGTCGATGCCGCCGAACGCATAGACGCGCCGCATCACCGAGCGCCAGTCGCGGTTCATTTCCTCGTAGTGCACATCGATCTGCTGGCCGGGGGGAATGTGTTCGCGCTGCAGCATGCCGCGCTGCGCCGACTGCTGGCAGAAGTCCATCCAAATGTCGCGCGTCGAGGCGCGGCACGGCAGATCGGTGTGCTGGCAAGCGAAATGCCACATCAGCGACATCACCGAGCCCACCGTCTTGATCGGATCGCGGTGGGTGAAAACCAGGCGCGCGTCCGGAAAGACCTTCAGCAGCGTGCCGAGATCGAGCATGTGCTGCGGATTCTTCAGCACCCAGCGGGCGCCCTGTCCCTGGGAAGGGACGTGCCCCTGGCCGCGCGACCAGGCGATGAGCTTGAGCAGCTTGGCGGTATAGCGGTACACCTCGGTCTTGTCATAGTCGAGGAACCAGCGGTAATAGCCGGGGATGTTGAACATGCCGAGCACCGAAAAGCCGCAGAACGAATGGTTCATCAGCAGCATGTCTTCTTCCGGCCAGTCGGCGTCCATCGGATGGGCGACATAGCCGCCGGCATACACCTGGCGGCCGAGGGCCAGGAAGTTCTTCACTTCCTCGTAGCGTGCCTGCCGGCCCATGTCGGGCTGGCCCGGCCGAGGCGCCGGATTGAAGCCTTCCCATGTGGAGAGATGCTGCAGCCGCGCATCGGTGGCCATCATCCGCTGCAGCCGCGTGGTGCCGGAGCGGTG
Source organism: Noviherbaspirillum aerium (assembly GCF_008929045.1). Lineage (GTDB taxonomy): Bacteria > Pseudomonadota > Gammaproteobacteria > Burkholderiales > Burkholderiaceae_D > Noviherbaspirillum > Noviherbaspirillum aerium. The sequence continues at coordinate 72,676 of NZ_VFAH01000005.1, read as the reverse complement.
CGGGCCGACGATGACGATGGGCGCTTCGATGCCGCTTTCCAGGATTTCCGGATGCGCCTCGAAACAGGCATTGGCCCAGAGCCGGTTCTTGAGCGAGCGGATGGTGCGCATGCGTGCATTGAAGCGGCCGAAGGGATTGAGGTCGGCCTCGGTTTCGAGCGAATGCAGCAAGGCCCGCAAGGGCGGCAGAAAGCTGTCGTCGCCGAAGCGTTCAAGGCCGGTCTCGGCGCGTGCGGCGGCGATCAGCGACGCTTCCGACAGGTCGATCTTTTTCATGCCGAAGATGTTCCAGGCGCGCGTGCGGCGGTTGAACTGGCGTACGAAAGGCGGCTGATAGGCGGTGCTTGGTTTGGTATCCATTATTTTTCCTGGGCGGCTGGCTCATGGCAGCGGCCGTTCCTGGCTATGCGGAATGGACGAGGCATGGGTCCCTCCGCGGTTGATGCATTAACGCTTCGAATCTTGCGCAGCCGGCGGCTGTCACATGCTGTACACCGCCTGCAGGTAGATGGCTCGCGGAGCGAGCGGCAGATCGTTCGGAATCAGGCCGGGAGCGGGGCTGGGCTCGCGGACATCCGCATTGAACAGGTTGCGCACCGTGGCGCCGAATTCCCATTTGCCGTTGCCGCGCAGGCTGCGCAGCGACAGGTCGACCGTCTTGTAGTCGGCCACCGGAGGACGGAGATCGCCGGCCGCACGCTTGCGGTCCGCCACCCAGTTGAGCTGGCTGCCGGCCATCCAGCCGCTGGCGAATCGCCAGTCCGCGCGTGCATACAGATGATGGTGCGGCGCATAGCCGGCATCGCGGCCGGTCGATTCATCGATCGAGCGCTGATAGGAATAATTGCCCGACAGGCGCAGCGTGCGGGTGGCATCCCACACCGCCTCGATCTCCATGCCGTGTCCATGCTGGCCGCCGGTATTGCTGAAGGTCGATCCGAGCGCCGGCGCCGGATTGGGTACGGTGCGGATGATCTCGTCCATGGTGTAGCGGAATACGCTCAGGTTCAGCTGCAGGTCGCGCCGCGCCTGCCAGGCGAACGCCGCCTCCAGGGTGCTGATGGTTTCCGGGCTGAGGTCGGGATTGCCGCGCTGGACGGGATTGTTGATGCTGTATTGCTCCGAGAACGACGGCGCCCGGAAGGCGCGGCCGTACAGCAGCTTGGCCGTGACGTCGAGCGCGGCATCCCAGACCAGCGCAAGGCGCGGATTGGTGGTGCCGCCGAAGTCGGAATAGCGGTCATGGCGCACGCCGGCGGTCAGCGCCCAGTCACGGGCGAACTGCCATTCATCCTGCAGGTAGACGTAATCGACCTTGCGCCGCTGCGGCAGCATGAACGGCTGGATCAGCGAGTAGTCGGCCACCGGACCGGCGGGGATGGGCATGCCTGCCGCATCGAACACGTAATTCTTGTAGGTTGCCGTCTCGTACAGGTTCAGGTCGTCGTGGCCGACGCCGGCGCGGATGCTGTGGCCGGCAAAACCCGAATAGGTGGCAAAGGCGGACAGCCGCAGCTGCCGTTCCGAGGTGTCGGGATGGCCGATCATCCCTTCCGGGAAGGAGCCGCTCGGAAAGCGCGTGCCCGGCGGCCACAGCCGCAGGTCGACCGGGATGCGCTGGCGGTATTCGAAATAGCTGACGGTGGCGCCTGCTCCCCAGCCGGGAGCGAGCTGGGTGTCGGTCCAGGACAGGTCGGTATTGAAGCGTTCGCTCTTTTCCTTGCCGACCGGGTCGAGCGCCGAGGAAATGCCGGCGCCGGTGCCGAGGTCGTCGCGCTGCTTGTAGCCGACGTTCATGCGCCATTTCCCATAGCCGAGACCCAGGTTGGCGTCGAGCGCGTCATAGCCGACATTCACCGGCCCCGGCGCCAGGCTGGCGGAGGTGCGGGCGGTGCGGTCGCGCGCGGTCTGGGCATCGGCTTCGATGATGCGGCGCTGGCCGTCGGTCTTGCCGGCGCGCAGATAGGCGGCGATGTCGAGGTCGCCGACCTTGCCGCCGTGCTGGATCCAGGCGCTGCGGGTATGGAACGAGCCGGCGCGCACGCCGACATGGGTGCCGGCCACATCGGCCGCATTCTTGGTGATGATGTTGATGACGCCGGAATAGGCGTCGGCGCCGTACAGCGCCGATCCGGGACCGCGGATGATTTCGATGCGGGCGATGTTCTCGACCGGATAGCCGCCCCAGATATTGCCCTTGTTGCCCTGGAAGAGCGTGGTCATCGGCACGCCGTTCTGCAGCATCAGCGTCTGCGGATTCTGGCCGCTGTAGATGCCCCGGATCAGGTAAAGCGAGCTGTAGGTGTTGGGCGCGTTGCTGACATGGATGCCAGGCACGGTTTCCAGCACCTCGTCGAGGTCGGTCGCGCCCATGGCGGCGATATCCTCGGCGGTGATGACGGTGGCGACCGCCGGCGCGCGGCGCAGCTGCTGCTTGCTGCCGGTGGCGATGCTGATGGTGGATTTGTCGCCGTAGACCAGCGCCAGGTCTTCCTCTTCGCCGGCATCGGCGGAGCGGGCAGCGGGAGCGTGGACGAGCAGGAGCGCGGCAAGCGTCAGAGGAAGCGCATACAGGGGTTTCAAGAAATTCCTCCGGCCTGTGATTGTGCAGAGCGGTAACAGTCTAGTGGAACGCTTTGTAACAGTCCATTCTCCAAAGCAAATATTCCGGGCAGCGTCACGCACCCGCGACAGCCTGATCATTTTTTCCATGCCCTTTTTCCAACGCCTTCGTAGGCGATGCCGTCGCAGGGCGTGGGGAACAGCGTTCCCTCCGGCTTCTGCGCCGCTTCCACCAGGCAGGGCGGCATGCCGGCGAAGAACAGGGGCACCCTGAAAATCTGGAATTCGCGGGCGGACAGGCCCATGTCGGCGCCCAGCGAGGCCGTCATTGCCGCATAGTTCATGCGCAGCGCGGGCTTGCCGAGCTCCATCAGAATGCGTTCGACTTCCTGCGCCATCCTGAAATAGCTGCCGTCGGCCAGCCCGAGCGAGCGGGCCAGGCCGGAAAGCCAGGGCAGACGTTCGTCATGCGCTTCGATCGGCCGGCCGTAGCCGTACAGATGGCGACCGGAGGCAAGCTCCTGGCTGATGAATTCGCGCAGCGGCTGTCCGCCGTCGACCGCCTTGCGCGCACGGTAAAAGAAGTTGATCGCCCGCAGGCCGGGGCCGCCGCCGTAGATGCGCGCCTCGGATACCGCCAGCGCCGCGGTCAGGCCCAGCACCGGCGAACTGCGCACGTTGCCGGCCAGCGCGGCGACGCGGTTGTTCCAGAGACGGGTATCCGGATAGCTGGTGTTGACCCAGATGCCATGCAGCAGCCGCAGCTGCTGCGGCGTGAAGCGGCGGCCGGTGATGCCGTAGACATACAGGTCCATCCAGTCGGCATCATGAAATTCCTGATGCAGGTCATGGCCGCGGAATATCGCATGGCTGCCCGGCCAGCAGGCGCCGACACGGGTACGCAGGATGCCGGCTTCGGCGGCGAGCAGTTCGGGGCCCTTCATCTGGCTGGTCATGCTTGCTGTCTGCTTTCTTGCTGGTCTTGCTGATCTTGCCGCTGGTCCCTCCGCTCGCCGCCGGTCGCCGCGCCTTCCTGCAGCTCGACCGCGTAGAACGGGAATTCGGTGTATTTCTTGCGCTGCTGCTCCAGCGCATGCATGGCCGCGCCGGGCAGGCGCAGCAGCAGGAACAGCATCTCGCCCTCTTCCGGCGCAAGGCCGAGATCGCTGAAGGCGGCGGCGGCCACGCCGGTCTGTTCCAGCGGCATGCCGGCGGCTTGCTCGAGCGCTTCGCGCTGTGCGGCCAGCCAGTTCAGGCGCGGCGTTCCGCCGATGCGCGCCAGCGTCGCCAGCAGTTGCCGGGTCGACGTGGCGCAGGCAGGCGCATGCGGCTCGAAGCCGGGCGGATGTTCGCGCGCCGGCCAGACTTCGATCACGGCCGCGTCTTCGGCCTGCGCTTGCCGGAGATGCCGGCGCCATGCATCGGCATCCATGCCGCACGCCCTCCAGGCCAGCATCGCATCATGCACGTCGCGCGCGCCGTGATAGCGTCCGGCGCCGACGGCCAGCGCCGCCATCAGGGATGCGGCCGCATTGGAGCCGGCAATGCCGCCGCACATCGCGGCATGCACCGAAGGGTCGCGCGGACCGGGGTTGGCCAGCGCCACGGCCAGCGCTTCGAGCAGATCGAGCGCGGCCGGTTGCGGCAGTTCCGGGCGCAGCAGCAGAAACAGCATTTCCACCCAGCGGGCATTGCCGACCATGTCGCCGAACACATCGTAGCCGCGGCAATAGGCGGCGCGCGTGGCGAAGCGGTTGTCCGCCTCCGGCTCTTCTTTCCAGATTTCGGTATGGATCAGCGGCAGGGATTGATGGGGTTTGTCGCTCACTTGAGAGTCTTTCATGATGGAGCGGCTTACACCGCGGTGCCCAGCACGCGCATGCGCAGGCTCATCGGCGGCACCTCTTCCGCATCGATGCGGACATCGAGCAGCGTCGGCCCGCGGCGTTCGCGGATCGCGTCGATGTCGAGCCCGGCAAGATCCTGCAGGCAATGGATGGTATGGGCCTGGGCGCCGAGCGCGTGCGCAAGCGCGGCGAAATCCGTGTGAGGCAACTGGTGCGCAATGCGCTCGGCGCCGGCCAGCCGCTGACCATGCTTGACCATGCCCAGCGCGGCATCGTTGAGCACCACGAACACCACATTGAGTTCTTCCGCGACGGCGGCCGACAACTCCTGGCCGTTCATCAGCATGCTGCCGTCGCCGGTGATGCAGACCACGGGCGCATCGGGATTGCCGAGCGCGGTGCCGATTGCGCCGCCAATGGCCCAGCCCATCGGCGCAAAGTCCATCGTCACGCGCAGCCAGCCGCCCTTGCCGGCCGAGGGCGCTCCGCCGGGCGCATCGGAAGAACCCGGCGCTTCCGGCGACAGATAATGGATGGCCCAGGCGAAGCTGTTGCCGGAATCGGCCAGATAACGGGTATGCGACGGGAACAGCCGGCCGAGTTCCTGCATCAGCTGCTGCGGCTTGACCGGGTCGTCGCTGTTGACGCCTTCATGAATGGATAGCGGCGGCACGCCGCGGTGCTGCGGCCGCACATCCGATGCGGGCCGTTCGAGCACCGGTCCGGGTATCGGCATGGCGGGCGGCACCTGCATGCGTTCGACCAGCCGGGCGGCGACGGCGGCGATGCGTCCGCGCACGTGCAGCCTGGCCATCGGCGTGCGAACCAGGTGCTCTTCGCACTCATCGACATGGACCAGGCGGTGGTTGAGCACCGCATCGCTCCAGCCGCCGCTGGTCCACTCATTCATGCTGGCGCCGAACGCCACGATCAGGTCGACCGACTTGTCGCGCAGCGCCATCTCCGCCGAGGCATGTCCGGCAAAACCGAACACGCCGCGAAACAGGGGATGCCGCGGATCGATCAGGCCCTTGGCATCGGGAGTCACGATAAAGCCGGCCTCCCGGTGCATGGCGATATCGAGAAGCGAGGCGATCGCTTCGCCGCAGGATCCGCCGATGAGCAACAAGGGATTTTTCGCTTCCTGCAATTGCGCGACGAGCATGTCGGCCGCCTGCACGTCCAGCATGGCGGCCGGCTTGAGCATGCCCTTGATGTCATGGGCCACGCCGGATCTCGGCAAGGGAGCTTTCAGAATATCCAGCGGGATGCTCAGGTGGGCCGGGCCGCCCGGCGTGCGGGTGGCATGCATCAGCGCGGCGACCAGCTTGTGCTCCAGCTGGTCCGCATGCGTGACCAGGGTGTTGTAGCGTGTGCAGTGACTGAACATCGCCACGATATCGATGCCGGTGCAGCTGGATTCCTGCAGCGCGCGCCGGCCGAAATTCGGCAGCGCCGGCTGCCCGGTGAGCACCAGCATGGGAATGGCGTTGTCATAAGCGCAGGCAACGCCGGTGATCATGTTGGTCGCGCCGGGCCCCGAGGTGCCGCAGCAGACGCCGAGCTTTCCGGTCTCGCGCGCATAGCCGTCGGCCATGAAAGCGGCGCCGGCCTCGTGCCGCGCCAACACCGGCCGCGGGCCTCCGCGCCTGCTGCTGCGCGCCAGTGCGTTGTAGAGCGGTTCGATCGCGCCGCCGGGGACACCGAACACATACTCGACGCCAAGCTGTTCAAGATAGGCAACGATCAGATCGGCGGCGTCGTGAAGCTGTCCTTCCATTGAAGTCCGCCAGCCGGCTGTTCCGGATACAAGCGGAGTGGTAATGCGCATGTCGAAGTTATCCCTGAATGATGTATGGCTGCCGTGTTCTCGCCAGTACGGCATTGCGGCATTGCGGCATTGCGGCATTGCGGCATTGCGGTTGCGATGCCGATATCGGCGAAGCGAACGCACGGAGTTGAGCGCGGCCATGGTACAGCAAGGCGGATGAGACTCATTGCATCAATACCGATGGAATACGCCGCTATTTCGCCATTGCCTTCCCGCTTTCCTTTTACCGCTACGGCAACGGCACGGCATGCCGATACGGTAAGAAGATGGAAGCGCATGGAAGCGTTCTACCGAAAGTCACAAAGAGGGTTGGATACGGCCCGCATGAAAGCGTTCCTTCAGGAATCTTTTTCTAAAGAAATATTTATCAAGAGTGGGATGATGGATTGCGCTGCGGTGTCGTATTGGCAAGCATCTGTCGCTTGCCGACAAGGCCCCATGCAATGTCAGTCAATGTCTATTCCGCACGGGAATGACGGCCGATGGCGCGCACAGCTCCTTGCGCCATGGCGGCAATATCAGGAAGGCTGCGGCCGTGCGAGGCTGCCGACGGCTGCCACCCGGGCCGCATGGATGGCCTCGGGAATACGCTGCGGCGCCGCGCCGCAGCTTCTGGCGATGTCGCCCGCATTGACCGACTGCGCGGCATGCAGTACCGACTCCAGGTAGGCCGCTTGCGGAAAGGGCGCGTCGGCGAAACCGGCGCGGCCGTAATGGTCGCATTCGGATGCCCGCACCATATCCAGGAAGCGCTGCGGCTTGCGGAAGGCATCGCAGCGTTCGAGCAGAGTCACCAGCGTATTGGCCCGCATCTCGAGCGCGCGCATCACGTTGCCATGTTCGCGCGCGGCCATCACCGCGAGGTCGCGGCAGTCGTTGGGGATCTTCAGCCGCTTGCATACCTGCTCCACCAGCTGCACGCCGCGTCCCTCATGGCCGTAATGCTTTGGCCATTCCTCGGCCGGCGTCGCGCCCTTGCCGAGATCGTGCAGCAGCGCCGCACAGCGAATCGGCAGATCGAAGCCCCGTGCCGCCGCATGATCGATCACCATCATCACATGCACGCCGGTATCGATTTCGGGATGATGCTTCTCCGGCTGGGGCACGCCCCATAAGGCATCGAGCTCCGGCAGGATGCGCGCCAGCGCGCCGCAGCTGCGCAGCACGTCGAACATGCGCGAAGGCCGCGCCTCCATCAGGCCGCGCGACAATTCCTGCCATACCCGCTCCGGTACCAGCGCATCGACCTCGCCCGCCTCGACCATGTCCTGCATCAGGCGGTTGGTTTCCGGGGCCACGGTGAAGTCGGAGAAGCGCGCGGCGAAACGCGCCACGCGCAGGATGCGCACCGGGTCTTCGGCGAATGCCGCGGACACATGGCGGAATACGCGCGCCTGCAGATCCCTCTGTCCGCCGAAGGGATCGATGATGACGCCGTCCTCCGCGTCTTCCCTGCGCGCCATGGCATTGATGGTGAGGTCGCGCCGCACCAGGTCCTGTTCCAGAGTGACATCGGCGTCGGCATGGAAGACGAAGCCCTTGTAGCCCGGCGCGGTCTTGCGCTCGGTGCGGGCCAGCGCATATTCCTCGTGGGTCTTCGGATGCAGGAAGACCGGAAAGTCCTTCCCTACCGGCGTGAAGCCGGCGGCGATCATCTGCTCGGGCGTCGCGCCGACCACCACATGGTCACGGTCCTGCACCGGCAGGCCGAGCAAGTCATCGCGCACCGCGCCGCCGACCACATACGTCTTCATCGCCGCACCATCAGTCCGGATAGATATCGAATTTTTCCAGGCGCTCGCCTTCGGCCACCGCTTCGCCCATCCATTGCGCGACGGCGGGATGCGAGACGACGCGGTCCATGTAGGCCTGCAGTACGGGCGGCAGCCAGACGCCGTAGGTGCGGAAGCGCATCACCACCGGTGCATAGAAGGCATCGGCGATGGAGAAGTCGCCGAACAGGAACTGGTGAGGACCGGAACGGGCAAGGCAGTCTTCCCATATTTCGCCGATGCGGGCGATGTCGGACTGCGTGCCGGTGGTGCGGCCCTTGCCGGGAAAGCTGGCGCGGATATTCATCCACATCGATGAACGCAGGTCGGTAAAGCCGGAATGCATTTCCGCACAGACCGAGCGGGCGATGGCGCGGGCGTCGGCATCCCGCGGCCACAAGCCCTTGTCCGGAAACTGCTCGGCCAGGTATTCGCAGATCGCCAGCGAATCCCAGATCCTGGTTTCGCCGCAGACCAGGACGGGAACGCGGCCGGCCGAGGAGTACTGGGCAATGCGCGACGACGTGTCGGGACGGCCAAGGGGAATGCGCACTTCCTCGAAGGGAATGCCGAACGCAGTCATCGCCACCCATGGGCGCATCGACCAGGAAGAGTAATTCTTGTTGCCGATCACCAGTTTCAAGCCCGCCTTGCCCGCGGCATCGAGGGTTTGCTCAAGGGTTGGATCGAGTTCTGTGCTTTGCATACGTCTTGTCCCATTCTTAACGAAGCTGCCATGCGAAAATGCCGCGCTGCGGCGTGATCGCTGCAGCGCGGCATTCGAGGATAAAGCTTTTGCGCCGGTTTGCAAACCGGCACGCAACCGAGGACCCGGAACCTCAGGGCAATTCGCTGGGCGCGAATCCCTTGGGCGCCACGGTGCCGAGGCGCGCCTTCAGCGACTGCGGCTTGCCTTCGAACAGCGCGGCATAGTATGTCGCATTCGACAATACTTTCTTCACGTAATCGCGGGTCTCGTTGAACGGGATCGACTCGGCGAAGACCGCCCCTTCGACCTGGCGCTGCAGCGTCGAACGCCATGCGCGCGGACGGCCGGGGCCGGCATTGTAGGCGGCGGTGGCCATTGCCTGCGAACCTTCCAGGTCGTTGAGCACCATGTTCAGGTAATTGGTGCCGAGCGTGATGTTGGTATTGATGTCATTGACCTGGCTCGGCGTGAAGCCTTCCAGGCCGATCTTGCGGGCGACATACTGCGCCGTCGCCGGCATCAGCTGCATCAGGCCGGAGGCGCCCACATGCGAACGCGCATTCAGGATGAAGCGCGATTCCTGGCGGATCAGTCCATATACCCAGGCCATGTCGAGGCCGAGGCGCTCGGTCGAGGCGCGCATCACATCACGGTAAGGCGACGGGAAGCGCTGAGTGAAATCGAACTCCGACCTGGTGCGGTCGGAAGTGTTGACCATGCGGTCGAGCACATTCTTCTGCCGCGCGAATTCCGCCGCCGCCAGATGCTGGCGATCGTTCATTTTGCGCAATTCCCAGTTCCATTCACGATAGCCTTCGAAACGCATGTTCAGGTCGAAGAACTTGAGCGCGCGCTGGAATCCCGCATTGCTCGCCATCGGCGCGACCTCTTCCGCCGTCACGGCCTGGGCGCGCGGCGGGATGTTGATCTTCTGTCCGAGTTCTTCCAGCGCGAGTTGGCCATAGAAATCGTTCTTGTCGGTGATCGATTCGAACAGCTTCTGCGCTTCCTCGGTCTTGCCTTCGGCGCGGTAGGCCCGGGCCAGCCAGTAAACCCAGGGGGAGTCATTGGCCAGCGCCGCCGGCATGGCTTCGATGGTCGTCCTTACCTGCTTCCACTCGCCAGCGCGCAGCGCAGTACGCGCTTTCCACTGGTGACCTTCCAGCGACAGCGTCGCGCCTGCGGTGCGATGCCAGTAGACCGCGGCTTCGGGAAGAAGCTTGAGCGAAGCCGGCAGCGCGATCTGCGCCCAGGCCTGCGCGCGTTCGCGTTCGCTCAGGCGATTGGCGCCGGCGACCAGCGCATCGACCGCGCGATCGGGATTGTTCTTGGCGCTGCGTCCCAGTGCAAGGATGAAGACCTCGTTTGCGGCACGGCCGCTGCCGGGTCCGCGCGCCAGCACCGCGTCCGGCTTGTCGAGCGCCTGCATCAGCGCGGTTTCGCTGGCGTCGGTCAGCGGCGCGAGGCGGCGGACGGTGCCGGGGAAACCGGATTCCGCGACCAGCCTGATCTGCGCCCACACATCGTCCTGGGTGAACTGGCCGGCCTGGACCAGCGTCGTGATCAGGGCCGGACAGGCCTCGCCGTAATTCTGCGGGCCGACCAGCACGGTGCGCGCCTCCTCGGCCACATTCTGTCCCTTCTGCGCCTTCGACATCAGCGCATAGCATTTGAGCTGGGTGTCATCGTTGAGCGCGAACAGCGGATATTGCTCGTCGAACAGCGTCCAGTTGCGGGCGCGTCCAAGTTCCAGCAGCCAGTCGTTGCGCAGGCGGTCGGCGATGGCCTGGCCGTCATAACGCGTCAGGTAACCCCGGATTTCCTGTTCGGAGGCGGTGAGAATGCGGGGGCGCAGGCGGTAATAGTCGACGTAGGAAGGCATCAGATAATTGCCGAGCTTGGCGGCAAGCTCCTCGACCCGCGCCAGATCGCCGCTGCGCGAGGCATCGCGCAAGGCAATGAAGACATCATCATCGGAGGCAAACGCGGGCGCGGCGCGCTGGGGTGCCGGCTTCTTTGCAAGGGCTGCCTGGGGCAGCAGCACGACCGAGGCTGCGGCGAATGCAACGCCCGCCATCCATTTCATAGGAGACATCAAAAACCGCTTTCAAAAAATACGTGTCTGATTCAAGCATGTCGCACAGTCGCCGGGACCAACGGGATGCGCGCAGGAGATGCTCTAGTGGAGTGAGCCGGAAATTCGTTGATGGCAAATGATCATGTCGAGACCAGGAAACGAGCCCGGCAGGGCCGAAGCCTTGCGCGCATTCCAGACGCGGTATCGCGCGGTATCGGGATGCTCCTCATGCATCACTTGACCAACAAATTTTTAACTCGCACCACTAGAATAGCATGCGCAATCACGACCAACCCGACCACGCCATGCCGAATGCCATGTCAACCAAACCGACCAAAATCGCCTTGCGAAAGACATTGCTTGCCAACAGACAAGCAATGTCCGCCGAAGTTCGGCAAGAGATGGATGGTTGCATTGGCGAGCGCGTGGAAGCGTGGTGCATTGAGCATCCTTTGCGCACACTCGGCGTGTATTGGCCGATACGCGGCGAACCGGACTTGCGAAACGCATATGAAAAGCTTGCGGGACGCGGCATTGCGCTGGCCCTGCCGGTGGTGGTCGGCAAGGAGGCGCCGCTGCGCTTCATTGCATGGACGCCGGGGGACGCGATGCAAAAAGACCAATACGGCATCGCCATTCCGGCAGGCGACAAAGAACTGCTTCCCGATGCGGTGCTGGTGCCGTGCGTCGGCTTCAATGAGCAGCGCTTCCGGCTGGGATATGGCGGAGGATTCTATGACAGGACGCTGGCGCAGGCGCCGCGTCCGGTGACGGTGGGAATTGCCTATGCGGCATCGCTCACCGAATTTGAAGCGGATGCATTCGATATCGCGCTCGACCGCGTGATCACCGAGTCCTTGCAGCTTTGACGGCGGCGTTGATGGCAAGGGCGGCCATCAGCCGACGGCCGCCACTATCGCGAGCGTCTGCGCCCTTGCCTGTCCTTGCCCGCCCTTACCGGTTCGACAGGTCCAGCCGCTTCCACAATGCCGTGGTCGTGGCCGCCTGATTGAGCGAATAGAAATGCATGCCCGGCACGCCGCCGGCCAGCAATCTTTCGCACAGATCCGTGACGACGTCGAGGCCGAAGGCCTTGATCGATTCGGTGTCGTCGCCGAAGCTGGCCAGCTTCAGGCGAATCCAGCGCGGGATCTCGGCGCCGCACATGTCGGAAAAGCGGCTCAGCTGGGAGTAGTTCGTGATCGGCATGATGCCCGCGACGATGGGCACGTCGACGCCGGCCTTGCGGGCATCCTCGACGAAGCGGAAGTAGGCATCGGCATTGTAGAAATACTGGGTAATGGCGGCATTGGCGCCGGCCTTGACCTTGCGGGCGAAGCTCTGGATATCGTCCTGCGGCGACCTCGCCTGCGGATGGGTTTCCGGATAGGCCGCGACTTCGATATGGAACCAGTCGCCGGTCTCGGCGCGGATGAATTCCACCAGCTCGTTGGCATAACGGAATTCGCCCGATGCGCCGTAGCCGCTCGGCAGGTCGCCGCGCAATGCCACCACGCGGCGGATGCCGTTGGCCTTGTATTCGCCGAGGATGGCGCGCAGGCTTTCGCGCGAGCTGCCGATGCAGGACAGATGCGGCGCGGCCTCATACCCTTCGCGCTGGATCTCGAGCACGGTTTCCAGCGTGCCCTTCTGCGTCGATCCGCCGGCGCCGAAAGTCACGGAAAAATACTTCGGCCGCAGCTCGGCCAGCTTGGCGCGCGTCGCGCGCAGTTTCTCCGCGCCCTCCGGTGTCTTCGGCGGGAAAAACTCGATGCTGAAATTCTTTTGTGTCATTTTTTAAGCAGTAGAGCAGAGAGTGCCCACGAGATCAGGCTGTACAGCAGCGCGCCCGCGACCGCCGACCAGAAGCCGGCGACGTAAAAGCCGCTGACGAAATTCGCGACCACCCAGAACATCAGCCCGTTGACGATGAAGATGAACAGCCCCAGCGTGAGCAGCGTGACCGGCAGGGTCAGCAGCACCAGGACGGGTTTGATCAGCACATTGACCAGGCCGAGCACCAGCGCCGCGATCAGCGCGACAACGAAATTCTCGACGTAGACCGTCTTCATCAGAAAAGGCACGATGAACAATGCCGCGGCATTGATCAGCCAGGTAAGCAGCAAACGCATGTCGACCTCCTCTTGCCGGCAATGCAGGGAGCGCGGCGGAAGGGAAAGCTTTCGCTGAACATTCCTCTCCCGCCTCACGTCACATCCCGGCTTGCGGCCGGAATGTGACGTGCGCGCTTCTTTAATAACGCATCTTAATAACGGTAGTGATCCGGCTTGTACGGGCCGGTCTTCTTCACGCCGATATAGCTGGCCTGCTCTTCCGTCAGTTCGGTCAGTTTCGCATTGAGCTTCTTGAGCTGCAGGCGCGCGACTTTCTCGTCCAGATGCTTGGGCAGCGTGTAGACGCCGACCGGATAGGCCGCGGTATTGCTGAACAGCTCGATCTGGGCGATGGTCTGGTTGGCGAACGAGGAGCTCATCACGTAGGACGGATGGCCGGTGCCGCAGCCGAGATTGACCAGGCGGCCTTCGGCCAGCAGGATGATGCGCTTGCCGTCGGGGAAAATCACATGGTCGACCTGCGGCTTGATGTTTTCCCAGGTGTACTGCTTCAATGCGGCGACTTCGATCTCGTTGTCGAAATGGCCGATGTTGCAGACGATCGCCTGGTCCTTCATCTTCTTCATGTGCTCATGGGTGATCACATGGTAGTTGCCGGTGGCGGTGACGAAGATGTCGCCGTGCTCGGCGGCGTAATCCATGGTGACGACGCGGTAGCCTTCCATGGCGGCCTGCAGTGCGCAGATCGGATCGATCTCGGTGACCCAGACTTGCGCCGACAGGGCGCGCAGTGCCTGCGCCGAGCCCTTGCCGACGTCGCCGTAGCCGCAGACCACGGCGATCTTGCCGGCCACCATCACGTCGGTGGCGCGCTTGATGCCGTCGACCAGCGATTCGCGGCAGCCGTACAGGTTGTCGAACTTGGACTTGGTGACGGAATCGTTGACGTTGATCGCGGGGAAGGCCAGCTTGCCTTCCTTGTGCATCTGGTACAGGCGATGCACGCCGGTCGTGGTTTCCTCTGTCACGCCCTTGATCTTGCCAAGGCGTGTCGAATACCAGGTCGGGTCGGCCGCCAGCTTTTTCTTGATGGAATTGAACAGGCAGACGGCCTCTTCCGAATCCGGCTTGTCGAGCACGCTGATGTCCTTCTCGGCGCGGGTGCCCAGATGCAGCAGCAGCGTGGCATCGCCGCCATCGTCGAGGATCATGTTGGAATACTCGCCGTTCGGCCATTCAAAGATGCGGTGGGTGAAGTCCCAGTACTCATCCAGGTTCTCCCCCTTGAAGGCGAAGACCGGCGTGCCGTTGGCGGCGATCGCGGCCGCCGCGTGATCCTGGGTGGAGTAGATGTTGCAGGACGCCCAGCGCACGCGCGCGCCCAGCGCTTCCAGCGTCTGGATCAGCACCGCGGTCTGGATGGTCATGTGCAGGGAGCCGGTGATCAGCGCGCCCTTGAGCGGCTGGGATGCGGCGAACTCCTCGCGGATGGCCATCAGGCCGGGCATTTCCGTTTCGGCGATCTTGATCTCTTTGCGGCCCCAGTCGGCGAGACTGAGATCGGCAACGAAGTAGTCCTGCTGGGAACCTTGGGATTGGGTGTTCGAGATAACGGCGCTCATCACGCCCTCCTTTCCTGTTGAAGATAGAAAAAAGTAACGTGAGCGCCGTTGCGAAAAAGATATCCAAGCCTGACACGATGTCGGAAACACCGTGCTGCAACGCTCCTTGGAGCCGAGATTATACCGCAGGAGTCGATGCCGGATGGCGGAAAACCGCGCGGGCCGCCATCGATATTGGCATCAATTCGGCATCAATGCTCGGCCAGCGCCTTCTGCGATCCTTGCTGCGCCGGCGACGCTGCGCGCGTTTTCTGCGGCGGCACGCTGCCGCCTATCCATGCCAGCATGTCGGTCCAGATGCGGCGCGCCTCGTCGGCTTTCGGCATGGTCAGCGCACTCGGCAGTTCGATGGTGATGACCGGCACGTTCTTGTGGGTGCCGCCGTAGTTGCCCAGCGATCCGGGATACACGCCGACACGGTTGAAATACAGTCTTCCGAAGCTGCGCGGCGCCTTGGCCGGTCCGTCCAGATCGAGGACGCCGAATGGCGCATGCACGGAAATGATGACATCCGGCCGGAAGCGCTCGATCTCCTGATCGAGCCAGCGCGTTTCCGGTTCCGACAGCGGAGACTGGCCGGGAAAGCGGCGCGGATCGCTGCCGGTGGTCTTGATCCAGTAATGCCGGGCGTCTTTCTCCCACCCCGGCGTCGGGAAATTGCGATTCAGATCCACGCCGTTGGCATTGACCCGCTGCGGCTTCGGCGCGAGCAGGCCATCGGGATTCACGAGCGGCACCACATGCCAGTGCATCGTCTGCGCCTCCGGCATGGACAGCCACTTCATCCACTGGAAAACAATCGCCGAGGCAGTCAGTTCATCGCCATGGATGCCGCCCAGAAGCAGCACGCGCCTGGCGTCGGCCGGCTTGCCGGCTTTCGCCGGCACGGTACGCATGAGTATGGGAATGCCCTTGCGGGAAGCGGCGCCGGTGGGCTGCAGCGCGCTCGCCCGGCAATCGGCGACAGTGACGCCGGGCAGGCGCGGCGTCACCTTCTCGCACCAGTCCTGCCTGGCGGGCGAGGGCTTTGCCGGTCCTTCGCTCCTGGCATGGACCGGGAGCGGAAGGCATGCGGCAACGGCTAACGCAGCAGCGGCATTGCGGAGTCGCCGCGATTTCGACAGCCGGTCCGGAGGCTGCTGCATGAAAGGCGATCCCCGTGCGCCTGGAGACTCAGAGTCCGGCCGCCGCCCGCAGGGCTGCCGCCTTGTCGGTACGTTCCCAGGAGAACTCCGGCTCTTCGCGGCCGAAGTGTCCGTAGGCTGCCGTCTTGGCATAGATCGGACGCAGCAGATCGAGCATCTGCACGATGCCCTTGGGCCGCAGGTCGAACAGTTCCTGCACCAGTTGCGCCAGCTGCTCGTCGCTGACCTTGCCGGTGCCGAAGGTGGTCACCATTACCGAGGTCGGCTTGGCGATGCCGATCGCATACGACACCTGGATCTGGCAGCGCTTGGCGAGGCCGGCGGCGACGATGTTCTTCGCCACGTAGCGGCCGGCATAGGCCGCCGAGCGGTCGACCTTGGACGGATCCTTGCCGGAAAACGCGCCGCCGCCGTGGGGCGCCGCGCCGCCGTAGGTGTCGACGATGATCTTGCGGCCGGTCAGGCCGCAGTCGCCCTGCGGTCCGCCGATGACGAAGCGGCCGGTGGGATTGATCAGGAAACGGGTATTCTTCAGCCACTCCTGCGGCACGACCGGCCTGATGATTTCCTCGATCGCCGCTTCCTCGATGGTCTTGTGTTCGATCTCGGGCGCATGCTGGGTCGACAGCACGATGGTGTCGATGGCAACCGGCACGCCATCCACATAGCGCAGCGTGACCTGGGATTTGGCGTCGGGACGCAGCCATGGCAGGCGGCCGTCCTTGCGCAGCTGCGACTGGCGCTCGACGATGCGGTGCGAATAGTAGATGGCCGCGGGCATCAGTTCCGGCGTCTCGTCGCAGGCATAGCCGAACATCAGGCCCTGGTCGCCGGCGCCCTGGTCGAGGTCGATGCCCTTGCCCTCATCGACGCCCTGCGCGATGTCGGGCGACTGCTTGTCGTAGCAGACCATGACCGCGCAGCTCTTGTAATCGATGCCGTAGTCGGCATTGTCGTAGCCGATGCGCTTGATGGTGTCGCGCGCGACACTGATGTAATCGACGTTGGCGTGGGTGGTGATTTCGCCGGCAAGGACGACCAGGCCGGTGTTGCACAGTGTCTCTGCCGCAACACGCGCTTTCGGATCCTGAGTCAGGATTGCGTCGAGAATGGAATCGGAGATCTGGTCGGCGACCTTGTCCGGGTGACCTTCGGAAACCGATTCCGAAGTAAAGAGATATTCATTTGCCATCGCAGGCTTCCTATTGAGTAGTTGCTTCGACCATGTCGCGGCCAAACCACCGAGCCTGCGACGCTTTAGCGAAATTTTTAGGCCGCCTCGCAAGTTGTCTATTAACTCGGCGGTGCCGCACGGTTATTCCCAACTGAAACAGTTTGCACGGGAATGGATCGCACAGCGTTGTGATATTTTACGCGTCTGGAAAAAAATCACAAATTTTCTCTCGCTCCATTTGATGCTTGTCGCCCTCTTCCGCCTGCTTTCCAGGCTGCCGCTGCCCGTCCTGCATGCCATCGGCGCGGTGCTCGGCCGGCTGGTGTACCTTGCCTCGCCTTCCTATCGCCGGCGGCTGAGAAGCAATATCGAGGCTGCCGGCTTCGGTTCGCACCTGAACGCGGCGGTGCGCGAAGCCGGCAAGAACGTACTCGAGCTGCCTTTCGTCTGGTGCGCGCCGCAACGGAAAGTCATTGACAGCACGCGCATCGAGAACTGGGAACTGGTGCAGGCGGCCTTCGATGCCGGCAAGGGTGTCGTGTTTCTGACTCCGCATCTCGGCTGCTTCGAAATCACCGCGCAGATTGTTGCAAGCAGGACACCCCTGACCGTACTGTACCGTCCGCCCAGGAAGCAGGCGCTCAAGCCGCTGATCGAGGGCGCGCGGGCGCGCGGCGACCTGCGGCTGGCGCCGGCCAACCTGTCGGGCGTGCGCATGCTGCTCAAGGCGCTGCGGCAGTGTCAGCCGGTGGGCGTGCTGCCCGACCAGGTTCCGCAGAACGGCGAAGGCGTGTGGGCGCCGTTTTTCGGCCGCCGTGCCTATACCATGACGCTTCCCGGCAAGCTGCATCAGCTGTCCGGCGCCCCCATCATCCTGACTTATGCGGAACGCCTGCCGCGCGGCGCCGGTTTCGTGCTGCGCTTCGTCGCCTTCGACCAGGCGCTCGGCGAGACGCCCGAACAGCAGGCGCGCGCCATCAATGCCGCGATGGAGCAGCTGATCGCACGCTGCCCCTCCCAATATTTCTGGAGCTACAACCGGTACAAGGTGCCGCCCGGCGTTCCAGCGCCCGTTCAGCAGGAAACCGCTTGATGAAATTATTGCTTGGATTGATGTGGCTGCTGCACTGGCTGCCGCTGCCCATACTTGGCCGCCTCGGCGAGGCGGTCGGCAGCCTGCTGTTCATGATCATGAAGCCGCGCCGCGATATCACGCTGACCAACCTGCGTCTGTGCATGCCGCAGCTGTCCGAGGCCGAACGGCGCTCGCTCGCACGCAGGCACTTCCAGAACTACGCGCGCAGCGTGCTGGAGCGCGCCCTGCTGTGGTGGGCGCCGCGGCAGCGCCTCGAGCGCCTGATCGTGGTGGAACCGGCCATGCCCGTCGCCGAAATGACGGCGGGCCCGACCATCCTGCTCTGTCCGCATTTCGTCTGCCTCGATGTGGCCGGCCTGGCGGTGATGCTGGAGGGCCCGACCGCCTGCTCGATCTATACCCGGCAGCAGAACGAAGTGTTCGACCAGGCGCTGCGCAAGGGCCGCACGCGCTTCAATGCGGATATCAAGCTGTTTTCCCGCGGCGAGGGGGTCAAGCCCATCATCCGCGCGCTGCGCCAGGGCATGCCCTTCTTCATGCTGCCCGACATGGACTTCGGCGAGAAGGACGCGGAGTTCGTCCCCTTCTTCGGCATTCCCGCCGCCACCCTGACCGCGCCCGCGCGCATTGCCTCGGCGACCGGCGCGAAGGTGATCCCGGTCATCGCCACCTATCTGCCGAATTACCGGGGCTGGAGGGTGCGGTTCTATCCCGCCTGGGAAAATTATCCGGGCGGCGACATGGTAGAGGCGACGCGCCGGATGAATGCCTTCATCGAGGAACGCATCCTGGAAGCCCCTTCCGAATATTTCTGGGCGCACAAGCGATTCAAGACGCGCCCGCCCGGCGTGCCCGGCGTCTATGCCAAGGGCGGTGCGGACCAGCTGCCGCTGGAGTCCTGAGCGCCTTTGCACCGTTGGGCCCGACCGCTTGTCCAGATTATCTATAATCGAAGCCATGAAACTCAAATTCACCAAAATGCACGGCGCCGGCAACGACTTCGTTGTGATCGACGCCATCAGCCAGCGCATCGACTTCACCCCGGAGCAATGGAAGGCGCTGGCCGACCGCCGCTTCGGTGTCGGCGCCGACCAGATGCTGGTGGTTGAAAAGCCACAGTCCCCCGGCGTCGATTTCCGTTATCGCATCTACAACGCCGACGGCGGCGAAGTGGAACAGTGCGGCAACGGCGCGCGCGCCTTCGTCCGCTTCGTCACCGAGAAGGGCTTGACGAAAAAGCAGGCAATCAAGGTGGAAACCATGTCCGGCATCATCGAGCCGACACTCGAAGCCGACGGCGGCATCACGGTCGACATGGGCGCGCCCATTCTCGAACCGGAACGCGTTCCGTTCGATGCCGGCGGCCTGCAGGGACGGCAGATGCACCAGGATCTTTTGTGGCCGCTGGACGTCAACGGCGGCACGCGCTGGATATCGGTGGCATCCATGGGCAATCCGCACGCGGTGCAGGTGGTCGACGATGTCGAGGCCGCGCCGGTGCACCAGGAGGGCCCGCTGATCGAGCGCCATGCCCGCTTTCCGAAACGGGTCAATGCCGGCTTCATGCAGATCCTCGACCGCCACGCGGTCAAGCTGCGCGTCTACGAGCGCGGCGCCGGGGAAACGCTGGCTTGCGGCACCGGCGCCTGCGCCGCCGTCGTCGCCGGCATCCGGCGCGGACTGCTCGACTCGCCGGTCAGGGTCGCGACCCGCGGCGGCGATTTGCTGATCGCCTGGCAAGGCGAAGGCAGGCCGGTGATGATGACCGGCCCCGCCGTCACCGTTTTCGAAGGCGAAATCGACATCTGAGCCGCCAGGGCTGTTTCGCCTTGACCGGCTTAGTCAACGTCGAGGCAGATTGCCGCCCCGGCTATTAGAATCCGGCAACCCGCGGCCCGTCTTTCCGCCGGGTTGTCGGGTAAAATCACGGCTCGATCCTTGGCCGGCATGCATGCCGTTGCGAAACCTTCCGGCTGTTGAATGCTGCGACCATCACAGAACTTCCCTCCCCTCCTATGACCTACGAACTGGATTCCAACGCCGTCGCCAATTTCCTGTCCGACAATCCGCGTTTCTTCGAAGAGCACAGCGAACTGCTTTCCCGCGTCAAGCTGACCAGCCCGGTGGCCGGCCGGGCCGTCTCGCTGCAGGAGCGCCAGATGGAAGTGCTGCGCGAAAAGATCAAGGTGCATGAACTGCGTCTGTCGGAATTGCTGCGCATCGCCGAGGAAAACGATGCGATCACGCAAAAGTTTCTGCAATGGACCCGCTCGCTGCTGCTGGCACGCAACGATGTCGACATGCCGCATACCCTGGTGAGCGGGCTGCAGGCCACCTTTTCGGTGCCGCAGGCGACCCTGCGCATCTGGGGCGTGGCGGAAGACTATGCGCATACCTGGTTTGCGGCGGAGGTGTCGGAAGATGCCAAGATTTTCGGCAACGGCCTGACCGCTCCCTACTGCGGCGCCAATCAGGACTTCGAAGCGGCTTCCTGGCTGGAAGACCCCGCTTCCGTACAGTCGATCGCCATGCTGCCGCTGCGCGTCGGCGGCGCGCCGGAAGCCTTTGGCCTGCTGGTGCTCGGCTCGGCGGATCCGCAGCGCTTCACCGCCGACATGGCCACCGACTACCTGACCAAGATCGGTGAAATCGCCAGCGCGGCGATGAACTGCCTGCTCGACTGACCGCGAACGACCGCGTACCGTGAATTCCGAGATCAACCGGGCTCGCCTCGCCGCCTATCTCGACCATCTGGAAAAGCAGCGCAAGCTGGCGCCGCATACCGTCACCAGTTACCGCCATGACTTGCGGCTGCTGGCCGGGATGGTCGACAAGCTGCCCGGCGCGCCGCCCATGTCGGAAGTCGGGCATTTTCATATCCGCAAGTTCGCCTCCCAGCTGCATGCACAGGGCCTGAACCCGCGCTCCATCGCGCGCAAGCTGTCCGCATGGCGCGGTTTTTTCGAGTGGCTGTCGGACCAGGAGCCGCTGCCGGCCAATCCGGTGGACGGCGTCAAGGCGCCCAAGCGCAGCAAGCCGCTGCCGAAAGCCTTGTCGGCCGACGACGCGATCCGCGTGGTCGCCGAAAGCACGCCGGGACGCGATGCGCAGTCGCCCACCCAGCTGTGCAACCGCGCCATGTTCGAACTGCTGTATTCGAGCGGATTGCGGGTATCGGAACTGACCTCCCTCGACCTGCGCTTCGTGCGCGAAGGCGAGTATCAATCCGCCGGCTGGATCGATTTTGCCGAAGCCGAAGTCAACGTGACCGGCAAGGGCAGCAAGCAGCGCAAGGTGCCGATCGGCAAGCCTGCGCTGGAAGCCCTGCGCGCCTGGGTTGCCGTACGCGGCTCGCTGGTCAGGCTGGACCCGCATCCGCTGTTCCTGACCGAGCGCGGCAAGCGGGTGACGCCCGGCATCGTGCAATTCCGGCTGAAGAAGCATGCGCAGGCACTTGGCATTCCCGCCAACGTCCATCCGCACGTATTGCGCCATTCCTTCGCGTCGCACGTGCTGCAATCGTCAGGCGACCTGAGGGCCGTGCAGGAAATGCTCGGCCATGCGTCGATCGCCGCTACCCAGGTCTATACCTCGCTCGACTTCCAGCGCCTTGCCGCGGTCTACGATGCGGCCCATCCCCGCGCCAAGAAGAAAGCCGATACGGAGGGCTGATCCCGTCGCCATGGCGACCGCCGCCTCACCTGACCCCGACCCGCGGCAGTCGCCGCAACCATTTTGAACCGACTCCATATGCTGACCATTACCCTTAAACCCGGCAAGGAAAAAAGCCTGCTGCGCCGCCATCCCTGGATTTTCCCGACCGCGATCGACCACATCGAAGGCAGGCCGGACGAGAAGAACAAGCCGGGCGCCACGGCGGTCGTGCAATCGGCGTCGGGCCAGTTCCTGGCGCGCGCCGCCCATAGCCCGAAGTCGCAGATCCGCGCACGCGTCTGGAGCTTCAACGAAAGCGAGCCAATCGATCATGCAATGATCAAGCGCCGCATCAAGAAGGCACTGGCCCATCGCATGAGCATGGTGAGGGACACGGATGCGATCCGCCTCATCTTCGGCGAGGCCGACGGCTTTCCGGGCCTGGTGGTGGACTGGTACGCCGGCAGGACAGGCCATTTGGTGTGCCAGTTCCAGTCGGCCGGCGTCGAGGCATGGAAGGCGCCGATCGTGCAGGCGCTGATCGCCGAGACCGGCTGCCCCAACGTCTATGAACGATCCGATGCCTCGGTGCGCGAACGCGAAGGCATGCCGCTTGTGACCGGCACGCTGGCCGGCGATGAACCGGGACCGGAAACCCTGGTGGCCGAGAACGGCGTGCGCTACGCGGTCGACATCAAGACCGGCCACAAGACCGGTTTCTACGTCGACCAGCGCGACAACCGGCGACTCGTCATGGAACACGCGGCCGGGCGCGAGGTGCTGAACTGCTTCTGCTATACCGGCGGCTTTTCGCTGGCGGCGCTCAAGGGCGGCGCGGCCGGCGTGACGTCGATCGACTCGTCCGGCGAAGCGCTGGCGATCGGCCGGCGCAACGTCGAGCTGAACGGCTTCGACGCCGGCCGCGCCGAGTGGCAGGACGCCGATGTCTTCAAGGCCCTGCGCGCCTTTCGCGAACAGAACCGGAGCTTCGACCTGATCGTGCTCGATCCGCCGAAATTCGCATCGTCGCCGGACCATGTGGATCGCGCGGCGCGCGCCTACAAGGACATCAACCTGCTGGGTTTCCAGCTGCTGCGCGAAGGCGGCCTGCTGTTCACCTATTCCTGTTCCGGGGCCATCAGCGCCGACCTGTTCCAGAAAATCGTGGCCGGCGCCGCCAATGACGCGAAAGTGGATGCCCGGATCCTGAAACGCTTATCGGCCGGCGTCGACCATCCGATGACCACCAGCTTTCCCGAAGGCGAGTACCTGAAAGGCTTGCTGCTGCAGAAAGCGTAATGCCAATCCCAAGTCGTAACGTGCCATGAGATCGATGGATGTTTTCGACTGACGAGGCCGATGCGCATTGTCAGGAATCCATAGCGGGCGATGGATGACGAGTGCAGCGCGGCCGGACGGAAAAAGACGCGATCTCATGCTTCATGGAATGACTTGGGATTGGTATAAGGTCAGGCCGCACTGCCGCCACGGCGCCCGCGACAATTTCTGCAACTCGATTGCAAATTGCGTCATAATTTTCATTCCGGGACCGATGAGCGGCTCCGGCGCTGCGCATGCCGATGCATGCCAGGCATCTTCCACTCTTACCCGGTCTTGTTTTGCAGCATGGCAAAGAGCACAAAAGCGAAAATTTCCGCCGGCCCGCCCGCCGATACCGCCGCGCGGGCAGAGGCGCAGTTGCGCCAGGCTTCGGTACGCATCACCGCCGCGCGCGTCAATGTCCTGGCGGCATTGCTGGATGCGCCGCGCGCATTTTCCCACCAGGACATGCAGGATGCGTTCACCGACATGGACCGCGTCACGCTCTACCGCGCGCTCGACTGCCTGATCGATGCCGGCCTGGCGCACAAGATCGCCGGCGACGACCGCGTGTTCCGCTACAGCGCCGGCACCGAGCATGCGGCTTCGCCCGACCCGGAAGTCAGGCACCACCAGCACGGCCATTTCAAATGCACCCGCTGCGCCAAGGTGTTTTGCCTGGACAGCATCGGCGAGGCCGGCCTGCTGCGCGACGCGCTGGAAGAAAGCCTGGGCAAGGGCTTCCAGAGCCATGACATCGAATTCACCATCAAGGGCTGGTGCGCCGACTGCGCCCAATGAAGCATTAAAGGAAACACCCGATGACACTGATCCCCGCCACGATACTGACCGGCTTTCTCGGTGCCGGCAAGACCACCCTGCTCAACCGCATCCTGCGCGAGCCGCATGGTCACAAGATTGCCGTCATTGAAAATGAATTCGGCGAAGAGAACATCGACAATGAAATCCTGGTGCAGGACAGCAAGGAGCAGATTGTCGAAATGAGCAACGGCTGCATCTGCTGCACCGTGCGCGGCGACCTCATCGTCGCGCTCGCCACGCTGGCGCAGAAGCGAGATGCCGGCGAAATCGACTTCGATCATGTGGTCATCGAAACCACCGGCCTGGCCAATCCGGGGCCGGTGGCGCAAACCTTTTTCATGGACGATGAAGTGGCCGCGCATTACCTGCTCGATGCGATCGTCACGGTGGTCGATGCGCGGCATGCGATGTACCAGCTCGACGAGCATGAGGAAGCGCAGCGCCAGGTGGGCTTCGCCGACAAGCTGCTGCTGTCGAAGACCGACCTGGTGGATGAGAATGCAGTGGCGGCGCTCGGCGCGCGCCTGAAGCGCATCAACCCGCGGGCGCCGGTATCGAAGACGGATTTCGGCAAGGTGCCGATCTCGGAAGTGCTCGATCTGCGCGGCTTCAATCTCAACGACAAGCTGGAAATCGATCCGGACTTCCTCTCCGAAGAGGAGCAGGGCCATGACCACGCCCACCATGATCATGACCACGGCTGCGATGAGCATTGCGGCCACGATCATGCGCATCACGACCATCATCATGCGCATCATTCCGACGACATCGCCGCCTTCGTATTCCGCAGCAACCGGCCTTTCAATACCGCCCGCCTGGATGAGTTTCTCGGCGGCGTGGTCCAGGTCTTCGGACCGCGCATGCTTCGCTACAAGGGCGTGCTATGGATGGAGGATGCGGACCGCAAGGTGCTTTTCCAGGGCGTGCATCAAATGATGGGGACCGATATCGGCGCGAAATGGACCGATGGGGAAGTGCGCGGCAGCAAAATGGTTTTCATTGGAAAAAACCTGCCGAAAGACTCCATTTTGCAGGGACTGGAGCAGTGTTTGGTATAAACTGTTGCCGTTTTTGATTTTTATTCATGCAATGAAGATGGTGGTTTGGCAAGATGCAAGGACGTCGTATACCGCTTGATGAAGCCTGAAAATGCCCTCAGGGCAGGCATGACATAGTTCGGGCCGGGGGAGCTGACAGTCGGGCGGTTCACTTAGCGAGGGCAATATGAACGCAACGGTCACCAAGTCCGCCCCGAAACGCAACGCCGTGAAAAGCGCCGATAAAACCGCGGCGCTGGTCCGAACGGCGACCGCCAAGGCGGGCAATCCGGGATCGGTTCAGAACAAGATCGCGCCCAGCCCGGCCTCCAAAAACGCCGCCGCACTCAAATCTGCCGCCGCGGCAACAAAATCGATTGCCAAACCTACCCAAAGCACGGTAAAAAGCAACTTAAAACCTGCTGCGAAGACAGCAGGAATGAAGAATGCCAAGGGGACGATTTCGAAAACGGCAGCACCCACCAGGGCGCAGAAAAAGTCCGTCGCCGACGCGGCCCCGAAAGCGAGCAAGGCAGCAGCAACGGATTTGAAACGGTCGTCGAGTACCTCCGCTTCAAAGGTCGGTTCCAAAGAGACGTCCAGCCCTTCCATGAGCGGTAACAATGCAAGGGATGGATTAATGGATACAATGGAAAAACCCGTAGTTTCGAAAGTAAGCGAAGTGGCTACCAAAACAACTAAACCCACCCCGGCCGTCCAGGATGGCACCCTGTTGACCGAAGAGCAGATCCTTCAGATGAACGAGAAGGACTACATGAACGAGGCGCAGTTGGCCTTCTTCAAGGCGCGCCTGCAGCAGCTTGAGCGCGACTTGCTGAAAAACGCCGGCGAGACCACCGAACATTTGCGCGAAACCGTCCTGGTGCCCGACCCGGCGGACCGGGCGACGATCGAGGAAGAGCACGCGCTCGAACTGCGTACCCGCGACCGCGAGCGCAAGCTGCTCAAGAAGGTGCAGCAGGCCATCGCCAGCATCGATGCCGGCGACTATGGCTGGTGCGAGGAAACCGGCGAGCCGATCGGCATTCCCCGGCTGCTGGCCCGACCGACCGCGACACTGTCGCTCGAAGCGCAGCAGCGCCGCGAACTGAAACAGAAGCTCTACGGCGACTGATCACGGCGCCGCAATATTGCGGCGCCGTCTCCTGTCGCTCGCCCTCCCGCAAGCGTACGATGCCCCGGCTCGTACGCTTGTTTGCTTTTCGCGCTCCCGATGCGATGGGAAGCTTGCATAGCTATATAATGCAACCTGGTTGCACACAAGTGCGCGCCGATAGTCCCGATAGTCCCGATAAGCCCTGATGCCGCATGATGAGAGCGAAGTGTGAGTGGGGTACAGGGAAGAATCGGTTGAATCGGTTTGCCTCGGGTTGCGGGACAAGGCGAGAGAAGCGCCGCGGGCGGGGAGCCCAGCGCCGGACAACGCTGCCATGCGCCCCAGGCAGGTCGAGGCAGGTCGAGGCGACCTTATACCAATCCCCAATGCCGCTCTGATTTCGCTGCATTGATCTGCCGCCGCGCAGGTATGCTCCCGACGTCTTAAAATTCAAATCATGCCGTTCCGATCCTGCCAACACCAAACAAGCGGTGCGCTCGCCTTCCTGCTGGCGATGGCACTCCTGCTTGCGCAATGGTCGGGCCTGGCTCACCGGATCGAGCATGCCCGCCTGCAGGCCGGCATCACGCAGCAGGCGGATTCCCCGGGCGAATCGTCATCCGGGTTTCACCACTCCTGCCTCGCGTTCGATGCGGCCGCCATGGCCGACGGCATACACGCGCTTCCGCTTGCCGCCCCGCTGCTCAATGCCGTGAGGGTGCCGGCATTGCTGGCGGCATTCCGCTCCTGGGATGCGCCGCCCGTCTGCCATTTCTCTTCACGCGCGCCGCCCGCTGCCTGACCATCTGCTTCGATGCCGCGGCGGCGGGTCCGTCGCGCAATGCCGTTGATGCCGCCCAGCCCGTCGCCCAGCCCGGTGCGCCGCGCAGGCGGCTCATTCCTACGCATGTCACCATTCAGCAAGTAACGACCATGGCCATTCAACGCACACTGATGGCAGGCGCCGTATTGTCGGCGCTCGCCTCCCCCACTCTATCCAACGCTCAGACCGCAGACCCGACCCTGCCTGCGGTAACCGTCACCGCGGCACCTTTCGGCAATGAGGAAAGCGCGCAGATTCTCGCGCCTGCCAAGGTATTGACCGGCAACGAACTGCGCAACAAGCTCGGTTCCTCGCTTGGCGAAACGCTATCGCAGGAACTCGGCGTCACGGCATCCGGATTCGGCGCCGGCGCATCCCGCCCCATCATCCGCGGGCTTGAAGGCCCGCGCGTGAAGATTCTGCAGAACGGCATGTCCGTCTCCGACCTTTCCACCCTGTCCAGTGATCACGCTGTCGCCGCGGACGCCGCCACGGCGCGCCAGGTTGAAATCCTGCGCGGTCCCGCCGCGCTGCTTTATGGATCGGGCGCCATCGGCGGCCTGGTCAATGTGGTCAACGACCGCATACCCACCGAGCTGCTGTCCAAGCCGTCCGGTGAAGCGGAGCTGCGTTTCGGCTCGGCGGACCGGGAACGGATGTTCAGCTTTTCGGGAGACGGCGCCGCGGGCAGCATCGGCCTGCATCTCGACGGCAGTGCGCGCAATACCGACGATTACCGCATCCCCGGCCTTGCCGCACCTGGCGATCCGGCATCGGCGTCCGGCCGCCTCCCCTCTTCCTTTACCCGTGCGCGCAGTCTCGGCTTCGGCGCCTCCCATGTCGCCGACTGGGGCTACATCGGCGCATCGGTCGATACCCGCGACGATCGTTACGGCATTCCGACCGATGAGCGTTCCTTCATCGATCTGTCGCAGACGCGCGGCGACATCGCCGCCCACATCAAGCAGCCCTTTGCGGGCATCGAGTCCGCTACCATCAAGCTCGGCACGAGCGATTACAAGCACACCGAAAAGGAAGCGGACGGCACGCCCGCAACCGATTTCGCCAACCGTTCGCACGAGACGCGCTGGGAACTCACGCACCAGCCGATCGCCGGCTGGCGCGGCACCTTCGGCCTGCAGAGCGAATACGCCAAGCTGTCGGCCCTGTCGGCCGAGACCGGGCGTCCCGACACCATTCCGGCGACCAGGTCTTCCTCGTTCGCGGCGTTCCTCGTCGAGGAACGCGATTTCGGCCCGCTGCGCGCCAGCGCGGGCTTGCGCAGCGAGGTGGCGAAACGCCGTCCGGAAGACGAGGCATTCGCCGACCGGCGCTTCCGGCTGAACTCCTATTCGCTCGGCGGCCTGTGGAACTTCGGCCAGGGCTACGGCGCCGGCATCACCTACACCATTGCGCAGCGCGCGCCGGCGGCCGAAGAGTTGTATTCGAACGGCCCGCATGAATCGACGGCCACGTTCGACATCGGCGATGCGGGCCTGGACAAGGAAAAGTCCCGCAATCTGGAACTGACGCTGCAAAAGACCGAAGGCCTGGTGCGCTGGAAAGCCAACCTGTTTGAAAACCGCATCCGCAATTACATCTTCGGGCGCGTCGACGGCACCACCGTCGACGAAGATGGCGCCGCAGACCCGGCAGGCGAGTTCAGGACTCGCTTCTGGGCGCAAGGCAAGGCGACCATCCGCGGCGCGGAAGCGGAAATAAGCTACAACCAGCGTGGCAACGGCCTGTCGCTGCGGGCCTTCGCGGACACCTCGCGCGGCAGGCTCGACGGCGACGGCAATCTGCCGCTGCAGCCGGCGACACGCTACGGCGCCGAAGCCGGCTACCGGCAGGCATCCTGGCGCGGCGGCGTCTCGCTGCTGCGGGCATTGCGGCAGGATCGCCTGGCGGCCTTCGAATCGACGGTCACGCCGGCCTATACGATGCTCAATGCCGATCTGTCGTATACGGTGCGCGGCGGCGCCGCGCAATGGACCTGGTTCGCGCTCGTTCGCAACCTGCTCGACAAGGACATCCGATACTCCACCTCGCTGTTGCGCGATGTCGCCCCGCAGCCGGGCCGCAACCTGATCGTCGGCGTCCGCGCCCGCTTCTAGAAGCGGTTTCGGCAATCTGTCCCGCGCAGGCGCGGCGATGTCCTCTGGTCTGCCGGACAGGATGCACAAGCTTGGCAAGCCGGCCAGGGACTTGACGATAACCTACCTCCGGAAGCGGCAAAAATGTGACAAAAAGTCATCATCTGCCGCTTCCCCGCGACAACTCCGCATGGGGATGTGTTACCTTTACACACTTGTAAT
This sequence comes from Noviherbaspirillum aerium, assembly GCF_008929045.1. Classification (GTDB taxonomy): domain Bacteria; phylum Pseudomonadota; class Gammaproteobacteria; order Burkholderiales; family Burkholderiaceae_D; genus Noviherbaspirillum; species Noviherbaspirillum aerium. The sequence goes on along the minus strand of NZ_VFAH01000005.1, from coordinate 43,675 downwards.
TTTCCTCCAGCCGCCCAGGCTGCGGACAGCACCGTTTTCCAGGCAGGGATATCTTGGGTATTTTTTCGCTTTTCGGGAAGAAGGACCGCCAGCCGGCCAAACCGGCTGACAAGGATGCTTCTCGCACAAAGCGCATCCCGGGTTCTTCCGGCAGCACCTCCCCTTCCGCGCCATCTCCGGCATCTTCCGGCTCCTCCAGCTCATCCCATTCGTCCAGCGCCTCTTCCCGCAATACCGGCAAAGGCGTGACGGCGAAGCGCGACACGAATACAGCGTTGGAGACCGCATTGAAGATCGATGCGATTGAAACGGAAATGTCCATCGAATATGTCAACCTGCCCCTCAATCAGCGTTCGCGCGCCAGAACCACATCGTCCGATGCCGCTCCGGTAAAGCCAGGGCCGGAAGTGGAAGCGAAGGCGGCTCCGCACGACGCATCCAGAAAGCCGGCACGCCAGGAAAAGACGGCGGCACCCGCTCCGGCCGCCCCGGCCACCCTGCAGCCGCTCGGTCCGGAAGTCGGCAGCACCACGGAATTCCTGCTCGACGGCCAGACCGCCGTCAGCAATATCGCGACGCCGTCCTCGGAGACGGATGCCGTGATCGAGGAAGCCGCGATCATGTATGCCAACGGCCAGGCCTCGCTCACCACGCAGATGCTGCAGGCGGCGATCGCGTCCGACGATCTCGGCGAGTTGCCGCAGACTGCGTGGCTGATGCTGCTCGACCTGCACCAGATCAGCGGCAGGCAGGCCGAGTTCGAGGAACTCGCCATTGACTATGCGAGCCGCTTCGAGACCTCGCCGCCCGCATGGACGGACAGGCCGTTGCGCAATCAACCCCAGACGACCGCCGCCGCGGCGACGCCGACGGTTCCGTTCTCGGGCAAGCTCGACGGCGGATGCGAGAAGCAGATCGAACGCATCCGGAACCTGGCGGAGCATCACCGCACCCTGCGCCTGGAGTTCGCGAAAGTCACGGCGGTGGATGCCGCCGGCTGCGGACTGCTCCTGGCCACGCTGCGCAAGCTGCAGAAGAGCGGCCACGACCTCGTTCTCGTGGGTGCATCGGAACTGGCTGACCGGATCCGCGCCATCATCGAGGTCGGCCGCCGCGACGATACCGAAGATTGCTGGCTGCTGCTGCTCGAAGTGCTGCAGCTGCTGAACCGGGAAAAGGAATTCGAAGAGCTGAGCATCGATTACTGCGTGACTTTCGAGGTATCGCCGCCGGCCTTCGTTGCACCGTCCGACGGCATTGTGAACGCCCCCGACGAATCATCCGCACCTGTCCGCTCGGAGCATTTCATGATGCCCGCCGTTGTCTCCGGCCAGGTCGATGAGCTCATCGTTGCGATCGCCACTTATTCCGACGAACACGATCCGGCCATCATCGACTGCTCATGCCTCGAACGCATGGATTTCAATGCCGCAAGCCGCCTTCTCACGGGCCTCAGCCCATTCTGCGGCAACGGCAAGGCAATCGAATTCCATCACGTCAATCATCTCGTTGACGTACTGCTGAAGGTAATCGGCCTCAGCGAAATCATCCGCATCACCCCCCGCAGGAACTGATCCGCCGCCTTCTTGCCGCCCTTCAGGCAGCATGTTCCGCCAGCCGGAGTACACTTGTATTCTGGCGTCCTGCCCTCATCTGCGGACAATTATCAGCATCCGAGGCATTCCCCATGGAACAATTTCACGGCACCACCATTCTTTCAGTACGCCGCGGCAGCACTGTCGCGCTCGGTGGAGACGGTCAGGTTACGCTTGGCAACGTGGTCATGAAGGGCACCGCGCGCAAGGTGCGCAAGCTTTACCAGGGCAAGGTGCTGGCAGGTTTCGCCGGCGGCACCGCCGATGCCTTCACGCTGATCGAGCGCTTCGAGGCCAAGCTGGAAAAGCACCAGGGCAACCTGATGCGCGCCTCGGTGGAGCTTGCCAAGGACTGGCGCACCGACCGCATCCTGCGCCGCCTGGAGGCCATGCTGCTGGTGGCCGACCGTGAAGCGACCCTGATCATCACCGGCAACGGCGATGTGCTGGAACCCGAGGCAGGCGTCGGCGCCATCGGCTCCGGCGGCGTGTATGCCCAGTCCGCCGCCAAGGCGCTGCAGGAAAACACCGATCTGCCGCCCGCGGAAATCGTCAAGAAGGCGCTGACCATCGCCGGCGAGCTCTGCATCTACACCAACCTGTCGCACACCATCGAAACCCTGGAATAACGCGTCCGCCGTGCCGCGCAAACCATCATGAACATGACACCCCAAGAGATCGTTTCCGAACTTGACAAACACGTCGTCGGCCAGGCCCGCGCCAAGCGCGCCGTCGCCATCGCGCTGCGCAACCGCTGGCGCCGCCAGCAGGTCGCGGATCCGCTGCGGCATGAAATCACGCCGAAGAACATCCTGATGATCGGCCCGACCGGCGTCGGCAAGACCGAGATCGCGCGCCGCCTGGCCAAGCTGGCCGATGCGCCCTTCATCAAGATCGAAGCGACCAAGTTCACCGAAGTGGGTTACGTCGGCCGCGATGTCGATACCATCATCCGCGACCTGATCGACATCGGCATCAAGCAGACCCGCGAATCGGAAATGCGCAAGGTGCGCTCGCATGCGCAGGACGCGGCCGAAGACCGCATTCTCGATATCCTGCTGCCGCCGGCGCGCGACTTCGGTTTCAGTTCGACGCCGAATGCCGTGTCCGACGGCGACAGCGGCAATGCCACCCGCCAGACCTTCCGCAAGCGCCTGCGCGAAGGCTCGCTCGACGACCGCGAAGTTGAAATCGAGGTTGCCGAGGCTGCGCCTCACATGGAAATCATGGCTCCGCCCGGCATGGAGGAAATGACCGAGCAGATCAAGTCGATGTTTTCCGGACTCGGCGGCGGGCGCAAGAAAAAACGCAAGGTCAAGATCCGCGAGGCGATGAAGCTGCTGCTCGACGAGGAAGCCGCCAAGCTGGTCAATGAAGACGAGCTCAAGCAGAAGGCCATCACCAATGTCGAGCAGAACGGCATCGTGTTTCTCGACGAGATCGACAAGATCGCGACCCGCTCCGAAGTCGGCGGCGCCGACGTGTCGCGCGCCGGCGTGCAGCGCGATCTGCTGCCGCTGGTCGAAGGCACGACGGTCAACACCAAGTACGGCATGATCCGCACCGACCATATCCTGTTCATCGCTTCGGGCGCCTTCCATCTCGCCAAGCCGTCGGACCTCATTCCCGAACTGCAGGGCCGCTTTCCGATCCGCGTCGAGCTGGAGTCGCTGGCCATCGCCGATTTCGAGCGCATCCTCACCAGCACGGACGCCTGCCTCACCCGGCAGTACGAAGCCTTGCTCAATACCGAGGATGTGAAGCTGGACTTCACCCCGGAAGGCATCAGGCGCCTCGCGGAAATCGCCTACTCGGTCAATGAAAAGACTGAAAACATCGGCGCGCGCCGTCTCTACACCGTGATGGAAAAGCTGCTCGAGGAGATTTCCTATGCGGCCAGCGAATCCACCGGCAAGACGGTGACGGTCGATGCCGGATATGTCGACGAAAAGCTGGGCGCGCTGGCGATCGATGAAGACCTGTCGCGCTACGTGCTGTAGCAATTCCCATCCTGTCCTGTTCCAGTGCGTGCGTCCGCCACCGGCACATCATGGAACGGGACAGGCACAGCGAAGGACACCGCAATGGCAAACAAGGCGCTCGCGAAACGGCAGAAAATGACGATTCGCACCGAACCGTCTCAACAACCCCTCAAGGCGCGCAATGTTGCCGTGGCGGGAGCAAAACGCAAGGCGCTCGCCACCGGCACCACCAAACATGCAAGCGGCCTCAGCCTGCATGCGCGCCTGTTCGGAAAGCTCTCCGGAGAATCCGGCGGCGAAAAATAGCAAATCCAATACCAGTCCCGCGCCAAATCCTGGGACGGGCATTCCGTATTCGAATCAGGCAACGATTGACCACGCCGCCACCGCTTGATCCGCAGTGGCTTGGCTTGGCAGAGAGACTTAGCGGCTTTGCAGCGGCGGTGCACCAGGCACCGTGGATGTGCCGCTGGATCCGATCGAGCCCGGGACGACGGGCTGCGGCGCCGGCGTCAATGCGCCTGGAGGAGTCGCCGGCTGTGCAATTCCCGTGCTGCCCGCCTGCGCGGGCGGAGTGACTACCACGGTCGGCGGTGCATTGGTGACGGCTGGTTGCGGTACGACGGGAGGCTGATTGCCGGTTGCCGCCGGAGGTGCTGCGGCAGGCTGCTGGGGGATGAATACCGGTGGCGCGGGCTGTGCGGTTGGCGGCGGTGCGGCAGGAGCGGCCGGCGGGTTCGGCGGCGTGGCGGCCGGGACATTGCCCGCCCCGGGCATGCTCGCCCCCTGCGAGCGGTTGCCCATCATGCCCCGGCCCGGCGGCATGGGCTGGGTTGCCGGACGCGGCGCGGCTGCTGGCGAGGTAATGCCGGCATCCCGTCCGGTCTCGGGTAGTTCCAGGCGCTTCGATGCCCCGTTCTCCGACAGGATCACATAACCGGGATGCACTTCCTTGACGGTCACCCCGGGCACCACTTCGCGGTCGACCCGGATCGCCTGCGGCGGCTTGCCGTCGGCGCTGATGATGGCCACGCTGTCGCGTGCGCTGCCGGAAAAGATCACGCCGCGCAGCTGGTAATTGCTGGCGGCGGCAACCGGGGCGGCACGCCCGCCGAAGAGAGCGGTGGCGGATTCCGGCCGGACTTCCGGCGGCGCTGCGCGCGGCGGGGCCGCCACCGGACGTAGCGGCGGCTTGAACATCTGCAAACCCCAGTATGCGATCGATGCGCACAGCAGGATGAACAGCACAAAACTGATGGCGAGCGGCAAGCGCTTCATCTCATTCCTTTTCTAGTTATCATTTTTCCGCACCTCCCGGCATTCCTGTCGCGGCATTAATGGTGCCTAGCGCACCAGCTGATTGATTTCAATGATCGGCATCAGCACCGCCAGCACGATCAGCAGCACCACCACGCCCATCACCAGGATCAGCGCCGGCTCCAGCAGGCCGGCAATGGTCAGCGCGCGACGTTCCAGGTCCTGTTCCTGCGCATTCGATGCGCGTTCCAGCATGGCGGGCAGTTCGCCGGTGACTTCGCCGGCGCGGATCATGTGAATCAGCATCGGCGGGAAATGCTTGTGCGCCGACAGCGCGCGCGCCAGGCCCACGCCTTCGCGCACGCTGGTGGTGGCTTCCTCGACCTGCTCGCGCATGGCCACGTTGGAGAGCGTGTCGCGGCTGGTCTGCAAGGCGCGCAGGATGGGCACGCCGGAACCGGTGGTGATGGCCAGCGTGCTGGCGAAGCGGGCCGTGTTGAGGCTGCGCTCGAACTTGCCGTACAGCGGCGCGGTCAGCAGCCAGCGATGCCAGCGGTACTTGATGTCGGGATTCTTCAGCGCATTGCGCCACAGCAGGAAGGCGCCGATCAGCACCAGTGCGACAATCCAGCCATAGCTGCGCACGAAGTCGGAAATGGCCAGCATGATCACGGTCAGCAGCGGCAGCTTCTGCTTGGTATTGGCAAACACCGAAACGATCTGCGGCACGACGTAGGCCAGCAGGAAGATCACGATCGCAAACGCCACCACGGTGACGATGGCCGGATAGGTGAAGGCCAGGCGCACCTTCTGCACCAGCGAGTTGCGGCGCTCGATATAGTCGGCCAGCCGCGACAGCACGCGCGACAGCTGGCCGATCTGCTCGCCGGAGGCAACCAGCGCGCGGTAGATGTCGGCGAAGTCGCGCGGATGCTTGGACAACGCATCCGACAGCGAGGAGCCGCCCATCACCTCGGCGCGGATCGAGGCCACCAGGTCGCGCACGTAGGTGCGCTCGGCCTGTTCCAGCAAGGCGGTGAAGGCTTGTTCCAGCGGCAGGCTGGCTTCCAGCAGGCTGGCCAGCTGGCGGGTGAACAGCGCCAGCTCGGTCGTTGACAGCTTGTCGCCGAAGGCGCGGCTGCGCGTCTGGCCGAGTTCATCGACCTGGGCGGCGATGGCATCGACCACGATGGGCACCAGCCCCTGCGCGCGCAGGTCCGAGCGCGCCGCGCGGGCGCTGTCGGCATTGACGACGCCCTTGCGGGTGGCACCCGCGGGATCGACGGCTTCATAACGAAATGCGGGCATGTCGGGTCAGGTTTCCATCAATACGTTCGTTGCTGCGTTCATGTCGGCGCTCACGGTCTCAGTCCTTGGTCACGCGCAGCAGTTCGGCCTGCGTGGTGACGCCCTCGGCCAGCCAGCGGTCGCCGTCTTCACGCATGGTCTTCATGCCGTCGCGCTGCGCGGTGGAGCGGATCTCGGCCTCCGGCGCCTGATCATGGATCTGCTTGCGGATCTGGTCGGTCGTGGTCAGCAATTCATAGACGCCGACCCGCCCCTGGAACCCGGTATGGCCGCACTTGTCGCAGCCGACCGCAAGCCACTGTCCGCCGTCATGCCTGCGGCAGACCGGGCACAGCTTGCGCACCAGGCGCTGGGCGACCACGCCGAGCAGCGAGGACGACAGCAGGAAGGGTTCGATGCCCATGTCGAGCAGACGGGTCACCGCCGACGCCGAGTCGTTGGTGTGCAGCGTGGCCAGCACCAGGTGACCGGTCAGTGAAGCCTGCACCGCGATCTGCGCGGTTTCCAGGTCGCGGATCTCGCCGATCATGATGATGTCCGGATCCTGGCGCAGGATGGCGCGCAAGGCCTTGGCGAAGGTCATGTCGATGCGGGAATTGACCTGGGTCTGGCCGACGCCGGGCAATTCATATTCAATCGGATCCTCCACCGTCAGGATGTTGGTGGCCGGCGCGTTGAGCCGGGTCAGCGCCGCGTACAGCGTGGTGGTCTTGCCCGAGCCGGTCGGGCCGGTAACCAGCACGATGCCGTGCGGCTGGCTGATCAGGTGGTCGAACTGCTGCAAGACGTCCGGGCTCATGCCGAGATGGCTGAGGTCCATGCGTCCGCCTTCCTTGTCGAGCAGACGCAGCACCGCGCGCTCGCCGTGGCCGGTGGGCAGCGTGGAAACGCGGACGTCGACCGGCTTGCCGCCGACGCGCAGCGTGATGCGGCCGTCCTGCGGCAGGCGCTTCTCGGCGATGTCGAGCTGGGCCATGATCTTGATGCGGGAGATCAGCGAGGCATGGATCGCCTTCTTCGGCCGCACGATGTCGCGCAGCGCGCCATCGACGCGGAAGCGCACCACCGAGATCTGCTCGAAAGGTTCGATATGGATATCCGACGCCTCCTCGCGCAGCGCCTGCGTGAGCAGCGCGTTGATCATGCGGATCACCGGCGCATCGTCGGCCGATTCGAGCAGGTCCTCGATGGCCGGCATGTCGAGCATCAGCTTGGCGAGGTCGAGATCGGATTCGACTTCATCCACCACCTGCGCGGCATCGTTGCCGGAACCGGCATAGGCTTTGGCGATCGCCATTTCGAGGTCTTCGCGCGACAGCGACTTCAGCTTGACGCGGCCGAAGCGGCGGCTGACTTCGGCAATCGCCGAGGGCACGGTGGCATCCGATACCCAGACTTCAACGGCATTGCCGGCGGCTTCGCTGCGGCGCGCAAGCAGCGCATGGTCGCGGGCGAAGGCATACGGGAGAAGACGGGCATCGGTGAGGACTGTACTCATTACTGCATTCCTACTGTCTGTTGGTTGCGGGGGCGCCCTGCTGCTGCCCGGAGCCCGGCGCCGGCGAGGGAGCCGGTGCCGGTCCCTGCGACGGCGCGGGTGCCGGCTGGGGCGGCGCGGGGGGCGCCTGGTTGGGCGACAAGGGCGGCGGGTTCTCCACGGTGCCGGCCGGTATCTGCGTGCGCGGGTCGACGTTGACCACGCCGCCGCCTACCGGGCGGCCGTTCTGCAGCGGCGGCACGACCGGGGTGCTGACATCGCGCAGCAGCAGAGGATTGGTTGACTGCGCATTGCCCTGGACGTTCCGTATGTAGTCGTAGCGGTCCGCGGCGAGATTGATGCTTTGTTCATTGCTGCGCAGGACCGTCGGTTTCAGGAAGACCATCAGGTTGGTTTTCCGGCCCGAACGGTTGCGGTATTTGAACAGGTTGCCAACCACCGGCAGGTTGCCCAGGCCCGGCACCTGCTCGACGCCGTCGGTGACGCGATCCTCGATCAGGCCGCCGAGCACGATGATCTGGCCATCGTCCACCAGCACGTTGGTTTCGATCGAACGCTTGTTGGTGATGATGTCCGAGGCATTGCTGGTCGGCTGGATGTTCGAGGTTTCCTGGTAGATGGCCATCTTGACCGTGCCACCTTCGGACACCTGCGGACGCACCCGCAGCGACAGGCCCACGTCCTTGCGCTCGATGGTCTGGAACGGGTTGACGCCGGCCGCGCCGCCCGAAGCGGCGGTGGTGAACTGACCGGTCACGAACGGCACGTTCTGGCCGACGATGATGCGGGCTTCCTCGTTGTCGAGCGTGATCAGGTTGGGCATCGACAGGATGTTGGCATTGCCTTCGGATTCCAGCGCGCGGGCCAGCACGCCCAGCGTCAGCGAGCCGCCGACCTGGCGGAAGATGCCGAGATTCAGGCCGTTGCCCGGAGGCAGCGGATTGCCGGAGGTGACCTGCGAGATGGCCTGGCTGATCAGGTTGTTGCCGCCGCCCTGCGTGGTGAAGCCGGTCGCACCGCCGACGCGGTAGCTGCTGGTTTCGTCGCCCGACAGGCCGGCCCACTGGATGCCGAGTTCGGCGGCACGGTCGGCGCTGACTTCGACGATCAGGGTTTCGACATAGATCTGCGCGCGGCGCGCATCCAGCTGGTCGATCACGGCGCGCAGGTTGCGGTAGACCGCTTCGCTGGCGGTGATGATCAGGGCGTTCGTCGCGGGGTCCGCCTGGATGAAGCCGCCGGCGCCGCCCGTCGGCAAGGGGTTTGCCGACTGCGTGTTCTGGTTCAGCGCGCCCTGGCCGAGCTGGGTCTGGGAGCCGGGTGAAACCTGCTGCGGCTGCTGCGGCTGCTGCTGTTGGGCCTGATTGCCGAGGTTGGCCTGCGCGTTCGGGTCGGAGGCGACCACCGCGCGCAGCGTCTGCGCCAGCCGCACGGCATCGGCATTGCGCAGGTAGACCACGTGCACGTTGCCGGGCTGCGAGGTTTGCTGATCGAGCTTGGCGATGAGGGACTTGGCCAGGTTGGCGCGCGCCACCGACGGCGCGCGCACGATCAGGGAATTGGTGCGGGTATCGGCCAGTACGGAGACGCGGCCCGCGTCGCCGCCGGCGGCCGGACCGCTCTGCTCCAGCAGGCGGTTGACCATCACCGCCACATCGGTGGCGACCGCATTGCGCACCGGGACCACGTCGAGGTCGCCCACGGCCGGCGAGTCGAGCGCGGCGATGATGCGCGAGAGGCGCTTGAGGTTGTCGGCATAGTCGGTGATGACGATGCTGTTGTTGCCGGGGTTGACGTTGATGGTGTTGTTGGGCGAGATCAGCGGACGCAGCACCTGCACCATGTTGGCTGCGGACTCGTAGTTGAGGCGGAAGATCTGCGTCGCGATCTGGTCGCCGCGCACATCGCCGGTGGTCTGGATCGGCCCGGCCTGCAACTTGGCGTCGGCTTCCGGCACCACCTTGGTGACGCCGTCGCTCCTGACCATGGCGAAGCCCTGCAGCCGCAGCGAAGAGGCCAGCATCTGCAGCGCCTGCTGCTTGGTGACCGGCTTTTCCGACACCAGGTTGATGGTGCCCTTGACGCGCGGATCGATGATGAAGGTGGTGCGGGTGTAGTGGCCGATCGCCTTGACCACCGACTCGATCTCGGCGCCGACGAAGTTGAGCGTCGCCTGATTGGAGCTCGGGTCCTGCGCGTTGACGTTCGGCATGCCGGCCATGGCGCACAGCAACAATGCGGCGGCGCTGATGCGGCGCCACGGCGCCGTCGTCAGACCGGAGGTAATGGTCGCGGACATCTTAGCCGTCCGTCGGAATGTTTCTGCTGATCGATTTTTTTTCATTTGAACTCTAGCGCGATAACATCTTTGCCGTTTTCTCGTCGGCGTTGTCCCAGCAAATTCAAGAGATTTGCCAGCCGTTCTTCCTGCCCTTCTTCTGCTTCGGCCTTGCCGGAAAACCGCAGTCTTCCATTGGCCAGCGAACCTGTGCCGCTCAGCAGCAGCGGACCTCTTATGCTTTTCAGGGCCAGCTGTGCCTGCTGGCCGCGCCAATCCATTATCAGTTGGTAAGCTCCCAGCGGTTTGATCGGTGACAGACGCGAGGCGATGTCCTCCATCTGCAGCGTCGTCGTGCCGCTGACTTCGACCGCATTGCCGTTGCGCGCCACCTGCAGCGGCGTCCAGTTCAGCACCATGCGGCCAGAGGGCTGGATGGTGTTGAGCGGAGCGCCGAGGCCGGCGAGCCGCTCGGCCGGCAGCTTCAGGCCGCCGGGCGTGACCTGCCACTGGTTCCAGCTGCCGGTGATGCGCACGGGCTGGGTCAGCGCTTCCTTGTTCTCCAATGCAATATCCACCTGGCCCAGCAGCACCAGCGGCGACAGGCGCCAGTTGAACCGTCCCGGCAGCAGCGGCGTCACCGGATCGTTCGGTCCGGGCGCGCCGCCGATGAAGCCCGAGCCGTTCCACAGCGTGCCCTGCGCATCGCCCAGCGTCAGCCGGCCGTTGGTCTGCTTTTCCAGCAGCAAGCTCATCCACGATGCCGGGCAGAACACCACCACGGTCAGCGCGACGGTGACGGTCGCGGCCACTAACCATATCATGAGGCGTCGCACTTTTATTGTTTCTCCCCTGCTTTGCCCATGGCATCCTTCATTGCGGCTTTCATTGCGCCTTTCATTGGCTTTTCTGCTGGCGCAGCGACAGCGTCGCGTTGACGGTATCGGGCTGCGCCTGGGCTTCGACCACGGCATCGACCACGCCGACCCTGGCCGTGCGCTGCAATTCCGCCAGCCATTCCACCGTGCTGGCGAAGGATACGCCGGCAAGCTGCACCCGCGCCAGCTCGCCGGTCAGGCTCAGGCTCTGCGCCTTCAGGCCCTTGTCGGTCAGCGAGGCCTCCAGGCGCTCGCGGGTGATCGGCGGCGGTGGCGGCGTGTTGGCATCGGCATTGGCGCCTGCCGCCACGCCCGAGCTGGAAGCTTCCCTGGCCAGCGCCTGCACTTCGGCCGACTGCTGGCGCAGCGCTGGCAGCCGCCGCTCCAGTGCGGCACGTCCGCTGAGCGCGGGATCGATGAGCAGCACGTACAGCAGGCCGAGCACGACCACGGCGGCGGCAATGCTCAGCATGTTGCGCTCGCGCTTGTTGCGCGCATTCCAGAACGCCGAGAAGGATTGTTTCAGGCCGCCTGCGCGGCTGGTGGCTGCATTCATTTTCCGCTCCTGATCTGCCATACGCCGGCGCTGGATTGGGTCGCCGACAGGTTGCGCGAGGACAGCGCGCTGTTGAGCTGGTCGGCCGGCACATTGGCATCGGGCTTGAATTTCACGGTCAGGCTGCGGTCGCGGTATTCGAGTCCGGCAATGGCGTTGCCGCCCTGCCCCAGTCCGCTCCAGGCCTCGCCGAAGCTGGCGGCGAGCGCGACGAAATCGTCGGGTGCGAGCTGGCCGGCCTGGCGCTGGCCGCCGGCCAGCTTTTGCCGCAGCTGCACCAGCGGATCGATGACGACCGTTTCTTTCGGGAAGGCGGATTTATAGGTCTGCACCATGCCGGCCTGCAGCACTTCGGCCTCGCGCTTCATGCGCAGCCAGTCGACATTCAGGCCGATCAGGTTGACCAGCAGCAGCAGCAGCGCCAGCGCCACCGGCCAGCGCCAGCGCGACCAGTTGAACTTCGGTCCGGCCTCCGCGCCCAGTCCGCTCATCAGGTCGATCTTGGTCTTCGACGCAACGCCGATCCAGCGCTGCCAGTTGTCGGCATGCAGCGTGATGCGTTCGCTCAGGGTGGGGGCGATGTGCAGCGAATCCTGGTAGTCGCGCACCCTCGCCTGCGGCACGTACAGCGTGATCGGCGCCTGCGGCACCACCATGGCGAGCGACTGCATCACTTCGAACGCGGCCGATTCCGGCTGGTCGGCGACGATCGACAGTCCGAGTCCCTCCTGTTCCGACAGGCGCACCGCCACGTCGATGTCGCCGCCATGTTCCGCCACGGTGGCGCTGACCGCGTCCGCCTGGACCGGCAGGCACAGCTGCGCCGGCACGGCGGACACGCTGCGCGCGCCCAAGGTGGCCAGCGTGCGTGACAGCAGTTCCAGCCAGGAACGCTGCACCACCGCGACCGTGCGGGTTTCATTGCGGGTATTGTCCGCGACCACCACGCATTCGGCGGGATCGCTCATCAGCTGGTCTTCCACCAGGTTGGGCAGCGCGGCCTTCAGCCGTCCCGGTGACAGCGGCGGCACTTTCACCCGCAGCAGGGTCACGTCGCCCGGCGCCAGCAGCAGCACGACGCGCTGCGCCTTGCGCACCAGTTCATGCATGTCGGGCAAGGCAGCCATGCCCTCGCGTTCCAGCGCTCCGCTATTGGTCGCCGACGCATATTCGCAGTACAGCGGCATGCCCGGCTGCAGGTTTTCGGCAGTGGCATGCGACGGCAGGCGTATGTAAAGGGTGCTCAATGTTCTGCTCTTTCTTTTTAGAATTCGCGAATCCAGATGACTTGGGAACTGCCTTGCCCAACACCCGGCGTGTTGCTTTGCTGCTTCCTGTTTATCAGAGCCTGCATCTGCATGCCGGCGCGGTTAAGACGAACCTTGCCGTTAATCAAAAAATAGTTCGTCTGGAAACCAGCGCCGGCGCCCAGCGTCTTCTGCCCCAGTACGGCCACCAAGGCGGCATCACTGCTGCTGCGAAACGAGGCATTCCTGCGCGCCATGACGATTGCCCTGGCATCCGAAATGGATAGTGTATCAATGGCTGCATGAATCACTTCGGCCGAAGCGGTGTTGATGTTGATGGTATTGGCATCGTCGAGCACGATCAGGTATGGCCTGAGCTTTTCGACAATCTCGGGCGTAAAACCGGGTACGGCGAGCAGATCGTCAACATGCACCAGATTCAATGAACGCTGCCCTGCGGTGGAAGAAATCTGGCCGCCGGGATTGGCGCCGGCGCCGGCCGCGGGATTCGCCCCCGTTGCGCCGCCTCCCCCATTCGCGGCACTACCCGGGTCGGGGTTCAAGGTGCCGACCGTATTGCCTGCTGCCCGCGACGATACCAGGTAGTTGGCTGTCGCCTGCGCCAGCGACGCATTGAGCTGCAGCGCGCTGAGCAGCCTTGCGAACGCGGCGACCTTCTTGGCATCAGGCTGGTTGTTCGTGCAGCACATGCCGGCAAGATTGAAGCGCGCCTGCGCATCCTCGATGCCGCCGGACAGCACCGCATCCGGCACATCCGACCCCGAACGTCCGTTTTCCACGTAATCGTCAAGCCGGGTTTCCGCCAGCGGAACCGCCCATGGTTCATCGAGACCGTCGACATCCTTCCTTGTGTCGGCCATCAGGATCAGCCTCGCATAGTCGATCGCACCGCGCAGAATCCACTGCTTCTGCATCTGCAGACGCTGGTTCTCGATCGAGCGCACCTGCACCTGCTGCTGCCAGAACAGGCTGGCGACGATGGTGATCGCCAGCGTCGTGAGCAGCAGTGCGGTGACCACTGCGACGCCGCGTTCACGGGAATGCATGCGCATGTTCATACCACCCCCACCAGGAAGACCTTGACCAGCCCTGCGGGACGGTCCCGCAACTGCAGCGTCACTTCGAGGCCGGTCGGCTCGGTGGTCGTCAGCGGCGCGTTTGGCAGGCCCCGTACGGTCGTACCCGCCGGCGTCCCGGACATCGAGGCCGCATTCTCCACCGCGGGGCGCCATCCCTGGTTATCCGGAATGAAGATGCGCACCGGCATGGCCACCACATCCGTCGTCAGCTGGACCACCGCCGAGTTGTCGGTATCGGCAAGCATCGCCCGCCATGCGGTATCGAGCTCCAGCAGGTTGCGCGTGGCGAGAGATTCGCGCCGCGTCAGCAAGCCGTCGCGAATGCGATAGGCCACCACCTGCACCCGCGTCGGCTGGTTCTCGGCGTACACGCTGCGCACCAGCGTCACACGTCCCGCCTGCGAGGAAAGGACCGAGCGACTGCCGATATTCTTCTTGACTGCGATATGGTCGAGATCGCTCTGCATCTGCGCGAACGCCAGCTGCATGCCGCGCGTCTGGTCGAGGTCGGCATTGAGCGCCACGCGAGCCCGCACGATGCTGTCGAGGCCGCGCCAGCCGAGCACGGCAACGATCGCCAGCACCATGATGGAGACCAGCAGTTCGATCAGGGTGAATCCGCGCTGTGTCTTCATCGCGCCCTCTGCGGATCGGGAACAATCTGCGCCAGCTTGATGAGGCGCCGCTGCGTGTCGCCGCCGTCGTAGACGCTGACTTCAACGCGACGGAAGAACGGATTCGGCGTGGTCAGCACGTCTTCTTCGCAGGTCAGTTTCAGGTCGCCCTGCGAGCATTCGAAACTGCGCTTGCCGATGGCCGGATATTCGCGCGCGAGGCGGATCTGCGCCAGGCGGTTCTCGGCCGACCAGGTCGCCATCATCGCCGCGCGCAGGCCGCTGCTGTTCTGCGTGAGGCTGCCGACCGCGCGCAGGCTGGCGCCGAGCGCGGTGCCGACGATGACCAGCGCCACCAGCACCTCGAGCAGGGTGAAGCCTTGTTGCGACCGTGATGAAGGACGGGAGATACGCATCTCATTCCACCGTGAAGTGACCGACGCCGTCGGCGCGTATCGCGACGCTGGAGTCGCCCATGGCCAGCGTCAGCACGAAGGGCCGGTCCACCGGCTCGCGGCCGAATACGATGCGCAGCGGACCGTTGTCCGCCGACAGTACGGGAACGATCGACAGCGCGATCGGAGCGCGGCTGAATTCGCGCTCGCGCAGCAGGTCGTCCTGTCCCAGCGTCTGCCACTGGTTTTCCTCCCGGATGAGAAAGCGGTAACGGGTGTTGTCGGCTTCGAAGGCAATCGGGCGGTTGCGCACGATGGCTTCGTCGCGCGCCAGCTGCAGCAGCAGCGCAATGCGCTGCGCCTCGTTCTGCAGCGCCTGCCGTTCGCCAGGCATGGCGTTGAAGGCCACCACGCCCATCAGCAAGGCGGCGATGATCAGCACCACCAGCAGTTCAAGCAGGGTAAAGCCGCGTGCGGCACGCGGGCGCGCACGCTGGATCAGGGTCGGCGAAGTATGAATCAGAGATCCCACGAACCTACGTCTGCATCATTGCCGGAACCGCCGGCCTGGCCATCGGCGCCGAAGGAAAAGACGTCGATCTCGCCCTTCACGCCGGGCGACAGGTACTGATAGGGATTGCCCCACGGGTCGTTGGGCAGCTTGTCGACATAGCCGCCGCTCTTCCAGCCGTTGGCGGCCGGACCGCTGGTCGGCTTGCTGATCAGGGCCTGCAATCCTTGTTCGGTAGATGGATAGCGCTGGTTGTCGAGCTTGTAGAGCTTGAGCGCGGACATCAGGGTGGCGATGTCCTGCCGCGCCGCGGTGATGCGCGCATCATCGGCGCGGCCCATCAGCTTGGGCACCACCAGCGCGGCGAGAATGCCCATGATGACCACGACCACCATGATTTCGATCAGGGTAAAGCCGCGGCTGACGGCGCGCGACAGGGTACGACGCGGAGCGAAGGAGATGGTGTTTTGCATAAAAATAGATCTAATTGAAGGACGAACAAACCACTAGTATATGACGGAAGTCTGGCAACCCCCGATGACTTCCCTATTACCGTCATGCATCATCAAAGTGCTGCGGCGTGCTTTCTTATATGAAATATTGCACGCAATTAAATCAATGATGCCGGTACATTATGCAGGCAATTGCCGACAAGAACTTTGACAAGCCAGAAACATTGTTCATTGTCAGGACGCTGCGGGATGACGGCCGACTTCCCGACTGGTTTACCGAAGCCTGGAAGGCGGCACATTGCCTGTGTCGCGTGCACTGTGACTTGAGTTTCCTCAATTAGTTTGCGTGACGGGCATATTGATACAAAAAAACTTGAAGGGTGATTCCTTCCGGAAAGGCAATTAGCGGATTAAGCATGTCCTGATACGTGCGAGCAATTGCCGATGCGGTAACAGCCCGGTGCGTTTTGCGCGAACGTCGTGGGGGTCGGCTGACCTTGACCTTGCTGCCTACCCGGTGGACGTTGTACCCCGCCGCGCCGGACACCGCATTCGGGCAAACCCGACACTGACTCGTAACCCGCTCCAACGAGAAGCCGGCAAAACACGACGCAACCCGATACTTTTAAGCTATTGATGCAATGCAAGCCCCTCCGACCTTCAGGCAACGATGCGCCGCGGCATGTAGTAACCGGCGATTACCCGACGGATGCCGACAGGGCGAACAATGCCGGTTCGCGCGCGCATATTCCCGTGCTCCCGCGCTCACACCAGGAGACCATCATGGCTGCGAAAACCATACTGATGCCCGTCGGCGACTTCGGCGAAGACTATGAAATCATGGTGCCCTTCCAGGCACTGCTTGCGGTCGGACACCAGGTGCATGCGGTCTGCCCCGGCAAGAAAGCCGGCGAGTTCATCACCACCGCCATCCACGACTTCGAAGGCCACCAGACTTATTCCGAGAAGCCGGGCCATCGCTTCACGCTGACGCATGATTTCGATGCCATCAATCCGCAGGATTACGATGCGCTGCTGATCCCCGGCGGTCGCGCGCCCGAGTACCTGCGGCTCAACGCCACGCTGCTGGAGAGCGTGCGGCATTTCGCCAAGGCGGACAAGCCGATCGCCGCCATCTGCCATGGCGCGCAGATCCTGGCCGCGGCCGGCGTGCTGCACGGCAAGCGCTGTTCCGCCTATCCTGCCTGCCGTCCCGAAGTCGAACTCGGCGGCGGACAGTATGCGGAGATCGAAGTGACTGCCGCAGTCACCGACGGCAACCTTGTCACCGCGCCCGCATGGCCGGCGCATCCGGCATGGATTGCGCAGTTCCTCAAACTGCTGGGGACGCAGATCGTGCTATAACAATGGGCTCCGCGGGCCTGCCGCATGCATGACGCATCTGCGATGCGCTTGCGCACGGTCCCGCGCCTTCCCTCATGAGGAGCCGTCATGTGTGAAATCTTCGTCAAGGCCGACCCGCATCTTTACGAATGCCGTGCCCGTTCGATCCGCCTGCACGGGGCCGTCACTTCCATCAAGCTGGAAAATCTTTTCTGGCAAGCGCTTGATGAAATCGCCGCGCGCGACGGGCTGACGACGACGCGGTTGATCTCCAAGCTCTACGATGAACTGGTGGCCTACCGCGGCGAGGTCGACAATTTCACGTCCTTCCTGCGCGTCTGCTGCCTGCGCTACATGTCACTGATGGCCGAAGGCCGGATTCCGGCGGACAAGCAGCTGCCCCTGCATGGCATCCAGGCGGAAAGATCTCCGACGGCGCTATTGGCGGCAAACAAAGGAACAAACCGGGTATTGATGCAGTCTGGATAACATCGAGAACGAGGATGCATAAGGAGAATGCCCATGTCACTGCACCATGCCACTCCCGGTGAACTGATCGATATCCGCCCGCTCGGCGACAAGTTGATCGACTCCGCATCGATAGCGCTGGTGCGAACGAATGACTTCGAAGTGATGCGGCTGGTGCTGCCGAAGGGCAAGTCGATTCCAGAGCATCAGATCGAGGGCGAACTGACCCTGCATTGCCTTGAAGGCAGCGTGGAAGTCGAGGCGCTTGGGCAGCGCCGGCAATTGCAGGCCGGGCAGATGCTTTACCTCGAGGGGAATACGCCGTATGCGCTGGCGGCGGCGGAGAATGCTTCGGTGCTGATGACCATGCTGCGCAAGGGCGACGACAGCAAGGCGGATGGAAGTTAATGGATGACGCGTAGTACAGGCCTCTGGGCCTGCACACAGGCGGTTGTCCGAAGCACTAATCCGTCGCGGCTTGCTAGGCTGGCTACGCCGCTTCGTCGCGCGGATCGCGCGACAGCAGCCGATGCACCATCTCGCGCGGCGAATCGCCGTCGAACAAGACCGCCGCCACCGCCTGGGTGATCGGCATGTCGATGCCATGTTCCATGGCCAGTTGCCGCACCGCCTGCGCACAGCGCACGCCTTCGGCGACATGCCCAAGCTCCGCGACGATGGTGTCCAGGCTCTTGCCTTCGGCAAGGCCGAGGCCGACCTTGCGGTTGCGCGACAGGTCGCCGGTACAGGTAAGTATCAGGTCGCCGACGCCGGCCAGGCCCATGAAGGTTTCCGGGCGTCCGCCGAGGGCGATGCCGAAGCGGCTGATTTCAGCCAGGCCGCGCGTGATCAGCGCGGCGCGCGCATTCAATCCGAGACCGAGGCCGTCGATGACGCCGGTGGCGATGGCAAGAATGTTCTTGACCGCGCCGCCGACCTCGACGCCGGCCAGATCGTCGGTGGAGTAGACGCGGATCGAGCGTCCATGCGCGGCATTGACCACGGTGTCGCGCAGCGCGGCCGCATGCGAGGCGATCGTCAGCGCGCAAGGCATGCCGCGCGCAACCTCCTGCGCGAACGACGGCCCGGACAGAGCGCCGTGCGGCACGTCGCTGCCGAGCACCTCGCGCACCACCTGATGCGGCAGCAGCCGCGTGTTTTCCTCGAAGCCCTTGCACAGCCAGACCAGGTTTGGAATGGCACGGCCTTGCTGCCGCTGCAGTGCGAGTTGCTGCGCCAGCGGCCGCAGGCCGGAGACCGACGAGGCGATGATCAGCAGGCTGTCCTGCGCCTGGCCTGCCTGGCTTGCCGCAGCCGCATGCTCGACCGCGCGTTCGAAATCGGCGCCTATTTCGAGCGCCGCCGGCAACTGGAATCCGGGCAGATACTCGCGGTTTTCACGCGTTGCCGCGGCATCCCGCATCGCAGCCGCATCCCGGCCCCACAGCAGCACGCGGTGCCGGTCGGCCAGGGCGATTGCCAGCGCGGTACCCCAGGCTCCCGCGCCAAGTATGGTGATATTCATGTTCTTGTTGTGATCGAAGAGTTGCGTGCCGGCGGCGCAGCCGGGTCAGCTGCCCCAGACTTCTGCGGCCTTGATGAAGCCGCTCTGGCCGTCGCGATGGCGGACCTTCAGCCATCCGGCAGGAGCGGTTTCCAGCAATTCGAGCAGCACGCCCTTGTCGGCCGTGAAACTGACCGGCGCGGCGTCGGCGGCGCTTTCGCGGATGCGGGCGCCGGCGGCCTTGACCAGCACATTGCGCCGGACCACCAGCATCTTCGATTCGACCCATGACAGGTCGCCGGCCGAATCGCGCACCTTGGCCCAGTCGCCGTAAGTGAGCACCACTTCGACCGGCATGCCGCGCGGCGCAACGAAGACCTTGCGTCCCTTCAGGGACGGCGCGTCATAGAGAATGGCCGGCGCGGGGCCGATGGATTTGTATTCAATGGCTTGTGCAGCGCCTGTCGCACACAGCAACGCGGCGCACGACAGGAACAGACGCGCAGATTTCATCATGACCTCCCTGGTCTATTCATGATCTCGTGAGCGGCAGGAGCGCCATCTCGCCCGGCGGTTCCTGCCCTCCCTGGTCGCCTTACTGGCGTGCGGCGGTGCCGTCAGGCATGACAAGACCGGAACCTTGCGGCAGTTGTTGCTGCTGCTGTTCCGCCAGGGCCTGCAGGCGCTGCTGGTAGAAAGCCTCGAAATTGATTTCGGCCAGGTGCACCGGAGGAAAGCCGGCGCGGGTAATCATGTCGGCGATATTGGCGCGCAGGTAGGGATAGATGATGTTCGGGCAGCCGATGCCGAGCAGCGGGTCGAGCTGTTCCGGCGGAATGTTGGCGGCTTCGAAGATGCCGGCCTGCTTGCCTTCGACCAGGAAAGCGACCTTGTCCTTGATCTTGGCGGTGACGGTGATGGTGACGGTCGATTCGTAGATGGTTTCCGCGAGCGCCTCGGCGCCGACATCGACGGCGACTTCAATGCTGGGCGCTTCCTGTTCCAGGAAGATGGCCGGCGAGTTCGGCTGCTCCAGCGACATATCCTTCAGATAGACGCGCTGGATCTGGAATACGGGCTGTTGGTTTTGATCGGACATGGGCTGCTTTCGTCAGGTGGGAGATGGGTAGAAGAAAAAGGACGGCGAACCCGCCGTCCTTATTTTGAAATGAAGATGCTGCGGATGATGCCGTATCAGGCAGCGGCAAGCAACTGGTCGAGCTTGCCTGCGTGTTCGAGCGCGCTCAGGTCGTCGAAACCGCCGACATGGGTGTCGCCGATATAGATCTGCGGCACGGTGCGCCGCCCGGTCTTCTGCATCATCTCGGCGCGGCGCTCGGGATCGAGGTCCACGCGGATTTTCTCGATATTGGAGATGCCCTTCTTTTTCAGCAGGTTCTCCGCCATCACGCAAAACGGACAGACGCCGGTGCTGTACATCACGACATGGGCATGCTGGTTCGCTTGTTCGGTCATAGTCATCGCTCCATTACTTGGCAATCGGCAGGCCTTGCGCCTGCCAGGCCGCAATGCCGCCGTCCAGGCTGACGGCTTCATTGAATCCTGCCTTCTTGAGCTGCGCGGCGGCCTTGGCCGACTGCACGCCCGCCTGGCAGACCGCAATGACGGCCTTCGACTTGGCCTTGTCGAGCTCGCCTACGCGGTTCGACAGTTCCTTCAGCGGAATGTTCTTCGCATCACGCAAATGCCCGGCGGCATAGGCGGCCGGATCACGGACATCGACGATCACCGCCTTGCCCTGGTTGATCATCTGGGTGGCCTGCAGCGTCGTTACCTTGGTGCCGCGGCGCTGCAGGTTTGGCAATATCAGGGCGCCGCCGGAAATCAGGGCAATGCCGATCAGCCAAATGTTGTCAATCAGAAATTTCACGCTACTCCTGGGGTTCAATGGTTTTAAGCAATCCCAACATTATAAAATAGAAGCCGAATTAGGATTTCAAATCGCAGCATCTCACTCTCTCACTCTTTACACAATTCAACATGTACAAAATCGTATTGATGCGCCACGGCGAATCCACCTGGAACCTGGAAAACCGCTTTACCGGCTGGACCGACGTGGATCTCACCGAAAAAGGGATCAGCGAAGCGCGCCAGGCAGGCAAGATCCTCAAGGAAGCCGGCTTTACCTTCGACCTCGCCTATACCTCGGTGCTCAAGCGCGCCATCCGCACGCTGTGGCTGACCCTCGATGAAATGGACCTGATGTGGCTGCCGGTCAAGCATGACTGGCGCCTGAACGAGCGCCACTACGGCGCGCTGCAGGGACTGAACAAGGCCGAGACCGCCGCCAAGTACGGCGACGAGCAGGTATTGGTATGGCGCCGCAGCTACGACACGCCGCCCAATCCGCTGGAGCCGAACGATCCGCGCACTTCCTACGGCGATCCGCGCTATGCCGGCCTGTCGAAGGAACAGATTCCGCTCACCGAATGCCTGAAGGACACCGTGGCGCGCGTGATGCCCGCCTGGGACGAATCGATCGCCCCGGCCATCCGCGCCGGCAAGAACATCATCATTTCCGCCCACGGCAACAGCCTGCGCGCGCTGATCAAGAGCCTGGACGGCATCAGCGACGAGGACATCGTCGGCCTCAACATCCCCAACGGCCAGCCGCTGGTCTATGAACTCGACGCCGATCTCAAGCCGATCAAGAGCTATTACCTCGGCGATGCCGCGGCCATCGAGGCGGCGATGAAAGCCGTCGCCAGCCAGGGCAAGTCGAAGTAAGCGAAGTCAGCATCCATCAGCAATGCCCCATGCGCCTGCCGTGGACGGAACCGCGGCGGGCGCATGGCGAGTGTCAATCGCGCCGCATCACTGAAAGCCGAGGAAGTCAGATTGTTCAAGCAGCACCGCAGGCCTCGCCGTCGTTTTCTCCCCTCGATTGGATTCGCCACGGCCCTGGGCATCATGAGTGCCGCCAGTGCCATCTGTGTCCTGGGCGCCTCACCGGCCCATGCCGAAAAACTGAGCGAGCGCGCCAAGCAAAAGCGCGCCGCCGAAGAAGAACGTGCGGAACTGCAGAAAAAGCTCAGCACGCTCAAGCGCGACATCACCCAGACCGAAGCCGCCAAGGGCCATGCCGCGGATGCCCTGTCCCAGACCGAGGCGGCCATTTCCGATGCCAACCGGGCCTTGCACGGCCTGGCGGCCGACCAGCGCGCCACCGAAGCCAGGCTGGCCAGGCTCACCGAGGAGCACAACCGGCTGGCGAGGCAGGTCGACAGCCAGCAGAAGCGGCTGGCGCGCCTGCTGCGCGACCAGTATGTCGCGGGCAACGAGGACCGCATCAAGCTGCTGCTCTCGGGCGACAATCCGAACCGCATCAACCGCGAACTGCAGTACATGGGTTACGTCTCGCAGGCGCAGGCCCGGCTGATCGATTCGCTGCGGGCGAACATGGCCGCGGTCGAGGCCAACAAGATAGCGACCCAGGAAGCCCGGCAGGAACTGGAAGAGATTGCCTCCGAGCAGCGCGAGCAGAAGCTGGTGCTGGAGAAGGAAAAGACCCGCCGTGCCGCCCTGCTGACCCAGCTGTCCGGCAAACTCGCCGTGCAGCGCAAGGAAGCCGGCAATATCGAGCGGGATGAACAGCGCCTCGGCGGCCTGGTCGACAAGCTGGCGAAGTTGATCGAAGAGCAACGCAAGGCGGAAGCCATCGCCCAGGAAAAGCGGCGCCAGGAGCAGAAGGAACGGCAGGAACAGCTGGCCAGAGAACAGCTGGCCCGCGCCAAGGCGAAAAAGGAGGCCGAAGCCAACGCAAGGGTGAGCTCCGTCAAGACTCCGAAACCCAATCCTGATGCAATTGATGACGACGAGCCGCCTTCGAAATTGTTGGGGCGAAATGAACTCATACCGGAACCCACCGTCCAAAACGGTGGCGCGACGCGGGCGTTCAGCGGATTGCGCGGGCAGCTGAGGCTGCCGGTCAAAGGGGATCTCATTGCAAAATTCGGCAGCAAGCGGAGCGACGGACCAAGCTGGAAAGGCTTGTTCATCCGCGCGCCCGAAGGCGCCGAAATCAAGGCAGTTGCCGGAGGCCAAGTCGTCTTTGCGGAATGGCTGCGCGGATTCGGCAACCTTGTCATCATCGACCATGGCGGCCAATACATGACAGTCTATGGCAACAATCATGCCGTACTGAAACACGCGGGCGACATCGTCAAGACCGGCGACACCATCGCCAGCGCCGGCAACAGCGGCGGCAACGAACAATCGGGTTTATACTTTGAAATGCGGCATCAGGGCCGCGCCATCGATCCCTCCGGGTGGATTACTTTTAGGTGACACATGAGCAGCAAACTGAAGAACTTTGGCCTTATCGGATTAGGCGTGGTAGCTGGCATCGCAGGTTCGATGCAATTCGAGGCGAGCGCCCAGAAGAGCAGCGCCCCGCTGCCGCTGGAAGAGCTGCGCCAGTTGTCCGAAGTATTCGGGCTGATCAAGACCGATTATGTCGAGGCGGTCGAAGACAAGAAACTGCTCACCGAAGCGATCTCGGGCATGGTCGCCTCGCTCGACCCGCATTCCGCCTATCTGGACAAGAAGGCATTCAAGGAACTGCGTGAAGGCACGCAGGGCAAGTTCGTCGGTCTCGGCATCGAGGTCGGCATGGAAGACGGCTACGTCAAGGTCATCTCGCCGATCGAGGATTCCCCGGCATTCAAGGCCGGCCTGAAGTCGGGCGATCTGATCACCCGGCTCGATTCGACGCCGGTCAAGGGACTGACCCTCGATGAAGCGGTCAAGCGCATGCGCGGCGAGCCGAACACCAAGATCACGCTGACCATCGCCCGCAAGGAAGAGGACCGCCCCATCATCGTCACCATCGTGCGCCAGGAAATCCGGGTGCAGAGCGTGAAGTCCAAGGTGATCGAGCCCGGTTACGCCTGGCTGCGCGTGGCGCAGTTCCAGGAACCGACCGTGGACGACATGGTAAAGAAGATCAATGCCATCTATGCGCAGGAGCCGAACCTGAAGGGTCTGGTGCTGGACCTGCGCAATGACCCGGGCGGCGTATTGCCGGGCGCGATCGGCGTATCGGCCGCCTTCCTGCCGAAGGATGTGCCGATCGTCTCGACCAATGGCCAGTTGCCGGATTCCAAGCAGACCTACTACGCGCGCCGCGATGCCTACACCTCGTCGCGCATCTCGACTGGCGATCCGCTGGCAAAGCTGCCCGACGCGATCAAGAAGGTGCCGATGGTGGTGCTGGTCAATACCGGCTCCGCATCGGCCTCCGAAATCGTCGCCGGCGCCCTGCAGGACTACAAGCGCGCCACCATCATGGGCACGCAGACCTTCGGCAAGGGTTCGGTGCAGACCATCCGCCAGCTGTCCGCAGACACCGCCGTCAAGCTGACCACCGCACGCTATTACACGCCGAACGGCCGCGCGATCCAGGCCAAGGGCATCGTTCCGGACCTGCTGGTCGATGAAACCGCGGACGGCGACGGCCTGAACGGTCTGCGCCTGCGCGAAGCCGACCTGACCAAGCATCTGTCGAATGACAAGGAAAAGGACGAGGCCGCACGCAAGCTCGACCAGCTTGAGGAAGAGCAGCGCCTTGCCGCGCTCGAAAAGAAGCGCAAGCCGCTGGAGTTCGGCGGCAAGGACGACTTCCAGCTGGCCCAGGCGCTCAACCACCTCAAGGGACTGCCGGTGCAGTTGTCCAAGGCGCCGAAGGTGGAAAGCAAGAAGGAAAACACCATCAATGACGACAAGAAGAACGGCAACGGCAATGGAAACGGCGACAAGAAATAAGCCCGCCCCATAGCACTCCATGAAGGCCGCAGCGATGCGGCCTTTTCTCTTTGTGCCCATGCAGTCATGTGTCGCCATGCGGACAGGCATCGCATGGCGACACATTGATACCATCCGTTCCGGGGCATGGCGGGCATCGCGTCCCGCCGCCGCTGCGGCGGGTTAAAGATGCTAAGCTACCGCCACTCCTTCAAGCCCTTGCCCGCGCCATGAACGACAATCAGCTGCTGCGTTATTCCCGCCACATCCTGCTCGATGACATCGGTATCGAAGGACAGGAAAGACTGCTGGCCGGCCATGCGCTGGTCATCGGCGCCGGTGGCCTGGGATCGCCGGCGGCGTTCTACCTTGCTTCGGCCGGCATCGGCAGGATCACGCTGGTCGACAATGACACCGTCGACCTGACCAACCTGCAGCGCCAGATCCTGCATACCACCGAACGGGTCGGCCGGCCGAAGGCGGAATCGGGGCGGCAGACGCTTGCAGGAATCAATCCGGAAGTGGAAGTCATCGCGCTTGCCGAGCGCGTCGAGGGAGCGCGTCTTGCCGAGCTGGTAAGCCAGGCCGGCGTCGTGCTCGACTGCAGCGACAACTTCGCCACGCGCCATGCGGTCAACCGCGCCTGCGTCCAGCACCGCGTTCCGCTGGTATCGGGGGCGGCGATCCGCTTCGACGGCCAGATCTCCGTGTTCGATACGCGCCGCGATGATGCGCCCTGCTATGCCTGCCTGTTTCCGCCAGACCAGCAATTCGAGGAAGTGCTGTGCTCGACCATGGGCGTGTTCGCGCCGCTGGTCGGCATCATCGGCACGATGCAGGCGGCGGAGGCATTGAAGCTGGTCGCGGGTATCGGCGAGTCGCTGGCGGGAAAGCTGCTGCTGCTCGATGCGCGCAGCATGGAATGGAACAGCATACGGGTGGGCCGCAGCGCTTCATGCCCGGTATGCGGCCATGCCCACGGCGAGCAAAGCTGATCCGGCGCAGGGCGATAAGCCGTTGCGGGCGGACGCTTGCGTCGCAAAGGAATTAGCGAGCGTCAAGAAATAATGAATGGGGTTCCGGCCCGCAGGATGCGGGCGGCTGCAGCTGCAATTCAGATTCCGATTGCGATTCCGAGACCGGGATCAACCCCGCCGCCGCATCTGCTCAATCCAGCGTCATCAGTGCCCGCATCGAGCAGCCGCTGAGTGCATGGCTCAGGCTCGATGCGGAAAAGCTGATAACCGCATGCCTCAAGGCACCCTCCGCACCATCTGCGCCATCATCATCCACTTCATCATCGACGCCGTCGGCGGTCCCATGCATCTGCCTGGCGGCGAGCATGCGGTAATGCCGGTAAAGATCGAAATGGCGCCCTTCGATGCGGCTGATCCGGTTCATCATGGCCTCATCCGCGGCCGTCATATCCCGCGCTTCATCGGCATCCGGAGCCGGCTTCTGCGACATCGCGTCGGATGCCGGACGGGACTGGCTGCCGCTGCGCGCGTCCCTTGTTACTGCATCGCCGCAGCCGAAAAGCGGAATCGCAACCAGTGCCATCACCACCAGGTCGGCAAGGCGTCTTAACGTAAGCATGAGTGTTCTTCTCCCTTGCCGTGATTATTTTGTTTTTTGGACAAGATCTCTTTGGCTTGTGTCAACTGCCTGACATAGCGCGCGCGCCGCTTGTGCCGGCTCAATGAAAACCGCCCTGCGCAGTGGCTCCGACGCCACGCAAAGGCCGGTGCTACAATCGACCGGCCCCTTCACTCATCAAGACTCCTCGTTCCCGCGCCGCCTTCATGTCCGCATCCGACCTCGCCAAGCTGGTGTTCCTTTCCGCGATCTGGGGCGGGTCCTTCATCTTTCTCCGCATCGCCGTGCCGGAAACCGGTCCTGTGCTCACCGCCGCCCTGCGCACCGGCCTGGCGGGAATGGCGCTGATGGCTTTCGCCCTTGCCACCGGCGTGCGCATGGACTGGCGGCGCAACCTCAAGCCGTTTGCCGTCGTCGGGCTGTTTGCCGGCGTCATTCCGTTTTCCTGTTTTTCCTTCGCCGCCCTGCATCTGCCGGCCGCGCATTCGGCGGTGCTCAATGCCACCGCGCCGCTGTTCGGCGCCGTGTTTTCCGTGGTCTGGCTGGAAGAGACGCTGACGCTGCGCAAGCTGGCAGGCCTGGTGCTGGGCATCATCGGCGTCGGCATCCTGGTGGGCATCGGGTCGGTGGCGATGCGCGCGCCCACGCTGCTGGCGATTGGCGCCTGCCTCGCGGCGGCGGCGTCCTATGCGATGTCGAGCATCATCGTGCAGAAGACCGGCAAGCCGGGCGGCATTCATCCGATTGCCATGGCCACCGGATCGCTGGCATTGGGCGGACTGATGATGCTGCCGGCCCTGCCCTTTTCACTGCCGCCGGCCATGCCTTCCGGCCTGGCGCTGGGCTGCATCGTGGCGATGTCATTGCTGTCGTCCGGCCTGGCGCAGGCCATCTTCATTCCGCTCATCGTCAAGGTCGGGCCGACGCGGGCGATGTGCGTGTCCTTTCTGATTCCCTTGTTCAGCATGCTGTGGGCCTTCCTCTTCCTGCAGGAATCGGTGGGCTGGTCGACCCTGGTCGGCGGCGTCATCGTGCTCATGGCGATGGGCCTGGTGCTGACTTCACCGTCCGGCAAATCCGCAGTGCGCAAGACATGACGGCGCGCTCCGGTCTTGCCGAACGCAGTCCCCTGCTTGTCGCGCTGGGCATCTCGCTGGGCGCGGCCATCTCTCTCGGCCTGTCGCGCTTCTCCTACGCCTTGCTGCTGCCGCCGATGCGCAGCGACCTGGACTGGTCGTACCTGCTGGCCGGCGCGATGAATACCGCCAATGCCTTCGGCTATTTCCTCGGCGCGCTGGTCACGCCGGCACTGATGCGCCGCTTCGGCGCGCAGGCCGCGCTCATCGGCGGCGCGCTGCTGACGGCATTGTTCATGCTGCTGTCGGGCTTCGTTGTCGAGGCGTCGCTGCTGCTGACGCAGCGGGTGCTGGCCGGCGTCGCCAGCGCCTTCATCTTCATTGCCGGCGGCGTGCTGGCCGCGCGGCTGGGCGCGCTGCATCCCGGCCGCGCCGGCTTCCTGATCGGCCTGTATTACGGCGGCACCGGATTCGGCATCGTGTTCGCGGCGCTGCTGGTGCCCGCGGCAATCGATGCGGCCGCCTCGCAAGGCAGCGCGCATGCGTGGCAATGGGCATGGCTGGCGCTGGGCGCGCTGTGCCTGCTGATGACCCTGCTCATGGCGCTGCCGGCACGCAGCATCGACGGCGCGCCGGCGGCGGCGAATGGCCAGGGCGGCTTTCGCCTGCGCGCATTCGCTTTCGGACTGGCCGGCTATTTCATGTTCGGCGTTGGCTATATCGGCTACATGACCTTCGTCATCGCACTGCTGCGCGAACAGGGCATGCAGCAGGCGACCATCACGGTGTTCTATGCCTGCCTCGGCCTTGCGGTGGTGGCCTCGTCGCGCATCTGGGCGGGCATGCTGGACCGTTTCAAGGGCGGGCAGTCTCTGGCCATCCTCAATGCGCTGCTCGCAGTGGCGACCCTGCTGCCGGTGCTGCCGGCGCTGTCGCATTCGCTTGCGGCGGTGTTCGCCTCCGGCATCCTGTTCGGTGCGGTATTCCTGTCGGTGGTCGCATCAACCACCGCGCTGGTGCGGCACAATCTGCCGCCGCAGTCATGGTCGGCGGGCATCAGCGGCTTTACCACCGTGTTCGCCTTCGGGCAGATCGTCGGCCCCGCCGTCGTCGGCTGGATTTCCGACGCTGCCGGCGGACTGGAACGCGGGCTGATGTTTTCGGCCGGCGCGCTGGTGCTCGGGGCCGTGCTGGCATCGCGCCAGCGGGCAGTGGCCGGAGCGCATTGAGCAGAAAAAACTCCGGGGCCGACGTGTCCGAATCCGGCCAGCACGGTCGTCTTCTTTCGCCTATGCTGTGCGTCTGAATCCACCGGAGTTGCCATGCGTAGTGCCGACCTGACCCGTCTCCTGATCCTCGCCGCCATCTGGGGCGCATCCTTTCTTTTCATGCGCATCGTCGCGCCGGTGCTGGGCGCATTCTGGACGGCCGAAACACGGGTGGCGCTGGCCGGCATCGCGATGCTGGCCTTCATGCTCCTGACCCGCAGAAACATGGAGTTCGGCAAGCACTGGAAACAATACCTGATGCTCGGCATCCTCAATTCCGCGCTGCCTTTCTCGCTGTTTTCCTTCGCGGCGATGACGCTGCCGGCAGGCTACTCCGCGATCGTCAACGCCACCAGCCCGCTGTGGGGCGCGCTGGTCGGCGCCCTCGTGCTCGGCGAGCGCCTGACCGCACGCAAGCTGGCCGGGCTGGTGATCGGCGTGGCGGGTGTGGCCTTCCTGGTGCGGCTGGGGCCGGTCGCCTTCACCTCCCAGGTGCTGCTGGCTGCGCTGGCCTGCGTCGGCGCGGCGGTGTGCTACGGCATCGCCGGCGCCTACTCCAAGAAAAAGTCGGCGGGCATTGCGCCGCCGCAGATGGCCACCGGTTCGCAGCTGGGCGCGGCGCTGGTGCTGCTGCCTTTCGCGGGCGCATCGTCGATGCCGGGCGAACTCACGCCCTTCGTGCTGGTAATCGCATCGCTGCTGGCCCTGCTGTGCAGCGCCGTCGCCTATTTCATCTACTTCCGCCTGATTGCCGACCTCGGTCCGACCAGGGCGCTGACGGTGACCTTCCTGATCCCGCTGTTCGCATTGGCATGGGGTGCGATATTCCTCGGCGAAACCATCAATGCGAACACGCTGATCGGCTGTGCGCTGGTGGTGCTGGCGACCTGGCTGGTGGTGTTCCAGCCGTCGCCGGTGATGGCATCAGTGCCGGACAAGCTCGGCCGCTAGCGCGCCGCGCAAGGCATTGCAGACCAGGATTTCCCGGGCGCGCTCCAGGTCGGCCAGGCGTATCGCCTGCTCGCCGGCTCCCAGCTCTGCCAGCAGGACTTCCCGCATCACGCCGGGCAGCAAGCCGCAGGAAAGCGGCGGCGTCAGCCAGCGGCCGTCGATCCTGACGAATACATTGCTGCGGCCGCCCTCGGTGAGTTCGCCCTTCTCATTGAAGAACAGCATGTCGAACGCGCCTTGCGCTTCGGCCGCCTGCCAGGCCGCATCGTAGGAGGCGCGCAGCGTCGTCTTGTGCCGCAGGAAAGGATCGTCCGAGCGCATCGGCTGCGGCGCGAGCAGGACCTTCACCCTTGGCGGCAGCGGCGCGAGCGCTCCGCTGCGGATCTCGATACTGCCGTCCTGCGCCAGCGCCAGGCGCAGGCGATGGGGCCCTTCCGGCAGCGCCGCGCAGGCTTGCGCAAGCGCCGCATGCACCGCCGGCGCATCCCAGCCGAAGCCGAAATAAGCGGCGGATGCCCGCAGGCGCCGCAGGTGCCGGTCGAGATGGCGGATGCCTGCGCCGCGCTCGGCATGCATGGTTTCGAACAGCGAAAATTCATTCGGCAGGCCCGTCAGGAAACCCGCCTTGAGCCGGCATTCCTGGTATTCGTCGGCGGCCACGCTGTCATGGACGATGCCCGCGCCGACGCCCATTTCTCCCCGGCGCATGCCGCCGCCCTGCCGGTCTCGTGGCGGCGCCAGGGCCAGCGTGCGGATCGGCACCGACAGGCAGAAATCGCCCGCTTCCCGATCCGGCGCGCAGGGATCGAACCAGCCGATCGCTCCCGTGTACAGCCCGCGCGGCAGCAGCTCCAGTTCGCGGATGATCTGCATGGTGCGCCGCTTCGGCGCGCCGGTGATCGAACCGCAGGGATAGATCGCGGAAAACACCTCCTGCAGGCGCACGCCGGGCCGCATGTCGGCCTGCACCGTCGAGGTCATCTGCAGCACGCTGCGGTAGCGCTCGACCTGGAACAGCGCCGGCACCCGCACGCTGCCGACACGCGCGATGCGGGCGAGGTCGTTGCGCAGCAGATCGACGATCATCAGGTTTTCCGCGCGGTTCTTGTCATCGGCGGCCAGCGCGGCGGCGCGCCGCGCATCGCGCACCGGATCGTCGCTCGCCGGCGCGGTGCCCTTCATCGGGCGCGCGGTGAGCACGCCGCCTTCATGCCGCACGAAGAGCTCGGGCGACAGGGAAAGCACGCTCGCGCCGTCGGGCAGCGCGATCAGCGCGCCGTAGGGAACCGGCTGGCGTGCGCGCAGCCTGCGGTAAAGCGCGGCTGGCGAACCGTAGGCATCAAAGTGGATGCGGTAGGTGTAATTGATCTGGTAAGTGTCACCTGCTTCGATATAGGCATGGATGCGGGCGATGGCTTCGCCGAAAGCCTGCTCGTCGACGCTGGAGCGCACGCCCGCGATGCCCGCCGGCCCGGCGTCTCCATCCTGCCGCGCAAGCCACCGCTCCGCCTGCTCGCCGGTCAGCAGGTCGCAGCGCGAAAACAGCAGTACTCGCGCGAGCGGCCCCTGTTGTTCGCGGGCGTCGATGCGCTGCATGGCGGCGCCGAGCTCGTAGGTGAACAGTCCGACCGCATGCAAGCCTTGCCGCAGCGCCTGCTGCAGCCGTTCCAGCATGCCGGGGAAATCTGCGGCATCGTCGCATTGCAGGGTGTCGACATGCGCGGTGTAAAGACGCGAACGGGCTTCACCGGCGTGCGCGCTGCTGTCGTCGAGCAGCGCATAGCACGCGGGAAGGTCCGGTGCGGGCGAGGTAGCGGACATGGAAGTCGAGGCCAAGGAAATCTCTTGAAGCGGTGCGGAGCAAGGCGCTATTGTAAGGCCGCCTTGCCCGCTTGCCGGGGCATCAGTGCATCAGCAAGTCATTGCGTGATGGCGCCGGCACATCAGCTGCCGCGCTTGGACAGATAGATGCCCAGCAGCAGCAAGGCGCCGCCGAGCATCTGGACCGGTCCGATCGCCTCCTGGAAAATCAGCCATGCCGCCACCGCCGCGGTCAGCGGCTGGATCAGCAGGCTCACCGAGGACAGCGAGGCCGGCAGATGCGCGAGCGCATAGGCGATCACGGTCTGGCCGCCGATCTGCGCGACCACCGCCAGCGCCAGCAGCGGCAGCCAGCCCGACAGTTGCGCCGGAAAGAAGGCACCCGGCGACATCAGCGCGAACGGCAGCAGGGCCAGCCCGGTAATGGTAGTGCTCCATGCCATGAGCCTCGCGGTGGAATACTGGCTGCGCGCATCCTTGACCGCCAGCTGATAGGCCGCATAGAACACCGCGCTGGCCAGCCCCAGTCCGTCGCCGATCAGCTTCATGCTGCCCTGCGCGGGGCCGTTGCCGGCGGCATTCGGCCCCACCAGCATGATTGCGCCCACCAGGGCGAACACCATGCCGACCACGAAGACGCGGGCAAAGCGCGCCTTGTACGCGATCCACATCCACAAGGCGATGAAGATGGGTGCGAAGTTCGACAGCAGCGTGGCGTTGGCCACCGTCGTGTAATGCAGCGACAGATGCCACAAGCCCATGTCGGCTGCGAAATAGATCCCGGCCAGCACCAGCGAGGCGGCGAAGCCGGTGCGCTTGCCGGCGGCGACATCCTGTCCGCGTACCGCGAAGGCCCATGCCCACAAGATCGGCGCGGCCAGCGCCATGCGCCAGAACGCGGAGGCGATGGGATTGACATCGGACAGGCGCATGAAGATGCCGGCGAAACCGATGGCCATGCCGCCCATGAGCAGCGAAGCGAAGGCAAGTGCGGGAAATTTGTTGGAAGGCGTCATGGATTGTTTTGGTTGGCTTGCAGCCGCATCGCCGCGGCAGGCGTCACCGAGTATAGGAGGCTGGCAGTGTAATGAGATTCGGATTTTGCTGCAGCGGCCCGAATGTCGTATGTGCGGGACGGGACTGGAAAGGGAGCGGCTGAAGGAAATTCGGCTGGCGTTGATAGCGGCTTGGCGTTCATGGGGCGGCGCGGCCCAAGGGCCGGTTCCGGGACGGATCACGGCACAGGCCCGTCTGTCATTCTGGTCTGCTGCAAGCTTGCAAATGCCGGAGGCAGAATTCCAGTGGTAGGCTCAACCCGCTATGTCGGCATCGTGCGGCAAGGCAGCACCTGCACGACAAAAAGAAATTCCCAATCCGAGTACGACAAGTTAATCGGCCTTGGATTTCCTGCGCTATCCCATCAAGCTGCGCGCGAAATAAGACAACTCTTCGAATATCGGCGCAAAATCAACTCGGCATTCGAAGAGAGAACGATGAAAGCCGCCGGGTATCACGAGTTTGTTTCGTCTCTGCAGCCTATGAGCGCACGGATACCAACCGGTGAAATCCCGCTCCTGCCCGCCTTGCATGCATGATGTTTAACTGTTTGGCCGACCTCAAACCAGCAGCACCGCAAGCTGCCCTTGCAGATTATCGGTCGGCACCTGCTTGAACCCGCTCTTGGCAAACCGGTGCCAGCGCCCGACCACCATGCAGGCAATCAGGTTGGCGCGGTTGACGGCATCCATGTCGCTGGCCTGCCCCTGCGTTGCCGCCAGTTTCAGCGACTGACGCAGCGCCAGCTCGACGCGCTCGATGAACTGGTTCATGCGCAATTGCAGCCGCTCGTCTTCATTGACCAGCGCGTCGCCGATCAGCACGCGGGTCATGCCGGG
Source organism: Noviherbaspirillum aerium (assembly GCF_008929045.1). GTDB lineage: Bacteria > Pseudomonadota > Gammaproteobacteria > Burkholderiales > Burkholderiaceae_D > Noviherbaspirillum > Noviherbaspirillum aerium. The sequence goes on along the minus strand of NZ_VFAH01000005.1, from coordinate 10,318 downwards.
GTTGCGCTCGGCGAAGTTGAGCAGCATGCCGGTGATGGCCTGCGCCTGCGACAGGCCGTTTTCCTGCTGTTCGCTGATCTGGTTGATTAGGCCGAACACGCTGGTCTCGATGAATTCGATCAGCCCTTCGAACATCTGCGCCTTGCTGGCGAAGTGCCGGTACAGCGCGGCCTCCGATACCTCCAGCCTGGCCGCCAGCGCGGCGGTCGTGATTTTCTCCCCTTTTGGCTGCTCCAGCATCTGTGCGAGAGTCTGGAGAATCTGAAGCTTGCGTTCGCCCGGTTTTGTCGTAGCCATATGTCTCGTCGTTGTCGTTAGTGGCGCAATCGGTGCAGCATGTCAGGCAGCTGTATGACGGACCGGACCTTGGCATCCACGAAGGCAGGCCGCCGGTTCAGACGGGCCGGGCTGCGCATGCCGGCCAGTTGTTGATGATTCGGGCTCGTCGCCAGGTATTGCGTGACCCAGGCGGTGCGCATGCCGAGCGCCTTGGCCGCCTTGAGGTTGTCGGTCGTGTCCTCCACCAGTACACAACGGCCGGCGCGGAGGCGTTCTTTAGCCAGCAGCTTGCGCAGCAGCAGCTTCGACGGCTTGGGCCGCAGCTGGCGGTGCACATGCATGGACTCGATCGGTATGTGCTTGGCAAAGTGGCGATGCAGGCCGAGGTGGCGCATCACGTCATGGGAATAGCGGCGCGGCGCATTGGTCAGCAGGATCTTGCGGCCCGGCAGGCGCCTGAGCAGGCGGCCCACGCCGCGCTCGGCGCGGATCATGGCGGACAGGTCGTCAAACGCATGCGCCTCGCGCAGGAAATCCTCCATCCGCACGCCGTGATGCCGGACCATGCCCAGCAGCGTCGCGCCATAGCGCTTCCAGTAGGCGATGCGCGCGGCATTGACCGTCTCCGGATCCGCCGGGCTGTCGTCCTGTCCGAGCACCTTTGCCATGTAGGCATTCATGTTTGCATTGATCGCCGGGAAAATCGCATGTGACGCGTTGTGCAGCGTGTTATCGAGATCGAAGAGCCAGACCGTGTCGCGCATGATGACTATCTTGATGAGACTGCCTCGCGGCCATTGCGGGAATGGCCGCGGGTGAATTGTGGTTGATCGATGCGCACTCTTGCCGCCCTTCCGGAATCGCACCGGAACTTACATTAGAGCAATAATGCAACAGGGTTGGAATCTGCACAAGTTGTCGACATGGCAAGCCCATGCGCCGCGGCTTGGAAAACACGCCGGAAAAGGCGCTGCCCGCGGGACCGGCAAGCGATTCCCGCGGGCAGCGGTGATACTGCGACAGCGACGGACCGGCATCGCGCCGGCCCGTGTTTCGGATCAGTGGGAACGGATCATGGTGCCGAACGCCTGTTCGGTAAGCACTTCCAGCAGCAGCGAATGCTCGATGCGGCCGTCGATGATGTGCACGGTGTTGACGCCGGACTTGGCGGCATCGAGCGCGGACGAGATTTTCGGCAGCATGCCGCCGGAAATGGTGCCGTCGGCGAACATTTCATCGATCTCGCGGGCCGACAGGTCGGTCAGCAGATTGCCCTGCTTGTCCTGCACGCCGGCGATGTTGGTCATCATGATCAGTTTTTCCGCCTTCAGGATTTCCGCGATCTTGCCGGCCACCAGGTCGGCATTGATGTTGTATGCCTGTCCATCCTCGCCGAAGCCGATCGGGGAAATGATGGGAATGAAGGCATCGTCCTGCAGCGCCTTGACCACCGCCGGGTTGATCGCATCGATCTCGCCGACGAAGCCGATGTCGAGGAACTGGCCCGGATTCTCGCGGTCGGCCAGCTTCATCTTGCGGGCGCGGATCAGGCCGCCGTCCTTGCCGGTGAGGCCGACCGCCTGGCCACCGTAATGGTTGATCAGCATGACAATATCCTGCTGCACTTCGCCGCCCAGCACCCACTCCACCACTTCCATGGTTTCCTCGTCGGTGATGCGCATGCCCTGCACGAAGGTGCCCTGCTTGCCGATCTTCTTGAGCGCATTGTCGATCTGCGGACCGCCGCCATGGACGACGACAGGATTCATGCCGACCAGCTTGAGCAGAATGACATCGCGCGCGAAGCCATGCTTGAGGCGTTCCTCGGTCATCGCATTGCCGCCGTACTTGACGACGATGGTCTTGCCGTGGAACTTGCGGATATAGGGCAGCGCTTCTGCCAGGATTTCCGCCTTGATTTGCGGAGCAACCGCACTCAGGTCGGCGGCGGGAGCGAGTTGATCGGTCATGGTCAGTCCTGAAAATCAATTTTCGCGATTTTACAGGAAACGTTTCGAATTCTTCGTTGATTTCCTGGTTTTAAAATGGTGTATTACGCATGTTTGATCAAATGACCATCCAGCTTTTATGAGCGTTCCCCCGAATAGTGAATTGGAAGCCTTGCGCCCCGCCCTGGTGCGCTTTGCGGTGTTGCAGCTGCGGAACAATGCCGCGGCCGAGGATGTCGTCCAGGAGACGCTGATGGCGGTACTGGAAAAGCCGGGCAACTTCGCCGGGCAATCCAGCCTGCGCACCTATGTCACCGGCATTCTGAAGCACAAGATTCTCGATGCGATGCGGTCAAGCCGGCGTGAAGTGCAGTTCTCCACGCTGCTCGACGGTGCGGCCGATGGCAACGGCAACCAGTCCGACGCCGACTTCATCGATGCGCTGTTCCGTCCCGACGGCCATGTGGTCGACATGCCGCGCCGCTGGGGCGACCCCGACGCCGCGCTGGAACAGAAGGATTTCTTTCGCATGCTGGAACTCTGCCTGGAGAAACTGCCTCCCAAAACCGCGCGCATTTTCATGATGAGAGAATGGCTGGAAATGGAGACCCCGGACATCTGCAAGGAATTGCGGATCAGTTCCTCCAATGCCTGGGTAATGCTGTACCGGGCGCGCCTGCAACTGCGTGAATGCCTCGACCTGAACTGGTTCGGCAAGCACAACTGACGGGAAACATCATGTCGATCAAACCGACCTGCAAGGAAGTCCACCGGCTGACATCCGAAGGCCTGGACCGGGAACTGTCCCTGGTCGAGCGCACGCGCATGCAGCTGCATCTGCTGACCTGCCACGCCTGCCGCCACTTCACCGAACAGACGCAATTGCTGCACAAGGCCATGCAAAGACTGTCCGGGCGAGCCGGCGAGTACCAAGACAAAGACAAGGATGAAACGCCGTGAGCACCTGTTCCGCCTGCGGCGCCATCTTTGAATGCGGCATGACGGAGGGCCGGGCGGAGTCGCCTTGCTGGTGCACCCGCTTGCCGACACTGCCGCCGGAAGCTTATGTGCGCGACGCCTCGGGCAGCGGCGTCGGCTGCTTTTGCCCGGACTGCCTGCAGGCGTTGATCAACCGTACCCGGGACCGCTCCGCAGCCGGCGAATGAATCCCCGCCGCGATGCGGCTTATGCTCCCTCGCAGCTGCGCATTTCCTGCCTGGCGTAACCGGCCTTGATTTTCTGCACCGCGTTCCTGCTTTCCTCGTCGAGGTCGCGCAGGCGGAATGCCACCAGGTGGGTACTGACGGTGCGCTGCCCGATGCGCGCGGTGCGCACGCCCTTCTGATTCAGGTTGGCAAGATGGGCGCGCGCCGCTTCCTCCATCTTGAACACGCCGAGCGATATGCCCCAGCGCAGGGGAGAATTGTCCTGGATGATGAAGAAGTCGCTGACGCCGAGGCGGCGCAGTTCGCCCGCTTTCTTCTCGGCGGCTTCCTTGTCGCCCTGCGGCGGAATGTAGACCATGTGCGTTGCCACTTCCTGCACCTGGCGCTGCGTGACCCGCGGGCCCAGCGCCAGCGGCGCAAGCTGCGCGCTGAACCGCTTCGCGTCTTCCGCGTTGAAATTGCCGATCTCCGCGCAGACGAGCACGACGGGCTTGCCGGCATCGAGCGCAACCGTCCTGGCGGTTGCCACCTGGGCTTCAGCCGGCATGGCGCTGACCGGACCGGGCGGCGGCGCGGGCGTTGCCGCTGGGGCCGCTGGGGCCGCTGGGGCCGCTGGGGCCGCGGGTGCGGTTGGTGCGGTTGGTGCGGGAGGCGTGACAGGAGGCGATGGCGCAGCGGGAGCAGCCGGCGCCGCAGGCTTGGCCGGGGCCACCGGTGCGGCGGGTGCGGCAGGTGCGGATGATGCGGCCGGCGCAGCGGGTTCGGTCCGGGCTGCCGGATCGGTTTCGGGCGGCTTTTCCAGTTTCAGCTTGTCGGCATTGAGCTGGTTCTTGATGCGAGCCGGTTCGCGCCCGCTCGGGAACATGGTCTCGAAATAGCCCAGCTGGTAGGCCAGCAGGGCGCCATTGGCCAGGAGCAGGATCCAGAAGAAAAATTTCAGCATGATGTATTCATGGCGACGTGATGCAGGCCGATCAGCACGAGATTATCCACGAGCAGGGGCGGGAAACCGAGATGCGGCGCAATCAGCGGCGCCGCGCCGCCGGACAGCACGCATTGCACGTCGCCATGGTGCTGATGGTCCGGATAATGCTGCCGGTGCGCCCGCATCGCGCGTTCGATGGCGCCGGCCTGCGCCGCCAGGCAGCCGCTGATGATGGCCGCATCGGTATGGTCGGCGAAAGCTTCGGTGATGCCCGTCGTTTCGGCAACCCGGGGCAGTTGCGCGGTATGGCGCGCCAGCGAAGCGGCCATCAATCCCAGCCCCGGCAGGATCATTCCGCCCTGGAAGATGCCGTCGGGCGTCAACGCATCGATGGTCGTGGCGGTGCCGCAGGTGGCCACCACAAGCGCCTTGCCGGGATAAAGCGCATGCGCGCCGATGACCGACGCGAAACGGTCGCAGCCGAGCTGCGCGGGATTGCGGTAATGATTGCGTACGCCGGCCAGGCTGGCGCAGGAGGCAAACCATTCCAGCGGCACAGGCTGCAGGCCGAGCACCCGCATGAGAGCCTGTTCCAGCTTCTCGCGCATCTCCTGTCCGGCGACATTGGACACCAGCACTCGCACAATCCTGTGCTCCCTCCAGGTATCGCTCAGCGTGGCCATCTGCGCATGGTCGACCATGCCCGAGGCGGTCCACTGGCCAAGCGCCGATGCGCCGCGCGCACCGCTCGGCACCAGCGCCCACTTGACCCGGCTATTGCCCGCATCGATCAGCAGCAGCATGCTCAAGCCTCCTTTGGCCGCAGCGATACATCGCCCGCCATGACGGCGACCTGTCCCGCCGGGGTATCGATCAGGAAGCGGCCGGCGGCGTCGATGCCGCGCCCGATGCCCTCGTGCAGCACCTTGCCGTTATCGAGAATGACAACCGCCTGCCCCTCATGCGCATGCAGCGCATTCCAGCGCCCCGTGAACGCGGAAAGCCCCTCGTGTTCGAATTGCACCAGCGCCTCCGCCAGGCTGCTGATCAATGTTGCCATCAGCATGTTCTGGTCGAGGTCGGCCAGCCAGGGAATGCCGGCGGCGGCCCGGCCGATCTCGGCGGCCATCCCGTCGTCGATCGCGATATTGATGCCCACGCCGATCACCGCCCAGCTGGCATCATGCGGAACGCTGCCGGCGCCGGCGGATTCGATCAGGATGCCGGCCAGCTTGCGCCCCTGGAGCAGCACATCGTTCGGCCACTTCAGCCTGGCATCGATGCTGAACATGGCCAGCGCCTCGGCCAGGGCCACGCCCGCCGCCAGCGGCAGGCCGACCAGCGCATGCACCGGCAGATGGAATTTCCAAGCCAGCGAAAAGGTCAGCGACTTGCCCTCCGCCGAATGCCAGCTGCGCCCCGCCCGGCCGCGGCCGGCGGTCTGGCGTTTCGCCTGCAGCAGCACCGGACCGCTCAGTGTGGGCAGCGCCGCCAGCAGGTCGGCATTGGTGGAGCCGGTTTCCTCCACGATGCGCACCGTCACATGCTGGGCGGCGGGCCGGAGAAGCGCGGAAATCCGTTCGGAAGTCAGAGTGTCAGTCATGCCTACATTGTAGCGGCATGCCTGCGGGGTAGTGATGCAGTCTGGCAACAACACCCTTGTATTATTTGCTAGCCTCCAACAGCGTGCTTGGCCAAGTCGTTACAGGGCATGCCGCTGCGAGCGACTTGGATCGTCAAGATCGGCGGTTTGCAGAAACGCCGCGCGCTAGATCAGCGCGTAGTTGTATGTCACAAAAATGCTTTTATTGCGGCCGTAAAACCAATTGTTTGATGGCCTGCGCGGTTTGACGTTCAGGAGTTCTAGTAAAGAATTTATGCTCGAGAATAAAACTAGACCCTTCTGGCACAACTGCAAGGAATTTACCTTTCAAATTGGAATTTCCCCTTGTTTCCCATATTTCCAGAAATTGAGCTTTGCTATAAGTTCGATTTCCAAGGGAAGGATCTGCCAGCCATACGGTGTCTTCGCTAATACCTCTCAGTACAGAAAAATGCTCATCTTTTCTGTGTTTGAGATATACGATGACGGGAATCTTGAGTTTCGCAAGCTGTTCATATGTCACCGCATAACCATGAGCGCGAAACCCGAACTGAGGCAAGACGCGTTGCATGTCTTCAAATGAAGAGCACATCTCTTCATTATCCAACGCCAAGAGCAAGTCCCGCTCGGTTACTGGTATGTCATAAAATTCTTTCAGAATGGTAGCAAGCGAAGCAGCACCACAGGAAAAATCCTTGTCCTGTTTTATGACCTGCTTGTCACGCAAAGTTTTCCAGGATTGTACAGGGACGTGACCTGCCAGCGTCGGCGCGATGACCACGGCATGTTCGGCTTGCACAATCGAACCGTAATACAGTGCGACCATCGCAATTGCGATTCTTAAGGTCCAAAACTTATTTTGCATTGTTATCAGAATTCTTCTTTCTTTTGCTTTCCGCAAGAACCAATAAAGGACCACCAATAAATATCGCGGCTCCAATCAATAACCACCACCATGCAGTATTTTTTTGTTCTGGATTGGGCCGAATCAGCATACGAGGCAGAAAGAGCGCGCACCAAGCCAAGGCACCAAGAAATATTGACATTAAAACTCTGCCTTGCCTCGCCACCTTCCACGATATCATCATCAACGCCCACATAACTCCATTAAGGACCACTCTCCCGAAAATCATTCATCTTCCAAACTAAGCCAGCCTTGGGTTTGATCAACGCCTACTGTACAGGTGCACATTAATTCTTTACAAGAACGTAGCCCTTTTATGCCAAGTCGTATATGAAAAACCGCGCTTTAACAATAAGCCCATCGTTAGCGAAGTATGTTTTTCACGATCAGATAGAGTAACAATACATATCAGAGAACAATGATTTACGATTGCTTTTGTTTTTTCATATTCAATAACAGCATGAGTAATGGGACTCCGATAATACCTATGACGCCTATGGATAGTACCCACCAATTAATTTCTCTCTGATTCCGATCCGACCAGATAAATATATGTGGCAAAAAGAGAGCGCACCATGACAATGCCCCGAAGCTTAAAGTCGGTATCACCTTACATCGTTTCGCATATTGTCCCGACTTTACCAGCAACGTAAAGCCCAAGAAAAAGAATAGTATTTCTCCAATGCTCATATTTTCACCGCATCCACTAAATATTAAGAAAGATCATGAACCTTTCCCTTTCGCAATGCACTTGTTGTCTAGACACTTGCCATCTTCCTATTGAAGCAAGGAAGATGGGCTTTAGTTATTTAGAAAATTATTACCAACTAGTCACATGCGTGCTATACATGCTGCCCAAAGTTGCAATTCCGGAGCCAGCGAATCCACCAATAGCTCCTCCAAGCATCCCCGTAGTCACTGCGGTTGTCAGTCCAGCATAATTCCAGTTTGGATTATTGTAATAATAGCCGGCACCACTGAATACACCTCCGGCCAAGGGCATTAAAAGCCATGCGCCCTTAGTTTCCTTCATCTCTTGCTGAGACAACGCGGCCACCTCAACAGGATTATCCTCAAATATTAAATTCGTATCCAACTCTTGCCCGAAAGCAGGAAGTGTAGAAATTGCCAATACACCTGCCGCCAATAACTCTTTCAAAAACATACTTTTAAACCTTTACTTTGTTAATTTAATAGGGCTACTTAAACCACCAGCGATACATGTAGATCAGAAAGTGTATAGCCAGTTTGCTCTGAGGTCGGCCCCATCGCGACCTGATGCATTTTGTTTTAACGAAAGAGAAAGTGTATGCCCTCTTGAAAATCCGTAAGCCATACCGATAAGTAGATCTGTACTGGTTCTTCTAAATCCTTGAGGTTTTCCCTCAACAGTGTCTGCCTGCGCGTTCATCCATTGCACACCGGCAGAAAGTGTTATTCGATCATTGACCGCAAATGCAATTGATGGATTAAGCAACAGGGTATTACCCGGGTCGTAGGCGGCATGATCGTCTCTACGCTTAAAATTCGCGCGATAGGCGGCAGTTAATGATAGGACTATCGGGTCAATTGCCTTAAACGCTGTAAGCCCCAGAAGAGCAGACTTAGCATATGCATTACTTATCCTGTGTTTTTCATACAGGGCAACTTCAACAAAACTTAACAGTGCCGGAGTATCGTCATCTTCCTTGAATTTGTAATTCACACCTACCCAAGCGTCAGCCAATTTCTGATCACTGGAGTAACTCATATTTGAAGCTTCAATGTTGCGATGGCTGCTGTAAAGGTAACTGATCCGAGAGTACAACTCGGTTCTTGCATATAGCCCGTATCGCAGGCCAAGAGTTCCTACGACAATGTCACTATTGCCTTTGCTTTCCGTTACAGAATAGGGTAGCGAAACGAAGGAAGCCGGGCCTATCTGAATGCTTAATGGTCGACCCGTAAGTATTTCCTGTCGGTCGTTATTTGCATAGGAAAGCCCTCCTTCAAATTTGAACTTACCTCTCTCCGTAATAAGATCCTCAATCTGCATTGGCAGCTCGGCATGAGCCACAAAAGCAGCCATGCAAAGTAAAACACCGACACATACTCTTAACGACATTACGCGGCTTTCAATGTTATCTCCGACGCAACATTAAATTATAAAATTAAGGTCAGCAAACCGCTTCTTACAAATTGTTTATATGGTATGCAATATTTATTTCTATGGCTTGTTTAGGCACTCATAAAAATATCTATGGCATCGATAATTTATTCTTGATTCGGGAATATGGTAAGAACCCGATATTTTCCACTTGCTTATTTTTGAATTAATTATTGTTGGATACTGCATGCCCCATGGTTGCAGCATCTATTGCGTTGCGGTCCGGTTGTTATGTATAAAAAGCTCTTCAAAGTCTCCGTAGCAAGACATCAAGGGAGCCAGCGCGACCATCTGCTGTCTGTTGTGGCGCGTGCGTTCTCAGTTTTCCATATCCGATTGCACTTATCGAGCTAGGCGAAGGAACGTTCCACGCCCCATCGCTTCGAGATCACTACGAAGCAATGCGGTTTCGGCCGCTGAGCAATCTTCACGATTGCACCAAGCATCATTGCTGCACGTGGCTGAATGACTTACAGCGATAGCCACTATCGACTAGTATTCTTACCACATCAGATAGCGTGCTTGCATTGAGCAGCGGTGCCAGTATGCCGCCTCCAGTCATTCACATTGGCTGCCGCGACCTCGGTTGCATGTTGCAGGCCCTGGGTAACTACGGCTAGATGGCGCTTGATGCCTGCTACCTTCTTACCAGCGTCATATCCTTTGCCCCGGGGCCGTATCACCGTTCTTCACGCTTTGTGCGTTAAGAAAGCAAAAAATGTTTTTTCGACGAGCCCATTCCTCATACGCTCGTGCCTGACCAGATTTTATTAATGCATGTTCGAACAGGCTGCTTCCCGAATTGCCCATCTTGGTCCACAAATCGAAGTAGTAGCGTACTGTAGTCCATCCTAGGAAATCGTCTGGCAATGCTCGCCATTCTGTACCAGCTCTTGCGCAGGTAAAGAATGGCGCCGAGCACATCGTAGAGGTCGTTGCACCGTGGCTTCGTCCTATGTCGCGCCTGCTCAAGCAGACTTCTTATCGCCTCAAACTGTTGCCGGCTTATATCACTCGGATATACCTTCCCGTCCATCGCAGCACCTCATCAGCAGCTGATGTCGTTTTTGAGTCGAAGACACTGAACCTTTCTCAGTAATACTTGGAATAACTGGCAACCTGTAATATATAGATAAGAGAGAAGCCGCAAGTTTCTTCCCCTCTTACGTTTTCTGTTCGGAGTAGAACATGAACTTGAAAGACCTGAAAAGAACCTTTAAGAACGTGAACGATATTTTTTTGTCCAAACCGGGTTTGTGATGACATTGATCCGGAATGAGCAGGAAGTATTATCCAAGCGATATCACTCGTGAACAGTTTGACCAAGTTCGTCCCCTGTTGGAGGG
>NZ_VFAH01000049.1 GCF_008929045.1 Noviherbaspirillum aerium | reverse complement strand
GTCCTTTGCGTGGCTTGAAAAGTGCAGAAGGCTATGGAAGAACTGTGAGCGAAAGCTGCATACCAGCGAACAGTTTATTGTCCTCGCGTTCCTCGCTCTCCTGCTAAAAAGATACTGAGCACGCTCTAAAAATCTACGCGGCTGTGATCTCGACACCGGCACATTCTTGTTTAATTTAGCTAACCTTATCGTTGCTGTTATTGCAGCCTTTTCACCAATAGCTTTCTGGGTCTTTAAATGACTTTGCAAAGATCTTCGATTAGTGTACTGCTCTCGTTTTTCTGCACGCGCCTTATTTCAACGCCAATAGAAATTCTATGGACTTGATTGTTTAACGAAACGCGTAAAGTAGGACGACAACGCTCGATCAAGCAATAATCGACATACAGCATAAATACACCGGATTAAAAACTTTACAAACAATATTCCTGTCGCCCAATGGCATGGCTGCCCGATTCGAATTTGGACCCCCTTTCGATTTCTCCCTTACACTACGCGGATGTCCAATCAGCAAGCCCCAGCACTCAATGTCATCGGCGAACGCCCTTCGCGCCTGGCCGCCATCGGCCAGTGGCAGGTGCATGCGCTGGCGGCAGACAATGCGCTTGCGGGGCTGAGCAGGCAGCTCCGCACGGCGGCCAGGGATGCGGACATGGAGTGGGACCTGTCGGGCATCGAAGCGCTCGACCATTTCGGCGCGCAGATTCTGTGGAATGCGTGGGGCAAGCGGCGCCCGCGGCATCTCATCCTGTCGCCCCAGCATGAAGACACGTTTGCCCGCATCGAACAGGCCGGCATGCTGAGCCTGCCTCCCAGGTCCAAGCCGCACTGGTTTTCGCCGGCAACCCTGCTGCGCGTTCAGCGCAACTTCGCCGGGCACCTGTATTCCTTCGTGGTGCTGATCGGCCAGCTGATGCTCGACTTCGGCCGCTTCGCGCGCCGGCCGCTGCGCGGCCCGTGGAAGGAAATCTCGTCGAACATTTATCACATTGGCTATCAGGCGCTCGGCATCACCGCGCTGGTCGGATTCCTGATCGGCGTGGTGCTGTCCTTCCTGTCGGCGCAGCAGCTGCATACCTTCGGCGGCGACATCTACCTGGTCAACATCCTCGGCATGAGCGTGATCCGCGAGCTCGGCCCGCTGCTGGCGGCCATCCTCGTCGCCGGCCGCTCGGGCTCGGCGATCACCGCGCAGCTGGGCGTGATGCGCGTGACCGAGGAGCTCGATGCGATGCTGGTGATGGGCATGTCGCACGGCTTTCGCCTGATCATGCCGAAGGTACTGGCGCTGTCGATCTCGATGCCGCTGCTGGTGGTCTGGACCGACGCGGTGGCGCTCGCCGGCGGCATGGTGGCGGCCAAGGTGGAACTCGGCCTGTCCGTCAGCTATTTCCTGCAGGCTCTGCCGGATGCGGTGCCGCTGGCCAATTACTGGATCGGCATCGGCAAGGGCGTCGTGTTCGGCGCGCTGATCGCCCTGGTGGCCTGCCACTTCGGCCTGCGCATCAAGCCCAATACCGAAAGCCTCGGCCAGGGAACCACGCTGTCGGTGGTGACATCGATCACGGTGGTGATTCTTGCCGATGCGGTGTTCGCCATCCTGTTCAAGGGCGTGGGGTTCTACTGATGACGGCGCCGATCATCCAGATCCAGGGCCTGTGGACGAAGTTCGGCCAGGTCGTCGTGCACCAGGACCTGGACCTGGAAGTGCAGCCGGGTGAAATCGTGTCGCTGGTCGGCGGTTCCGGCTCGGGCAAGACCACGCTGCTGCGGCAGATGCTGGGGCTCGAACATCCGGCGCGCGGCTGCGTGCGGGTGCTCGGCGAGGACATCAACGGCTGCGGCAGCGTGCGGCGCCAGCAATTGCGCAACCACTGGGGCATGCTGTTCCAGCATGGCGCCCTGTTCTCGGCACTGACCGCGCTCGACAACGTGGCCCAGCCGATGCGCGAACTGCGCGGCCTGCCGGAAGACCTGATCCGCGACGCCGCCCTGCTGAAACTGGCGATGGTCGGCCTGACGCCGAAGGATGCGCTGAAGATGCCGGCCGACCTGTCCGGCGGCATGGTCAAGCGGGTCGCGCTGGCGAGGGCGCTGGCGCTGGAACCGGAACTGCTGTTCCTCGACGAGCCGACCGCCGGACTTGATCCGGATCTGTCGGAAAGCTTCGTGTCGCTGATTCGCGGCCTGCATCAGCAGATGCGGCTGACGGTGGTGATGGTCACCCATGATCTCGACACGCTGTTCGCGCTGTCGAGCAAGATCGCGGTACTGGCGGAAAAACGGGTGATCGCGATGGGCACGCCCGAGGAAGTGATCTCCCTGCCGCATCCTTTCATCAAGCAGTTCTTCCTCGGCGAGCGCGGCCAGCGCGCGCTGGAAGTCCTGCGTGACAAGCAATGAAGCATTAGGAATCGTTTATGGAAAACAAGTCGCATGCATTGATGGCGGGCCTCTTCACGCTGGCGCTGCTCGCAGCCGCCATCCTGGGCGGCATCTGGTTCAATCAGGACCGCGTGCAGTGGGTGCCGTACCAGATCGCCACCAAGCTGTCGATCCCCGGCCTCAATCCGCAGGCGGCGGTGCGCTATCGCGGGCTCGACATCGGCAAGGTGGACGGGATTGCATTCGACCCGCAGGTGATCGGACAGATCCTGGTCAACATCAGCGTACAGCCGGATGCGCCGATCACCGAATCGACCTTCGCCACGCTCGGCTACCAGGGCGTGACCGGCATTGCCTATGTTCAGCTCGACGACGACGGCAGCCGCCCGGTGCGCCTGCCCAGCGGCCCTGAAAAGATTGCGCGCATCGAGATGCGGCCCAGCCTGTTCGACCAGCTGCAGACGCGCGGCCTGGCCATCCTGCAGCAAACCGAGGAAGTGGCCAAGCGCATCAACGGCATTCTCACGCCGGAGAACCAGGAAGCCATCATCGGCGCCGTCAACAATGTGAGCAAGGCCGCTGTCGCGCTGGAAGCGATTCCGGCCAAGCTGCAGCCGACGCTGGACCGCCTGCCCGGCGTGACGGCGCAGGCGCAGCAGACACTCGGCACCGTCAACAGGCTGTCGGCCAATGCCAGCGAGCTGACCCGCAGCCTCAACGGCATGGTCGCCGGACTGCAGGCGCCCGACGGCCCGATCACGCGTTTTTCCAGCAGCATGGAACAGCTCGGCGCGGTGGCCGGCAAGATCGAGTTCGAAACACTCCCGCTGATCAACGATGCCCGCGCTTCCCTGCGCACGCTCAACCGCACGCTGGACAACCTGAACGAGCGCCCGCAGAGCGTGCTGTTCGGATCCTCGGTGATTGCGCCCGGACCGGGAGAAAGCGGATTCGCCGCACCGCAGGTATCCGGGCAGGCTCAATAGGGAGTAAGGGAAAACAATGGCAACCATGAAAACACACCACGCTCTCGGCAGGCGCGTTCTGATCGGCGCCGGCATCGCCGCCCTGTCCCTGCTCTCGGCCTGCTCGGTCGTCAGCCGCCCGGACGCCGCGATGCTCTACGACCTCGGGCCGCTGCGCACGCAAGCCGCCGCGCCGCCGCAGGCATCGCCGACATCACAACGCCTGCCTGCGCTGCCCGCGCTCAGCATCGCCGACATCCAGGTGCCCGCCTGGCTCGACAGCTCGCTGATTTTCTACCGCCTCAGCTACGCCAATGAACAGCAGCCGCGCCCCTATGCGCAGGCGCGCTGGAGCATGCCGCCCGGGCAGCTGTTGCAGCAGCACCTGAAGTCGCGCATCGCCCAGGCCGGCGGCGCGGTGCTTTCGCCGGCAGCGGCCGCGCCCAATGTGCCGGTGCTGCGCATCGAGGCCGACGATTTCACGCAAATCTTTTCCAGCCCCGCCCAAAGCGTTGGCCAGGTCAGCCTGCGCGCATCGGTCTTCAGGGAGCGCACGCTGGTTGCACAGCGCAGCTTCGTGCGGCAGGCGCCGGCGCCCTCGGCGGATGCGGCCGGCGGCGTGCGCGCCCTGGCCGACGCGGGCGATGCCGCGCTGGGCGCCATGATCGCGTGGCTCGCCTCCCTCGATCTCAAATAATCTGCTTGCCGGGCCGGTTGCCTCTGGCCAAAATACGAGACCATGCATTGCTCCGAATGCATGACACCGACACCGGATTGCCATGTTGCCAAACGAGGAACACCAGGCGGCGGACGCCGCCTCCGCTTCATTGTCCGCCAGCGCATCGACCTTCGCCCGCGCCGGCCTGCTGATGTACACCTTCCTGATCGCCTACGCCAGCCTGTATCCGCTGTCCAGCTGGCAGAGCAAGGGGCTGCCGCTGTTTGGCTTCCTGTTCATGCCGATGCCGCATTACTGGACGGGTTTCGACGTGATCACCAATATCGTCGGCTACGTGCCCTTCGGCGCGCTGGTCGTATTCTCCCTGCATCCGCACCTCAAGGGCGCCGCGGCCGCGATCGTCGCCATTTTCTGCGGCATGCTCCTGTCCGGCGCCATGGAGGCGACCCAGACCCTGCTGCCCAACCGCGTGTCTTCCAACCTGGATTTTCTGACCAATATCACCGGCAGCGGGCTGGGCGCGGTGGCGGGCGTGCTGCTCAGCCCCTTCTTTCTTGAACACAGCCGGCTGCTGCGGAGAATCCGCCGCGCCTGGCTGATTCCGGAAGCGGGCCGCGGGCTGATCGTCATCGGCCTGTGGCCGCTGGCGCAGATCTATCCGCAGGGTTATCTGTTCGGTCATGGACAGTTTCTGCCCATCCTGTCGGACTGGCTTTCCGCCTGGATGGAAAGACCGATCGACCTGCTGGCCCTCGCCAGCAGCCATATTCACCTGACCGTGCAGCAGTTCTGGCTGGCCGAAACCCTCATCACCGCCTGCGGCATGACGACCGCGCTGCTGATGCTCTCCTGCATGCTGCGCAAGCAGGCCCCGCGAGCGGTGCTGCTGGTGCTGCTGGCGGTCGGCGCCGCAGCGGTGAAGCTGCTGGCCAATGCGCTGCTGTTTACGCCGGCCAATACGCTGGCCTGGCTGACGCCGGGCGCGGAAGGCGGCCTCCTGATCGGCGCGATGATGGTCGGCGGCCTCGCCTTCGCGCCGCCGGCCGCGCAGCGCCGGCTCGCCATCTTCAGCCTGATGGTGAGCCTGGTGGCCATCAACATGGTGCCGGCCAACCCGTATTTCATCGCCACGCTGCAGACCTGGGTCCAGGGCCGTTTCCTCAACTTCAACGGCGCCGCGCATTTCCTGTCGGTGGTCTGGCCTTTGTTTGCGCTGTGGTTCCTGCTGCATCCCATGCATCGCCTGAAGAGATAGAGCGTTTCCACCCTGACCTGCCGCAAGGCGCGCGAAGCCTTGCCCGATAACGGGCTCAAGCCGCGCGGTGTATGATTGCCGCTTCATCCTGTATCGACGAGAGTAGTCATGTCCGACAAGCCCTATTACCAGCACCATGTGTTCTTTTGCCTGAACCAGCGCGACGAAGGCCGTCCCTGCTGCGCCGACCGCTGCGCGCAGAATGCGCAGGAGCATGCGAAGAAGCGCATCAAGCAGCTCGGCCTGAGCGGCCAGGGCAAGGTGCGGATCAACAAGGCGGGCTGCCTGGACCGCTGCGAGGAAGGCCCGGTACTGGTGGTCTATCCGGAAGGCACCTGGTACACCTATGTGGACACGGAAGACATCGATGAAATCATCGATACCCATCTGGTCGGCGGCAAGGTCGTGGATCGGCTCAAGATCTGAGGAACACAGGATCGCCGGCAACATCGCGCGATACGTTGCGGCAACAGCTTCGCTTCACCGTCATCTATCCTTAATTCCCCGTCCCGCAGCGGCGGGACGCATCCCAGAACAATGAACGCTCAAACTCAACGCTTCTCCATCACGGGCGCCGCCGGTTCGCTCGAATGCGCGCTGGACCTGCCCGAAACCGCGCCCCGCGGCCTCGCCCTTGTTGCGCATCCGCACCCGCTCTATGGCGGCACCATGGACAACAAGGTGGCGCAGACGCTGGCCCGCGCCTTCGTCGCCATCGGCTATGCGACCGTGCGCATGAATTTCCGCGGCGTGGGCAAGTCGGAAGGCGTGCATGATGCGGGCCGCGGCGAAACCGACGACATGGCCCTGCTGCTGGAACACATGAAGCAGCAGTATCCCGGCCTGCCGGTCGCGCTTGGAGGTTTCTCCTTCGGCACTTTCGTGCAATCGCAGCTGCAGCAGCGCCTGATCGCCAGCGGCATGCCCGCCGAGCGCCTGGTGCTGGTCGGCAGCGCCGCCGGCAAGTGGACGATGCCGGAAGTCCCCGCCAACACCATTCTCATCCACGGCGAGCATGACGACACCATTCCCCTGGCCGATGTGCTTGACTGGGCGCGTCCGCAGGATTTACCGGTGATCGTCATTCCCGGCGCCGATCACTTTTTCCACCGCAAATTGCAGCACATAAAGAATTTCGTGGTCGAAATGTGGCATCGGTAACTATCCGGCGGAAACGCGCAGGTGCCCCGCCGCATCGGCCGGGTTTGCGATTCGCGCATTCCGCAGGGCTATAATTTGCATCTCGCTTCCTGTTGTCATCCGCCGCTTCGCCGGCGGGCATTCCTTTTCTGCCAACAATGAAAAAAATCCTTGCGGCCCTCGCTGCCACCGTATTGTCCTTGTCTGCGGCCTTCGCGCAGTCACTTCCCGCACCCACCATCGCCGCCAAGTCATGGCTCCTGCTCGACGCCACCAGCGGCCAGGTACTGGCTTCGCAGGAAGCGGCCACCCGCATCGAGCCGGCATCGCTCACCAAGATCATGACCGCCTACCTGGCTTTCTCGGCCATCAAGGAAAAGCGCCTCGACCCGGAGCAAATGATCAACGTGTCGGTGCGCGCCTGGAAGGTCGATGCCGGCAGCTCCAAGATGTTCATCGATCCGGCCAAGCCGGTGAAGGTCAATGATCTGCTGTACGGCCTGATCGTCCAGTCCGGCAATGACGCCGCCGTCGCGCTAGCTGAAGCGGTCGCCGGCACCGAAGACGCCTTCGTGACGCTGATGAACCGCGAAGCCGAACGCATGGGCCTGAAGAACACCCGCTTCGCCAATGCGCACGGCCTGCCCAGCGCGGACAACTACTCGACCGCGCAGGATCTGTCGATTCTGGCGGCGCGCATGATCGCCGACCATCCGGATCATTACAAGATTTATTCGACCAGGGAATACACCTATAACAAGATCAAGCAGCCCAACCGCAACCGCCTGCTGTGGCTCGATCCTACCGTCGACGGCATGAAGACCGGCCATACCGCCGGCGCCGGCTATTGCCTGATCTCCACCGCCAAGCGCCCGAACGGCAACGGCGAACGCCGCCTGATCTCGGTCATCCTCGGCACCGTGTCCGACCAGGTGCGCGCCCAGGAAAGCCTGAAGCTGCTGAACTGGGGCTTCCAGAACTTCGATACCGTGAAGCTGTATGCCAAGGGCCAGCCGGTGGCAACGCCGGCAGTCTGGAAAGGCACCCAGAACCAGGTCAAGATCGGCTTCAACCATGATGTCTACGTGACCGTGCCCAAGGGCGTGGCCGACAAGATGAAGCCGGTGCTCGAGCGCAAGGACCCGCTGGTCGCGCCGGTGGCGCAGAACAGCAGGGTCGGGACGCTGAAGATGATGGTCGACGGCAAGCCGCTGACCGAATTGCCGGTGACCGCGCTGGAACAGGTGAATGAAGCCGGCATCTTCGGCCGCGCCTGGGATTCCATGCGGTTGATGATGAAGTAAGTATCAGGCTGTTCGACAGTTTCGCTGCAAGGGGCGGGTGTGGTCACCCGCCCTTTTTCTTTGGTATCGTACGCAGCAACCCGGCATCAGCAAATCTGGCCGCCGATGCTCTTTCCTGTGGCAAGGTCAAACCCGAAGTAGCAGTTGTAGGCGCCCCGCCTGCTTCGGGTGCAGATCAGCCGATCCTTGATGCGGGTGCGTTCTCCGGCTTCGCCACTACAGGCGTCTTTGGTATCGGGGCCCATGGCTTCGAACATGTGGCGTGCCGCGGCGGCGTCAATCTTGAAGGCGATTTTCTTGTTTCCTTCGACAGGAGCCTGCATGTCGCCCAATACGCCCCCGTAGACTTCATACTGGCCTTTGAACGGATGGTAAGTGAAATTCCACCTATCGCTGGATAATTGCGCGCTTGCCAGCGGCATCTGAACGCATAACAGCAGGAAGAAAAAAACGAATTTCTGCATGACTGACCTTAAAGCGTTACATCGAGATGAAAATGGTTGTCGTGTGAGATCCGAGGCTTCACACGCGGTATCACAAGGTCATTGAAAAGAACGCCCTTGACCACTCCTGAGGCCAGAAACAGTTCTATCAGTTTGCCGGTTGCGGCTCGATCATATTGCCGATCACGCCAATCGACTGGTAGCGGCTTTCCATCGCGCCTTAGCGGTCGAATATCGACCTCTAGTCCACTCTGATGCGTTTTATGAGGGGGAAACGCGACGCCTCCGGGCAAGCTGATATTTCCCACTCCAAAGCTGCGGCTATCCATGGAAGCCCACCGATGCGCAACCTGAAAAATCAGGCTGAGAATCTTTGGATGGGCATACTGCCCTTGACCTCGTACCGGCGTACCATAGGTGTAATAACCCGCCTCTCCCAACGATTGAGGAAGCATGAAATAACCTCTTGAATCTTTAGGCTCAATATTTCGCATGGATGAATTTCCTTGTCGGACCAAAAAGAAAATTGATGCTGACAAGGCAGGGCAATATTGTCAATTTTGCAAATGCAAGTTTATGTATCCTGCATCAATTCATCACTGCAATGCGCGAAACAGTCTGACTGCCGTAATGGTAAATTGCCTATCCATCGATCTCATAATAAAGTAACTTTTTCCTTCTCATGCCTGCCTACATCATCGGCCACATCACCATCAAGACCCCGGAACAGTGGGATGCCTACCGCGCGCAGGTTGGCGCCACGATTGCCGCCTGGGGCGGGGAGCTGGTATTCCGCGGAAAGAAGATCGAGGTATTCAGCGGCGAGCATCCGCAGACCGATACCGTGGTTGCGCGCTTTCCCGACAGGGCGGCGGTACTCGGATGGCATGCGTCGCCCGAATACCAGGCGCTGATTCCGCTGCGCGATGCGGGAGCCGACGTGACGCTGATCAGTTACGAGGCATCGGCGTAAAATACCGGCTTTGCCGACCTCTCCAAGGTCGCGCCACCCGCTGCTTTCATCCCGGAAAGCCGCCGCAGCCGGAAACCCATCATGTCCCAGCCTACACAGCCTAAGCAGCCTACGCAGCCCACAGAAAGCCTCATCGAATATCCCAGCGACTTCCCCATCAAGATCATGGGCATCATGCAGGATGCCTTCGCGCAGACCATGGTCGATGTCGTGGTGCGCCATGACCCGACCTTTCACGCGGGGAAGATGGAAATGCGTCCCTCGTCCAAGGGCACTTATCTCGCGCTGACCGTGACGGTGCGCGCAACCAGCCGGGAACAGCTCGACAACCTGTACCGCGAACTGTCCTCGCACCCGATGGTCAAGGTCGTGCTCTAACAGCGGCGCTCATCGGCGCTCATCGGCGGCCGCAGCGCTCATCGGCGCTCATCGCTCCGCCTTGGCCACTTCTTCCAGCAGCCACTGGCGGAAGGCCTGCACCTGCGGCTTGCGCAGCGCTTCCTCGGGGCAGACGAGGTAATACGACAGCGTGCATTTCGCCGCCACATCGAACAGCCGCACCACATCGCCGGAGGCGATGTCGGTCATCGCCACCGCATGGCGCGCCAGCGCGATGCCATGGCCTTCGGCGGCGGCCCGCACCAGCATCGAGGAATCTTCGAACACCAGTCCGCCGGTCGGCTCCAGCAAGTCGAGCCCGGCGGCGCGGAACCACGGCGTCCATGGCTCGCCCTCGCAGCGCAGCAGCGGATGCTTCACCATTTCCCTGGGCGTTTTCGGCAGCTTGCCGCCGTTGAAGCGCGGGCTGACGATCGGATAGTAGTAGTCGTCCAGCAGTTTTTCCACCACCAGGCCGGGATAATTGCCGCTGCCGAAACGAATGCCGATATCGACCGATTCCCGTACGAAGTCGGTCAGGTGACTGCTCGACTGCAGCATGACTTCCAGTTCAGGATACCGCTCGATGAAACGCCCCAGGCGGGGTGACAGCCAGCGTGCCGCGAAGGATGGCAGGGCGGTGACGGTCAGGCGCTTCTGCTTGCCCTCCACCCGCAATTCGGCGGCCGCCGCCGCGATATCGCCGAGCGCCCTGCGCAGGATGCCGGCAAAGCGCTCGCCTTCCGGCGTGATCGCGATGCGCTTGCCATGGCGCAGGAACAGCGCGACGCCCAGTTCCTCCTCAAGCGCACGAATCTGATGGCTGATGGCGCCATGCGTGACATGGATCTCTTCGGCGGCGCGCGAGAAGTTCTGGTGACGCGCCGCAGCTTCGAAAGCGCGCAGCGCCGCAAGGTTGGGAAGTCGTCTCAGATCCGCCATCTTTGTGAATTTATTTAACAAAGAAAGCCAAAATATATCGTTTAGACATGGCAGGAGCAAGCACTAGAATGACTTCACGCGGTCGGGGATTGCCTGTCAATGCAAGTCTGCAGGGCGCCTTTCCACGTTTTTCAGGAGTGTACTGTCATGAGAGGACTATTCACAAACCAGCACCTATCGATCGAACCCGGCCAGACCGTTTCCGGCATCGCGCCGCGTGCGCAGACCCTGCGCGTGACCCGCGGCAATGTCTGGCTGACGGTGGAAGGCATCAAGCATGATTACTGGCTGAGCGCCGGCGACAGCTTTACCGCGATTCCTGGCAAACTGATCGTCATCGAAGCAGACAGCGCGAGCAGCATCGATACCCGCCGTGCCGGCGCCCGCCAGGCCGTCGCCACCGTTGGCACCTGGCTGGCCGGACTGGCGCAGCGCCTGTTCGGCCATGCCACGGTCAATGCCAGCCTCAAGCGCCATCGCAGCTGCAACGGCGTCTGCTGAACTTTCTGCCCGAGGAGAAGCGCATGCGTGCTGCGGTATACCGCCGGACCGGTCCGGCCAGGGAAGTCCTGACGATCGAAGACATTTCCACGCCGGAACCGGAACCGGGCCCGGGACAGGTGCGGGTCCGGCTGCAGTTCCCGGGCGTGAATCCATCCGGCGTGAAGACCCGGGCCGGCCTGCGCACCCGCACCCTGCCCTTCGAACGCATCATTCCGCACAAGGTGGAAGGCGTCAAGGTGACGGGCAATGTGGTGCTCGACATTACCTGAACACCACTCGACGGCGCAGGGAGAACACATGAAATGTCAACTCGCACAGGTCAACATCGCCCGAGCACTGGCGCCGATGAATGATCCGGTCATGGCAGGCTTCGCGGCGCGCCTCGATGGCATCAACGCTCTTGCCGAAAGCAGCCCGGGATTCGTCTGGCGGCTCAAGACCGACGACGGCAATGCAACCGCGATCAGCGCCTACGACGATGCACTCATCCTGGTCAATCTGTCGGTATGGGAATCGGTCGAGCATCTCAGGCAGTTCGTCTACCGCAGCGCGCATGCCGAGGTGATGAAATCGCGCAGGCAGTGGTTTGAACGGATGCGCGAATCCCATACCGCGCTGTGGTGGATCGCGCCCGGGCATGTGCCGACCGTCGCCGAGGCGAAGGAACGCCTGGCCTACCTGCGCCGGTATGGCGACACCGAATTTGCCTTCTCCTTTGCCAAGATCATCCACCCGCCCGGCGCAGTGCAGCCGGTAGAGCAATCCAGGCAAGCAGAACAAGCAGAACCATCCACCGTCATCTCAGGGACAACAGCATGAAAGTCATCCGCAGCAAGGAGTTCACCGCCGAACGCGCCTGGGGCGCCCTCGACATCGCCAACATGGGCGGCGTCACCACGCGCCTGCACTGGACCGACAGGCCTTACCAATGGCATGTCAACGACGGCGAGGAAGTGTTCGCGGTGCTCGACGGCGTGGTCGAGATGCACTACCGGGAACAGGGCATCGAGAAGGCAGCCGTGCTGCAGACCGGCGATGTCTTCTTTGCCGGCATCGGCTGCGAGCATGTCGCCCATCCGCGCGGCGCGGCGCGCATCCTGGTGATCGAAAAGGAAGGCAGCGTCTGATGGATGTCCAGGTGCAGATCGTCAACGCCTTCGTCGACGGCGAGCGCGGCGGCAATCCGGCCGGCGTGGTGCTCGATGCCGAACGCCTGAGCCGCGAGCAGAAGCAGGCCATCGCCGCCGGCGTAGGCCTTTCCGAGACGGCATTCGTGTCGCCTTCGCCACTGGCGGACTTCAGGCTGGAGTTCTTTACGCCGTCGCGCCAGATCGCCCATTGCGGCCATGCGACCATTGCCGCTTTCGGCTACCTGCAGCAGCTGGGCCGCGTCAGGCATGCCGAAAGCTCGAAGGAAACCATCGACGGCACGCGCGCCATCCGCCTGCAGGAAGGCATGGCTTTCATGGCGCAGCTTGCGCCGCGCTACACCGAACTCGGCAACGCCACGCCCGGCATCGATACCGACCGGATACTGGCCTCGCTGCAGCTGAGCCGGGACGACCTGATCGACGGCCTGCTGCCGGCGGTGGTCCATACGGGCAATGCCTTTCTGATCGTGCCGCTGAAGAATGAAGCGGCCCTGCTGAGGGCACGGCCGCAGATGGACGAGATTGAGGCAGTCAGCGAGGAGCTCGATCTGATCGGCTATTACCTGTTTTCCACCGAAACGAAACAGGCGGGGCGCCATGCCGGCACGCGCATGTTCGCGCCCCGATATGGCATCGCCGAGGAAGCGGCAACCGGCATGGCGGCGGGTCCGCTCGCCTGCTTCCTGCACGACAGGCTGCAGATCGATGCCGACATCCTGCTGATCGAGCAGGGCTATCTGATGCAGCAAGCCTCGCCCAGCGTGATCACGGTGCGTTTGAACAAGGCGGATGGCCGCATCAGCGGCCTGATGGCGGGCGGACGTGCGGCGGTGATGGAAAGCCGCGTCGTGCAGCTCTGATGTGCGGCTCTGATCATGGCTTGCGGGCGCGCAGCACCAGCAGCGCAATGACGCCGGCGACCAGGCCCCAGAATGCCGAACCGACACCCGCGAGCGTCACGCCGGAAGCCGTCACCAGGAAAGTAACCAGCGCCGGCTCCCGCTCCTGCTCGTTGGCCAGCGCCGACGCCAGGCCGTTGCCGATGGTGCCGAACAGGGCGAGGCCCGCAATCGCCAGCACCAGCTCCTTCGGAAAGGCGGCGAACACGGCGCCGACCGTGGCCCCGAAAATGCCGACCAGCAGATAGAAGACGCCGGCCGCCACCGCCGCGACATAGCGGCGCTTCGGATCTTCATGCGCTTCGCGCCCCATGCAGATGGCGGCGGTGATCGCGGCCAGGTTCAGCGCGAAGCCGCCGAACGGCGCGAGCAGCAGGTTGGCCACGCCGGTCCAGCCCACCACCGGCGAGATCGGCACCGCATATCCCGACGCGCGGATCACGGCCACGCCCGGCACGTTCTGCGACGCCATGGTGACGACGAACAGCGGCAGCGCCACGCCGACGACGGCAGCGACGGAAAAGCTGGGCGTGATCCATTTCGGCTGCGCCAGTTCGAAGCGTATGCCTTCCAGATGCAAGAGGCCGCCGGCCGCGGCGATCGCAATGCCGACCGCAAGGGTCGCAATGACCGCGTAGCGCGGAAACAGCCTGCGGCCGATCAGATAGACCATGAACATGGCGAACGCCATTCCGAACTGCGTCTTCATCGCGATGAAGGTATCCATGCCGAAACGCAGCAGCACGCCGGCCAGCATGCCGGAGGCGATCGATACCGGAATGCGGCTGATCATGCGTTCGAAGAAGCCGGAAAAGCCGCACAGGGTAATCATCGCGGCCGAGAGCAGGAAGGCGCCGGTCGCCTGGTCGAGCGGAACGCCGGCCGCGCCGGTGATCAGCATGGCCGCGCCGGGCGTCGACCAGGCGATCACCACCGGCATCCGGTAGCGCAGCGACAGCAGGATGCAGGTCAGGCCCATGCCCAGCCCCAGCGCCCACATCCAGGAAGCGATTTCCGCCGGCCCGGCGCCGAGCGCGCTGGCGCCCTGGAACACGATGACGGCGGAACTGGTGAAGCCGACCAGCACGGTGACAAAGCCCGCGGCGAGCGCGGAGAGGGAGAAATCCTTGAAGAATGACATGACGCAGGCCGGGCGCAGTTGGGCAAGCCGGCATTGTTGCATGGATGCCGGCGTGATGCAGATACGCCGGATTGGCGAGGCCGGGACGGCGGGATCAGTTCAAGCCGGGCTCGATTCTGGCACTTCAACAGCGAAGAGTCGCTCCCCTCTCCCGCAGGCGGGAGAGGGGCGGGGGTGAGGGAGATTGCCAAGCCCGGGAAGCCTTGCGTAAACCCTGCCCGCCCGCCCTGCGGGAGATGGTCGTTGCTTCAAACGCGCTAACTCACCTCGCCGCAAACATCACGCACCAGAGCGCCCCGCACTTCCTCCGGCGTCAGGCCAAGCGCAAAAAGATGATGCAGCTTGGTGAACACCGCTTCGAAGCTCATGTCGCGGGCGCCGACCACGCCGGCCGCCGTCATGCCGGCTCCGGCCGCATAGGTGCCGATATGGACCTCGCCGTGCAGGCACTGGCTGCGCGCCGCCAGCACCGTGCCCTCCGCACTGGCGTGCGCGAGCATCCGCAGCAGCGCCGGGTCGCGGTCCGGCGCATTGCCGGAACCGTAGCACTCCAGGATGACTGCCCGGGGCTTGAGCGCCAGCAAGGCCTCGACTGCCCGCATCGGCATGCCGGGCACGAAACGCAGCGGCAGTATCAGCGCATCGTCATAATCCGGCAGCTGAAAATTTTCGCGTGCCGGCCTCGCCAGCAAGGCGGATGCATTCAGGCGCGGCTCGATGCCGATTTCCGCCAGGTGCGGATAGCAGGGCGTGTCGAAGGCTTCCATCCGCGAGGCGCTGACCTTGGTCGAGCGATTGCCGCGCAGCAGCCGGCCATGGAAGCAGATCGCCACTTCGCTGATCGCATCGCTGGCAGCCAGCTGCAATGCGGTGATCAGGTTCTGCGCCGCATCCGAACGCGGCGCGGCGAGCGGCACCTGGGAACCGGTGACGATGACGGGCTTGCGCAAGCCCTGCAGCATGAAGGACAGCGCCGATGCAGTGTAGGCCATGGTGTCGGTGCCGTGCAGCACGACGAAACCGTCATGGTCGCCGTAGCGCGCGGCAATGTCGCGCCCCAGCCTTTGCCAGTCCTGCGGCGTGGCATTGGTGCTGTCGATCGGATCGTCGTAGGCATACAGGCTATGGCGCGGCAGCATGTCGCCATGTTGGCCGAGCAGGCGCGACAGGACGGAAACGAAGTCCGGCATGGGCGCATATCCTTGCGGCGTCATTGCCATGCCTATCGTGCCGCCGGTGTAGATCACGCCGATATGTTTTCTGCTCATGATGTCTGAAAAGGAAAGATGCGGGTCATGCTCGGGCCGCGCCGCCGATATTGCCGATACCGTCGGTATCATCGGTCCCATTGGCCAGCTGTGCCAGCCGGCGCGCTACCAGAGCGGTGACATCGATGATCTGCTTGCCGGCCGTGTCGGAGCCGCCGACCGGAATCAGCGGCAGTTCGGTGCAGGCAAGAAGCACCGCGGGCGCCTGGAGTTCGGACAGCAGCGCATGGAACTGCGGGCGCAGCTGCGGCGCCACGCCGCCATGGGTTTTTACGTCATAGATCAGCTGGTGCAGCCGCTCCGCGCTCCTGCCCTGCGGAAGTTCGACCTCCACATGCTCGGCGAGCTTGCGGTAGTGCGACCATTCTCCGAATTCGACCACCGGACGCGCGCCCAGCAGCGCCACCCTGGCGATGCCGTTCTGCCGGAGGTAATCCACCACCACATCGGCGAAGGAAACGAACTTGGCCGGCAAGCCGAGCGCATCGAGCCGCGGCTGGTAGACATTGAGGGTATTGCAGGCGATCGCGTAATAGTCGACGCGCGCTGCGATGGCGATGGCTGTCTCGCGCAGGCATTTCCAGACCGGCTCGTCATTGCGGTCCAGCTCCATCGACAGGCCGAGCGCGGGTTCGGAATGCACGGTTACCGCCGGCGCATCGAGGTCGCCGCGGAAAGCCGCGCCTTGCAGCTCGCGGCTGGCCTGCAGGAGCTTGCTCCACATATCGATGCCGGCTTCGGGACCTGACCCGGTGATGATGCCAATTCTCTTGCGACGGGATGCGGGGTGCATGGCGGAATATTTGATGCCGGATGCAAAAGGAGGGGAAGGCAGCAGCGCGTCCAGCCTTCGCAAGGCATGTGCTGATGAAGAATGAAAGATTGCGGCCGGCGCAATGCCGGCCGCATGAGGAGCTACGACTGGCTTACTTCACGACAGCCAGCTGTTCGCGCTTGCCACCCTTGTAGGTGTAGAGCGTGAGGGTGCCGTTCTTGATATCGCCGCGGTTGTCGAAGACGATATTGCCGGTCACGCCCTTGTAGTTGATCTTC
>NZ_VFAH01000048.1 GCF_008929045.1 Noviherbaspirillum aerium | reverse complement strand
GCCACCGTGCGACATCGGACGACGCGCTCGCGTAACTGTCTATCGAGGGCGACGTTTCTCGGGCTGGCGTTCAAGCTGATGGAAGAAGCAGAAAAGAGCTGGCGTAAGACTCGCGGCGCTGACAACCTCGCCGTGCTGCTGGCGGGCGTGCCGTTCAAGGATGGACTACCGGTGCAAGACAATCCGCCGGAACAGCAAAAACTCGCCGCCTGACGTCGCTATCCTTCAAGCCGGCATACACCAGAATTGACACTAGCTCCCATATCGACGACTGAAGCCATAGACCTATTCTGCTCTTATCCTAAGCGCTTTACTATGTTGTTTTTGGACAAGCCCTAAATAACGCCAGTGGTACGTAAGTATAGAGGTTAATCCAGTTATACACTAACTCCTTGAACTTTATTCATCGGGCACTACCGAATAGATACTCGGACTCATTTCATAGATAGGTGGCACGCGTTCGCATCAGAACCGACACTCGACTGCGTTGCGCTCTTTGCGAATAGGCAAAGTGATTCGACGCGTCGTACCCTGGCAGGGCGCGAACCGGCAAGTATGCCGCTCGTGTTGCTCCGGCAGGCGAGCATTTCGCTTGCAACTTCGGCTCGCCCTCGCCAGCCCGATTCTGATGCGAACGCGTGCTCTCATGTCTATGAAATGATTTTAATTGGATTGGCCGATCGAGCGAGGAATTACCCCTTGTCGTTTCCGTAGATCTGATCGAGCGTAGAGGGAGGAGTATGAGACGGGAGCGAATCGGAATTTTGATGCTGTATGCACTGGCGTCTGTCACTGCACTCAGTGGCTTCGCGGCGGACTTTAATCGTACTCATCTTTTCAATCCTGCTTGGACCGCACATGCTAAGTTCCATGATGCAATGACGATTAGTCATGGACTCGTCCTTGGTCTGCTAGGGCTATATTTTCTCGCGCGTCGTGCGCACGGCGATTTACACTTGTTGAAATTGGCTAGTCTTTTCCCTGCAATTTTCTGGGCTTCGATGGTCGTTAGCTTTTTCTTTCCTGGAGTGGGCGGACTTGAGGCTGACTTTCCCGATCTCGTTCCTGTTGTTGCTGGGATGCGAATCAATGAACTGCCGGCAGCACTTTTTATGCTGTTGCTAATAGTGGTAGCAGCTCTTATGGCACGGCCAACCAGAACATTTGTTTAGCATCACCATTGATTCACCAATGGACGGCTACATACTGTAGAGAAGTGGTTTCAGGAAATCAAACGGTAAGATAAGTATTTGCTTTGCATCACAACGCTGACCGGAAAGACAAGTGGCGCGCGGTGCCCTTACGTCCGCGAGGTTATACTCAATGCAATTGGATTTCTCTCAAACAAACGGAGTACCTCTACACTGTTCATATTTTCAAATTTTTGAACTTTTCTGAAGAAAGGAAGGCGTAAAAGTGAAAAGACCATCCGGATTGGCAGCGGGGCTTCTTGCATTCGCTTTTGCGAATGTCGGTGCTCAGTCACTTCGAGCAGATTCCACTTCATGCCAATTTATATCGGTGAACGAAGAGCGCTTACAATGTTACGACCGAGTCTTTGGAAGAGATGGTGACAATACTCTTATGCAGAGTCCGAAACCGATCGAAACAGTAAGCGAACCGTTAGCTTCTGACACCGGTAAGGTTCCACAGAAGACTTCGTCCCGGATGGCAGAGCACTGGGAATTGGATGAAGCCAGCAAGCGCGGAGCCTTCTACTTTCGCCCTCATCGAGAAAACTATCTCGTCGGCACCTATAACTCAAACCCAAATGATGAGCCTTATCGGCCTTTCCGACTGATCAACCCGAATGCTGAGTTGTCGCGCGGCGAGCTGGCATTTCAACTGAGCTTCAAGCTAAAGGTCGCGGAGAATCCGGCAAACTTGCCCGTAGATGTCTGGTTTGGTTATACTCAGCGCAGCTTTTGGCAAGCCGGTAATCAGGAAGCCTCAAGCCCTTTCCGGGAAACTAATTATCAGCCTGAACTGATGGCGGTAGTACCGACAAACCTGAACCTGCTCGGGTTACGACTACGTTTTCTGAATCTTGGCCTAGAGCATCAGTCAAATGGACAGGGGTCTCTTCTCTCGCGGAGCTGGAATCGAGTCTATCTTCAGGCGGGGCTTGAAAAAGACGACTTTGAGTTTCTAGTGCGCGCCTGGAAGCGCTTCAAGGAAGATGCGGACGAGGATAATAATCCCCGCATCACAGACTACTTAGGCCACGGCGACATCGTAGGAACATATCGTTGGAATGGGCACGAACTTTCTTTACTGATGCGCCATAACTTTAATACTGACAAAGGCGCAGCCCAACTCGGCTGGGCTTTTCCTCTATCGGAGCGCCTCAAGGGTTACGTGCAGATTTTCTCAGGCTATGGCTATAGCTTAATAGACTACAACGTTTCTCAGCGAATTCTGGGCCTCGGCGTAAAGGTAAGCTATTGATCATAGCTTCACAGCAGCTCTTACCAGCGATGAGGTAGACAGCGCGGAGTGTCGAAGCTCCCGGGTCATCGCTTTGATTGCCGTGCGCGTCCTATAAGTTGGACAGTCGTTAGAGGAGTCATTACAAGAACATTCTTCCCAAGCCATTCATCTCTCGGCTCGGTGTTGAAAGGACCGTTCCAGGTGGTGCGTAAGTTTTACCCGAAGCGGACGTAAATGGAAGGCGCTATGTTCGCCAAGGTAGAACCTAGCTTTCAGCAATTCGACACTTGGGAAGAATCGACGTTGTCAAACAATACTGTCGCCAATTACGGACTTTAAATAGAGTGACACCGTAAGCGTCATCCTGCATCAGTTCATGGTGCTGCAAGGGAAGCTGACGGCGATGCAAGCATCGAAGGGCACCGCGTGGGTGACGCCGTCAGAGCCTAGCTATATGGCGGGACATAGACATGAGAGCACGCGTTCGCATCAGGATCGGGCTGACGAGGGCGAGCCGAAGTTGCAAGCGAAATGCTCGCCTGCCCTAGGCTTTTTTTCTTAGGCTCGCTGCGTAGCGCACCATGTCCAAGCAGGCGTCCACCAGGCGCTCCACCTCCTCAACCAGACGGAATGATTCCTTGGAGAAGAGCCAATTCCTGAGGATGCCGTCAATGGCCCCGTGGAACGTAATGGCTGCCAACGGGATGTCGAGGTCGTCGGCTAGCTGACCCTTCTTCACCGCCTGCTGCATCACCTTTTTGAGGTGGGAGCGGCCATCCAGGAACGCTTCTTGCTGCCGGATGTACGCCGGATCCGTAGGATCGACGAATTCGCACTTGTTGAACAGAATGTCGGACACCTTGCGCAGATGCACGTCGGTGGCGGCTTGGGTTAAAAAGAAAACGCAGATCTTGCGAAGGTGGCCAAGTGGGTCGTCATTGTCAGGTCCTTCGCCGGATGCTGCCAGTTCTTCCATCGGCAGTCTCACGCGGTCGCACATGGCATTGAAGAGGTCGCTCTTGTCCTTGAAATGCCAGTAGATCGCACCCCGCGTCAGCCCCGCTGCTGCCGCGACTGCCTCAAGAGTAGTGCGGGCATAGCCCGCGCGATGGAAAACATCCTCTGCGGCATTGAGCAGGTGATGACGTGTTTCGAGCGCTGCTTCCTTGGTTTTTCTAACCATCGTCGTTGTATCGGAAATAAGTAGGTGGACGGTCGCGTAGGCGAGCTAGCTACATTCAAGATTGTATGTATAATACATTTTTTTTTTACCATCCACCAGAACATAGATTGCGCTGCCCGCGCCCGTCAGTCCACATGCGCACTCTGCAGATCCTATTATTTTTGCCCCCCCGGAAACCTTCATGAGAGCACTTAACCGATACAATCCGCTGGCGGTAGCCCTCGCTGCCGCGCTGACCCTGTCAGGCTGTGGCGACCAGGTCGCAAGCGCCTACGCGCAAGCCCCGAGTGGCATGCCGCCCCCCGAGGTCTCGGTAGTGACCGCCGCGCCGGAGCGGCTCACGCTTACCAATGAATTGCCCGGCCGACTTGAAGCCACCCGCACCGCCGAAGTCCGGGCGCGTGCGGCCGGCATCGTGACCAAGCGGGTGTTCAGTGAGGGCAGCGAGGTCAAGGCAGGCGAAATCTTGTTCCGCATCGATCCGGCGCCGTTCGAGGCAGCGCTCAACAGCGCCCAGGCCAGTCTAGCCAGGGCTGAAGCCAACTTGGCACAGACTACCACCACCGTTCAGCGCTACAAGCCGCTGGTCGAGACCAATGCCATCAGCAAGCAGGAATACGATACGGCGCTGGCGGCGCAGAAGCAGGCGGCGGCCGACGTCCAGTCCGCCAAGGCGGCAGTGGCGACGGCGCGTCTCAACCTCGGCTATGCCACGGTCAACGCCCCGATCTCCGGGCGCATCGGTCGTGCGCTAGTGACAGAGGGCGCGCTGGTTGGCCAAGGAACCGCCACGCCGCTGGCCACTATCCAGCAACTCGACCCCATCTACATCAACATCACGCAGTCGGCTTCAGAGGCCCTCAGGCTGCGCCGCGCAATGAGCGCTGGCCGGTTGCAGAAGGCCGGAAAGGACGAGGCTAGAGTCACCGTCGTTACGGAAGACGGCGAGATCTACCCCCACCCGGGCAAGCTGCTGTTCTCGGACCAGACAGTCGACCCGAGCACCGGCGCCATCACGCTGCGGGCCCTGGTACCTAACCCCGACCGATTCCTGCTGCCCGGCATGTACGTGCGGGCCAGGGTCGAACAGGCCGTGCGCGAGGACGCGATTACCCTACCCCAACAAGCCGT
The DNA here is from genome assembly GCF_008929045.1 of Noviherbaspirillum aerium. Classification (GTDB taxonomy): domain Bacteria; phylum Pseudomonadota; class Gammaproteobacteria; order Burkholderiales; family Burkholderiaceae_D; genus Noviherbaspirillum; species Noviherbaspirillum aerium. The sequence continues at coordinate 11,738 of NZ_VFAH01000048.1, read as the reverse complement.
GCAGCGCCTGCCCAACGGCTCGTTCGTGATGGTGGTCGGCGACGACAATAAGGTAGCTGCGCGCCCAGTCAAGGCCCAAAGCGCAATCGGCGACAAATGGGTCGTCAGCGAAGGCCTCAAGGGCGGCGAGCGCGTAATTGTCGAGGGTTTCCAGAAGGCTCCTCCCGGCGCCGTCGTCAAAACCGTACCATGGAAGCGTGCCGCCAACGGCGCACAACAGGGAGCACAGCCTGTGCAGTCCGCTGTACAGCCGGGTGCTCAGCAACAGCCGGCCGTATCCAAATAAAGAGAGCAAACGAATGGGAAAATATTTCATTGATCGCCCGGTCTTTGCCTGGGTGATCGCGGTCTTCATATTGCTTGCTGGAATTCTGTCGATCACGGGCCTGCCGGTGGCGCAATATCCGACCATTGCGCCCCCAGCAGTGCAGATTACCGCCATCTATCCGGGCGCCACTGCGCAGACCCTGGAAAATAGTGTTACCAGCCTGATCGAGCAAGAGCTTAACGGCGCACCTGGCCTGCAGTACATGGAGTCGCAGAGCCAGGGCAACGGCCAGGCACAGATCACCGCCACCTTCACCCCAGGAACCAACATCGACCTGGCCGCGGTCGAGGTGCAGAACCGCATGCGCCGCGTGGAGTCACGTCTACCGCAACCGGTCACCCAGCAGGGCGTACAAGTCACAAAGGCCCGCAGCAACTTCCTGGCAGTGGTAACTCTGTCGTCCAAGGACGGCAGCATGGACCCGATTGCACTTGGCGACTACCTGTCTCGCAACGTGCTCAACGAAATCAAGCGGGTTCCGGGCGTCGGCGAGGCAATTCTGTTCGGCACCGAAAGCGCGATGCGCATCTGGATCGATCCGGACAAACTGGTGGGATACAAGCTCACGCCCACTGATGTCGCTAACGCCATCCGCGCGCAGAACGCACAGGTCGCCTCCGGCAGTTTGGGCGAACTACCCTCTCCAGGCAGCCAGCAGATTACCGCGCCCATTGTGGTCACCGGCCAGCTTACCACAGCGGAGCAGTTCGGAAACATCGTGCTGCGGGCCAATACCGACGGCTCCGTAGTCCGTCTGCGCGACGTCGCGACGGTGGAACTGGGTGGTCAAGCCTATGCGACTTCGGCACGCACCAACGGCAATCCGTCGTCTGCGATCGGTATCCAGCTATCGCCGACCGCCAACGCGCTCGGCACCGCCACCGCAGTACGCGCCAAGATGGAACAGCTGTCGAAGTTCTTCCCGGCTGGCATTCAGTATGAGATTCCATACGACACCTCCAAGTTCGTCGAGATTTCAATCGAGGAAGTGGTCAAGACCTTGCTGGAAGCCGTACTGCTGGTGTTCTTGGTCATGTACCTGTTTCTGCAGAATATCCGCTACACGCTCATCCCGACGATCGTGGTGCCGGTGACGCTGATGGGCACCTTTGCCACGATGTATGTGTTTGGCTTTTCCATCAACGTGCTGACTATGTTCGGCATGGTTCTAGCTATTGGCATCGTAGTCGACGATGCCATCGTGGTGGTCGAAAATGTCGAGCGCATCATGAGTGAGGAAGGGCTTTCACCCCCCGAAGCCACACGCAAGGCGATGGGCCAGATCACGGGCGCAATCATTGGAATCACACTGGTGCTGATCGCAGTATTCATCCCGATGGCATTCTTCGGCGGCGCTGTGGGTGCGATCTACCGCCAATTCTCGCTGTCCATGGCGGCCTCCATCGCGTTCTCGGCACTGATGGCGCTGACGCTCACGCCGGCCCTGTGCGCCACCCTGCTCAAGCCTGTAGAGGCGGGCCACCACAACGAGAAGCGTGGTTTCTTCGGCTGGTTCAACCGAAAATTCAACGCCGCCACCAACGGCTACCAGCGCGGGGTGGTAGCCATGCTCGGCAAGACCGGGCGCTACATGGTGGTCTACGGCCTGATCGTGGCCGTGGTCGGCCTGCTGTTCATGCGTCTGCCATCGTCCTTTCTGCCCAACGAAGACCAGGGTTACATTCTGACCAACATCCAGCTGCCACCGGGCGCCAGCGCCAATCGGACGCAGGATGTCGTCAAGCAGGTAGAAGGCCATTTTCTGAAGCAGCCCGGCGTGGAACACATCATTTCGATAATCGGCTTTTCCTTCTCCGGTAGCGGCCAGAACGCGGGCATTGCCTTCGTTCCGCTCAAGGACTGGGACGAGCGCGGTGATGACACCGCCGACAAGATCGCCGGCAAGGCCATGGGCGTGCTGATGGGCATCAAGGATGCGATCGTGTTCGCGCTCAATCCGCCACCGATCCCGGAACTGGGCAACGCGACTGGCTTCAACTTCCGTCTGCAGGACCGTGGCGGCATGGGGCGCGAGGCATTGCTCACCGCGCGCAACCAGCTGCTCGGCATGGCAAGACAGAGCAAGCTTCTCACGGGCGTGCGTCCTGAAGGCTTGGAAGATGCGCCGCAGCTGCAGGTCGATGTGGACCGTGACAAGGCCAGCGCCTTAGGTGTGTCCTTCGCCGACATCAACAACACGCTGTCGGCCGCGCTTGGCTCATCCTACCTCAACGACTTCCCCAACCAGGGCCGCCAGCAGCGCGTGATCCTGCAGGCGGAATCCACGCAGCGGGTAAAGCCGGAAGACCTGGGCAACCTGTATGTGCGAAATGCCGCTGGTGACATGGTGCCGCTGGCGACCTTTATCTCGGCCAAGTGGATCAACGGCCCGGTGCAGATCGTGCGCTACAACGGCTACCCGGCGATGAAAATCGCCGGCCAGGCCGCCCCGGGCTTCAGCTCGGGCGACGCGATGGCGGAGATGGAACAGCTCGCCGCCAAGCTGCCGGCTGGCTTCGGTTTCGAATGGACTGGGCAGTCGCTTGAGGAGCGCACCTCCGGTGCCCAGATGCCGATGCTGATGGCACTGTCTCTGCTGGCGGTGTTTCTGGTGCTGGCCGCGCTGTACGAGAGCACATCGATTCCGCTGTCAGTGATGCTGGTGGTGCCTCTCGGCGTGCTCGGCGCCGTGCTGGGCGTGACCCTGCGCGGCATGCCCAACGACGTCTATTTCAAAGTCGGCCTGATCACCATCATCGGCCTGTCGGCGAAGAATGCGATCCTGATCATTGAGTTCGCCAAGGACCTGCAGGCGCAAGGCAAGGGATTGATCGAATCGGCCGTGGAAGCGGCCAAGCTGCGCTTTCGCCCAATTATCATGACCTCTCTGGCCTTCATCCTCGGCGTGCTGCCTCTCGCTATTGCCAGCGGTGCCGGTTCGGCCAGTCAGCGCGCCATCGGTACCGGCGTGATGAGCGGCATGATCAGCGCCACCGTGCTAGCCGTGTTCTTGGTGCCGGTGTTCTTCGTCGTGGTGCGCCGCCTGTTCAAGGGCAGCAAGCGCCAGCAGGAATTCTGGGCTGCCCATTCACCGAAACCCGCCCCGCAAGACGAAAGGGGCGTCTGAACCATGCTGAAGATACGCAATTCTGTTTCCATCCTGCTCGCCGCCGGCATCGTGAGCGCCTGTTCGCTGGCGCCGCGCTACGAGCGCCCGGCCGCGCCGATCGCCAACACCTATCCGGCCGAGCCGGTGGCGGCCGGCGCCACCGCCACCGCGACCGCCGACACCGGCTGGCGCGAGTTTTTCCAGGACCCGCGGCTGCAGGCGCTGATCGAATCGACGCTGGCCAACAATCGCGACCTGCGGGTGGCCGCCCTGCGCATCGAGGAAGCCCGCGCGCAGTACAACATCGTCTCGGCCGACCTGCTGCCCAACTTCAATGCGGCGCTGGCCGGTTCGCGCGGCAGGACTTCCGCCGCCACCTCGCCGCTCGGCACCTCGGCGGTGTCCACCAGCTATCAGGTCGGCCTCAACCTTGCCTCCTTCGAACTGGACTTCTTCGGCCGCGTGCGAAACCTGAACGAGGCGGCGCTCGCACTGTTCCTGTCAACCGAAGAGGCGCGCCGCTCGGCGCAGATCAGTCTAGTGGCCGAAGTCGCCAAGGCCTACCTGGCCGAACGTGCATTTGCGGAACAGCAGGAGCTGGCGCAGCGCACCCTCAGTGCGCGTGAAACCGGCTTTAGGCTGGCTCAACAGCGCTTTGAAGTCGGCGCCTCGTCGGCACTGGACCTGCGCCAACAAGAAGTGCTAGTGCAGACTGCACGCGCAACGCTGGCCGGCCTGGTACGCCAGCGTGCGCAGGCACAGAATGCTCTGATTTTGCTGGCTGGTCAGCCGCTGGCCGAACTGCCACCGGCGCGCAGCCTGTCGGAACAGAACATCGTCGCCGAGCTGCCGCCCGGCCTTCCGTCCGACCTGCTGATTCGCCGTCCCGATATTCGCGCCAGCGAACTGCAGCTCACTGCCTCCAACGCCAACATCGGCGCCGCCCGCGCAGCCTTCTTTCCACGCATCTCGCTCACCGCTGGCATCGGCAGCGCCAGCGGCGAACTGGGCGACCTGTTCGAGGCCGGCACCCGCACCTGGTCGTTCGTCCCGCAACTGGTACTGCCGATCTTCGACGCCGGCCGCAATCGCGCCAACCTATCACTCGCCGAGGTGCGCAACAACATCGCCGTTGCCAACTACGAAAAGACGATCCAGGTGGCTTTCCGCGAAGTCTCCGACGCCCTGGTCGCGCGCGGCGCCATCGACGAGCAGATCGATGCTCAGCGCCGGGTGGTGGAAGCGCAGGCTGACCGGCTCCGGTTGGCCGAACAGCGTTTCCAGGGCGGCATCGCCAGCTCGCTCGAAGTGCTTGACGCGCAGCGTGAACTGTTCTCAGCCGAGCAATCGCTGGTGCAGACCCGCCAGCTACGACTGACGAATGCAGTGGACCTGTATCGCTCGCTCGGCGGAGGGGTGAACGAAGCCACGGTCCAGTCCTCTCTGAAACATGCGACGGCAGGAGTGGAGAAGTGATCAATGACAACGCATAAGACGGCAGTGATCGTGCTCCTGATAGCTTTATCCCTGCCCGGCTGCGCTACCTTAGGGGACAACCCCCGCGACCCGTTCGAGAGCTACAACCGTGCCGTGTTTAACTTCAACGACAAGGTCGACCAGATTGCGGTCAAGCCCGCTGCCGAAGCGTATCGCGCAACCCTGCCGAGATTCGTGCAGACGGGCATCAGCAACTTCTTCGGCAATCTCGGTGACGTCTGGATCGCCGCCAACAATTACATGCAGGGCAAGTTCGAGCACGGCATCAACGACACGATGCGCTTCGCGGTCAATTCTACGCTCGGCCTCCTCGGAGTGCTCGATATCGCAACCGAGGCGGGCCTGCCCAAGCACAGCGAGGACTTCGGCCAGACGCTGGGCAAGTGGGGCGTGCAATCCGGGCCGTACTTCGTGCTGCCGCTGCTCGGCCCGTCCACGGTACGCGACTCGCTCGCGACGCCGCTCGATCTCGCCGCTGACGGCTGGACCTATGTTTCTTCCCAGCCTTGGACCGCCGCAGGCACCGTGACGCGCGTCGTGGACCTGCGTGCCCGCGCGCTCGATGCATCGAACCTACTTGAAGCAGCCGCCCTCGACCGCTATGTGTTTGTTAGGGACGCCTACTTGCAGCGCCGCCAGAACCGGGTGCACGACGGCCAAGTGCCGGCGCCCCAATATGAATACGACCTTGGGCCCACTGTGGAGTCGGTGAAGGCGGGACTGCCGGGGCCAGAACCCGGCCGGTCTGCAGCGGTCAGACTGGAAAATTATGGCCCGCTTGAAAGCAACGCCGCTACCGGCAAAAAGTAGCTTGTCAGACAATGGTGCCGCTCGCTGCCTTCTATTCCTAGCTGAGCCGTTAAGCCCACGCGGTCCGTACACGTCGTCGCCGCTTGGCAGAATTGAAGTCAACTGGAAAAAAGTAACTGCCGACGGTTCGTAGAATTGAGGTACGGAGGCATAGCTGAATCGAGTACCGAAAGCGGGTTATACGAAGGAATTCCGCGAGAAGGCAGTCAAGGTGGCGGAGGCGCATTATCGGAGCCGGTTCAGTCGAATTTGAACAGGAAGGGTTGACGTTGAATCCGGCAACCCGATGAAGAGAGATAGGTGTCGTGCATTCCTTCGCGGATAACGAAAAACATTCATTCCGGATTCTGCCGCCCCGCCGCGGTGCGGCGTTCGTGCTGGCGCTTGGTGCCTATTTTCTGCTGCATCTCCTCATCCGCATCAACGTGTCCGACTTCCTGGATCTGGACGAGGCCGAGGCTGTCATTGCTTCCCGGGAACTTAGGGCAGGATATGGGTCGCAGCCTCCCTTGTACAACTGGTTGCAGTGGCTGATGTTCCAGCTATTCGGCCTCAACCTGTTCGCCCTCTCGGCGCTCAAGAACCTGCTATTGTTCGCCACATATTTGAGCATGTTCGGCCTAGCCAAGCCTCTGATCGGTACCCGCGGTGCCATGACGGCATCGGCTTCCTTGCTGCTTTTTCCGCAGATCGGCTGGGAATCGCAGCGCGATCTCACGCACTCGGTGCTGCTGACAACCTTAGCCTGCGCCACGCTCTGGTGCTATTTCGCCTTGCTGCGTAAGCCTGTCGCTGCGTACTACGCATTGTTCGGACTGTTGATCGGACTCGGGCTGCAGGCCAAGTACAACTTCGCGGTGTTTCTAGCCGGGCTGATGTCGGCCAGCCTCTTGGTGAAAGAGCACAGGCAGACCCTGTGGAATCGCAGGACGGGTATATCGGCGGCGATTGCATTCATGACGTTGTTGCCGCATGGGCTATGGTTGCTGAATAACCTGGGATCTGCGGTCAGCGGCACTCTCGATAAAATGGCCGAAGGCACTCAGCAAGCTGGCTTCGTTCGCAATGTAGCGACCGGAATGGCTAGCATGGTGACGGCGACATTTTCCTTCGTCGCGCTGGCAGCGATGATCTATGGTCTTGCTGGCCGTGATCAGTGGAAGCCGGTCGAATTCCGCTGGCGCGATCCCCACGCCCGTTTCTTCATCGCGCTTTATGCAGGCTTTTTTCTTGTGCTGACCTGCGTGCTACTCTCCAGTGAAGTCGGCAAGTTCAAGGATCGCTGGCTGCAGCCTCTGCTGTTTTCTCTGCCGTTGGCATGTTTCCTATGGTGGCCCGCACTAGCGCAGGGTGCCGTGTATCGGCGCATTCTGGCGGCAGTCGCCGTTGTCGCCATGATGATATTGCTGGGGATACCGTTGCGGGCTTACCTCGGGCCAGCCTTCAACAGGAATGTGCAATCGCTGCACCCGTATTCCGAATTGGCAGAGAAGCTCGCTCGCCGCTTTCCGAACGTGCCGATCATCACCGATGAAAAGCTGATTGCCGGCAATCTGTATTTCCAGCGGCCGGCATTGCGTACTCTACTGTCCGAAGACCTGCTGAAACGGCCCGGGACCTTGCCGGAAGAAGCACTGATCGTCACGTATGGAAGCGATGGCAATGCTGAGTCCGACCTGCTGGAGCGTTTCTTGGCCACCTACCCCGGCTGCATGGTACAGGAGCAAGGCCAGCTCAACCTGCAGCTGCGTGGCAGCAGTGCGAAAAGCGTCGATTTCTATTTTATTCTCATCACTTTCCGGAAACCGTAAATGCTGCTTTCAGTCGTCATCCCGGTCATGAATGAACGAGACAATATCAATCTACTGACCGCACGCATCGCCGATGCGCTGGAGGGCGTCCGGCACGAAGTCATCTTCGTCGACGATGGCTCGCGCGACGGGACGCCGGCAGAAATTGAGCGCTGCGCCCGGCCCGGCACCCGTATTCTGGTGCTTAACCGGAACTATGGCCAAACCACGGCGATGGCGGCGGGCATCGATGCCGCGCAAGGCGACTTGATCGTCATGCTCGACGGCGACTTGCAGAACGACCCGCACGATATCCCGCTCATGATAAAGCGCCTGCAGGAAGAGGACTGCGATGTGGTTGCCGGAATACGCGCCAAGCGCCAGGACGGGCTGCTGCTGCGTAAGGCGCCCAGCAAGCTGGCGAACTGGCTCATCCGTCACATGACCGGCGTATACATCAGCGATTACGGCTGCACCCTCAAACTGTTCAAGAGCGACGTTGCCAAGAACCTGAGCCTCTACGGCGAACTGCACCGTTACATTCCGGTGCTGGCCAGCATGCACGGTGCGCGCTTGACGCAAATCGAGGTGCGCCATCATCCGCGCCATGCCGGCGTCTCCAAGTACGGCATCAACCGCACCCTCAAGGTCGTCAGCGATCTGCTGCTGATGGTGTTTCTTCAAAAATATGGCCAGCGACCGATGCATTTCTTCGGCGGCACCGGGATCATCCTGTTCCTGGCAGGTCTGCTGATCAACGCTTACCTGGCGGTGGATAAGCTGCTAGGCGAGTCGATCGGCGGGCGCCCGCTACTGTTCCTCGGCCTGCTGCTGGTTGTAGCCGGCATACAGCTCACCACGACTGGCTTCATCGCGGACCTGATCATGCGCACCTACTATGAATCTCAGAATAAAAGACCTTACAGCATCAAGAAGCAGATCGTCATCTGATTTTGTCTCAAGACCGCTCAAGTTTGTGGTCCAGTCGCTGGTCTCCCTCTGCCTAGTTGTTCTAGTGGTCTGGCAGATCGACTTGAGTCAGGTTGTATCGCTGGCGCTCGAGCCGCAGCACATGGCATGGCTACTGGCCGCACTGCTGCTATTCAACCTGTCGAAGATCGTCAGCGCCGTGCGGCTCAACCTGTATCAACGCCATGCCGGCATCCTGCTGAATGAATGGGAAAACCTGCGCCTGTACTACGCCGGCATGTTTCTGAACCTGTTCCTGCCCGGCGGCATCGGCGGCGACGGCTACAAGGTCCTGGTGCTGCACCGCCGCCAGGCCGCTCCGCTCAGGACGCTGCTGTGGGTCACGCTGGTCGACCGTGTCAGCGGTGTCCTGATCCTGCTTGTGCTGGTCTGCGTGCTGCTGCCTTTCGTCGATCCGCCATGGCATGAGGACGCGGTGCGCATGGCGGCTTTCGTCGGCGGCGCGGCGGTGGCCCTGGCCAGCGTGTGGCTGCACCATCGGCTGCTGCGGATGCACGGCGCGCGTATGGCGGCGGTGCTCGTCCATGGCCTGGCGGTGCAGTGCCTGCAGCTCGGCTGCATGGCGACTCTGCTGGCCTGCCTGCCAGTGGCCGCAGGCGATTATCCGGCCTTCCTGTGCATCTTCCTGCTGTCGTCCGTCGCGGCCGCCTTGCCATTGAGCATCGGCGGGCTGGGCGCGCGTGAAGTGGTCTTCCTGTACGGCTTGCAATTGTTGCGGCTCGACCCAGTACATGGGGTAGTGGCGTCGAGCGGATTTTTCCTGGTCACCGCGGCGTCGTCGCTGCTTGGCGCGCCGCTCATGGGAGGTTTTTCTACGAACGCAGCCGTCGGGGCGCCGGCGGGCTGCGCAAGGGAGGAAGGATGAAAAGAGACGACGAAACGGTCTTGATAACGGGAGCGGCGGGCTTCATCGGCAGTCATGTTGCAGCCCGCCTGGCGACCATGGGATGGCGCGTGGCCGCGTGCGACAATTTCAATAATTATTACTCGCCTCGGCTGAAGGCCGACCGGGTCGAAGCGCTGTTGCGTCCCCACGGGATAGCCTGCGAAAGGGTGGAGCTGTCGGACCGCGCCCAGGTCGACGAGCTGTTCCACAGGACCAAACCTTCCCATGTTGTGCATCTGGCAGCGCAGGCGGGCGTCCGGCATTCGCTGGAGAGTCCGGCAGCCTACATCGAGTCCAACCTCGTTGCCTTTTCGCATATACTGGAAGCCTGCCGGCGCTGGTGTCCCGTTCATTTGGTCTATGCGAGCAGCAGCAGCGTCTACGGCGCCAGCCACGATGTCCCGTTCCGTGAAGACCACATGACGGATCAGCCAGTATCGCTGTATGCCGCGACCAAGAAATCCAACGAGCTGCTGGCGTATTGCTACAGCCATCTGTTTGGCCTGCGCATGACCGGCTTGCGCTTTTTCACGGTGTACGGGCCTTGGGGCCGACCCGACATGGCCTATTTCAATTTCACCAGGAAAATGCTGAAGAGGGAACCGATCCCGGTATTCGCGCAAGGCCTGCTTAGGCGGGATTTCACGTATATCGACGACATCGTAGAGGGCGTGGTCCGTGTACTGACGGGACCACCGGCGGACGTTGAAGGAACTGCGCACACCGTCATGAATATCGGCAACCATCAACCAGTCCAAGTCATCGACTTCATTGCGATGCTTGAAAAGGTGCTTGACGTAAAGGCCGATCTGGAATTCCTGCCCATGCAGCCCGGCGACGTACCCGTCACGTATGCCGACACGTCGCGCCTGCAGCGGCTAGTCGGTTTTACTCCCGCCACCTCGCTGGAGGAGGGGCTGACCCGATTCAGGGACTGGTTTGTCGAATGGAGCAATCTTCAATTTGATGTCGAAAAAGGACAGGCGGCAGAAGGCTGTGGCCCACATGCGCCTGCATAGGCGGCCGCTGCTTTTGCTTCTCCTGAACGATCTGTTGGCACGCAGAAAACTAGTGGTGATCATTGAGGACAAGTGTAGTTAAAAAAGTGTATGCCAACGGTTCGGAGAATTTTGGAACGGAGGTGTTGACGTCACGCATGAGCGTATTTCTTCGAACGTTACATGAACGCCGCCATTTGCCAAGTATAGAAACACATGGTGTAGACAGGAATGACATTGCGAACTTACATTCGGCCTGTCGTTGTGGCTGAGCCACTGGCCATTATGGAATTCGCTGACGACGTCCCTAATTGATTCCCGAGCTGAATGCTCACCGTTATATAGACTCGGCCCACAAATAGATTAATGAAGTAGCCCCGTAGATTCCCGGACCAGAGGTATTCCTTACAATAACGACTAGGAATACACGGCGGATTCAACCGGTCGTCGCAACACCATATTGTTGAACAGATTTTAGGTGCTCGTCCAGTGCTTCGGCTGGCGTCTTCCAACCAAGCGTTTTCGTGGCCTGGAATTCAGTGTATTGGCAACGGCCTGGAGCTCTCGAGCGCTCCAACGAGCCAAGTCTGTGCCCTTTGGGAAGTATTGCCGAAGGAGGCCGTTCGTATTCTCGTTTGTCCCGCGCTGCCATGGACTGTGCGGGTCGGCGAAGAATACCTTCACCCCGGATTCGATTGTAAAACGGGCGTGATCAGAGAGTTCTTTTCCCCGATCCCAGGTCAATGACTGCCACAACTGGGCAGGCATCTCAGTGACGGTTTTCTTGAGCGCATTGGCCATCGCAGCAATCCAGATGCGTGTGCCCGCCGGCAGCGTCATCATCGGTTCAGGCTGGACAGCAAAGTGTCCAGCACGGCTATATCGACATGGCCTTGTACCCGCACCACGGCCTGGGCAAACCGGATCTCGATGGTGCCGGTCAACGATGAAGCTTCGGAAGCTGTGCTGGGTTGCTGACACTGGGACACAGGATCGGCTACTGTGGTGGACTCCGATTGCAGTGTCACCGGAAGAAATGTCGCTGGGGGAGGTGATGTATCAAATTGGCCGGCTCGGTACCGGCGCCGCCACTTGAACAACATGTTGGCGTTGACGCCGTGCTGCAGCGCCAGCTTGGCCACTGACACACCGGGCTGGCATGCAGCCTGTGCCAATTGCTTCTTGAACTCGTACGGGTAATTCGTAAGCGCCTAGCCATCCCACATTGACGGGATACCGAATCTACGAGCAGAAGTTTACGCGGGCGTCCAGCGATGCGGCAACAGTTCGGTGACACGGCTAGCCAGCAGTGTCGGCAAGCGTTCGAGGA
>NZ_VFAH01000047.1 GCF_008929045.1 Noviherbaspirillum aerium | reverse complement strand
CCGATGTGGAAATCCATGCCGAGGTGGCGCAGGCCGGCGAAGAAATGGTGCAGGTAGGCCCAGACCAGGCCGAGGATGACGAGCTTGACGAACCAGCCGGAGGTGAAGCCCTTGAGGTATTCGAAGGAGATCTCGGAGGTGAGGCTTCTGTCGAGCAGGTACAGGATGAACGGCAGGAGCAGGAACAGGGCTGCGCCGCTGATGCGGTGCAGGATGGATAGATAGGCTGCCAGTGGCAACCGGTAGTGCGCAATGTCCGCAAAGGTCATGACGCCATACTTTTGCCGATTTTTCTTTACGGCTTCTGACATGAGAAGAACCTCCCTGAGCTTAAAAATCCCGTAATTTTCGCCGATTTTTGTGCGGCACACCAAACACAATCTTTACCTGCGACAATTTTTGGTGCGGCAAGCGACCGCGGTGCAAAACGCGTCCACCCGTCTTTCGCTTCCGGACACCCTTCCCGCATCAGCTCAAATCGTTCTGATAATGGTGCCGATCAGTCAGATACAAGCCCCGACGCACTTCCACCGGCTTGTCGCCGTAGGTGAAGGAAACGCGTTCGACACTGAGCAAAGGTGTATTTTGCGCGACATTGAGCAAGCTTGCAGTGGATTCGTCTGCGGCGACGGCACGGATGCGTTCACTGGCACGAATCATTCTCGTGCCGAACTCCGACTCGAACAACCCGTACATCGGCCCCTTGTATTCGACCAGGCGCTCGACGGTCAGACCCTTGAAGATCATTCCCGGCAGCCACAGTTCTTCCACAATGGTGGGCGCGCCGTCGAAGGACTGGACGCGCTTGATGAAAATGACGGAATCACCCGACTTGATATCCAGTTGCCGCGCCACTTCTGCGGGCGCGCGCAGTCTCTTGACTTCGAGGATCTTGTTGTCGGCATGGTGCGGTTCGCCGGCATCCGGCATCAACCGCAAAAAGCGGAATTGCGCACGCGCCTCATGATGCGTGGCAACGAAGGTTCCCTTTCCCTGCCGGCGAACCACGAGGTTCTCCGAGGCCAGCTCGTCAATCGCCTTGCGCACCGTACCCTGGCTCACCTTGAAGCGGTGGGCGAGTTCGACTTCGCTGGGAATGAGTTCGCCCGGCTTCCATTCACCGGACTGCAGGCTCTGCAGAATCAGCGCCTTGATCTGCTGATAAAGCGGACTGAAGGTGGGAGAAGTTCCGGAGGCGGTTGACCCGGCGCCTGACGTGGGCGCCCCGTTGACAGTCAGATTGGACGTGGCGGAACTCATAATGGGATTTCACCACAAAAGGTGCCTTGCAGTCTAGCAAAAAGTGCTATGACATCTGTCTTATATAAGACATAAGATGCGGATTGACAGACTGTAACGGTAAGCCTACACTCGCGAGCATTCCTTGCAAGACAAGTCCATAAGAAGATCACCGGCTGCGGCATGCGCAACATGCCTTGACCCAGGCCAAGGACGCCTTTGTCGTCTGACGTCGTCCGGCGGTATTGGTATTATTACAGGCTTGCAGAAATTCCTTATAACAGTTTCGCCCATTTTCATTCCCTCTTTGGAGATTCATCATGGCTAAAGCCCCAATGCGCGTTGCCGTCACCGGTGCCGCCGGTCAAATCGGCTATTCCCTGCTGTTCCGCATCGCCAACGGCGACATGCTCGGCAAGGACCAGCCGGTTATTCTGCAGCTGCTCGAAATCCCGGATGAAAAGGCCCAGAAGGCGCTCAAGGGCGTAATGATGGAAATCGACGACTGCGCATTCCCGCTGCTGGCCGGCATGACCGCGCACAGCGACCCGATGACCGCATTCAAGGATGCCGACGTCGCCCTGCTGGTCGGCGCCCGTCCGCGCGGCCCCGGCATGGAGCGCAAGGATCTGCTCGAAGCCAATGCGCAGATCTTCACCGTCCAGGGCAAGGCCCTCGACGCCGTCGCCTCCCGCAACGTCAAGGTGCTGGTGGTCGGCAATCCGGCCAACACCAATGCCTACATTGCAATGAAATCGGCACCGAGCCTGCCTGCAAAGAACTTCACCGCGATGCTGCGCCTCGACCACAACCGCGCGCTGTCGCAGCTGGCGGCCAAGGTCGGCAAGCCGATCACTTCGATCGAGAAGCTGTGCGTCTGGGGCAACCACTCCCCGACCATGTACGCCGACTTCACCAACGCCCTGGTCGACGGCCAGCCCGCCAAGGCACTGGTCAATGACGAAGCCTGGACCAAGGACGTGTACCTGCCGACAGTCGGCAAGCGCGGCGCCGCCATCATCGAGGCGCGCGGCCTGTCTTCCGCTGCTTCCGCTGCCAACGCCGCCATCGACCACGTGCGCGACTGGGTGCTCGGCACCAACGGCAAGTGGACCACGATGGGCATCCCGTCCGACGGCTCCTACGGCATCCCGGAAGGCACCATGTTCGGCTTCCCCGTCACGACTGAAAACGGCGAATACAAGATCGTCCAGGGCCTGCAGATCGACGCGTTCTCGCAAGAGCGCATCAACCTGACGCTGAAGGAACTGATGGAAGAGCGCGACGGCGTCAAGCATCTGGTTGGCTAAGCCTGACCTCATGTGCTGTTGAATGATGCATGCCGGGAACATCCCGGCATGTTCATTTATTGGCCCGTGCAACGCACTACCCTACGCTCCCCTATTGAAATCACCACTGATGGATACGCCAATCATGCATCCCTCCGAGGTCTTATTCCAGGGCACGCTCATGCCGCCCGGCATTCCAGTCTGCGACCACTATGCCGGTTCCGAAAAGCTCATGCGCAAGTCGCTTGCCCTGCAACAAGAGCTTGGTCCCATTTTTGACATCACCTTCGACTGCGAGGACGGCGCCAGCGCCGGCAATGAAGAAGCGCATGCGCGCCTGGTGGCGTCGCTGATTGCCGGCGAGGAGAACCGCTTCGAGCGCATCGGTGCGCGGGTTCATGATTTCAGCCATCCCTGCTTCGAGCAGGATGTCGAGATCATCTGCAGCGGTGCTGCGCAACGGCTTGCCTACCTGGTGCTGCCCAAGGTGAGCGGCGTGGCCGAAGTCAAGAAAGCCATCACCGTCATCAACCGCCATGCGAAAGCGGCCGGCCGCACCAACCTGCCGGTCCACGTGCTGATCGAAACCCACGGCGCACTGGCGGAAGTGCAGAAGATTGCGGCGCTGCCGCAAGTCCAGTGCCTGTCATTCGGCATCATGGATTTCGTGTCCGCCCACTATGGCGCCATTCCCGGCAACGCCATGCGTACGCCCGGCCAGTTCACCCATCCGCTGGTGGTGCGCGCCAAGCTGGAGATGTCCGCAGCCTGTCATGCCCACGGCAAGGTGCCCTCCCATAACGTCACGACCGAAATCAAGGATACCGCGGTCGTTGCCAATGATGCCACGCGTGCCGCCGGCGAGCTCGGTTTTACCCGCATGTGGAGCATTCATCCCGACCAGATCAAGCCCATCGTCAAGGCGCTGTCGCCGCGCGGATCGGAAGTCAATGAAGCCGTGAATATCCTGACCGAGGCCCAGGCGGCGCAGTGGGGACCGATAAAATACAACGGCAAGCTTCATGACAGGGCCAGTTACCGCTACTATTGGACTGTCCTGCAGCGGGCAAAGGCGAGCGGCATGCCGCTGCCCGAATCGGCAGGTAGTCTGTTGTAGCACGCGCGACCGCTTGACCGACTTCCCCAACCCGGCGCGCACCAAAGGGAATATTTTCATGAAAACCATATCTGCCATCATCCTTCTCGTTACCGGAGTCGCCTTCGGCCTGCCTGCTATCGCCGAAACGCCCGCACAGGGCCAGACGACAAAGAAGGAGAAGGCGCCCGCCAAAAAACCTGCCGCCAAGAAAGAGGCAGCAGCTGCTGCGGACGATGATGACAAGGAACCGGATGTCGCCGGCATGACTTCCACCGCATTCGATTGCGAACTCGGCAACAAGCTGACCATATACCAGTTGGCGGACCAGGACCAGATCGCCCTGCGCTGGAACAAGAAGCTGCATCACATGACCCGGGTGACCACCTCCACGGGAGCGAACCGCTTCGAAAATACCAAGAAAGGCCTGGTATGGATCGGCATCCCCGCAAAGGGCATGCTGCTTGACTCCAAGAAGGGGCAGCAGCTCGCCAACGAATGCAAGAGCCCGGAGCAGATCCAGGCGAAGACCGCCGAAAAAGGCTGATCTTCCGCATCCGGTTTGACCGGCCCATGGGCATGCGAGTCGGGTATGCGTTAAAGTTGCAAGGTTTAGTTCAGTTCTAATAATTTTAAGGAGAGGTTATGTCTCGCAATACTCTGAACACGCTCAAGGAATTCAAGCTCTCGGGTTCCAGGAAAGGCAAACTTTACTCGCTGCCCGCACTTGGAGAGAACCTCGGCGTGGACGTCTCCCGCCTGCCCGTCTCGATCCGCATCGTGCTGGAATCGGTGCTGCGCAACTGCGACGGCAAGAAGGTGACGGAAGAGCATGTGCGCCAGCTTGCCAACTGGAGCCCGAGGGGCGCCCGCGTCGACGAGATTCCCTTCGTCGTGGCCCGCGTCATCCTGCAGGACTTCACCGGCGTCCCCCTCCTCGCCGATCTGGCCGCCATGCGCGGCGTCGCTTCCAAGATGGGCAAGAAGCCCAAGAACATTGAACCGCTCGTCCCGGTCGACCTGGTGGTCGACCACTCGGTACAGGTCGACCATGCCCGCGTCAAGAATGCGCTCGACCTCAACATGAAACTGGAATTCCAGCGCAACAACGAGCGCTACCAGTTCATGAAGTGGGGCATGCAGGCCTTCGACACCTTCGGCGTCGTCCCGCCGGGCTTCGGCATCGTGCACCAGGTGAACCTCGAATACCTGGCGCGCGGCGTGCACAAGAAACAGGACATTTACTATCCCGACACCCTGGTCGGCACCGATTCCCATACCACCATGATCAACGGCATCGGCGTGGTCGGCTGGGGTGTGGGCGGCATCGAAGCCGAAGCCGGCATGCTCGGCCAGCCGGTCTACTTCCTGACGCCGGACGTGGTCGGCGTCAACCTGACCGGCCAGCTGCGCGAAGGCGTTACCGGCACCGACCTGGTATTGACCATCACCGAACTGCTGCGCAAGGAAAAGGTCGTCGGCAAGTTCGTCGAATTCTTCGGTGAAGGCGTTGCTTCGCTGTCAACCACGGACCGCGCCACCATCGGCAACATGGCGCCGGAATACGGCGCCACCATGGGCTTCTTCCCGGTCGATGAAGCCACCCTCGAATACTTCCAGGGCACCGGCCGCAGCAAGGCGGAAATCGATGCCTTCGAGAGCTACTTCCGCGCCCAGGGCATGTTCGGCACGCCGCGCGAAGGCGACATCGATTACTCCAGCGTGGTGACCCTCGACCTCGGCACCGTCGCGCCCTCGCTGGCCGGCCCGAAGCGCCCGCAGGACCGCATTGAAATCGGCAATGTCAAATCCAACTTCACCGAACTGTTTTCCAAGCCGGTCGCCGAGAACGGCTTCAACAAGAAGCCGGAAGACCTCGAGGCGGGCTACGAGACCAAGGACGGCGTTGCGCTGCGCAACGGCGATATCCTGATCGCCGCCATCACCTCCTGCACCAACACCTCCAACCCGAACGTAATGCTGGCCGCCGGCCTGCTCGCAAAGAAGGCGGTGGAAGCCGGACTGACGGTCGCCCCGCATATCAAGACATCGCTGTCGCCCGGCTCGCGCATCGTCACCGATTACCTGGAAGCGGCCGGCCTGCTGCCCTACCTGGAAAAGCTGGGCTTCGTGGTCACTTCCTACGGCTGCTCCACCTGTATCGGCAATTCCGGCGACCTGACGGCGGAACTGAACGAAGCCATCGTCGAGAACGACGTCGTTGCCGCCGCGGTACTGTCCGGCAACCGCAACTTCGAGGCGCGCATCCATCCGAACATCCGCGCCAACTTCCTCGCCTCGCCGCCGCTGGTGGTCGCCTACGCGATCGCCGGCACGGTGCTCAAGGATCTGATGACCGAACCGCTCGGCAAGGGCAAGGGCGGGCGCGACGTCTTCATCGGCGACATCTGGCCCAACTCGCAGGAAGTCAACCAGCTGGTCGCCAAGTTCGCGATGAACCCGAACAAGTACAAGAACAACTACTCCGATGTGCAGGCCGCTCCCGGCAAGCTGTGGCAGCAGATCAAGGGCATCGCCCAGGGCGATGTCTACAACTGGCCAAAGTCCACCTATATCGCCGAGCCGCCCTTCTTCAGCGATTTCGACATGCAGCCGAAGGCGGCCGCCGCCGGCATTTCCGGCGCACGTGCCCTCGGCGTGTTCGGCGACTCGATCACCACCGACCATATCTCCCCGGCGGGCTCCATCAAGGAATCCAGCCCGGCAGGCAAGTGGCTGATTGAAAACGGGGTGCTGAAGGCGGACTTCAATTCCTATGGCTCGCGGCGCGGCAACCATGAAGTGATGATGCGCGGCACTTTCGCCAACGTGCGGATCAAGAACCTGATGATCCCGCCGAAGGAAGACGGCTCCCGCATCGAAGGCGGCCTCACCATCCACCAGCCGAGCGGCGAACAGCTGTCGATCTACGACGCGGCGATGAAGTACATCGACGAAGGCGTGCCGACCATGATCTTCGCCGGCGAGGAATACGGCACCGGCTCCTCCCGCGACTGGGCCGCAAAAGGCACGCAGTTGCTGGGCGTCAAGGCCGTGGTCGCGCGTTCCTTCGAGCGCATCCACCGCTCCAACCTGGTCGGCATGGGCGTGCTGCCGCTGCAGTTCATCGGCGACGACAGCGTGCAGACGCTGAACATCACCGGCAACGAAACCTTCGACCTGCAAGGCCTGGAGGGCGACCTCAAGCCGCAGCAGAACGCCACGCTGGTCATCACCCGCGCGGACGGCAGCAAGCAGGAAGTCCAGCTGCTGCTGCGTATCGATACGCCGATTGAAGTTGATTACTACAAGCACGGCGGCATCCTGCCATTCGTGCTGCGTCAGCTGCTCGCAGCCTGATCGTTCATTCCGGCATCCGGCGGGCCGCTTATGCAGCCCGCCGGACATGCGGCCCGCCGGCTTCCTTTCTTCTTGCGTAACCCTGCCCGCTCTGCAATCTTCGCTGGGAAAGGCAGTGCGTCCGCGTGCTTTGATAATGCGCATCGTGCAAGGCAGATGTAAGCATGCGACGTTATGCTTGCGCCAAGATAGATCCATACCGGCGCCGGATACGTCCGGCCATCATTCCGATTCAAAGATTGACAACCTGAAGGAGACTTTTCCATGTGGAAGATATTTGTTGCATTCATCGCTTTCGCCCTGCTTGCCCTGTTCGTCATCATGAAAGGCGGCGACAAGGTCGACATGCAGGGTGAGGCCGCCGGCCACAACCCGACCGAAGCACACGGCTCCGCGTCGACACCGGCAACGCCCGCTGCGCCAGCCGCTCCGGCAACTCCGGCTGCTCCCGGCGCCCCCGCCGATACCACTCCGGCTCCGACCAAATAAGCCAGCCCGGCTGCTTTACTTTCGCCTTCAAGAAAGCCGCATGCTTGTGCATGCGGCTTTTTGCTTTTTTCGGCCTATACTGCATGCATTGCCGGCGTGCCCTGGACCTGCGTGCTTGCGTAATCAAGAGCCGCGCACGACGGCAACATTGGCATCATGCAATGAGAACTGTCTTCCCTGGAACGACAAGCCTTTGATCCCTTTCCTCCCATCCCTCCTGTTTTGATGGCAAGCTGTTGAATCAACTACAATAATGTTCCCTTTTTGAATCAGGTTAACCATGCGCCGTATCTCCAAGAGTTCCCTCAACAGGCTATCGTCGGACAGTCAGCGTCTGGTCTCGCTTGCACAAGGAATGTCGCAGGCAGCCAGCAGAATGGAAGAACGCATCTGGGAGCAGACACTTGACGCTTCGCTCCACAAGGCGCTCAAGGGATCGCACCAGGACAGCATCGAAGCCGCGCTGGAGCATTTGTTCAAGGCGGACCTTCCGGCCTACGATGCCTTGATGGAATCAGTCGAAGCCTGCAGCGAATCCTGCGTCGTCGAACACGACGGCGTGACCTACCAGGCATTGCTGATCGCCATTCCCATCCTGGCCTGGACACGGTTCACCATCGCTTCCGGCCCGATCAGCGAAGACATGCGCAACACCCTGTGCGCCCACGTTCATGGACATCTGCTGGCGCCGGAAACGCGACTGTCCATGGCGCCGACCCTGTTTTCCATTGACCAGCTGCCGCGCACCCACACCGAGACTTACAGCCTCACGCAACGCATGGCACAGGCCGCGATCAAGGGAACCGCCGTCCGCACCCAAGGCAACGCACCGGAGACTGCTCCTTTCCTGGCCGATACCCGTTATCTGCTGGCCGCTGTTGCGGCGCCGGCAGGCGCGCCGCTGTTTGCGTGGCAAGCCAGCCTGCATCCGAACGAGCGCGACCGCGCGCTGGAACACTGGCGCAAGCAGGCCACGCCGAACATCTCGTCGCTGTTGCCGGGATGCGGCGTTGAACTGCTGATGCCGGAAGCCTATTACGTCGCCTGCCGCGAAGCCGACCGCCAGATACGTCCCGCATCGATCCGCGCAGCCGTGCATTACCTCACCTTCACGCTCGGCGTCGAGCCCAGCGGCCTGCGCGCCATCATCGGCAGTTTCAGCGAAGAACCGGGTGAAGAAGGCGTCGATGAATACCGTATCGCCTTCACGCTGCGCCAGAATCCGGAAGTCATCTATGGCATCGTCTGGCCGCTGTACGGCGCCGAAGATGAAGACATCACGGCCGTGACCAGCTTCGAATCGCTGACCACGCCCGAGCTGCTCGATACCGACGTCCGCACCCCGCTGGAACAGATCATCGCCCTCCTGCGCGCCTGCGGCATCACGCACATCAAGCGGCACAATGAACAGTTCCCGACGGAGTTCTGCGATGACTGCGGCGCGCCGCTGTATCCGGATGCAGAGGCGGAACTGGTGCATGCGGAGATGCCGGAAGATGCGCCTGCCGGCGCGGGGCATTTTCATTGAGTGCGGAATGGCCGACTGCCGGGATTGGTTCGCGCTGCGGCGCGCAGTAATTGGACGCAGATCTTGAATGCGGATCAAATAACCCGGCGGCGCATGCCTCCGACATTCCATCCCCTTCAAGGGGACGTGGCAAGGGTTTAACAACGCTCTGCGTTGCGCCTGCCGTAGTCGGAGCCGCCTGCAAGCGACGGGGTGGACGGCTCAAGGTCGGGATGGATTAGAACAAGGCAACCATCATCGCCAACCTCAAGTTGCCACTGCACCTCGCTGACATCCTGCGCATGAAACGAGGCACAAGGAGTCGCGCCATAGTTAGAAGCCGCTCTACTTTCACGATTCAGCCAAGATAAAAATAACCTGGTAGTGCAGGCCTCCGTGCCTGCACGTTCTCCGCATCTTGCTCTTGCCCCAAACTCTCCGGACAAGCCGCTCGAGAGCACACACGCAGGCCTGCACTACTTTCCAAAACGGATTGCTCAAGCTACAGCGCTCCGATGCGTAACCAAGGCATGGCGCAGCACGAAGAATATCGCCTCCAACTACCATCGCGAGTACGGATGCCGCAGCAGGTTGGAGTTGTAATACCGCGCCTCATGCGTCACTTCCTCCCCCGCCCAATCCGGCTTCGCAAACACCTGCGCTTCCGACTCCAGCTCAATCTCCGCGACAACCAGCCCCGCGTTCTCGCCCAGGAATTCATCGACCTCCCAGGTCATGCCTTCATGCACGATGCGATACCGATACTTCTCGATGATGGGCCGCTCGCAAAGCTGATCGAGAAACACCCGCGCATCCTCCATCGGCAACGGATACTCCCACTCCCCGCGGGTTGCGCCAACCGCCCTGCCCTTGATGGTCATTACCGCCCTGTCACCCTCGATCCGCACCCGCACGATGCGCTCGGCTTGCGACGACAGATACCCCTGCCGCAACAGCACACCCTCGCCCAGCGATTTCCATTCCTCGCCGCGCACCAGGAATTTGCGTTCGATTTCCACGCCCATCGTTATGTCCTTTCCAGTGCATCGAGCATCGGCTGCAGCACAGCCGCTCCGAGCCGGGCACTGCGTGCGCCGTTCCATCCCACCGCCGGATCAGGCAGATCTGCATTGTCCTTGAAGGGCATCTCCAATGTCAGCGAAATGCACTTGAAAGTATGGCCGACATACTTCGACGCCAGCTGCAGCATCTCTTCCCGGTACTTGCTGGCCTCATAGCCATGCACCGTCTGGAAATCGCGACTGGAACGCACAAAGCTGTCGATGAAGGCTTGCTGTTCCGCCTGCTGCATTTCCGTGAAGCCCTCCAACATCTCGCAACCGGCCACGAACACGTAAGGCAGCGTTTCGTCCCCGTGTACATCGAGGAACAGGTCGCAGCCGACCTCATGCATCATGCCGCGCACAGCAAGCACTTCCGGGCTGCGCTCCATCGAAGGCTGCATCCATTCGCGATTCAGATTGGCGCCGGCCGCATTGGTGCGCAGGTTGCCGCGCACCGAACCGTCAGGGTTCATGTTCGGCACCACGTAAAACACCGCCTTCTGCAGCAGACGCCTTGCATGCGGATTGTGCCGATCGAGCAATGCCTCCAGCATGCCTTCGACAAACCATTCCGCCATGGTCTCGCCCGGATGCTGGCGCGCGATTACCCAGATCTTCTTGTCCGCATCGGGATTGCCGATCACCGCGACATTCATGTCGCGTCCGTCGACAGTGTTGCCGATATCCAGCACGCGGCCTTCCGGCGAAGCCTCCACCCTGCCGAGCAGCTGCAAATGCCGCTCCCATGAGTAAGGCTCGAAGTAGGCGTAATAGACGCTGTCGCGCTCCGGCGTGTGCGAAATCGTCAGCACTGCGCCGTCATAGCTGGTGGGTACGCGAAACCAGTTTTCCCGGTCGTAGCTGGCCACCGCCTGGTATTTGTTCCAGCCGCCGGGAAAGGCGGCCTGCGAGGCATTCATCAGCCGCATGGCGCAGGCCTGGCCGCGCGCGCCCTGCAAGCGGAAATAAAACCATTGCAGCACATCCGCATGGGAATCCTTGCGCAGGTTGAGCTCAATGGCATCGGGCTGCTCGGCGCGAATCACTTCAATCGCGCCGGCATCGAATTGAAGGCTAATCTTGATCGGCATGCTGTTCTTGTCCGGAAGAGGTCTGGAAACGGTTGGAGTTTGAAGCCTGAATTTTAGGGCCGGGGTAGCGGAGTGCATGGCAGGCTATGCGGCACACCATGCTGCGAAGAAGCAGACCCCGATGCTATCCTACGGTTCCGATTCTATTCCACAAACCCGATCATGATCTTCCGCAAGCTCATTCTTGCTCCCCTGCTGCTGGCGGCCGCATCCGCCGCGATGGCTGAAACCTGGCCAAGCAAGCCTATCCGCTTCGTCGTTGCCGCGCCCGGCGGCTCCTCGCTGGATATCATTGCCCGCACCATCAGCGACAAGCTCGGCAACGGCTCCTCGTCGCACCTGACGATGGAACTGTTCAAGACCATGACTAGCAGCTTCATTGTTCACATCCCCTACAACGGCGCGCCTCCGGCTGCGTTGTCCCTGCTATCCGGCGAAACCCAGATCCTGTTTTCCGTGCCGTCGGTGATCATGCCCCAAATCAAGACCGGCAAAATCAAGGCACTCGCCGTCACCAGCCCCATCCGCTTCTCTCTCCTGCCAGACCTGCCCACCGTGGCCGAGGCCGGCCTGCCCGGTTTCGAATCCATTACCTGGAATGGCGTTCTCGTTCCCAGGGGTACTCCGGCGGACATCGTGCAGCGCCTCAATACGGACATCGACGCCATCCTGAAGCAGGCGGACGTGAAGGCGAGGTTCAACAATGCCGGGCTGGATACTGCAGGCGGAACGCCTGACGCTTTCCGGACACTGATTGCTGCGGAGGCTAAAAAGTGGGAGCCGATCATTCGGCGTACCGGGGCGAAAATCGACTGAATACACAGCATTGTGATTTCCTGCACGGATGCGTGGCGGAAATCACAATGCCTCTGCTATAATGCGGGCTTCGTCGGGGCGTAGCGCAGCCTGGTAGCGTACTTGCATGGGGTGCAAGGGGTCGGAGGTTCGAATCCTCTCGCCCCGACCAATAGAATCAAAGACTTACGGAAAGCCGCCTTGTGCGGCTTTTTTGTTGATGCGCACTTGATAAGAATTTTGATAAGAAAACCTTTGGCGTTAAACTTTATGCACTTGGTGTGATAGGTGCATATAAACTTGGCCTGGTAGCTCAGTCGGTAGAGCAGAGGATTGAAAATCCTTGTGTCGGTGGTTCGATTCCGCCCCGGGCCACCAAGATTCAAGGGCTTGGCTTCGGCCAAGCCCTTTTGCATTTATTAACGCAGATATTGGTCATGGAGCCCCTCAGGCTCTTCTGAGGTTGGCATCTAAAAAATCTTTACTCCAACTCCATCTCGGGCTTACTTCCACCCTACCTCATCAAAAAACCGAAAAATTGTCCACGTTGCCGCCGCAATACTTTCGAAAAGTAAGCCGGCTTGAAGGTGGAATTTTCTCCAATAAGGAATGAGAAGGTCTTTACATGAAGAAGTCGCGCTGTCGGAAAGCCCGATCATTGCCATCTTCAACCAGATACAAGTCAACACTGTGGTTTCACAACTGTGCAGGGAGAATGCAATAAGTCAGGCATTTTCCAACAAGTGGCGCAATCGATTCCGCGGCATGGACGCAGCTCAAGATTGATCACTTCCTATCGGACACAACACCAATCCAATATCTCATTGACAATAAGTTAATAACCTACCAACAATATTGCCATCTCTAACTCCTCACCCACAAGCTTTGGAAGGAAGGTATTTACATGGGCAGTATTTTGATCAGCTTTCCAGACTTTCAGAACAATGAGCTTGTTCACGACGAAAACGAAACACGACAGATCCTCAAGTTCTTCTGGCCCTATCGCTCTGAAGAAATTAGCAACTTAAGTATCAATAACGATACTCGGCGCTTAGCCCAATCCGCATTAGTTGCGGCGATAGAGGGATCCTACGCGATGGGATTCGTCCAAATACTTGGCGAGACGATCGTACGACCCGGGTCCGGTGTGAAACCGTTGGCAAGGAAACTCGCACAGAAATTCGTTGAACATTGGTGGAAACATACCAAACAACGCGATCTGGAAGACGTTAAAGCTTATGAATCCGTACGCAACAGCATCGCTCAAAACCTGAAACCTCGTTTCGAGCTTGTAGTCCATGGCCTTGCTTTCAAGAGACGGAATGTGCCTTTCTATACAGCCAATTCAAGGGTCGAAATGGTATGGGCATGAATCGCGAAACGATCAGGTCATTGCTGCTATGGCTTTTGGTTGCCTCTGCTGTTTCTCTAGTGGTCCTGTATACGGCATTTGTTTATTCGTCGATGCGCGCCGGTCCTGCACACCTGATTTCCTGCATGGAAGTTAATGTTCGCATGAGTGCTTGGACGTGCGAGCAGGTGCTTCGGCACGCTACTTTCTCCAAAGAGCATCTGGCTGAGTTGAATCGATCGGCCGGCGCGCGATTCCCGATTTCGATGGGCGACACTAGAAAGGCAGAGGAAATACTTGCCCTCTTCTTGGACAAGGGCGTGGATATCAATGCGCCCGACGAGCGACTGAATGGTTGGACTGCATTGCATGGTGCCGCCATTTCCCGCGAGCCTAAAGAAGTCGCGTTGCTACTCAAGTATGGTGCAAAAGTGGATGTTCGTGACACCCATGGGAGAACGCCACTGGAGCTTGCACGGCTAGTGCAGACGAAGCGTCAGGATGACTCTCAGCTCGCTGAAACCATCCGGCTGCTTGAAACGGCGCAAAACAAGCCGAGGTCTTGATTGTTTGCTTGCCCTCGTCTTTTGATTGCACGGTCTCCATGAGAACGGAAGCAACAAAATAGACGCCTGGTGCCGGGGCTTTAATGAAGTTCATCTACATAATGTGCTGGATGTGGAAAACGTCATCGGAATGTGACGGCAAAGCACGGGCTTGCAGCAAATCCGTCTTACCTCAGCACAGGATTTTTATGTAGGCGTCGTCCTAATTCGGGTGCAGGGTCATCCTTCCTTGAGGCAGCGACGATCTCCCCTACAGCGAACCGTTTCTTCTTCATGGAGAATCTCTTTCCATAAAGGCCAATTTCGCTGAAAACCAACTTTGCGGTGGCTACACTTTTGCTGGAGCGAACGATACTTCCGTTGCCGATCTTACAACGGCATTAATTCTTGGTAAGGATCATTACATTTCAGCCAATCCAATTGAGGCTGCGTTGAGCACGCTGCCTTCTCTCTTTAGCTACAAGTGCGTTCATACTCTTTTAAATAGATTTCACGGAAATCAGCTAGTAGTTTAGCTGCCTCTAGAGTTGTCGAGACTTGGTATCCACTCTTATTTATGCAATCCATCACGGATTTGTCTCCTGCTTTAGCAGCGAGGATACCCTCGTTTAGCATGGTAAGGCACTCATCATGGTAGTCTACATCCAACACGCTAACACTTACCATCAGCTCTGCAGCCTCTTCAAGCGTTTGTTGGTTGACGCTTCCGCCAAACAAGTCCGCAAGGCCAGTTTTCCAATTGAAGTTTTCTGTTTTCATGGATTCTCTTCTTTAGAATGGGTGAGCGGTATGGATCAGATAACCGCCTTTACCATCAGGCAGTAACACTAGATTAACATTTGGCATTGGTCTAGTAATAGGAACGATTGGCCCTCCAGGATTAACAATTTCAAAGCCTCTGCCTAAATTCCCCATTTGTGGATTGGCTTCGAAGGGTTTTGGAATGCCAGCACGTGGTTGCGATCCGATCCAAGCATCAATCTCGGCTTGTTTTTGCGCAAATGTCTTAGCAATCGCATCTTCCATTTGCGCTCGATCGTTAAACGCAGTGCGTAATCCCTTGCGGTTGTTCAAAGCAAGTTCGCCTGCAACACGATTGTAAAGATACTTGTCACTTA
The DNA here is from genome assembly GCF_008929045.1 of Noviherbaspirillum aerium. Classification (GTDB taxonomy): domain Bacteria; phylum Pseudomonadota; class Gammaproteobacteria; order Burkholderiales; family Burkholderiaceae_D; genus Noviherbaspirillum; species Noviherbaspirillum aerium. The sequence goes on along the minus strand of NZ_VFAH01000047.1, from coordinate 1,738 downwards.
CATCGGGACCATGTTTCGCGAGAGGATGAGTCGGATTGCTCAATTGGCCGTCAGCTTTCAGAACTTGTTTGCCTTCAGTGGCCTTTAACCCTCCGGCTTGTGAAAGGCGAGAGGTTGCCATTTCGGCATTTCCTGCTTCCACAAGGCTTACCTCTTTCCCGGCCAATACTTTTCCGGCTGCCCTAGGTGCTTTTCCTAACGTCCCCATCGGCAAGAAGCCAGCTGTCGCCATGGCGATGTCCGCCGGATTGCCACTATCAATGGCATCCCAAGCACTCCGTGCAATTTCCTTCGGATTGAACATCTCATTGGCAATCTGTCCGCCTGTACGGATATGCTTGCCTAGCGTCTTTGCCGTAGACGGATTCTCCATGACAGACGTCTCGCCACGCAACCCCTGCATTAACCCCATCATCCCCGATGCAGACTCCGACGGGACGAAGCCTGTAGCATGAACGGGAATTGGCGCAGCACTGCTTTGTGCTTGAGGTGCTCCATTCGTATTCAAATCAATCCGCTGCGCCCCGATCACATCCACATGCAGCCCCTGTATCGTGATCTTCCCGTTCGCCGCCATCTCGATCCGGCTTGCCCCCACCTCCAGCATAATCTTCGTCGCCACCTTCAGATGAATGAACTCCGTCTGCGACTCCAGCTCCACCCGCTTCTTCACCTTCGTCACCTGGAAGCCGTTCGTCACCGTATTCGTCTGGTGCGGACCGTTCACCACCGTGGCCTGCGTATGCTGCACCGTGGTCACCATGTCCTTCTGCGAGTGGATGTTGATCAGCTCCCGGCCCTTCCTGTCATGGATCACCATCTCGCAGAAGCCGCCTCCGCCAGGCGTCGAACGGCTCTTGAAGCCCATCACGTGCGCCGCGCCCGGCAATGCGTACGGCAGCGGCTGCGCGCTGTTGTACAGCCTGCCCGTGCACAGCGGCCGGTCCGGGTCGCCTTCGAGATAGTCGATGACGACTTCCTGGCCGATGCGCGGGATCGCCACCGTCCCCCAGCCGGCGCCGGCCCAGGGCTGCGAGACCCGGATCCAGCAGGAGCTGCGTTCATCGTGCCGGCCGTACCTGTCCCAGGGAAACTGCACCTTGATGCGCCCGTGCGGGTCGGTGTGGATTTCCTGCCCCTTGGGGCCGACCACCGTGGCCGTCTGCGGGCCCGGCATGCGCGGCTTCTTGTGCTGACGCCTGGGGCGGTAGGGAATCTTGCGGCGGATGCAGCTGAAGCTGTTGGCATATACCGGCGCATTGCCGCGGTCGGCATGGTTGTTCCGGGCGTCGATGCTCACCGATACCACCAGGAAGTCGGCGTCGCTGTCATCGTGGCCGTCGAACCAGTGGTGCTCGGTGAGCTGGAAGGTCCGGCCCGGGCTCAGGCTGCGGCAGTCCGAGGCGCCGCCGAACAGCTTGGCCTGCCATTCCAGCACTTCCATGCGCTGCCTGGCTTCGCGCGCGCCTTCGCCGGCGTTGCGGTACATGAAGGCGGGGTTGCCGTCGAACACTTCGAGTTGCGGCACGTCGCCCTGCCTGGCCAGCGTGGGCTGCTCGACATATTGTGGCGCCGACGGCGCCTTGAAGTCGAAGGTGTTGAGCGCCACGCGCGAGGATTGCAGGCTGCGCTGGGCGCTGAGCTGGGTGATGCCGCCGCGCCGGTGGGTGCGGTGGCCGCCGTTGAACTCGACCTTCGCATGATGCTGGTGCGGCGGGCAGAAGGCGGCGTTGCAGGA
>NZ_VFAH01000046.1 GCF_008929045.1 Noviherbaspirillum aerium | reverse complement strand
GACGGTGTGCCGTTCAGAGACGGAATACCGGTGCAAGACGATCCACCGGAACAACAGAAACTCGCCGCCTGAACAAGCTATGCTTCAGATGCCGCATCCACCAGATTTGACATTAGCTCCTGGCTCGGTTGGCAGCGCTTGATCGGATGTGCTACATTGGCCATAAAAGCGGTTTGCGTCGGGTAAAAATATAACTGTGCGCCGGCGTTCGGCACCGCGGCTGATGGGCGGGGCCAATCGCCGGCAGCGCGGCATGTACCTGTAGCAGGCGATACATCAACGCACGGTGAGGTGTAGTGAAAGAGCCGCCATGCGGCGAGAGAGTGGGAGACAGACCATGCGAACACGAGGAATGCCCTCGTTCGGCCTGCTGGCCGAAAAGCAAAAGGACCGAGTGTATGTTTTCGGCGAAGAAGGATTCATCTTTACCAGCCCGTACGTCCTGACGCCGGCAACATCCCGCAACTACATCACCATCCTCATTACTATTGATAGCAACGGTTTCCTGATCGGAAAGACAGAGCAAATGAAAAGCGTCCGCGCGGCTATCGTTGGCTGCCAAGTGTCGCGTTCGCTCGCCGCGGTCGACGTCAAACTGGTCAGTATCAACATTACGCCGGCACATCCGCTTTTCGCGCCGCTGGCGGCCGTCACCCGGGACGCTATCCATGAACTATCGCCGGCCGTTCACCGCGAATATGACGCCGATCTCGAGGAACTGTTCGTCGGCTCCCTGTCGAGCGCCCGCATACAAAGTCTCTTCCACAGCATTGTCGGCAATGCCGCTGGCTGCTTGGGCATAAGCTGCAAGCCGCCGCGTTACCGCGAGGATCTTGTTGCGTTGCTACGGGAAAACCCGGCGCTTACACTCGGCGAACTCGCCTATGAGTTGAAGGTCAGTTATGCGACCGCGTCGCGGACCTTCATGCGGACCTTCGGCCTGCCGCTGCGCAGCTATCAATTTTCGGCACGTCTGCACCGTTGCCTGAAGGTGATCGCAGACGCGAAGCGTCTCACTGATCTCGCCCACGATGCAGGTTTTGCTGATTCTGCCCATTTCACCCGGGCATGGCAGACCGCCTTTGGCATGCCGCCGTCCTATCTGACGAACAAGACGCAATGCGACATGCGCGGCTTCTTATAAAAATGCTTTTTCTCTGTTCGCCAGCCAACTGCTAGCCGGTTGCGTTGCCATGCCATGCCATGCCGCAGACAGGACAGGCACAGGTCAACGGCACCACGCTGGAGTATGTCGAGCAAGGTACCGGCGTTCCGGTCGCCCTCATGCACGGATCAATGACCGATTAGCGCATTTGGGAAGAACTGATCCTGCCTCGGTTTCACGTACAGCATGTCATGCAGCCATGAGCGTTTCCTCAGCGGGGGTGCGGGCCTTTACGCGGCCGAATTCTGAGCCACTGACTTGACTGCATTGCCGACGAAGCCGGCTTTCTTCTGTTTCCTGAGTCGGTAACTATCCCCCTTGATCTGAACGATATGAGCATGATGCAGAATGCGGTCGAGCATGGCCGCGGTCAGCGTCGGATTGGCTCCAAAGGTGTCGTCCCATTGGGCAAACGGCAGGTTACTGGTCAGAATCATCGAACCACCGCGTTCATATCTCTTGGAGACGATATGGAAGAAGTTGCTGGCCTGCTCGCCGCTGAACGGCAGGTAGCCGATCTCGTCGATGATCAGTAGGCGCGGTCCCAGCACTCGATGTCGCATCACCGCGTCGTATCGGCCCTGACGCTGCGCTGCTGCTAACTGCAACATCAGGTCCGCCGCAGTAGCGAAGTGCGTCTTGATGCCGGCCTGGGTCGCAAGATAGCCCAGTGCAATGGCAAGATGGCTCTTGCCTACGCCAGACGGCCCCAGGAACACTGCGTTCTCGCCCCGTTCAACGAACCGTAGCGTCGCCAACTCCTCAACCAGGCCCTTCGGTGTGCCGGTGGCGAACTCGAAGTCGTACTGCTCCAGCGTCTTGATGACCGGGAAGGACGCCATGCGAGCCAGCGTTTGCCGGCTGCGAACCTGTCTGGTATCGCGCTCGTGGTCCAGCGCTTGCTCCAGGAACTGCAGGAAGCTCCAGTCCTGTTCGGCAGCCTGGTGACCCTGGCTCGTTTCCACGTACAGCAAGTCATGCAGCCATAAGCGTTTCCTCAGCCTGAACCGGAGTGCGATATCCGGTCGAGGAATGAATCCGCTGACGATTGTAATACCCTTCGATCCAGTCCACGATATCCAGCCGTGCCTGGGCTCGCGTTTCATAACGGGTCTGGTAGATGCATTCAACCTTGAGGGTCTTGAAGAAGCTCTCCATCGGCGCATTGTCCCACGCGTTGGCGCGGCGACTCATGGAGACTGTCAGGCCCCAGGAGGCAGCCAGCTTCCGGTAAGCTCGACTGGCATATTGACTGCCCTGATCCGAATGTAGAATCAGTCCAGGTGGCGGCTTGCGCTGCCAGCAGGCGCTACGCAGTGCCGAGCACACCAGTTCAGCATTGATCCGCTCACTCATTGACCAGCCGACGATCCGACGGCTTGCCAGGTCCAGAATCGCTGCCAGGTACAACCAGCCTTCGCCCGTGGCAATGAACGTAATGTCGCTGACCCAGGCTTGATTGGCCGACCAGCCGTCGAAGCGCCGCTCCAGCAGGTTCGGCGCCACTGGCAGACGGTGATCGGATTCGGTGGTTACCCGGTAGGGCCGCTTATAGACTGGGCGCAGCCCCTGCCGCTGCAAGCTGCGCCGCACCCGCTCACCGCCAATGCGCTTACCTTGCGCCCGTAACTGGGCCACGATCCTGGGACGACCGTAGCTGCGGCGGCTTGTTTGGTGAATCGCCGCTACTTCGGCATCGAGCGCGGCATTGGCCTGCGCTCTTGGACTGGGCGGCCGGTTTCTCCACTGGCAATAGCCGCTGCGCGACACCCCAAGAACCCGGCACAGCCGGCTGATACTGTACCCGTCGCGGTGGGCGTCAATCCAGGCGTACTTCACCGCGACCCCTTCGCGAAATACGCCACGGTGAGTTCAACCGGTCAGTGCAACAGTATATGTTGTAATACCGATTGGACGAAGGGGAAGTATGGAAAAGAAGAGGTACAACGGTCTTTCTGCATCCCAGAAAGCAGAACTTTGGCAAAGATGGAAGGACGGTCAATCATTAAGTGAAATTGGCAGCGCACTGAATAAGCATCCTGCTTCGGTTTATACCATTGTTGCAGCCAATGGCGGGATTGTGCCGGTCCAACGATGTCGCTCGCGATTTGCATTGAGGCTGGAGGAGCGTGAAGAGATTTCTCGTGGCCTGGCAGCAAACTGTTCGATACGGGAAATTGCGCTTCAGCTAGGACGCCTGCCTTCAACGGTGAGCCGAGAGATCGAAAGAAATGGCGGGCGTGTAAAGTATCGTGCAGAAACTGCAGATAGGCGGGCCTGGTCTTGTGCGAAGCGGCCAAAGCAATGTCTTCTTGCAAACAACGAAAGGCTCCAGAGGACGGTTGCAGCAAAACTGCAGCTGAACTGGTCCCCTGAACAAATAGCCGGTTGGCTCAAGTTGAGCTATCCAGAAAACGGTAGCATGCAGGTATCACACGAAACGATATATCGCAGCTTGTTTATTCAAGCAAGGGGCGTATTGAAGAAGGAGCTTATTGAGCATCTGAGGTCCAGACGGCCAACACGTCGTTCAAAAAGCCTGTCGAGTCAGCCACGTGGGCAAATCATCGATGCAGTGTCCATTCGTGAGCGGCCGGCTCAGATTGAAGATCGGGCCGTTCCAGGGCATTGGGAAGGTGACCTGATCACTGGTTCCGGCAATACCCATATTGCAACGCTAGTCGAACGCCAATCCCGATTCACCATGCTGGTGAAGGTGAAAGGAAAAGATACGGTTAGCGTGGTAAGCGCTCTGAGCAAGCAGGTACGCAAGCTGCCGGAAACACTACGCAAGTCGCTGACTTGGGATCGAGGAATGGAGCTAGCCAACCATAAAGAATTTACCTTGGCGACCAACGTAGACGTTTATTTCTGCGATCCTCAGAGCCCGTGGCAGCGAGGAACGAATGAGAACACAAATCGATTGCTTCGCCAGTACTTCCCCAAAGGGACTGCACTATCGGGCTATTCTCAGCGCGACTTGGACAAGATCGCATTAGAGTTGAATCAACGTCCGCGAAAAACGTTGGGCTTTCGGACGCCGGCAGATAAATTTGAGAGCCTGTTGCAGTGACCAGTTGAACCTACCGTTGCCTTTCGGAGAATTTCAATATCAAGTTTGGCACTGGCCAGCTCCTTGCGCAGCCGGCTATTCTCCGCCTCGAGTTCGCTCACCGGGCGCTTGGGTGCGGTAGCCACCTCTGCCTGGGCGGGCTGTACTCCTTTGCGGTACCTGCGGACCCAGTTACCCAGCGTTGCTACCGGTACGCCAAGTCGACGGGCAGCTTCATGCTGGCCGACAGACTCGGCCAGGCGTGCCGCTTCGGTCTTGAACTCTTCTGTGTACTGTCGTTTCGGAACTAACTTCTCTTCCATCGCTTCCTCCGTACAAACAAGAAAATATCAAATTTCCTGCTGTACGTGAAATCGGGGCAAGGTCATTCACGCCTTGGCTACCAACCGCAGGCGGTGTTTGCTGAAGCCTTCAAACACTTGCAGGCAGCCTGAGACGTGAGTGGCCATCATCGACAGTACACCTCATAACTGGCAAGCCGCTCAACATGCAAGAGTTCCGTGTGAAGCCGCAAAGGTTCTTGGTGCCACGAGGTCCGCAACGCATCGATGAGGTGTTCATGTAATACCGGCTGTGCTGTACCGAGTCAAGCTGGCTACACGAACTGACCAAAGTCTGGTCAAGCGCGCCGCGATATTTCTTCACTTGCTATTGCCGCCAACTCAGCCAAAGCACGGTGCTGTTCATCATTAAGCACCCTCGGTTGCCTATCGAGCACGCATAGTGTGCCATATCGATATCCGTTTTTGTCCGTCACAGGAAAACCGGCATAGAAGCGGATGAACGGATGACCGGTCACGAGCGGGTTCTGAGAAAATCGCTCATCCTCAGTTGCATCGGAGACAATAAGGGGTGCGGCACTTACAATTGCATGGCTGCAAAAAGCCAATTCTCTTAGAGTCTCTATTATATCGAGTCCGATTTTCGACTTGAACCATTGCCGACGTGCGGTAAGCAATGAAACCATTGCCATGGGCGCGTTAATGATGCGACTGGCAAGCCAAGTCAGCCGGTCGAATGCCTGCTCCGGTGGCGAATCGATCAACCTGCTTGCGGCTAACGCATTGAGTCGTCGGTTCTCATCAGGCGCAACCGGATAAGTGGGATGGTCGGGTAGAAGAAACTCGTCTTTATCCTCGCATGCACCGCAAACGACATCATGCTTCATCCCTTGATGATGTTTAGCCCCTTCCATAAGTGCGATTACCGCGCTTTGTCTAACCCGACGGTGCCCGCCTGGTGTCTTCCAGGACGGGATCGCGCCGCTTTCAATCCATTGCTGTGCTGTGCTGACCGACACGCCGAGTTGCGCCGCAACAGCACGGGTCGTCAGAATTGGATCGTCACCGTTTTCTGTTGTCTGAATCTGGCTCATAACCCACAAGATTTTTCTTTGAATGAAAGAAAAATCATACATGAATCTGGGGCTCTATGGCCTTTAAAAGTGACGAATTCGCTAAAATCAATGTAATAGTTGACTTCATGCAATAAACCGATATTATATTAATCAATTTTACCAATTCCATCATAATTTCCTGTCGTCGATCACCCACTCCCGCCATGGGACTGGCAAAAAATAATAAAGCGTAAAGCGGAGGTGTTGCTTTGAATGAACCAAACACAGGACCGGACCCGTCTGGCCCGACTAAATATCTCGCACTGAGATTGGGGCAGGAAGAATACGGTGTTGACATCCTGAAGGTACAGGAGATTCGGGGATGCGAATCCGTCACGCGCATCCCCAATGCACCGGAGTCATTTAGGGGCGTCATCAACCTGCGCGGTGTGATCGTGCCCATCATCGATCTTCGCATTGCCTTGAATGCCGATGAGGCAACCTACGATGCACTGACTGCGGTCGTTGTTCTCAATCTGGGTCTGCGTACCTTCGGCGTGGTCGTCGATGGCGTTTCCGATGTGGTGACTTTACTGCCTGAACAAGTCCGTCCTGCGCCTGAACTGGGGCACGGGCATGCTGCAGACTACATCACCGGCATCGGCACACTGGCCGAGCGCACCCTCATTATTGTCGATGTCGCCGCGATGCTCGCGAGCGCTGGTCTCGACTTTCCCCAACCTATTGCAGCTTGAATCCGGCCTTCGGTTAGCCTTTTGGCAGCCCAAGGCTTCTCTACTATCGATCGATGAAAGGAAGCCAATGAACTCTGCCTCCGGCAGTCTCACCATCAAGGCGCGTATCATGACAGGATTTGCTGTCATCCTCGCATTCATGACCATCTTGACGACGGTTGGCGTCATGCGGGTCAACACCATTTCGGAAGATCTCACCCTAATTGGCGACGTCAACAGCGTCAAGCAGCGCTATGCCATCAATTTTCGTGGCAGCGTACATGACCGGGCTATCAGCCTGCGTGACGTCACTTTGGTCGACAACGCGGGCGAACTACAGGCGGCGCTCAACGAGATCAACAAGCTCGCTGATGACTATGCCAAGTCCGCCGTGCGCATGGACGACATGTTCAGGACACGCACAGATATCAGCCAGGAAGAGCGGCAGATTCTTGGAAGCCTTAAGGAAATCGAGGCGAACACGTTGCCAATGATAAACAAAGTCATCGAATTGCGGCAGGCAGGGCAACTTGATCAAGCCAAAGAGCTGATGCTCAAGGAAGCCAGGCCGGCTTTCGTTGAATGGCTAGCCCGGATCAACAAGTTCATCGACCTGCAGGAAAAAATGAACCAGGTTCTGTCCGCCGAGGCGCGCGAGCTGGCAAACGGATTCCAGACACTGATGCTGTTGATGACTGCAGCAGCGGTAGTGATTGGATCTGGTATTGCCCTATTCATCGTGCGCGCCATCTTCAATTCCTTGGGAGGTGTGAGTTTTCGGCGTTATAGAGCCATTTCGTTTTCGGCGTAAAGGAGCCAGTCCATTTCCGGCGTAATGAAGCCACCGTATTTTCGGCGTAATGGAGCCACTGGATTTCCGGCGTAATGGAGCCACGTGGGGCATTCGGTTCAGGGCTCGAACTTTCATTGATCGGCTATCCTCCGGCATTTTTTGCCAGAGGAGCCATGACCAAACGGAGGTTCGAGTTGTATCACTACCGACAGGTCCTGGTGCGCATGCGCCAGGGCGATTCTGACCGGGATATCGCCCGGTCCAAGACCATGGGGCGTAATAAGATCGCCCAAGTCCGGGCCATCGCAGACGAGCGCGGCTGGCTGGCTAAGGACTCGGTTCTTCCCGACGACCACGTACTGGCAAGCATCTTCGTACGCAAGGAGGCCTTGCCATCGACCTGCGTTTCCACGCTTGAGCCGTGGCGTGATCTCGTCACGCGCTGGCATGCCGCCGGCATCCAGTGCACCACCATTCATGCCGCCTTGAAGCGCAACCACGGCTATACCGGCAGCTATTCGTCGGTGTACCGCTTTGTATGCCAGCTCGTTAACGCGCGCGAGCCGGAGGTGCCTTTGCGCCTGGCATTTCAGCCAGCAGACGCCATGCAAGTCGATTTCGGGGCCGGTCCGCTGATCACCGACGTCTACACCGGCGAGGTCATCAAGTCATGGTTCTTCGTGGCGACCTTGGCCTGGTCGCGGCACCAGTACGCCGAATTCGTGCGCGATCAGACTGTGGCGACCTGGCTTGGTTGCCACCGTCGTGCGTTCGAGTGGTTTGGCGGTGTTGTTGCCCGCGTTATCATCGACAACGCCAAGTGCGCCATTACCAAGGCCTGCATCTACGATCCTCAAGTACAGCGCGCGTATGCCGAGTGTGCAGAAGGCTATGGGTTCAAGATCGATGCATGTCCGCCAGAAGACCCTGCCAAGAAGGGGATTGTGGAATCGGGCGTCAAATATATCAAGAGAAGCTTCGTGCCCTTGCGTCAATTCCGTGATCTGGCCGATGCGAATCGCCAGTTGCACCAATGGATCATGACGGAGGCCGGCAACCGGATTCATGGCACGACGCGCGAGATGCCCCTGAAGCGCTTTGCTGATGTGGAGAAGGCGCTGCTGCGCTCGATGCCGGCAGTACCACCGGAAGTGGCCTCCTGGGCCAAGGTCAAGGTCCACCGCGACGCACACGTGCAGTACGAGTACAACTATTATTCGGTGCCATTCCGGCTGGCTGGCAATACGCTGTGGCTGAAGGCGACAGCGACGATGGTGACGCTGTATCGCGAGCATGAAGCGGTGGCCGCCCATGTGCGTCTGAGCGGACGCGGGCAGCGCAAGACCGTGCAGGACCATTTGCCACCGGCAGCGCAGGCGTGGCAACTGCGCGATACGCAATGGTGCCTGGAAGAGGCCCAACGCATCGGCCCGGCGTGCTATGCGCTGGTGCATGCGATGTTCGGCGACACGGTGTTGGTTCACCTGCGCTCGGTGCAAGGCGTATTACGTCTGAAGCACAAGTACGGCACTGCGCGGCTCGAAGCGGCCTGCTCGCGTGCCAACCACTACGGCACGCCCAGCTACAAGGTCGTCAAGGCCATCCTGGAGAAGGGGCTGGACCAGCACACCATGCTCTCGGCATTCGACGCCCTGGCCGCAACCTACACGGAAGGCGGCCGGTTCTGCCGCGATACCCAAACCATTCTGCAGTAAAGGACATTCATCATGCATCCCATTCCCGAACTCTCTCCCTTGCTCAAACAATTGCGCCTGTCCGGCATCCTCGACTCGCTGGAAGCGCGCAACCGCGAGGCGATCGACCGTAAGCTGGCCTACACCGAGTTTCTGTCCTTGCTGATTCATGACGAAGTGGCCAGGCGGGATCAGAAGAAACTCGGTACGCGTTTGCGGCGAGCGAACTTCCGCAGTCAGAAGACGCTCGAAGGCTTCGATTTCGACCGACTGCCCACTCTGAACCGGGCAATGATCCATGATCTGGCGACATGTCGTTTCGTCGAAGAGAAGGTAGCGGTGCTGATCGCCGGCCCGACCGGTACCGGCAAGAGCCATCTGGCGCAGGCACTGGGCCATGCGGCGGCCCGACAAGGCTACGACGTCCTGTTTGCCACGCAAAGCCAACTGCTGAGTAGCTTGCGCAGTGCCCATGCCACCGGTACATATGCGCGCCGCTTCAGCCAATTGGTCAAGGTACCCATGCTTATTATTGACGACTTCGGTCTGAAACCGCTTCGTTCACCCGAGGACGAGGACTTCCATGACCTGATTGCAGAGCGCTACGAGCGTGCTGCCACAGTGCTCACCTCGAACTTGGACTTCACCGAATGGGGAGAAGCGTTTGCCTCGAACAAGATGATTGGCGCGGCCACCCTTGACCGGTTACGCCATGGGGCCTACCGGGTCGTATTGGATGGCGACAGCTACCGCAGCTTGCGACCCACGACGGAAAAAGTGAAAGCGCCGGCATCTAAAACTGCCCAGCCGTAAAGCGTTCGTACAGCGGAGCATCTTTCTTGCCGGCATAAGCCTCTACGAGGCGGGCCGGCACCGCCCGCTGTCCCAGGATCCACGTCCACGAAAAGCCGTAAAAAATGCGGTTGCCAAAACGCCGAAAATCACGCATTCTTCACCCCCGTTCGAGCCCTGAAATCGGCTGCCTTGAATGGCTCCATTACGCCGAAAACGGGTGGCTCCTTAACGCCGAAAAGTGACAGGAGGGGAACCCAGACAAGCCAGCGCAGTGGCCAAAAGCATTGCTGCAGGCGATTTGACGGTATCAATCCCTGTTGCTGAAATTGATCGTTCCAGCGTCCTGTACGCCATGAAGGAGATGCGCGACAGCCTCGTGGCAATCGTCGCTCAAGTGCGCAGCGGCACAGAGACCATTACGTCGGCGTCGTCCCAGATTACCAGCGGCAACCAGGATTTGTCTTCGCGCACTCATCAGCAGGCTGGCGCGCTGGAGCAGACCACTTCCTCCGTGGAGGTGTTGACCGCTGCCGTCAAACAGAACGCAGCCAATGCCAAGCAAGCCAATGAGCTGGCCTTGGCGGCCTCGGAAGTGGCCATTAAAGGTGGGGAAGTTGTATCGCAGGTGGTAGCGACCATGGACTCAATCAACGAGTCGTCCAAAAAGGTTGTCGACATCATCAGTGTAATCGATGGCATTGCCTTCCAGACCAATATCCTGGCGCTTAACGCTGCCGTAGAGGCAGCGCGGGCTGGCGAGCAGGGGCGCGGCTTTGCCGTAGTGGCCTCCGAGGTGCGCACGCTGGCGCAGCGCTCCGCCGCTGCTGCCAAGGAGATTAAGAGTCTTATCGGCGACTCGGTGGAAAAGGTCGATACAGGTAGCAAGCTGGTCAACGATGCCGGCACGACCATGCAGGACATCGTCACTAGCGTCAAGCGGGTGACCGACATCATGACCGACATCAGTGCTGCCAGTGCCGAGCAGACTTCCGGCATTGACCAGATCAATCACGCGGTCGCTGAAATGGACAATGTCACCCAGCAGAACGCGGCGCTAGTGGAAGAGGCGGCGGCAGCGTCGGCGTCGATGCAGGAACAGGCTGCCAACCTGGCGGAGGTGGTGAGCGTGTTCAAGCTCGACGGCCTGCATAAAACAGCGATACTTAATACGCCGGTCATGAAGCCGAGTACCAATGTCAAGCTCAGCACCGTTCGTGCGCCGGCTCGGCAGCGTCCTGCCAAGGTGCCGCGCGCGCTAACTACCGCTACTTCCGACGGCGATTGGGAGGAGTTCTGAGCCTTGGCTAAAGCACTGTGGCTCTCTCAAATGCTCCTTCTTTGAAGGGGCATTATTTTTGGGAATTACGCAAGCCGCATCTTGGCGGAGGGATTTTTGAGTTGGTGACAGAGGTAGTTGTCGAGCAACCGGTGGTTAATGCGATAGACGGTTTGTTGAGTTGTAAGCATTTGTTGTAGGCCGTATTGCGTGCCGACGAGTGACGTGATCCAAGTTTTTGAGGTATGCAAAGGATTTGGCGAAGCTACGCCGAGACGGTTGTGAATTTTTTCGCAACGTTCCAGGGCAGCATGTCCTCGATCTGTGTGATCGGATGATCCGTAAGGTCGGTTACGACGGGGCGCATGTAGGCAAACGGATCAATTGTAGTAGTCGCGATGTGATCTGGCAGTTGCCCGATTTGATACTGGCGATTGGCAGGTCAAATTCAGCTGTTCAATGTGGTGATTTTATCGCGCCACGCCTCCTTTCCGTCCAACAGAGTTTGCATCGGCGTCTTACCACAACACATCTTTCCCTGATGCGTACGATCGTTGTTGTAGTAGTTCAGCCATTCATCCAGATCGGTTTGCAGCTCGTCGATGTTCCGGTCGATCTTGCGCCGGAACGCGACCTGGTAGAACTCTTGTAGAATCGTTTTATGGAGCCGCTCACAAATGCCATTGGTTTGTGGGTGCCGTATCTTCGTTTTGGTATGCTCGATGTCATTCAAGGCCAAGTAGAGCTGGTAGTCATGGGTTTCTAGCTTGCCGCAATACTCAGTACCACGATCGGTGAGCACCCGGATCATGCCCATGCCTTGTTCTTCGAAGAACGGCAGGACGCGATTATTGAGCAAGTCGGTCGCCGTAATGGGCGTCTTGGTGGTGTAGAGCTTGGCCGCTGCCCACTTCGAGTAGGTGTCGACAAGGGTCTTTTGGTAGATGCGTCCCACACCCTTGATGGTGCCAACGTAAAAGGTATCCTGGCTGCCCAGATAACCCGGATGCGCCGTCTCGATCTCGCCATGGGCAACATCGTCTTCCTGCTTCTTCTCCAGCGCCGCGACCTGTGACTCGGTCAGTACCTCGCCCGTTTGGGCAACATGACGTTCGAGTGCGGCCAGCCGCTTCTTGAAGGATTCCAGGTCACCGCGTATCCAGACTGAACGTACGCCAGAAGGAGAAACGAAGATACCGCGCTTAAGCAGCTCGTTGGAGATACGCACCTGTCCAAACGCTGGTTGCTCAAGAGCAAAGGCAGCGACAGCCGCTTCAGTTGCCTCTTCCACCCGGTTGCGCAGGTTTGGCTTCTTCCGGCTGGCATTGATCAGTGCATCCACGCCTCCCTCGGCAACAGCAGACGAATAGCGGTAGAAAGTGTCACGAGAAAAGCCCATCACCTTGCAGGCGCGGGACACGTTGCCAAGCTCGGCTGCCAGATTAAACAGGCCGACCTTGTGTTTGATGACATTCTGAGGAACACTACTCATGGGGTTACTCCTTGGCGCTTGCGCGCTGGTTTCACAAAGATTCGCACCTCTATCAAACCGGGTAACCCCACCCTTTGGCAAGGTCTTACTGTCAGATCAACTCTGAACTATTACAATATGCGCCACCTCTTTCTACGATAATTCGAAATCTGTCAATGTTGCTTGACTAAGTTAAAAAGTGTCAGTTCTAGGTTCGTCACCGCTCGACTCATCATCGGACCATTTCTTTCCGAGAATTCTTTTCAATTCCTGGATATCCTTTTTCCCGATGTGGCGGGATAACTCTTCTTCAATCTGCTCGAAGGCACGGGCGGCACTGTCGGACATTGCCCATCCCTTTTGCGTAAAACGAAGAAGCTTTACGCGACCATCCACCTCGCTTGACACGAATTCTACCAATCCAAGCTCGGCAGCGTCATTGGCCACCTGATGAACAGCCTGACGTGAAATGCCGAGGTCACGCGCAATCTCAGAAAGGCCGACCGGGCGCCCTCTGAGGTGGGCAAACATGCGGTTCATTCCGGGTGTGACGAATCCGTACCCGCTGGCATGAGCATGTTCCAACACTTTTCTTTCCATCCACTCCGTCCTTGTCATGAGCAAGTGACGCAGAAGCTCTTTATGCTGTTTCATGACGACATAATGTAAACGAGCTTTGCGATCTTTCCAAGGGCGCGCAACTATGGCCGGACATTAAACTGGCTCGTAACGAACAGGTCACACTAATGCTCAAAATGATTGCTTGCGGCGAAAGAATCCAGCTCATATACATGACCGATGCAGTTTTTCTGCAAGTTTGTCAGGTAATGTTGACATTCATCGTCGGACACCCTTATATTGGCTCAAGCTGACATCAAAACTTGCCGTACCCACTACACAATCAGGAGACATTCGATGAAATTGGCAAAACTCTTTGCAGCGCTTGCATCCACCGGTTTTGCTTCGTTTTGTCATGCTCAGGCGACCAATACCGTATCAGATGATGTAGTAAAAATCGGAGTTCTCACAGATATGTCGGGGGTGTACTCGGCAGGTGCGGGAAAAGGAAGCGTGACCTCCGTTCAGATGGCGGTACAAGATTTTGGTGGAAAAGTTTTAGGCAAGCCGGTCGAGGTGCTGAGCGCCGATCATCTGAACAAGGCGGACACCGGTGCCTCCAAGGCTCGCGAATGGTTCGACATCGGCAAGGTCGACATGGTAATCGATTTGGCAAATTCAGCCGTAGCCGTTGCAGTTCAGAAAATGGGCGCGGAGAAAAAACGGGTTACGATCAGCACTGCCGGCGGCACCGTTGCTCTTACTCAACAAGAATGCTCCCCGTATGGCGTTAGCTATGCGTACGACACATACGCGCTCGCTACGGCGGCCGCAAATGCGCTTGTCAAGGAAGGTGGCAACAATTGGTTCTTCCTGACTGCAGACTATAACTTCGGACACACGCTCGAAAAGGACGCTCGGGCGATTGTCGAGAAGCTGGGGGGTAAGGTCGTCGGTTCGGTCAAGCATCCGTTGAATGCCTCCGACTTTTCCTCCTTCATGGTGACAGCGCAGACCGCCAAGCCTGACGTAATGGTATTTGCCAACGCCGGTGCTGACTTCAGCAACGCAGTGCGCTCAGCCCGCGAATTTGGGCTTGTCAAGAATGGCAAGCCGACCATTGCGGGGATGGTTGTCCTGATTACGGAGGTTAAGGCTTTGGGGCTGGAGGCTGCTCAAGGCGTCAACTATACTGATCCGTTCTACTGGGACTATGATAAGGAAACGCGCGATTGGTCGCAGCGTTTCTACAAGCTCAACAACACTATGCCTACCTTTGCCCATGCGGCAAACTATTCGGCCACCATGCAATATCTCAAGGCAATCGAAGCTGCGGGAACGGACAATCCGGACGCGGTGATGAAGCAGTTGCGTGCGACGAAGTTCAAAGACTTCTTTCTGCGCAACGCTCATTTGCGCGAAGACGGACGGATGATCCGGGACATGTACTTGGCCGAAATAAAGAAGCCATCCGAATCAAAATCGGAATGGGACCTAGTCAAAATTAAGCGTGTCATTCCCGGTGAGGAAGCATTTATGCCACTGGCACAAAGCACTTGCCCACTCGTGAAAAAATAGAGCCTGCAGTATCGCATGATATGAAACAACAGTGGAGATTAGTATGCACAGCACGATGATGCAGATGCCGTTGTCGGTCAATCAAATCCTCGAGCGCGGCAACCAGATTTTCGGGAACCGTGAGATCGTATCGCGCCGTCCGGACAAGTCCTTGCATAAGACCAACTACGCCGCGCTTTACCAGCGCAGCCGACAACTTGCCGCCGCATTGGTGGATGCGGGGATCAAGCCAGGTGACCGCGTGGCAACATTGATGTGGAATCATGCCTTTCATCTCGAAGCGTATTTCGGCATTCCTGCTGCCGGCGCGGTGCTGCATACGCTGAACCTGCGCCTGGCTCCGGACGACATTGCCTACATCATCAACGACGCGCAGGATCGCATCCTAATTGTCGACGATGTGCTAGTCCCGTTGATGGAAAAAGTTAAGTTGATGGTCGAGCTCGAGCGCATCATTGTGGTGCCTACCTCTGGCGCACCGGTGCCAGAATCCTACGACGATTACGAGCGCTTTATCGATCGCGACGCCTCCGACTACCGCTATTCCCAGCTGGATGAAAATGCTGCCTGCGGCATGTGCTATACCTCCGGCACAACCGGCCGGCCCAAAGGGGTGGTCTATTCCCATCGCTCCACGGTCCTACATGCATTGGGTGTGGCGCTGCCGGACTGCCTGAACTTGTCTGTAATGGATAACGTGCTAGCAGTCACACCGATGTTCCACGCCAATTCGTGGGGCGTGCCTTACGCGGCGGTGATGGTGGGCGCTTCTCAAGTCTATCCGGGCCAGCACATGGGCGCGGCTGACCTGCTGGACCTGATGGAAAGCGAACGAGTTACGCTTTCCATGGGGGTGCCGACCATCTGGCTAAGCATCCAGCAGGCGCTTGACGCGGAGCCCGCCCGCTGGAAGCTGAAGAAGGGTATGCGCATGATGGTCGGCGGTTCAGCTGCACCGCCGGCGATGATCGCTGCCTTCGAGAAATATGACCTGGCGGTCAAGCATGGTTGGGGCATGACCGAACTGTCGCCGGTTGGCACCCTGTCATGGCTCAAGCCTGAGCATCAGGCCCTACCACCCGAAGAGCAGTATCGCATTAGAGCGCTGCAAGGCCTGCCGCTGCCGTTGGTCGATTTGCGCATTATGGGCAATGACGGAGCGATGCCTTGGAACGGTAATTCGGTAGGCGAATTGCATGCGCGCGGTCCATGGGTGACCGGCGGCTACTACAAATCGCCGACCGACCCTGACAAATTTACAGCCGACGGCTGGTTGCGCACCGGCGATGTCGCTACCATCGATACGCAAGGCTACATGCGCATCTCGGACCGCACTAAAGACCTGATCAAGTCTGGCGGCGAGTGGATCAGTTCGGTCGATATCGAAAACGCCATCATGGCACACCCGGCGGTCGCCGAGGCTGCAGTGATTGCCATCAAGCACCCAAAGTGGGATGAGCGTCCACTGGCGGCCGTGGTAGTCAAGAATGGGAAGAACGTCACTGAAGACGAACTGCGCCGACACCTCGAAGCCCATTTCGCAAAGTGGCAGATTCCCGATGACTGGGCGTTCATTGAAGCCATCCCGCGTACCTCAACCGGAAAGTTTCTAAAAACTAAGCTTCGGGAAGACTTCAAAAGCTGGATATCAAGAACGCCAGGCTAAGCGAGACAACTGGATGACGTTCAATCTAATTAGGGTCGAAGTAGCCGACCACGTCGCGTGGCTGACTTTGAATGACGCAGACAGCTACAACGCTCTGACTAAAGGCATGCAGCAGGAAATGATGGATGCATTGGAATCCCTTAAAGAGCGCGACGATGTCGGAGCCCTTATTATCACGGGCAGCGGACAGGCTTTCTGCTCAGGGGCAGATTTGAAATGGCTCACCAAGGAGAGCGAGTCGGGACCTTGCGTAAATCTGGAGGCCCTTCAGATGTTGGACCAACTTGCCAACCCGCTTGTCCTGACGCTGCAGGAACTGCCGATGCCGGTCGTTGCAGCAGTGAATGGCGCGGCGGCTGGCGCAGGTTTTAGTCTCGCACTTGCCGCAGATATCGTACTTGCTGGGCGCTCTGCTTTCTTTACATCGCCTTTCCTGCCGCGTCTCGGCCTAATACCAGACATGGGCGCTTCATGGATGCTTCCGGCAATGCTTGGGCGGGCACGTACACTTGGACTGATACTTCTGGGTGAGCGTTTAACGGCGGAGAAGGCGGCCGAATGGGGACTAATCTGGGCGTGCGTGGACGACAGCGATCTGATCAAGGATGCGGACCGTATCGCGAGCAGGCTTGCGGCAGCTCCTGCCCACATTGCCACCGAAGCGCGGCGCGCGCTGGCGGCGGCCGGACGGCAGAGCCTCGACGCCCAGCTCTCCTATGAATATCAGCGCCAGCGCGATCTTGCAGGACGGCCGTCATTCAGCGAGGGCGTCAAGGCGTTCCTTGAGAAACGGCCGCCCGATTTCGGGCGGCGTTAACGAAAACTTTGTCGCCTAATACCAATCCCACGGTTAAGCGAACCGCGTGTGTCGGTGGAGGTCTGAAGAAGACACGGTTCTGTGTTGGAGGCGACCATGTTGACGCCAGAAGCGTTGCAGCGACTGCAACAGTACAACTTCGACTTGCTTGCTAGGTAAGAACCGAACGGGCGACGACGGCTACGCTATATCGCCTTGGCGCATTTGAAGGAAGGCAAGAGCTATACCGAGGTGGCCGCCGCCCTGCGTACCACCCGTCATACCGTCGTACGTTGGGAGAGATGGTTCGAACGTGATGGCCTCAAGGGTTTGGGTAGCAAGCCCCGCTACTGGTGTAATCAGCGATTGCCAAGGGAACAGGAAGAAGCGTTTCGGTTGGACATCGAGCAACTGCAGCAGGAACGTGCTGGCGGTCGCATTCGTGGTGAAGACATCCGCCAATTGCTGGCGCAGCAGTTTGATGTGGCCTACTCGTAGAACGGTGTATATGAACTGCTCAAGCGCCTGGGCATTGTGTGGATCGAGCTATAGTCCAAAGTGGTGGTGCGACACGTGTAGCCGTCCACGTGTTTCGTAGTAGGAATTGGACGGCAAAGCTCGTTCTTGTCTTGTCACACATCTGAAAGGAGGCTGTGACCTGCTGTACGACCAGCAGTTGCCCACCCGGGCGTGCGTAACTGGTAACGGTTGGGTGTGAAGCCCCGGGGACAACGTGCCTCTCAACAGAAGGTTCATCCCAGTGATGGGAAAGGAACTGACACTGCCAGCAGCCGTGCGGTG
>NZ_VFAH01000045.1 GCF_008929045.1 Noviherbaspirillum aerium | reverse complement strand
TCGGGCGACCCTTGCGGGAAGGCCGTTTAGCTTCAATGGACACTGTGGTTCCCACTACTCGTTTGGTGGGAGGTACTTTGGCTTCTCCTGCAAACAATGTCCACACGGCTCAGAGACGACGCTTACGTCCCGCCCGCGCCCCTCGGCGTTGATATCGCCATTTTTAGATAGAACGCTTAACGCATTCGACAAGCGCTGGTTGAGCTTTTTCTTGTCTTCGGTCGATGGGCGGATGCCCATAGCGGCAACCGCTGCATTAAAAATCTCCGAAGCCGATTGCGGAGTGTCCGTCAATAAAGACGGCCAAAAGTCCTTGCCGGTGGAAGGCAGCTTGGACTTGGTTGCCGGCGTCGCGGCTGCCTTCTTCTGAGACCTTGCCACTTCGGGTTCCGCTTTTTGACTGACCGCCGCGCGGCGACGTTTTGTTCGTGAGTCAGTAACTGGCGCATGAATAGCGGCCAAAGTCTCCAGCACGTCCTCTAAACTTTCAACCAGTTTTGAGTAGTACATCATGCCTTGACGGGCCTGATTCAATTCGAGCTGAATAGCCTTCGCTGCCGATCCAGTATTTGCCATGGAAGTCTCCTATCTAAATGGAAATACAGTTTAGCAAGTTATGAAAGAGATTCAATTATGTTAAATAGCCCACGCTTATTTTGGTGTCGCAGTAATACGGGCGTCAACATACAGTGAAGGTGAGGCTCGAATACGATTTTTATACGACAACTGCTTTAATGCACATCGGGATAGACGTCGTTAGATGACCGTTAACGTTCAATCCAATGCACGATCTCTAACCGTGCTGCGGATCAAGCCTCATGATGCGCTTGGTAGACCCGCTCGACTTTGCGAGCCTTGAATCAGCGTGATAAGGGTACGCATAGTTTGCGTGCATGTCCCCGCTCAGTCAACTACGTCGAATCGCACCATCATTGCGTGATCTTCGTGACTGATGTTATGACAATGCATCATGTACTTGCCGATAAAGTCACGAAACTGGATGAATACTTCCACCTCCTCACCGTCAATGATCGGATACACGTCCTTGCGGCCGCGCTCATGAGCTGGCGGTGATTTTCCGTCCCGTGACAGGATCCGTCCTTCTTCCATGTGGATGTGTACGGGGTGCAGCCAGCTACCCTTGCTCTCCAGCGTCCAGATCTCAGCCGTCCCTTTTTTTACGGTGAACAGCGGCTTGGTCACGTCAAACAGGTTGCCGTTGACAGTCCAGCTGCCGCCGGAGCGATCGAACTCGAAGTTGCGTCTGCGCACAGCCTTCTTGGTATCAATCGGCGGAAGGTCGCGCAATTTCGCCGGGACTTGGCTCGGGTCATCGACCGCTCCAGCTTTGATTTTAAACTTCAGGATCTCGTCACCGGGGGTGAGGAGTTTTCCTGTCGGTTTCCTGCCGTCGACCTGTTCCAGCCGGTTCACCAGGATGACCTCATCGTCAGCACCGATATTGCCGAAGGCCTTGAAATCGATGATGATGTCGGCACGCTCGGCCGGCGCAACGCGAATCTTCTGCATCGTCAATGGCGCCGGCAGCAGGTTGCCGTCATTGGCGATATAGGTGAAATTCTGTGCACGTCCCTTGTACATGAGGTAGAACTCGTACTGCCGGGACGGGCTGGCGTTCAGGATACGGAAACGGTACTTGCGGCGCCTGACATCAAAGAACGGCTGGATCTTTCCGTTGACGCAGATCTTGTTGCCCAAAATGCCGTCATTATTGAATTGATCCAGCTTCACATAACCACTGGCGTCGAACTGCTTGTCCTGCACCATCAGCGGAATGTCGAAGTCGCCGACGCCGCTGGGCAGGCGCAGCGCTGTCGGGCTAGGGTCGGTCTCATTGCCAGAGTCGATATGGTCGAACAACAAGTAGAATCCGGCGAGTCCCCGGTAGACATTCCCGGCCGTGAAATCCATCCGGTGGTCATGAAACCATAATGTGCCCAGTGCTTCCCGCGCGTCACCGCCGGCATAGGTGTTCGGGTACAAATGGTCCTTCCACCGTCCTGGTGCGGTAAGCGATGGGCCCGCCTTTGTGGCGCTATAGTAGTCACCGGTGAAACCGTCACTCTCGGAGGCACAGTGCAGGTTATGCAAGTGAGTGGAGATCTCCGGAGAACCATACCCGACGGCATCGCCAGGC
Source organism: Noviherbaspirillum aerium (assembly GCF_008929045.1). Lineage (GTDB taxonomy): Bacteria > Pseudomonadota > Gammaproteobacteria > Burkholderiales > Burkholderiaceae_D > Noviherbaspirillum > Noviherbaspirillum aerium. Next base: position 16,971 of record NZ_VFAH01000045.1, on the reverse strand, counting down.
AAGTTATTGCGAAAGCGGACGCAGACGGGCTCTCCATACCGGGCTACGATCGTCGATCCGGGCAACGTGCCGTTGTAGCCCCAGATCAGGTTCTTGGGCCCTTGCGCATGGAACTGATGTTCTGCCTGCCTGACATCAATATCGTAGAGCACTCGGGGCTGAAACTCGGTCCAGCGCTGGTGTGGGAGGCGTCCAGTCTCGCCGTTTGCTTCATCGCAGTCTGCCGCAGGAGCGGGGGCTAAGGCACCTACTGGCGCCAGTGCTCTATTGACAGGCAGAGGGTCCATCCATGGTGTGGTGGTATAGCCGCCGCTAGGCGTAGTGGTCTGGGCCTGGATATCCCCGATGCGGGACGCAATGATACTGGTACCGGTTGCTACCATGCCGAGTTTCAGGAGGTTCCTGCGGCTGAGCCCGCTTTCTTTAGTAGAGGAAGACGACATGGTCGACACCCTTTCTGTACATGGTAAAAATGTATGTGTAGATAACGGCGTTGTGCCCGGATCCCGACCATTTCATTGGCCGCCTCTGCCTGCTGCTACATCGACGTTCCGTTTGTGACGAGATTAGCCAATTTGGCAATGACGGCCAATAGTACAAATGCCGTACAAGGCTGCGGATCGCAATGGCTAGCTCAACAGCCGCAGCGGTACTAAGAATAAAGCAGCCCTCGTTTTTCGCCTTCTAGCAGGCGGCTGTCATGCAGCATTGTCGTTCTGAGTTTGTGCCCGTTATCAATTGTCTGAGATGAACTCAACAGGGAAGTGCAGGCACCGGCTTTGGGCAGCTAGCCCCAAACAGTACCCCGAAGCTCAGCAAGCACTTTCCTTGGCAAGGGGGGATGTTGCTGCGGCTATGCCGTTAAATGCAAGTGGTAGGCAGAAGACAAGTCACCACGGATACGAGTCGCCGGTGGTCAAATCCGCTGTGGTGTCCAATCCGGCGCTCGAATCGCTGCGCAAGTTCGTGGCGGAAAACCCATCCATTGCCACCATCGGCAAGGACCAGTTCGCCGTCCAGAAGATGCTGGGGCGCGACGGCTACAAATAAGAGCAATCCGTCCTCAGCATTCCTTGTAACTGAACCAGAGTTCTGCAACGAGTCAATGGTACCGCCTATAACGATACCTTTGTCGATTCCATGTCCATGAGCCGTGCTGCGATCAAGCAGCGGCGAATCACACTTCGCAAGCACTGAAAGCAACTGAAAAGGAGAAAACTCATTACCGTCTGGCATCTGTAGTCAGCACTGTGTTCGTCAGATCCTGCTAGAGTATTCATGTCGAAATGGCGAAACTGCGCTTGACAACGCGCCAACGAATTGCATAGGATAAAAGCCGCCCATTACCGCACCATGAGAAAATCCCGTCCATCCAGAATTGTTGCCGCGCTTGTAGCGCTGTTCAGCGTGCTGTTTATGCAGTTCGCAGTAGCGGCCTACGCTTGCCCGACACTGCATCTTGGACAGGCCAACGACACGATGGACATGAGCGCTGACGTCAATGGTATGGCGACCATGTCGGGCTGCGCCGGTGTGGACATTGAGAAGCCTAACCTCTGTCAAGCAGACAGTCACAAAGGAAAGCTTTCCCTGGACAAGCCCGAGCTGCCCAATGTGCCGTCGTTTGCGCCAGCGCAGTTACTAGCGATAGTCATCCCAGTTCATCTTTCCATTCCTTCTGCGCCTTCCACCTCACCAGCAGGCATATTGGCGCGGACTACCGCGCCGCCGTTATCCATCCGCCACTGCTGCTTCAGAATTTGACGCTTCAGATTGCGTAGACCTTCGCTGTACCCGCTTGGCGGGACCAGTGCTGTTCGTTGCTATCTGGAGATTTCATGTTATTCCCCACCCCTGCGCATGCATCCATGCGCCGCGTCGCTCGCCGGTTTGTACCGGGAATGGCTCTCGTTTCAATCTTGGTCTCGACTTCAACGACCGCTTTTGCGGCAGGTGCGCCGCTGACGCTGACTCAAGCACAGCACCTGGCTGTTGAGCGGTCACGTCAGCTGCAGGCCAAGGACTATGCTGTCACTGCATCCCAGGAAATGTCGGTTGCCGCCGCTCAACTACCAGATCCTACGTTGAAGGCGGGGGTCGATAATCTGCCGGTCAATGGATCCGACCGCTTCCGGTTGGGGGCCGATTTCATGACCATGCGTTATGTCGGCGTCATGCAGGAAATTACTCGCTCCGATAAGCGAAAATTTCGTGCCGAACGCTATCAACGAGAGGCGGACAAAACCACCGCGGAGAAAACGGAAGTGGTCGCCAATATTCAGCGCGACACCGCACTTGCCTGGCTGGAGCGCTTTTACGCCGAAGCGATGGCTGCTGTCGTGGACGAGAATGCGACACAGTCGGAGTTCGAAATCCAAGCCGCTGAAGGGGCTTACCGGGCTGGACGCGGCAACCAGGCTGAGATTTTCGCCGCTAAAAGCGCCTTGTCGACCTATCGTGACCGGGCTAGTCAAGTCAACCGTCGCATCCGGAATGCGAAAGTCACCCTTGCACGCTGGATTGGCACCGCCGCCGATTCACCGCTTGCCGGCAAGCCTGCCACAGATACGGTTCGTCTGGACGCGGGTGCGCTCGATACCCAGCTCGCTCATCACCCCCGTGTTGCCGTTCTGAACCAGCTCGAAGCCATGGCCGTGGCGGACGCGAAGCTGGCGCACGCCAACAAGCAGCCGGATTGGAGCGTGGAAGTCATGTATCAGCAGCGTGGTTCCGCGTATGACAACATGATCTCGTTTGGCGTCTCCGTGCCGCTGCAATGGGACCAGAAGAACCGTCAGGATCGGGAACTTGCAGCCAAGCTGGCCATGGTCGAGCAGGTCAGGGCCGAGCGCGACGACATGCTTCGTGCGCATGTGGCAGAAACGCGCGCCATGCTCAACGAGTGGGAAAACGGAAAAGAGAGACTGGCCCGTTACACAGAGGAACTGGTCCCGCTGGCAAAGGAACGCACGCTTGCCGCGCTAGCGGCTTACCGTGGCGGAAAGGCGGGCTTGGACGATGTGTTAATGGCACGGCGCAACGAGATCGATGTGCGCCTGGAGGCGCTGGAGCGGGAAGCTGAAACAGCCCGGCAGTGGGCCGAGCTTAATTTCCTGTTTCCAGATAGTGGCTTGAGTCATCCAGCCACTACGCAATACAAGGAATTCAAATGAAAGCAAAAGCAATTGTGCTCGCGTTGGTTGCAGTTGGCGTCGTTGGAGCCGGAGGATATGGCTTGTACTCGGCCGGCATTGATCAAGGACTGAAGTTGGCGGCTCCAGCGCAGGGCGGGACGGCGCCTGCCGGCGCGGCCGGAGGTACGTCAGGCGGCGGCTTGGTGGACTCTGCCACTGGTAAAAAAGTGTTGTACTGGCATGATCCCATGGTACCCGGACAGAAATTCGACAAACCTGGCAAATCTCCCTTCATGGATATGCAACTGGTGCCGGTTTATGCCGAGGATGCTGGTGATGAAGGCAGCGTCTCAATCAACCCACGGATCCAGCAAAATCTTGGAATTCGCACGGCAGAGGTGACGAAAGCGAATCTCGCAGCGGCGCTCGAAGCGGTCGGTAGCGTTGCCTATAACGAACGTGACTTGGTCATGGTACAGGCGCGGAGCAACGGCTTTGTAGAACGGCTGTATGTGCGTGCCCCGCTCGATGCAGTCCGTAAGAGCCAACCTCTGGTTCAGCTTTACGTTCCCGACTGGGTAGCGGCCCAAGAGGAATATCTTTCCGTTAAACGGATGAATGGCACGGGTGCGGAGGCATTTGTCGACGCGGCGCGCCAACGGATGCGCTTGGCCGGCATGACGGATGACCACATCCGCCTTGTAGAAACGACGGGAAAAGTTCAGGCCAGGATGACACTTACGGCACCGGTATCCGGTGTGGTGGCGGAACTGTCCGTGCGCGAAGGCATGACCGTGATGTCTGGCGCGCCGCTGTTTCGCATCAACGGCTTGTCAACCGTGTGGGTCAACGCCGAAGTGCCGGAAAATGTCGCGGCGCAGGTTCGTCCCGGTAACGTCGTCGAGGCACGTACGCCATCGTTGCCCGGAACCGTTTTCAAAGGAAAGGTGAGTGCGATATTGCCGGAAGTGGATCCCACGACGCGAACACTGAAAGCACGGGTCGAGCTTGCCAATTCGGGCAGCCAACTCGTTCCCGGGATGTTTGCGACCGTCAACTTCACACCACATACCCGCCAAGACGTGTTGACCGTACCGAGCGAGGCGGTGATCGCGACGGGTAAGCGAAGCGTCGTGATGATTGCGCAGGGCGATGGCAGGTTCGCCCCGGTCGATGTGGAGGTTGGTATCGAGGTGGATGGCAAGACCGAGATACGAAAGGGCCTTGAGGCAGGCCAGAAAGTGGTGGTGTCGGGCCAGTTCCTGATCGACTCGGAAGCGAGCCTGAAGGGCACCATAACGCGCCTGGGCGAAGTACCTGCGGCAGCCGAGGGTGACAAAGGCGGCGACCAACTCCATCGCGGACAGGGCAAGGTGGAAGTCATCGACAAGGACGAAATCGTTCTCTCGCACGAGCCTATCCCCAGTTTGCAGTGGGGAGAGATGACCATGGGATTCAAGCTTCCACCACAAGGACTGCCAAAGGGCATTGCCGAAGGTGATAGCGTCACCTTCGAGATCCGGCCTCGCAAGGATGGCACCTATGAAGTCACGTCTATTGGTCCGTTGGGCGCTTCCGCTGCTTCAGGCGCGAAGGGTGAAATGAAAGGCGGCATGAGCATGCCCGCAGCGCCGGCAGGAGCCGTCAAATGATTGCCAAGTTGATTCGTTGGTCCATCGCCAACCGGTTTTTAGTGTTGCTGGCAACGATCATGCTCACTGCATGGGGCATCTGGTCACTGACGCGTACCCCGGTGGATGCATTGCCTGACTTGTCCGACGTGCAGGTGATTATCCGAACCACTTATCCCGGACAGGCACCACAGATCGTCGAAAACCAGGTGACGTATCCGTTGACCACCACCATGTTATCAGTGCCGGGGGCGAAGACGGTACGCGGTTATTCGTTCTTTGGCGATTCCTTCGTCTATATCCTGTTCGAGGATGGCACCGATCCGTACTGGGCGCGTTCGCGCGTGCTCGAGTATTTGAACCAGGTTCAAGCGCGGCTGCCACCCCAGGCGAAGGCATCCCTGGGACCCGACGCAACCGGTGTGGGATGGATCTATGAATATGCGCTGATTGACCGGAGCGGAAAAATGGACTTGTCACAATTGCGCGCATTGCAGGACTGGTTCCTCAAGTATGAGCTCAAGACCGTCGCCAACGTCTCCGAGGTCGCCAGCGTGGGCGGCATGGTCAGGCAATATCAGATTGTGCTCGACCCGGACAAGCTGCGTGCCTACAGCATCCCGCACGGAATGGTGATCGAGGCAGTGCAAAAGTCCAATCAGGAAACCGGCGGCTCGGTGCTGGAGCTGGGCGAGGCCGAGTACATGGTACGCGCATCGGGGTATCTCCAGTCCCTCGATGATTTCCGCAAGATTCCATTGACGACCACCTCTGCCGGTGTTTCCGTGCGCCTGGGGGATGTCGCGCGAATACAGCTCGGACCGGAAATGCGTCGCGGTATCGCTGAGCTGAACGGAGAGGGCGAGGTGGCGGGAGGCATCATCGTCATGCGGTCGGGTAAGAACGCCCTTGAAACAATCGATGCCGTCAAGGCCAAGCTACATGCGCTAAAACCCAGCCTGCCGCAAGGAGTGGAAATCATTCCCACCTACGACCGCAGCGGACTGATTAAAAGCGCGGTGGCAAATCTCGAAGAGAAGCTGATCGAGGAATTCATCGTGGTGGCGATCGTCTGCGCGATATTCCTGTTTCACGTTCGTTCTGCGCTGGTCGCCATCGTTTCGCTGCCGCTGGGGATCCTCAGCGCTTATATCGTGATGTACTACCAGGGGGTCAACGCCAATATCATGTCGCTTGGCGGAATTGCAATTGCCATCGGCGCGATGGTCGACGCGGCCGTGGTGATGATCGAAAATGCGCACAAGCATATCGAGGCCTGGCACCAAGCCCATCCAGAACGCAAGCTCAGCGGTGATGAACAATGGCGTGTCATCGGAGATGCCTCGGCAGAAGTCGGTCCTGCATTATTCTTCTCGCTGCTTATTATCGTGCTGTCGTTCATCCCGGTGTTTACGCTCGAAGCCCAGGAGGGGCGCTTGTTCTCGCCGCTGGCATTCACCAAGACTTATGCGATGGCGGCAGCGGCGGGCCTAGCGGTGACGCTGATACCGGTATTGATGGGATACCTGATCCGTGGGCGCATCCCGGAGGAGCAGAAGAATCCACTCAATCGCTTCCTGATCGCGCTTTACCGTCCGCTGCTCGATGGCGTGCTACGCTTTCCGAAGATGACATTGGTGGCCGCCGCCGCCATCGTCGCATTGACCGTGGTGCCGTTGAGCCGGCTGGGCGGAGAATTCATGCCGCCGTTGAATGAGGGTGACCTACTCTATATGCCATCTGCACTGCCGGGACTATCGGCTGGCAAGGTGTCGGAACTCTTGCAGCAGACCGACCGGCTGATCAAGACCGTCCCCGAGGTGCATACCGTGTTCGGCAAGGCAGGACGTGCCGAATCGGCGACCGACCCGGCCCCGCTCGAAATGTTTGAAACCACGATCCAGTTCAAGCCACGGGAGCAGTGGCGACCTGGCATGACGCCCGACAAGCTGGTCGAGGAGCTTGACCGTGTTGTCAAGGTACCCGGACTTTCCAACATCTGGGTCCCTCCCATCCGCAACCGGATCGACATGCTCGCGACTGGCATCAAGAGTCCGGTTGGCATCAAGATCGCCGGAACCCAGCTTCAGGAAATCGACCGTATTACCGGCGAGATCGAGCGTACTGTAAAAAAGGTACCGGGTGTCAGCTCCGCGCTGGCCGAACGGCTGACAGGAGGGCGCTACGTCGATGTCAACATCGACCGCGACGCCGCGGCACGGTATGGATTGAACATTGCGGACGTACAAAGCATCGTGTCGGCGGCAATTGGCGGCGACAACATCGGTGAGACAATTGAGGGACTGCAGCGTTTTCCGATCAACGTGCGCTATCCGCGGGAGGTGCGTGACTCGGTTGAAAGGCTGCGTCAGCTGCCAGTACTGACGGCGCGCGGAGCCCAGATTCGGCTCAGCGACGTTGCCAGCATCCGAATTAACGACGGTCCGCCCATGCTGCGCAGTGAGAATGCCCGCTTGTCAGGCTGGGTCTACGTGGATATTCGCGGCAGGGACCTAAGCTCGGTCGTGGCCGACATGCAGCAAGCAGTGGCAAAGGAGGTCAAGCTGCCTGCCGGATATTCGCTTTCCTGGTCCGGCCAGTTCGAATATCTTGAGCGCGCGGCGGCCAAGCTGAAGGTCGTCGTACCGGCCACCTTGCTAATTATTTTCGTGTTGCTGTACATGACCTTTCAGCGCTTCGACGAGGCAGTGCTGATCATGGCGACGCTGCCATTCGCACTAGCTGGCGGTATTTGGCTGCTCTGGCTACTCGGACACAATCTGTCAGTGGCAAGCGGCGTTGGTTTCATCGCACTTGCCGGCGTTGCCGCCGAGTTTGGCGTCATCATGCTCCTTTATCTAAAGCACGCATGGAACGATAGGGTCATGCTCGGTAAGACGAGTGAAGCAGACCTGCTCGATGCGATCCGCGAGGGCGCGGTGCTGCGGGTGCGTCCCAAGGCGATGACGGTGGCGGTCATTATTGCCGGCCTCGTCCCGGTCATGTACGGCACCGGAACCGGCTCGGAAATCATGCAACGCATTGCCGCACCGATGGTAGGAGGCATGGTCACAGCCCCGCTGTTGTCGATGTTCGTGGTGCCGGTAGTCTATTTGCTCTTGCGACGGCGCGAGCTGCGAAGCGCACAACGCCGCGAGCAGAGGGCGCAGGAAACGCGGTTGAAGGCCGCCTGACGATTTCGCAGTTCACAGTAACGTGTGTAAGTCGTCCAGCGTGAGCGAGGCGTGGGAAGCGCAAGGGCGCCATGGATACGCGCATTGGCGTCTATGCGTCGAGATTGTGTCTTTGCAGGCGTTATAAAGCATAGAGGTGCTATGTTTTTATTGGGAAAATGGATACCGAAGGAGGTGGTCAACACCTACATTCTGCTATGGGGCCTGACGGTAGTTCCAATGCTGGTCTATATTTTCTGGGGCATGTGGAAAGCCAGGCGCCATGGCCGCCTGGCGCGGCCGGAAAGACGGAAACGCAAAAAACGCACACGGCATTGACAGCGTGCCTGAGGTTGCGAGCTTCCGATACGCGTTAGCGGCAAGATCATCATCTAGGTACGCGTATAGACCAGCGTACCGCTGAATTGGAAAGCAATGTCTTGCCGTCCACGAGTCGCATGCGGCCAGCCGTTCTCCTGGTACGAATGGCGTTCTGCTCGGCGATTTCACTTTGACCGTCAATGCAGCTGCAAGAGATCCTGCAAATCCGAGTAGCAACGGTATCGTCTACAAATTCAGGGGGGGGACGTGACCGTGTTTTGCAGCAGGCGTTGCCCCTGATCTGGAGATCAACGACGTGTCTGACATGGTGGCATGGGCATTCTATTATCATATTAGGGTTAATCCTCTAACCTGATCGCCCATTGATATCATGGATATACCAAAACAGATTCGAGACTGTGGTCTGCGGGCTACGCTTCCTAGAGTACGGGTGCTGCAGCTGTTCCATGAACATCCGGGAAAGCATCTTTCTGCGGATGATATTTCTCACCTGCTTGCGAATGAGAAGATTAACGTCATCTTGCCTACCGTGTACAGGGTATTGATGCAGTTTGCTGATGCGAATATCCTGATTCGTCACACATTCGACGCAGAGCGCGCCGTCTTTGAGCTCAATGAGGGTTCGCATCATGATCATCTTATTTGTACCAAGTGTGGCCGAGTAGACGAGTTCATTGATGAGGCGATCGAGCGCCGCCAAAAGGCCGTCGCCCAACAAAGGCGATTTGTGCTCCAGACACATACGCTTACGCTGTATGGTCTCTGCGCGCAATGTGCATCACGCGTTCGTTAAAGCAGGGCCTTCGCCGGTTTCATGTATTCGCAGTGCTGGGCGCAACCTACCGACAAGGGGCAGGCCAGTCGCTTACGACTGAGTGACAAACGTCCACGTCCGACTGACGGCACGGTTATCAATGAGGCCTCGAAACGTGACTTCATAGGTGGTGGCAGGCGCAAGCGGGACAAGAGGAATGATTGATGCCGCGGAGCTTGGCGTGTAACGGTCGGTGCCGGCTGTCAGTAATCGTACGGGGAGCGCTGCACTGCCGCGCGGCTGAATGGTAAAGCTTTCTACCTGTACAGTCGACGTCACATTCGCGTGGACGCTGATGGGGTAGCCGACTTCATTCTGCTGAGGAACAGGGTCGGGCAATTCATTATCGCTTTGAAAATTTTGGGGGACTTGCTGCTGCCCGTTAAAGGGATAGGTAACGATGTCGCTGGCGCCAAGTCCTCTGTCTAGCCCGACTGCACCGAAGTTCGTGGTGAAATAGGTCATGCCGCGCGCCGATGTTACAGCGCCGCTGCCTGCCTCTTTAAACATAGGTTCGAATGCCACGAACCGGTGATAGATAGCCGCAATCAACTCCTCCGCAGACCTGAAGCCGGAGGTATAACTGGTACTGGAGATGATCTCACCGTACATATAGCCCGCCGTCCCCAGCTCGTAGCCGGCATTGGCAAGGCGTTCGCCAAGCGTGGCACCGGTAAAATCCGCATCTGTCCGTGTTTGTTCATGCGAAATGACGTTATTCGTGGCCTGGTACCTCGAATGCCCAAGCGCAGCAGTGTCAATACGGTTATTGCGCGTCACGCTGGCCAGGCCCACCTGAGTACGTCTGAAATTGAACCAGTTGAAACCGTCCGTTGCGATGTTTCCCGTCGCTTGCGGTGCTCCTGGCTCTGGGGTGGGTGCAGCCGACGCGGCCGCGGTACTGGACGCGACGTTGTCAGTGCCGCTTCCACCACCACAACCAGCCAGGGCGATGGAGAGCAGAACAGCAAGGAGCCATTTTTTTGAGAGGGCAGTATGCAAGCGATACCTCCAGCGAGCGATTCGGATTCAGGGGGCGCTCAGCCTGAGTCACCAGTGGTGACCGACGGGTGAGATGGCATGGCGATGTCATGTGGCAGAACGCTTTGTTTGCAAATGACAATGTCCGGTATGACTGATAGCCATAGAAGTGGTTCATCCCATATGCAATGCCGCAGGAGATAACCATCGATCGATCCAGTCAGTCGGAGCCGGCTCAACTCTGACTCTGCTGCAAAAGGCCGCCGGGTGGATTGGCAACAGCAAGCCGGCATGCTTCCACGACGTTCAATGCAGCCCGTTCATAGGAGTACTCGCGCACACGGGCCACGCTCATCCTTGAACAATTCTTCCATGTCTCTTCGTTCGTCAGCAACATCGCCGCACGGGAAACCCATTGTTCTGGGTCCAGCGCACACACAAAGCCGTTTTCCCCATCACGGATGAGTTCGCCTGCCGCACCTGCGTATGGAGAGGAAATGACAGCCAGGCCTGCGGCGCAAGCCTCGTTCACGACAACGCCCCAAGGATCACAATGGGTAGGAAACAGGAAAATGCGGGCCTTCCAATAGAAGGGTGGCAGTTCCCGATGATCTTTGAATCCATGGAATTGCGCATCGACTACCTCGGCATGGGCCGCTGCGTATTGCCTAAGCATCGCTTCCTGGTCGCCCGCACCGATAAACAGGATGCGGGTCCTGCGGCGGAGTACGCCTGCGGCCCCGATGGCAACCTCGAGTGCGAACCTGGGATTCTTGACCTCTTCGATTCGGCCACAAAAGACAAAATCAAAAGGCCTTCGCATAGGGGTACCCTTGGCAGCAAACAATTCATTGTCAATGCAGAGGGGGACCTTGAAGCAGCGTTCTGCAGGGATCTGATAATGACTGAATAGTCGGACCCCGCCGTCGCTTGCAGCCAGAAAAGCCTTCGATCTGGCAAAGACGAAGCGCCGTATGCTCTTATGGATTCGGCTAAGGGAATGCTCAGACCAGTCGGTACCGTCAGTCATGGGAACATGCGGGATACGCTTAGCCAGCGCATAGGCGAGCGCATACAGATGCGTGGGGTTGAATCCTCCGGTGATGACGACATCAGGCGCAAAGCGATGCAATGCCGGGATGACATCTACGTTATTGTGTATATACCGGCCGCTTTTTTCGATGACGTTTTCACGCAGACAGACATAGCCGAAGTCCAGCGGCGGCAACACCCATTGTCGGTTCGGCTCGCGCATCGTGCAGAGAATAACCTGCAGGGTAACGCCTGGCATCTTGGCAAGAAGGCTAAATAGCGGTACACGGTAGGGCGGGAGCTCATTGGTCACAATAGCGATACGAAGCATGTTTGGACTCGTGTTCAGGGGTGCGTAAGAAAGTAACGCTATGGGTCACACGTGGGCAAGGCCGCGTTGGCGGTTCTGGTGCGTTCGGGATGAAAACACTTCATTGACATGGCTTGCGAACCTACAAGGCAATAGCACGCTTGCCACCACCCCTTGAGGTAAGGGGGATGTCGAACGATAATGCCGCCATCACGCAGGATCACGTCAGAAAAGAAAGGCGCGCCAGGCACGACATCATCCAGAGCATCGACTTTACAGGAAGTGGCAGCCGGCAATAGTGATGGTGCCGGCTACTCGCCGATGAACACCGATCGATTCGCGTCGATACGGAGGAAGACATGGCGAAGCTGGAGTGTCGCGTCGTTTCAACGGTATATGAGACGCAATTCATGTCGTCAATGCATAGGCAAATCCTTCCACGCCTTGTTGAGCGCAATGTGATGTGGTGGTCGACCGGCGAGTCGAATCGTTCGCAACGTGCACCCAACAGGGTGCGATCGCGGTCAATGGAAGATGTCTTCCCAGCCCGATATCCCACCCCAGGAATGATGGAGGAACGAAGGAGTTTGCACCTATTGTCCGCTGCGATAAGTCATGTCTTGTGGGTTGCCGTAGGGGCTATTACCGCCACCACGTGTTGCCATGCCGGAACAGCCAGCCACAAGCAGAACAAGCAGCACTGTAGAAATTGCTTTCATGTCATTTCCTGTTTTTCAAATTGGAGATACGGCGCTTAAGCACCTTGGCCTCTTCATCTTGAGCGATGGACATTACAAACAGATGACAAGAGGATTACATGTCGTGCCGGTATGCGTTAAGTCAGAAGGGCGATATAAACTTTTCAAGCATCGCCTCAGTCGATACAGAGGTACTTCATCATCCCCGCGCTTCGCCGAAGGACATTTGCGCAAAACGCAGCCTGAACGGAGGACATGGCATCGCATAAGTGCCCTCAAGCGTTATGCGTCGCTGTGTTCGCGCGTAAGTGGAATGCGATGGCGCCGTGGCAATGTGCTTTGTGGAATAGCACTTGCTGTGAGTGGACAGGTGCCATGAGCGAAGTTCTTGCGCTGCATGGAACGCCATCTGTACGCTGGATGACGAAGGAGTGGGTGTAGTAATCGATACTGAATGGCAAATGACACGATAGAAGACGGGGGTTGTGTGGATAGGTATAAAAAAGAGGGCGCGCTTAACCCTGCGAGCCGGTCGCGACGGCGGTTCGTCACTGGCCTGGCCGCAGGTGGGGCATTGGCAGTCGCCGGGCCATTCGGGCGTCTTGCATGGGCCGCTTCCGATACTGGCAAGATAAAGACAATGCAGGGGACCGAGTTTGATCTCGCTATCGGAAGTACGCCGGTGAACTTCACTGGGAAAGAACGCCACGCAACGACGGTCAACGGAGGCGTTCCGGGACCCTTGCTGCGCATGCGTGAAGGGACAACAGTTACCTTACGGGTGACCAACCGCCTCGCCGAGGACTCCTCCATCCACTGGCATGGGCTAATCCTTCCGTTTGAAATGGATGGGGTTCCCAGCTTCAGCTTTCCGGGCATTGGTCCCGGCGAGACCTTTACTTACCAGTTCAAGGTGCAACAGAGCGGCACCTACTGGTATCACAGCCATAGTCGTTTCCAGGAACAGACAGGGGTTTACGGGCCGATCGTAATCGATCCCGCCGGCCCGGATCCGATTCAGGCAGACCGAGATTATGTCGTCATGCTAAGCGATTGGACTGACGATGAACCCGAGTGGATTTTTCGGCGACTGAAGCAGTCCTCGGACTTCTTTAACTATCAGATGCCGACGGTGGGAGATTTCTTTCAGGATGTACGACAGATGGGTTTGTCCAAGGCGTTTGAGAAACGGCGCATGTGGGACCAGATGCGGATGAACCCCACCGATCTCGGTGATGTCTCCGGCGCCACTTTCACTTACCTGACCAACGGTACCTCGCCTGCCGGCAACTGGACAGCGATTGCACGGCCTGGCGAACGGGTCCGCTTGCGCTTTATTAACGGCGCGGCAACCTCCATATTTGATGTGCGTATTCCAGGCTTGAAAATGACCGTGGTTTCCGCGGACGGTCAAAACGTTGAGCCGGTGACGGTCGATGAATTTCGGATTTCAGTCGCAGAAACCTATGATGTGGTGGTGCAGATGCCGGATGACCGTGCCTACACGATCTTTGCGCAATCCATTGACCGGAGCGGCTATACCAGGGGAACACTCGCTCCCAGGTTGGGAATGTCAGCGGCCGTCCCGGAAATGGATCCGAAAACCTGGTTATCCATGGTCGACATGGGGATGGGAAACATGCCGGGCCATGACATGGGCGCGATGAACGTGCAGGGAAGTCCCCAACCTTCTGCAGCGATGGGGCAGTCGCACCCGCCCGGCGGTCAACATGGCGGCGCAGCGGGTACGACAGCAACGTCGCCGTCGCCCGGGGCCGGTCACGCGATGCATGACATGCCAGGCCATACGATGGGAGGGGCAACTCCAGGCGCAGCGCAGGCCGCGCCGTCCGGCATGGCCGGACATGACATGTCTGCCATGAACTCCCAGAGCACGCCGGCCTCCGCGCAAGGCGGTGGCAACATGGCGGGTCACACCATGGAGGGAATGGCAGGCATGTCGGGCCATGACATGTCTTCTATGCAGGACATGACGATGCTAGGCACTGAACCTGGCGTCGATTCCCGCTCAATGGCGCCTTCGAAGTCACTGAGTGATCCCGGGCCCCGATTGCGCGACAACGGGCGTCGGGTCCTTACTTATGCAGACCTGCGTACCATCGGTGGCCCTATTGACCAACGTCCCCCTTCGCGCGAAATTACGCTGCGGTTGACTGGAAACATGCAGCGCTTTATCTGGGGATTTGATGGCAAAAAATTCCATGAAGCCGAGCCAGTCTATTTCAAATATGGTGAGCGGCTTCGGGTCACGCTGATCAATGACTCGATGATGAACCATCCCATTCATTTGCACGGCATGTGGAGCGAGGTCGAGAACGAGAATGGGCAGTTCCAGGTTCGCAAGCATACGGTCAATGTCCAGCCAGGCAAGCAATTGACCTTTCAGGTCACCGCTGACGCCATTGGACAGTGGGCGTTTCATTGCCATCTTTTATATCATATGGAAGCGGGTATGTTCCGCAAGGTGATCGTCGCATGAGTATTTACCTGCCAACCTGTCGTGAAACTCATCGCCGGCGGTTGCCTGCGTTGCCTACTCTTGGCGTAGCGATCGGCTTGCTCCTCGCTGGCCCCGCCGTCTTTGCGCAATCGACAATGCCCGGAATGGACCACGGATCTATGCCGGGCATGAATCATGGTGCCATGCCCGGTATGGATCATGGCTCCGGGAATACCCAGTCAAACGCACCGGCTGTCACGCCCGCTCCTGCGCAACAGCCGCCATCCCGCGCTCCAGCGCCATCGCATGAGTCACATCCAGCCCTCTCCAGCCCGGCGTCTGGCATGCCGGCGCCGGCAGGCGCTGGTCGTAGCATCCCTGGTGATCCTTCGTCCGGAACAACCCCGATGCCCATGCACGGCAACCACAACATGGCAACGCCGAGCCAACAGCAGATGCTTCGCTCGTCGACCGTCCCCTCCGCATCGCAATACAAGCGCAATCCGGATGGTTCTTACCAGATTCCGGGCTCGGAAATGGTCATGGCCGACAACGATATCTTTTATATGGTGCTGTTGGATCAGCTGGAGTATGTCAAAAGGCGCAATAGTGATGGTATCGCCTGGGATGCCGAAGGATGGGTGGGACGTGACTACGGCAGGCTTTGGCTCAAAACAGAAGGCGAGCGTATTGAAGGTAGATCGGAAGGCTCGATCGAAGCGCTTTATTCCAAGCCCATTGCCGCGTTCTGGGACGCGCAAGTCGGAGTCCGACATGACTTTGGGGAGGGGCCGAGCCGTCAATGGCTGGCCCTGGCGATCCAGGGTACCGCGCCCTACTGGTTCGATGTTGAAGGTGCGCTTTACCTGGGGTCCGCCGGCAGGGTTGGCGCACGCTTCAAGACCGACTACAGCTTCCGGCTCAGTCAAACGGCATTTCTTACCCCGGAAGTCGAAGTCAATGCCTATAACAAGTCTGATCGTGCACGTGGCATCGGGAGCGGCCTGTCGGATATCCAATTCGGATTGCGTCTTCGGTACGAACTCCGTAGAGAAGTGGCTCCCTATATTGGCGTGACGTGGGGGCGCAAGCTCGGTCGAACAGCGGATTTCGCGCGCGAGGAAGGTGAATCACCCATTGAGCGCCAAGTGGTCGCAGGAGTGCGTATCTGGTTCTGACCCTAACCTCAAGACTTAATGATTATTAACGGCTTGCGCAACCTCTGTTGCGCTGGCCAGGAACGGCCTGTGTTCAGGTGTTGTCGCGGTCTTGCTGAAACTCGACCTGCGTTCAAACCGGCAGATGCAAGGTTGGTAGTCCAATTCACGTTGGTAAGCCCGATAACGAAAGCGTCGATGCGATCCACGCCGTGGCGATAGATGCCTTCGACAAAGCGAGTTGGTTGGTACAGGGGCATTGCAGGTCCAACAATCCCGAGCGTTATAAATCCAGATGGAGAACACTATGCAGATACCTTATTTGAAAACGTGTACCGCGACGGCCGTCGTCTTGCTGCTTGTCGGTTGTGCGGGCAATGCACCGCAGTCAACCGCTCAAGGTTCGTCCTCGACGTCTGCTGCCGTACGTGGGGCAGCGACGTCGGCACCAAGGCCTTCTGCCACGTCTTCCGCCGGCACTGCAAATACGAATATGCAAGGTATGAGCCACGGCACTGGCTCCATGGCGGGGATGGACCATTCATCGATGGCCAACATGAAGGGAATGGATCACTCCCAGCATATGCAAGGCGCCGGGACGGCCCAGGGCGGCAGCCAGACATCGGCCAGCAACCATTCCATGGGACACGGCAGCGGGGGGCACGGCGAATCCGCAGCGGGACGGCCTGGCACCGCAGGGCAAGTCACCCGCACCGTCAACGTCACCGCGCTTGATACCATGCGGTTTGATCCGTCAACCTTCGCTGTGAAGTCTGGCGAGACGATCCAATTTGTCGTGACGAACAAGGGAAAGGTGCCACATGAGTTTGTCGTTGGCACGGCGGAAGAGCAAAAGGAACATGAGCAAATGATGCAAAAGATGCCGGGCATGAAACACGATGACCCGAATGCCATCACGCTGGCGCCAGGGGAAACCAAGAGCCTCATCTGGCAATTCGGCCGGAGCGCCAATGTCGAAATCGGCTGCCATATCCCAGGACACTACCCGGCGGGCATGGTGAGCAAGGTCACCGTCAGCGGGGCCGGCAGCCGATAGGTTACTTCGGCCGCATCTGCAGCACGGCGTTACCACGGGCTCCTTGCCAGTATTTAGTCGTCCCTGAAAAAGTCTGAAGTAATTAGGCTGGTGCATCATTTGGCGGGAAGGAATGGCTGAGCCGATGCAAGATTTTGCGCAAGTTGTGTCCGGCAGCGCAAAGGATGGCATTCATGGCATC
>NZ_VFAH01000044.1:3302-20196 GCF_008929045.1 Noviherbaspirillum aerium | reverse complement strand
ACTCGCTGTCCAAGCGCACCACGCTGCACACGTCCTACGGCTACATGAAGAGCCGCGGCGTCGGTTCGCGCGGCTATACCGTTGGCAGCGCGATCGAAGCAGGCAGCGGCAGCCGCAGCCTCGAAGTCGGCGTGCGCCACACGTTCTAATAGCCGATCAGGCTAGTCGAATGGAGAAAAGGACGTCTTCGGACGTCCTTTTTTCTTGCGAGCTCGAATGAGCTCAAGCGTGTTCAAGCCCGTTCTTTCGGAAGGCTCGGACGCCAGGGGTTCGCTGCCGTCGCACGCCATGCTTGGTCGCCATGCGGCGTCGGGGCGTCGGGGCTCAAGCCGCAGAAATGCCAAAGGCCTGATTGACTGCACACGCCGTCAATCAGGCCTTTGTATTGTCAATCCTGCGGATTGATCAGGTCACTGGCGCCGGATTGAACAGCGCCAGCGAATTGTGCAGCTTCCAATGCTCCGCCCAGGTCTCCTTGCGGCCGCTGGCCACGTCCAGCATCAGCTGGAACAGTTCCCAGCCCACGTCTTCGATCGTTGCTTCGCCAGTGGCGATGCGGCCGGCGTTGACGTCCATCAGGTCATGCCAGCGACGGGCGAGGTCATCCCGCGTGGCGACCTTGATCACCGGCACCGAAGCCAGTCCGTAGGGCGTGCCGCGGCCCGTGGTGAAGACATGCATGTTGATGCCGGCCGCCACCTGCAGCGTGCCGCAGATGAAATCGCTGGCCGGCGTCGCGGCATAAATCAGGCCTTTCTGTTTTGCCTTTTCGCCGGGCGAGAGTACGCCCGAAATCGGACTGGAACCCGACTTGACGATGGAGCCCATGGCTTTCTCGACGATATTCGACAAGCCGCCCTTCTTGTTGCCGGGCGAGGTGTTGGCGCTGCGGTCGACGCCGCCCTTCTTCAGGTAATTGTCGTACCACTCCATCTCGCGGATCATCGCGTCGGCTACTTCCTTGTTCACCGCGCGCGATGTCAGCTGGTCGATGCCGTCGCGGACTTCGGTCACTTCGGAGAACATGACGGTGGCGCCGGCCCGCACCAGCAGATCGGTGGCAAAGCCGACCGCCGGATTGGCGGTCACGCCGGAGAAGGCATCGCTGCCGCCGCATTGCACGCCGACCACCAGATCCGATGCCGGGCATTCGACGCGCTGGCGCTGGTTGAGCTTTGCCAGCTGGCGGTCGGCGACCTTCATGATCGACTGGATCATCGATTCGAAACCGACATGCTCGGTATCCTGCAGCACCACCAGGTTGGATTCTCCGGTCTGGATGGGTATGCTCCCGGCCGGGAACAGCTTGACCGGCTGCAGCTTCTCGCAGCCGAGGCTGACAAGCACGGGCTGGCCGCCGAAATTCGGATTGGTGGCGATATTGCGCAGCGTGCGGATCGGGATTTCGGCGCCAGGCGCATCGATGGCGACGCCGCAGCCGTAGGCATGTTCGATGCCGATGACATCGTCGACGTTCGGATACTTCGGCAGCAATTCACTCTTGATGTGCTGGACCGCGAAATCGACCACGCCGGAGACGCACTGCACCGTCGTGCTGATGGCCAGGATATTGCGCGTGCCCACGCTGCCGTCGGCATTGCGGAACCCCATGAAGGTGTAGCCGGTGAGCGGCTCCTGCTGCGGCGGCTTGCGCGTGGCGATAGGAAGGTTTTCGAGTTCTCGCGCGGGCGGCATGCGCACCAGCGATTCATCGATCCAGCTGCCTTGCGGAATGTCGCGCACCGCATAGCCGATGGTCACGTCGTAACGCAGGATAGGATCGCCTTCCTTGAAATCCTTCAGGGCAATCTTGTGGCCTTGCGGCACCCGGTCGCGCAGGGTCAGGCCGTCCGGAAATACCGTCCCGGCAGGTAATCCGCCGTCATTGACGACGATGGCGACGTTGTCGTTCTGGTTCATCAGAATGTAACGGGGCGTGTCGGCCGCATTCTGTTCGCTTGTCTTCATATCCATACCGATGTCCTTTGCCCGCCTGTGCGCGGCCTGAAAGTCATACAAATTGATTTTTCGATGACATCTTACATGTACTTGCTATACCTTACAACTTAAAAGGTGAGATTATTGCGGAGTTTCGCAAGCGACGGCCAGCACCGCCGCTTCGATATCATTCCGCCATTCAATAAATAAGACGAAGACAACTCAAGGAGAAAACATGTCGACATCCAAAGTCGCGGTGGTAACCGGCGCAGGTTCCGGAATAGGAAAGAGTGTCGCGCTGACGCTCGCGCGCAATGGCTATGCAGTGGTGTTTGCGGGCCGGCGGCGGGATGCGCTGGAAGCGGCCATCGCCGAACTCGGCGGCGACACCTTCCAGGCAATCGCGGTGCCGACCGATGTCACCGATCCGGCATCGGTGACTGCCTTGTTCGAATCCGCCAAGGAAAAATTCGGCAGAGTGGATGTGCTGTTCAACAACGCCGGCGCGTTCTCACCACCCGCATTGCTGGAAGACCTGGCGTACGAAGATTGGATGAACGTGGTGAATGTCAATCTGACCGGGGTGTTCCTGTGCACGCAGGCCGCGTTCCGCGTGATGAAGGAACAGGCACCGCGTGGCGGCCGGATCATCAACAATGGCTCGATCTCCGCCTATGCGCCGCGGCCCAACTCGATTGCGTACACGGCGACAAAGCATGCGGTCACGGGAATGACGAAGACCACCTCGCTGGACGGCAGGAAATATGACATCGCTTGCGGCCAGATCGATATCGGCAATGCCCTGACCGACCGCACCGAACGGATGGAGCGCGGCGTGCCGCAGGCAAACGGCAGCGTCGCGCCCGAGCCGACCATGGATGTGCAGCATGTGGCCGACGCGGTGCTTTACATGGCCGGCCTGCCGCTGGAGGCGAATGTGCAATTCATGACCGTGATGGCGACCAAGATGCCCTTCGTCGGACGCGGCTGATAGTGCCTTGGATTTATTGAATGCCGCGCCCGCCATGACTGCGGCAGTCAGGCGGGCGGCATAGCCGCTCAGCGGCTCGGCAATACTCGCAATACTCCGCAATACTCAGAGCGGAATCCCGCCGCGTCCGGCGAGCCAGGCCGGCGCTTCCTGCAGCGCCACGGGACGCAGGAAGCGCTGCATGGCCATCAGGCCGACCGAAGTCGTCTGCGGCTGGGTCGACGACGGAAACGGCCCGCCGTGATGCTGGGCGCGTGTGACCGCAACGCCGGTCGGCACGCCGTTGAACAGCACCCGTCCGGCAATCCGGATGGCGCCGCGCACGATGCTCATGGTTTCCGCATCGTTGCCTTCCGCGCCCCAGACGGTCACGGTCAGGCTGCCGCCGATGGCAGCAAGCACTTGCAGCAACTGTTCGGACGACTTCACCTTCACCACCACGCATGAAGGACCGAAGATCTCTTCGCGCAAGGCATGGTCACGCAGAAATGCCCCGGTATCCAGCAACACCAGGTTCGGCACCGGATGCTTCTCGCCGTTCTGTTCGCCGGTAGTCACGCGCTTTGCCGCGGGATGCCGGTTCAGGCGTGCCACGCCTTCATTGAACGCATTGCGGATGCCGGGCGACAGCATGGCATGCGTGTTCTGGCTGTCCATCGCGGCGGCGAGCTGGCTCACGAATGCATCGGTGACGGCATTGTCGTAAGCAATCAGCACGCCCGGGCTGGTGCAGAACTGGCCGCAGCCTTGCGCGATCGACGCCGCCAGGGTTGCGGCGAGTTCGGCGCCCCGGGTTTCAAGCGCCGCGGGCAAGGCGATGATGGGATTGATCGAGCCGAGTTCGCCGAAGAAGGGAATCGGGCGCGGCCGCGCATTGATTTCCTTTTGCAGCGCCATGCCGCCGACATAGGAACCGGTGAAGGCCACTGCGGCGATATCGGCGTGGCGCACCAGGTGCACGCCAACCTCGCGCGAAGCGCCGCTGACCATCGACAGCACGCCGGCGGGTGCGCCGCTGCGCTGCGCCGCAGCCAGCGCCAGTTCGAACACCGCATTCGACAGCCCCGGATGCGCGGGATGCGCCTTCACGACGACGGGGCAACCGGCGGCGAGCGCCGATGCGGTATCGCCGCCCAGCACGGAAAAGGCAAAGGGAAAATTACTCGCCGAGAACATCGCCACCGGGCCGAGCGGTACATTGACGCGCAGCAGGCGCGGATGCCCGGCCGGCGGAGCGCCGGGCACCGCTTCATCATCAATGACGGCGAACGGCTCGCCGGCATCCACCGCATCGGCGAATGCGCGCAGCTGGAATGCGGTGCGGTCGAGTTCGCCGTTCAGGCGGGCGGTGCCGAGGAAACTTTCCTCGTTGGCGATGCCGACCAGGCGTTCGCGATCGGCTTCCAGGGCTGACGCCAGTTCACGCAGCAATGCGCTGCGCGCAGCGGGGCTGGAAGCGGCCCATTGGTCATTGATGTCAACGGCACTGCGGACCGCCGCATCGATCTGCGCGAGGGTGGATTCCTGTAATGCCATGGAAGAATTCGTGGTCATCGTTGTACGGCTCCATGAATGACTGGTCCCGGACAAGCCGGGACGACAGTTCTCACCCTCTACCTCTGGGAGAGGGCCGGGGTGAGGGGATTCGGCCCAACATATTTTCAGGCCGGATCTATAGGATGGTGAAAAGGTGCGTGCGGTCCGCTCCCACAGGATGCGGACCGCAGCTGGCGACCTGATGGTCAGCGCACCATGCAAGGCTTCTTGTTGTCGAACTTCCAGCCGGGGATCAGGTACTGCATCGCGATCGCATCGTCGCGAGCGCCGAGTCCTTTTTCCTTGTAGAGCTGATGCGCGCGTTCGACCTCTTCCATGTCGAGCTCGACGCCCAGGCCCGGCTTCTTCGGCACGTCCACCATGCCGCCCACGATCTGCAGCGGTTCCTTCGTCAGGCGCTGGCCGTCCTGCCAGATCCAGTGCGTGTCGATCGCGGTGATCTTGCCCGGCGCCGCGGCGGCCACATGGGTGAACATCGCCAGCGAGATGTCGAAATGGTTGTTCGAATGCGAGCCCCAGGTCAGGCCCCATTCATTGCACATCTGCGCCACCCGCACCGAACCCTGCATGGTCCAGAAATGCGGATCGGCCAGCGGAATGTCGACCGACTGCAGCTGGATCGAATGGCCCATTTCACGCCAGTCGGTGGCGATCATGTTGGTCGCCGTCGGCAGGCCGGTGGCGCGGCGGAACTCGGCCATCACTTCGCGGCCGGAGAAGCCGTTCTCGGCGCCGCAGGGATCTTCCGCATACGCCAGCACGTCATGCTGGTCGCGGCAGAGACGGATGGCGTCTTTCAGCAGCCAGCCGCCGTTGGGGTCGAGCGTGATGCGCGCATTCGGAAAGCGCTCGGCCAGCGCGGTGACGGCTTCGATTTCATCCTCGCCGCGCAGCACGCCGCCCTTGAGCTTGAAATCATTGAAGCCGTAACGTTCGTATGCGGCTTCCGCCAGGCGCACGACAGCTTCGGGTGTCATCGCCTTTTCATGGCGCACGCGGAACCAGTCGTTGTCGGCATCGGGATCGCTGTCATATTCCAGGTCGGTTGCCTTGCGGTCGCCGACATAGAACAGGTAGCCGAGCATTTCCACCTTGTCCCGCTGCTGGCCTTCGCCGAGCAGTGCGGCCACCGGCACGTCGAGATGCTTGCCGAGCAGGTCGAGCAAGGCCGCTTCGAGCGCGGTGACGGCATGAATGGTGATGCGCAGGTCGAAGGTCTGCAGGCCGCGGCCGCCGGCATCGCGCTCGGCGAAAGCCTTGCGCACCGTGTTGAGAATGTTGTGGTAGTGGCCGATCGGCTGGCCGACGACGAACGCGGCAGCGTCTTCGAGAGTCTGGCGGATGCGTTCGCCGCCAGGCACTTCGCCGACGCCGGTATTGCCGGCGCTGTCGGTGAGAACGATGATGTTGCGGGTGAAATAAGGTCCGTGCGCGCCGCTCAGGTTGAGCAGCATGCTGTCGCGGCCGGCCACCGGAATGACGCGCAGTTCAGTGACGACCGGCGCGCCGCGCACGGCTTGCGCTGTGTTCAATGCAGACATGATGATATCCAGGAGTTAGATGACGTGGACCGGACTTCATGTTCAAGCCCGGTCATGTTTTCAGCTTGGCCGAACGCGGATCAATCGAGCGTGATCTTGCCGACTTCAATAACCTGCTTCCAGCGCGCGAGTTCCTGCTGCTGGAACTTGGCGAATTCTTCAGGCGAATTGGCAACCACCTCGAAGCCCTGCTCGACCAGACGGTTCTTGATTTCCGGATCGTTCAGCGCACCGACAATTGCCCCATGCAGCTTGGCCTTCACATCCTTGGGCAATCCCTTCGGCGCGGCGGCGGCCTGCCATGAATACACATCCACGCCTTTCACGCCAGCCTCTGCCAGCGTCGGCACCTGCGGCAGCATCGGCGCGCGCTTGTCGGCAGTGATCGCCAGCGCCTTCAGTTTTCCGGTCTTGATATGGCCGACAACAACATTGATGTTCTGGAACGATACGTCGGCATGGCCGCCGATCAGATCAGTAATCGCCGGTGCGCCGCCCTTGTAGGGAATATGCACGCCGGAAGTGCCGGTCTGCTGCCAGAACAGCGCAGTCGTCAGGTGGTCCGATGAACCGGAACCGGAGGAGGCGAACGTCACCTTGCCCGGATTCTTCTTCAGGTAGGCAATGAATTCCTGCAGGTTGTTTGCCGGGAAATTCGGCGTTGCCACCAGTACGTTCGGCGCC
This sequence comes from Noviherbaspirillum aerium, assembly GCF_008929045.1. GTDB lineage: Bacteria > Pseudomonadota > Gammaproteobacteria > Burkholderiales > Burkholderiaceae_D > Noviherbaspirillum > Noviherbaspirillum aerium. The sequence goes on along the minus strand of NZ_VFAH01000044.1, from coordinate 13,485 downwards.
CGCACCGCGACTGTCAGCAGGTCGAAATCCTTGGCCGGATCATAGGCCAGCTTCTTCTGCAGGAACGGATTGACGGCATAGACGCCGATCGAGGCCACGAGGAAGGTGTATCCATCCGGCGCGGCGTTCTTGACGAGACCGGCGCCGATCGCACCGGTGGCGCCCGGCTTGTTCTCGACGACGATAGGCTGGCCCAGGGCCTGGTTCATTTTCGGTCCGATCGCGCGTGCGATCGAATCGGTGGAGCCGCCCGCGGGGAACGGCACGACAGCGGTGATCGGCTTTTCCGGATAGCCCGCCGCGGAAGCCGTGGCGCTGAAGGAAAGGCCGATAAGCAGGACGGAAAGCAGCTTCTTCATGATGTCTCCTACGATTGATCGATAACTTGCGGCGATGAAGTTATTGCGGGCCGAGCTTGGCCATCAGCGCGCGCAGCTCTTCGACTTCGGCCGGCTTCAGGTCCGACAGCGGCGGACGAACCGGACCCGCGCCATGACCGATGATGGTGGCGCCGGCCTTGACGATGCTCACTGCATAACCTTGGCCGCGATTGCGCAATTCCAGATACGGCAGGAAGAAGTCGCGAATGATGCGATTGGTGGTTGCGGTGTCATCGGCGGCATGCGCGTTGTAGAACTCGATCGCTGTCTTCGGAATGAAGTTGAAGACGGCCGAGGAATAAACCGGGCAGCCCATTGCCTTGTAGGCGCCGGCAAACACTTCCGCTGTCGGCAGGCCGCCGAGGTAAGCGAAGCGGTCACCGAGCTGCACGCGGATGGACACCATGGCCTCGATGTCGCCGATGCCGTCCTTGAAGCCGATCAGGTTCGGGCAGCTCTCGGCGAGCTTGAGCAGGGACTCGGGAGTCAGGCGGCAGGCGCCGCGGTTGTAGACGATGACGCCGAACTTGACGCTGCGGCATACCGCTTCAACGTGGGCAACCAGGCCTTCCTGGCTGGCTTCGGTCAGGTAGTGCGGCAGCAGCAGCACGCCCTGCGCGCCGAGGCGCTCGGCTTCCTGCGCATATTTGATGGCCAGCGAGGTGCCGCCGCCGGCGCCGGCGATGATCGGCATGCGGCCGCGGCAGGTGTCGACGGCCGTCTTCACGACGGCGGAATATTCGCCCGGCTCGAGCGAAAAGAATTCACCGGTGCCGCCGGCCGCGAACAGGGCGGAAGCGCCGTAGGGCATCAGCCACTCCAGACGCTCGGCATAAGGACCCGGATTGAACTGGAGGTTGGCGTCGAAATCAGTCAGGGGAAACGACAGCAGGCCGCTTTCGAGGACGCGTTTCAGTTCTTGAGGATGCATGACTTACCTTTCTTGAGAAGATGCTGGCGCAGTGTGTCCAGATTGATTCCATGGTTTGCATGGTACCGCTACCAAAAGCGAATGGATTGAATGGTAGCGGTACCAAATTTAGCTGTCAATGATTTCACGGAGATTTTTTGCGTGCCGGCGCTTGCAACAATCCTGTGGGAAATGATTGCTTTGCCGATGCCGGTTCCGCAAGCTTTCCTGCGGGGAAAATCAGGCGACGGAAAGCAGTTTTGGTCCGTCCTGGGTGAATCAGGCGAGGAAGGGAACGAGGACGGAGACGGAGCGGATGCGACCTCTTGTCGTCACAGGCTGGGGACCGCGAGCCAGCGCCATAGCGCGCATCGGTTCACGCACTATCACGTTCGATGATGGAAAAGCCGATATCGTGAATCGGATTCTCGACAGCCTGCCCGTTGGCCCGCTCAATGATGAACTGGGCCGCTTTCCTTCCTATTGCCGTGCCGTCGATGCGCACGGTCGTCAGTGCGGGATGCAGGTCGCGCGCATAGGTGAAGTCGCCGAAGCCGATGACGGCCAGCTGTTGCGGCACCTTGATTCCGCTTGCCTGCGCCTCGGTCAGCACGCCAAGTGCCAGGACGTCGGAACTGCAGAACACCGCGTCGGTGTCCGGGTGGCGTGCGAGCAGTTCACGCAGCGCGGTCCGTCCACTGCCAAGCGTAGTCGGCGCAGTCACCACAGCCTGCGGAGCCAGGCCCTGGTCTTCTGCACAGATTCCGAGTTTGCGGGCGGCGTCGGAGAAGGCGCGATGACGGCGTACCGCGCGCTCGTCGTTGCCATGAATGGACCCGACGCGCCGGCGCCCTCTTCTCTTCAGAAACTCGGCAACGGCCGCGCCAATCTGCTCATGAGAAAACCCCACCAGCATGTCGATGGGAGTTGGCGTCAGGTCCCAGGTTTCCACTACCGGAATCCCGCTGGCCAGCAGCCGGCGCCTCCCGTCCGGAGAACGCATGATGCCGGTCAGCACCACGCCGTCGGGGCGGCGGCCGATAATGGTTTCCAGCAGCGCATCTTCACGCGAATTCTGGTAACCGCTCTGGCCAAGCATCAGCTGGTAACCCTGTTCGGCAAGCGCCTCGGTCAGCGACTGTACGGTTTCCTGGAACACAGGCCCGGCGATCGTCGGCACCACGGCAGCGACCAGCCTGCTCTTGCTCGATGCAAGGCCTCCAGCCAGCATGTTGGGTACATAGCCGGTGCGCTCGACCGCTTCACGCACCTTGCGCAGTACCTCGGGCGATACCGCGTCCGGCGTGTTCAGTGCCCGCGAAGCCGTGATCGGTGCAACACCCGCCAGCTTTGCCACATCGCGCAAGGTAATGCCGCCGGCGCCACGTCGTCCGCGCCGCTCACGACGTTCCGGTTTTTCGGCTGAGGGAGGGATGCTAGTCATGAAAGCCATTATACCGAAGCGGGCAATGGTAGCGCTATCACAAAATAGCGAGGGTGAGTGCCTGTGTTCTTCCGGATGCTTGAACTGCCGTATTGCCTGATCATCGGGGCAAAAACGCTTTAATGCTGTTCTGCGCATAGTGTACAGGGGCAAAGACATCGCAACACGCTGCTGTTCAATATCCTGAACAGTGAAATCGCCACGCATGGATTTATTGAAACACCTTTGTTCAATATGATCTGCCCTTCCTGAAACGCCGACGGGAAAACCGACGTGTTACGCCCCGTCGTGCATCGCTTCGACATTGCTTCACGACCCAGCCATTTGCCAACCCGCATCGCCGGACGTCTTGAATGCATTCATTGACAGACCGGTTGCACACGCTGATACGCGAGGGCTGCGCCAGCACGAGGCTTCGGCATTTGCTTTTCCATACTCAACCTACTGGAGCGTTTGATGTTCTTTCCGATTTTTCTCCTGTCCGGGGCCGGCTTCACGGTACTGACGACCGAGTTCCTGATCGTCGGCCTCCTGCCGGGACTGGCGCGGGATCTGGGGATCACCGTGTCCCAGGCGGGCCTCCTGGTGACGCTGTTCGCCTTCACGGTGGCAGCGGCAGGGCCGGCGCTGACCATCGCCATGAACAGGACCCGGCGCAAAACCATCTTTGTCGGCACACTCGTGCTCTTCGGCTTTGCCAATCTGCTTGCGGCATTCGCGCCGAACGTCGGCGTCATGGCCGTGGCGCGGTTCATTCCCGCGCTCGCCTTGCCGGTGTACTGGTCACTCGCGAGCGCCACCGCCGTTGACATCGTAGGCCCGGAAAAGGCCGGCAAGGCGATTTCGATCATCACCTTCGGCATCATCTGCGCAACGGTATTCGGCATTCCCATCGGCACCCTGATTGCCGACGCCTATGGCTGGCGCAGTGCCTTCGGCTTCGTGGCCGTGGTGGCTTTCCTCAAGGCGCTGATGCTGTACTTCTTTTTCCCTCAGCTCGCGGCCAGGACCGAGAACGCGTCTCTGAAAAGCCAGCTGACCATATTGCGCGACCCGGTGATGCTTGGACATGTGCTGCTGTCCGTCCTGGTATTTACCGGCATGTTCACCGCTTATACCTATCTGGCGGACATTCTGGAACGCCTTGCCGGTTTCAGCGGCCAGCTGGTCGGATGGACGCTCATGGCATTCGGCGTGGTCGGATTGCTCGGCAATCACCTTGGCAGCCGTATCGTGGACAAGTCGCCGCTGCAGGCGTCGTTCATTTTCTGCGGACTGATCGCTGCCGCAATGCTTGCGCTGGGTCTGAGCATCAACGTCCATGCGGCATTGGCCATGGTGCTTGCGATTTGGGGGTTGTCGCAGGCGGCGCTGTTCATGGTGAGCCATGTTCGGGTGATGAAGGCGGCGCCCGAGGCGGCAGCCTTCGCCGCATCGCTCAATATCTCAGGAGCGAACCTGGGCATCGGATTGGGCGCCATGCTGGGTGGATCGGTGATCGACCATTTCGGCATTGCCAGGCTCGGCTATGCCGGCGCAAGCGTCATGGGCTTGTCCTTGGTGCTCACGGCCATCCTGCTTGGCAGCAGGCAGCCTCGACAGGCGCTTGCGTAAATTAGAAGTTTGGAACGCGGATGAAAAAACAGAGCCTGATGAGGCTCTGCTTTAGGAAGTGCGTCCCGTATCCTGCCGGCCTTCGGGCGAAGGCCTGATGGGGATACGGGGACGTGCCCGGTGTTGAACCGTCGTCCGCCTAATCGCGGATTTCCAGCGCGCGGTTCAAGCTGAGTGCGGCGAGCGAACATACCGCGCCGGACAGGAGATAGATGCTGACGTAAGCAAGGCCGAAATGTGCCGACAGGCCCAGCGCAACCAGCGGCGCGAAACCTGCACCCACCAGCCAGGCAAGATCCGAGGTCAAGGCCGCGCCGGTATAGCGATACTTCGCCGGGAAGTTTGCAGTGACGGCACCTGCTGCCTGACCATAGGACAATCCAAGCAGAATGAAGCCGATGATCAGGAAGATGTTCTGCCCCATCTCGCCGCCGTTCATCAGCATCGGAACAAAGCCGCTGAAGACCGCAATCAGGCAGGCCAATGTGCCAAGCGTCGTGCGCCGGCCGAAACGGTCCGCCACCAGGCCGGAAACCACGACACCAACCGCCGCCAGTACCGCGCCGATCATTTGCACCACCAGGAATTCGCTGACCGAGCGCAGCGAATACAAGCTGATCCATGACAGCGGAAACACGGTCACGAGATGGAACAGCGCATAGCTGGCCAGCGCCGCCAGTGCGCCGATCAGGAGATTGCGGCCCTGCGACCGGGTCATCTCCACGACATTGGTCGGCTCGAGTTCGCGTTCATCGAGAAGGCGCGAATATTCGGCGGTGGAAACCAGGCGCAGACGTGCAAACAATGCAACCACGTTGATCGCAAACGCGACATAGAACGGATAACGCCAGCCCCACTCAAGGAAATCCTGGGGGGACAGCGCATACATCAGGTAGGAGAAGAGGCCGCCGGCGACGATGAAGCCGACCGGCGCGCCCAGCTGGCCGAGCATCGCATACCAGCCGCGGCGATGCTGCGGCGCGCTCAATGCGAGCAGCGAAGGCAGGCCATCCCATGAACCGCCGAGGGCCAGGCCCTGGCCGATGCGCAGCAGTGACAGCAGGACAATGGATGCCATGCCGAGATGCTCATAGGTCGGGATGAACGCAATGCCGGCGGTCGAAGCGCCGAGCAGCAGCAAGGCGAGCATCAGCTTGAGTTCACGGCTGAAATGCTTCTGGATTGCCATGAAGGCAATCGTGCCGAAAGGACGAGCGAGGAAAGCGAATGCGAAGATGATGAAGGAATACAGCGTTCCCTGCAGCGCATCCTTGAATGGGAAGAATACCGATGGGAACACCAGCACGGAGGCCATTGCGTAGACAAAGAAGTCGAAATATTCGGAAGCGCGCCCGATTACCACGCCGATCGCTATCTCGCCCGGGGCGATGTGACCATCTCTGGCATTGATATGCCGTGCGCTGTTGACATTGCTGCTACTTGAATCTGAGCCTGGATGGCCGCTATTGGAAGGATAAGAATAAGAAGTGGTTGTTGCCATGGATGTTGTCTCTCTTCTCTCTGCTACTTTCTGAATTACAGCTTGATTCCGTCCGTGCGGGATACATATTCAGACACGGATGCAACAGTAGGACAAAATGTCCAATCGTAAATTCCGCCCTGCCAAAGTAGAGTAGCACACTCTTGATCCACGTTCTTGACTTTCCCAGATGCATCTGCTAACTGCACGTCGACTATTGCTTCTTCTGCCTCTAGTGTTGCTTGCCGGCTGCGACACTGTGGTGATGAATCCTTCGGGGGACATCGCCGCCCAGCAGGGAAGGCTTATCTTTATATCCACCATGCTGATGCTGCTGATCATCGTTCCGGTGATCGTGCTGACCATCCTCTTCGCCTGGCGTTACCGCAAGAGCAACACATCGGCAAAATACGAACCTGACTGGGATCACTCGACCAAGCTCGAGCTGGTGATCTGGGGCGCTCCCCTGCTCATCATTATCGCGCTCGGCCTGCTGACCTGGATCAGCACCCATCTGCTGGACCCGTATCGCCCGCTGCAAAGGCTCGATGCCGAACGCCCCATTCCGGCAGGCGTCAAGCATCTCGAAGTGCAGGTTGTCGCGCTCGACTGGAAATGGCTGTTCATCTATCCCGAGCAAGGCATTGCCACGGTGAATGAACTGGTCACGCCGGTAGACGTGCCGATCCGCTTCAAGATCACCGCATCCACGGTAATGAACTCCTTCTATATTCCGGCGCTGGCGGGACAGATCTATGCAATGCCCGGCATGTCCACCATGCTGCATGCGGTGATCAACAAGCCGGGTGAGTATGAAGGCTTTTCAGCCAACTACAGCGGCGCGGGCTTCTCGCACATGCGATTCAAGTACCACGGTGTCAGCAATGCCGATTTCGACAGCTGGGTGCAAAAAACCAAGGCAGGCGGCAACGCGCTCAAGCGCACCGAATACCTTGAGCTGGAAAAGCCGAGCGAACGCGATCCGGTCCGCCGTTACGGCACGGTCGAAAACGATCTCTACGACGCCATCGTCAACCGCTGCGTCACGCCGAACACGGTCTGCATGAAAGACCAGATGGCAGCCGATGCCAACCGCATCCGGGCGGCCGCCAAAGGCAAGGAATCCACCGTAAAGACCGCAGAGCCTGTTGCCCATGCCGGCGCCCACGGCGGCACCGCCACGCCCGGCTCGCATGCACACCATCATAAAGAGTAACAATGATGCAAGACCAAATTGACCTGACGAAGCTGATCTTCGGCCGCCTCGGCTGGGAATCGATTCCGCTTCATGAGCCCATCCTGATCGCCACGTTCATCATGGTGGTTATCGGCGGCATTGCCGTTGTCGGCGCCGTGACCAAGATGGGATGGTGGGGCCCCCTGTGGCGCGACTGGATCACCAGCATCGACCACAAGAAGATCGGCATCATGTACATGATCCTGGGACTGGTGATGCTGCTGCGCGGCTTCGCCGACGCGCTCATGATGCGCGCCCAGCAAGCTGTCGCCTTCGGCGACAACGCCGGCTTCCTCCCGCCGCACCACTACGACCAGATCTTTACCGCGCATGGCGTGATCATGATCTTCTTCGTCGCGATGCCGCTGGTGACGGGCCTGATGAACTATGTCGTGCCGCTGCAGATCGGCGCGCGCGACGTTGCCTTTCCCTTCCTCAACAACTTCAGCTTCTGGATGACCACCATCGGCGCGGGGCTGATCATGGTGTCGCTGTTCGTCGGCGAATTCGCCACTACCGGCTGGCTTGCCTATCCTCCGCTGTCGGGCATCCTGGCGAGCCCGAGCGTCGGCGTCGATTACTACATCTGGGCCTTGCAGATTGCGGGGGTAGGCACGCTGCTGTCGGGCGTCAACCTGATCGTCACCATTGTCAAGATGCGCGCTCCCGGCATGACCATGATGAAAATGCCGGTGTTCACATGGACTTCGCTGTGCACCAACGTGCTCATCGTCGCCTCCTTCCCGGTGCTGACCGCGGTGCTCGCCATGCTGTCCCTGGACCGCATGTTCGGCGCCAACTTCTTCACCAATGACCTCGGCGGCAATTCGATGCTGTACGTGAACCTGATCTGGATCTGGGGACACCCCGAGGTGTACATCCTGATCCTGCCGCTGTTCGGCGTGTTTTCCGAGGTGGTATCGACGTTCTCCAGCAAGCGCCTGTTCGGCTATACCTCCATGGTGTATGCGACCGTCGTCATTACGATCCTGTCGTACCTGGTGTGGCTGCATCACTTCTTCACCATGGGTTCGGGCGCGAGCGTGAATTCCTTCTTTGGCATCACGACGATGATCATTTCGATCCCGACCGGCGCGAAGATCTTCAACTGGCTGTTCACCATGTACCGCGGCCGCATCCGCTTCGAGCTTCCGATGATGTGGGCGGTTGCCTTCATGATCACTTTCGTGATCGGCGGCATGACCGGCGTGCTGCTGGCGGTTCCGCCTGCCGATTTCGTGCTGCACAACAGTCTGTTCCTGATCGCGCATTTCCATAACGTGATCATCGGCGGCGTATTGTTCGGCCTGTTTGCCGGCATCAACTACTGGTTCCCGAAGGCCTTCGGCTACAAGCTTGACACCTTCTGGGGCAAGGTATCGTTCTGGAATTGGGTCATCGGCTTCTATCTTGCCTTCATGCCGCTGTATGTCCTCGGCCTGATGGGTGTCACCCGCCGGATGAGCCACTTCGAGGATCCGTCGCTGCAGATCTGGTTCCAGATTGCCGCCCTGGGTGCCGTGCTGATCGCCTTCGGCATTGCGGCGATGCTGGTACAGTTCTACGTCAGCTTCAGGCGCCGCCATGCGTTGCGCGACGTTACCGGCGATCCTTGGGATGGCCGCACGCTGGAATGGGCAACCTCTTCTCCGCCGCCCGACTACAACTTTGCGTTCACGCCGCGCGTGTACGACAACGACAGCTGGGCTGACATGAAGAAGCAGCGCTATACCCGTCCGCAGCACGGCTTCACGGCGATTCACATGCCCAAGAATACGGCAGCCGGCTTCATCATCGCAGCACTCAGCGGCGTGATCGGTTTTGCCTTGATCTGGCATATGTGGCTGCTCGCCGGCGCAGGTTTCGTTGCAATGATGGCTGCCATCATCATCCATACCTTCAATTACAAACGCGACTACTACATCCCGGCGGCAGACGTTGTCCGCACCGAGGCTGCTCGCACCCGCTTGTTGGAAAGCCATGTCTGAGATAACTGCAAATACCGTCGATGCACTGAGCACTGAGGAGAGCTCGCGCTTCTATGTGCGTGAGCATCATCCCCAGAACGGCACCCTGCTCGGCTTCTGGATCTACCTGATGAGCGACTGCCTCATCTTTGCCTGCCTGTTTGCCGCGTATGCGGTGCTGGGACGCAATTACGCCGGCGGTCCTTCCGGCGCGGAATTGTTTGACCTGCCGCTGGTGGCCATGAACACCGCATTGCTGCTGCTGTCATCCATTACCTACGGCTTCGCCATGCTGGAGTCGCAGCGCAAGCGCCTGCGTTCCACATTGGTTTGGCTGGGCATCACCGGGCTGCTCGGCGTCGGTTTCATCTCGCTGGAGCTTTATGAATTCAGCCATCTGCTGCATCAGGGTGCCGGCCCGCAGCGCAGCGGTTTCCTGACGTCGTTCTTCGCGCTTGTCGGCACCCACGGCCTGCACGTTGCTTTCGGCATCGTCTGGCTCGTCACCCTGATGTTCCAGCTTGGCCGCCATGGTCTCGTTCCGGAGAACAACCGCCGTCTGATGTGCCTGTCGATGTTCTGGCACTTCCTCGACGTTATCTGGATCGGCGTCTTTACCTTTGTTTATCTGATGGGAGTCTTGCCATGAGCGAGCATCACATGACACCTGCCCACGCCGGCGGTCACGACGATCACGGCCATCATGATCACCATGAACATCACGATGACCATGCGAACCATGGCAGCTTGAAAAGCTATGCCGTCGGTTTCATCCTGTCGGTAATACTCACGGCAATCCCGTTCTGGCTGGTCATGGGCAATGTGTTCCAGGATTCAAGCACAACAGCCCTGGTCATCCTGGGTTTCGCCGCGGTTCAGATGGTCGTGCACATGATTTACTTCCTGCACATGAACACCAAGTCGGAAGGCGGATGGTCGATGCTGGCACTGATCTTTACCATCGTTCTCGTGGTGATCATGCTTGCCGGTTCAATATGGGTAATGTATCACCTGAATCACAACATGATGCCTGGCATGACGCCCGGTGGCACGCATTCGACGCATAGCATGCCATGAATGATACTTCCGAGCGCAGGCGCGAACCGGTCTCTGTAAAGAACAGATAACGCCCCAGGAAGTGTGGAATAAAT
>NZ_VFAH01000044.1:0-3292 GCF_008929045.1 Noviherbaspirillum aerium | reverse complement strand
ATCCAATCACTGATACCTCCGAGCCCTGGCGCGACCCGGTATCGTAATGGCCCGGTCCGCGCCCGCGCTCGTTTGCATTCAAGCTAGCTCTGGCAATCGGCGCTCTGATTACGTTCATCACATTGCTTGGTCTGGGCACCTGGCAGCTTTATCGGCTGCAATGGAAACAGTCGCTCATCGAGCGTGTTGAACAGCGGGTGCATGCCAACCCCGTGCCTGCCCCCGGGCCGGGCCGCTGGATGCAAGTTACTGCGGAAAGCGATGAATATCGGCATGTTCAGCTCAGCGGCACTTTCCTGTATCGGTTCACGACGAAGGTTCAGGCCCTTACCGAGCTTGGCAGCGGTTACTGGTTGTTGACGCCGCTACGCGATACGGACGGCAATATTGTCATTATCAATCGCGGGTATGTCAGTGGCATTGATGCTGAAAAAATCATTCAGCTTGAAACCGGCGACAATGGTCCGTCAGGAAACAACTGCGAAGGGCAAGAAATGGGTAAATGCAGCCAGGTGCTTGTTACCGGCCTGCTGCGCATGTCAGAACCGGGCGGCGGCTTCCTTCGCGAAAACGATCCAGGCGCAGGCCGTTGGTATTCTCGTGATGTAGAGGCCATTGCTGGCACGCATGGGCTGTCCCGCGTTGCCCCCTATTTCATCGATGCCGACAAGGCAACTTCTTCGCGTCTCGCGCCGGGCACCGCTCCTCAGCCAGTCGGCGGGTTGACCGTTATTTCCTTTCATAACAATCATCTGATTTACGCACTGACTTGGTATGCTCTTGCCTTGATGGTGGCTGGCGGATTCCTGTGGGTCTTCCGGGAGGAGCGCAAATCTCGGCGTGCCGGTGCAGGCTAGCCTGGCGATTGGAAATCAAAATGGAAAGCAGACCCAATACCTTAGGTATCCAGGATAGGCTCAAGGAGCAATGGGTTTCCTCGTCCGTCGAGAATGCGGCAGGCCATACAAACATGCTGCAGCTGATCCATCTGCGCTGGCTCGCCGTCGTTGGGCAGGTCACCACCATTTCAGTAGTTTCGCTCGGCTATGGAATACAGCTTCCGCTTCCCCAAATGGTGGCAGTTCTGGCCTGCCTTATCGCGTTCAATATCGGCAGCCATCTGCGGTGGCATGAACAACGCGTAGTTACCAATAGCGAGCTGTTCTTTGCGTTATTGGTCGACGTGGCAAGCCTGACCGCTCAGTTGTACTTCAGCGGTGGCGCAAGCAATCCGTTTGCATTTCTTTATCTGCTGCAGGTGATCCTGAGCGCCGTTCTTCTGGAAACATGGACGACATGGATCTTCGTGCTGATTACCAGCAGTTGCCTCGCAGGCTTGTCGATTCTTTCCAAGCCGTTGGAGTTACCCTCGGGACAAGAAGGTTTTTTCAGCCTCTATGTTCAGGGCATGCTGCTCTGCTTCATGCTGAACGCGGTTCTGCTGGTCTTCTTCATCACACGTATCAACCAGAACGTACGCGCTGCCGACGCCCAATTGGCATTGCTTCGGCAGCGGGCCGTGGAAGAAGACCATATTGTCCGGATGGGCCTGCTTGCTTCCGGGGCTGCGCATGAGTTGGGAACACCACTTGCTACCATGTCGGTTATTCTAGGTGACTGGAAACGCATGCCGCAGCTTGCCCGCAATGCCGACTTGCTTGAAGAGATTGGCGAAATGCAGGCCCAGCTTCAACGCTGCAAAAAAATTGTCAGCGGAATTCTTCTCTCGGCAGGCGAGGCACGTGGCGAATCATCCGCCAAGACCACCATCAATACGTTCTTGAACGATTTGGCAAAGGAATGGCAGTCAAGTCGGCCAGTTGTGTCATTCGTATACAAGAATTACATCAAGGATGATTTGCCTGTCGTATTCGACTCGACACTCAAGCAGATGATCTTCAATGTGCTCGATAATGCCGCCGATGCGTCGCCGCACTGGGTCAGTTTCGAAGCGACTCGCGAAGGCGGCGCATTGCAACTTACAGTGACCGACGCCGGTGCCGGCTTTCCTCCTGCAATGCTGGCTCATCTGGGCAAACCGTATCAGTCGAGCAAAGGACACGCGGGTGGCGGCCTGGGCCTCTTTCTTGTTGTTAACGTCGCCCGCACACTGGGTGGCGTTGTTAACGCACGTAATCGACCGGAAGGTGGAGCGATGGTCTCATTGACTCTGCCGCTTGCCTCGATAATCTACGAAGAGGGCAAAGTAAATGGCATCTGAACGTTTGCTTCTGATTGTCGAGGACGATGCGGCATTTGCACGTACCCTTGGACGTTCATTTGAACGCCGCCAATACCAGGTGTTGCATGCATCGCAGCGCGATGAAGTCGAGGAGATGCTTGAGCGACATTCCCCAACGCATGCTGTCGTCGATCTCAAGCTTGAGGGCAATACCTCGGGTTTGTCTTGCGTGCAGTTGCTGCATCAACATAATCCCGACATGCTAATCGTTGTGCTGACAGGTTTCGCGAGTATCAATACTGCCGTTGAAGCAATCAAGCTGGGGGCCTGCCAATACTTGGCGAAGCCTTCAAACACCGATGATATTGAAGCTGCTTTCGGGCACATCGCGGGTTCTGCCGAAGTCGAACTTACTAACCGATCTACCTCGATCAAGACGTTGGAATGGGAACGCATCCATGAAGTCTTGGCAGAAACCGACTTCAATATTTCCGAAGCTGCGCGGCGGCTAGGCATGCATCGGCGCACACTGGCTCGCAAGTTGGAGAAGCAAAGGGTGAAATAGGCAGGTTGACTCCTCCGTTGAGCTAACTAACCGGCTACGTGACGGTAATCAATATCGCAGATAGTTCGAATACGCTATGACCAATAGCCATAAGGGAATCGAACGGGAACAAATTGTCTTTACTAATCTCCCACTGCTACGGCCGAAGCGCGAACGAATATATATGCAATGGTTCGGATCTATTGTTCTGACGGGGTGTTTGATATGCCTAAAGGTGATAAGTCTTCTTATACGGACAAGCAGGAACGGCAGGCTAAACATATTGCCGATTCTTATAGAAAGCGGGGCATTCCGGCGCAGGAAGCTAAGCGTCGCGCTTGGGCCACCGAAAATAAAGTGTCCGGCGGCGGAAAGAGGTCCGGCTCTGGTCGCAAAAGTAGTCATCACTAACCGGGCTTTCCGTTCATCCTACCAGACCGTCGATTGCTGCACCCTATGCGGCATGCATTGCGCACGCGCAAAGCAAACAGCCCTGCGTCCGTAAGGAGGCAGGGCTGATGCGGTAGAACTAGCCTGACGATGACCTACTTTCACACTGGTTGCAG
>NZ_VFAH01000043.1 GCF_008929045.1 Noviherbaspirillum aerium | reverse complement strand
GCTGACCATCCCATCAACCGCATTGATGACCTGTTGCCTTGGAACGTTGCCGGCAAACTCCCGTCCTTCAACGCAAACGCATAACCCTAACGTCGCCGTCAACCACGGCTCTCAGCCGACGCTTACGATAGAAACCAGTGTTCGTTCAGACATTCATCTCTGAACCTGCCGTTGAAGCTCTCGATATAAGCGTTCTGCTGTGGCTTGCCCGGCGCGATGAAACGCAAATGCAATTGCTGGCGATACGCCCATTCGTCAAGTACCGTCCGGTGAAGTAAAACTGCCAGTCAACAACTTTGCCAAGCCTTTGATTTAACTCGCGCCTGGCTTCTTGCCCTAGCACATTTGCTTCACTAAATTCTGAAGTAAATCTGTCAATCCCCAAATCTCTCTCCTACACTATCTCCATTCGTATTGGGCGGCTTTGGAGTAGCGATAGTGACGAACCTTCGGTTCCCTAAAGCAATAAATAACTTCAGGCCCTACAAGAGCCATCGCTACGATGTGTTTGGCTTGAAGGTCAACCGTACGCTCACCTTATTTGACCCGCCGGCTCTCTACACGTGGCTCCAATTGGAAGCGGACCCGCTTGTCTTGTCCTACTGCGAGCGTCCAGCTGTTATTCCGGATACGACGCCCAAGCAGATCATTGACTTCTGGGTTGCCTACTCAAGTCGAGAAGAATTCTGGCTACTCCAATCCGGCAAAGTCAAACCTCAACCGGATAAACTTACAATGCCGTTGCCGGCCTTCACTGCTTGGGCTACGTCCCAACGGCTGTTCGTCCGACATGTCCAGCCCATGAATCGCTTCGAGCATACGCATTTCCTCGACAATTGGGGACGCATCGTGCGCACCCTGTCGGCCAACCGCCGTTATCTGACATCGCAGCTGTTGAAACGCGTTCTGGACTACATGGCTGGCATGGCTGAACCACAATCGTTGTCGCACCTGATGCAGATCTATCCAGACGAAGACCCCGCGTTGGTTCATACCGCTGTGTTCAGTCTAATCCATGCCGGAAAATTGCGTTGCTCCGATATCGACTCGCAACCGCTGGGTCCGGGCTCCATGGTGGTGGTCGCATGAAAACGCATGCTTTTGGCAAAGCCCGCTTTAGTCGCGACTCGATTCCAGACGAGTTACAGGACTTATCTATGTGGCCGTCGGTTGATATCTCCGCTCTGTGCGAAGCGGATCAAACCGCCTTTCTTGCCCGTCGGCGGGCCATTGAGCTGTATATCGAGAATCCGCAATTGCCCCTTGCCAGCATCAAAGTTGCCACCGGCATTGATCCGAAGAGTGTTTACCGCCTTATCGATCGTTGCCTTATGGCCCATGCGGATGGTCGCATTTACGGAATGCGGGCAGCTATCCCTTATGCTCGGCTGAAGCAGTACGAACGGATGCAGTCGCTTGACGATGCTGATCAGCTGCGCGGACGAGGTCTCGCGGGCGCCTTTTCCATGCTGCTTCAACGGCAACCCATCTTGGAAAAGCTGCTGCAACGCTATGTCCGGCAGCGCAATCGCCACCAGGGCAAGGCGCGCCGTGCGCACAAGGCCCTTGCCCGCATCCACAAAACATTTCTGGAGAAATGTCGTGCGGTCGGCATCAAACCGCACGAATATCCATTCAATCAAGCCATGGCAGGTCTACGCTCGCTCGCTGCCTACTTGCAAAGTCAGGAAGCCCGTACGCCCATGTCGATTTCCGATCACGCAATGGGAGAGGGAAGCAATGTCGACTGGACGATTGCGCAGAAGTCGCCACCTGCGACCCGGGCATTCGAGGTGGTCGAGTTCGATGGACACAAGATCGATTTGCGAGTAACCGTTCGGGTCATGGATCCATTTGGCTACGAAACCCGCCTGGAGCTAAGCCGCATCTGGATCTTGGTGTTGCTTGATGTTGCCACCCGTGCCGTCATCGGCTACAAACTTGCTTTATCCAAGGAGTACAACAAGGATGATGTTGCTGGCGCCCTGCAGGCGGCGGTAACGCCTTTTCGTCCACGCCATTACAAGATTCCCGACCTGACGATGCGTGCCGGAGGAGGATTTCCTTCGGCCGCCCTTCCACAAACGCGTTACGCATGCTGGGAATGGTTTCGTTTTGACGGCGCTAAGTCACACCTTGCCGTCGATACGCTGACTCGCCTAAATCAGATTATTGGATGCTGGACGGATAATGGACCGGCGGCCGAGCCGAACGAGCGTCCTTTTATCGAGCGTTTTTTTCATCTTGTTGCACGCAACTTTGCGCATCGGTTGCCTGGCACGACAGGGAGCAATCCAGAGTCGATCGAACGCTTGCTGAACGACCCGGGCGGCAATATCAGGCTGCTTGTCGAGCTCGAGGAACTTGAGGACATGGTCGAAGTGCTAGTAGGCGACTATAACGGCACTTCCCACAGCGGCATCTCGAATCGGACGCCACTTGAGGCGATGGCGCAGCTTCTCGCGCGAGACGGTGGTTATCTCCGTACGTTACCGCGGGTCGTTCAACAAAACCTTTGTCTGCTGCAAGAAGCGAGAATCAAACCGATCAAGGGCGACCCCGACGGGAATCGGCCACATATCAATTTCCAGGATGTACGTTACACCAGCCCCATTTTGTCGAGCAGCCCCGCTCTGATCGGGAAGAGATTGCGCGTATATTTTGATGTGCGCGACATCCGTACCGTAAAAGCGTTCTTTGACGATGGTGCTGAACTCGGGATTCTGACGGCAGCCCGTCCATGGTGCACCACCCCTCATTCGCTACGTGTACGGCAGGAGATATTCCGGCTCAAAAGGGCCGGCAAGCTTCAGTACCGCGAAGGCGATGATCCGGTCGAATGCTGGGCCAAATACAAGCGTCAACAGGCAAGATCCAGCAAACGTGCAGCTACCGATTTAGCGAAGGCGAATGCGATTCGCAAGGCGGTGGAAAATGAAACAGCAGGCACCACAGTGACTGCATTGCAAACAAAGGCGGCAACGCTGCCGGAAGATGGTTTGTCTTCGCAGAATACAGTGCCCGAATCCAAAAAGCCGGATGATACAGGCGTTGCCGCAGCACCACCGCAAGCACGGATACTGAAGATCAGGCGCACCATCACTTTCTAACCGGGAGGATAAATTGGCCGAAACCTATCATCGTCCTGTGGCTTTTGACCGACATCCGGTCGTCGAGCAAAAGTACATTGTGCCTACTCCCTCCATCGAAGAAATGTACTTGCGCGTCAAGAAACTGGTCCGTCTACGCACACCAGGCGGTATTGTTTTTGCTCACCCCCGCTTCGGTAAGACCTATGGTGTGCGTTACGTGATGCGCGTTTTGCGTGAAGACTACCCGAAGGCAGTGCTTCTTAGCTTTGGCTGTCAAAAGAAAAAGTCTAAATCTGAGGACGCGTTCTTTTCCTTGCTGTTGGAAGCAGTAGGACACCCGGGCGCGTTAAACGGTAGCATCCCGAAGAAGCGGACCCGGCTCAACGAGCGGATTATGGAATTGGTCAGTCGTTCTGGGTACAACTGGTTCATCATGTTTGCTGACGAAGCACAACGACTGGACGTCATCGAATATGAATGGCTTCGCGACGTTCATGATGAGCTTGAGCGGCATGGCATCCGGATGATTACGCTGCTTGTTGGCCAGCCGCAGCTTTTGAATCAAAAAAGCGCATTTCGTTTGAGTCGTGAGACGCAAATCGTGTCGCGCTTCATGATTGACGAACTGCAGTTCCACGGTCTGCTATCGGCGGACGACCTAGCGACCTGCCTAGCTGGCTACGACGAAGCATGCTTTCCTGCCAAAAGCGACTGGCCGTACACGCGCTTCTTCCTACCAGGCGCCTATAGCACCGGATTTCGGCTGGTCGACCAGGCAGCGGTGCTTTGGGATGCCTTCGAAGATGCCCATGATAATGCGGGATTTGCCTATAACCTGGAAATTCCGATGCAGTACTTTGCCCGCTCGGTGGAAACAGCCCTTGGCGAGAGCTCAGAGCATGACGATTACGGTTTCCAAATCACCCCATCGACTTGGGCCCTGGCGATCAAGGAGTCGAATTTTGTCGCGGCACAGGAAGAGTTGCGAATGGTAATGAGCGATGACCTCGCGGCGCAGGCCTGAGCGATGAATGTTGCGCGGATCTTTCTCGATGAACCGCCACCTCTGGAAAGAGGTTGGTGTTGGCGCGACGATTGGGTGCATGGCTTTGATTCCGCCTATGCACTGCTATCTAAGTTTGCGATGCTCAATGCACTCAATGCAGCGGAACTTGCCCAGCTTTTTATTCGCAGGGATTGCGGCAAAAAGACGGCGATCGTTCGGTCACCAACCGTGGATTTGCGTCACAGCGCGTTGTTCGATTTGGCGCAAATGGCACGTCTGTTGCGCCTAGAGACACAGCAGATCCAGCAAGCATTTTTGCCAGAACACCTTGAAAACGGTCGACGCCGGTTCCGAGACGTGCTTTGCTGGTGTCCGCAATGCGCACGAACGGGCTTCCATTCATCCGCGTTTCAGTTGGAAGTGGTGCGGTCGTGTCCGGTGCACGGCGATCCTATTCGAACGTGTTGCAAGACATGCGGTGCTGTCATTCCCTACCAGTTACAGATGGCAGTCTTTACTCAGCCCTTCTGCTGTCCGGCATGCCATGCCGATCTCGCACCAGCGTTTCGCGACCCCAAGGAGCGATTGCTGGCAGCGATACCGCCAAGGACGAACTGGATTTCGGATCTTGCGACTCTGTGTGCGTTCGACGACCGCACCATGCCAACCCAGCAAGAGATCATTCGCCGAAGAACACGCGACGGACTGGCACCCGTCGTATTTGCCTCTAGTAATTGGCAGCGACCCGCATCCGATTATTCGGTCTTCATTGATAGCGTCTGGCAGGTAGTAGAAACAAAACAGGGGAGTGCGCACTTGTCAGGCACTCACGCCACGCTGGTAGTCGCAAGTAAGGGGCCCTCCGAATTACCAATTCGATGTAAGTCACGGCGTGCAGCCCGCCGTCTTCCTGGCATACGGCGTACAAAAGTATCAAAATCCGGAACAAAGAATGCCTGGGACGAACAACTTCGCCTCAGTTACCTCGTATATGGAGCGGTACGCCGACACCTATGGCGCCATCTTCTGAAAGCGCACCAATACTGTATAACGTCAGCCGCAAAGCATCTTGATTGGCGTCTGGAAGGATTCAGTACTGCAACGATATGTCCTGTGGCAGAGGCATTTCTACGCTGGCGCATGCATTGGGAGGGTATTGGCACGCCGACTAACCTGCTCACTCCGCAAGTAACTATGCCCTCGGGTTTGGCTGGCTGGCTCGGTACTCATGCACCCATTTGTCCTTTGTGCTGGACGCGTACCGCAGAACAGTGGGTCTCCGACCATGTGCTGGGACAGCATGCCATAGCAACATTCCGAACCTTCCTGGAAAGCGCGCTGGCAGAACAGCGAGCCGGCCGTATCGCATGGCATAGTGTCATTGTCAGCGCACACCATCTGCCATACTGGGCCATCGTCGGACGAGACACCGTTGCCGATCCAGTAACACTGTTCAGTGAAAACGGAGATACTTCTACGTTGCACGCGCTGATCCGGCAGACGCCATCGACAGTGCAGCATCAGCAATGGCACCGGGATTCGTTACATGCCATTCAATGTGGCGCGACTGCAGGGGCGTGACCGTTAGTTTGTACTAGGAATTGCTTGGCAGAGGCGACGCGGGATGTACTGATTCTGGCGTCCCGGTCTGCCTAAACCCGATGTTTTGGTTAGCGCGGTTCTATCATACGTACATCAAGCCTCATTCAGGCAATGCTTGCGTATTTGGTCCCGATAATGAGGTCTGGGCAGCTTGCATTACGTACTGGCGCAACTCATCTGTAATAAGCCGCTGCGTATCGAGCTTTGTCTGCGTAGTTACGAGTTCCAGTTCCAACGTTCGATGACGAGCCGTCAGCGTATCCGCGTGAGCCGTCGCCGCTGCCAAACGCTCGGTCACGGATCTGATGTGGTGGTCCTTGTCTTGTATCTGTGTGGCCAGCAGAGTAGCGCGCTGTTCAACCCCCTGTAAAGTTTCGACCTTCTGCTCCAGTTGCCGGATCTGTGACTGCGCATCGTACAGAGCCTTCTGCGTGTGGCTCAAATCCGATACCAGCCGTACGCCGTCCTGATTCAGGCGTGTCACTTCCTCCTGTTTGACGACAACCGCTTGCTGAGCCAGCCGGAGTTCCGCCTGCAGCTGGTGAATCTGATGCTCGTGCCGTCGCTGCTCCTGCTCTCGCTGTTCCTTTGTCGATTGCCGGTAATGTTCGAGGGACTCGCGCGCATGGCGGTGCTTGTCTTCCAGGGACTGCAGATGCTGGTCGTTATCCGCAAGCCGCTCCTTCAAGTCCGAAGCGTGCTGTTCTGCGGTGTGACGGAGGACAGTTTCCTGCTGCAGGGCCTCACGGGTCTGGGAATGGGTGGACTGTTCGTCGGCCAGAGCTTGTTCCGCGCACTGCGCACGTGTTTGCCATTGGTCGGCTTCCTGCCGTGCTGCTGCCAGGCTTTCGGCATGGCGGCGTTCCATTGCCTCTTGTTCGGCACGCACTATATTGATCTGTACGTTGGCTTCTTCCTGCAACTGGCTGGACAGACGCCCCACCAAGTCCTGCAACGCTTCGCTGATGGTTACTCCTATTTCCTTCGGGCCGCCGTCTTCATCCTCAAGTTCCTTTAGATACTTGTGGATGGTCGTCTTGGAGCCGGTATTACCGAGCGCAATACGCACGGCGTCGACCGAGGGGCGAACGTGCTGAGCAAGCAGAACATCACGTGCGCGCTTGACATCGATTTTGTAAATGCCGGATCTGGCCATCTGGAAATGCTCCGCGTATTTCGTAACACGTTACGTATGTGTTATTACGTGGTATTCTAACGCAGAAATTGGCGAATGGCTGCATTCAAATTGGATTAGAATAATAGGGAGTTATCCATTATGATGGGGCTGAAAACTCACTTTCTGACGTTTTCCAGACGTAATACCCGGTTCGACAGCCACAGCGCCTAACGTAATGACTAAGCTTGACCAGTATCTTGAAGCGGCTACCCGGGACAATACCCGCCAAAGCTACCAATCCGCTATCCGGCATTTCGAGATCGAGTGGGGCGGCTTTTTGCCGGCTACCGCGGACAGCGTTGCGCGCTATCTGGCTGATCATGCTGAAACGCTGTCTATCAATACGTTACGTCACCGACTGGCAGCGATTGCCCAGTGGCATATTGAGCAGGGCTTTCCGGACCCAACCAAGGCGCCTATCGTGCGCAAAGCCTTGCGTGGCATTCAGGCTCTGCATCCGGCTCAGGAAAAGCGCGCCAAGCCTTTGCAGTTGGACCAGTTAAATCAGGTTAGTCAGTGGCTCGATGCCGCCATTGCGAAATCGCATGAGGACGGCAACCGCCGCCTGGAACTGCGTCACCGGCGGGACAAGGCGCTCCTGCTGCTCGGTTTCTGGCGTGGATTTCGGGGCGACGAATTGACTCGGCTGCGTATCGAGCATGTCCAGGCGGTGGCAGGGGAAGGCATGACTTGCTACTTCCCGCAGACCAAGGGCGACCGCACCTACCAAGGGACCACCTTCAAGGCCCCCGCGTTGTTTAGTCTGTGCCCGGTTGACGCTTATCTGGATTGGCTTAGCGCGTCGCAGCTCGCCGAAGGACCGGTATTTCGCGCCATTGATCGTTGGGGTCATGTGAGCACGGAACCGCTTTGCATCGATAGCCTGATTCCAGTGCTGAGAAGCATGCTGACCAACGCTGGGATCGCTTCGGCCGAACTGTACAGCGGACATTCGCTGCGCCGCGGGTTCGCCACCTGGGCATCGTCGAACGGCTGGGACATGAAAACCCTGATGGAATACGTCGGCTGGCGTGACGTACAGTCTGCAATGCGCTATGTCGATGCTGCCGACCCCTTTGCCAATTACCGGCGCCAGTCCCAACTAGCCAAGAACGACAAAACCTAGAAGAAATAAGGTGTTGCGTCAAATGACTGGTAGATTTCTTCATCGCCGACGGTGATCGTCTCTTATCTTTCTAAAACCGAAAATTTTAGTTTTACCGTTCGGTGGGTAATGCTCGCTTTCACCGCTTGCATGGGAGCCCGATGCGTGATTGTCAGGATCATCGCGTAGTGAAGGGGATCCGGCAAACTGAAGTAAAACATGCGACCGGTATGCGCACCTAATACCAAACCCAAGCCATTCCATAACATGAGATGGCGTCTTTTTCCGCCTGGCCACGTTGCGCTCGTCATCCATAGCCCCGCTATGGATTCCTCCCGCGCCTTGCCAGTCGAAAAAATCCATCGATCTCATCTGTTATGTCATGACTTGGGATTGGTACAAGGTGCCATTGCGGATCCATTGCCATCGACTCAGGTCGACCAAGGCTGTGAGAAAACATAGCCATACCGGTCGGCAAATACGATGTGTAGTAGTCACACATGAGGGTAGTCCGACTAATAGTGCTTGGCCAAATGCAATTCATCGTTTTCACACAGCCTCGACCTTAAGCTGCCACAGGCAATTCCCAAAAGCGGACCCATAGCGTTTGCCTCCCACGTAAGCGGAAATGCGCATGAATGTGATCAATTTTCATTGAGTTGACCGAGGGTGCCGGCGTAACGTCAAACCGGATAGGCTCGCCTGTTCGTATAGTGAAGTCTCGTATTAGGAGATGTGGATCAGGGCATCGTAATGAACCGAGGCATCGCCGGCCAACAGCTTGGGCATTTTTCGCATCGCCAGCTTCCCCATCTTCTCGGTCTACAGATGGATATCAGTGCACTAACCTTTTCTTTATTCGCGTGTCATCCCTTGAAGTGGAAGACGCGCGTACCTCGGTGGGTCTTGTATTAAAATTTCACTTCGTCCCAGTTGCCCGGGAGCAGCCCACACTTCCGAGTTTGCGCATAAAGCAACTATGCATTTTATTGGGCGGACATAGGTCCTTGACTAAGCAATTGCGCGTGTGCAAGCTCATGCAACGGTCGATCAACGTTATAACAATAATAGTACGGCTAGGCCTGTCTCAGTGACCGGCCTTAACGCGTTCTTAACGTTGGGTTAGCTATGCTTGGTGCCCTCTGGAAATCGCCTTCGCTTTTACTTCCAGGCATTGACGTTGCAGACCCGAGTATGCCTTGCGAATGCGCCAAAAATTCGTGGTGGCAAAAATCCCGGAAGTCTTACCCATGCGACGTGCCCGACGAAGAGCGGGAGTTTGTTGCACCTTATTGACCGTCACAATCATGAGTAGAACAGTGCAAGACGAGAAAATAAACCTAAAAACTATTGTGGCTCAGTTCGTACGCCTCACCCAATGGGCAGGTCCTTTCACAAGCATTATTGTCACGTTGCTAGCTGGACTTGCAATTCTTTCCATATCGCGACTTGCTCTCGTCACATGGCAATGGGATCGTGTGCACGCTACCGGGATCCCCGTTACGGTCCTTCTTCAAGGTGTGCGCGCAGACCTGATCCTCATCGGATACTTCCTGGCGATTCCGCTATTGCTAGCCCCCGTGTTCGCCTACAGGACCTTCGCCCGCTTCTGGAAAATCGTATCCGTTTCTTGGGGGACGATTGCACTCGTCTTCATCTTGTTCATGGAACTGTCATCGCCGCAGTTCATCATGCAATATGACGTACGGCCGAATCGCCTTTTCGTCGAGTATCTCGCGTATCCGCAGGAGGTGTTCTCAACCCTATGGAACGGCTTTCGTACCGCGCTGATAGCCGGTGTCAGCCTCACGATCGGGCTGGGTCTCGCAATCTTTTATCTGCTAAAGCACGCCACCGACGGCGCGCAGATGTGGCCAGCCAGGAAGCTATTACTTGTATGGCCGATTCTCTGCGTCGTCGTCTTCATGCAAATTCGTTCTACGACGGGACACCGTCCCGCCAATCCCGCATTGTTCGCCCTCACGGGCGATTCCATGGTCAACTCGTTGATCATCAATTCAGGATGGTCAGTCTTGGACGCGGTAAATTCCATGCGAAGAGAGGCAGTTTCATCCGAGATTTACGGCGCGTTTCCAGCCGAGCAGGTATTCCCGGAAGTCAAAGCTGCGGACTGGCTCCGCCACTATTCTTTCACTAATCCTAAACTGCCTACTCTTCATTTCCAACAGGCGGCGGTCAAACGTGACCGACCTCTCAACCTGGTCATCGTATTGGAAGAAAGCTTGGGGGCGACGTTTGTCGAATCGCTAGGTGGGCTGCCCGTCACACCAGAGCTGGAAAAGCTGAAGAAGGAAGGATGGTGGTTTGAGCAGCTGTATGCGACCGGTACCCGTTCGATTCGCGGTATCGAGGCCGTCGTCGCTGGCTTCCCACCAACGCCTGCACGTAGCGTCGTCAAACTTTCTCTAGCCCAGAAAGACTTCTATACACTTGCCGAAGGACTTGGACAACAGGGTTACCACACTGAATTCGTCTACGGCGGCGAAGCGCATTTCGACAACATGCGAAGCTTCTTTACGGGCAATGGATTCAAGCGGGTGGTTGATATTCGGGAAATGCGTCCAGCCTTTATCGGCAGTTGGGGTGCCTCGGACGAAGATTTGTTCGATAAGTCACTGGAACGCCTGGCGGATCTGCACGCCCAAGGAAAGCCATTCTTTAGCCTGATCTTCACCACATCGAATCATGAACCCTTTGAATTCCCCGATGGGAAAATTGCGCTTCATGATCCGGCCAAGCAAACAGTGAACAATGCGGTCAAATACGCAGATTACGCGCTCGGCAAATTTATGGCAGAAGCGAAGAAGCAGGCGTACTGGAAAGACACTGTCTTTCTTATTGTGGCGGACCATGACAACCGGGTCTACGGTAACAGCCTGGTACCGATCAAGAAGTTTCATATCCCCGGACTCATCCTCGGTGCAGACATCAAACCACAGCGGATTAGCACTATCGCCAGCCAAATCGATCTTGGTCCCACCCTACTCTCGCTGATGGGGGTATCGAGCACGCACCCCATGATTGGCCGAGATTTTGCAAAGGACAATACAACACCTGGCCGTGCCCTGATCCAGTTCAACAACTACTTTGCCTGGCTGGAAGGTCCGTCGACCACGATCCTGCGCCCTGGCCAGCCTCCTCTGCTGGGGCGTTACGACGCCCTGACTGGGGAACTGCACATCGATACGAAAACCGCGGAGAAGGCCCAGATCGATAAGGCGATGGCACATGTGATCATGCCCTCACTGCTCTACCGCGAGCAAAGATATAGACTTCCTAAACAGCCGTATGAGTAGACCTTCGTTATGCGGAACCGGACCTTCCGGCTCAGCTGCGCAACATCGAAGACTTGTACCAGGTACATCACGAAAGAGCGTGCCACGTGGCGCCAGAACGACCCGATTGAAGTTTCTCAGGTCGACAGTAGCCCATGCGACACTCATAAGGCGGTTCTCAATATGGCAACAGGGTGTGGTAGTCGTGCCTCTACTATGAACTCATCGTAAAAAATACGCGCGTCTTTTGGCAACCAACAATGTCTTCGCCGCAAGCGCGACGCGAGCGTCGACGGTGCTCGCGTATCTCATACATAAACCGGCATTCATGGCGTAGAGCTAAAATTGCCAAACGGCTCGAGCCGAAAAATTTATTGAAAACACAAAATGCATGTTCTGATCATCGAGGATAACCCGGATATCATTGCAAATCTGTTTGGCTTCCTGGAACCGCTTGGCTATGCGCTTGATGTAGCTCGTAGCGGAACTGCTGGTCTGGCGCTGGCCATACGCAACCATTACGATGTCATCGTACTGGATCTGTCCCTCCCAGGAATGGATGGGATCGAGGTCTGCCGCCTTCTGCGTAACGATCATCACAACCCTGTACCGATACTGATGCTTACCGCCCGGGATACCGAACATGACAAAGTGACAGGTTTTGGGGCTGGTGCAGACGACTACCTCGTCAAACCATATTCGCTGCTAGAACTCGATGCACGACTCAAAGCGCTTGTCCGGCGCATGCGCAACGAACAAGTCCAGCACGTCCGGACATTCGGTGAAGTTCGGATAGATATGCGAACCGGCACCGCGACTCGGGCAGGCAACACCCTCGCTCTCACACCGACCGGATACAAGATCCTGCTTACGCTACTGCGTTGTGCGCCACTTATGGTGAGCCGCGAGGTATTGGAAAGAGAAGTTTGGGGTGACAATCCACCGGAAAGCGATGCCCTGCGCACTCATATACACGCACTGCGCCAAGCGCTGGACAAGCCCTTCGGCTACTCCATGCTGATCACTCGCGCCGGCATTGGCTATCATCTCGCCTCCGACAATGAGACCTGAACGTTCCCTTAAGCGACGTATTGCTCAAGCTTTCGTACTGCTGGCGCTTACCCTGTCCGCATTTTTCTGCCTGGTTTCCTATACTGCAGTCGAAGTTATTGAATCCGAAGTGATGGACGACAGGCTGGAGAAAATTATCGAGGTGCTGATCGCGCACAATCTCCGCCAAGGACAATATGTGCCGCCCCCGGGGGTAAGGATTTATGTTGGCAGCGACATTCCGACTGAACTGTCCGACAAGCCGCCCGGGATTCATGAACTTCTGCTGGATGAGAGAGAAGCTCAGGCACTGGTGCGTGAAAAAAATGGTATCCGGTATGCGGTTGTCCAGGACATGACGCAGTTCGAACATCTGGAGTTCGTCATTTTCTCATCATTGGGCGTCGGCTTTATTACCAGTCTACTGCTGGCGGTGATACTGGGACTGGCAACGGCGCGACGCATCGTGGCGCCGGTGACCGCGCTTGCGGAGGCAGTAGCCGCAAGCAGCCCGCCATCTACACTTCCCGGGATCGATACGGATGATGAAATTGGCATACTTGCACGGGCATTTGCACATCGCACCGAAGAACTGCAGCAGTTCCTGTCGCGTGAACGGATGTTTACCAGCGACGTCAGCCATGAATTGCGAACGCCTCTAACGATCATACTCGGAGCTGCCGAGCTGCTCAAAACACGCCTCAACGAAAATCCCGCTCAGCAAGAAGTCGCCGAACGAATACGGCGTGTGGCAGCGGAGACTACCGAGCGAGTGAGTGCACTGCTCCTTCTCTCACGTGCACCGGAGAAATTGACGAGATCTCCTGTGCTCATTAATTCGCTGATCCGGACTGAGCTTGAACGCTACTCGCCTTTGCTGACTGGGAAACCAGTCGACTGGAGTTTCAAGGACACCGACGATGTATGGACTGAAGCACGTCCGGAACTGGTAGGCATTGCGATCGGCAATGTGGTGCGCAATGCATTCCAGCATACGGAATGCGGCGAGGTTACGATCACGCTTCGGCACGACTGTATCATCATCGAAGACACCGGCCCTGGTTTGCCGGCGCCGGTAGCGCAGCGCCTGTTCGAGCGTTTCGTGCAAGGCCACGGAACCTCCACACAAGGCACGGGTCTGGGACTGTCCATTGTCAAGCGCGTCACGGAGCACTTGGGTTGGGACATCCGCTTCGAGCAACCAGAGCGAGGTGGCAGCCGTTTTATTCTCGAATTCTCGGCCGCCACACCACCATTGATCTAAGAGCCTTAACACTGTCTTAACGTCGGCTCGTCTATCTTGCTGCTTTTAGCATTGCAGCAGGTGCCAAGTGTTAAATATCATTTTTACCCGTCAGCCAGTTCAGCGCTGTTGCAATATTCTGCGCAATGCACGCGTTTGGCTTGCTAGCATACGCCCTACGTGCAGCATTGAAGCTTGCATTATCTTGTCAAGCATGTTCTTCACGGTCCTTGCGAACCAACGATTCTGGTCGGCTTGGGCCGCCAATCATGATTGGGGCCTGACTGCTACCTGGTTGCAAGCTGCCACCGCTGCAATACTGATGACGGTCGTTCATTGCTTGATCTTCGGCTTTTTCGTGTTTGGGAAATCAGCAAAACCGGTACTTGCTGCATTGTTCGTACTGTCAGCTTTGGCAGTGCATTACATGAGTCGATACACGGTTTTCTTTGACGTCAGCATGATGCGCAATATTCTTCATACTGATTTAAAGGAGGCAAGCGAACTTGTGTCATTCGGCATGATTACTGACCTCCTCGTGTACGGTGTATTGCCTGCCCTGCTAGTCACGCAAGTAAGGCTGCAGATGCAATCGTTCGGACGTGCGATATTGCGTCGGGCGGTCTTCACGGCGGTGTCTCTAGTGTTTGCAGGCGCCAGCCTGGCACTAGGATTTCAGGATCTGTCGGCGCTGATGAGAAATCAGAAGGAAATGCGCTATCTGATCACTCCAGCCAATTTCATCATCTCCACCGCTCGTCTGGCAGCGGCGGAATCTGAAGAGGTAAATCAGCAACGTATCCCCGTCGGAACCGATGCGGTTGCGGGTGGCCCACCTGGGGGAGGAAAACCACGCTTGCTCGTCGTCGTCGTTGGTGAAACCGCTAGAGCCGCCAACTGGGGCTTGAACGGCTATCAACGGCAGACGACCCCCGAACTTTCCCGTGAAGGCGTCATCAACTTTACGCACGCGATTTCTTGCGGCACAAACACTGAAGTGTCCGTACCTTGCATGTTCTCGCCGTTCGGGCGCAAGGATTATGACGAAAAGAAGATAAGGCACCATGAATCGGTTCTGCATGTGCTGGAGCACGCCGGCATCAAGACCCTCTGGCGCGACAATCAGTCCGGATGCAAGGGTGTATGCGACGGCCTCGAGGTGCAGCGTTCCGGAGACAGGCAGGATCCGCGGCTATGCAACGCGGGAACTTGCCTTGACGAGATCCTCCTCGACGATTTCGAGCGGGAGATTCAGCGCCACCAGCGTGACCTCGTTATTGTGCTGCACCAGATCGGCAATCACGGTCCGGCATATTCGCACCGCTACCCCGATGCTTTCCGCCGCTTCCTCCCAACCTGTGAAGACCCGGACCTCGGCAAATGTAGCCGCGAGCAGATCGTCAACAGCTACGACAACGCATTGCTGTACACCGATCATTTTCTTGCGCGTACGATCCAACGCTTGAAGGCACAGGAGACGCACGAAGCAGCCATGCTATACGTTTCGGATCACGGCGAGTCACTAGGCGAAAATGGCATTTACCTGCACGGCTTGCCATATGCGATCGCGCCGCGTGAACAGTTCGAGGTACCCATGGTGATGTGGATGTCACAAGGCTTCGCCGCCGCAAATAGCATCAATATCGCCTGTCTGCAAGGTCGCGCGGCCGGACCGGTCAGCCATGATTACCTGTTCCATTCTATGCTGGGCATGATGCACGTACAGACCTCGGCCTATGATCCCAGATTCGACCTTGTTGAGGGGTGCCGTTCTGCTGTGGGGGGCCACGCATGACGGACCGCGATTTCAGAACAGCTATCCTATTATTGCTGGGATCGGCACTGCTTTTGATCTGGCTGGGAAGGTGCACTGATGTCGACATAGTTCTTGCCGATGCCATGTTTGATTTTTCCAAGAACGCATTTCCATTGCGAGATCGTTGGTTCCTAGATGAGTTCATGCATCAGACAATGAAAGCATTGATGATCGGTATCGGAATGGTGCCGGCTGCCGCCCTGATTGCCGACAGAATCAATGGGCACATGCTCCTTGAAAATTCGGTGCGGCGCTCGCTCGTTGTGGTGGTCACCTCCGCTGCGCTCGTACCAATATTGATCAGCGCAATAAAAAGCGTGTCGCCGTATCACTGTCCTTGGAGCCTCACCCGCTATGGCGGTTATGCACCGTATCTGCGGATATTCGATAGCCTGCCTCCAAGAATGTCATCCGGACATTGTTTCCCTGCTGGACATGCCTCAAGCGCGCTTTGGTTGCCTTCGATTGCTGTGTTTTGGCTGCCAGAGCACCCGGTAAAGGGATACACCGTATTTGCCGCAAGCCTGGTTCCAGGATTTGTCTTAGGATTCGCCCAACAAGCACGAGGGGCTCACTTTATGACACATACTTTGTGGTCCGCGTGGATCGCTATTCTTGTTGTCGTACTACTATTAAGACTTGAAAGCCTAGTTAGAAAGTGATTGAAAAGGCCTGGTCAATCGCATTGCAACACAATTCCGGTTCGTAGGATGTTCACCAAGAAAAGTGATGAGCTATTTGATTCTTGCAGGAAGACGGGCAGAACTGGATATGAATTGCTTGTGGAAACGCAATTATGGTGCGCGCAAATACACATCCGCCCAAATTATGTCACTGCAGTGTCAAAGAGACTGGTTATTGTCATTTTCTGGATCCTCTTTTCTCGCTTGAAGAGGCGGTTCGTATTGCTGTAATCTCGATTCATGCATCTTGGATGCCAGTCGCTCATAGACACCCCCTTGTGCAACTTTCCAGTAGTGAGGATTCAATGCATTCACATACTCTTGGTGCTGCAGCATTCTTCCTGATCCTCGTTTCATCTGCGGCATTATCTGCCCCAATACTTGGAAGCGGCCCGGAGGAGGCAATCAAGCTTTTTAGAGAAGCGGACGCCAAATGCCGATATGCACACTGTCGCCACCATGGTCGCTACGCGTTTGGCACATTTAAAGGGAAAACGAATGTACTTTATTTTACCTGGGAGCAGGCGCAACCGCTCTCGCTATACGATTCGCAAAAACTAGCGGGTGACGTCATACCGAAAGACGCACAGAAGATTCGAACGATCATGAAGCAAGACGGAAGTGTCGCTGAAGTATTCAAGAGCGAAGAGCTTGTGAGACAATTTGGAACCGATCCCAGCGTATGGATTGGTGCTAAACCAGGTACATTTGTGGTGTTTCATTCCAATAGCCTGCGAAAAACAATCATCAGCGTTGGGGATTTCCAGTAGGGAACGACTCACAAGCGCAACTGACTTACCGATTGCACAACGTGTCCAAAGCTTTTCGCTTTTAAAAGACCTTTGCACCAATCCAGAAGATATCTACAACGATCGACAAACATGTCTTATACCTAACTTTTTGCCGGTACTCGGTTACGTGGATGACGTTTTATTACTGCCCGCGCTGATTTGGCTGGCGATTCGCCTTACACCGCCGGAAATACTCGCGGAGTGTCGCCTCCAGGGTGAGGACTGGATCGCGCGCGAAGGAGGCAAACCTCGCAGCTTGTGGGGCGCACGCCTGATCATTATCGTTTGGGTTGGCGCCGCCTAGGCCGCTTGGTGATGGTGGCTGGAACCACTGCTCATGCGATCCTAGTTCAAAGGCAGACCGGACACGGGTAATCCAAGGACAACGGTGTCAAAGAAAACTGATTGGTTTGTGCCTGCAGTGAGGGCTCAATCCGCGCTCCTCCGCTCCTCTTGATGGACGTGGCAAGAGGGTTTCCAAAGTAATCGAGAAAGCCAACTTCGTCATGTTTGAATTTATTGTGAATTTCATGGCTAAAGGCGGATACCTAGCCGTATTCGCGTTGATGGCGTTGGAGAATATTTTTCCTCCGATGCCTTCGGAGATGATCATGCCTCTAGCTGGATTCACAGCGGCACGCGGCGACTTAAACGTCATTGGTGTCCTCCTGGTCGGAACGGCAGGATCGGTCGCGGGCACCTTACCATGGTACTACCTTGGTAAGCTCTACGGAAAAGAGCGGGTAAAACACCTCGCCAATCGCCATGGGAGATGGCTCACAATTTCGGCAGACGACGTTGGTAGTGCGTTGCAGTTCTTTCTTGAACATGGTGGCAAGGCCGTTTTTCTTGGACGCTTGATCCCAGCGATTCGTACATTGATCTCGATTCCGGCGGGTATTGCGGAAATGTCACTTGTGCGGTTTCTCTTGTACTCGACAGCAGGATCCATGATTTGGACCGGATTACTGACAGCCGCTGGAGTCGCATTGAAGGACCAATATGAGATGGTGGCGACGTATGTTGATCCCGTCACGAAAACCGTCCTCGGTCTTATTGTCGCGGTCTACTTATACCGGCTTGTGACCTATCGTAGAGCCAGTTGAAAAAATAGAAGCCAATAATTGGTTGCACTGAGAAATGCAAACGTGGGTGCATTGGATACGTTATATCAGCCATCGATCCTATCCCAAACCTCTGTCACTTAGTTGCAAGCTTCTGGCCCCAGCAATATGCATGAGAGCAGCGGTATGAACAGTATGGTCAGGAATCGCATTCGCCAACAACTAACAGCCGCCTTATAAGAATTGACACCGATGAAGACTGCAAATATATACCGCATATCACCGCTGCTAGAAGTGCGTGGAGAGGAAATCGATTTGCCGTATGCACCAAGTCCGTGGATATTGAAGCAATGTGCACACACCGGCGTGATCTTTCTTGCCAATCCTCCGGCCTATACGGAATTGAGTGACAATTTCGCTTACGAAGTGACCTTCAAAAGGGAGTCTGAAGCGCGACAGAAAGCTGAACCAATACGGTACGCGATTAGCACGACGCTGAAACGTATTCGTGGACGTCTGCTCAAACGAAACAAGACATTGAAGTTGTTGCGCAGCATAGTCAGTGCGAAACAGGAGGAGCGTATTAATGTGCTGGACATTGGGTGCGGCTGGGGCGAACTGCTGGAGAACTTTCTCAAATCGCTACCACCTTCTCTAAAAAATCGTTGTGTCCCGCATGGGATTGAAATTTCGCGGGAGCTTTCGCGTCTCTCAGACAGTAAATTGCAGCCGCTTGGCGGGCGCTGCCTGCATGCTTCCGCTCAAGATGGCATATTGGGTTTTGAAGACCAATACTTCGATGTCATCGTCATGGCATCCTTTCTTGAACATGAAGCTAATCCGTTGCCAGTTCTGATCGGTTGCCGAACGCGTTTAAAGCCGAACGGGACCATATTGATCAAGGTTCCCAACTATGATTGCTATAACCGTAGACTACGCGGTCCAAAATGGTGCGGATTCAGGTGGCCGGATCATGTGAATTACTTCACACCTACGACGTTGAAAGCCATTGTAGAGGCGTCCGGTCTTGAAATTGTCCGCATGGCGTGGCTAGACAGAAATCCACTCAGCGACAATATGTATGCGGTGGTAAGAAAAAAGGTTTTATGAAGTAAGGGGGAACAGCGGTGCGATGGCGCCACTCAATAAAACTTCTTTTCCGTCGGACATCGAGGAGGCAGGACTCCTGGTCAAAATCGACGTTATTCTTTTACCAAGCGTGTCTTAGCTAGCACATCACTATCTGACGTACTTTTTGCCTCGTGTAGCTACACAACGTGTTCGCACTCCCAATTGACAGATTTGCTTCACTGACTACAGGGATTGTCACTTTTCCTTCATAAAACCGGGCAGTTTTGCTTCACCGTACGAAAACGACAATCCACAAATACCTGCGTGAGCTGCAGGAAGAGGAGGGCGTTGACCGCAAGTCCTCGATCAGTGAGGTGCTGCAGGATCTGGTCGAGCGCCTGGCGGGTCAGCTTCAAGCTGAGACCAACGAAAAGCTTGAGGCAGCCACCGCAAAACATCAGGAACAGGCGCGTGGGCAGGGTGAGTTGATCGCCACACTGCAGGCCGAGGTCGCTGCAGTCAACGAGCGTCTGGCGCAGACCAATCAGGCACTGGCGCAGGAACAAGCCGCCCATGCCGCCACCCGAGAGGCTTTTCAGGATCTGACCGTGACACACCGCGCTGCCGAGCAGCGTATTGTCGGCCTGGAGGAGCGGCTGTACGAGAATGAACAGCACCGCCAGTCTCTTGAGCAAAAACACGAACATGCGCGGCAATCGCTCGAACATTACCGCAACTCGGTCAAGGAGCAGCGTGAGCAGGATCAGCGCCGGCATGAACAGCAGGTGCAGCAGTTACAGGCCGAGATGCGGCAGCTGCAGCAATCCTTGGTGGTCAGGCAGGAAGAAGTGACCCGACTGAACCAGGAAGGCGTGCGTCTGGTATCGGACCTGTCTCACTCGCGCAAATCACTGCATGACGAACAGACCAATAGCCGGCAGCTTGCGCAGCGTCTGGAATCGCTCCAGGACGCGGAACAGCGTGCGCGGGTGCTGGAGGTGCAGCTGGCAGAAAAGACCGTATTGTCTGACCGCTTGACCGAGCAGCTAGCTGCAGCAGCGGCGCAAGCGGAGGCATTCTCACGGCAGGTACGGGAACTGGAATTGTCGCTGGCCACCACTCAAGCCAGGATGGAAGCACAGCAGGCTTTGAATGAGGAGTTGCGCAGCTATCTCAAGCAGCAGCAGAAACGCACGGAGAAAGACGAAGGCAAGTGACTTTTCAAAATTGACAAAGGCCTGTGATCCTTGGCGGAAGACAGGCCTTGCAATAATGCCCGCATCAAAATGCGGCACCAGTTTTGGTCAATTACCTAACTGGCGGAATGCGGAATGACGCGTTAGATAGTCTCGGCGATCGCGCGGACCTTTTTCATATCAACGGGTTGTGCCGTGAGGGGGCACATCCCGTCCAAAGATCTTTTCGCTGGACCACGTAATGACGGCGGACGCTGTGCCTGGGGTCCCCTCGTTTTTAGTGCAGATAACGACGGTAGGCAGACCTAGCATTTATGCCAGTTTGCGGGAAGCATTTTCCAAATAATCCCATTGAATCAATAACTTGCTGTCTAACCCTCTTTCCCGCT
>NZ_VFAH01000042.1 GCF_008929045.1 Noviherbaspirillum aerium | reverse complement strand
CTTTGCGCCGATGATAGTGCTGCAACCAGTGTGAAAGTAGGTCATCGTCAGGCTAGTTCTACCGCATCAGCCCTGCCTCCTTACGGACGCAGGGCTGTTTGCTTTGCGCGTGCGCAATGCATGCCGCATAGGGTGCAGCAATCGACATGCTTGGCGTGTCTGCCATGAGGACTGTCGCTGACATGGCGATACGCCGATTCCGCGTGTTCGGTGACGCCATCCTGTATGGATACAATGCCAGGTAAGCTGTCCAAGCTGCTCGTTGTACCCGGTTTCCCGGCGATTGATTCTTTTGCCGGTGCAGCAGGCACGGAAGATGCGAAGATCGTACTGCAAGCAAAATCGCAAGACCATAGCTGCTCTACCTCATTCCGGTCCTTGTTGAAAATTGGCCGCCTCTCTCAACATATCCATTTCGCTTGCCCTGCAGCAGAGACTGAAAAACAAAGAGCAATGTGGCAGATAAAGTTGCTCTATTCTTACAGCCGGTCGTCTCGGTAAAGCTTGACCGTTTTCCTTTGTCCGCAACGGGATAGAAGCTATCAATACAAGCACGTGTCGGGAGGGGAATGTGGCGAAGGGTTTCGCAGGATGAAGAACTGCCTTTTAGGACATTTAAAAGCCTGCATCGCGCAGGCTTTTTTCATGCAGAGTATGTCTCTGCTTAAAAGGAATAAGTTGCGCTCAGCACGGCAAAATTGGCGCCATCATTTGGTTGCTTGATGCTGCCATTGGAAAAGTGCTGAATCTTCAGGCCGATGTCCAGGTTGTTTCTGAAGACATATCCGACGCCGATATGGTCGCCGAACTGGAAGTGGGTTGAAAACTGGCGATCGTTGTTGTCGTAAATGTCGCTCAGATAATGTGCCCCGATGCCCGCCTCGACATACCAGCCTTTAAGGCTGTCATTCTGGAAGCGAAATACCGGAGTGAAGCCAACATCCACAAAATCCTGCTTGTTGCCTGGTATGTTGCGATAGCGGTTGCCGCGCCATTGTGACAGCGTCAGATCCCAGTAGCCTCCAATGTGAGTGCCATTGGATTGCCACCATTTTGAATCCCACTTCCATTGAAGGCCAACGCGCGCAAGCTTGGTCTTGTTTCCCGAGCCGAACTCCAATGAAGCACTGTCAACCGCATAAGCCGCCTGCGCACCTCCCAGGGATGCAAGCGCCGCGAGCACAACCGCCAATGATCTTTTCTTATTCATTCTTAGCCTCTTCTGTAAAAGGGATTGCGTAGTCAGATTGTTTGCAGAGTGAAATCGCAAACATTGTGGCAGATGTTGCTGGGACATGCTCGCAAGCAATGCAACGCGTCACCCCTGTTTACGGCAGGTACGCATGTTCCGGCAAACCGGCAACCTCGGTCTCCATCGCGAGTACACAACCTGACAGTGGATAACGGGCGAGTTCTTCCGGCGGGCGCTTGTGGCTTACCGTCGTGATGTACAAGGTGCGAAGCTGAGGGCCGCCGAAGGCAACCATCGTTGGACAACGCACCGGCAGTTCAATTTCTCTTATTGTCTCGCCCGATGGTGACAGTCTGAGCAATCGGCCGCCTTCATACATCGCGCACCAGTAAGCTCCTTCGCTATCCACCGCCGCGCCATCCGGTCGGCCGCCATAGTTCGCCGACTTATCGGAAGAAAATTCCCTGAACAACTTTCCCTTTCCCACCGAACCGGTGGACACATCGTAGTCATATGCCGTGATGCGATGCGCAGTCGTGTCGGCATGGTAAAGGGTACGGTAGTCAGGACTGAAGGCTACGCCGTTGGAAACAGTGACCGGATGAGACACATCGCGAATGTTGCCGCGCTCGATGCAGAACAGCGAACCGCCTTGCCTGTCCCGCGGATCGTACAGCGTTCCGGCCCATAAACGTCCGTGCGCATCACAACGGCCGTCATTGAAGCGCACCGCCGAAGGATCATAAGGCGGTGCGGCAAGCATGTCCAAGGCGCCGCTTGCCGGATCAAGCATGGCAATGCCCGAGCGCATTGCCACAAGAATCTGTCCATCCTTGCTATAGGCAATGCAGCCCGGCTCCGACGGCAGGCTCCATTTGTGATGGGCGGCATTATGAGGATGGAACCGGTGCACCGCCTGACCGGCGATATCGATCCAGTACAACGCGGATTCCACGGGATGCCAGAGCGGCGATTCGCCAAGCAGCATCGGCGTGTCGAGTATGGGGCGAATGACGTTCGTCGACATGGAATTCGTTTTTTTGAGATGATGAGGCACCATTATGCATTAACCAGACATGACGTTAGGAGACGACTGTGAGCAGTATCGCATCACCACAAAAGATCGCTTTTCTTGGAATAGGTTTGATGGGCAAGCCCATGGCAATGCGTTTGCTCAATGCAGGACATGCGCTGACTGCCTGGAACCGTACGCGGGCAAAAGCGGAGGCACTCGCTGTTTCCGGCGCCCTCGTAACGGATGACATTGCCACCGCTGTCAGGGAAGCCGATCTGGTTATTACCATGCTGGAAGCGGGGCCAATCGTGCGTGACGTGCTGGAACAGGCTTACGACTCCTTGAAACCCGGAGCGCTGGTGATCGACATGAGTTCGACGCGGCAGTCCGAGGCGCAGGAGTTTCACCAGCAATTGAGTGGGC
This sequence comes from Noviherbaspirillum aerium, assembly GCF_008929045.1. Classification (GTDB taxonomy): domain Bacteria; phylum Pseudomonadota; class Gammaproteobacteria; order Burkholderiales; family Burkholderiaceae_D; genus Noviherbaspirillum; species Noviherbaspirillum aerium. Next base: position 20,762 of record NZ_VFAH01000042.1, on the reverse strand, counting down.
GGGGCATCGGCTTCATTGACGCTCCGGTATCCGGCGGCGTGTTGGGAGCCGAAGCCGGAACGCTGGCCATCATGGCAGGGGGAAGCGAAGAGCATTACCTGCGCGCCGAACCCGTATTAAGCATACTCGGCCGCCCGACCCGCGTCGGTCCAGCAGGCTGCGGGCAGATTGCCAAGCTTTGCAACCAGTTGATTGTCGGCGGCACGCTATGCATCGTCGCGGAAGCGCTGATGCTGGCCCAGGCCGGCGGCGCCGATCCGTCCGCCGTACGCGCGGCCATTCGCGGCGGTTTCGCGGAAAGCCGGATACTGGATGTGCACGGACAGCGAATGCTTGAGCGGAACTTCATGCCCGGCGGCCAGGTAAAGAGCCAGGCCAAGGACCTGGAGAACGCCCTGGTCGCCGCTGCCGCCGGCGGACTCAGCTTGCCGGTCACGCAATTGCTGACCGATTTGTACCGCAGCATCCTTGACCTGGCCCCCAACGCGGATCAGGCCGCAGCCTTGCTTGCGATAGAGCGGCTGAACCCAGGAATACGCGTAGGGCAAGCACCGGATCAACTTCCCTGATGAAGCCCGCCTCGGCAGCGAGCCGGCAGCGCATGTGAGCCGGGTATGGCGCCGTGACGGTGAGGGCGCCATACGCCACATGCACCATCGATGCAGATCCCCCGCGCATTGACTGAACCAAGGCGGCTTTCCGAGCATGCCTGGCGATACCGCCTGCGGCTGCCGTTCAAGCTCGCGGCATTGAAACCGGTTGCTTGACTGCCGTATCAATGACGCCTTCGTCTTGCCAGCCGGCTCCTGTCGAACGCGGATTGCGGTGGGACATCACCCTGTGCAAAATAATGGCCCAAGCTTCGTCGTTCCATCCACCATTGTTCGTGATACCGCTCTATGACCATAAAGCCCCGTGAACGCACCGACTGGCGCGCCGTCTGGCAACTGATCAAGCCCTATTGGAGCTCGGAGGAGAAGTGGAAGGCGCGCGGCCTGCTGGCTGCTGTCGTTGCACTTGCGTTGGGAATGGTCTATCTCGACGTGCAGTTCAATGCCTGGAACAGGGATTTCTACAATGCCCTGGAAAACAAGGACTTTCCGGAATTCCGCGAACAGTTATGGCGATTTTCCTACCTGGCCTTCATCTATATCGCCGTCGCGATTTATCGCGTCTACCTGATGCAGGCGCTGGAAATCCGATGGCGCGGCTGGATGACCCGTCAGTACCTTGATGAATGGCTGGCCAATCAGGCGTTCTACCGGATCGAGCAGACACGCTCGGCCGACAACCCCGATCAGCGCATTGCCGAAGACCTGCAGTTCCTCACCAATGGCTCGCTGACCCTGTCGCTCGGCTTGCTGTCCAGCGTGGTTTCGCTGGCGTCCTTCGTCGGCATCCTGTGGTCGGTAAGCGGACCGCTGTCATTCATGCTGAGTGGGCAGCAGGTCACCATCCCGGGCTACATGGTCTGGTTTGCCATTGCCTATGCCGGCATAGGCTCATTGATGGTGCTGTGGATCGGCAGGCCGCTGGTCTTCCAGAATTTCAATCAGCAGCGCTTCGAAGCGGACTTCCGTTTCGGATTGATCCGCATCCGGGAGCATGCGGAAGCGGTCGCGCTGTACCGCGGCGAGCAGCAGGAGAAAACCCAGCTCGGCAACCGCTTCCAGCAGATCTGGCAAAACTGGTGGACCATCATGCGCACCACCAAGCGTCTCAATGTCGCTTCGAATTTCTACGCCCAGTTCGCCGTCATCTTTCCTTTCCTGGTCGGCGCGCCGCGCTACTTTTCCGGGGCCATCACCCTTGGCGGCCTGATGCAGATCAGCTCGGCATTCGGTCATGTGCAGGAGGCGCTTTCCTGGTTCATCAATGCCTTCAGCCAGCTCGCGAGCTGGAAGGCCAGCGTCAATCGCCTTGCGGGCTTCCATGCCGCCGTCATCGCCGCGCGTGACCAGGAATCCGGAATCCCGGTGACCCGCAACAACGTGGGAGCAATTCTTCTTGATGACGTCAGGCTCAATCTGCCGAACGGCGTCCCGTTGACGGCGGCGCTGACTACCGACATCCGCGAGTCCCAGCGTATCCTCGTCAGCGGACCGTCGGGCTGCGGCAAGTCCACGCTGTTCCGCGCGATTGCCGGCATCTGGCCGTATGGCAGCGGCAGCATCGAGGTGCCCAACGAAGCCAGACTGCTGTTCCTGCCGCAGCGCGGCTACCTGCCGATCGGCACGCTGCGGGCAGCCATTTCCTATCCTGCGCCGGAGACCGCGTACAAGGAGCTGGCGGTGCAGCACTATCTGCAGCTGTGCAAGCTGCCGCATCTGGCCGACAAGCTCGATGAGCCCGACAACTGGAGCCAGCGCCTGTCTCCCGGCGAACAGCAGCGCCTTGCCTTCGTGCGTGCCTTGCTGGCCAAGCCGCAGTATCTGTTTCTCGACGAAGCCACCAGCGCGCTTGATCCCGATACCGAGGAGCGGATGTATGCCTTGCTGCTGCAGGAACTGCCGCAAGCCAGCATCATCAGCATCGCGCATCGACCGGCTGTTGCGAAATACCATCAGATCCATTGGCAGTTTGTTCATGCCGGCCGAAGCGCAGAACAGTTAGCAGACGCTACGCAGCAACAAAACTATACAATCCAGCCATCCCGGCTGGTCGTCCAATGAACGAGCCCCGAACGGCGGCATTGCGAGCGGCACCCTGATGAGCGACATCGCGCCAACACTCTCATGAAACGACTTCTTGTTCCTCTTGCTCTTTCGCTAACGCTGGCCGGTTGCGCGCAGCAGCCCAAAATCGCAGGGGGCGCAATGCCGGCGGCAACCGCTGCCGTGGCGAATGGCCAGGATGAGGTCAAGCTCTTCTCCGCCAATCCCGCCGGTGGACTGCCTCATGGCTGGGAGCCGCTGATCCTGCTGCGTACAAAGAACCAGACGCATTACAAGCTGGTAAGCAAGGAGGACCGCACCGTGTTGCATGCGCGTGCGGAAAAGGCATCATCGGGGCTGATGCAAAAGGTGGACATTGATCCCGCAGCGAATCCCTGGCTCCACTGGCAATGGAAAATCGCCGACCTGATCCACAGCGCCGACAACACTCACCATGCCACCGAGGATTCGCCGGTGCGCATCATTCTCGGCTTCGATGGTGACAAGGACACGCTGCCGTTTGCCGACCAGATCCTGTTCGAGACCGCCAGGGTCATGACCGGTTATGAGTTTCCCTATGCCACCCTGATGTACATATGGGAGAACAAGGTGCCGGTCGGTACGATCATCCGCAGCAACCACAGCAGCCGGATCAAGATGATGGTCGCCGCGCGCGGCAAGAACGGCATCGGCGAGTGGCAAACCTTCACCCGCAACATCGTCGAAGACTATGAAAAAGCGTTCGGGGAAAAACCGGGCAAGCTGATCGGCGTCGGCGTGCTGACCGACACCGACAATACCGGCGAAGCCGTGGAAGCGTGGTATGGCGATATCCGCCTCATGCGCGAGCGCGGCATGCTGGCGGCCGGCGAGAGAAAGGCATCGCCGCTAGTCGTCGGTCAAGGCGAGTAAGGCAAAGCTGGCCAGCCAGTGCGTGCCGGCGTAGTCGCCACCGCTGGCCTGGGGCAGCGACGCTGACAAGTGCGCGTCAATGGCAACAGCGACTGACTGCCGCAGCGCCACAGGCAGTTGCGGTGCCAGGCGTTTCCAGCACCAGGCGCGCGCCAGGTTCAATCCGTCGAGATGAGCCAGCTTCGGATCGCTGCGGTCGCTCACGGCGACCGGCGTCAACCATGTCAGCAGATCCTCCCGCGCCGGGCAAAACACTTCCCACCAGTCCGCATAGCTGCAGCCGTCGATCACCCGCTGCATCAATACCGCCTCCAGCAAGCCGCCCGACAGGAAATCCTCGCCGCCGGGTTCGTACCGCGCCGGATAACGGCGGTCCCGGCCGAACCATTGGTTGGCCTTGGCGGCGATCAGCTTGCGCAGGGCGATATGCTGGATCCTTTCCGCATGATCCAGCGCGAACAGCAGGCCGAATGCGCTGTTGGCATGCGTGCCCGCCCGGACCGGGTAATCCGCCAGGGGCAGGTAGTGCAGATAGCGTTCCGTGATCACATCCGCCAGCGGTTGCAGCGCGTCGCGCCATGAACCGGCCTGCAGATCCGCTTCAGCCAAAAGCATCAGCTCCGTCTGCAGCTTGAGCAGCCATGCCCAGCCATAGGTGCGTTCGAAGGATTGCCGTGCCGGATGGCTCAGGTAGGCCGCTTCCGCAGCGATATTGGCCGGCGTGAAATGCAGGTCGAACAGTTCGCGGATGCGCGGCGCCTCGCTCAAGCCTGGAGCAAGGCGCAGGAGCCGCGCGAGCAGCCAGTGCATGTGCACGCTGGAGTGCCAGTCATAGCTGCCGTAAAACGCGGGATGCATGATGCGCGGCGACTGCCATTCGCCGGAGACCATCAGCAGGTGATCGATCTTGTGCGGCAATTCCCGAACGAGATTCGCAAGGGCGACGCGCGCGAACGATGCCGCATGCATGTCGAGCGTAAACGAGCCGGGGGTGTCTGTTTTCATTGCGTGCATTCCCTGCTGCGGGCCTCAGGCGGCGCGCAGGTAGGACTCCGCCAGACGGACCCAGTAAGTCGCGCCCAGGGGCAGGAGTTCGTCATTGAAGTCGTAGCTCGGGTTGTGCAGGTTGCAGGGACCGAGGCCGTGGCCGTGCATCCGGTGGTTTCCCTCGCCGTTGCCGATGAAGACATAGCATCCCGGCTTTTCCTGCAGCATGAAGGCGAAATCCTCGGCGCCCATCGTCGGCTCCACCTGCGTATCGACGTTGTCGTCGCCGACGACCGATTTCAGGACATCGATCGCAAACGCGGTTTCCTTCGCGTGGTTGATCAGCGGGGGATAGTTGCGATGGAAGCGGAAGTCGATCGTGCTGTCGAATGCGGCGGCCGTATGCTCGGCGACCGACCGCATGCGGCTTTCCATCAGGTCGAGCACGCCGGTGGAGAAGGTGCGCACCGTGCCGATCAGCGTGGCTTCATCCGGGATGATGTTGGTTGCGCTGCCGGCATGGATTTGCGTGATCGACAGCACGGCCGCATCCAGCGGATTCTTGTTGCGGCTGACGATGGTTTGCCAGCTTTGGGCGATCTGTATCGCCACCATGATCGGATCGATGCCCTTGTGCGGCTGCGCCGCATGCGCGCCGCGTCCCTTGACGACCACTTCGAATTCATTCGAAGACGCCATCATCGGCCCCGGTGTCACGCCGAAAGTGCCGACCTTGACCCCCGGCCAGTTGTGCATGCCGAATACCGCTTCCATCGGGCACTTCTCGAACAGGCCGTCATCCATCATGCGCCTGGCGCCGCCGCCGCCTTCTTCGGCGGGCTGGAAAATCAAATAGACCGTGCCGTCGAAATTGCGGTGCCTGGACAGGTAATGCGCGGCGCCCAGCAGCATCGCCACGTGGCCGTCATGGCCGCATGCATGCATCTTGCCCTTGTGCCGGGAGGTATGAGGAAAGGAATTGATTTCCTGCACCGGCAAGGCGTCCATGTCGGCGCGCAGTCCGATGGCGCGCGCGCCGGAGCCATTCTTGAGGATGCCCACCACGCCGGTCACGCCCATGCCCCGCAGGACGGGAATGCCCCATTCGGTCAGTTTTGCGGCAATCAGGTCGGCGGTGCGCTGCTCCTCGAAGCAGAGTTCGGGATGGGCGTGGATGTCGCGCCGGATCTGCTGCAGTTCGGACTGGAATGCGACGATCGGATCAATCAGGTTCATGCTGTTCTCCGGAATCCGCCACGCAGGTCATTCATGGTTGTTGCCTGCGGTTAAGCGAGATTTTCTATCCTCGATATATTACTCTGAAGCTTTCGCAGTTATTCTAGCGACTGTGACCGGAGACGTGCGCGCCCGCATTCAAAGCGACGTCTGCGGAATTTGCAAATCGACAAGAGCAATAAACCAAGAACACAAGAGACGCGGTCTTGCACCCCGAGAACCGGCCCGATGAACCCGACACGCCTCCATCAGGGACGTGTCCGATCTGGAATATCTGATGACAACATCCATCGTACGCGCTACCTGCCCCCATGACTGTCCCGATACCTGTGCACTGCTGGTTACCGTCGAAGACGGCGTTGCCACCCAGGTGCGCGGCGATCCGGATCATCCGACCACCGCCGGCGTGCTGTGCACCAAGGTATCGCGCTATACCGAGCGCACTTACCACAAGGACCGGCTGCTGCATCCGATGAAGCGGGTCGGGCGCAAGGGCGAGGGCCGCTTCGAACGGATATCCTGGGACCAGGCGCTCGACACCATTGCCGCAAGGCTCAAAGCCATCGCGGCGCGCGATGCCCAAGCCATCCTTCCCTACAGCTATGCCGGCACGATGGGACTGGTGCAGGGCGAATCGATGGCTTCGCGCTTCTTCAACAAGCTGGGCGCCTCGCTGCTCGACCGCACGATCTGCGCATCGGCCGGCGGAGCGGGTTACAAATACACCATGGGCGCCCGTATCGGCACCGATGTCGAGCAGTTCCAGAATGCCAGGCTCATCCTGATCTGGGGCGGCAATCCGATTGCTTCCAATCTTCATTTCTGGATGCGCGCGCAGGAAGCCAAGCGGCGCGGCGCCAAGCTCATCGCCATCGATCCCTATCGCTCGCTGACGGCGGAGAAATGCCATCAGCACATTGCCCTGCTGCCCGGCACCGATGCCGCGCTCGCGCTCGGCATGATGCATGTGCTGATCAGGGAGAATCTGGTGGACGAGGACTATATCGCCCGCTATACGCACGGCTACGATGCGCTCAGGGAGCGCGCGGCGGAATGGACGCCGCAGCGCACTGCCGAGACCTGCGGCATCAGCGTCGAGGAAGTCGAGCAGCTGGCGCGCGATTACGGCGCGCTGGCAAGGCAGGGCGAGCCGGTGGCCATCCGCATCAACTACGGCCTGCAGCGGGTGCGCGGCGGCGGCATGGCGGTGCGCAACATCACCTGCCTGCCGGCGCTGGTCGGCGCATGGCGGCACGCGGCCGGCGGCGTGCAGCTGTCTTCGTCGGATACCTTCCCGAAAAACAGCGCGGCATTGCAGCGGCCCGATTTGCTGAAGAAGCAAGTCCGCACGCTCAACATGAGCACGATCGGCGATGCCTTGCTGGAGGAAGCTTCCGCGGAATTCGGACCGAAAGTCGAAGCCGTGATCGTGTACAACTCCAACCCGGTGGCGGTGGCTCCCGAGTCGCCGAAAGTGGCGCGCGGCTTTGCGCGCGAGGACCTGTTCACCGTCGTGCTCGAGCATTTCCAGACCGATACCGCGGACCATGCCGATATCCTGCTGCCGGCAACCACGCAGCTGGAGCACACCGACATCCATGCCACCTATGGACATCTGTACATGATGGCGAACAATCCGGCGATTGCGCCGCTGGGCGAAGCTAAGCCGAATACCGAGATCTTCCGCCTGCTGGCGCAGCGCATGGGCTTCGACGACGCCTGCTTTTACGAGAGCGATGACGAACTTGCGGCACAGGCCTTCAACGCCAAGGATGCGCGCGCGATTCACTTCGACTGGGATTCCCTCAAGCGCAAGGGATGGCAAAAGCTCAACGCGCCTGACGCGCCGTTCGCCGAAGGCGGGTTTGCAACGCCGTCCGGCAAGTGCGAGTTCTACAGCGAACGCATGAAGGCCGATGGTCTTGATCCCTTGCCAAGCTATATTCCTCCCTATGAATCGCGGGCCAGCAATCCCGAGTTGGCAAAGCGATATCCGCTGGCAATGATTTCTCCGCCGGCAAGGAACTTTCTTAACAGCACCTTCGTCAATGTGCAGAGTCTGCGTGATACGGAAGGTGAACCGCACCTCGACATGCATCCGGTCGACGCCGCGCAGCGCGGCATCGAGGAGGGCAATCAGGTGCGCATCTTCAATGACCGCGGATCATTCATCGCAAAGGTGCGCGTGACCGACAAGGCGCGCGAAGGACTGGTGGTGGGCTTGTCCATCTGGTGGCGGAAGTTTGCCGCCGATGGCAAGAATGCCAATGAAGTGACCAGCCAGCGCCTGACCGACATGGGCAACGCGCCCACGTTCTACGACGTGCTGGTGCAGGTAGAGAAAGTATAGGAAATGATAAAGAAGTGGCGGGTATTGGCATGCGGCGGCGTCATTGCCATCATGGCGGGATGTGCGCAGATCGGGTATTTCGCGCAGGCGGCCCATGGACAATTCTCGCTGCTGTCGGAGGCGCGTCCGATCGATGACTGGATCGCCAGTCCCGGCACCGAAGACAAGCTCAAGACCAAGCTGGCGCGCGTCAAGGAGATCCGCGCATTCGCCGCGCGCGAACTCGGCCTGCCGGACAATGACAGCTACACCACCTACGCCGACCTGAAGCGTCCGTTCGTCATGTGGAACATCGTCGCCACGCCGGAACTGTCGCTCAAGCCGATGGAGTGGTGCTTCCCGATCGCGGGCTGCGTCAAGTACCGCGGCTATTACAGCAAGGAAGATGCTCAGGCCTATGCGGCCGAACTGCGCGCGGCGAAGTTCGATGTCGAGATCTCCGGCGTGCCCGCCTATTCGACGCTCGGCTGGTTCAAGGATCCGGTGCTGTCGACCTTCATCCAGTACCCCGACGGCGAACTCGCCCGCCTGGTGTTCCATGAACTGGCGCACCAGGTCGTGTACGTGCCCGGCGATTCGCAGTTCAACGAATCCTTCGCGGTGGCGGTGGAGGAGGCCGGTGTCGAACGCTGGCTGGAAAAGCATGGCGACGAAAAAACCCGCAAGGCCTATGTCGCCTACGAAGGCCGCAAGCGCGACTTCCTCGCCTTGCTGCTCAGGCATCGCAAGGCGCTCAACGCCAATTACGAACGCGATGTCAGCGACGAGATCAAGCGCAAGGAAAAGGCGGCGATCTTCCAGGCGCTCAAGGATGACTATCAGGTGCTCAAGGAAAGCTGGGGCGGTTATGCCGGCTACGATCGCTGGTTCGCGGAGCCGCTGTCGAATGCCCATCTGTCGGCGATTGCAACCTATCATGACTTCGTGCCGGGTTTCCGCGCCATCCTGGCAAGGCAGAAAGACCTTGGCAAGTTCTACGCGGCCGTGCGTGCGCTGTCTTCCCTCGGCAAGGAAGAGCGGCACCGCGAACTGGCCAGCCTTGGCCTCAGCACGCCGGTTACGGCAGGAAATGGAAATAACGTCGAGATAGCGGCGCACTGATTACGCTTCTAGAGCGGTTTCGCCTTGACCGGCCTAGTTGAGGCCGAGGCAGATTGCTGCTGGAACAAGGCGTGACGACGCGACATGGCCAGCCATGGCAAGGAGTCACAACGCAGTGCCAGCGGCAATCTGTCCGGGATCGACAGGCAGGTCAAGGCGAAACCGCTCTAGCAGCGACAGGTTCCATCCAATAAGAAAAGCGGCCTTTCATGGCCGCTTTTTTGCGTGTATTGTTCATGGGCAGCAAGGCGTATTTATTGACCATTCTGGTTTGTATTGTTGCGATGCAAAAGATCGGACAGCTAGAAGGATGCTTCGGAACCCATTAAAAGACTTGCATGTATGCGCGCCGACCGATAGCATCTATGCCGAGAAAAAGAACCGGTCGTGCTATTTTTTGCGACATCCCATCCTTCCATAAAAAGACAAGAGGCAGACAATGGAAAAGCTTTGGCTAAAGTCTTATCCTGCGGGCGTTCCTGCGGAAATCGATTACACACAATACCGCTCGCTGGTGCATCTGCTTGAAGAGTCCTTCCAGAAGTTTGCATCCCGCAACGCCTACGTATGCATGGACAAGTTCATGACGTATGCGGAGCTCGACCAGCTGTCCACCCGTGTCGGCGCCTGGCTGCAGGGGCAGGGCCTGAAGAAGGGCGCCCGGGTCGCCATCATGATGCCCAACGTGCTGCAGTATCCGGTGGCGATTGCCGGCGTCCTGCGCGCGGGCTATTGCGTGGTCAATGTCAATCCGCTGTACACGCCGCGCGAACTCGAGCACCAGCTCAACGACTCCGGCGCCGAAGCCATCATCATCCTGGAAAACTTCGCCACCACGCTGGAACAGGTGATCGGCAAGACCAAGGTCAAGCATGTGGTGGTGGCCAGCATGGGAGAAATGCTGGGAGGCGTCAAAGGCGCGCTCGTCAATTTCGTGGTGCGCAATGTCAAGAAGATGGTGCCCGCCTTCTCGCTGCCCAATGCGATCCGCTTCAAGCAAGTCCTGTCGGAGGGGGCCCGCCAGCAGCTCAAGCCGGTGGAACTCGGCCATGACGATCTCGCCTTCCTGCAATACACCGGCGGCACCACCGGCGTGTCGAAGGGCGCCACGCTGACCCATCGCTGCGTGATCGCCAATGTGCTGCAGAATGATGCCTGGGCCCAGCCCGCGCTGCAGCAGGAGCCGAAGATCGATCCGCTGACCATCGTCTGCGCGCTGCCGCTGTATCACATCTTTGCGCTGACCGCCTGCATGCTGATGGGCACGCGCTGGGGCGCGATGAATATCCTGATCCCGAATCCGCGCGATATCCCGGGCTTCATCAAGGAACTGTCCAAGCACAAGTTCAACCTGCTGCCGGCGGTGAACACGCTGTACAACGGCCTGCTCAACAATCCGGAATTCGCCAAGCTCGACTTCTCCAGCCTGAAGATCTGCAACGGCGGCGGCATGGCGGTGCAGAAGGCGGTCAACGACAAATGGCTCAAGGTCACCGGCTGCCCGATCGTCGAAGGCTACGGCCTGTCGGAGACATCGCCGACCGCCACCTGCAATCCGGCGACGTCCGACGAATTCTCCGGCACCATCGGCCTGCCCATCCCGGGCACCGAAATCGCCATCCTCGACGATGCCGGCAATCCGGTGCCGCTCGGCGAGGCAGGGGAAATCGCGATCCGCGGCCCGCAGGTCATGGCCGGCTACTGGAACCGTCCTGACGAAACCGCCAAGGTCATGACGCCGGACGGCTACTTCAAGTCGGGCGATATCGGCGTGATGGACCAGCGCGGCTTCGTCAAGATCGTGGACCGCAAGAAGGACATGATTCTGGTGTCGGGCTTCAATGTCTATCCGAACGAGATCGAAGGCGTCGTTGCCGCGCATCCCGGCGTGCTGGAATGCGCCTGCATCGGCGTGCCCGATGCGAACTCCGGCGAAGCGGTCAAGCTCTTCGTCGTGCGCAAGGATCCCTCGCTGACAGTCGATGAGCTGATGAATTATTGCAAGGAGCAATTCACGGCCTACAAGAAGCCCAAGTACATCGAGTTCAGGGACGATCTGCCCAAGACCAATGTCGGCAAGATCCTGCGCCGCGAACTGCGCGATGAAAAGACGGCCGCCTGATCGGAAAACGATTTGATGGTCCGGCGGTCCGGCGATCCGGCGATCCGGCGATCCGGCGATCCGGCGATCCGGCAAACAAAAAACCGCCTGCAGTGCAGGCGGTTTTTTTATGGCCGTCACGCCTTCTGCAGCTGCGGCCGCCCTTCCTCGACGATGAAGCTTGCCACCGTGGCCACGCCGGATTCCGCGGTCCGGACATCGTCGAGCGCCTGAAAGCGCGTGACGATGCGCGCCGGCTTGACATCCAGCATCATGTAGCCGCGCCGGTCGCTGCGCCCGTATTGGATGTGGGGGTTATCGGCGACGTAACGGTCGGTGCGCGACTGCGGCCGGGAATTGGAAGTCACCGAAGTGCCGCAGAACTCGGTGGCAATCAATGGATTGTCCTTCGATGCGCGCTGGTTGAAATCGGCGCGCAACTCCGCCGCATAAAAGGTATGCACATCGCCCGACAGCACGACCGGGTTGCTCAGGTCATGCTTGCGCATGCTGTCGAGCAGTCGGCGCCGCGCCGCCGGATAGCCGTCCCAGCCGTCGTTCCAGAAGCGGCCGCCATCGTCGTTCTCGACGGGAATCTGGGAGCACTGCGCCATCAGGGTTTGCTGGCCGACCAGGTTCCATGCCGCCTTCGATGCGGCGAAGCCTTCGTACAGCCATTGCTCCTGTGCCGCGCCCAGCAGGGTGCGCTCCGGCGCTGTCCTTTCCGCGCAGGCTGCGGCTATCGATGTCGATCCTCCGCGTCCGGGCTGCTGGCAGGCGTGATACGAGCGGTACTGGCGATCGTCGAGCAGATGGAATTGCGCAAGCCGTCCCCATTCGAGACGGTCATAGATGCGCATCTGCGCAAAGCGCTGCGGCCCTGCGGGCAAGGCATGCAGGCGCACCGGCATGTGTTCGTAGAACGCCTGGTATGCGGCGGCGCGACGCGCCATGAAGTTCGGATCAAGCCGCTCGTCGCGGTCATTGCCGTAATCATTGGACACCTCGTGGTCGTCCCAGGTCACGATCCAGGGCGCGGCGTGATGCGAGGCTTGCAGATGCGGATCGGATTTGTACTGCGCGTAGCGCGCCCGGTATTGATCGAGCGTCACGCTTTCATTGCTGCGCCGGCGCGGCGCAGCCGGATGCGCGAGCGCATATTCGCCCCATTCGTAGATGTAATCGCCGAGGAAGGCGACCAGGTCGGGAGCTTCCGCGGCAATGTGACGGTGGGCGGCATACTGGCCGAAGTCCCAGTGCTGGCAGGACGCCACGGCGAGCTTCAGTGAGGACGCCATGGTATCGGCCGCCGGCGCGGTGCGGGTCCGGCCGATCGGGCTGATCGCGTCGCCGAGCATGAAGCGGTACCAGTACCAGCGGTCCGGCTTGAGCCCGCCGGCATCCACATGCACGCTATGCGCGAGTTCGGGCAGGGCGGTGGCGCTGCCCCTGGCGGCGATCTGCCTGAAGCCTTCGTCCTCCGCAACCTCCCATCGAACGGCGTAGGGCTGGCTGCCGGATGACTGCGCATCGAGCGGGTCGGGCAGGATGCGTGTCCACAGGACGACGCTGGCAGCCAGCGGCGCCCCCGAGGCGACTCCCAGGCTGAACGGATAGCGGGCGGTCCGGCTCAGTGCCGTGGAAGGGAAGGCTGCGGACAAGGCGGCAAGGGACAGCAGGCGCGCCGAATGGGAAAGAAACTGTCTGCGTTCGAATCGCATGGGAAGACGTGCTGAATGTCAGGCCCGGTCCATGCCGGGCAAGGCGTCATTCATCCGCGAGGGGCGGAATCGTGCGGCGCTGGCGGTTTTCGTCGGTGGCGACATAGGTCAGCGTCGCTTCCGTCACTTTCACGATTTCCACTTGCAGCCGGTTGCGTTCGGCATAGACTTCGACGTTCACCGTGATCGAGGTATTGCCAACCTTCACGATGTCGGCATAGAAGGAAAGCAGGTCGCCAACGAACACCGGCTGCTTGAAGACGAAGGAGTTGACGGCCACCGTGGCTACCCGGCCGTTGGCGCGGCGCACCGCCGGCAGCGATCCGGCGATGTCGACCTGCGCCATGATCCAGCCGCCGAATACGTCGCCGTGGACGTTGGCATCCGCCGGCATCGGCATCACGCGCAACTGCGGCATCTTGCCTGGCGGCAGGCTGGTTTGGAGTGTATTTGTCATTGTGTTTCCCCTGTGAGTCCTCAACTGATGTCAACTGGTATCAACCGATATCAACCGATGCAGAGCAAGGCTCTAAGCTAAAATCATCGAAGCCAGAGCATAAACCATTCCACTGAAACATTTATTTCATGCGCCGTTCCCCTGTCTCATCCCCCGAGCCGCCCGCCAACGATGGCACCCGCAATGACTGGGGTACGCTCAAGACCCTGTTTCCCTATCTGTGGGCCTACAAGTGGAGGGTATTGCTTGCACTGACCTTCCTCATCGGCGCCAAGCTCGCCAACGTCGGCGTGCCGCTGGTGCTCAAGGAACTGGTCGACAGCATGACCGTCAGCCCCGACCGGCCCGAAACCATGCTGGTCTTGCCGGTAGGCATTCTGATTGCTTACGGCGTATTGCGCCTGTGCACCACCATGTTCACCGAACTGCGGGAGTTCGTGTTCGCCAAGGTCACGCAAAGCGCGGTCAGGACGATTGCATTGCAGGTATTCCGGCACCTGCATTCGCTGTCGCTGCGCTTTCACCTGAACCGGCAGACCGGCGGCATGACGCGCGACATAGAGCGCGGCTCGCGAGGCATTTCCTCGCTGGTGTCCTATACCCTGTACAGCATTCTGCCGACGCTGGTGGAAATCACGCTGGTCATCGGTTATCTGATCCTGCATTACGACATCTGGTTCGCCGTGATCACGATCACGGCCCTGCTGGTGTATGTCGGCTTCACGGTGGCGGTCACCGAATGGCGCACCAACTTCCGGCGCACGATGAACGATCTCGACTCCAAGGCCAATATCCGCGCCATCGATTCGCTGATCAACTATGAAACCGTCAAGTATTTCGGCAACGAGGAATACGAGGCGCGCCGCTACGATCAGAGCATGCAGAACTGGGAGACGGCGGCGGTCAAGTCCCAGACTTCCCTTTCCATCCTCAATACCGGGCAGTCGCTGATCATCGCGACCGCCGTGACGCTCATTCTCTGGCGTGCGACGCAGGGCGTCATCGACGGCACGATGTCGCTGGGCGACCTGGTGCTGGTCAATGCCTTCATGATCCAGCTGTATGTGCCGCTCAACTTTCTCGGCGTGATCTATCGCGAAATCAAGCAGAGCCTGGCCGACATGGAGCGGCTGTTCAAGCTGCTCGACCAGCATCGCGAAGTGGCCGACGTGCCGGATGCGAAACCGCTGGCCATCCGCGGCGCCGAAGTGGAATTCTCGCATGTGGACTTCAGCTATGAAGCCAAGCGCCAGATCCTGTTCGACGTCGACTTCACGATTCCCGCGGGCACCACGACCGCCGTCGTCGGCCACAGCGGCTCCGGCAAGTCCACGCTGTCGCGCCTGCTGTTCCGCTTCTACGACATCAATGCCGGCAGCATCAGCATCGATGGCCAGGATCTGCGCAACATCACCCAGACTTCGCTGCGCAAGGCGATCGGCATCGTGCCGCAGGATACGGTGCTGTTCAATGACACCATCGAATACAACATCGCCTACGGCAAGCCCGATGCCAGCAGGGAGGAAATCGTCGCGGCGGCGAAGGCAGCCTACATCCATGACTTCATCGAGAGCCTGCCGGACGGCTACAAGAGCATGGTGGGCGAACGCGGGCTGAAGCTGTCGGGCGGCGAAAAGCAGCGCGTGGCGATTGCCCGCACCCTGCTAAAGAATCCGGCGATCCTGATTTTCGACGAGGCCACATCGGCGCTCGACTCGCGCGCCGAGCAAGCCATCCAGGCGCAGCTCAAGGAGATCGCCAGGGACAGAACCACGCTGGTCATCGCGCATCGCTTGTCCACCATTGCGGATGCTTCGCAGATCCTGGTGCTCGATCACGGCCGCATCATCGAACGCGGCACCCATGCCCAGCTGCTGGCGCAGAACGGCGCCTATGCGCAGATGTGGGAACGCCAGCAGGCGCGCCAGGAAATCGGTACGTCGTCACCCGGCGCGAACGACCGGGATGCCGAGCCGGCGGTGGCATAGGCCGCTTTCGGGCCGAAAATCGGATTGAAGCCGCGCCGGCTTTGCTTCCGCCGGAGAACCCGACTACCATATCGCCATGGAAACCAAATGGCTGGAAGACTTCATTTCATTGGCGGAAACCGGCAGCTTCAGCCGGTCGGCTGAACTGCGCCACGTGACCCAGCCTGCATTCTCCAGACGCATCCAGTCGCTGGAAGCCTGGCTGGGCGCCGACCTGATCGACCGCACCTCCTATCCGACCCGGCTCACCCATGCCGGCGAAGTGTTCTACGAACAAGCGCTCGAAATGCTGGGGCAGATCAACAATGCCCGCGCCCTGCTGCGCGGCAAGCGTCCAACCGCATACACCACCGTCGATTTCGCCGTGCCGCACACGCTCTCGCTGACCTTCATGCCGAAATGGATCAGCGAGCTCAAGCAGGACTTCGGCATGCTCAACAGCCGGCTCATCGCGCTCAATGTCCATGATGCGGTCATGACGATGGTGGAGGGCGGCTGCGACCTTCTGCTGTGCTATCACCATCCGCGCCAGCCGGTGCAGCTCGATGCCAGCCGCTATGACATGCTCACGCTGGGCAACGAGACGCTGCGCGCCTATGCGCGCTGCGACAGGACCGGCATTCCGCAACTGCAGCTCCCTGGCACGGAGAAATCCCCGCTGCCGTTTCTCTCCTACACCAGCAATGCCTATCTCGGCCGCATGGTCGACCTTCTGCTCGCGGACGCCGAACGGCCGCTTCACCTCGAAAAATGCTATGAAACCGACATGGCCGAGGGCTTGAAGATGATGGCGCTCGAAGGCCATGGGATTGCCTTTCTTCCCGAATCGGCAGTGGTGCGCGAGGTCAAGCAGAAGCACCTGGCGCGTGCCGACGGCGGCCGGCCCGACTGGGAACTGAGCATGGAAATCCGCCTCTATCGCGAGCGGCCCTCGGCCCAGCGCCCCGGCAAGCCGGTCGTCGCCCGCCTCTGGGACTACCTCCTTGGACACAGCGAGAAGAAGCCGCGGCCGCGCAAGGCCAAGGCGGCTTCCACTTATTGATCCTACCTGAAAAATGCTGCATTTTTCGGATCGCTGATCTCCCGCTCCATCATCTCTGGGAGAGGGCCAGGGTGAGGAATCCGGTCCAACCTGTTGTCGGGCCGGATCTATGACTGGGCCGATCCGACCCTGTTTGCGGCGGCGCAAACCTTATGTTTTTCATGCATAGTTGCATGCTTACAAAGCATTGGATCGCGCTGATGTGTTGCACTAGCATGCCTTCCTGTAACGTCATTTTGCGCAGCGATGGCTGCCTGAACCCACAAGGAGCAGTAGCACCATGTCCACTCAGCATGAAGTCCCGTCCTACCTGACACAAAAAGAGATCGGTCCCTGGGGCGTCTATCTCGAACAGATCGACCGCGTCACGCCTTACCTCGGCACGCTGGCGCGCTGGGTCGAAACCCTCAAGCGCCCCAAGCGCATTCTTGTCGTCGACGTGCCGATCGAGCGCGATGACGGCAGCATCGCCCACTTCGAAGGCTACCGCGTCCAGCACAATACTTCGCGCGGCCCCGGCAAGGGCGGCGTGCGCTTCCACCAGGACGTGACGCTGTCGGAAGTCATGGCGCTGTCGGCCTGGATGACCGTCAAGAACGCGGCGGTGAACGTACCCTACGGCGGCGCCAAGGGCGGCATCCGCGTCGATCCCAAGACCTTGTCCATCGGTGAACTGCAGCGCATGACGCGCCGCTATACCAGCGAAATCAACATCATCATCGGTCCCAACAAGGACATCCCCGCGCCGGACGTCAACACCAATGAGCAAGTCATGGCATGGATGATGGACACTTACTCGATGAACCAGGGCAGCACCGCCTCCGGCGTCGTTACCGGCAAGCCGATCTCGCTCGGCGGCAGCCTGGGCCGGCGCGAAGCCACCGGCCGCGGCGTCTATGTGGTCGGCTGCGAGGCCGCCGCCAAGCGCGGACTCGACATCAAGGGCGCCAAGGTCGCGGTACAGGGTTTCGGCAATGTGGGCGGCATCGCAGCGCGCCTGTTCGCCGAAGCGGGCGCCAAGGTCGTCGCGGTGCAGGACCATATTTCCACCATCGTCTGCGACACCGGCCTGGATGTCGCCGCGCTGCAGGCCCATGTCACCCAGCACGGCAGCGTTGCCGGCTTTGGCGGAGGCGATGCCGTCAATGACCGCAGCCGCTTCTGGGAGGTCGACTGCGATATCCTGATTCCCGCCGCGCTGGAACAGCAGATCACCGAAGCCAATGCCGACAAGATCCGCGCCAAGATCATTCTGGAAGGCGCCAACGGTCCGACCACGCCTGGCGCCGACGATATCCTGCACGACAAGGGCGTGCTGGTCGTGCCCGATGTGATTGCCAATGCCGGCGGCGTGACGGTGAGTTACTTCGAGTGGGTGCAGGATTTCTCCAGCTTCTTCTGGACCGAGGACGAGATCAACCAGCGACTCACCCGCATCATGCGCGAAGCATTTGGCGCGGTCTGGACACTGGCGCAGGAGAAAAACGTATCATTGCGGACTGCCGCATTTATCGTTGCCTGCACCAGAGTATTGCAGGCACGGGAAATGCGAGGGCTGTACCCCTGATTTTCCGGATGCACTGAAAACTGGCAAGCTGCCGGCGATGCACCGGCGGCTGCCATGCCAGGAGCGGCCGTGTTCAATGAACGCCGGCCGGCCTGCGCGCTGTCCCTGCCGGCATGAGATGGAGACCTTATGCTCGACTTCACGACCACAAGTCGCAAAAGTCACACGGTTCGCAAGGTTCGCGAGGCTCGCGCGGCTCGCATCGGTAAAGCCGCGCTGGCGGCGTCATGCTGCCTGCTTGCCGCATCCGCACCCGTGCATGCCGGTACCGATACGCTGTCCAGGATACGCGACAGCCGCACGATCACGATCGCGCACCGCGAAGCGTCGGTGCCGTTTTCCTACCTGGACGACAGCAAGAAGCCGATCGGCTATGCCATGGATCTTTGCCTGAAGATCGCCGATTCGGTGCGCCGCGAACTCAAGCTTGACCGTCTCAACATCGAATACCTTGCGGTGACGTCATCGAACCGCATACCGGCGATTGTCGACGGCAAGGCCGATCTCGAATGCGGCTCCACCACCAACAATGCCGAACGGCGCAAGCAGGTCGCCTTCACCATCCCCCATTTCATCGCCGCCGCCCGCATGGTGGTGCGCACCGATTCCGGCATCACCAACTGGGCCGATCTCAAAGGCAAGCAGGTCGTTACCACCAAGGGCACCACCACCATGAAGCTGCTGACCGACCGCGACAAGGTGCGGGCGCTCGGACTGAAACTGATCGAGGGCCGCGATCATGCCGAATCGTTTGCCATGGTGGAGAAGGGACAAGCCGCGGCTTTCCCGATGGATGATGTCCTGCTGTACGGTCTGCGCGCCGGCTCGTCGCGCCCCGAACACTTCGTGGTAGTCGGCGATGCCCTGTCGGCAGAGCCTTACGCGATCATGATGCGCAAGGACGATCCGGCATTCAAGGCCGTGGTTGACCGGGAAATGGGTCGCCTGATCCACGACGGCGACATCTACAAGCTGTACGACAAGTGGTTCAAGCATCCGATTCCACCGAAAGGCCAGGCCATGAATATGCCGATGGGACATCTGCTGCGCGACACCTTCCGCTTTCCTACGGATAAAGTCGGTGATTAGTTGGTGATTAGCCGGCGATTGACGCCGCAGGATAGAAGGGCATGATGCGCGAGATCCTCCCCCTATCCGTATAAATACGTATTGCGTGCAATTCAAAACAAAGCCATGTTCGGAAAACATGCTATTGCCATATGGAGCCGCCGGGAGACACTGCTTCGGGATCATTGGAAATCATGTTTTATATGCATAGCTTTTGGTACACTAACTTGCTAACTTTTTCCTGGAGATAAAATGAAACTAGCAAAACTGATCGCTGTCATGATCGGCGCAGGAGTTATCGCGGGAGCCGCGCAGGCGCAGGAAAGCCCTACGCTCAAGAAAATCAAGGATAGCGGCACCATCACCCTCGGTGTGCGTGACTCTTCCATTCCCTTTTCCTATCTGGACGACAAGCAGTCCTACCAGGGCTACTCGATCGACCTGTGCATGAAAGCCGTCACGGCCATCCAGAAACATCTCGGCCTGACCCAGCTCAACGTCAAGATGAACCCGGTGACCTCGGCCACCCGCATCCCGCTGATGGCCAACGGCACCATCGACCTGGAGTGCGGTTCGACCACCAACAACGTCGAGCGCCAGAAGCAGGTCGCCTTCGCGCCGACCACCTTCGTGTCGGGCAACCGCCTGCTGGCCAAGAAGACTTCCAACATCAGTTCCATCAACGACCTCAAGGGCAAGACCCTGGTGTCGACCGCCGGCACCACCTCGATGCGCCAGGTGACGGCGCTCAATACCGAGAAGAATCTGGGCATGAACATTCTCTCGGCGAAGGACCATGCCGAAGGTTTCCTGATGGTGGAGACCGGCCGCGCCGTGGCCTTCCTGATGGACGACATCCTGCTGGCTTCGCTGGCCGCGACGTCCAAGTCGCCGGGCGACTACACGATCACCAAGGATGCGCTGCAGCTTGAGCCCTACGGCATCATGATGCGCCGCGACGATCCAGGCTTCAAGAAAGTGGTCGACGATGCGATCACCGGCGTGTTCAAGTCCGGCGAGATCAACCGCATCTATGCGAAGTGGTTCCAGTCGCCGATTCCGCCCAAGGGCGTGAACCTGAACTGGCCGATGGGCGACCAGCTGAAGAAGGTGATTGCCAAGCCGACCGATTCCGGTGAGCCGGCTGCCTATCAGTAAAATCCAGTGGCAGCAGGGCAGGCAGCATTCGCCGGAATGGCGTCGCAGCCTGTCCGGCGAATGCAGTGCAGGTTCAAAGCGGGAAGCAGATGCTTCCCGCTTTTGCAAAGCGCTATCAAAAGGCGCTATGAATGAATATGAATAAACGTGCTGTCAAAAGGCACTATTAATGTGAAGCATCAGGCGACGGTCAGGCAATGAATTCCCTTGCCCGATCTGCATTGGCAACACGCGCAACGCATAAGGGCAAGCTATGAACTACAACTGGAACTGGCGCATCTTCTGGGAGCCGTCGCCCGATGCGGTCGGCACCTACATGGACACGCTGCTGTCGGGCCTGTACTGGACCCTGGCCACCGCCTTGCTGGCCTGGATCATGGCCCTGATCCTCGGCGCCATCATCGGCACCCTGCGCACCCT
>NZ_VFAH01000041.1 GCF_008929045.1 Noviherbaspirillum aerium | reverse complement strand
TAGTCGTCAGCGAATT
Source organism: Noviherbaspirillum aerium (assembly GCF_008929045.1). GTDB lineage: Bacteria > Pseudomonadota > Gammaproteobacteria > Burkholderiales > Burkholderiaceae_D > Noviherbaspirillum > Noviherbaspirillum aerium. The sequence goes on along the minus strand of NZ_VFAH01000041.1, from coordinate 26,319 downwards.
CCATAGAGGCCAGCGGCCTAAAGCCGCACCCAAAGGCCGAATGTAAGCGAGCAACCTCTATCCTGCTTGTGTCATACGTTTATTACTTGGCAAATGGCGGCGTCCATGTAAATGCACTTTGCGAATTTGTACAGAATCTCAGTTCCATCCGCGAACACTTTACCCAAGCCTTTTTGCACCACTGCAGGGGTCGATAGCGAGGGACGGTCGTAGCAACCGTCGCGGTCTGTTATGTTTCCTTAGCCTGTTTTTCCTGCTGCCCGGCGTCGGGCTGGGGAAAGTCGTCAATGTCCGGTTGGCCTATTTCTGGCAGATTTTCCCCCCAGCGCGTTGAGCAGACCATCGAGCATCCTGGCAAGATCGGCTGTCATCAATGCGAGATCAGTATCGAGCCGCCTACCGTCATTGGCGACGGCATGGCAGGATTCACGCAGTACGTCCTACGCTGCACTGCGCAGAGTCTTACGCGCGCCGATATGGTTTCGCTGGCGAAATTCTGGAAATCATGATGCGATTCACTATTGGCAAGCGCAACGGCGTATGACACGGGGAGAGCGCTAATCGACGGGGAGAGCAGAAAGCGCGGGACCGCTGCGCTGGCTTAGGTCAACTGCAGGGCATGCGGCCCGCCGGATGATTAATGAAATTTTAGTGCCGGGCTGCTGCAGCGCATACATACGTAGGCAGGCGATACGGTTAATGAGCTAACCGCCCGAATGGATGGAGGCCGCAAGTGTTGAGTTGTTGGCGGAAGCTTTACCGAGGGTGGCAATGACAATTGTTCCTGAAATCCAGAAATCGTTGACGCTCGTCTAATCCACGACCGACGCTGAAACATGCGAAGCGCTTGAAATCGACACTTGAGATTTCAGCACTCTCGTCAGCTATGTGAATCAGCGCGCAACATCTCGTAAGTCGCGGGGACTTAGGCGAGGCTTGGTTTCTCCGCAATCAATTGCCACGCTGGGCATGAAGAACCAATGGTGACAAGAGCGCAGTGCACGGCGATTAAAAACGAACTAACGGTACAGCGTTAGCATTGTGGTCGATGCCACGTCCGAGGGAGTAATTGACACGGCAGACGCCTTTGAAAGCATGACATGGCTAAAGATATTGCAAGGAAATATCCCAATTGGCGTTCACGACCATACGTCCGTCGTGGTAGTCAATAACTGTTTGATACCGCTACGCTTTCCGTTGAGAGTATTAGCAGGCGCGACGGGCCGCCGGCCAGATTGGTTCGGTTCATCGGCTCGACCCTCGCTTTGATCGCGTCCATGACATGCTCGCAGCGGTTTTGACATGAAAGCGCTTGTATTTTGACCGAAGGGCCTTGAACGTTGCCATCAAGACACATAAGCACGATCAAAATATGGGCTACGCCGTTAAGTCTCGGCAGGGTTGCGCCATGCGTTTCCGGGGATGCATGGTCCATGCCGCCATGAGTCGCTTCATTGTTTCCGGCCGGACAAGCAGATACGGCAGTTCGTCGGCGCGAGGGTAGAGCGGCCCCTTCTCGGATCCCCAACCAATTTCGAAAAGGCGCAGATCCGCGCCATCACGGTGAGTCGAGTTTAGCCGTAGTTCCGATTCACCCCTCAAGTTATGGATCTCGACCGACTCCGCCGGCACATGCCACAGCGCCGCCAGCATTTGTTTCATGCGTCGCGCCGCGTCATCCCGGTCCAGTGCGTCGATATACGCCATTGTTTCGTTCGGGCTGTGATCGTCCAAGCGCGCCACGGTAGAGTAGACTGTTGCCCGGAAAAGGGTCGGGACGCGGTCGCCCTTTTCTTGAAGCGGGTAAGTAATCGTCGTGCTCTCGGTCATTGCGGTCTCCATTGGGATGCCCGGCCGCGCCGGCGCGGTTTCTTTACTTGTCTTCGGACTTCGACTTGCAAATACTGGAACGCAACTGGTCCGCCTCGTAGGACATACGCTGGCGCTCCGCCCGTTGCGTGGCGAGCAGAACTTCGATTTCCGCCAATTCCGCTGGGTCCGTTACCTCGTATTTGAAAACCACCATATACGGCTCATGGCGAACCGGCGTATAGTCAGCCACAGTTTTCATCCAGCCGCGCGCCGCAGGGTACTTTGGGCGCGGGATAACATCGAAATCGGCCCGATTCTTCACGTCGATGCGAACGCTGGTGCTGCTCGCATAGATCACGGCGGGATGTTCGGGGCCATACAATGCATGCAGATCGTCCAAACGCTGCTGTCTTTCGGCGTCGGTCCACTCCGCGAAGGGTTTGTTTTCGGTTTCCATTCGTCTCTCTTTAGCCTAGCTGCGCTGACTCGATTAAAAAGCTCCCAAAGGTGGGTGTATTGCATGATCGCCTGAGTCCCATTGCTGCCACGTCCTGCGAGCGTGCAGCAGGGCGCCAGCTGCGGTTTGTGCCAGGCCGCATACCTCACGCAATGCGCGTATGTCATCTGGCGGTTAGTATGCTGCAGGCCTAGGCTGTGGGTTTTGTGGAGGCATTCTGTTGTTCCGTTTGCCTTGCTCGCATTGATACTTGGCGAAAATACGCTGCCTGGCGTGGCCAGTATCCTGTCCTATCCAAAATCTCCGCGACGTCGCCGAACGTGATTGTGCTGTTGCGATGATCAATGCCGGGCAGGCTGACTAGGACTACGGCAATGTCACCGACGGCTACGGCGGCGCCAGTCGTGCCAACAGCGCCGCTTTGAAGCTGGACGAATGTTCTCATTCTTGTGTGCTCCATGCCTTTGTCCCTGAGGCGCAGTTATGGTCTATCCATTTTTGGAAATACGTGCACCAAGCGTATGCCGCAATGCCACACGTATGCGCTCACATAATATGTGTAATCGTTATCAAAAAAATGTGGATCGGAACGAACCGCGTTTAACAGAGATTGTGTGAGCGCATGCGATATCGGCGCCATGCAATGGCTTTACTCCCGTATTGAAAAGCGACCTGGTGAAGTGACGCATACCGCAAACCGGTACGATGGAGTCATGAAAAAGACAACAACCAAACTACACCACGCAGGGGCGAGCGGGAATTGGGTTCGCATTGACCAGCTGCTTGCTGAGAACCTGGCGCTGTTTGATGCTTGCGTTGAGTGAGGTCTACATGGAGAGATAGCGGCGGACTACGGCTACCTTACCACTACCGAACCTTCAATCAACGGCCGATTGCGCCAGCTCGCAGAGCCGAGGGCGGATCATGAAAAACCCATCGACTCGCGAGATGATGACCGAGCTAGCGCAGCGCCGCCAGGCAGAGCGCTTCGGATCGAACTTCTTGGCGCGTAACGGAAGGCCCTTAGCAGCCGCCGAGAATGGCCATAAGAGCTACGGTGTGAGACACGGGCGCTGCCTAGAACAAGCCGTATCAGTGCGGCGGAGTTGGCGGCTGCTGATCTTTGAAGGCGTCTTGGACGATCGTTCGGAAGGTACTTGCGCTCATCTGATGTGCACGTGCAGAGGGAAGTTGTTTTGTCGGCCAGACCTCCGCTGAGGACACCAGCCGTATTATTTCCTCCGGCTCGATATTGTTCCCGACGATAACGTAGACGATTTCGCCAGGCTCGGACACGCGGACGCTATCAGGAACACCAAGCGTCGGCGCAACATGCATGGATCACTCTGTTATGGTTGCTGTTGGACGGCCGGTCCAGTTTCAGCGCCATTGCCGGAATATGAAAATGGTGCAGGATCGCTTGGATATCATGCAGCTTGTCCAAGTTCAGGCGAAACGGATAATGGCCTATGCATTCCCCAAACATATAACGAAGTTTCGCCCGCATTCCGCCCTGGCTCATTGCGCTCCGCATGTGCTTTCCTTTCTGGGTATCAATGTATTTGTTTTATCCTAAGTCGCTATAAAGGCAAGGTCCGTACCGCGCGGCGTGGAATCCGCACCAACCGGCGCGGTAATCACGCCACCTGTTACTAACGCATTCAAGAGCCGCTAAGGCCTTTCGCATTCGTGCGCGAGCGGTTCGTCGGCCATAGCGCGCCTGGCTGCGATCGGTAAGCCCAGCACCACCAATACGCCACCTGGCTCGCCAGCATGGTTGTTGCAAGACTTTTAGCGCCCTGTGCTTCTACTGCAGTGGTAACTTATTTCCTACGGCACAAGAAAAGACATTCCTGAGGCACGACGAGTTTGTAAACGTTGACTAGCGTCAACCTTTACAAACTGGTGCCTAAGAGGGGCGGCGGCCCCTCTTAGAAACTCCCGCCCGTGCTGACGCACGTTCCTTTATGTATGCGATGGAGGCATCGATGAGCCAACTGCTTACAGCGCCGCCGACGGACGGCGACATAGACGACGTATCCCCCGTGGTCGCGTGCCGGCTGCCAAAGCCGCTGCACGATCAGGTAAAGGCCGCATGCAAGGCGGGCGGCATGTCGGCGTCGCGCTTCATCCGCGAGACGCTTCAAGCGGCGTTCGACAATGACAAGGTCGTCATCAAGCCGGTGCCACCTGTGCCGGCGAAGATGAAAGAGCTCACCAGGGACATGTATAGGCTGTTTGCTTCCGTGGCCAACAACACGAATCAGCTAGCCAAACGGGTCCACTACGACCATTTGAACGACCGCTGCTCCGATAAAACCTATGCGGCCGTGGCCGAACAGCTCGCCATTCTGAATCGCGTCATGGTGTCGAGGTTGCCCCCGTGATCGTTCGCCAGGGCGGTGGCGACGATGGGATCATCGAGTATCTCGAGCACGGCAAAAAAGCGGGGCGGCCGTACACCAGGGATGAGCTCGATGAGCGCGTGCCGCTGGCTGGCGACATTGAAGCGACGCGCAAACTCATCAAGAGCATTGAACACAATGGGGAAACGTATATGCATCTGACCCTCTCGTTCAGTGAAAAAGACACTCCCAAACAGACCATGAAAGAGATCGTGGACCGGTACGTTGCGGACTTGATGGCCGCTTACCGGCCTGACGAATATCTGTTTTATGCCGAAGCGCACTACGCGAAAATCAAGAGCTATGTACACGAGACAACAGGCGAACATGTCGACCGGCTGGACCATATTCACTTGGTCATCCCGAATGTCAACCTTCTGTCTGGCAAGGCCCTAAACCCGATGGGGCGCGTGATGCAAAACACAATTTGGCTCGATGCGCTGCAGGAGTCGATCAACCGGGATTACAAGTTGGTGTCGCCGAAAGACCGGCCGCGCAGCGACTCTACAACCAAGGCGGATATCATCGGGCGCGATCACGTCACGGAGTTTAAAAAAGGATCTTTCAAGCAGGTCAAGGAGGTGCTGGAGGCGGCCGTCATCGAGCGCCAGATAGTCGATCAAAGGGGGTTGATTGCGCTCGCGAAAGAGTACGGCGAGGTCCGCGTGCGCAACCAGGGCAAAGGGCCGGAGAGGGAATACATTGCCATCCGTCCGCCGGGCTTCGACACGTGGGTGAATTTGTCCAGTGGCGTATTCCGGGACTGTATGGGCGCCACGCCAAAGTTCGACCGCAAGCCCGCCGGTCAGGTCGGCGTCGGCAAGCGCACGAATGATGAGCTTGATGACCTGGTGGAGGATTGGGTGTTGCGCCGCTCGCGCGAGGTCAAGCTGCTCAATAGCGGGCGCAAGGAAGAATATGCGGAATACAAAGCCGCGGACAGCGAACTGAAACTGGTGCTATTAGGGCAGTTGGAACAGGAGTTTTATCGGAAATACGACAAAGGGGAGAACTATGGACAAGCCGACACAAGAGCAGGGCGGCGCAAGCCCACCGACCCAGACGCCGGAACCCACGCATGCGCCGATGCAACCGCCCGAGCTGCCGCTGACAAGTCGCACCTTGCGAAATTTGCCTGCGGAGAGGCGACCCCAGGTATTCGCACTATGCCAAGCCTGCACGCACGCGGTGTGGACCGCCACGCCGGAGGGGGTGAAGGCGTTCTGCAAGGACCTTCTGGTAGTGACGTGGGACGACCGGGACGCGCCGATTCCGATGGAGCAGTGCGATTCGCACCACCTGCCGGGCGAACCGGACGAGTAGTCAACGAACGCACCGGCAGGGCGGCGGACAATTACGCCGAGCAGCTGATACGTGATCACCTCGATGCGCGCGCCAGTGCCGAGGAAGGCCAGCGCGCATTAATGAACGAAATCAAGCGCCGTCTGGACCCGAATTTCTTTCTTGCGCAGCTGGCGCAGGACTATGGCGTGCGGCCAGAGGATTACATCATCACGGACGGTTCGCATTTCAAAGACGGCATGCCGCGGATCCGGCATCGGAACTCGACACAGAACACGAATGTGGCCGATCTGCTTACGCGCCATATGAGGCAATCCTGGCCTGAGGCTTCGCGCTATCTTCAAGGCGTCTACACGCTGCAAAACCTGCAAAAGCGGGCCCCGATCACGCCACCGCCGCCTAACCCGACGATGTGGCGCCGTTACCAGCAAGCGCGCCGCACCCAGCGCGCCGACCAGCGACCAACTGAGCGTGCGGCGATACGCGCCGCCACGGACGCGTTACGCGCATTGCGCCGGCGGCATAAAGCGGAGATGGAGCGTCTACGCCGGCAAAGACTGAATTACACGGATTTCAAGGCGCAGCGCTCGATCCTGAAAATGCAGGCGACCAGAGAGGAAAAGCGGCTGCAGGCGGAAATTCGTGCGGCACGCGAGCGCTTGGCCGGGCTTGACCGGACCGATCCGGCGCTGGCCGTGTATCGCGGGTTCCTCATGGAGCGCGCGCAGGCCGGCGACCTGGAAGCGCTACTCGAGCTGCGGCGCCAGCGTATTGAGCAAGAGAGCAGGAGCAAGCTGCGCGTGAATGCCATTGTGATCATCGGAGTCAGCACTACTGTTGCGCTCATCGATCCGACGGAGAACCTGAAGTATCAGGTGCGGCGCAACGGCGACGTTTCCTATTTCGACGCTTTCAACCGGGAGATTTTGCGCGATTGCGCCGATGCGATCTGGGTCATGGAGCAGTCCGACGACACCATCGAGCTGGCGCTGCTGTTGGCCCAAAAACGGTTCGGAAACGGGCATTTCGATCCGCTAGGCGACGATGCGTTCAATGAATGTGTGGTGAGAGTAGCCGCCGAGCGCGGCATGGCGGTGAAGTTCGCCAGCAAGGAATTCAACGACCGGTATGAAAAACTCCGGGCGGAATTGAACCCGCGCCAGCAACGCACGCCGAGCTACAAGTTTCTTGAGCCTACACCGTCAATCAATGCGGGGGAAAAAGTTAAGCCGAAGTAGCCATGTGGGGCGAATTCCACGCCGGCCGGCGCGGTAGCAGCGCCAGTTGGCGCGATGCGCGCGTTACAATCTACGTTCGGCCAGCCATCGAAGAATTATTTTCGCTTGCGCAACGATGAGAGCGTGGTGACGCGGCTCGAGGTCCAGGCCAGGATACAAGAGAAGCTTAACAACCATTTCGGCTTGATGCTCGAACACAAGACATCGGTACTCAGCTGCTTTTTCGGGATCACGTGCGGGGATCAAGGCTGGCTCAGTCATGGCGCGCCAGCGGACTGCGATGCTGAGTGCATCGAGCACATACGACCGAGCCGTTTCTGGATCGGCGCCTCCCTCGGAGAGCACTCCGGTCCAGTCGCGAATACTCTCCATAACCGCATCAGGCGGACTGTTTTTTGATGCCGCAGACATAGATTGACCCCCTGTTGCATGCAACACCGCGCGTTTTTCGTTGCAGTGAACTTGTGGCCATCCGACATGGGAAATCACATATCGGGGGAAATTCTCCAGCAAATCAAGGGTTTATTGATAGGCCTGTTTTGGTTTTTCGTCTGAGTGATTCACTACAACGAAAAACGTAAACGTGCGGTATCAGCGCCGCTGCGTCGGCACAATGTGAACGTGTGGCATATGAGTGCCGTCGTCGTGGTGCACCACGTAGAAGGCGGGCGGATTCACTTTGAACAACCGGGCCAAGCGCGTGATCGTCTCATCGACTTTGCTTGGCTCGCAAATCGCATGTTGGGGCTGCTGGGGTTCTTTGCGCATAGGGCGCTCCGGCGTGTGGATGACACATTGACGATAGCACTACGGCCGCCGGAAGGGGCTACGATGCAGCCGAAAAAGATGATCCAGTTTTGGGTCATCATTGCGCCAGGGCCTAGGAAAAGCAGGACGGCCGGTAGGCATGCGAGGCTCAAGAATGGCGGTGTTGGTGAAGGCGATTTCCATATACTGCAGCGCGCAGCCGGCAGAGCATCGCCGGTAGATGGCTGGGCCTGTATCGCAGATCAGGCTTGGCTCGGATTCGCGCACCGTCCTTCCGCGACCGGCATGGCAGAGAATGTGCAGCGCGTACCCGCGCGGCGTGCAGCACCAGAACGTCAAGACCTCACCTGCGGGCGTGCAGGCCAGCAGCTAAGTCGGCGACGTCGAAGCCGGTCCAGTGCGCAAGCGTCGCATCGGCCAGTTCAATTGCATGATCATGGCGACCCCGGATTTCGACTCGTCCGAAGAGATGGCTGATATGTTTGAAGGTAGGGGTTAATGGCAGGAAGGTTACTGCTCGACACGCACACCTTTATCTGGGCCATCAAGAACGTTTTGCCATCCAATCTAGTAGATAACGATTCTAGGATCGATGTGACGGCAGCGGCGGCAGCCCAGCAAGTGGAGGCGAACGGCTTCAAGCTGCTTCCCATCGCACTGGATCACCCTCTGAACCTGAAGATGCTGCCGATCCCAAGAAAGGGCGTTTACCATTGCGACCCGTTAGACCGCATGCGGATCGTGCAGTCGGTAGTTGAGGATCTGGAACTGGTCACTTGCGACGAGGACATCGCCGCGTACACGAAGCATCTGCTAAACTCCGACTGCGCAAGTACAACAGAAAGAAGCAGAAGCGCTCTGCCCCAGCTTCCACACCGACGATACAGTGATGCCTGACTACCCTGCCGACGAAGCCGCGAACAAATTGGGCGAACTGATCGACGCCGCACTGGCGGGCGAGCATATCGTGATCATCACCGCCGATGGGCGCCGCGTGCGGCTGATGCCGATGCGCCCCAGGCGTGTCTTTGGCAGCATGAAGGGCCGTGTCAAGGTCGCGCCCAACTTCGATGCCGACGACAATGATTTCGAGCGGCTTTTCTACGGCGACGACCCACCAAAAAAGCCGTAGCTTTCCACGGGTTAGCAAACCCGTGAAGGTTGCGCCGACGCGCGAGAAGCCCCGCAGTGCGTCGATCTCTGTGCTCCCCTTGTCTGCATAGCAGCCCGCGTGCGTTCGCGCTATTTCCCGCTGGCCGTGGCAGCGGCGTATATCACACGAGATAATCTCAATTATCGAAGGTAATGTTTCAACCAAGGTTTTTTAGGTGTTTTGGGCCCTCCCTCAGGTGTAGATTCCTACGCATTTACGCCGTAATAGCGTAGGTTTCTACACTCCAGCCCAAATGGCACCGTTAATCAACCCACCCGTCCAATACAGCTTCAATTGCCGGCTCGCAGCGGTCGTCCGACGCCGCGCATACGCATGATGCCGCAAAGCGAATACTGTCAGTATTTCTCATCTTGACCGGCGGAGGCCAGCCCTTTACCCACGGACATGGCTGGGTGGCCCAACCCGCGATCCACCAGTCGGAACGACCCTTGTCGGCGAGCGTTTGGATCACGTCGTGCGGCAGGCCGGACAGGATCGTGCGCTTCCACCGCGACCAAAGTACCGCTTGAAAATGCCGCGCTTCACAAGCATAGGCGCGGCGCCTGGTTCGCATCTTCACGGGACTTTCCATTCGATTCGGTCAGCTATTACCCGCCTTAGCTGCAGCCTTAGCCTGCTGGGTCAGATACGCGATAGCCTCATCAGTGCTCGTCGTGCCTTTTATCACCGACTCTCGTATAGCGTAAAACTCCGCGTCGTAAGGGGCACCATCGCTCAACCGCATAATCCCATCCATGACGCGAAACGCTTCACGCCTTTCTGCCTGCTCCGGCGTATCGTCCGAATACCAATCATCGGCCATCGTCAGCCCCTCCGCAAACCGTCATAGACCCACCGCCGAGCCTCATTCCCCATATCCCAAATGTCGATAGCGTCATCGACATACATCTCCGCTAGCATCGCGACATAGTCAGGCAACTCAAAACCGCGCACATCGTCCCGAGTGGAACCAAGGCTTGACGCCACATCGCGCAATCGAATTTCCCGCTCACCCTTGTCCACTCTACGAACCCCTGTCACTCAACAGCATCATTCCTCCGACGGTAAATTATCGCCGGCAACGGAAGCGGTTCATCCGGCTCAAGGAATGTTGGCCATGACGCTATCGAAGCGCGGAATTCCGCAAGCGAAATTTTCCCTTCCACATACTCAGCCGCGATCGCCATTTGATACGGCGCCAGCATGACATTCGCAAATTCCGGCGCCCATAACACGCTAAACCAAGCATTGCCTAGCGCGTCGCGTCGTTCGAAAAAGTCAGCGTCCGGCGACACATCAGCTAACGCCGCAATCATCGCGTCCGAAACGTTACGTGTCGTCATATCGATCCCAGCCAGGCATGCGCGACGACAGGCCGACACGCTCTAGCTCGTCGTGTAAGTCATGGAACTCGCCTTTGGTGATGACTCCCGACAGTGCGAAAGCAATCACCTTTCCTTGAAGATAGCCTAGAGCATGATCGGAGGGACGTGACGCCACCGCCTTTGCCACAGATTCGCGCAAGTCGGCAAGCACCATTTCGCGCAGGCGGGTATCAACGGGAGACACATGAGGCTCTAGGCGTTCCAAGCACCCTTCGGGAAAACCACTGACCAATTCAACCAGGGTTGCAAGCGTCGAAAGCGCATCAAATTGCTCGCGTGTCAGGCCATCAAATCGAGGCTGCACCCGCATGTAATCGAATGTCTGGCTGCAAAAAACAGTAGTGCCGAATGCTACCGCGACCGTTTTTAGCGCCTGCTGGTACTCTCGCCAATCCTCGCGGTCGTGCATGGGGTCAGGGTGAGTGGATAAAGGAACAGTTGACATGCCCATTACGCCAGCTTCTCGTTATGCAGCTCGACGATATGCGCGGCTAGCTCCGGCCCGACATTGAATGCGATGCTGATGCGTGCAAACACCGGCACGCCCGACTCGCCCTTGCTCTCGACAATTTCTTCCGTAAATACGCTTCCCTGGTCGGCGGTCCACCGCATCTTACGTGGATCGCTCCCGCCTTTAGATCGGTACGGTTTGCCGGTTGCAGGATTGATACCACGCTTTGCTGAGCTGTCGAGGAGTTTGTCCATGCGCTTTATCCCATCAATATACGGCGGCACACGCCGGAGTCGAACCGGGCAGGCTAGGTAACGAGCCCGGCCGGGTCGGGTTTTACCGTGTACCCAAGTGGCAGGCGTCCCATGCCACCCCGCGCTCACGCGCGCATGAGTGCCGGATCCACTGTACTGCACAAACGCCAAAAAGCAAGTTTTTAGGTACTCAGATGGGATAAGGCAACTTTATCCGGTGGGATAGAAACGCAAATAGCCTGAATGAAACTTCTATTTGTAACTTTGAATCTAGGCGAATGAAGCAGTTCTGCACCCGATCGGCCGCGAAAAAATTGCCGATTCTGGCATCTTGACGAGCACTCGACACATTGAATCACTCGTACGTTAGTAATACGTAACGATTAAGGCGCTGCTAGATGAGACGTCAATGGTATAAGCGAGAGGCAGCACAATTCCATAGCTAATTAAACCTATGCGAGGAGCCAAACGTTTCAATCGCATTCAATCCCGGCACCGCAATGGCTGATCCATAGGGGACACGATGATGGCATCATGATCGGAACCGTTGCAAATGCGATCGCATTTCTCAAAAAGCAGAAGACTCAGCCTACTGACAGACTGACCCAGCCTGGCCCGGAGACATGCTGTATGGAGGAAACCGTGTTCACGATTTCGTTGCGCAGTGACGTTTTCACGCGCGGCGCATGGACAAGCGGGCAGACCCGATCGTGGCCAACATATCACATCCCCGGTGAGAAGTGGCGTGGTCACACGCGAAACGCATGTGTCACCATCTCCAAGCGCACGGTCATCCAACTCAGGCCGAATCCAGTCGTTATTGATCCGGCATGGGTTTGTGATTATGTTTTTCCGAAAACAAGGCCTCGAAAAGGGCAATAGTCATGATTTCGTGGTCGGACAAACCCATACCGACTTGTAATGGCGTGGCTATCGCAGATCTTCTGCCGCTTGGCCAAGATGAGCTCCGAGTCACCTGGCTGGAGCAGGGGAGAGGAAATATGATCAAGGTGGTACATGGATTCACAATCGGCGGAATTGCATCTGACGACTTGGACGTTGCTCGCAAGATGGCCGTCTCTATTGACCCGGCCCACAAATATGTTTAAGCGGCGTACTTACTCAGCAGTCGCGAATATAGGCGACAGATGGAGCATTGAAGAATGAGCGAACAAGTTCAGGGCGCTCCTGAATATCTGCAAGTTGTTTGTCGACCTTTTCTTTGAGCTGTTCACCTTTGCGCAATGGACGGCGAGCTACTGTAGATTGTCGTTCGATTGAAACCGTATGAAGCAATCACATCTGCCAGGTGCTCGCCTTCGCGGACGCGTTCAATGGCCATCAAGCGGATGGCTTCTAACGTCTGATGATCGAATGTTTTGCCGTCTCTCTTCATGCAAGTTCGACCAGAACATCCTTAGTTCGTTCTTAAATTGTCGCCTAAATTCGGGACTCCTGAGTAACATGAGGATCCCGGAAGTAGCACTTCACACGTTCGGGCTCCTCGCAAATCATCGTCATATGCGCCTCAGCCGCTGATCTGAGTTTGGCCTTGGTCCGGACTGGCGCCGCAGTGCGCACGACGTGCTTCAGATCCGCATTGAGTCGCTCCTCCGGATTGAGCTCAGGGCTGTAACTAGGCAAATGAAACACCTCAATCTGCTCCCCATGCTTTGCCAGCCATGCCTTGACCGGCTTGCAGTGATGCACCGGCAAGTTGTCGAGTGTCAGGAAGACCTTGCGCTGCACTTCCTTGACCAGCACTTCGAAGAACTCGATGAGCCGTTCATGGTTGAACACGCCGTCAATGATCATCCAGCGTGCCTTGCCCTGGTTCGTCACCGTGGCAATCTTCGACAGCTTTTCCCGTGTGCCGCCTACGGCCAGCGTCCCCGGCGTTTTGCCCCTGGGCGCAAAACTGCGTCCCTGCACATCCGTGTTCACCAGCGCTGTCTCGTCGCCCCCAGTGAATCTCGGCGTCCTCTTTCTTGGCGCGAAGCGCGATCTCCGGGTAGGTTTGCTCCAGCCACTCGCTTACCGCCTGCGATGACTGTTCATAGCTCGCCGGATCGGCTTTTGCAGCGTGAAACCCGAGAGCGTCAGATACTTGCCTACCGAGCGTACATGCAAACGAATATCAAACTTGTCGGCAATGAGCTGCATGACAGCCGCTCGGCTCCATAGCGCAAAGTCCATCTTCAGTTGTTCAGGACGCTTGTCGCAAATGATGCGGCCAATCTCGGTCTCCTGCTCTACCGTGAGCGACCGATCTTCTCCGTCACGGCGACCGCGCTTGCGCGGCGCTAACGCAGCCATGCCTTCGGCCTCGTAGCGCGCAATGATGCGCGTGACCGCCGTATGACTTAGCCCGACCTCCATGGCGATTTCTGTCTTCGACCGTCCGCGCTGATGGGCACGAATGACCTAGCGTCGCCGCTCATGTTGCTCAGCCGGGCTGAGCGTTCTCGCATCGTCTTTATCCACGTAATTCAGACAACGCTTAAGCTTAAAATTCAATCTATTTGCGGGCCCAAACTATAGATTGGGACGCTTCATCCGGCACGAGCTCGGCAGCGCGGAAACGCGAGGCTCCATTTTGGCGTCGGTCTTCCAGCCGTAGCCGGTGTTCTCGTGATCGTATTTCACGTCCTGGCCATTTACCTTGGTCCAGGTGACCATGTAAAGGGGCTGCAGGAGCTGGTGATCCTGCTTGCGCATTTCGACCTCGCCATTGAGGCTCTGCACCTTCATGTCTTCCATGGCGAATGCGAGCTTCACGGGGTCGATAGAATTGGTCGTCTTGATGCCTTTTGCAAGCAATGCGATGCCGGCATAGGTGGCCGACGAAAAGAAGTCGTCGTTGTATTTTTTCTTGAAGGCTTCCACCACCTCCTTGCCGGCGAAGGTCTCGTTGTTCGGGTGCCAGTAAGGAAGGGACTTTACCCTTCCTGCGCCAGCCGAGCCTAGGGCGGCAGGAGTGCCAGGGCTGCTGGCGAAATAGGTAAAGAATGCCGCATTCAGGTTGCCTTCCTTGGAAGCCTTGATGAGCAGGGCAAGGTCGGAGCCGGCATTGCCGGTGACGACTACATCAGCGCCGGACGCGGCGATCTTGCTGATGTAAGGGGTAAAGTCTTTTACCTGTCCGAAAGGATGCAGGTCGTCACCCACGATCTCGATATCCGGCCGCTTGCGCTTGATCGACTCTTTGGCCGCGCGGCTCACCTGCTGCCCAAAGGCGTAGTTGGGATTGATGACATAAACCTTCTTGATGCCCTTGTCCTCCGCAATGAAAGAGCTGAGCGCCTCCATGCGCATGTCGGAGTGGGCATCGAGACGGAAATGCCAGAAGCTGCATTTGCTGTTCGTCATGTCCGGATCACCAGCCGAGGTGTTCAGATAGATCACCTCCTTGCCCGGGTTACGCTCGTTGTGCTTGTTGATCGCATCGATCAGCGCCAGTCCGGCACCGGAACCGAAGCCTTGTGCCACATAGCGATAACCTTGGTCGATCGCAGTCTTGAGCATGACCAGCGTTTCCTGGGGGCTTGCCTTGTTGTCAAACCCGACCACCTCGAAAGTATGATCACCGGCCCATTTTTCGCGGTTGGCAATCTCCGCCACCATCTGCCAGCTCTTGAGTACGTTCTGCCCCGTCGTGGCAAAGCTGCCGGAAAGCGGATCAATGTAGGCGATCTTGACAGTGTCGGCGAAGGCGATCGACGCGCCTGAAAGGGCAGTCGCGCAGAGTACGATGCGGAGATTGCGGGCAAGGCTGGACATAGGTTTATCCTTCGATGGCAGAAAGGGGGGAGTTAGTCTTGCTGGCAAGCCGCTCGGCCAGGGCTTGTTCGAGCTCGTGGCGCTTGATCTTTCCGGTGGTGCTGCGCGGCAGTTCATCGTCGCGCACAAACAAAATGTCTTTCGGCAGCTTGTAGCCCGCGATCCTGCCGCGGCAAGCCTCGATGATCTCGGCAGCCTGCAGCGCCGGGTCGGACTTGACGACGAAGGCGACCGGTACTTCGCCCCATTTCGGGTCGGACCTGCGTACAACAACGGCGTCGGCGATGCCAGGCTGGGACAGCAGAACGCGTTCGATTTCCGCCGGATAGATATTTTCGCCGCCGGACTTGATCAGGTACTTTCGGCGGTCAACATAATCGAGCTTGCCGTCCGGATTGCGCACGAAGACATCGCCCATGTGAAACCAGCCATCGCGGAAATCCGCTTCGGTTTCCTTCGGCGCGCCCCAGTAGCCGCTGAACAGGGTGGGGCCTCGCACCGCCATCTCGCCGGGCACCCCGTCCGGCACTTCATTACCGTCGGCATCGACCAGCCGGATGACGCAGTGCGAACTCTGCTCCTTCGGCAGCGCCGCCGGCGTGACGCCGACCGGGATCATCGCGCGGCTGGCGGGAGGCGCGCCGGTTTCGGTGGCGCCGAATGAATTCAGGAAGGGGGCCTGCAGCAGCGTGGTGATACGGGCGATCTGTTCGCGTGGAACGAGGTCAGCCATGCAGCCCAGCGTGCGCACGCCGCGCGCCTTGATGCCGCTGCGCTGCAGTTCGTCGATGACCAGGTCGATCATGCCGGGGATCAGGGTGAGATGGCCGATCTTTTCCTGTGCGAGGCAGGATACAAGGGCCGGCACGTTCAGTCCGTCCATCACGATGACGGTGCCGCCGGTCATCAGCGTGGCCAGCGCCTGGTCAGTCGACACCATGTGGAACAGCGGCGCCCAGGCAATGAAGGTATCCGACGGCTGCACCAGGCCGTCGATGCGGCCTACCGTCATGCGGGCGATCATGGCCCGCTGGCTGATGAGGGCGCCCTTCGGCAGGCCCGTCGTGCCGCTCGTATAGAGGATGATCATGCCGTCTTCCGGGTCGAGCGGCTGGTCCGGCGCACGCGCCTCCGGGGACGCCTGCGCGAGCATGGCCTCATACGCATCCTCCAGGCGGATCACCGTGTCGATGCCGTGCGCGATGCGCTCGAGCGCCGGCGCGTGCCGCGCCGAGGCGATCACCAGACGCGGCGACACGAGCCGCAGGCAATGCTCCAGTTCGTTGTCCGCCTGCCGCCAGTTCTGGCAAGCAAGGATGGCGCCCACCTTGGCGGCGGCAATTTCCAGTTCGATGTATTCCAGGCGGTTCTCCGCCAGGATGGCGATGCGGTCGCCGTGGCGGACGCCGCGCTCGGCGAGTGCATGGACCAGGCGGTTGGTGCGCTGGTCGAGTTCGGCATAGGTGAAGCTGCGGCTGTCATCCTTCAGAGCAATGTGCTGCGGGTGGCGTGCGACCTGCTGCCGAAGGAACTCGGGAAGGCAGGGATTGGCGGCGCGTCGGACGAGTACGCTGGCCGGCGTTGTAATCTCCATCAGGTCTCCTTGTTGGGCGGTCGCGGCAGACTTCCCTTGCCGCGTTCATTCCGGCGGGATTGATTCCTGGGCAATCTAACATGGCCAGCCGAAGCCGACTTGTGAAAACATGCTATTCCCGGCCCTGGCATGGCGCTCACCGGTACCATGGCGTAACCAAGCAATTGATTGGTGCTTTGCAGAAATATGCCTTTGTCAACGCGCCGAGGCTGCCGGTGTCTAGCGCATACATCACCATGAGGGCGCGGGATTTCCGCAGGCAATGGACTTGCTATTTCTCAAATGCGTCGTAAAACCAAGCAGTTGCTTTGTATGCCCAGCCATGGCATGCTGAAAAAAGAGATCGGGATGACGCTCTGCAAAAACACATGTGCCCGACACTTCAGTGTGATGGTCCAAGACAAGGAGACTGGCGATATGACGATTCAATCCGTATTCTGCAGCGAGAAATCCTCCTCTTCGAATGCCGGCATTGCAGCCGCCGGCCGCGGCAAGCTGATGCTCATCACCCCGGACCGCATCTGTTACGCGGGTCTGCTCGGGCAACCGCATACCAGGGAGTTCGGCGCGCTGACGGTGTATGTCTCCCTAGGTTCGCCGATGCACGTCATGATCGGCAACAGCGGCTGGCAGAGCATGGAGATATGCGTGGTGCCGCCTGATACGCCACACCAGATCGCCACTGTCGACCGCAGGATCGGGGCTTACATGATCGAACCGGAGAGCATCGACATGACGCGCCTGCCGGACTGGCTGGCTTCGGACAACGCAGAAAGCACGGCCGGCCGGGCGGAACACTTGCCGCGCCTGCGCGACGGCTTCCTGTCGCTCGCCGACGGCACTGTCCACGTCAACACGATCCGGTCCCGGCTTGATGAATTCCTGCTCGGCGAGACCTTGCCGGCGCGCCGGTTGGAGTGCCGCATGGCCGCGGTGGTCAATCGCATTAAGCGCAATCCTTCCGACAGCGTCGGCGCGGAGGAATACGCGGACCAGGTCGACCTGTCGTTTTCGCGCTTCCTGCATTTGTTCAAGGATGAGGTCGGCACCACATTCAGGCGCTTCCGCGCCTGGAAGCGGGCCCGCAATTTCATGTCCTATGTGAATACCAACCTGAAGCTGACCGATATCGCGCTGGAAACTGGCTTTCCCGATTCGTCGCACTTCAGCCATACCGTGCGCCGCTACTGGGGGCTGACACCGCGCGACATCATCGCGGGTTCCCGTAGCCTTGCCGTGATCAATGACGGCAGCTTCGTTTCAGCGGCACACTGATGGACCTGAAAGTCGACACCGACGAAGCTCGCAAGCACAGGCGCAATGCCCGGTCTCAACGCAAGGCTGTCGATCCGGCCGTACCGCGGGAACGCATACTCAATTCCGCGGCCTCGATGTTCCGCCAGCGGGGCTTCAAGGCAACGACGGTGCGCGACATCGCCAGCGAGGTAGGCATCCTGTCCGGCAGCCTGTTCCACCATTTCGAGTCCAAGGAAGAAATACTCCTGGAAATCATGCGGGAAGCCGCATTCACCATCTGTGTGCGCGCGGAAAGGATCCTAGAGGACGTACCGGCACCGCTGCAGCAGCTGCGCGAGCTGGTGCGGCTGGAGCTCGAGGCGATCGTCGGCGGCGCTCGGAAGGACTACCACGCCGTGCTGTTCTTGGAATGGCGGGACGTACCGGAAGCCGCCAAGCCGGAGCTGACACGGATGCAAAAGCGCTACAACCGCAGCTGGAAGCATGCGGCCGAGGCCTGTCATGCCGCCGGACTGCTGCGCTGCGAAGCGGACGCCGCGGTGCTGATCCTGCATGGTGCAGTGCGCGGCGCGATGACCTGGTTCAGGCCGAACGGCCGCTACAGCACTGAGGAGTTCGGCGGTATCCTGACCGCGCTAGTCACGATACATAACAACGATAAGGGGAATCAACAGTGATTGACACCTTGTTCAGCCTGCGTGGCAAGACGGTTCTGGTAACCGGCGCGTCAAGCGGCATTGGCCGGCACGTGGCTGGCCTGTATGCCCGCGCCAGCGCCCACGTGGTGCTGGCCGCACGCCGCAAGGAACGCGTCGACGAGGCGGTGTCCGCGCTGCGCAGGGAGGGTTGCGCAGCCAGCGGTGTGTACCTGGACGTCACGCGCAGCGAAACCATCGCCGCCGCCTTCGATGCTGCAGAGCAGGCGGCGGGCGCGCCGGTGGACATCCTTTACAACAATTCCGGCATTATCTACAGCAAGCCCTTCATTGAGCAGGATAAAGTCGAGATAGCACGCGTGTTCGACACCAACCTGAAGGGCGCGATGCTGGTTGCCCAGGAAGCGGCACGTCGCATGGCTGCCCGCCGCAGCGGCAACATCATCAATATCGCGTCCACCGCCGGAATGCGGGCCGGCGGTACCCTGTCCAGTTACTGCGCGTCAAAGGCTGGCCTGATCCACCTCACGCACGTGATGGCCCTGGAACTTGCAGGCAAGGGCATACGCGTCAATGCGATTTGTCCCGGCAATATCGAAACCGACATGCAGGAGTCACTCAAGGACTTTGAGCAGGCACTGGTCAAGCGCACGCCGATGCGGCGCTTCGGTCGTCCGGACGACCTGGATGGCGTCTCATTGCTTCTGGCCAGCGATGCCGGACGCTACATCACCGGCGCCGCCATACCCGTGGACGGGGGGCAGGCATTGACCTGGATGTAAAGCCATCGTGCGGCGCCGCCCATTTCCTGTTTTTTTCCTACTTTCTTAGACGAGAGTCCGCAATGGCCGACGAAATTCTGACGCGCACTGAAGGCGCAGTGCTAATCATGACCCTGAACCGCCCCGAGGCACGCAACGCCGTCAACCAGGCGCTGGCAGAGGCACTGGCGCAGGCGCTTGCCCGTTACGACGCCGATCCGACGCTCCGCATCGCGGTACTGACCGGTGCGGGCGGCAGTTTTTGCGCCGGCATGGATCTTAAAGCCTTCACCCGAGGCGAGCGGCCTTCGGTGTCCGGCGCAGGCTTCGCCGGCATCGTCGAGCGCCCGCCAGCCAAGCCGCTGATTGCCGCGGTCGAAGGCTATGCAGTCGCGGGCGGGTTCGAGATCGCGCTGTCCTGTGACCTGATTGTCGCCGCCGAGAACGCACGCTTTGCCTTGCCCGAGGTGCGGTGCGGCTTGGTGGCGGCAGCGGGCGGCCTGCTGCGCCTGCCGCGTCGCCTTCCTTACCACCTCGCAATGGAACTGGCGCTGACCGGTGACACGATCGATGCGCCGCGCGCGGCTTCGCTTGGTCTGGTTAACCGCATTGCGCCGCCCGGGGAAGCGCTCGCCGCCGCGCTGAAGCTGGCAGAGGCCATCGCGGAAAATGCACCGCTGGCGGTAATGGCCAGCAAGCGCATCATCGTCGAGTCGGGATCCTGGCCAACGGAATCGTTGTTCAGCCGGCAGGCCGCGATCGTCGACCCCGTGGTGAAATCCGAGGACGCCCAGGAAGGCGCACGGGCGTTTGCAGAAAAGCGCGCGCCGCTCTGGCGCGGCGTCTGAACCGGCTGTCGCGGGCGTTAAGTTCGCTCTGACAAACGTTCCCGACTGAGCCGGCACGTATCGGACAGAGTGCCGCCAAGTGTTAACGCCCACCCAAAACCGGCGCCGGCGGCGTGCCAGCTTTCCACCAGCTGTTCCTCAATGCATGATGCTCTGAAAGGGCGCCCCGGCCCTGCCTCAGCCTGTCCTCGCGTCTTTCCCTCTTTCAGCCACTTAACGCAAGCCCGTCAATACCGCTCCTGATAGCTTAAGGCTTTCATCAGAACACCGGAATGACATGAGCGACCTGGCCACCCTGCAAGTCCACGGCACCATCGGCGTGCTGCGTATTCATAACCCACCTGTCAATGCCCTGTCCCCCAAGGTGGTGCAAGGCATTAAAAACGCGGTCGATCAGTTCGAGGCAGACCGCAGGCTGCAGGCGCTTGTCGTACATGCGGACGGCCGGACCTTTGTTGCCGGCGGCGACATCGCGGAATTTTCGAAACCGGGTTTCGAGGCAAAGACTTTTAACGGAACCCTGGCCCGTATCGAGAGCTTAGACCGCCCGGTCATTGCGGCCTTGCACGGCACCGTGCTTGGCGGCGGCCTCGAACTGGCAATGGCCTGTCACTACCGGATCGCCGTAGAAGGCACCCGTCTCGGCCTGCCGGAGGTTTTGCTGGGCATACTGCCCGGCTCGCTGGGCACGCAGCGTCTGCCACGCCTGGTCGGCGCGCGCCTCGCCCTTGACATGATTTTGAGCGGCAAGCCGATCGACGCCGCCAAGGCCCTTGATAGCGGATTGGTCGACGCGTTGGTCGAGCCGGGCGGGAACGATGCCTTGCTGGAGCGAGCCCTTGTGTATGTGCAGGAACTGCTCGGCGCAGGCAAGGGTCCGCGCCGGACGCGAGACCGCACGCCTGCCATGGAAGGCATCGAGGCGGATTTTTTCGACAAGGCACTGGCCGAAGCAAAAACGAAAAAGGGCGCCTATCCGGCACCGCAGCGCATCGTCCGCTGCGTTCAAGCGGCTGCAACGCTGCCGTTCGAGGAAGGCGAGGCGGTCGAAGCGGCATTGTTCGAGGAATGCAGGGCGTCACCGCAGTCGGTGGCAATGCGCCATCTGTTTTTCGCCGAGCGCGCCGCAGGCAAGATTCCGGGGGTACCTGCCGACTTTACGGCACGCCCGATACGCAAGGTTGGTGTGCTCGGCGCCGGCACCATGGGAGGCGGCATCGCGATGAATTTCGCCAATGCCGGCATCCCGGTCACCATCGTCGAGACCAGCGCTGAGGCACTGGAAAGGGGGCTTGGCATCGTGCGCAAAAACTATGAAGCTAGCGCCGCCAAGGGCAAGCTGCGTCCGGACGACCCGGCAAAGCGCATGGCCTTGCTGACCGGCTCCCTGAGAGTAGAGGATTTGGCCGATTGCGATCTGGTGATCGAAGCCGTGTTCGAGAACATGGACATCAAGAAGCAGGTCGCAAAACAGCTGGGTACAGTATGCAAGGCGGGGGCCATCATCGCCAGCAACACCTCTACCCTTGACGTCAACATCCTGGCGCAAGCCAGCGGCCGGCCAGCGGATTTCCTGGGGACGCATTTCTTCAGCCCCGCCAATGTGATGCGTCTTCTGGAAATTGTGCGCGGCGATGCGACGGCACCAGACGTGCTTGGCACCGTGGTCAAGCTGGCGCGCACCATAGGCAAGGTGCCTGTCGTTTCCGGTGTCTGCTATGGCTTCATTGGCAACCGCATGCTCGAGCCTTATCTGCGGGAGTCCGAATTCCTGATGATGGAGGGCGCGAGTCCGGCACAGATTGACGGCGCGATCCAGTCGCTCGGCCTGCCCATGGGACCGTGCCGCATGCTGGACCTGGCTGGGCTGGACGTGGCCGCCAAGGTCGTTATCGAACGCGGCAAGGCCGGCGGACTGCCTGATGATCCATCATACCGTGCGGTGGTGCAAAAGATGATGGCGCTGGGCCGCTTCGGCCAGAAAACCGGAGCCGGCTATTACCGCTACGACGGCCGGAACCCGGTGCCCGACCTGGAAGTGGAGCGCATTTGCGTCGCGCTGGCAGAGCAACATGGCATCACGCGTCGCAAAAGCAGCGACATCAGTGATGAGGAAATCATCGAGCGCTGCGTCTACCCGCTGATCAATGAGGGTGCAAAAATCCTGGAAGAGGAAATCGCTTACCGGCCGGGCGACATCGACCTGGTTTGGGTTAACGGCTACGGCTTCCCTGACTTCCGTGGCGGACCCATGCACATGGCAGACACGATCGGCTTGCAGAAGATCGCTGCCCGTCTCGACCATTACGGCTCACAGCGGGGCGACCGGCATGGCTACTGGTCGCGTGCCGGCCTGCTGACCGAAATGATCACTGGCGGGCATCGCTTCGCCGACTGGCCGTTCAAATAAATTTATCCCAACCGGAGTCCGACATGAATGAAGCAGTCATCGTTTCCACTGCACGTACCCCGATCGGCCGCGCCTTCCGCGGTTCTCTCAACAACATCAAATCCCCCACGCTGATGGGTCATGCGATCCGGCATGCTGTCGAACGAGCCGGCGTGGAAGGCGGCGAAATCGACGACGTGGTGATCGGCGCAGTCCTGACCGCAGGTACCGCAGGCGGCAACCTCGGCCGCACTGCTGCGCTGGCCGCCGGCCTTCCTGGCACCGTCTCCGGGCAGACGCTGGACCGCCAGTGTTCGTCGGGCCTGATGGCCATCGCCACCGCCGCCAAGCAGATCATGGTGGACGGAATGAAGATCGCGGTCGCCGGTGGTCAGGACAATATCTCGGCGGTGCAGAACCGCTACATGGCCTGGACAGCCGAGGAAATCGACCCCAACGTGGTGGCCGCGGCGCGCCATGCCTATATGCCGATGTTGCAGACCGCGGAATTCGTGTCGAATAAATACGGGATTTCGCGCGAGGCACAGGATGCCTATTCTGCCGAGTCGCAGCGGCGCACGGCGCAGGCGCAGCAAAACGGCCTGTTTGACGACGAGATCGTGTCGATAGCCACCACGATGGCTGTGGTCGACAAGGAAACCAAGGCGGTCAGCTACAAGGAAGTCCAGCTCTCCCGCGATGAAGGTAACCGTCCCGAGACCACATTGGCAAGCCTGGCTGGGCTCAAGCCGGTGATCGAGGGGGGCGTGGTCACTGCGGGCAACGCCAGCCAGTTGTCGGACGGCGCCTCTGCCTGCGTGCTGATGGACCGCAAGCTCGCCGAACAGCGCGGACTTGCGCCGCTGGGCATCTATCGCGGCATGGCCGTGGCCGGTTGCGGACCCGAGGAAATGGGCATTGGTCCGGTGTATGCGATCCCCAAGCTGCTCAGGCAGCATGGCCTGTCGGTCAAGGATATCGGCCTGTGGGAACTGAATGAAGCCTTCGCCTGCCAGGTGCTGTACTGCCGGGACAAGCTTGACATCGACCCCGACAAATACAACGTCAATGGCGGCAGCATCTCGATCGGCCATCCCTATGGCATGACTGGCGCACGTCTGGTGGGGCACGCGCTGATCGAAGGCCGGCGCCGCGGCGTGCGCTATGTAGTGGTTTCCATGTGCGTTGGCGGAGGCATGGGCGCAGCCGGGCTGTTCGAAGTCGCCTGACAGGGGAACAGGCGGCATGGCTGGCACCTGATCCAGCCCTCAAATATGTTTAAGCGGCGTACTTAACATGAGGATCCCGGAAGTAGCACTTCACACGTTCGGGCTCCTCGCAAATCATCGTCATATGCGCCTCAGCCGCTGATCTGAGTTTGGCCTTGGTCCGGACTGGCGCCGCAGTGCGCACGACGTGCTTCAGATCCGCATTGAGTCGCTCCTCCGGATTGAGCTCAGGGCTGTAACTAGGCAAATGAAACACCTCAATCTGCTCCCCATGCTTTGCCAGCCATGCCTTGACCGGCTTGCAGTGATGCACCGGCAAGTTGTCGAGTGTCAGGAAGACCTTGCGCTGCACTTCCTTGACCAGCACTTCGAAGAACTCGATGAGCCGTTCATGGTTGAACACGCCGTCAATGATCATCCAGCGTGCCTTGCCCTGGTTCGTCACCGTGGCAATCTTCGACAGCTTTTCCCGTGTGCCGCCTACGGCCAGCGTCCCCGGCGTTTTGCCCCTGGGCGCAAAACTGCGTCCCTGCACATCCGTGTTCACCAGCGCTGTCTCGTCGCCCCAGTGAATCTCGGCGTCCTCTTTCTTGGCGCGAAGCGCGATCTCCGGGTAGGTTTGCTCCAGCCACTCGCTTACCGCCTGCGATGACTGTTCATAGCTCGCCGGATCGGCTTTTGCGGCCTGAAGCCCGAGAGCGTCAGATACTTGCCTACCGAGCGTACATGCAAACGAATGCTGCTGATGGCCGCCTACAAGATCAGTGCTGTCAGCATGCCGGTCAATTGGCGCTTGGCGCCGCCCCAGACCGAATATGTGCTAAACAAAGGCGAAGCGAAGATCCTGATGGTGAATCAGGTTTTCCAAGACGCCATTGCACGCATCTCCGTACCGGGGCTGCGCCTGACGGTCGCCACCGATTCCAGCGCCAGACTGCCTGCGTTCGCGGGCTGGCGTTCCGAAAATGAGCGACTCGAGGACTGCCCATTGTTCATCGGTAAGTTCTTCTCTTCGCGCCATGATGAAACCTCTTCATGCCGAAAAAAACATTGACTACCTATTAATGAAACGAGTTCTAACAAGTTGTTCAACTTCGGCGCAATGGCATGACGATCTCGGCAATCTCGCGCACCATGAAGTTGGATCGTCGTACGGTGCGCAACTGGTTAAGGGCCGATGCCTTTCCTGAGCGTGCCTGCCGACCTCCCAGGGCCAGCAAGTTGGCCGCCTTCAAACCTTATTTGCTGCGTCGCAGGAGTGAAGGCTGTCACAACGCGTTGGTGCGGATGCGCGAGATCGTCGATAAAGGTTACCGTGGCGGCCCAAGCATCCTTCGACAACGGCTGCAGGAATGGCGTCGAACTATGCCTGAAACGGCGCGGGGCCGAAATATCATCATCCCGTCGTCAAGAAGCGTGTGCGCCTGGTTGCTTGGCCTGGAATATCGCAGCGATGTCGAGGTGGAGAGCCGGCGGCAGTTCATTGATCTGCTCTGCAAACTGAATCCGCATGTCAGCGATTCACGCCGCCTGGCTCAACAGTTTATTGCCATCGTAAGAAAGGAAGTACCTGCGCAGCTCGACAGCTGGATCAGGCAAGCTTGCGAAAGCGGCATCTGGGAACCGCGTCGCTTTGCTGAGGGCTTGAAACAGGACTACGCCGCTGTGAATGCGGCGCTCACGAGCAGCTATAGCAACGGCATGACTGAAGGACATATCAACCGCCTCAAGATGATCAAACGGCAGATGTATGGAAGAGCGAGCCTTGCCCTGTTACGTATTCGGGTATTGCATGGGGAGTAATTTGGAGTTGCCATCACAAAAAGTGCGGAAGATGCAGTATCCATCCGGCAGTGACAACACTGCCCTGCAATTGTTTTCGTCGGGGACGACAGGTCTGCCCAAGGGTAT
This sequence comes from Noviherbaspirillum aerium, assembly GCF_008929045.1. Taxonomy (GTDB): domain Bacteria; phylum Pseudomonadota; class Gammaproteobacteria; order Burkholderiales; family Burkholderiaceae_D; genus Noviherbaspirillum; species Noviherbaspirillum aerium. Next base: position 669 of record NZ_VFAH01000041.1, on the reverse strand, counting down.
CGAGCTGACCCACGCAAACCTGAGCCTGATGAATGAGCTGTATGCCGAGAATACCGGGTTTGATGGCGAGCGTTCGTTATTTTCAATGCCCTGCCGGTTTTCCATAATGCCGGGATCAACAGCGCCTTCATGCCGCTGATCGAAGGCGGACGCAACGTGCTGCTGCCCGGTTTCGACCCGGCTCGGATCATCGCCGCCATCGCCGAGCACCGGGTCAGCCATACCTTCCTGGTACCAGCCATGATGCTTTTCATGTTGCAGGTACCCGGCGTCGAGCACGCATATTTTTCCTCGCTCAAGCTCATGGCGTACGGCGGCTCGCCGGCCGGCACGCTGACCACGCTGTCTCCCGAGGACCATGATGCGGGTGGTCCACGCGCGTATCTGTTGCGCTCGGCGGGTAAGCGGATTCGCGGCGTCGACCTGCGCATCGTTGACCTTGGCACGCTGCAAGACGCGAAGGAAGGCGAAGTCGGCGAGATCTGGGTGCGCGCCCTGCACAACATGAAGGGCTACTGGCGCATCCTTAAAAAGTCAGTTTGTTAGAAATGGTATGGACGCCGCCTTCTAGAATTAACGAGGCTTAAGGACATGGAGGTTGGAGGGACTCCTGCGCCGACGGCATCGATGTGCCAAAGTGGAAGTGTTGACCAACCACTTGAGGCGAGG
>NZ_VFAH01000040.1 GCF_008929045.1 Noviherbaspirillum aerium | reverse complement strand
GGCGACGGGTCGGTTTTACTTCAGCACTCTCTTCCATGATGTACACGTGTCCATTTCGTTCGTTAGTGGACACGATCCTCGCCGATCAGCGCGTTTCGTTTCAAGGTGCCTTCGCCGAGCGCTTACGCTGTTTTACACATGCTGGGCTCTCGACACATGACCACCGCTTCAGGGGTGGTCCCTTGGTCATCGTAGCAAAGGAATACTCATTCCTTTTTTTGCAATCATAATAATAGACTACTCAAATTGATAAGGGGCTCCTATTCAAAATGACAAAAGACTACTACATCACCGCTGCTGTGAAAAAGGGACCACATGCTTGTATAGATGGCTAGTTTTGTGCTGAGTTCCCGGCGGTCGTGCCTCACGGTAGCGTTTATACGTCGCATAATGTTAAAACATTTCTTTAAAAAAATGTTTTTTGCTAAAACATATTGGTACGCAGATAAGAGACAAGCCCGCTGTTAAATAGTGCGGACGGTACGGCAATACAGGAGCGAGACCACAAGGTGCTAAGTGAAATGGATATTGCCCCCCTATAAACCTTATTCATGGGATCTTAAATGCCGAATGTGAACGCGCTTTAGTCCTGGACGTTGAACGGTTCTTCACACCGCTTTCATCCTGTGCCCGATAAGGTCTTACGTAGCGCTGCGACTGGCTAAATACCTAAGTTAGGCTTTGCCAAATAGCGAACCCAATGCTCGTTACCGGTGGATCAACTGGCCATCACGTGCTGACCTCCGTCCACTGGTATCACCGTGCCGGTTAACATTTTTCCACCATCTCCGACCAGGTATGCTGCCAGTGCGCCAACGTCATCGATACTCGCCAGGCGCTTCTGCGGAGCCTGCGCTGCCGCTCTTTCCAGCAGTTCGTCAAAACGGTCAAGACCACTGGCTGCTCGGGTGCGCATCGGTCCAGGAGAAATCGCATGCACACGTATATCTTTTGGTCCCAATTCCGCTGCCAGATAGCGCGCGGTGCTCTCAAGTGCCGCCTTGACCGGTCCCATCAAATTGTAGTGCTCGACCACCCGTTCCGATCCGTAGAAGCTCACTGTCAGCAAGCATCCTCCCTGGCGCATCAACGGTTCAGCCAGCCGCGCGATGCGAATAAAGGAATGGCATGACACATCCATGGCCATTGCAAAGCCAGCTGCTGAACAATCGGTGACACGCCCATGCAGATCCTCCTTGGGTGCATAGGCAATCGAATGCAATACGAAGTCCAGCCGGCCCCATTCCCGCTCGATTCGCTCGAACAGTGCTTCGAGTTGGCCAGGAATGCGCACATCACATGGTGCAGTGATGGAGCATCCAAGCGCCTCTGCCAACGGCTCAACAAAGGGCTTAGCCTTGTCATTTACGTAAGTCACTGCCAATTCGGCCCCTGCCGCTCGAAAGGCGCGCGCGCAGCCATAGGCTATGGAGTGTTCATTGGCAATTCCCAGCACCAGCCCACGTCGGCCGCGCAAGCTGAACGGCGCTGCAACCGATCCGTCCACGAACGGTGCCATCCCCGGCGCAGTCGCTCCGGCGGAATTTGCTGGCGACGTGGCACCTCCTCCTTCGGGCGTTGATTGAGTGTTCCCCCCATCAAGCTGCTCTCGGTAACGCTGTCGGTGCGCGACCGCGACTTCCGGCACCTCGATGACGGGCCGCCGGATTTTTTCCGTCGGCGCAAGCACTTCCGCCGTGCCGGTGACCACGTCTTCACCTTGCTGATTGGTACAGCGGCAATCAAAGTAGATCACCTTGCGCGCAGGGTCTTTTTCTCTTGCGGTCACAGTGACGGTCACGGTGTCACCGATTCCGACCGGACGCTTGAAACGTAAATCCTGCCCCAAGTAAATCGTGCCCGCACCCGGCAATTTTGTTCCAAGCACCGCAGAAATCAAGGATCCCGCCCAAATGCCATGGCCGACTACCTTGTGGAAGCGGTTGCCTGCCGCAAAGACCGGATCGAGATGCGCCGGATTGACGTCACCGGATACTGCGGCAAACAGTTCAATGTCTTCCGGTAACAGTGTGCGAACGAGTTGTGCGTGGTCTCCGACAGCGACTTCGTCGAACGTAAAATTTTCGACTGTTCGAGCATTCATGCAGGCATCCTGGCATTCGTTGAGCGAGGCGACAGGATAATTTTCGCCATTCCCGATGTACTTGATCCAAGTCAGGTTTTTTTGGCAAACGTTTGTTTATCTTCGGCGGATCAACTTCTCAAAGACCTATCCAATGGATCACGCACCTTGGGACATGCTCAACCACCCTGAACGGCTTGCCAGTGCCTGGCTCGGAACTCCTTACATGGGGCAGCGTCCGCTTGACGATAGCAACAAGGATCTGGACCGCATCGTGATGGCAGCGGTTGGACGACTTACCGGAGGCATGTCGCCAATTGCCCTATGGATGGCATATATCGACTGGATCACGCACCTCCAACTGTCGCCATCAAAGCAGCAGGAATTGCTCATTGATGGTTGGCATAAGGTGGCAAGGTGGCAGGGGTATGCCTATGACACCATGCGGCATGCAGACAGTACGCTTGAACCCTGCGTCGATCCTCTGCCCCAGGACAAGCGCTTCGCCGATCCTGCATGGCAGCAGTGGCCATTTAGCGTCATGTACCAAGGCTTCTTGATGTCCCAGCAATGGTGGCATCGTGCGACAACAGGAATCAGTGGTGTCTCGAAACATCACGAGGAGGTTGTGACTTTTGCTGCGCGACAACTACTTGACATGTTGTCGCCCTCGAATTTTGCCAGCATGAATCCCGTGGTGATCAATGAGGCGGTCCGAAGTCAGGGGCAGAATTTCATCCGCGGCGCTACGAATGCTGCCAACGACTGGCTCCATGACATCTCCGCCACACCGCACGAACACGCATTCAAGGTCGGTGAGACGCTCGCTGCCGCGCCGGGCAAGGTGATCTTCCGAAATCGGTTAATCGAACTGATCCAGTACGCGCCAGCATCATCGACTGTTCATACGACGCCGGTACTGATTGTGCCGGCGTGGATCATGAAATACTACATTCTTGACCTGTCGCCGCATAATTCATTGGTGCGCTATCTGGTTGAGCAAGGGCACACCGTATTCATGATCTCCTGGAAAAATCCGGTCGCTGCTGATCGTGAGCTCACCATGGATGACTATCGTACGCTGGGCATCATGGACGCCATCGAGACCATCTGCAAGACGACGCAATCACCTATCCTCCATGCGGTCGGTTATTGCCTTGGCGGCACTCTGCTCTCAATTGCCGCAGCGACGATGGCGCGTGACAACGATCAGCGACTGGCAAGCATGCCCTTGTTCGCGTCGCAAGTGGACTTCAAGGAGCCAGGCGAGTTGTCGCTGTTCATCGATGAAAGCCAGGTTGCATTGCTCGAAGCATTAATGTGGGAACAGGGATATCTCGATAGCCGCCAGATGGCCGGTGCGTTTCAGATGCTTCGCTCCAATGACCTGATCTGGTCGCGTCGGCTGAATCATTACCTGCTTGGCTTGCCAGAAAAAGTCACGGACCTGATGGCATGGAATATGGATACGACCCGCATGCCCTACCGGATGCATATCCAGTATCTGCGTGACCTGTTCCTTCACAACGACCTGGCCGAAGGCCGTTATAGCGTGAATGGGCAGCCAATTGCTTTGTCCGATATACGCGTGCCAATTTTTTCCGTCGGCACCATTACCGACCATGTCGCGCCGTGGCGATCGACTTATAAGATCCATCTGCTCACCGATACCGAAGTAACTTATTGCCTGACCAGCGGCGGGCATAATGCCGGCGTGGTTTCGCCGCCCGGGCATCCCAATCGGCAATACCAGATTTCCCGACACTTGCCCACCGATCCCTATATCAACCCCGAAGATTGGCATCGCACGACGCCATCGCAGGAAGGATCATGGTGGGCCGCGTGGGAAGGCTGGTTATCCAGCCAGTCGCCGCACCGGCAAAAGCCACCATCCATGCCGCCTGCCGTCTGCGATGCACCGGGCACTTATGTGTTGCAGCGATAAAAAGGCCGGAGGGTCGCCGACCCATCTTGCCAGGAACCATAAAACAAATCTGAGGCATCGTTGCCTCTCTCGCCTGCTTCGCCGTTCAAGGCATCACGGCGTTGATAAGATCAATCATAGAAGCGCATGATGAAACAGTCCGTCAGCATTGACCAACCCTACGCGCTTGACAACGATAGCATTGTCGCTGCTCTCGAGACGAATGCCCATGCTGGTCTGTCCTCAACTGAAGCGTTACAGCGGCTTCATGATGACGGCCCCAATGCCCTTCGTGCCGAACCTCGCCCACCTGCCTGGCGGCAGTTCCTGCTGCACTTTCAGGATCCGTTGGTCTACCTACTGATTGCTGCTGCAGCCATTGGCCTAATTGCGTGGTTCATCGAAGGGCGCGCTGGCGCACCCGTTGATACCATCGTCATTACAGCAATCATCATTCTCAATGCCATCCTGAGTTACGTGCAGGAAGTCAAGGCAGAAAATGCTGTTGCGGCACTGACTAGCATGACAGCGGCCATGTCATCGGCACTACGTGACGGAAAACTTGTCCGCGTACCCACGCACGATCTGGTCCGTGGCGACTTGCTCTCCTTGAGCGAGGGAGATATCGTTGGTGCAGACGCACGCCTGGTGCAGGCGTCGGCATTGCGGGTGCAGGAAGCGTCGCTGACCGGCGAAAGTGAAGCCGTGCTCAAGGATACGAGGGTACTGCGTGAACCGGTTGCGCTGGCCGACAGAACCAACATGGTTTTCAAGGGCACTACCGTTGTTCAGGGCAATGGTCTGGCCATTGTGACCGCCACCGGGATGGCTACGGAGATTGGCGCCATCGCCAGTATGCTCGACCGTACCGCAGAATCTCAGACACCGTTGCAAAAGGAAATCGGCAAGGTCGGTAAGACACTTGGTACAGTTGTGGCTCTCATTGCGGTACTCGTCGTGGCCACAGTCCTCCTGATTACTCCAGTTCACGGGGTGGCGGAAATCGTCGAGGTGCTCCTGCTTGGGGTCTCGCTTGCCGTGGCAGCTGTGCCAGAGGGCCTGCCTGCGATCCTGTCGATTGTGCTTGCCCTGGGCGTACAACGGATGGCGCGGCAAAATGCGGTCGTCAAAAAGCTGTCCTCAGTGGAAGCGCTGGGGTCGGCCACAGTGATTGCATCGGACAAGACCGGCACGCTGACTCGGGCGGAAATGACGATCGAGCGCATTATCACAGCGTCTGGAACGACCCATGTCAGCGGTATCGGATATGCACCAAAAGGTGAGATTCTCTATCAAGGCGAACGGCTCGAACCAGGGCCACTGCTCTCCGAACATGTCGTAGTTTTATGCGGCGGCAGCCTGGCCAGCAATGCCGATCTACGTAAAAGCGATGCCGGGCAATGGGAAATCCAGGGCGATCCGACCGAGGCAGCATTCCTGGTCGCTGAAGAGAAGCTGGGCGCTGCCGCACGGCGCAAGCGGCGTTTTGAACGCATCGGTGAAATCCCGTTCAGCTCGGAACGCAAATTGATGTCGACCCTACAGGTCGATCATGAAGATAGCGACAATATTGTCATTGTCACAAAAGGCGCGCCTGATGTATTGCTCCAGCGATGCAGCAGGGTTCGCATTGGCTCCGAGACTGTCTTGCTGGACGACGCCCGACGCCAGCGCATTTTGGCCGACATCGACAGCCTTTCCGATGCGGCCCTGCGTACGTTGGCAGTCGCCTATCGTTCCTTGAAGCCGGGAGAAGACCCGCATCCAAGCGACGAGTTGGAACAGGATCTGATCTATGCCGGTACGGTTGGCATCATTGACCCTGCACGCGAAGAAGCCGCTCTGGCAATCCGCGAAGCCCGCCATGCCGGCATTCGAGTGTTGATGATTACCGGCGACCATCCCCGAACCGCGGCGCGCATCGCAGCAGATCTCGGCATTACTGCCGCCCCGGCGCCGGCGTTGACCGGTTTGGAGTTGGAAAGGATGGACCAGGTTGCCTTTGCCAGTGCGGTTAGATCGGCCTCCGTGTTCGCCCGTGTCGCTCCCGAGCACAAATTGCGGATCGTTGATACGCTGCAAGCCGATGGCAATGTCGTTGCAATGACCGGCGACGGCGTCAACGATGCTCCCGCACTGAAGTCGGCGGACATTGGCATCGCGATGGGTATTACTGGCACGGAAGTGACCAAGCAAGCGGCCCGAATGATTCTTGCTGATGACAATTTTGCAACGATTGTACGTGCGGTGCGCGAGGGACGGCATATCTTCGACAACATCAGGAAGTTCTTGCGTTACCTGCTTTCATCAAACATTGGCGAGGTATTGACCATTTTCCTCGGCGTGGTTCTGGCAGGCGTTCTCGGTCTGACTGATGCTGCAGGAGGGCTTGTGTTGCCCCTGCTGGCGACCCAGATTTTGTGGATCAATCTATTGACCGACTCAGGGCCTGCGCTAGCGATGGGTATGGATCCCGAAACCGATGACGTCATGGCACGTCCACCTCGCCGGCGGACTGATCGGATCATTGACGCACAGATGTGGGCAAGTGTCTTGCAGACCGGTTTCGTGATGGCTATCGTCACGCTGCTGACCATCGACTTTTATTTGCCAGGCGGTTTGATTGAAGGCTCGCGTGATCTCGACAATGCGCGCACCGCCGGCTTTACGGTGCTGGTACTTGCCCAGCTTTACAACTGCTTCAATGCCAGATCGGACATGACAAGCGCATTTCATCACTTGTTTGCCAACAAGTGGCTATGGGGTGCGATCGCCTTCTCGCTGCTGCTGCAGATTGCGGTCGTCCATCTGAGCGTGCTCAACACTGCATTCAGTACCACACCACTTGACTTGGAGCAGTGGGTCTTCTGTGGTGTCGTTGCCAGTACGGTGTTATGGGCCTCCGAGCTTCGCAAGAGGCTGCAACGCGCACGTAGAACTCATTTGCCCGCGCCGGCTAACGCGACATTTTCCCAATAGACTTCTCCGTCATATGCCTCAACGCCCTCGCCTTTTGCTCCCGCCATGAAAACAAAACTGTCGACAGCATCATTACTCTTCGCCGGCATTGTAGTTGCCGCTGTGGGTATTGGAAGAATGAAATGGAATGCCGAAACGCGCGAACTGCGTACCCGTCTTGATGCGGCACGGCACCCAATCACATCGAAGACGGTCGACTTCAATACACTCTCGTCTCTGCCGTCGCCGGTGCAACAATTCTTTCGGACGGTGCTCAAAGACGGTCAACCCATGGTGGCGGGTGTACACGTCAGACACCAGGGCACGTTCAACATGAGCGAGTCGGATGACAAATGGTATCCGTTCACGTCGGATCAGAAGGTGGTCACGCAACGGCCCGGGTTTGACTGGAATGGACGTATTGGTGTCTTGCCAGGTTTGAATGTGCATGTGCACGATGCCTATGTGGCTGGTGATGGCATTCTTCACGCGTCGCTGCTTGGCTTATTTACCGTTGCGCACCTGCATGGCAGTAGCGATGTGGCGGAAGGCGAACTCATGCGCTTTTTTGCAGAAGCAGCCTGGTATCCGACTGCATTATTGCCCAGCCAAGGGGTACGTTGGCATGCCGTGGACGCCAACTCGGCGCAAGCCACGCTTGAAGACGGCAATATCAAGCTGACCCTGTTGTTTACCTTCTCCAATGCCGGATTGATCGAGTCTGTCCGTACCGACGCACGCGGTCGTACTGTGAATGGGAAAATCGTACAAACACCATGGCAAGGACGGTTCTGGAACTATACACAACGCGCGGGAATGTCGATACCACTTGACGGTGAGGTGAAGTGGATGCTGCCGGAAGGCCCCAAGCCTTACTGGCGTGGTCACATTGCCGAGATTGCCTACGAATTCGCGCAGTAGTCAGGCGGGGCGGCTGGCCTTACAAAGATGGCGAAAGCCACTTTCTAAAGACTCCCTCTCACCTCCTTACTGCAGGTCTTTGGTAGAGTTTTTCCGACCAAGCCGGCGCTTCCTCAAAATTCAGTGAGCCATCAGCACTGGAATGGTCATTTTCTCAAGCACGGTCAGTGTTACCCCACCCCGCAGCATTTCCTGGAAACGGGAGTGGCCATAGCAGCCCATGACAAGAAGATCACTTTGCGCAGTATCGCAACATGCAAGCAGCGCACCCCCGATATCGCTGTGACTGTCGCGTTCCTGTATCACGTTCGCTGCAATGTCATGATGGGCGAGATAAGGAACGATATCGGCTCCTGCTACATCATTCGAGGCTGTTGGCTTCCTGCCATGGCGCAGGATCAGTACGTCGACCTTTCCGGCACGTTCCAGCAGGGGTAGCGCATGATGCACGGCCCGGGTTGCTTCCAGGCTGCCATCCCAAGCCAGCAATGGATTGTCGGCCAATACCTCGATTTCATGGCGATGTGGCAATACCAGAACGGGCCGTCCACTGGATACCGCAACATATTCCGGTAGGTCATCAGCCATAGGATGAGCCGGCGCTTCTGCATCCCATTGGGTAAGAATAGTCAGGTCGCTGTACCTAGCATGCAAACTCAAGCCATCAAGTTCATCATCCGCTACCAACCTGCATTCAAATGATTGGAGACCGGCAGCACGCGCTGCGTCTTCGAAGCGCGCCAGTGCCGCCTCTGCCGACTTGTGCAGACGGCCAACTTCTTCATGCCACGCATCTGTGACCTGCCCGCCCTGCTGCCGGGTCCGCTCCGACAGACGCAGGTAGTGAGAAACTCCAGTGACAGCAACACCAACTATATGGGTATTGATGTTGTTCCCGGCAAGGGAGGCAGCACGTACACGCTGTACCAGGTGAGGCGAATGATCGGCATGGACAAGAATAGTCTTATAGGACATTGGACATTCCGTAGTGGATAGGATCAGATCCGGGTAACTCAAAGCGTTGGCAGCAGCCCCGTTTGGCGGCTTTCGGCTTTTTCAATTCAGGAAACGTACGGACCAGGTATCGCGCAAATGAGCAGCGGATAAACCCGAATAGAAACAGGTAGCTGTTACCCCCGTTCGCTATAGGTTATAGCGGGGACATCCCGGCCTTAGCTCTGCTGTTCAATGCTACGTCAATGCAATCTGAAAAGCCCCAGCATGGCATGAGTACCTTAGGAGAATCAGATTTGCAGCAGCTCGGTATGGCCGAATCCCTTTTGGTAGTCAAGCACCGATAAGAACTGGGGGCGAATCTTCAACAACAGGACATCATTGGTCTGGTTTGACTTAGTCCATTCCAGCAGCTGTGGGAAGCGTTTGATCATGCAGTCGGCAGCATGCTGAAGTTCCTTTGCGTCGTTGAGGAACTCCACGGTGCCGCTGATAGACAGGCCCTTGATCTCGTTCCAATCCTTGTAAGGCGCGTTGATCGTCAGCGAAACCTTGTTATTGCGACGCAGGTTATCTGCCTTTTGGCTGTTCTTGCCGATACCAACGTAGATGTCCATGCCATCGTTTGCATAGCTGACCGTAGTCGCCTGTGGATAACCGTCCGGCCTTACAGTGGCGAGCGTCAGGTCCTTGCCGTGATCAATGATGTCGAGTATGAATTTCTCAGTTGATTTGTCCATGTCAGCATCCTCCAGCGCATGAATTGCCGCCGATGTCATCGCATCCCGCAGCGGCGGATTAATGTCACTATGCGACCCAAGCCCTGCTTGTTACCTTGACCTGAATCAAAAATCCCGGCCGGGAAAAAACCTGGCAACCGCCTCTTCGGCGTTCAGTGCACTTTGATCTGCATCAATCAAATTTTCAAGCCGCACTTCTACCATGGGCTCGCCTGTTCATTACGCCGGCTTTCAAGCTGCCAACCGTACCGGACCCTTGTCTGATTCCGGTTTTACTTGCCACATCATGGGAGTACCGATATGCCGTACCGTACGATAGCCGTTCATGTCAACGGGTCCCGCCTTACCAAGCATCGGGTGGTACTGGCTGCTCGGATAGCCGCGGAAAATGATGCGCATTTGATTGGTGTAGCGCCAACCGGCTTGCTGCCGGTGCTGTATTCAGGCGGCATGGTTCCCGGCGCAGCGCCGGTATTGGAAGCCTGCTTGACATACATGAAGGAAACCGCCGAGAAAGCGGTGGCTGAATTCGAACAGATTGCCGAACGCAATCATGTCCGATCTTTCGAGAAACGGCTTATCGAGGATGAATCAGGCGAAGCATTATCCCTGCAGGCACGCTATTGCGACTTGGTCATTGTCGGCCAATCCGACCCTGCGGAAACCGTGACCGGTGAACGCAATGACGTTGCCGAGTACACCTTGCTCAACAGTGGGCGCCCGATACTTGTCGCACCGTATGTCGATGACAATACTCATTTTGGGGAACGCGCGGTCATTGCCTGGGACGGCAGCCTGGCCGCCGCACGGGCGGTCAACGGCGCGCTCCCACTGCTGCGGGCAACACGCCAGGTGCAAGTCGTAATCTTCAACCCGGAGGTATCCCTGCGTGCGCACGGCGAGGAACCTGGAGCCGACATCGCCGCCTACCTCGTACGCCATGGCATCAACGTTGATGTTTCCAGGCAGAAGACTACACCGGACATCGATGTCGCCAATGCGCTGCTGTCCCATGTAGCTGACTTTGGCGCCGGCTTGCTCGTCATGGGCGGCTATGGCCGATCTCGCCTGAGCGAAATCCTGCTTGGCGGGACCACGCGCACGGTCCTGCAATCGATGACGGTACCCGTGCTCATTTCGCATTGAGTTTTATACCAATTGCACGCCATCGAGGCTTCAATCCGGATAGCTTGGCAACGTTTCTACCAATCCGAGGCGCACATGACGGTTCGCAACCTGAATTACCTGTTTCATCCGAAGTCGGTCGCCATCATCGGTGCGTCCAACAGGCCTCGCAGCGTCGGCTCCACCGTGCTGGAAAATATCATTCGCGCGGGATTCGCAGGGGACATCTATCCTGTCAATCCCAAGTATGAAGCGCTGTGCGGCCTCAAGGGCTACAAGGACATCGATTCCCTGCCCGGCGCCCCCGACCTAGCTATCATCTGTACGCCGCCTGCCAGTGTTCCGGACTTGATAGGCCAGCTCGGCGAACGCGGGACCCGCGCTGCCATTGTGCTTACCGCAGGATTGTCTGCCCACAAGGACTGGCGCGGCCGGACGATGAAGGAGCTAATGCTGGACGCCGCAAAGCCATACCTGTTGCGCATCCTGGGGCCGAACTGCGTCGGCATGCTGGTGCCTGGCATTCACCTTAACGCCAGCTTCGCTCATATTGATGCCTTGCCCGGCAAAATTGCATTCGTTTCTCAATCCGGAGCCATGGTCACCGGTGTACTCGACTGGGCCAGGTCGCGCAACATTGGATTTTCGAAGTTTGTTTCCCTTGGCGACAGCGCGGATGTGGATTTCGGCGACGTCATCGACTATCTTGCCAGTGACCCCGATACGCAAGCCATCCTGCTGTACATCGAAGCGGTCAGCTCGGCGCGCAAGTTCATGTCGGCAGCGCGTGCCGCTGCACGCAGCAAGCCGACACTGGTCATCAAGGCCGGCCGGGTCGCAGAAGGCGCGAAAGCGGCCACATCCCATACTGGTGCGTTAGCCGGCGCCGACGACGTGTACGACGCGGCAATCCGGCGTGCGGGCATGCTGCGAGTGTACTCGACCGAAGAACTGTTCGATGCGGTCGAGACTCTTGCCCGCCTGCGTCCGCTGTGCGGAGAGCGCCTGGCGATTCTTACCAATGGCGGCGGTCCGGGTGTGATGGCGACCGATACCCTTATCTCGTCCGGTGGCAAGCTCGCTCGCCTTTCCCCTGCGACACTGGAACGTCTTGACGCGGTATTGCCAGACAATTGGTCCAAGGCTAATCCGATCGATATCGTGGGTGATGCGCCCCCTGAACGTTACGCACAAGCCCTGAAAATCCTGTTGCACGACAAGGATGTCGATGCCATACTATTTATTCATGCTCCTACCCCGATCGTACCAAGCGTCGAGATAGCAACGACGCTGTCTCCGATCATCAAGCAATCGCAACGTAATGTATTGGCTTGCTGGCTGGGCGGCGAATCTGTAGCAGCCGCAAGAAGGACTTTCGCAGACATCGGTGTGCCGACCTACGATACCCCGGAAAAGGCAGTCGGTGGCTTCATGCAGATGGTCCGCTACCAGAGAAACCAGCGGCTATTGATGGAAGTACCGTCTGCCATATCGGACACGCGCCTTGAAGACAAGAAAAGCGCACGGGCCATTGTGGAGAAAGTCATTGCCGAGGGTCGGGAGCTGCTTTCGGAATGGGAAGCCAAGCAGGTATTGGCGGCTTACGGTATCCCGATTGTGGAAACCCGCACCGTCAATGATCCTGCCGCTGCCGGTCAAGTGGCACGAGACATCGGTTTTCCGGTCGCCTTGAAAATCCTCTCTCCCGATATCACCCACAAGTCCGATGTAGGCGGTGTCGTGCTGGACCTGGAGAGCGCTGAGGCGGTGACAGCGGCTGCCGAAAAGATGCATGGGCGGCTCCATGAGGTATATCCGCATGCGCGATTGGCAGGCTTCACGGTGCAGGCGATGGCGCGGCGGCCGGAGGGCCGCGAAGTCATTGTAGGTGTTGCAACGGACCCGGTGTTTGGACCTGTTATTCTGTTCGGGCAAGGCGGCATTGCGGTCGAGGTAACGGCCGATCGTGCTATTGCACTGCCGCCGCTTAACGGCGTGTTGGCCCGCGAGCTGATCTCACGTACACGCATCGCACGACTGCTTGGCGGCTACCGCAACCGTCGTCCGGCCGATATCGAAGCAGTCAGCCGCACGCTCGTACAGGTATCCGACATGGTGATCGACCTGCCCGAACTGCAGGAACTCGACATCAATCCGCTATTTGCGGACGCCGATGGCGTGATTGCGCTGGATGCGCGTATCTGCGTGAAACCGGTAAAAGGCAATGGATTGGAACGACTGGCCATCCGCCCATATCCGGCTGAGCTGGAAGAACGGGTTCAGTGGCAAGGCGCCGAGCTATTGTTGCGTCCGATCCGACCCGAGGATGGCGCTGCGCATGTAGCCTTCTTCAACGCGCTGGACGCGGAAGACGTCCGCTACCGGATGTTCATCCGCCTGCGTGAGCTTTCGCCTTCGCAGCTCGCGCGGCTGACACAGATCGACTACGACCGCGAAATGGCATTCATTGCCACGCGCAAGCTTGACACTGGAGCATGGGAAACCCTCGGTGTTGCACGCGTCGTTGCGGATCCTGACAACATTGAGGCGGAATTTGCGGTAATCGTTCGCTCCGATCTCAAGGGACAAGGATTAGGTTACGCACTGATGAGGAAACTGATTGTATATTGCACTCACCGGGGTACGCAGCGCATCGTCGGCGAGGCACTCAGCTACAACCATGGGATCCTCAATCTAGCGAGTACCCTTGGATTTGAAATCTCGCCTTCGACCGAGGGTGGGACAATGTCGATGAAGCTTGAATTGCCGCCGCAGTAAATCGAGTACCCTCGGCCACAACGACGTTGAAAACAATGGCGGTTGCATTGCAGACTATGCTTTGGCAAAGCATATAGATTTGACTGCTGGCATGCATGTGTCCGGATGGTGAAGGATGCTGAAATTCTTTATTTCATTAGCTTAGAAAGGAATCGTCATGTTCAAGTCCATACTTGTTCCAACTGATGGATCGCCGTTGGCGGAAAAAACCTTTGGACCTGCGATCGAAGCGGCCAAGACGAATAATGGAAAAATCGTGGCGATTTCGGTAGCTCATCCCTTTGTGTATCCATATCTAACCGAAGGATCCACGATCTCCAATTACAAGAAGGAAGTTGAGCACGATGCGCTTCGTCTCTCCAAACAATATGTTCAGCGTCTCGCCGACGAGGCGCAGAAACAAGGGGTGCCATGTGAAACGACGACGCCATGCTCAGTTGATCCCAGCGGAGAGATTATTGCAGCCGTGGAACGCTTTGGCTGCGATGTGATCTTCATTGCTTCTCACGGACGCAGAGGCATAAGCAAACTCCTGCTAGGCAGCGAAACGCAGCGAGTACTGGCAGACTCCCCGGTTCCAGTCATGGTCTTCCGTTAAGCAGCGTCCATGATCGTCTCGCTCTCTGGCTTTAGTCGCCCTTAATGGCAAAGAGGTTGCTGGTATCTTCAACCCCATAAGAGAGGAACATTCTGCCGAGAAGTAGTGAGGCGAATTAACGGGCGAATTTCCCATGTACGTCCGTTGCAAAGCGATAGACCCCTCTGCCTCTCCTCTCATGAGCTTGATGTCTCCGGGATGCCTTCTGATCGAACGTCGATACGACCCTGTCCTTTGCGTTCCTGCCCGGCGTTTTCAACTGTCAGCTGTTATTCAAAGTGATCAGCACAGATGTCAAGCAAGCGTCATTGGCTGTGCCAGGACGCTTTTAAATAAATTGACCTAGATCAATCAAATTTCGGGGCGCTACTTCTAACATCGCTTCCTGGCGACTGAGAGGCGTTGGCATAAGCCGCGTTTGTGCCGGACCAATGCACTACTCCGCCAACTCGGGCGTCGCCAAATGACATTATCATTCCTGCGTCGGGCCGGTCGGTATTCCGACACAGCCAATGCAGCCCTCCGTTGCCATTTGACTCTGTACGAAAGCAAGTATGTGCTTCAATCCTTCTCCCGAATCATCCTCGGAATCACTCGCGCTAGGTATCGCTTTCATGGATGAATCTCACCGCGCACTGCATGATAGGATTGACCATCTTTCATCAGTTGCCGATGCTGAATTCGCTGCGGCGCTCGAGTCATTGCTCAAGGACGTCCATGATCATTTCAAGGAAGAGGAGCAGGCAATGGAAGAAATTGGCTTCCCAGGAATCTCATGCCACCGCGACCAGCATGCCCAGGCGCTTAATGCGCTTCAGCAGGCTTGTCTGCGTGCCAAGGAAGGCGCAATTGCTGAGGGTCGGGAAATTGGCGGCCTTTTTTCCCAGTGGCTCCATTTCCATATTGCGACCATGGACAGGATGCTTGCATTGTTTCTGCAGCATGCTGAAGCTTCGGAGGCGGAGTGCGCCACCGCTTGAAATCGGCCCAGGGAATCAAAGCACTTTCCTTACCGCTCACGGCAGCATCCATGATCGAACGCAGATGTCGTGGTCTGCAGTTCCCAAGTACTCAAACGCATAGGACTGCGCCGACTCTTTTCGGGATACAGCGATGCCACTTCTTCCGACACGCCAGATAAGCTTAACCAGTACTCATACGACAATCGAAGACCTGCAAGCAATCTTTACCGGCACCTTGTTGGCGTCTATTGGTGTTACAGTGCTAAGCAAAGCTGGTCTAGTGACAGGAGGCATTGTCGGTGTCGCACTTTTATTTCACCAGCTGATCGGCATCAGCTTCGGTTTGTTTTTTGCTGCGATCAACCTTCCCTTCTACATTCTCGCGGTAAGAAAGAAGGGATGGGGCTTCACCATCAAGACGCTCGGCTCCGTGCTCCTGCTGTCGGCCTTCTGCGAGGCCATCCCAAGCTTGGTGCGCTTTGACGGCATTGATTTGATTTTCGCCTCGATATCCGGCGGTCTGCTCGCCGGCGTTGGCCTACTGATCCTGTTTCGTCACAATGCAAGTCTCGGCGGCTTCAACATTCTTTGCCTGTATCTGCAGGAGGCATTCGGCTTGCGTACAGGCTTTACGCAGCTGACGCTGGACTGCCTGGTATTGCTGCTGTTCGCGATGACGACCAGTATTCACACGGCCCTTATTTCGCTGATCGCGACAGTGATTCTAAATCTGACGCTCGCCAACAACCATCGCGCTGGCCGCTATACCGGAAAGAGTGCAGAACAGTGCTGACAAGACGTGGCCAGTCCACGTAGCCGGTTGCTCTCGGAAGCCTTCGAGATAAGCATCAAGTTCTAACGTCATACACGCCGCGATGCGAGTGCTGGGCAAAGACCTACAACAAGTCTCGGCTATATAACTATTGCCTTGAATGTCGAAAAATGCCCTTCTGCCAATAGTGTAGACAATCGGATTCTAAGGCCGCCCTCCCCAGCGCAGAAATCTTATGCGGCTGCTACTTGTTCAATTCCAGCCATTGGCATTTAGCCGACTAACTTCCGGACGCGACCCTTATGGATGTCTCAATTCTCCAGATATCGGACCCTCGGCTATTCAGCTTGAATTGTATGGTCCGGTTTGGCGACGCATGTTTGCTCGATAAGAGGTTACACGGCATAACAATGTACGGAGCGCAGACCGAAATTCGTACAGATCACCGTCCATATTAGCTCGCTCCCGTTCCTGTGACCCTACCCCGAGAAATGGACAAGATTGACTTCGGAAATCTAGCCCAATTTGCGATTGGGCGAAGGTGTATGGGCCGTGAAGGGGATCGCTGAAGCTGATCTGCCCAAAGCTGGTTTGGCACAAATGCAACGGTTACGGGTCAAGCTTGTTCCAATGGGAGAGTGATTGAAAATCGGCAGCCGTGGCCGATTCCTTCGCTATGTGCCGCTATCAACCCACCATGAAGCTGCACCAGTTGACGTGTGAGAGCTAATCCAATGCCTAAACCGCCTTGGGCTTGCGCCTTTTGGTTTTCCACTTGCTCGAACATATTGCAAACACGCTCCAACGCCGTGGGGTCAAGGCCGACTTCGTCGTCGATCACGCATATCTCGGCCCACGCGTCTCGCTGACTCAGCTCCAATCGAATGAGGCCTCGCGGCGGCGTGTATTTTGCGGCATTGTTGAGCAGATTTGACGCCATTTGCGCAACCCGCGTGGGGTCGGCCATTGCGATAATCGGACGGTCGAAACCGACCTCTTCGAAACATTGTCCACGCGACTCCATGAAAGAATTGCAAGCTTCGATTGCGAGCCGCAACGGTGTTCGCATGTCAATTCGCTCGAGTCGCAATCGAATCTCGCCGCGCTCGATGCGCGCCACGTCAAGCAAGTCGTCAATTAACACCACCATGTGGTTAATCTGCCTCTCGGCTAGCGCTCGAAGCCATTCCCGGTCCTTGGGATCGTCACCGCGCATCTGCAAAGCTTGCAACGCTCCTAGAACCGGCCCGAGCGGCCCGCGAAGCTCATGAGCCAAAATGGCTAGGAACTCGGACTTCTTGCGACTTTCAAGCGTAGCTGCGTCGGCACGTTCCTGGTCCAGTTGCTGCGCGCGCTTGCGGTCAGTCACATCGATAGAAACGCCCGAAAGCGTCACCGCGCGCCCTTGATCGTCTAGATCGCAACTTCCACGCACGTAAACCCAATGGATCGAGCCGTCGGGCCACACCGTGCGGTAATCGATGCCGAATTCGCCGCCGCATTCGATTGCTTGCGCCACGACAGCCTGCCAGCGTTCAAAGTCATCTGGATGCACCGAGGCCGCCAACTCCTCGTAAGTGAATTCGACATCGGGAGATCTGCCGTAATTTAATTTGCACTGGCCCGAGCACTCCATCCTTCCAGTCGAAAGGTCGATGTCCCAAGTCCCCATCCTCCCGCCATCCAGGGCCAGCCGAAGTCGCTGCTGTGCTCGGCGCAGAGCGCCAACGTCTTCAATGATGCCCATGGCTTGCGGGGGCAAGCCGTCGGATCCGTCGAAACGCGCCGTGCGCTCCTCAACTTCGCGCCAAGTCCCCGTCGCGTCGCGAAGCCGATATCCGAGCACGGCGCCTTTTGCGCCTTGAGCCCAATACGATCGAACGCGATCACGGTCGTCTGGATGGACGGCGTCGAGCCAACCAAAACCTGCGAGTTCGCTTTGAGCCTGCCCTGTCAGTTCGCTCCATGAGGGCTGAGGATCGTGAAAGGAGCCACCCAGGCTGCGTGTCCAGCGCGCCACGCCTGCGGCTCCGAGAGTCGACCAAAGCCGCTCCTTCCATGCCCACGCTATCCTGTGCGGCCAGACTCTGTGGCGCGTTCACAGTCGTCATGTTTGTCCTCGAAAATGCCGCTTTCGGCGGAAGAGCGCGCGTAATTGACATTATGACTGATTTTGGCGCACTGCCGAAAATTGGGATCGGGTATCGACGTTTGATCCATGACGACGAGCGGGAGTCTTCGGCCCATGCGGCATCCTGTGAATCCCGTGCCTACGCAGTGCGCGGTTCTAGCCAGCTTTCGCCTATGATGAAATTTCGACGAATGGCTGCGTCGACGCCCTATTTCGACATGCGACTTCGATCAGGGTAGCGTCGCTGATGACGGACGCCGGATAATGTTAAAGATCCGTCGCACACATGCTCTTGACGACCGCAATGTGAGTGTCTTGATAATAACGCTTTAGCCTTATTTTTTTGTAATGCGAAGCATAGAAAAGATGATCAGCGCCAGTACCGTACTCAAAACCGCAGTTGCTTCGTGTCCCATTCCGGCAGCACAGCCAATCGCTGCAGTCAGCCATATGCCGGCCGCCGTCGTGAGCCCATGGATTTCACTGGCTTCCCAGCGTTTCATAATGGCGCCAGCTCCAAGGAACCCTATACCGGCCGCCAACCCTTGGATCACCCTTGATACGTCTTCCACCGCCATCCCGGTCTGCAATGGAACTAGGACGAAAAGGGCAGCGCCCAAAGACACCATCATGTGCGTGCGTAGTCCCGCAGAGGCACCGATCGCCTCACGTTCATAGCCAAGTATTCCGCCCAAAATTGTAGCGACGAGCAGCCTGACGGAGACTCGCGTGATGTCGTTGATATTGGATAGATCGGAAAACTCATGTTGCAGGACTACTAAAATCTCTTGCCAAAGCATCCTATTTCTTCTCGCTGGATTGGAGTACGTTCGTATCTGTTTTTGAAGCCGCATCTGATCGCGCAACTCGACTTAGTTCTTCCACGATGTGCTTATCTCCTGGAGTAGTAGCGGGCGACCGTTTCAATTTCCTCGGGCGTCATTTGCCTGGCGATATTACGCATTTGTCCATGAATGTCATTGCTGCGCGTGCCATTGGCAAATGCCTGCAATTGTTCACGTATGTAGGAAGCAGAAGCGCCTTCCAGCAATGGACTCGCGTTTTTGTAATCGCTTCCCCCATGACAGGAAACACAAGGTGCAATATTGCGCATCGGTGCACCAATCTGAACGATCGCGGGAGCTCTCATCTGCTCCGCTAGGTCCGGTGGCGGCGCGACGCGTGGCAGATACGCGTAATAGGCAGACAAATCGCGCATGTCCTGGTCACTCAGGTCTCTGACATGGGGTGCCATCAGCTCGCTTTTGCGATGCCCTGACTTGAAGTCTCGCAGCTGCTTGTAGATCGCCTCGGGGTACTGCCCTGCCAGATTTGGCGTGTCGGCGCCGCTCATGCCGCGCGCGCCATGACACATCGTGCAGCGCATTGCCAACGTTGCGCCACGGCCGATCGACAAGCTATCAGAAGAAAGCATTTGTGGCGTCACAATGACTTCACTGGCACGTATAACCTTTTCTCCTCTATCACTTTCGCCTTGCGTGGCGATCGGCACACCTGCAGCACGGCATATAGCATCCCAGAGCCCTGCTATAGTTTGATTCCCCTGCCGATAAGGTACCCAAACAAAACCAATCAATCCAGCAATGAGAGCAATAGCAGCGACACCCACCACCGAATAAACGAACCAGGGATTCTTGAGAGAGAAGAGGCGCTCCGTGCTCATCGCTTGACTCCTACTGGTATCGCCGGAACTGATGTCTCTTTCATGCCGACTAACTTGGCAATCGGATAGCCGTAGTTCACCACCGTCAGTGCAATCATCAGTGTCAGCCACAGCGCAAAGCTGTTCAGGGCAATCGGAACAGTCTTCGGTTGATGTACCGGCATGCTAAAGCGAAATTCTGGCAATTCAATGCGTGATGCTCGGTGTCCGCGAAGAAGGATGACGATAAACAGGACTGCCGAGACAACGAGCAACAGACCACCGAGGAAGGTGATGATGACCGAAACGGCTTGGGGGGCAATGGCCGGGTCGCTGTAATCAAAATAGGCCATGCGACGCGGAATGCTGAGAATGCCCACATAGTGCCACGGGAAGGTCACCACGATCATTCCGACAAACCAAAGCCACAACTGAATACGCATGAGACGAATGCTCTCCAGCGCTTTTCCGGTTAGATGTGGCCAGAGATCGTAAGCGATGACAAAGTACATGATGACAATGGCACCACCGAAGATCAGGTGGAAGTGCCCGGTGATCCACTGAGTATTGTGTACGGTGAAATCCAGCTGATAGCTCATGTTGATGATGCCACCAGCGCCGCCGAAACCAAGGAGGATGAAGGAGAAGGCAATTGCCAGCATCATCGGGTTTTTCCAAGGCAGCGCCTTGACCCAGCCTAGAACTCCTTTCCCGCCACGCAGACGGGCTGCGATCTCTACGGATGCGGTAATCGTGAACACAGTGAGCAGCGTCGGTACTGATACCATCCCGGTAAAGATGGCGTGGAGGAATTTGAAGCCCTCACCTACCTGCGGGTCCTGGAAGACATGGTGGATGCCAATGGGCATGGAGAACACGAGGAAGAGCACAAATGCAACCCGGCCCATCGTGTCGCTATAGAGTCTGCCGCCGATTGCTCGTGGGATGATTGTATAAAACGCAATGTAGGCAGGGAACAGCCAGAAATACACAATGGCATGCAACGTCCATGAGAACAGGACGCGCGCCAAACCCGCATCAATGGTCGACTTGAAACCCAATGCAACGGGGAGTATTTGGAACAAAATTTCAAGCGAGGCGCCCACCGATGTCCAGGCCCATAGATACGCACCGGCCACATTGGCAAACATCGGAAGAGGGATCGGAACACCGGGATTGTCTTTCTTCCAAAGTCGCAAATTGATCGACATAAGCGCGACCCAGATCCAGGAACCGACAACCACCAATACAATGCCAATGTAAAAGAAAGCATTGGCGATCATTGGAGGATAGAAGGTGTACAGCACCGAAGCCAATCCCATTGCCACTGGCACCATGGCCACAACGGTGCCGATCACCAACAGGTAAAATCCTATCCAAGCCCACTTAATCCCTACTAGTGGCCGCTTCAACGACAGCTCGACGATCGCGTAGCCGAAGCCCATGGCTACCAGTGTAGGAAAAACGTAAGCCATTGCCGATCCATGCGCGGTGACGGACCGGTAATACAGCTCGGGATTGCTAAGGCCCGGGTGCAGAGGGCTGCGGACATACATCTGCCATTCGCCCAAAAGCAAGGCGATAAAGAATGCAATGAAGGCTACCCAGAAGTGTGCCAGAACAAGTCGCTTGCTATTGAACACAGCTCTGCCTCCGCTCGTTGCCTGCCTGCTTGAAGAAAGTCTCTTTGTCAATAACCTTCACCCTCGCCCACATTCCGGCGTGCCCTACCCCGCAAAACTCATGGCAAGGCATGACATGCATGCCTGGCTTCTTGAATCTGGTGTCAAATGTAGAGATGTAACCCGGTTCCAGCATGACGTTGACATTGGTCTCGGCAATAATGAATCCATGGATAACATCGGCGCTGGTGACGCGGAACTTCACCGGCGTCTGATCCGGTACAAGAATGCATTGTGGTGTGAAGGAGTACTGCTGGCCGACTATTCGGACGGTGACCGAGCCATCCGGTTCAACGGCCGAACCCAGATTGTCTTCGGTGAATTCTCCTGCCAGGTGAAGCGTTGAAGGGTTGATCGTTTCGACATTCTTGGTTGGCATCATGACGAAGTGCAGACTCGTGTACGCGATCATTCCAAGCAATAGCGCAATGATTCCAATCACAAAAATGGCCCAGCGCGTTTCCGCCCTGGCGGCGACCTGTTCACTGCGGTGATGCATCGCTTCGTTGGTGTTCGGCATAGGCAGCTCAGGTTCTCGGGATGAAAACAAAGAAGTAGAAGGCAAACCAGATGGCGAGGACGATCAGGACCGCAGTTCCTGCAACGGCGAGTGCTCCTCCGGGCCCCTGGCTGACGATTTCATCGACAGCCTCCTGGTTGGTCTCGGGTATTCCAATACGTGTTTCGGGCGGCTCGTAAATCATGAAGGCAGTCACTCCAAGGTTGCGGAACGCAGTTCATTGGCTTCACGCGGGCTGACAGGGGTGCCCCGGTTGCCCCAGGCTGTTCGGATATAGGTCACAACTGCTGCCACCTCGACATCGGAAAGCTCCTGTGCGAAAGGTGGCATTCCGTAAGGCATGGGATTTTTCTTTGTGCCAGGCGGATACCCACCATTGAGCACCATCCGGATCGGATTGACCGCAGAAGTCATTTCGATGGACTGGTTATTGGCCAGCGGAGGATAGTGAGGCGGCATGCCCCTGCCATCCGTGCCGTGGCAGGTAGCGCATTTCGCTTCATAGACCCGCCGGCCATCGATGGAGAGCTGCGTCGCTTCTGGATTGTTGATGAGCGGACTTGGACCCCGCTCGGTAGTCTCCTTGTCGGGTATGTCTTTCAAGTACACCGCCATCGCCCTGATATCGTCATCCGTCAGATGTTGAAGGCTGTTGTAGGTAACTTCCGCCATTGGGCCGTAAACAGTCCCACGCCGGGAAACGCCAGTCTGGAGCAAGTCCATAATGTCCTTGATGTCCCACTCTCCCAAGCCGGCTTCCTTGTTCGAAGTCAGAGAAGGCGCGTACCAATGCTGCATCGGAATGAGCCCTCCCTGAAAGGCTTTGGCTTCCGATGAACCGCCGAGCGCATTGATGGGGGTATGACACATTGCGCAGTGCCCAAGCCCCTGCACCAGGTAAGCACCGCGATTCCATTCAGCAGATTTCGCCTTGTCCGGCTGGTACTCGCCTTCCTGGAAATACAAAGTCCGCCAGCCGATCAACAGGCTGCGATTGTTATAAGGGAAGCGCAGGTCATGCGGCCGGTTTTGCTGCACGACCGGTGGAACCGACATCAGGTAGGCAAAGATGGCGTCCGTATCTTCACGAGTGACCTTGGTGTAGGACGCGAAGGGCATGGCCGGATACAGCAACGAGCCATCGCGGGAACGCCCGGTGTGCATCATCTTGTAAAAATCATCGGCAGTCCATTTGCCAATGCCGGTTTTCGGATCGGGCGTAATATTGGGAGCGTACAAAGTGCCGAATGGCGTAGGCATGGGCCTGTTGCCGGAGAAGATTTTTTGTCCGGGCACGGTGTGGCATGCGATACAGTCCCCGGCCGCTGCCAGATACTTGCCCTTCTCAATTTGTGCGGGTGATGCGCTACGTCCTGGTTTGGCGGTTTGGGCTTGTGCAGCACCCAGCAAAAGAAGAACTGCGAGTGCCGCCATGGTCGCAGCTACACTTCTGGCTTGGGTACGGATGACCGACGATAGCACCTTACTTCTCCTCATCATGGCTTTTGGCTCCCGCATGCAAGAGGCAGCCGTTCAGAGGACTGCTTGGCTGGTTCCGTATTTGCAGGAATCGGCATTGCGGCAAGCCACGCGGAGGCCGCTGCGACGTCCTCTTCCGTCATCCTGGCAGCAATCAACTGCATGCAATCCGGCGCAATCGCTGTACGTGTACCATAGCGCCACGCGCCAAGCTGGGCGCTGATGTAATCGGGCCGCAGGCCGATTAGCCCGGGAATGCCTGGCTCCCGGCCACTTAGGTTTGTACCGTGGCACGTGGCACACGCGGGAATATTCTTACCTGGATCGCCCTTGGTGACGAGCGTCTGGCCACGCATAAGAACCGACTGCGATACTGCTGGAGGCCCCGGGTTTTCGTATGGCTCACGTGCGTCAGCATAATACTGGGCCATTTTCATCAGATACTCATCCGGCAGATACGCAAGAAGATAATTCATCGGCGCGTACTTGCGTCGTCCTTCGCGGAAGGCGACAAGCTGGTTGTACAAATAGCCAGCCGGCTTGCCGGCAAGACGCGGGAAATAAACATTATTCGTTCCGCGGCCGTTTTCGCCATGACATGAGACGCAGCCGCGAACACGCTCTTTCATTGTGTCCGGGGGTAACGGGGTAGGTTGGGATGTAACTGACTGAGCGACGCTGGCACTTGATGAAAGTGCCGCCATTGAATAAAACAGAAGTCCGAAAACTTGTGGCTTCACGCATTGCCTCCACCAGAGATGCAAGCAGCTTGGTTGACTGCTTTGTTATAACACCTGCAATTCCCGGTAGACCCTACTATGGATCAAAGATTCTTTTGGGTTTAAAGAATTTTGCTATCTTTGATTTGACTCAACGGAGTGGACATCCTCAACGTTATCGACATCCCGTTTCAAGAAACGAGATAGGGTGCTTCCGGATGCATTCTGAGGATACAAAATCGCCTGGACCTTCTACAAGGCCCCAATCCACCTCGTCATATAGAAGCAGTCTGCGTATGCAGCTCGCGGTTATATGTCTCCAGCAATTCGGCATATCTGAGATTGCATCAATCTTTCAATGAATTCGAGTGGATTGTCTAAGTCAATATTATTATGAACATAACGTATCGTTAAAGAATATTGAAGCCGCTCCCATTATTAATGGCGATGAGGGTTTTAAAACCATATTTTGTCTTGGTCAATTGAATGGGAGCGACTGTCACTACGGTGGCGCTGCGCCCACATGCTACGTCATCTGCCAGTTGTGTGTATGCGCCCGGCGATAACGCATTACAACCTACCAATGTGTAGTCTGATCGTTTTTATCGATCTCTTATGAGAGATCGATGGAACATCTTCAACCGAACAGCGGTCCGTATGCTTTCTGACATACGGTCGTCCTGAAGCGTAAAGCTATCGTCACATAGGACACGGTCAGTATTCACCAAATCCGAAATTATCAATATTGCAATGGAAAAAGACCATAACGTTGATGAACAGCTCGCACGTATAGAAGATTTTGGCGACTGGCTGCGGCACGCCGCGCCACCTTGGACTATTTCACGGCCCGAAGTGCATCGCACGGAATCTGGAGTTGCATACATTACTTTTTCCCTTTGTCGCCAAGGGTTAGCCGTTGGTTTGTGTGATTCGCCCGAAGATGCTTTGGCAAAAATCCGAGACGACCACCTGTTCGCCTTATACCTACAGCGTGCCTATGGACTGCTTATGCTGGATAAGAAAAGCCTGCTTGAAGTCGAGCGTCATTGACGATGTGCAACGATGTCTAACCTTTGCCGACTGTGGTGCTGCGGAACACCTGATTGATGGTGTTACCTAATACCAATCCCAAGGCATAACATGCCATGAGATTGCGTCTTTTTCCGCCTGCCCGCGTTGCGCTCGTCATCCATAGCCCCGCTATGGACTCCTCCCACGCCTTGCCAGACGAAAAAATCCATCGATCCCATCTGTCACGTTATGCCTTGGGATTGGTATTAGGTGTTGCTAACAGCGAAGTTAATGACAGTAAATGTGACTGCCGCCTTACGACGCATATGTGTTACTGCTTCCTGCATTGCGCGCGGTCTCTACGTCAATCAACAGATCAGTCATCCGGTAGACCAACATCAGTGGAGACACCGGCTTACTGAACACGTGCGTATTGCCAACCTTCGGGGGTGAATCTGTCGCATAAGCCGTCACGATAGTTGCAGGAACGTCCCGTTGGCGCTCTCTTATGCGATTGATGAGCTCGTCGCCATCCATACCCAACATACGGAAGTCGGTCACCCCCCCATCGATGGATCATCGCCGATGGCCTGCAAAGCCGCTTCTCCACTATGGGCTGCTGTCACGCGAAAGCGCCGTGCCTCGAAGCTCTTGCGGAACAAATAGACGATCTCTTTAGCATCGTCCACGATCAGAATATGTCTCATGGATTACGAGAAAGTTAGAGCTTCAGCCAGTACAGCAGCGCAACTAACAATACCGCGAGAACACAGAGACCGAGACCGGAAAACAGAAACGTCAGAAATTTGGTAAGCATGATGCCTGCGGTGAACCTAATGGCATGCTTCACAGGTCCTGGCGGCACGCCTGGGCATCCGGCGCCTGTGGTTGCCCAAGCGTGCGCCGGAACTCAACCCGATGGACACGTTATGGGGACAAGGAGAGGATGCGATCTGCGCGAATAAACAGTTCACCTCAATCGACGATCAGGTCGCAGCGTTCATCAACCACCTCAATGGGCTATCGAACCAAGAAGCACTGCAAACCTCAGGCGTGCGCTCACGCAAATTCTGGCTCAGGCGCACAGTGGAAAAGAATATTTGTCCACCTGCTTAGTGAACACTTACACATTTGCTTTTGGAAGATACACAATGAATTCGGAACCTTGGTCAATACCCGCGCTTCTCGCTTCAACGTGCCCGCCATGCAAGTCCACGAGTTTATGTACCAATGCCAAGCCAATTCCCAGGCCACCTGGGCCAACTTGGGAAGGGTTCCTCACTTGCATGTACATGTTGAATATATTCTTCAACATGTTGTCAGATATGCCTATCCCGTTGTCTGTGATTCTGGTGATGTAGCCATGAGCGTTCGCTTCTAGGGTGACCTGAATCAAACCACCAGTGGACGTGAATTTCGCAGCATACGCATAATGTCAATAAATTACCAAAAAGAAACTTTCATAAATCTGGTTCTAACCCTTCCGTTTTAACTTACGAGGGACCGAAGCACATTTTATGGCAAGTTGATGCCAATGAGCGCCGCTGCAACCTTCACCCCCTCATACGCTGGCTTGAGGTTTGCTGCGGTGCTGACCGTACCGCTCACCGCCGTCCCAACGGTTTCCAGATACGACTTCAACTTGGTCTGATTTGGCTTCGGCTTAGCAGCCTCTGTTGCCCCATCATCGACAATCTCAATAATCTCACCCTTGTCATGAGCGGCAAGACGATCGATTTTTGCCAATTCTGCTTTCAAATTGTTCAGTGCAGCGATAAGTTGGGGATGCGCCCCCTGTTCAACATTCTGATGAACATTTGCTACCGAGTTTGCTCCAGTTTGGAAGCTTCCGATTGCCGATTGTTGAAACGAGTAGTTTTGGACGACATGTGGGATTGGTGACGCAGATTGACGATTTGCCAAACTGACAATATACAAATCAATCTCACCCTCCAAACGCTCGCGTGCGTTAAGACAGGCGACTCCAATTCTTTCGAAGCGTCGGTCGTCTCCGCCCATCCCCATCCGTCCTGCTTGGCGCTTGAGCCTGCCTTCAAGATTGCTTTGAAGTTCCTCATTCAAGTAGCGGCCGACAAACTGTATCGACCCAGCCGAATCTGCTCAGATCATGCTGCTAAAGCGAATGCCTCAGCAGGCGTTTTCATGCCCAGCGCTTGATGCGGACGCCGCGTGTTATAGAAGCCGATCCAGTCTGCAATGACCCGGCTCGCATGCTGCAGCGTCTCGAACCGATGGCGGTGTACACATTGCTCTTTCAGTGTACGAATCACCCGTTCCACCATGCCGTTCTGCTCCGGGCAATGCGGTGTAATGAATTCCTGCTTCAAACCATAGCTTCTGACCAGCGCTGTGTAGCTGCGGCTGGTGAAGACGAGGCCGTAGTACATGCAGAATGTCAGCCATCAAGAGTAGGAGCATCCTTCTGTTTGTCCGTTTACCGAAGGAGGAACCTGAGATGGCTGACACCACAAATGCTACACCTGCGCTCAATCTAGTGGCAATCGACATTGCTCGCTATTGGAATTATGTCCTGCTGGAAACCGCGGCTGGCAAACTTCACCGCTTCAAGATGGGCAATACTGCGGTTGACTATGACCGCCTGATTGGCTTTCTTCAATCATTATCCGGCCCATGTCGCGTTGGTATAGAGCCTACGGGAGACTATCACCGTCCCATCGCATATCGTCTTCTGATGGCGGGATTTGAAGTCGTTGGAATCAACTCGGTTGCTGTTGCCCGCTATCGTGATGCCATGTTCAATTCCTGGGACAAGAACGATCCGAAGGATGCTGCGGTGATTCTAGAGATGCTGCGCCGTCAGGCCTATCAACGGTATGTTGATCCTATGGTGGCTGGCACTCATGATTTGCAGGAAATCGCCAAGACCTATTACCAGGTATCACGCGCACGTACGAAGGCACAGAACTCACTGATCAATCATGGACTACCGCTTTACTTTCCAGAGATGCACCGCTATTGGGCGACTACCCGCAATGAATGGTTTATCCGTTTTCTCATTGGATTTCCAACTCCCGCTCATGTAAGGTCGCTTTCGCAGGAGGCCTTTGTGCTGGCAGCATGGGATCTGGTCGGTCGCAAAGTGAATAAGCAAGCCAAGCTTGAGGAGATATGGGAGATCGCCGGTTCGAGTGCCGCGCTGCCTCACGCTCCTGATTCACTGGCGGTAGAGATGTTTCGCGTGACTCTGAAGCGCTATCAGGAATTAAATCAGTTAAGGGCCAGTATCGAAGAGCGCGCGGAACAAGTACTTGCAGGTAATGAGGCCTTCGAACATCTCAAGACATTACCCGGGGTAGGTCCTGTTATTGCTCTAACGATTCTGGCTGAAGCTGGAGACGTTAAACGCTTTGCCCATCATCGGCAGTTCCTAAAGTACTGTGGCTTTGATCTGGCCAAGCAGCAATCAGGAAATCAACGTGGCCGCGAACAATTATCCAAGCGAGGTAACGCCCGCTTGCGTCTGGCTTTCTGGCTCGCCGGCGCAGGCGCAGTACGTATGCGTGAGAACTCGTTTCGAGACAAGTACGAGCGTTATATCAAGGCTGATCCCAAGAATGCGGACTTGCGTAGAAAGGCGCTTACCGCAGTCGCAGCCAAGATGGCACGCGTAGCCTACAGTATCGTCAAGACGAACCAGCCGTATCGGCAGTTCTTTGAACAAGCTTTACCCAGTGGATCGATCCCTCACTCAGTTGCCGTTGGAGCGCATGCGACTCCGTAGATAATGCTCGGACCTTCCACTGGGTTCCCTATGCTGTTTTAGGTACGGTGAAGATCGTGGCGGCAATTGCTTCGAATCTTGTGTCTACTATGGTCAGGCAAGGATCTCACTACGTGGAAGAACACTGGACTGTTGTGCCTGCTCTTTGTAGCTGCCAAACGGCTAATTCCGCTTGGCCGGGATACTTTTACCTTTTTAGCCGATACCTCTTGCATTTAGTACGTTATCGGAGCGAAGCAGAAACGGCACTGGCACACGCCCCAAGGTCCCGTAGCGGGCGATCAATGCTTGTTCCAGCGCCGATTCGGCGGTCTTGGCCTTGCCAGAGCGGGACAGGTGCCAGCCAAGCAGCTCCCTGGTATGGCAATCGATCACCAGGGCCAGCACTGCCCAGCCATCTCGACCAGCCCAGACCCGACACAAATCCGTCGCCCAACGCTCGTTCGGTGCCTTAGCCACCGAGGGTAACGCTTGCACCCGCGGTCGGAAGCCGATGGGTCGCTTTTTGACTTGCCAGCCCTTGAGCTGGAAGATGCGCTGCACGGTGTTCTTGTTGAAGTCCAGCAGGTGCGCCACCGTGCGATAACCGAAAGACGGATTCTCGTCGATCATGGCCTTGATCGGGCCGGCGAAACGGTCCTGGACCTTCGGTGCCGACCTAACTGGCTTGTAATACACCGTTCTGCGCGGCACGCCGAACCACTGGCAGATCTTGCTGATCGAGACGGTAAAGCCGTCTTCCTTGAGTCCCTGGCGGATCGTCTCGATCACTTCTCGTCCTCGCCCAGCAGGGACTGCAGCTTTTTTCGAGCACGCAATTCAAGCATTGCCTCGCCGTAGGCCTCCTGCAGTTCCTTGATCTGCCGCTCATACTGTTCCTTGACGTCCAGCGGCTTGGCGCGCAGTGCGTTTTCCAGGCCTTTGCGTCCTTCGTCAACCCATTCTTCGATTTCTGAAGGCGGGATGTCGAACGCTCGGCTGGCTTCAGCCACGCTGGTTTTACCCTGAATGATTTCGGTAACCAACGCAGCCTTGCGCTTGGCGGTCCACCGTTTGAATTCTTCTTCCATCGTCATGCTCATGTGATTCCCTTTCGTGATTATCACCTGAGCAGGTTTTCAGTGGGTCGTTACACATAGCTGTATGTTTGCACAGACTCCCCAGCCACCACGGCTGCGTGAATCAGCTGCTCAAACAAAAAGCCCGCGTCCATTGAGAAAGACGCGGGCTTCCGTGCTCATAAGAGCTCTTGGCGGTGAGAATGGCTGCTGTCGTGAGATCTAGCAGTTCACTCAAATGACTTCAGTTCAAAAGGGCATTACTTCATGAAAAGCAAGTTAGGACTACAGGTTGGGAAGGCTATAAAAAATTCGATTTTCTACATGACTTATACAAAAGCCGCGACGTCTACGTTGAAACGTTCGGCAAGAGCCTTTGCTAGTCGCTTACTAATCTCGCGTCGACCGGCGAGTATGTCACTGATTAAAGTGTGCGACGCAATTTCACCTAAATCTTTCTGTTTGAGATTATTGGTCTCTAGCAGATGACGTAGTACGTCGCGCGGTTCTACATCTGGAATCACCACATTTTTTGATTCCCAGTCACCAATAAGTTGCAAGACGAGTTCAAACATCGAGAAAAGAGGATGACTCTCATCATCCCCTACCTCGTCCGCCAACTTATCGGCGAGTGCGTGAATTCGCTCAAACTCAACGTTGTCCCGAATTGGACGAAGCTGAGTTATGGATTGAACAGCGTTCCACGCGTTGGCGAGCTCTGAGAGCCTGCCACGGTTCGTGTTCACGTTAATTACCCCCGATTTTTCCTATTCCAGAGGTCGTACTCCTTATGGAGTAAGACCTCTCGGATGTACATTATTTGCGTGTTGTAATGAATTACGCAAATGACCCGATATTTGTTACCACCGACATCAAAGATTGTGTACTTGCTGGGTACATAATCTGCCGATCCAAACGTCTGCTTTAGTTCGTTGAAGTCTTTGGCTTTGCAGTTTGATGCGATCTTATACCATTCTCGCATCACCCTTTCTGCTTCAGGATGCCGCGCCCAAAAAGCCGCCAGCGAACTTTGTGCCATCACCCGCATACCTTCCCCTTGTAACTAGTAGAACATTAACCATTCGCTTCTCCCTTTCATGTTGAAGTTGGAAATGCCGCCAAGCATTTCCGCCCTGAGAGGCCAGTTCCTCCACATTCCACACCTGGCTCACTCTTGCAGCAAGTATATACGCAATTTGCGAACTTCGCAAACTGCGAAGTAGACCTCACTGTTGTTTCTTATGCGATTCTATTTTTGATAATATTCCTCGATGGAATGTCATGTAGTTCAAAGTCAGCCTCAAGTACTAAAACATTCTGACTTTTGAGTACGTGAGTAAATACTCGACCAGCGAGGACTGGTACAGTCGAACAAAAGAACAGTAGAAGAATAGATGTGGCACCGAATCTAGCAATAGTTGGGGCAGCTGGCCGAATGGCTAACTATGTAAAGATTGCCAAGGCGAGCGCCGGCGCAGGGGGGTGAAATCGGGCATGTATGTAAGCTCCAGTGTTAGGGGTCCCCTCGTTTTTAGTGCAGATAACGACGGTAGGCAGACCTAGCATTTATGCCAGTTTGCGGGAAGCATTTTCCAAATAATCCCATTGAATCAATAACTTGCTGTCTAACCCTCTTTCCCGCT
>NZ_VFAH01000004.1 GCF_008929045.1 Noviherbaspirillum aerium | reverse complement strand
CGCCGGAGCTGCACCTGCACCTGGAAGAGGGCGAGAACGTGGCGCTGATTGCGAAGCTGCAGCAGGACGCGAAGTTTCCGGATGCCGAGCAGATCGTGACGATCGACGGCCTGCGCGTGGAATATGCGGACGGTTTCGGCCTGGCGCGCTCGTCGAACACGACGCCGGTGGTGGTGATGCGTTTCGAAGGCGAGTCGCAAGAGGCGCTGGAGCGCATCCAGAACGACTTCAAGCGCGCCATTCTTGCCGCCAAGGCGGACGCCAAGCTGTCGTTTTAACGCTCTCTGCATGGCGTCGATGAAGATTTTCTAACTTACGTCAAAGTGAAGTAACGAAAGGCAATCTATCTTGGATACAGCACACCGAAACATGGTGACACTACAAGGGTGCCCGGACTGCTAGGTGCACAGGCTGCAGAAACGGTAAGGGAGCTGCGCCGGCATAAATGGGAATGCGGCGCGATTCAGGGACATTATTTATTTGACGGAAGAAAAACAACAATGTTTATCGATACCCGACAAGTTGAACAAGGCACCGTGGCAGAGAGCACGGTCTGTATCATCGGCGGCGGCGTTGCCGGCATCACACTGGCAATGGAGTTGGACAAACAGGGGATTGACGTCGTTCTGCTGGAAAGCGGGGGCTTCAAGCCGGATGACGGCACACGCGATTTGTATCGCGGCGAGGATGTTGGCGAATGGCGCTATAACTTCGCCGACGGCAGCCGCAGCCGCTTCCTCGGGGGCAGCAGCAACTGCTGGGGCGGCTGGTGCCGTCCGCTTGATCCCTGGGATTTCGAAAAGCGCGATTGGGTCGATCACAGCGGCTGGCCGTTCGGGCTGAATGAAATGATGCCCTACTACGACCGCACGCACGCGCTGCTGAAGCTGGGACCGAACAATTTCGATCCCGACTTCTGGGAGCGCTCCATCGGTCGTTCCGATGTGCGTCGCATGCCGCTGGTGTCCGGCAAAGTGCGCGATACGATTTCGCAATTCAGTCCGCCGGCGCGCTTCGGCAAGATGTATCGCGAAACACTGAAGAATTCGAAGCGCATCCGCGTCTATCTATATGCGAATGCCACGAATATTGACACTGACAGCACGGCGCAGAACGTGTCACGGATTCAGGTCGCGACGCTGACAGGCCGACGGATGGACGTCAAGGCGCGTTTCTATGTGCTGGCCACCGGCGGCATCGAAAACGCACGCCTGCTGCTGGCCTCGAACAAGGTGCAGGCAGCGGGCCTTGGCAACGGCAACGATTTGGTCGGACGCTTCTTCATGGACCATCCGCGCCTCTTGACCGGCAATATCCGCTTCACCAAGGATTGGTCGCGCAACAAGCTGTCGGATGTCAAGTACCACTACATGAACGCCGCGGTGGCAGCGCACGGCACACACGTCGCCCACCAGTTCGCACTGACGCCGGAAACGCTGAAGGAAGAGGGAATCCTCAATGCACGCGTCTGGTTCAATTCCATTTTCCCGGGCGAAGGCAGCGAAGGCGCGCAGGCACTGTTCCGCATCAAGCAGGCATTGCTGCAGAAGGATCAGCAGGACTGGAGTCTGACCAAGGATATCCTGACCATGGTCGGCCATCCGCTCGATACGCTGGGTTACGGCTATACCCGCCTGTTCCAGCCGCGCTGGCTGATCCAGGGTGTGAAGTTTCAGCTCATTGTCGAGCCGGAACCGGATCCGAACAGCCGCGTCATGCTGTCGCCGTCACAGAAGGATCAACTTGGCATGAACCGCGTTCGTGTCGACTGGAGATTAACCTCGAAAGTACAGCGTACTTTCGATCGCACCTTGCAGATTCTCGCCGACGACATGCGCCGCAGCGGCGTGGCGCAAGTCGAGCTCGATCCGGCGATCGAAGGCAAGAAATGGCCTTCGGATCTGGAAGGCACCTGGCACCACATGGGGACGACGCGCATGCACGATTCCGCCAAGCAGGGTGTGGTCGACCGCAACTGCAAGGTGCACGGCATGGGGAACCTGTTTGTTGCCGGCAGCTCGGTATTCCCGACTTGCGGCGCCAATTTCCCGACCATCACGCTGGCCGCGCTGGCATTCAGGCTCTCCGAACACCTGGTGCGCGAAGTGAAGCGTCCAACCGCCGATCTGGCGATGGAGGCCGCATAGCCAGACTGAACCACTAACTACAGCCAGACGGAATCCGCGAATGGAGAGTGTTTCTCAATAGGGCAATGCTCTCCAGGCAGACTCTCATCCTTCCGGTTTGCATGGCCTTGCCTTCGCCATCGTCTGACATGCCAATCCACTGTAATCATCGGAACTCCGATCATGTCGACACACAAAACCATCCTCGTCACCGGCGCCGCCGGCTACATCGGTTCGCATACCTGCGTGGAGCTGCTCGCCGCGGGACACTCTGTGGTTGCACTCGACAACCTGTGCAACAGCTCGCTCGAGTCGCTCAAGCGGGTAGAGAAAATTACCGGACATCTGATCCCGTTCTATGAAGCGGACATCCGCGACCGGCTCGCCTTGAATGCATTGCTGAAGACGCATCGTATCGATGCCGTCATTCACTTTGCCGGACTGAAGGCGGTCGGTGAATCCGTCAGCCAGCCCTTGTCCTATTTCGAGAACAACGTCGGCGGCACGGTGAATCTGCTTGAAGCACTAGGCGAAGCGGGAGTAAAGAATTTTGTGTTCAGCTCTTCTGCGACGGTGTACGGCGACCCCGAATCGGTACCCATCCGCGAAGATGCACGCCTGTCGACCACCAATCCTTATGGCCGTTCCAAATTGATGGTCGAACAGGTGCTTGAAGATCTTGGCAAGTCCGATCCGTCCTGGTCGATCGGCGTGCTGCGCTATTTCAATCCCGCCGGGGCTCACCCCAGCGGCCTTATCGGCGAAGATCCTCGCGGCATTCCGAACAACCTGATGCCATACATCGCACAGGTTGCCGTGGGGCGCCGAGAGAAACTTTCGGTGTTCGGCAACGACTATCCGACACCTGACGGCACCGGCGTGCGCGACTATATTCATGTCGTCGATCTCGCCCAGGGGCATGTTGCAGCGTTGAGAGAAATCTTTCGTACGGGCCGCAGCTTCACGGTCAATCTCGGTACGGGGCAGGGGTACAGCGTACTGGAGATGGTGCGTGCATTCGAACTCGCAAGCGGCCGTCGCGTTCCGTATGAAATCACTGCGCGCCGGCCCGGTGATATCGCCACTTGCTATGCCGACCCGATGAATGCATGGAATGTGCTTGACTGGCGCGCCCGCAAGGGACTGGAAGAAATGTGCGCGGACCACTGGCGGTGGCAGAGCCTGAATCCGAATGGATTCCAGGTCGAGCCAACCGTGAAGGCTGCCTGAAAGCATCGTATTCATCCATGAATGGTGCAACGGACGACAAGGACACATCAGCTTGCAGATGAAAAAATTCTTACTGCGCGGCGTACTGGTCGCCGCATTCGCAACCTTCGGGTTTTCCGCATGCGGTGAAGAACCATCCTTCAGCAAGGAGACATTGGCTGCCGCCGACAAGCTGGCCAAGACCAAGAAGTCATCCGTTCGCAGTCCGTTCGGCCAGAACGAAGATGAATACGTGCTTACCTTTGCCGACGAATTCGATTCCTTCAACCGCAAGCTTTGGAATGACCATATCTGGTACGAACGTCCCAATCCCACCAAGAATTACACGGTCGAAGATGGGAAGCTGAAGATATGGCCGCAGCGTGACGCATCCGGGAAATTCTTCAACCGCACCATCGATACTGATGGCAAGTTCGAGCAGCGCTACGGCTTTTTCGAGATTGAAGCCAAACTGACGAAAGGCAAGGGCACCTGGCCTGCGTTCTGGCTATTCGCACATCCTGACAAGCGCCGTCCAGAAATTGATGTCATGGAGGCCTACCCCGGAGGCGAGGCCCCGTGGGGCTATACCGACGCTGATGGCGTGTCACGTCCAACAGCTTATGGCGCAACGGTGTGGTACGACGAAGGTGTGAAGGCAGGGGAGTACAAGCATAACGTCGGCAAAGATTTGTCCGCGCGTTTCCACCGCTACGCCGTCAAGTGGGAACCTGACCGTCAAACCTTTTACTTTGACGGCAAGCCCGTACATACGGTAGAGGCCAGGATGACTGACAGCATGTATATCATGCTCGATCTCTGGTTTGGCAGCTCCAGTGGAGATCCTGACGCGAGCACACCCCAGGGCAAGTCCAATTCTTTCGAGATCAATTACGTGCGCGCCTGGCAGATGAAGCGCTTCATCAATCAGTAATCAATTTCCTGCGCCGCACACGCTCTTCATGCCCTCATGCATGTCTGTTGGCACAGGACTGTCATGCGCCCATTCCGCGATTTTTCTCCTCATACCCAAATGCAGCGGATTTTTATGAATTTCGTTGCGCTGCAGCCATCCGAGACGGAGGGTGCAAGACGACTCTATTTCCTGCCAAGGAATCTGATGTCCCGAAATCATTGCAATAAACGCAAGCTTGTGCAGGTAACATTTACCAAGCACGCGAACATTTTGTTACATTCTCCCTAAAAAATTTCAAAGTTCCCCGGAACCATTTCCCAAAGGAAATGCTCTGAAGAAACTCTTGTTGCCTACAAGCACGAGCGTTATCTATTTCAGATGGGGACTACCTTGACTAATACATCATTTCACCGCTTCTCGGTATCGGCGCTTTCGTGCGCAGCTGCTACCGTCCTTTTAGCTGCCTGCGGCGGCGGCTCCGGCGAAACCGCCACCGACGGCGCTTCAACGCAAAGCAGCATGATGCTGCCGGAGGTTGCTGTCAGCACCACAAGCTGGACACGTTGTGCTGTTGAAAACGCGACTTGTAATTTTACGGGCACGAGAACCGTACGTTATGGCTTGGGCGATAAGTGGGCAACTCGAACTGTTACTGGCCCGGTTGCTTGCAGCAACAATATTTTCGGCGATCCTAATCCCGGCGCGGACAAGGTGTGTGATGTGGCGACTACGACTACTGCACCCGCACCCGCACCCGCACCCGCACCTGCACCTGCACCTGCACCTGCACCTGTATCCACAACGACGTGGACTCGTTGCGCCAGCGAATACGGTACATGTAATTTCACCGGCACCAAGACTGTTCGTTATGGCCTGGGCGACAAGTGGGCAACTCGTACTGCAACCGGCTCCATCGGCTGCAACAACAATGTCTTCGGCGACCCC
Source organism: Noviherbaspirillum aerium (assembly GCF_008929045.1). Taxonomy (GTDB): domain Bacteria; phylum Pseudomonadota; class Gammaproteobacteria; order Burkholderiales; family Burkholderiaceae_D; genus Noviherbaspirillum; species Noviherbaspirillum aerium. Next base: position 383,162 of record NZ_VFAH01000004.1, on the reverse strand, counting down.
AATCCGGGCGCAAACAAGGTTTGCGACGTAGCGACGACTACAACAGCACCTGCACCTGCACCTGCACCTGCACCTGCACCTGCACCTGCACCTGCACCTGCACCTGCACCTGCACCTGCACCGGCAACGACATGGACTCGTTGCGCCAGCGAATACGGCACATGTAATTTCACCGGCACCAAGACTGTTCGTTATGGCCTGGGCGACAAGTGGGCAACCCGTACTGCAACCGGTTCCATCGGCTGCAACAACAATGTCTTCGGCGACCCGAATCCGGGTGCAAACAAAGTCTGTGATGTATCTTCGTCCTCGACAACCACAGCACCAGCACCAGCACCAGCACCTGCACCTGCACCCGCACCCGCACCGGCACCGGCACCGGCACCGGCACCCGCACCGGCACCGGCACCGGCACCGGCACCTTCGGCCGCAACGCCTTTCGGCCAAGATGCCAATGCCTATACATTGACCTTCACCGAAGAGTTCAACAGCTATAACGCCAGCTTGTGGAATGACCATATCTGGTACGAGACATCCAACCCGACCAAGAACTACACGGTCGAAGACGGCAAGCTCAAGATCTGGCCGCAGCGCGATGCATCGGGCAACTTCTTCAACCGCACCATCGATACCGACGGCAAGTTCTACCAGACCTATGGCTACTTCGAAATCGAAGCCAAGCTACCGGTTGGCAAAGGCACCTGGCCTGCCTTCTGGCTGTTCAACCACATCAACGATCGTCGTCCCGAGATGGATGTGATGGAAGCATACGCAGGCGGCGCAGCACCATGGGGCTTCAACGTCAATGGCGTGGCGCATCCGCAGGCCTATGCACCGACAGTATGGAAGGGAGACTATGAAGGCCAGCTGGTCGGCTCGCGCCAGTACGATACCGGCATGGATCTGTCGGCCGGCTTCCACAAGTATGCAGTGAAGTGGGAACCGAACAAGCAGACCTACTATTTCGATGGCAAGGAAGTGCTGACGCTGAACGTGTCGATGGGTGATCCGATGTACCTGATGCTGGACCTGTGGTACGGCAGCGCGTCCGGCACGCCGGACAATTCGACACCGCAAGGCAAGTCGAACTCCTTCGAAGTCAACTATGTACGCGCCTGGAGATTCAAATAACTTGTTCTAACGCTCTTGATCACATTGGCATCATTTCAAGGCGATCACTTTAGCGAATGACAAGAATGCAAAAAGGCCGGCTGAAAAGCCGGCCTTTTTTTGGTTCAACAGCCGCTTGAACTTATGGAAATGCAGAAACGGTAGGCAGGGCATGTTTGCGTATCGGAGTTCCCCACGCTTTGGTTGTCGTAGTTCCGCTGTTGCATGAACAGGTACATAAAGCTGGGGCATACATGGCTCAGTTCCCAGCCAATCGCCGGAAAACGTAGTACGGCTTACATGGAAATAAAAAAGAAAGTTGATGAAAAGATAGGTATTTATGGTGTTTTAAACAGGTAATCCGTAGCAATTTGATTCATTTCGGAAAAAATATTCCGAAAAATTGATGATTGTCGGAACCATTTTCCGGAACGCAAGCTCTGACATTGCACTTGCTGATGAGAATTATTGGCTACCATCAACCGGACGACAAAGGAAACGAAATGTTTAAAACTTCCCTCAACCGACTGACTATCTCCACACTGTGTTGCGCCTGCACAACCGTTCTCCTCGCTGCATGCGGTGGTGGCGGCTCGGATACTGCTGCCGATAGTGCAACACTGGCTGCAACTGCACAAGTTCAAACCAGTCCCGAGACTACCGTCGCAGCGTCTGCAGCAACACCCGTAGCCACACCCGCAACGACCGATACCTCGACCGCGACTACCAGCAATAGCTCAACCGCAACTTCTGGTGCTTCCATTCCTGAGGCTACTCCCGCCGCACCCTCCGAAGCCGCAACACCGTTTGGCCAGGATGCAAATGCTTATAAGCTGACCTTCACCGAAGAGTTCAACAGCTATAACAGCGGCCTTTGGAATGACCACATGTGGTACGAGACATCCAACCCGACCAAGAACTACACGGTCGAAGACGGCAAACTCAAGATCTGGCCGCAGCGCGATGCATCGGGCAACTTCTTCAACCGCACCATCGATACCGACGGCAAGTTCTACCAGACCTATGGCTACTTCGAAGTCGAAGCCCGTCTGCCGGTCGGCAAAGGCACCTGGCCCGCCTTCTGGCTGTTCAACCACATCAACGATCGTCGTCCCGAGATGGATGTGATGGAAGCATACGCAGGCGGCGCAGCACCATGGGGCTTCGACGTCAATGGCGTGGCGCATCCGCAAGCCTATGCGCCGACAGTATGGAAGGGCGATCAGGAAGGCCAGCTGGTCGGCTCGCGCCAGTACGACACCGGCACGGATCTGTCGGCCGGCTTCCACAAGTATGCAGTGAAGTGGGAACCGAACAAGCAGACTTACTATTTCGATGGCAAGGAAGTGCTGACGCTGAACGTGTCGATGGGTGATCCGATGTACCTGATGCTGGACCTGTGGTACGGCAGCGCGTCCGGCACGCCGGATGATTCGACACCGCAAGGCAAGTCGAACTCCTTCGAAGTCAATTATGTGCGTGCCTGGCAGTTCAAATAATCATCTTGCCGCATCACGATTTATATCAATCTCAAGCCCTGCCATGTCAAATGAAGTCGATGGAGTTTTTTGACTGGCAAGGCCGTTGCGCACTATCAGAAATCGATGGCCAAGCTAAGGCCAGTGGATGGCGAGCGCAGCGCGGCCAGGCAGGAAAAAGACGATCGTATGCCATGGTCTGAGTTAACACTGATATTAGTAAATCGGAGGCGCTTTAAAGGCGCATCGAAATGTAGCATGTGACGCGAACTGGTTGCTCGCGTTTTCCAGGCTGGCGATACACATCGCCAGCCTTTTTTTATTGCCCCGTTTGACTTCGCTTGAAGCTAGAGCGGTTTCCGCTCACCTGCCTGCCGATACCGTACAGATTGGCGCCGGCACTGCATTGTGATTCCTTGCTTCGACCTCGACTAGGCTGTGTTTGATAAGCGTTGCGAGCGGTTCAGATTGGCGCAGAGGCGCGCACGCATATGCCGGGAACGCTGAGCACCGCAGGCGCCAATCCGGATCGCGCAGCAGCTTATCAAACACAGCCTAGGCCGGTCAGGGCAAAAACGCTCTAGCGGGTCAGTGCTTTCGTCCATTCTTCATTGCTCCCACCTCGACCTCAATCGCACAGACGCCGAGACCGACGCTGTTCGCCTTCCAATGTGTTGTTTGTTAGCTGCACAACACATTCATTCCGTCAAAAAATAAATGCAGTTTATTGACATTTTCTCGGAACCAATTCCGACAAGCAATGCTCTGATGAAACGTTGCCGCTTGGAATATCGGCGAACGCTACTTAACTGGATAGGGGACTTACCATGCAAAACTCGACTTTTCACCGTTTCTCGATTTCGACGCTGACGTGCGCTTGCGCTGCTGTGCTGTTGACCGCCTGCGGTGGCGGTGGCTCTTCCGAATCGATTACCGCAGCTCAAACTTCCATTAGCGCGGAACAGCCGCAGGTCGCTACCTCTACCAGCGCGACTGGAGCAAGCAGCAGTACAGCAGTGGCAGTACAGCCTGCTGATTCAGGCACCGCAACCACTGCCGCAACGATCGATGCAAGCGCTGACAAGCAGACTGAAACAGCACCTGCAGCCGTTCAAACTCCTGTTGCCGAGACGACTTCCGAGTCGACACCGACGCCGACGCCGACACCTGCATCTACCCCTGCACCTGTATCGACACCGACGCCGGCGCCGACATCGACACCTGCATCTGTGTCGACCCCAGCTCCGCTGCCCGCACCTGCTCCGACATCCTCTCCGGCACCTGCGCCCGCCACCGCGGCCGCAATGCCTTTCGGCCAGGATGCCAGCGCCTATACTTTGACCTTCTCCGAAGAGTTCAACAGCTATAACACCAATCTCTGGAATGACCACATGTGGTACGAGACATCCAACCCGACCAAGAACTACACGGTCGAAGACGGCAAACTCAAGATCTGGCCGCAGCGCGATGCATCGGGCAACTTCTTCAACCGCACCATCGATACCGACGGCAAGTTCTACCAGACCTATGGCTACTTCGAAGTCGAAGCCCGTCTGCCGGTCGGCAAAGGCACCTGGCCCGCCTTCTGGCTGTTCAACCACATCAACGATCGTCGTCCCGAGATGGATGTGATGGAAGCATACGCAGGCGGCGCAGCACCATGGGGCTTCGACGTCAATGGCGTGGCGCATCCGCAAGCCTATGCGCCGACAGTATGGAAGGGCGATCAGGAAGGCCAGCTGGTCGGCTCGCGCCAGTACGACACCGGCACGGATCTGTCGGCCGGCTTCCACAAGTATGCAGTGAAGTGGGAACCGAACAAGCAGACTTACTATTTCGATGGCAAGGAAGTGCTGACGCTGAACGTGTCGATGGGTGATCCGATGTACCTGATGCTGGACCTGTGGTACGGCAGCGCGTCCGGCACGCCGGATGATTCGACACCGCAGGGCAAGTCGAACTCCTTCGAAGTCAACTATGTGCGTGCCTGGCAGTTCAAGTAATACTGATTGCGCATCTCCTTGACAAGGGAAACCGGAAAATTCTTGGCCGGTGCGACGAGGAAGCAGTCAATGGCGACGCCATTGGCTGCATATCATTGGCTGCATATTCCAGGGAGTTGGCATAACAAATTCTGGTGTCCTGTGTGGAGCGCACGAAATGAAGAGAGACGGTCATGTGCACCGTCATACTCATTGAATAAGACGTTGAAGAGGTGTGTGCCGCATTGGGTTATCCCTTCCATCGCCACTGCTCAATGAAGAGCGTTGCGGAAACTTGAATGCATTCAACCAATAGACCTCTTCGATCATTCGGATCGTTTGAAAGGCCGGCTGCTTAGCCGGCCTTTTTCTTTTGGAGGGTAGGGCATTGAAGATGAGCCGTAGGCTCTTTCCTGCTTGCTCTCAAAGCGTCTTATGTCCTGCAGTGTATGCATTGCAGAGGGCATGCAACACGGAATAGGCAGACGCATGCTTGCCTATGAGACGACTTGTTTCCTCTCCTGAAAACGAGACAGCGCAAGCTTGGGCTTACTCAAACTGTGGGCACCTTAAACAGGAATACAAGGCTTCCCTATCGTGTCGAAGAGGAGAGTGCTTGCTGCAATGTCGTATCGCACAAGCATGCACGCCTTTGTTGGGCGAGTTGAATGGCTCAGGATGCAAGATCGAAGTTGGCAAAGCCATGGCCTATCTTTTGCTTCAAATGAATTGTCTACCTACAGTCAGCAGGGATAGGCAATATTGGTGTAAAGGAGACAACCTTGGATGTGGGACGATTCTCGCAAAGGATCACATTCAACGGTGAGACAAGAGTAAAGAGGCATTCGTAAATTCGCGCAGCGAGCAGTGTAATTTCTTCTATCCTCAGGCACAGGGAGTATGGGCGACGGAAGATGACATGGGTGGAGGCTTCGGCGCGGAGAGCGATATATCTTCTTCAATAACGCTGTCAGGTAAAAAATAATGTTCAATGAACTCAGTGTTGCTTGCTTTGAAAATGAAGTTCCATCCTTTGTCGAGTCGGCGATGGAGCGCTTGTATGGAAATATCTTTTCTTCGCTGCTGGAATTCAAGGTTTATGGATGGGTGGCAGGGACGACCAGCACCTATGTCGTAAGTGAAAATGGAGAAATCAGGACCCTGCTGCTGTTCAAGAAACAGCAGCGGAAAGTGCAGGTGCTCAATGAAGGCATCTGCCTGCAGGAAGATGAAATGCGCCGCTTTTCCAACTTCATTTTTTCAAAATATGAAGATGTGGACGCTATTTCCTTCAAGGCGATTGAGACCGATATGAAAAGACTTTCGTATCCGCATCAACGCTTCAATCATCTGGAAGACCTCACGCTGAAGCTTCCTCCCGGCAGGGAAAGCTATCTTGCCAGTCTTGGGAAGAACACCCGTCGCAATATCAAGCGCTATACGGAGCGATTGCAGAAGACCTTCCCGTCATACCAATTCAATGTCTACGAGGCGGCCGCTATTCGCGAAGAGGATCTTCGCGCGATGATTGAGTTCAACCGCCGGCGCATGGCGGGAAAGAACATCGAGTCGGTCATCGATGAGGAAGAGACGCGTCGCATCATTACCCTTGCGAAGGCATGCGGCCTGGTGGGTATCGCAACAATCGACGGCCGGATTGCCGCCGGTGCCTTGAGTTTTCGCGCCGGGCAGAACTACTTTCTGAATGTGCTGGCACATGATCCGTGCTATGACGATTACTGGATAGGTTTTCTGTGCTGCTACCAGACCGTATGTGAATGTATCGAGCGCGGAGGAGACGAGTTCCACTTTTTATGGGGGCGCTACGATTACAAATTCACGTTGGGCGCTGTTCAGCGCGACCTCGACAATGTGACGGTCTATCGTTCAAGGATAAGACAGATACTGCATCCCGGACTGGCCTGGACTCAGGCCAAGAACGGATACCTGCGACAGACCAAGGTCTGGCTCAAGTACGGCGAAACCGACCTGGCTCATCAAGCGCGCCATGTGCTCAAGCGCGTGCGGGATATGAAGCGGGCGGCGGGCAGTATTGTGCATGGCAGGACTGCGACCTGAGTGTCCTTCCGAAACCGGCGCGAAGCTGCAACTGGCGTTCACGCTTCGATACCTGGATGTTATGCCTCATGGCATAGGCCGGGTATCGTATCCGCGCTCTGGCTCAGCAGTTCTATTCCGCCTTCTCTTCCACGACTTTGCCGCTACAAGCTTTGTAGCTGTTCCACTAATGGGCAGGTGGAATTACAAAAGATGCCGTGCATCAAAAGCTGGCGGAGTTTTGCCTCATTTCATGATTTACGTCATTTGCCGTAACGATGCAAACACTACCATTAGCCCATGACAAAACTTGCACTTATCACCAACGAGCCGCCTCCGTATCGAATTCCGGTTTTCAACCGTATCGCACGTGTTCAAGGCATTACGTTACAAGTTATTTTCTGTGCTCGCAGAGAACCAAACAGGCATTGGGATTTGCCTGCGTTCGAATTCGATCATTGTTTCCTGCGGGAACGCATAACAACGGTCAAGGGCCGGTATATCCATAACAACCCGGATGTTGTGCTTGCATTGAATCGTTTCAAGCCGGATGTCATCGTCTCCGATGGCCTCAATCCCACCCAGCTATATGCGTTTGCGTACGCGATGTTCAAAGGCATCCCGCATATACCGCTTACCGATGGCACTTATGAATCCGAGTTGGGATTGAGTCGGGTGCACAAGGCGATACGCCGCATCGTATATGGAAAATCCAAGGCGTTTCTCTCCGCCAGCATGGGCGGCCAGCGCTTGTTCGAAAGTTATGGGGTGACGTCGGAACAGTGTTTCAAGTCCTATCTGTGCATAGACAATGATGCCTACCAGCGTACTCCAGAATATGATGGCAAGAAATACGATCTGATTTTCTGCGGTCGCATGGTCCCTGAAAAGGGGCCGGTCTTCGCACTAGAAGTGGCCGAAGCAATGGCGCGGCGGCTTGGACGCCGGGTCAGCATTCTGTATGCCGGCTCCGGGAGCGAGGAAGCGCGACTGAAGGCGGCCGCACAGGGCAAGCAGAATCTCGTGCACGCCCATTTTCATGGCTTTGCCAAGCAAGGCGAATTGCCTGGACTATATCGTTCGGCTCGTCTGTTCCTCTTTCCAACGCATGCGGATGTTTGGGGCGTCGTAGCCAATGAAGCCTGCGCAGCGGGCTTGCCCGTCATCGTGACGCCGTATGCCGGGGTTGCCGGCGAACTGGTGCAGGACGGTGAGAACGGTTATGTACTTGATCTTGATGTTGAAGCCTGGGCGGACAAGGCGGCGACGCTGTTGACGAATGTGGAACTGTGGGAAAGTTTTTCGCGTCGTAGTCTTTCCCTGGTCAAGGAGTACAGCTTCGACAATGCGGCGCTTGGCGTCGTGGATGCTTGCCGCTATGCATTATCGTCGGGTGCTCCGCGCAGGGAGACACGGGCAATCAGTTCATAATAAGCGGGCAGTCGCATGGTAGCGGCTGTAACGAGTCCTGGGGAGGAGCTTTCGATACACGGACGTGACTGTGGGTGCCGGATGGTTGCGAAAGTTGCCGGAAGCAAGAGTGAAAAAGAGTGGAGTCAATGATGGGCCCTATGTTTACCTGTTCAATCGATGACGGTCATCCGTCCGATATGAAGACAGCGGAACTGCTCAGCAAACATGGTTTGAGCGGCACCTTCTTCGTGCCTATTCGCAATTGCGAAGGCGATGCCGTCCTCCCGGACGAAGAAATTCGCGAACTGGGCCGCCGGTTTGAAATCGGCTCGCATACGATGGATCATCGGTATTTGAAAACCGTTGACATCTGGCATGCCTACCATCAAATCATGGACGGCAAGAAGTACCTTGAGGATGTCCTCGGCCGTCCGGTCAATGGCTTCTGCTACCCCGGTGGCCGATACAAGCAACGGGATGTTGAACTAGTGCATGCCTGCCGTTTCACTTATGCCCGCACCACGATGAATCTGTGCTTCAACGCAGGCAAGCGACCATACGAGATGCCTACCACGCTGCAGTTCTATCCGCATGACCGTTCCGTCTATATCCGCAATTTCGGCGGCTCGGGCAATTGGTTGGATCGGGCCGCCGGTCTGCAGCTGGCCCTGCAGCACGGAGACTGGATCAAGCGGCTCTATGCGATGTTTGACTACGCGGTACGCACGCGCGGCGTTTTTCATCTATGGGGACATTCAAAACAGTTTGATGAACTGAACGCCTGGAAACAACTGGATGACTTCTTTGCCTATGTTGCCCAAAGTGTGGCGGCGCAGGACAGGCTCAGCAATGAAGAGCTTGCAATACGCTCCTTGTGGGTGCCCGAGACACGGACGCCGGTCGTGGAATCTGTTTGAGAAAGGCAGCAATCCGCCCAAGACGGCGTGTGATAGATAAGCGTTGCTTACTATCCGTACGCGTGCGCTCCTCGGCGCGACTTCGAACCGCTCGCGCCGCTTATCAAACAGCTTGGTGATGTACAGTGCAGGAGCACTTCACAGTGGAGTGCTTCCAAGCTGACCGTATGTGTCCTCTAATTAGAGCGGATTGCGGATGAGGGTACGGAAGCATCGGTTTGCCTTGGGATGCAAGGCAAGGCGGGAGAAGCGCCGTGTGGCGGGCCACACCAGCGACGACCAACGTCGCCATGCGCCCAAGACAAGCCGAGGCGACCGACCATCCATCTGCAATCCGCTCTAGGCACCATCCTCACATTGCCGCATGCATGCTGGCGTCTCTTCTCAACCTCTTTTATGCGCTCTCGGCCTCTCTCTGGCCTTCTTTCTCAGCCTCTGCACGCGCAGCTTCCCCCATCGCCTGCCGGTGAATGCCCATCGTCGCAAAAGTGCGCGATGCGACGCCATGTTCAAAGCCTGCCGCAGTTTCCAATACATGCGCTCCCAGCAACGGTCTCGCGCCATCTTTCATCTTCCGGTTCGCCAACCGCTGCATGAACTCTTTCACCTGGTGCTTGCTCCGGTATAGCCCATTGCCCGGCGGGATGTCACCGGCGGCGCCGTAAGAAATCATTTGCTCCGGCGTATCAACACCAACGCTCTTCAGCGCATTTCGATAATGCGCGGCGACCGCTGCGCGAAAGCCGTCCGGGTCCGCACCGAGGCGTTCGAATGCCTTGCGGGCTGTGCAGTCGGGCAGGTCCAGCGCAGCCAGGACAAAATGTTCCAGCCCTGGTTCCTTCTCGCCATCGGCATTCGCATGGCGCTCGGCTGAAAGACATAGGCTGTTGATCGTACGGATGTCGTTGATGCGCTGCTTGAGCATGCGGAACATGGGCAATCCTATGAAAGTTCGTCGGTATGAATCAATCCGGCAAGGCGCTTGTGCGCTGCCTGTTTGGATACGCCGAGCGCGTCGGCGACCTGCGTCCATGACCATCCCTGCCTGATGGCATTGGCCACGGCAACCCGTTCCAGTCTGTCTGCCATGCGGCGAAGCGCAACAACAGCGGCGAGTGCATCTTCGGGATTGTCTGGAGAGGGTAGGGAGGTGAGATCAAGCATGCGTCAATCTTAGTTGACGCGTCTGCCGCCGTCAATAGAGGTTGACGAAGGACCTGGTGGAATGCTTTTCGGCAAAGGATGCCTTTTAAACTGACCCTCGCGGGCTGACGCGGAGCCAGCACCGTACGAGAGGCGGATCAGCGATTTACAGTTAAGCCAATGTCAGCCCGCTGCGAATCCCTTGCGCTTTGCACTGCACGGGAGGTATCCATTTTCCCGTTCCGACTTTGCCACGCATCACTTCACCTTACTTGCCGGGCCTGGGCAACATCGTCTGAACGCTTCATCTGCGACATGTATGCCGATGCATCGGCAAGTGGATTGTTCACACGGGCGACATATTGCTCGCCGAGCAATTTGGAGGCTTTGGTATTGATATGGTTGGCATCCTTGTAGAGCGCAACATTGCCCATGTATGTAACGCATTCCTGCGTGGTGCACATGATCTTCTTGGGATCGATGATACGTGCCGAAGGATAGTGTGCCTGTACCTTCTCGATGATCTGATCCACGGGTGTCTGGGTTTGCGCGACGAAGCCGTAGGGGATGTTGCAGTTGCGGTCCGCCGGCATCCAGCCGCGCGTGCGGTGCAGAATGCACTGGGAGAGGTCGGGTTCGAAATAAGGGTTGTCTTTGAAAATGACGGGTATGGCACCTGCCTCCACGATCTTACCCGCCATATACATCATTTCCTTTTCCAGATCGCGCCAGGGTTCCGAAGCCCAGAATCCCGCCATGACCACGTATTTCACGCTTGGTGCGAGGGCAAGCAGATCGAGGTTGCGCTGCTGGCAGGTGTCCGGACCTTTCTCGGGATGCTTGTCGGTGACCTGCAGCGCGGTGGGAAAGCAGGTGCCTTGCACATGGTAGACCGCCTTCACTCCGGCCTCCTTGGCCAGCGCATCGACGAAGGGCTTGAAATGATGTGCATGCGAGTCGCCCATCAGCAGCACCTCCGCCTTGGTCCGGCTGGTGTCGCCGAATGCGCAGTTGGCCATCAGATAATCCATGGTGACCTTGTGATAATCCTCTGCCCTGATGGAGCAGGAACGGGTAAGGTCGCGTTCGAAGGAGTAACTGGAAATCAGTTCGCGCATTTCATTCGAAAAACGGTATGGAGCGCCTTCGGTCACGTACGACACCAGGCCAACCGACATGAATGCGGCCGCGGGCAGCGCGTAGAGCCGCACGAATGCTTTCTTGAAATTCAAGCCTTTGCTTTTTCGTACCGGGGTCTCGACATACTTCCAGGTCAGCCAGGAAAGCAGGAAAGCCAGCGCCACCGCACCGATGCCGACCCAGAGCGTGATATCGATGCGGCGATAGCGCAGGAAGGAAAAGATGGGCCAATGCCACAGATAGAGGGAATAGGAGATGAGTCCTACCGATACCATCGGCCGGCTTGCCAGCAAGGGCCTGAGCATGTTTTCCCTGGTACCCGCATAAATTACGAGGGCGGTGCCGATGCATGGATACAGGGAATTAACGCCGGGAAAGGGAGTCCCTTTTTCGATCATGAACATGGAGCCCAGCATCAGGCCCATGCCGAGCGTCACCAGCGCGTTGGAAGCGCCGGCTGAACGCAACGGATATTTCTGAGAGATGAAATAGGCCAGTGCTCCAATGATCAGTTCATGCGCTCGGGATGTCAGCAGGAAGTAGGCTTTGATTTCGCCGGTCTTGAATTCCGAAAGGATGGCGAACGCCGTCCCTGCTGCAAGAAGGACTGGAATGATCTGCTTGCGGCAATAACGAAAGAGCAGCATCAGGACAACAGGAAACAGGAAATAAAACTGTTCCTCGACTGACAGCGACCAAGTGTGCAGGAGGGGAAATTCCTCGGTTCTCTGGCCGAAGTACCCCCAGCTCAGCATGGAAAAAAATACGTTTGACAGGAATGCCCAGGATGCGGCTAGCGAAGTCGTATAGAAGATATAGTCGTTCGGTATCAGCAGGTAGGAGGAAATGATGAACGTCACCAGCGCCACCAGGATATACGCGGGAAAGATGCGCTTGATGCGACGCGTATAGAAATCGACAAAGGTGAAGGTGCCGGTCTCCATGCCCTTGGCGATGAGTCCTGTAATCAGGAATCCGGAAATGACAAAGAAGATGTCAACGCCCACAAAACCCCCGGTCACGATGACCGAACTCGCATGGAATGCAATAACCGCCAGTACGGCGATGGCACGCAAGCCATCAATATCCGGACGGTAGGCGAGATGGGCAGCCTGATTCATCAATTTCTCCTGTCGCAGAATGCAAATGACATTGGTTACGGGAACGCCAAAAATTATCAAGAAGGCACTATGATTACACTGGCACGCATTACCAATTTGATATCTCGTAAGAGCAGTTACGGATGCCGCGCAACTGTTGGGTTCCCCTGCTGCCTAAAGCCAGTCCCGAGCCACAATTTTCCGGATTAATTCATTCGGTTCTTTCGACTGGCTAGGCGTGGAAGGTATCCATGGCGGGGCAATGGATGAAAAAGGCAACGCAGCCGGGCGGAGAAAGACTCGGTCTCATGGCACGAAATGGCTTGGGCTTGAAATCCTGGAAGGCGGGATAAATGAGACCGGCATTCTGGAGCCGGTTATACATCCCGCATGAGGGACCGGGAGCCATCTTAGCGAACCGCCTGCCGCGGCGCGGCTCCTTGTAGCAACCCATTACAATAGCGTTGTCACGCCTTGCCTCTGGTGCACTCTGACGTTCCTCGGATATCCCTGCCGATGTGCAGCAGGCTTTGGCGGAGCGAGTCGGCAACTTGTTTTTCCAGTGAGACCGAACTCGAGCCGATCCCGTGACAACCATGCATGCCCGCAAGGCTGTGGCCTTGCTACGCTGATTTCTTGTCCCGATACCATTTCCCCGCATTTCCTCGCTACAAATTTCCAGCTCAGGTCGCTAGAGCGTGTTCACGCTGACCTGCCCGCCGATCCCGGACAGGTTGCCGCCGGCACGGCGTTGTGACTGCCTGCCATGGCTTGGCCATGTCGCGTCGTCGCGCCTTGTTCCAGCGGCAATCTGCTTCGGCCCCGACTAGGCCGGTCAGGGTGAAAACGCTCTGGAGCGGATTGCAGGCATCACAGCCGAGGAAGGCAAGGCCGTCGCGGTGGCGGCTCTGTTCAGACTGGGGTTCAGATGCTTGCGCTGTACTCGCGCCTCCATTCATTCGCATGGCCGGAGGCGCGGTTGCGGCGGAAAATCACGCATCGCCGGCGGGCAGCTTGGCACTGACGAATTGCCTGAGAAATCCAAAGACGAATAGCGTATTGGTGACCATGTAACGCTTGAACAGACGGCGGGGCTCGGAGCCCAGCCGATATAGCCACTCCAGGCCATTGCGCTGCCACCATAGCGGGGCGCGCTTGATCACGCCGGCATGGTAATCGAATGCGGCACCGACGCCGATCATCACCGCGTTGACGCGCCCGCGATGATCGGCCATCCATTTTTCCTGTTTCGGGCAGCCGAGGCCGACAAAAACAACATTGGCGCCGGATGAATTGATCATCTCGATGATCTGTTCATCCTCTTCAAGTGACAGGGCTCGGAAGGGCGGGGAATACGTACCGCCAATGCGCAGACGCGGAAACTGCTTGGCGAGGGTGACGCGCAGCTTGGCCAGCGTGCTTTCCGTGCTCCCGTAGAAAAACACGACCTGGTCGAGACGTTCCGCTTCGTGCAGGTATTTCATCATCAGGTCGGGCCCGTTGATGCGTTCCTGCATGGGATGGCCGAGCCGGCGCAGTGCCCAGGCGATGGGAGCACCGTCGGGAGTCGCCATATCTGCATTGTTCACTGCAATCTTGAATTCGACGTCACTGGTTGTCGTGACTACGGAATGAACATTGCAAATACAAACGTAGCGCGATTGGTGATCCGCTCCCCAGCGCGTGATCTGCCCGACCGCTTCATCCCAGCTAACGGCGTCGATAAATGCTTCCAGGACTGCATGGCCCTTACGCTGCATGGGCTTCTCTTGTAAGTGTGGAAATTGCATCTTCATATATGTCGATCAACAAGTCATAATTGCGTTCCGGCGTGTATTTCGCCTCGTATTCACTGCGGGCTGCGCGGCCCATGCGTTTCATTTGCTCCGGGTTGGCGGCGGCCCAAGTCATCTTGGCGGCAAGGTCGGCAGGATCTCCCGGATTGAACAGCAGCCCGGTTTCGCCGTCGCGCACGATGTCGATCAGGGCGCCCAGCCGGCTCGCAATTACCGGCAACCCGGAAGAAAAAGCTTCGACAATGGTGCGCGGCGAGTTCTCGTAGCAGATGCTGGGCAATACCAGAAACTCTGCGGTACCCATGCGGTTCATGATTTCCGACAGCGAGCGGAAGCCCAGCAGCCGGTCGCCGAATGCTTCCCTCGCCAGGGGCTCCAGCGGGCCGCTGCCGATCACGTCAATGCCAACACCTGGCGCCAGCCGCGAGGCCTGCGCCAGAACATCGAGTCCTTTCTCCGACGACAGGCGTCCGACATACATGCCGCCGCTGCGGCGCTCCCACGTCGGATGCGCGGAAGACGCAACGAAATTCGGTTTGATGCGGAACCGTCCGGCGGGCAGGCCGCCTTCGACATACTTCGCCTGCGCAAAGCTGTTGAGCGCGATATAACGTGTGACGCGATCGCGATAAGTGCCGATGGCGCGGTGGGTTGCCAACATGCTTGTGACTACCGCCGATTGGATTGCGGATTCGCGATAGCATTTTCTGGTCACTGCACGCCAAGGCAGTTTGCCGATGCAATCTTCGCAGACCTTCCCTTCGCGCAGGAAGATCGCCTGCGGACAGAGCAGCCGGAAATTGTGCAAGGTTTGCACCACGGGTACGTGGCGCCGTGCCGCTGCCCAGTAAAGGGAAGGCGAGATCAGGGGGAAAGTGTTGTGCACATGGATGACATCAGGCTGAAAACGCTCGCACAGGCTTTCAATATCGCCCGCGGAACGCTGCGACCAGATGGCTGTCATTGCCGCCGCGGCACGCGGCATGTTGTTGATCGCGTCATTGTGTTGCGCATAGACTTCAACCTCATGCCCGTGATCGCGCAGCAGTGCGACTTCCGCATCGACGACGGCATCCTCTCCGCCGCGATGCTGGTAGGTATTATGGGCAACCAGGACTCTCATCGCGTTCTCCCATGTCGATTGAAATCAAGACTCGCTGCATGCATTGCGTCACCCGACCTTTCTTCCGTGCGCACCGAACACATCATCGTTTCGCTTTCCGGCGGCATGCAGGCAGGCTTGGATGATTCCATCGGCGGCATGATCGAAGGTGTAGCCCGATGCGAGCGTGCGGCTGCGTGTCGAGAAACGCCGGTAAAGCACATGATTGGTCAGCAGTAGCTCCGCCCGATCGATCCATTGAGCCAGATCCAGGCCGCAGATGAAGCCGTTCTCGCCATCCAGCACCAGTTCGCCGGCCACACCGGCCTCCGGTGTCACGATGACAGGCAGTCCCGAAGCGCAGGCCTCGTTGGCGACCACGCCCCAGACATCACGCGCCGTAGGGAAAAGAAAGACCTTGGCGGCGCCATAGAGCGACGGCAATTCATGCTGCTCCGCGTGTCCATTGATGGTGACGTCCACGCGCAGGGCCAGTTTGTCTGCCATGGCATTGAGTTCGGCTTCCTGTGCGCCGCTGCCGACGAAGAGGATGCTGGTTCTGCGGCCCAGGCGGGTCGCCAGGCCATCCGCGACCTGAAGCGCGAAGAGGGGATTCTTGTCAGCGACCATACGTCCGCAGAACATTAGATCGTACTGCTTCTGCTGGGTGTCGGCCTGTTCGGCGTAAGCGTCGTTGTCGATGCACAGACAGGACAGGAAACTGGACTCCCTGGCAATGCTGTAATCGGCATACAGGCGCAGTCCGCCGAGGCTGGCAGCGATGAACGCGCGTGAGCGTGCATAGACAATGCGGCGTACCGCGCGATGCCAGCGCGACAGTGCGGCTTCCGAGATATCGGTACCATCCGTCATCGGCACATGCCCAACGTTGCGGACAACGGCATAGCCAAAGGCATACAGGAAGGTCGGATTGAAGCCCGTCGTGACAATGACATCAGGCGCTATCTTGTTCAGCGCGGTAAGTACGTCAGGATTGTTATGGATATAGTTGGCGCCACGCGAGATATAGCGTTCCTTGAGAAAGACATGATTGAAGCGCAGGGGCGGCAACGCCCACTGTCGATTCGGTTCGCGTTCGCTGCAGAAGACGGCGTGCAGATCGATCCCCGGTGTACGGGCAATGCGTTCGTAAATGGGAATGCGAAAGGGCGGCGGGTGGTTCGTGACGAGCGCGATTCTCAGCCCGGCACTCCTGCCGTTCCGGGGGGAATGGGGCTTGAGTTCCGTAACTTGCGCTGCGTGATTCTTGTTGTTCGTTGATTCTTCCATCAGCAAGTGTCGTATTCGATTAAGACGAGTCCGCGGGATCGCAGCAGCAGATTCCAGGGCTGGAAATGCCAGCCACCGTACCTTTGCCCGCTGCGGTACAACCAGTATTCTTCAGACTAATGCGCAGGCGGAAAGCATTGATTCGGCAGTAGGTGTACGGTTCGGTTCTCCCTTCTGAATTGACAGCAATCTACTGCACTCCAGTTAATCGACCCGACCTGAATATGCCATCGCGGATTTGCCGTACTGAACTTCATTGTGAATCCCATCATTAATGCCGTCCGGTGTTAAATCAAAGGACCGTTATTTCCATGCGACTCTTTTGTAACTTTCCTTAACCTCGTCGGTTTTCTGCAAAAATCACTGTCTTTTTCGTGATCGCTTCCCGTGGCCGCGTACTGCGATGGCATTCGGGTTCTGAGGTATCGATCGGACGTGCAAGTACACCGCAGGCCACGCGCATCGTCGGGAATAGGCAATCCATGGAATAGCTGGCCGGGGCATGGCAAACGCTGTCGTCGCCAATGCGCAATCTAAGACGGTGTTTGCCAAGTTGCTGTGCGGTCCGGATCCGCGCCTATGGTGCTCGCCGTACGTCCGTACGCGTGCACTCCCGTTCCTCAGCGCCATTCCCAACCGTTCGCGACACTTAACAAGCACAGTCTGGGTGCACGTACGTTGGGCGAACACGCACCTGCAGGCCGTTCCAACGTATGCAGGTGCCAGCCGTGCTCGGGCCGCGGGTGGCAGAGCACGGCAACGGATAAGGACCGCTTCCGGTGCGGATTCAGGAGTGGCGGCGACGCCACCCGATCATGCCGTCAATGCGGCCGCGAACAGTGTCGTAGCCAAGCGCCAGTTCAGCACCGAACGATCCTTTGAGCAAAGGGCGCAAAAGCGGGGCGGCCAGGCCGCGAAGCACCACCCAGACCGGCAGGCGATGCTTCGCGTAGAGGGCGCCGGTGCCGCGGGCGCGATGGCGCACGGCGATGCGGGTCTGCGGCGTGGCCTTGGGTTTGTGCGGATTGACCGCATGATGGACTTCACCGAGAGGTTCGTAGGTGAAATGCGCGCCGGCACGCAAGGCGCGCAAGGCAAAATCGGTTTCTTCTCCGGCGCCGAACCACTGGCCTACGCCGAGCCGGCTGTCGAAGCCTCCGATTTGCTGAAACAGGGATTTGCTGCAAAACAGCGTGATCGAGCTCACCGGAATGTCACGGAAGGCACGGGAACGTTCCCAGGACAAGTCGGCTGCTGACAGCGGTTGTTCGTCTTGCTCAACCCAGCGCACGATAATTCCGGTCGGCTGGTCAGCGGCGGCAAAGCGGGTGGCCAGGCGCTCAAGCAGTTGCGGAGCATACCAGCAGTCATCATCGGGGAAGCCTATCCATTTACCGGTGGCGGCCTCGATACCGACATTGCGTGCGGCCGCAAGGTTGGCGGGATGATGCTTCAGATGGCGTATCGCCATCCCGAGATAACGGGCTCGCTCGAGATGCGGCAGGAGGCGGTCATCCTCATTCTGGTCAACGACCACGACTTCGAAGTTGCTGTAAGTCTGGGCCGCCAGTGAATCGAACAGACGTCCAAGTTCATCGGTGCGGCCGACGGTCGCAAGAATCAAGGAAATATCAGGTGTTCTCATGCATTCCCCTTGGCATGGATAACGCGCTGGCGGCGCACATAGTAACGGGCATAATGCGCCAGCCGCTCGATCGGGTTGTAACTGGAGTACGCAAGGCGGACGCGGAAGTCTTCCGCCATGGCCGCCAGGCGTGTACGTGATGAACTTGAGAGGCTGCCTTCGTGCTCGCGGAACGCGGCCAGAGGTTCGTCGAGCTGTACCGGGTCGGCCAGCTTGCCGATTTTCAGCCACAGGTCATAGTCCATGGCGTATTTCAGGCTCGTCGAAAAACCTCCCGCGCGAAGCATCAGGTCTCGCTTGACGAAGGTGGCCGGATGCGGAATAAAGTTGCCGCGCAACAGGTTGGCATAGCTGAAGCGGGGCGCGACCCATTCATCGGCCTGCAGCTTGCCGTCAGTCAGGGTCATGGTGCGGCCGAACAGCCATTGCCGCCCGGTTTCTTCAAGATGGCGCGCCACGGTGGACAGCACATTCGGGGCAAGATAGTAGTCGTCGGAATGGATGTAGGCGATGACGTCGCCGGTTGCGGCTTGCAGGCCCTCGTTCATTGCCCGGCTCACGCCGCCCTTGACGTTCTCAAGCAACCGGTACGGGCGGTTGAGCGCACGTATCTGTTCGAGCGTGCCGTCGGTGGAACCGCCGTCAACGAAGATATATTCGATATGAGGATGGTCTTGCGCAAGCACGGATGCGATCGACTCCTGCAAATAGGTCGCGCTGTTCCAAGTGCAGGTAATGACAGAAAATGTAAGCGCCATGGGGTAATGCCTTTCAACTGATGGAGCTGGCGGGATGGCGTGATGGCATGCGATAAATCTCGAGCAATTGCTCTGCCGCACTGTCGGCGCCTCCCAAACCTTCCAGTGCGTAGCCGTAACGGGTTTTTGGATCGAAACGGATCAGATCGTCCACAAGAGACGACATGTCCTTGTGCAGGCGCAGCTGCCCGGCTTCGGCCTGGTATCTGGCCAATTCCGGCGTGCCGCCGCGCTCCAGCGCAAAGGTGGGTTTGCCAAGGAAAAGACCTTCCAGCACGGTTGTGGCGCAAGGCTCTTCCCAGACGGAAGGTACAACGATGGCGTTGGATGCCGCCGCAAGTGTCAGGGTCTGCTCAGGAGAACACCAGCCGAGAAATTCGATCCTGTCGCTTTCAAATTCCTCGCGCAGCCGCTTTTCATCCGGACCGTCTCCCGCGATGGAGAGGTGCATGTGCGGCGGCAGGCGCGGCGCAAGCGCCTTCAGGAACGGCTCCACGCCTTTGGACGGATACAGCTTGGCGGCGATGAAGACCCGAAAGCCGGGTGCGGCGGGGAGCAGCTCGGCCTTTGCACGTACACCTTCGAGCTTCGCGCGGTCCACGAAATTGTGCACCGTCGTTCCCCAATCGCCTGGGCCGAGTGAACGTTTCAGGTTGCGCAACAGCATGTCGGACACGAATACCGT
Source organism: Noviherbaspirillum aerium (assembly GCF_008929045.1). Lineage (GTDB taxonomy): Bacteria > Pseudomonadota > Gammaproteobacteria > Burkholderiales > Burkholderiaceae_D > Noviherbaspirillum > Noviherbaspirillum aerium. The sequence goes on along the minus strand of NZ_VFAH01000004.1, from coordinate 363,545 downwards.
CTTGTGCTTGCGGAAGCTGTCGGCAACTTCCTCCCTGTAGCGCTTGACGGCGGCGGTAGAGACGGCGCGCTGGACGAAGTTGGGATCGTTGGTGATGCAGCGGGCGCAGACGGCCGGATCCGGCGATTCGCACACCTGTCCCTCATGAAAGCGGGTATGCGTGAAGCAATCGCTGCCCTGGTCATGGCGGGTCTGCACGAAGTTCAGGCTTTCGGGAAGAAAGGCGGCAACGTTCGGGATATGGCCATGGTAATGAACCACATCGTAAGCAGGGGCGTGACGCAGAATGATCTGCGCAAAGCGCCTGGCAATCGAAGTACGCTTCGGCGGCATGAACATGCCGAAACTGATTTCCTTCCATCCGGCATGATGACCCGTCAATTCACCGAAGAACCTCCCGCCGAACTGGCCTTCATCGCCGCATACTTCAATCGGATTTTCGGCGTTGCCGAGCAGGTCCACCTGATGACCGGCGCGGACCAGCGCGCGCGCCAGGTTCAGAACATGCTTGGCGAGGCCGCCCATGTTCGGATAAGGAATGTCTTCACTGACAAGTAGGATACGCATGCTGTTTCTCCTCATGACCGCAGCCGGCGAGCCATCGAGAGCATGGCGGCGCGTTCGTCGACGCTGACAATGAAGAACAAGCCTGCCAGCGCCAGCGTAACCATGGCGGCGGAAACAATGGCGACGGTGCTCAGGAGACCGCCGGGCACCAGCCACTTCATCGGAATCAGGATGCAGATGATTGCGGCGCCGATGGCGAGGCTGCGGCCGAATCCGCTGACCAGGCTTTCCTTGAAGCTGACCGGCACGGTGCGCCCGTGGACGAACAGCAGGAATCCCAGGCCAAGCACCATCGATGAAATCAGGTGACCTGAGGCCGCGCCGATGATGCCGCCGAAATGGGTGCCCAGATACACCATGGCAACCCCGCACAGGCCGTTGGCCAGCGCGAAGCGTCCGGTAACGCGTGGATGACCGAGTGCATCGTTGACCAGCGACGGCACGTTCGTCAGGGAATCCACCAGCAGGGCAAGGGTCATCAGCACCAGGACCGGGTAGCCCTGGGTAATGAATTCCTCGCCGACCCAGCGGCGCAGGAACTCGTCCCCGGCCAGCACGATGATGCCGAGGGCAGCCAGATTGATGTAAGTGACATAGCGTGTCACGCCGAGATAGACGGGGCGCAGTTCACTGATGCGGCCTGCACCGGCAAGAGCCGAAGCACGCGGATAGATGACGCTCGAGAGGCGATAGGTCAGACCGAGGATGCGCCCGGCAAGCGTGACCGGCACCGTATAGAAGGTGAGGGCGACGGGCCCGGCGATGGCGCCGACGATGACCTTGTCCGCATGCTGATGCAAGGTCGAGGCGATCTTGCTCAGGTAGGCATAGGCGCTGAAGGAAGTCAGCGCCTTGCGCACATCCGGGCGCGGCCAGCGCATTTCCAGGTTCAGGTCGAAGCTGCGCAGCAGCCAGATCAGGAACAGCACGTTGAGCGCCGATACGCTGACGCGGGCAATGATGACGCCGACGATGCCGGCGCCGCCGATGGCGGCGGCAACCGAGGCGAGGTTGACGAGCACGCCGAAGAATGCCTCGCTTTGTGCGGAACGGTCGTAGCGCTGCAATGCCTGCGGCACGACGAGAAGGTAGTTCTGCGCCTGCGTGAGAGCGAAGCCGAGGCCTGCCAGCTGGAAGGAGGTAATGGTGGCCTCCTTCATCTCGGGAGACACTTCGAAGAACCTTGCCACAAGCATGTCGGCGGCGAAGAAGATGCCAAGCGCTCCGAGCAAACCCAGTGCGCCGTAGAAGAGAATGCCGAACCAGAAGGTTTCGGCAAAGCGCTCACGGTCATTGGCCGCGTGATGTTCGGCAAGGTACTTGATTGATCCGGCGCTGAGATTGATGTCGAGTACGCCAAAGTAACCGATGACCGAGCCGACCAGGGTCACGATGCCGAAGCCTTCCACGCCTAGAGAATGGATAAGCAGGGGCACGGTCGCCAGGGCAACCACCATGGGAACGGCGGAACCGCTCAGATTCCAGAGAGAATTACGCAGCAGCATATTGTTGTGTACGCATGATGTAAGTGCGAACCTGGTAGTTCTGCAGTCCGACGGCAATAAACGGCATTGCCAGTGTCAGGCCCAACAGCAGCATGGTTCGGAATTCGATGATGGGGGTGCCGATCAGCAGGGTCGGAATCCAGAAGAGGAAGCCCGCGAAGCCGGCGTCGGCCAGCAAGGCCGCGTTGCCGTACAAGTGCTTGCGATACCGGACGTAGAAGGAAATGTAGCTTGCCAGCATGCCGATGAAGATAAGCACGGCCACGATGCCGCCCTTGAGGATCAAGTGGCCGAAACCGGAATGGACGAAGCCCCAGTTTCCTTCATGGAAGGCAAGCCTTTCCCTGTCGCCAGTGAAGGTGCCCCAAGTTCCCCGTCCGAACAGCCAGTTCCCATCCATGCTTTGCGCCGCGGCATAAAGCTCGTAGAAGCGGCTGTCCTTGATGCTCCCGCGGGAAGGCGAGATGTCGTAGATCAGGGAAGACAGGATGCCGCCGCCTTGCGTCGTGTTGAATTGCAGGCGCTGCTCGAAGAAGGTGGTGGCGACCAGCGACAGAGCGAGCGCAGCTGCGCAGGCGAAGAAAACCTTGCGCCGGCCGGGCAGGCGCATGAACAGGAAAAGGAACATCAGTCCCAGACCGATCAGTGACGAACGACGGAAGGAGAGCGCGACAGCGGCAACTTCGAGTACGACCACACCGATCAGGAAAATGCGTGTGACGATATTGAGCTTGACACCCGGAGTGGTGAGCAGCCAGGCCGCGCAGAATGCGGCAAGGGCGGCAACGAAGTTGTCGCTGATGTCGAAGAAGAAGATCTTGATGTCCAGGCCTTCGAAGTTGCGGTAAGGGTTGGCAGTGTCGCCGTCGAACACGAAATAGCGAACTGCACCGTACAGGCCGCGGCCGACAGCAATGATGATGATCATGAACAGCAGTGTCGCGGTGTCGCGATCGTTCTCGAATGCCAGGATTGCCAGGTACATGAAGGCAAACATGTTGATGACATTGAACATGCCATTCAGGCTGAGAATCACATTCAGATCGATGCCGCTCATCAGGCCTATCACGATATGCCCGAGCATTATGAATGCGAATGCCAGAAAGTACTTGGTCATCGGCGGCGCCAGTTGCGGCCCTTGCGGAGAGGCCAGCCTTCTGATCAGCACTGCCACGCCGGCAAAGATGAGCACGATATTGAGCAGCGAGAAGTAGAACATGCCTACGCCGCGCGAATAGATGTTGCCGCTGTCGGCGTTCAGCTGTCCCCAGGTCGAATCAGCGAAGATGAACAGCACGGCAAGAAAGCCGAAGACCACATACTTGGGAGCCTTGAACACGAAACCGAATACGATCGAAATCAGGACGAAGGCCGCAATCATGTTGATCATGACATCGGTGGGTGATGTGAGTGGTGGTGTAATCATGGCTATGCTGGATGAATGTGAGACGAGGCGCCGCACTGGAATGCCGCTTGCAGGCCTGCACGATAAGGTTCAGGCTTTTGTCGGCGGGCCTGTGAACAGGGCCAGATCAGGATCAGCTCAAATCGGCATTCTTGATGCTCCGATGGTTCACCGCGGAGATCAGGCCTGCAGCAGGTAGCTGCCGCAGGATCCGATCCCGCTCTTTTCTATCGTTGTTCACGGCGGGATCGGGCTTCCTTAAATGGTTAAGCCTTGTAATCCGCCTGGAAATGCGCGTAGGTTTCCTTGATGCCTTCACCGAGCCGCATGCCGGGCCGCCAGCCGAGAGATGTCAGCTTCGCTGTGTTCATCAGCTTGCGGGGCGTGCCATCAGGCTTGCTGGTGTCGAACTCGATGTCACCTTGGAAACCGACCGCCTTTCTTATGATTTCTGCAACTTCACGTATTGTGACGTCCTCCCCGGTACCCACATTGATATGAGACAACATCGGTGTCGTATGTTGATCGTAGGTATCACGGTCCAGTTGCATGACATGCACACAGGCATCGGCCATGTCATCAACGTAGAGGAATTCACGGCGCGGGGTGCCCGTTCCCCAGATGGTCACCTTGCTTGCGCCGTTCAGCTTCGCCTCATGGAAACGACGGATCAGTGCCGGGATCACATGGCTGTTTTCGGGGTGGTAGTTGTCGCCCGGACCGTACAGATTGGTCGGCATGACGCTGCGATAGTCGGTGCCGTACTGGCGGTTGTAGCTCTCGCACATCTTGATGCCGGCAATCTTCGCGATCGCGTAAGGTTCATTGGTCGGTTCCAGCGCGCCGTTCATCAGGTACTCCTCGCGGATCGGCTGTTCGGCCATGCGCGGATAGATGCAGGAGGAACCGAGGAACAGCAACTTCTTGACGCCGGCGCGGTAGGCTTCATTGATGACATTCGCCTGCACCATCAGATTGTCATAGATGAATTCCGCCGGGTAGGTATTGTTGGCGTGGATGCCGCCGACGCGCGCGGCGGCGAGATAGACTTCATCGATCTGGTTCTCGGCAAAGAACTGGCGCACCGCCTGCTGGTCAGTCAGTTCAAGTTCGGCATGCGTGCGGGTGATGACGTTGGTGTAATCGCGTTTGCGCAGGGCGCGCACGATGGCGGAACCAACCAGGCCCCGATGTCCGGCGACATAGATACGTTTTTGTAGATTGCTTTTCATGTGCTTCCTCTTGATGGCTGTTCGCGATCGCTTGCCGGGGTAATCAATGAATGACGCAACCGGCCTTGCGTACATTCATACGTTGTAGATGTGTGATACGTGGTCGTGCTGCTGGAAGAAGTGATCCTTTCCGGCGGCTTCGAGGTCGGCTCTCACCATTTCCCTGACCAGTTCCTCGAAACTGACTGTCGGCTTCCATCCGAGCTTTTCCCTCGCCTTGGCGGCGTCGCCGAACATGCATTCCACTTCGGTAGGGCGGAAGTAGCGCGCATCGACGCGGACGATGACCTGATCCTTCGCCAGGCTGGCATGTCGGCCGGGATCGGCGACGGATGCCGTTTCATCGAGACCGCTGCCTTCCCAGCGCAGCGTCACGCCAAGCTCGGCCGCCGCCGCGTTGACAAAATCGCGTACGCTGTGACGAATGCCGGTGGCAATCACAAAGTCTTCCGGTTGCTCCTGCTGCAGCATGCGCCACTGCATCTCGACATAGTCACGGGCATGACCCCAGTCGCGCTCCGCATTGAGATTGCCGAGATAGAGGCAGTCCTGATGGCCGAGGATGATGCGAGCCAGGCCACGGGTGATCTTGCGAGTGACGAAGGTTTCGCCGCGCAGCGGTGATTCATGATTGAACAGGATGCCGTTGCATGCATACATGCCATAGGCCTCGCGGTAATTCACCGTGATCCAGTGCGCGTACAGCTTGGCAATGGCGTAGGGGCTGCGCGGCTGGAAGGGCGTGGTTTCCGTGGCGGCCTGCGCTGCTTCCCCATACATTTCCGAGGTGGACGCCTGATAGAAGCGCGTTTTCTTTTCGAGACCGAGGCGGCGCAGGGTTTCCAATATGCGCAAGGGGCCAAGCGCATCCGAGTTGGCGGTGTATTCCGGCTCCTCAAATGAGACTGCAACATGGCTCTGTGCCGCCAGGTTGTAGATTTCATCAGGTTGTGTTTCCTGGATGATGCGCAGCAGCGACGACGAGTCGGTCATGTCGCCGTGATACAGGATGAAGCGGCGTTCGTCTTCCTGAGGTCCCTGGTAGAGATGATCGATCCGGTCGGTATTGAATTTCGACGTGCGGCGCTTGATGCCGTGCACGATATAGCCCTTGCTCAACAGGAGTTCGGCAAGATATGCCCCGTCCTGGCCGCTCACGCCGGTGATCAGCGCGACCTTGCGCACCTGCGCTGGTCGGGCCGGCACCAGGTGCTCGGGCAATTGGGGATTGGTGGTCATTGGGTTATCCTTTTTCATTGTCATGGTTATCCCGCGATCGCAATCGCCTCGTTTGCTTGAGGCAGAACCGCAGCCAGCTGAAGAGTCGGCGCGGGATGAATGAAGGGAAGATTGCGCAGGAATGCGCGGAACTCATTGCAGACGCCCGGGTGCCGCAGGCCGAACTGCACCGTGGCCTGCAGATAGCCCAGCGTGGTGCCGCAGTCGTAACGGATGCCTTCGAACTGGCAGGCGATGACGCGCTCCGTCTTCAGCGACGAGGCGATCGCGCCGTGCAATCCTGCCGGACCCGGTGCCGTGTCTTTCAGCACCCGCAGGTGGTGGAAAATGGATGGCGTCAGTACGTAGCGTCCAATGGCTGCCAACGTGGAAGGGGCCTGCATGGGCGCCGGATTGCTGACGATGTCCTGAACTTCGATGGCGCGCTCGCCGAGGCTCTGGCCGGCAATGACCGCATGCGCATCACTGTATTCCCGTGCGATGGTTTCCACGCCGATGATGCTGGTGCCATACGATGCATGCATGGCGAGCAATTGATTCAGCGCCGGTGTCTCGGCATCGACCAGGTCGCCGGGGCAGATTACGGCAAAGGCTTCACTGCCAATCAGCTTTTCAGCGCACAGAAGGGCAGCGACCGGCTCGCAGGTACCGGCAGCGATGACTCGGGCCTTGACGCCGGCCGGCAGCATTTGAGAGATGGTTGCCAGCAGGTTCGGCTCTTCATCTTCCACAACGAAAATCATGTCAGTCACCGCCGCAGCCAGCGCTTCTTCGATCGCGTACTGCAGCAGCGGCTTGTCGATGATTGGCAGCAGGCTTCCCATCCTCGCGCCGGGAAGAGCGACGTCCCCTGTCCCTGCGAGCGGAAATACTGCCTTGTTGATCTTGATTTGCATATCTTGATTCTTTAGAAAATTGCGTTGTTACTGCCTGTCCCCGCGTTCATGCAGCTGTCGCATCAGGCTCGATCGCGTCGGAATTCTTGCCGGACGAATCTGCTGCCACGTTGAGCGTTCCGCGAAAACCGGGTGCAGCATCATGAGCATGCCTACGCAGGTCAGTGCTACCAGCATGTCGAATTTCCAGCCAAGAAGATTTGCGCTGTGATAAGGCAACATCAAGTGGATTGCCTGTTCGACACCACTCATGACGCCGACCAAAGTCAGGGTGATCAGTGCGCGTGCGACCGTGCTGCCGGAAACGCCTGCGTACAGCAATGTGCTGAGCAATGCGTAGGCAACGAAGCGCAAAAGCTTTTCACCCGCAAGGCTGGAAAGCACTGCCCGCGCATCAGGCATCGCAGCAAGGAAAATCAGCATGCAGAACAGGATCGCGGCCGTTGGCAGGCACCGCTGCCGTGCGGAGACCTGTGCCGGAAGCTGGCTTCTGTTTGCAGGGTTGTATTTGCGCATGTGCAATTTCCTGTTGCTGGTGTCGTCGATTGGCGATCTGCCTTGCTCTTGCATTTGCCGGGACGGCGGTAGGGGCTTGCCATGGCTGTATGCAGGCGAAACATGCATACAGCCATGGCAGAGGAGGGCAGGAGCGGCGTCAGTAGGCGTTCTTTCCAGTCCAGCCCTTGAATGCGGTCCAGATAATGATGCGGATATCCATCCAGAGCGACCAGTGCTGGATGTAGTGCAGGTCGTATTCGACGCGTCGCGCCATCTTGTCGACGGTGTCGGTTTCGCCACGGTGTCCATGGATCTGCGCCCATCCGGTGATGCCGGGCTTGACGCGATGACGCAGCATGTAGGTTTCGAGAAGGTCCTTGTACATCTCGTTATGCTGCAATGCGTGCGGACGCGGGCCGACAACCGACATATCGCCCAGCAGGACATTGATGAACTGCGGCAATTCGTCGAGGCTGGTGCGGCGCAGGAAGCCGCCAATAGGGGTGATGCGCGGATCGTTCTTGGTGGCTTGCGTTACTACATGCTGTTCCTGATGCACTTTCATCGTGCGGAACTTATAGACGTTGAAGGGCTTTCCGTTCAGGCCCAGGCGCGGTTGCCGGAACAGGATCGGGCCAGGCGAACTGCGCTTGATCATGACGGCGATGACAATGAACAGTGGCAGCAGCAAGATGAGTGCGGCCAGCGCAAACATGCGATCGAAAATATCTTTGACGATGCCGTTGACGCCGCTGGAGATCGGCTGATTGAGGTCCACCACCGGCAGGCCGAGGAAGTTGCCCATCTTGTTGCCGAGCATCTGCAGGCCGAGAATGTCGGGAACCCAGCGGATGTCGACCAGCGTATTGCGCAGCTGGTACTGCAGCTCCTGCAGCCGGGGCGATGCCATCAGCGGCAGCGTGATCCAGATCTCGTGAATATGATTGGCGACGACATAGTCGTGAATTTCCTGCGTGCTGTTGATCCGCACCACGTTCGGATCGACGAGTTTGTCCGCATCTTCCTGATCGGCGCAAATGGCCTTGACGTCGTATCCGGTCCAGTCCTGCTGCAGCGCGCGCTTGTGCATCTCGCGTCCGGTGCTGCCGTATCCGACGATCACGACACGCTTGTTGTTGAGTCCCTTTGCCCGCATGTAGCGCAATGCGAAGTAGACGGCAAAGCGGAACAGGGCGAGAGCGGTTACGCCGACGGCATACCAGTAGAACATCCACAGGCGCGACAGGTTGCCTACATGGTGGATAAGGAAGCTGAAGAAGAGGCCGATCAGCAGCACCACGCCCCATGCCGCTCCGAGGCGGACGAACATGTCGGGGAGCGAACGGCCGCGCCACGATGCGTAAAGTTCGAACTGCGGAAAGAGGAGGAAGGCAAGGGCGCTGCAGAAGTGCAGCATCACGGTGTGGATAGGCGGTGTTTCCGCAAGCGGAATATGGAAATGAAGCAGCGCCGCGATGGCTCCTGCGATTTCAAGGACGAGAATGTCCATGAGTCGCATGGAAAATTCCAGCCGGGAAGAATTCGTGATGATCAAGTCTCGCATGGCATATCTGTCAAAGGTTCATCGGTTGCAAGAAACTCAAAGCACGATCCGGACCTTGCGGTAAGCTGGGCTGAAGGTGGTCCGAAATTGCTTTAAGGATCTTTCTTCTCGGATCAAGATCGTTCGAAAGATTCGTTTCAGGGGTAATCAGTTATTACCTTTTAAGCAATAGTAATCATTAAAGTTGGGTGGGAACCGCTAAGTAATCTTTGCTTGCGGGCGCTCAAAGAGACGGTTGCTGTCTGTCAAAATTGCTGTTGCGCAGTCTCAAAAACACCACACTGCTGCTTAAAAATTGAGCATAATTTCCGTGCGGAATAAAATTATTAATTCGATTTTTGAGCTGCTTGAGGCTTTGAAAAAATGCCGAGCGACATGATTCCGCTGAGACAGGTGAATGCGTTATGATCGCGGCATGACTACTGAAGATACCCAGCAGACGACAGTGTTTGAACACATCGGCGGCGCCGGCAAAGTGCGGGAGCTTGTTGATCGTTTCTATGACCTCATGGAGCTCGAGCCCGAGTTCGCCGTCATCCGTGCATTGCATCCCACGCCGCTTGATGGATCCCGCGACAAGCTGTATTGGTTCTTATGCGGATGGCTAGGCGGACCCGACATGTATATCGAACGCTTCGGCCATCCCCGGCTGAGGGCGCGGCACCTGCCGTATGCGATCGCCTCCGTCGAGCGCGACCAGTGGTTGCGCTGCATGGCCTGGGCAATGCAGGACGTCGGTATCGACGAGGCGCTGCAGGAAAGGCTGATGCATTCGTTTTTCCAGACTGCCGACTGGATGCGCAACAAGGCTGGCTGATGCCGCTGCCGGCATGCCGGCTTTCGTTGTGTGCAATCATCAACATTGACAATCCATGACCATGACAGACATCTTGATGGCGGCCGCATTTGCCGTCGTCATCGCGCTTCAAATTCTTATCCTGCTGCGCGCGCGCGGTAGCGATATGTCATCGCAGCTGCAGCACTTGCAGGCGGAGCTGCAGAAACACGAGCTGCAGACGGGAGAGCGCATCGAACGGGAACTGCGTCATCAGGTGCAGATGACAGCGCAAGGAACGCGCCAGGAACTGGGAGGCAACTTCGCGCAGTTCCAGCAGACGCTGATGACGCAATTCACCAATGTTGCCCGCCTGCAGAACGCGCAGATGGACGCTTTCTCCCAACAGTTGTCCAAGCTCACCGACGCCAATACCCAACAGTTGGATGCCATGCGCCAGTCAATCGCGCAGCATGCGCTGGCCGCCCGCGAGGAACAGGCGGGTTCCCTGAAGCGTTTCGGCGATACCCTGTCACAGGGGCTGGCGCAGCTGACCGAATCCAATGCCCAGCGCATGGCGGAAGTGCGAGGCACTCTTGAGACCCGGATCCGTGATCTGCAGACGGACAACGGCGCACGCCTGGAGGAAATGCGCAAAACCGTCGATGAAAAGCTCCATGCGACGCTGGAGCAGCGCCTGGGGGAATCCTTCAAGCTGGTGTCCGACCGGCTTGAAAAGGTACACCAGGGTCTGGGGGAAATGCAGCAGCTTGCCATCGGTGTCGGCGACTTGAAGCGCGTCCTCACCAATGTGAAGACCCGCGGCACCTGGGGTGAAGTGCAGCTGGAGATGCTGCTGGAACAGGTGCTCACGCCTGATCAGTATGCGAAGAATGTGGAGACGGTGCCCGGCAGCGGCGAGCGCGTGGAGTTCGCCATTCGCTTGCCTGGCCAGGACGAGGGGATGCGCCCGGTCTGGATGCCGATCGATGCGAAATTTCCGAAGGAACAGTATGAGCGTCTTGCGCATGCGGCCGAGCTTGCCGATGCCGAAGGCGTGGCGGCGGCGGGACGAGAGCTCGAGCGTGCGGTGCGCATCGAGGCGAAAACGATTGCCGAAAAATACCTGTCGCCGCCGCTCACGACCGACTTTGCGATCATGTTCCTGCCCACCGAAGGCCTGTATGCGGAAGTGATACGCCGTCCCGGCCTTGCCGATGAATTGCAGCGTTCCTGTCGGATCAGCATTGCCGGGCCTTCTACGCTTTCCGCGTTGCTTAACAGCCTCCAGATGGGCTTTCGGACGCTGGCCTTGGAAAAGCGTTCATCGGAAGTCTGGCAGGTGCTCGGTGCGGTCAAGACCGAATTCGGCAAGTTCGGTGATGTGCTCGCCGCCACGAAGACCAGCCTGGAACGCGCCGCCAAGAATATTGAGCAGGCGGAAACCCGCACCCGCCAGATGACGCGCAAGCTGAAGTCGGTGGAAGCCTTGCCTAGCGAAACCGCGCAACTGCTTCTGCGCACGGAATTGGCGGATCCGGTCGAGGAATAGGGGATGGCGGAGCGAATGGCATTCTGCAGCGCACGAACCTCATAGACCACACACCTTTTAAATGCCCGGCCGTTCGGCCGGGCATTTTTGCATGTGCGGGAACGGGCACCCGTCATCGCTCGGCCTCCAGCCTCTTGAGGCGGACTGGAAACCCTCGCGCGCCAGTCCAACGTGGAATTCCAATCCCAAGCCAGGCCAAGCCATGAAATCGCGTCTTCTCCGCCTGCCTGGGTTGTGCTCGTCATCCATAGCTCCGCTATGGATTCCTGATCTGCGACCCAGGCCACGCCAGTCGAAAAATCCATCGGTCGCATGGCACGTGATGACTTGAGATTGGGATAACTCGTGCGAACTGCAACCGGTAAGTCCAGTCTGTAATTCATGATAACTTCGCAACGTCGATGCATGCATTGCCCATCGGCGCGGTCTTTCCCTGACTCAAACCCTGTCATCCACCTCTTATGGAAATTGCGCTACTGCTGGGCCTGATCATTCTCAACGGCATTTTTGCCATGTCCGAGATTGCGCTCATGACGGCGCGCAGAATACGTCTGCAGCGTCTTGCCGATGCCGGCGACTCGTCGGCTGCTGCAGCAATGCAACTCGGGGACGACCCGAATCGCTTCCTCTCTACGGTGCAGATCGGCATTACGTCGATCAGCGTGCTCAACGGCATTGTCGGCGAAGCGACGCTCGCCCAGCCGTTCAGCGAATGGCTTGGCCGGATGGGTGTGCAGGCGCCGGTCAATCAGTACCTTTCAACCGGCCTCGTGGTGCTCAGCATTACCTACTTTTCCATCGTGCTCGGCGAGTTGGTGCCGAAGCGGCTCGGGCAGATGAGTCCGGAGGCGATCGCCCGCCTTGTCGCTCGGCCCATGCTCCTGCTGGCGGCATTGACCAAGCCTTTCGTCAAGCTTCTGTCCGGCTCCACGCAGCTGGTGCTTCGTAGCTTCGGCGTCAGGGAAAGCACCGAACCGAGTGTGACGCAGGAGGAAATCAACCTGATGCTGGCGGAAGGCTCGAGCGCGGGCGTCATCGAACATCATGAACACCAGATGGTACGCAATGTCTTCCGGCTGGACGACAGGCAGATCGCGTCGCTGATGGTGCCGCGCAGCGACATCGTCTATTTCGATGTCAACGATACGCTGGAAGACAACCTGCGGCGCTTTGAAAGCAGCGACCATTCGCGTTTTCCCGTGTTGCGCGGCGGCTGGAGCGAGGTCGTCGGCGTGGCGAATGCGCGCCAGCTGCTGGCGCAGACCCTGCGCGGAGAAAAGCCGACATTGCAAAACAATCTTCAACCGGCGGTGTTCGTGCCAGAGTCGCTGACGGGCATGGAGCTTCTGGAGAATTTCAGGAATTCCGGCGTACAGCTTGCCTTCGTGATTGACGAGTACGGCGAGGTGCAAGGCATCGTGACATTGCAGGATGTCTTGGAAGCCATCACCGGCGAATTCAAGACACACCGTGCCGAAGATTCATGGGCGGTACAGCGTGATGACGGTTCATGGCTGCTCGACGGTTTGATCCCGGTTCCGGAGCTCAAGGACCGTCTTGGCTTGAAAATCGTGCCGGAGGAGGAGCGCGGACGCTACAACACCTTGAGCGGCATGGTCATGCTCCTGCTCGGCCGCTTGCCGTTGACCGGCGACCGCTGCGAATGGGAAGGTTGGACCTTCGAGATCGTGGACCTCGATGGCAAACGTATCGACAAGGTGCTGGCAACGCCGATGCCGAACGAAGCGCAGGATGCGACACCTGCAATGTAAGCTTGGATGGGCTTGAGTTTCGCGCTGGAAGAGCCGGAAGCTCGGCGATGTTGCCTTCAACACAATTGCACCTGGCTGTCAAGGATCGCGATTGCTATCGTGTCCGGAAACGAACCCCGGCCGGATTGATTGCGTCATAATCTGTGGCGTTGCAAAAGACCATCCTGACTCCTGACCTCGAAGGATCCCAATGGCACATCGCATTTCCAACCCGATGTCGGGCGGATCACGCCAGCCGAGCCGGCACAAGATCGTTACCGCCGCCGAGGCGGTGTGCCTCATTCACGATGGCGATACTATTGCCACGGGCGGCTTCGTCGGCATCGGCTTTGCGGAAAATATCGCGGTCGCACTGGAGCAGCGGTTTCTTCAAAGCCGGGAGGCTTCCCCGGCAGCCGCTTCTCCGCGCGATCTCACGCTGATCTATGCAGCCGGGCAGGGAGACGGACGGGAGCGCGGCCTGAATCACCTCGGCCACGAAGGGCTGCTCAAGCGGGTGATCGGCGGGCACTGGGGGCTGGTGCCGAAGCTGCAGCAGCTCGCCATCGGCAACCGCATCGAAGCCTATAACCTGCCGCAGGGCGTCATCACCCATTTGTTCCGCGATATCGCTGCCGGCAAGCCGGGCCTCCTGTCGACGGTCGGACTCGGCACCTTCGTCGATCCGCGCCATGGCGGCGGCAAGATCAACGACTCCACCACCGAGGACCTGGTCGAATTGCTGACAGTGGGCGGCAATGAGTATCTGTTCTACAAGGCCATGCCGATCAACGTCGGCATCATCCGCGGCACCACGGCCGATCCCGATGGCAACATCACGATGGAAAAGGAGGCGCTGACGCTGGAAGCGCTGGCCATCGCCATGGCTGCCCACAATTCCGGCGGCATCGTCATCGCGCAGGTGGAGCGCATTGCGGAAAGCGGTTCGCTCAATCCCCGGCAGGTGAAGATTCCCGGCATCCTGGTGGATTGCGTGGTCATCGCGGAGAAGCCCGAATACCAGATGCAGACCTTCGTCGAGCCCTATAGTCCGGCCTTCGCTGGCGAGATCCGGGTGCCGATGTCATCCATCCGTTCCATGGACATGAGCGAGCGCAAGATCATTGCGCGCCGGGCGCTGCTGGAGATCAAGCCGAACGACGTCGTCAACCTCGGCATCGGCATGCCCGAGGGCGTGGCCAGCGTCGCCGCGGAGGAAAAGGTGCTGGACCTGGTCACCCTCACCGCCGAGCCCGGAGTCATCGGCGGCATACCGGCGGGCGGCCTGAATTTCGGCGCCGCGACCAATGCGCAAGCCATCATCGACCAGCCATACCAGTTCGACTTTTATGACGGCGGCGGACTGGACGTCGCCTTCCTCGGCCTGGCTCAGGCGGACCGGCGCGGCAATCTCAATGTCAGCAAGTTCGGGCCGCGCCTGGCAGGCGCTGGCGGCTTCATCAACATCAGCCAGAATGCGAAGAAGGTCGTGTTTGTCGGCACCTTCACGGCCGGCGGCCTTGAGGTTGCGATCGGCATCGGGCAATTGCATGTCCGGCGCGAAGGGGTATCGGCCAAATTCGTCGACGAGGTCGAACATCGCACCTTCAGCGGCGACTACGCGCTGCGGCGCGGCCAGACGGTGCTCTACATCACCGAACGCTGCGTGTTCCGCCTGGTCGAGGCCGGGCTGGAAGTGATGGAAATTGCGCCGGGCATCGACCTTGAGCGGGATGTCTTGTCACGGATGCAGTTCCGGCCGGTCGTCAGCCCTGACCTCAAGCTGATGGACAGCCGCATTTTCCTGCCGGCGCCGATGGGACTGCGCAACGACATCCTCTACCTGCCGCTCGAACAGCGCTTGACGCACGATCCCAAGCGGGATGTCTTCTTCGTGAATTTTGAAGGCTTTGAAGTGCGCAATGTCAGCGATATCGAAGCGATCCGCAGGCAGGTGGCGGCAATGCTAGACCCGCTGGGCAGAAAGCTGCCGGCCATCGTCAACTACGACAATTTCACGATCACTCCGGAACTGCTCGATACCTATGTGGATATGGTGCAGGGACTCGCCGACCGCTATTACAGCAATGTCACCCGCTATACCAGCAGCGCGTTCATGCGCAGCTATTTCGGCAGTGCGTTCCGGCGGCATCGCGCGGAATCCTCGCTCTATGCAAGCAGCGAGGAAGCTCTCTCGCATCTGGCCAGAGGGTCGTCATGAGAACGGGCGCGGTGCGCCACGGCATGGCATGCAGGGAAGGGCGGAAGAGCAGCGCTGCGCTCATCCGCCGATATAGGACATTTCCACTTTCCTGATCTCTCGTTGCAGACCTTCGGTATTGGCTGTGCGCAGTTCGGAATACCGGTCGGTCCGCGCGCGCCAGAGATGGGCGACAGCCGACGAGATTTCCTCATCACTGCGGCCTGCCCGGAGCAAGGCGCGCAGATCGTGTCCACCGGTAGCGAACAGGCAGGTGTACAGTTTGCCCTCGGTTGAAAGCCGTGCCCGTGAGCAATCCTGGCAGAAGGCGCGGGTGACGCTGGAAATCAAGCCGATCTCGCCGCCGCCATCCTGGTAGCGCCAGCGCTCGGCCGTCTCTCCGGTATAGTTGGGCTCGATTTCCTCCAGTGGCATTTCGGCATGGATGCGGCGCACGACTTCCGACGACGGCACAACTTCATCCAGCTTCCAGCCATTGCTCGCACCGACATCCATGTACTCGATGAAGCGGAGGATGAAAGGCGAGCCTTTGAAGTAGCGCGCCATGGGAAGGATTTCCCGGTCGTTCATGCCGCCCTTGACCACCATGTTGATCTTGATGGGACCAAGGCCGACCTTGTGTGCGGCGTCGATGCCGTCAAGCACGTCAGCGACCGGGAAGTCGACATCGTTCATGCGACGGAAAGTTGTCTCATCCAGTGCGTCGAGCGATATCGTGACGCGTTTCAGGCCGGCATCCTTCAATGCCTGCGCCTTGCGCGCCAGAAGAGAGGCATTGGTCGTCAGCGTCAGATCAAGTGCTTCGCCGTCGATGGTCCGCAATTCGCCGAGCATCGCAATCAGCTTCTCCACATTCTTGCGCAGCAGCGGCTCACCCCCGGTGAGCCGGATCTTGCGTACGCCGTGGGCGACGAAGATTTTTGCGATGCGGGTGATTTCCTCGAAGGACAGCAGCGACGAATGCGGAAGGAATGAATAATCCTTGTCGAACACGTCCTTCGGCATGCAGTACACGCAGCGGAAATTGCAGCGGTCGGTTACCGAGATCCGCAAGTCCTGCAGCGGCCGCGCAAGCGTATCGGCAAGGAAGCCGGTCGGGGCTTCCAGGATGGTCGGGATGGCCGGCGCTGCATTGAGCAGGCGGTGGTCGGCAAGGGGAATGATTCGCTCTGCCATGCTTTTGCAAAAGGAGATGCGCGATATTGCGCTAGTGCAGATAAGATACCACGAGCCCAGCCAGTGCACATGCCCCGATCAGAGGAATGGTGCCCACTTTGAAGCGGAACAGCGCAATTCCCGCTGCCAGTGCGATCGCCATGGCGGCAAGGTCCCATTCACCGACCGGCTGGCGCCACCCGAAGACATGATCGGCAAAGAACAGGGCAAGGCTGACGATGACGCCGACGACAGCGGCCGAGATCGCCGTCAGCGGAGCGGTCAGCCTCAGGTTGTTCCTGGTTGATTCCACGAGCGGACCGCCGGCGAGAATGAAGACGAATGACGGCAGGAAGGTGAAAAATGTCGCGACGCCGGCGCCGGCCATCGCCGAGGCGAGAACATGGCCGGCGCCCAGAGCCTCCTTCGTCCATCCGCCGATGAATCCGACGAAGGCGACAATCATGATGAGCGGGCCCGGGGTGGTTTCTCCGAGTGCGAGCCCGTCTATCATTTGCGCGCCGGTGAGCCACTGGAAGGAATCAACGGCACCCTGGTAGACATAGGGCAGCACGGCATAGGCACCGCCGAAGGTAAGCATGGCGGCTTTGGTAAAAAACCATGCCATCTGCGTCAGGGTGCCGTGCAGACCGAAGCTGGCGGCAAGAGCAGCCCCGCAAGCCACGCCGATAGCGACGCCGGCAAGCACGACCGTTGCCAGTTTGCCCCATGAAAAGCGTGCATGCTGGGGCGTTGGCGTGTGATCGTCGATCAATGCCGGTCCGTAGGATATGTTCTTCGTGGAGGCATGTCCGCCGCCGACACTGAATTTTTGCGGCGCTGCAAATCCGCCGATCACGCCGATGAGGGCGGCTGCGAGCACGATGGCCGGAAACGGCACATCGGCCACGGCGATGGCCAGGAAGGAGGCGATTGCAATGGCAATCAGGATGCCGTTGCGCAGTGCGCGCATGCCGATCCGCCATGCCGCTGCGAGCACGACTGCAACGATGGCCGGCTTGATCCCGTAGAGTATGCCTGCGACGACCGGCACGTTGCCGAAAACCATGTAAATCCATGACAGCAGCGCGAGGATCAGCAGGGAAGGGAATACAAACAATACGCCGGCAAGAATGCCGCCCTTTGTCCGATGCAGCAGCCAGCCGATGTAGATGGCAAGCTGCGTCGCTTCCGGCCCCGGCAGGAGCATGCAATAGTTCAGCGCGTGAAGGAAGCGCCGCTCAGAGATCCAGCGCCGCTTCTCCACCAGATCGGCATGCATGATGGCAATCTGGCCGGCAGGTCCGCCGAAGCTGATGAAACCCAGTTTGAGCCAGTACCAAAAGGCTTCTTTCAGGCTGATATCGTGTGGCTGAACAGTGGAAGTCGGGTGCATGTTGAAACAAGCGGCCTTGTCAGGCGCTATCTGCGTATTCGTTGTCCTGGATGAAGTCTGAGCACATGAAAAAGGGAGCTCATGCTCCCTTTTTCATGTTTGTGGAATAACATCGTGAACGATGCGCTTCCTTGCTGCTTAACGTCGGGTTTCGACCTGGATCAGCGGTTCCTGGGACACCGGCGGCAGCGGCTTGCGCTCGCGCGGAACGCGTGGCGGGGGGCTGATCGCCGCAGCAGCTTCCTGTGCCGCACGCAGCTTGTCCGGGTCGGTGACCGCCAGGGTCAGTCCCGCCCTCGCCAGCACTTCCTGCAGGCGGTCAACGTCGGCATGGGCCGGCGCAGTGGACGCGGATGCCGCTACCGGTTCGGCCATCGTCTCGGCCGCCGTTTCGACGGGAGCCGTGACGACAGGGGCGATCTCGGCTTGAGCCGCTGCCGGTGCCGATTCGGTTACCGCTTCCGGTGCCGGCTCGGCCGCCATGGAGGGTTCGCTGGCCGGTTCCGCCGGTGCCGCCACGGGAGCGGACATGGTTTCGGCTTGGGGCACCTCGGCTTGCGGAGCTGTTTCGGCTTCCGGCTGCGGGACGGCCTGTACCGCCACCGGTTCCGTTGCAGGTGCGGCCGCGGGCGCCACTTCATTCATTGACACCGACGCCGGATGGGCCTCCGCTTGTTCCCGCGGATTGGCCGCCGACGTTGCTGCGGGTTCGATGGTTTCCCTGACAGTTGTCACCGTGACTTGCGATGTGACCTCGGTGATCTCCACCTGAATGCCGGCGTCGGAAGTTTCCAGTTCGCCGGCCTCGCCACCCACGGCAGACAGTTCGCCGGTTTCGCGGTCGCGGCGATTACGGTTGCGTCCGCCACGGCGGCGACGGCGACGGCGCTCTTCACCTTGCTCACCATTGCCCTCGTCCGGTCCATCGCCGTCCGTTGCCGCATCTGTTTCCATCGATGCGAATTCCGCAACGGGTACTGCTGCGGGGAAATCGGCGTTGCCAGCGACCTGTGAAGGATTCAGCAATTCCTCGACTGGAGCTTCCTTGCGCTCCTCCCGCTGGCGCTGCTGGCGTTCGCCACGCTCGCGGCGGCCCTCGGCGGGTTCGCGTGCTTCGCGCGGTTCACGCTGTTCTCTAGGTTCCTTCGGCTCGCGCTGCTCCCGCTGTTCGCGTGGCTCCTTCGGTTGGCGCGGCTGGCGTGGAACCGGCGCCGTTTCCGCGACGGGCACTGCGGCCTTGGCGGTTTCCTCGCGGCCGGGATTCTCGGTACGGTTGACATCGCGCTCGTCGCCGCGCTCGCGGCGGCTGCGGCCCCCGCGATTGCGGTTGCGGTTGCCGCGCTCGTTTCTCTCGCGGTTCTGCTGCGGCTTTTCCTCGACCACCGGTACCGGCGCAGGTGCGGGCGCGACCGGTTTCTTGCGGAAGAAGCCGAACATGCGGCTGAAAAAGCCTTCTTCCGACGGCGGCAACATGGGAGCCGCCGGTACGGGCGCAGGTTCGATGACGGGCTTGCGTTCCACGATGGGTGCCGGCTGGTCCGGCGTGATGCCCTTGACCACGGCTTCCTGCCTGGGGCGCACTTCTTCCTTTTGACGCTTGCCGTAGCTGATATCGGTATCGGCTTCCTCGGCCATGTCATAGCTGGCGTGCGCATCTTCCAGACGCGGATCGTCATGCTTGATGCGCTCGAGCTTGTAGTGGGGCGTTTCGAGATGCTTGTTGGGAATCAGGACAACCGTGACGCGATGCCGCGTCTCGATTTTCAGGATTTCGCCGCGCTTTTCGTTGAGAAGGAAGGCTGCGACGTCGACCGGCGCCTGCACATGGATGGCTGCCGAGTTTTCCTTCATCGACTCTTCCTGGATGATGCGCAGTACCTGCAGCGCGGAAGACTCGGTATCGCGGATATGTCCGGTGCCGTTGCAGCGCGGGCAGGTGACATGGCTGCCTTCGGACAGGGAAGGGCGCAGGCGCTGGCGGGACAGTTCCATCAGGCCGAAGCGGGAAATCTTGCCCATTTGAACCCGGGCGCGGTCATAACGCAGCGCATCCTTGAGCCGGGTTTCGACTTCGCGCTGGTTCTTCGCATTCTCCATGTCGATGAAATCGATCACGATCAGGCCACCAAGGTCGCGCAGGCGCAATTGGCGCGCAACTTCATCGGCGGCTTCGAGATTGGTATGGAGTGCGGTGGTTTCGATGTCGGTGCCGCGAGTCGCGCGTGCCGAGTTGACATCAATGGAAACGAGTGCTTCGGTGTGGTCGATGACGATGGCGCCGCCGGAAGGCAGGGGCACGGTGCGGGAATACGCGGTCTCGATCTGGTGTTCGATCTGGAAGCGGGAGAACAGCGGTACGTCGTCCCGGTAGCGCTTGACCCGATGCACCATGTCGGGCATCACATGCGACATGAACTGCTGGGCCTGCTCGTAAATTTCATCGGTGTCGATCAGGATCTCGCCGATGTCGGGCTGGAAATAATCGCGGATCGCACGGATCACCAGCGACGATTCCTGGTAGATCAGGAAGGCGCCTGCAGCCGACTGGCCGGCACCTTCGATCGCACGCCACAACTGCATCAGGTAATTCAGGTCCCACTGCAGTTCTTCGACGTTGCGGCCGATGCCTGCCGTGCGGGCAATGACGGACATGCCCGAAGGCAGATCCAGCTTGTCCATGGTTTCGCGCAGTTCCTGGCGATCTTCGCCTTCGACCCTGCGGGAGACGCCGCCGCCGCGCGGATTGTTCGGCATCAGGACCAGGTAACGGCCGGCGAGGGAGATGAAGGAGGTCAGGGCCGCGCCCTTGTTTCCGCGCTCTTCCTTTTCGACCTGGACCATGATTTCCTGGCCTTCGCGCAACGCTTCCTTGATCGAGCAGTTGCGTACGTCGACACCGTCCTTGAAGTAGCTGCGCGCCACTTCCTTGAAGGGCAGGAAACCGTGGCGTTCTTCACCATAATTGACGAAACAGGCTTCGAGGGAGGGTTCGATGCGGGTGATGACACCCTTGTAGATATTCGATTTGCGCTGTTCGCGGCCGGTCGTCTCGATATCAATGTCGATGAGTTTCTGCCCATCGACAATCGCCACGCGCAATTCTTCCTGCTGCGTGGCGTTGAACAACATGCGTTTCATTATTTGTGCTCCGTGACTCTCAGGTCATTTTTAGTGCGGCACAGGCGAAGCTCGCCCATGCTGCGTGGTACATGGATGTACGCGGGAACGGAGTGCTTGAGGAGGGAATTGCCTATTGTGCGGGATGCAATCCATATGATCTTGATCGCAATGGGGCCGCAACGGGGCGCGAATGAGGTTGATCCGTCTGCCGGACGCGCTCCTGATCCGCGCTGCGCGCATCGAATATATCGAGCGCAGCGCCAGGCAATGAGCATGTTAATCGAACCAAATAAATCATGAGTTCAAGCAGAATCGGCAAAACGGCGTTCAACTTCATCAACCAGCGAGCATCCCGACAGCGGGCGTGCTCGCCAGACTTATCCTTAATATTCAAGCATTCTTGTTCAACATCGATGCGCGCTGTCCGGTCACAACAGCGGTGCGACCCCGACTCGCGCAAGGATGATGCATACACATCTTTTCCATCGAATTTGCAACTCGCGGAGGCCGATGGAGACGCCCCTGTGTAGAATGTGCTTTTTATTCTTACACTCGCGCCGATTTGTAACCGGTGCGAAACAATTATATATTCAAAATGAAGGACTTAGCGAGATTTTCTGGGGAACGTCCGGTTTCCGAACCGCCCAATCAGTATTCCCAGGCAGCTGCTCAAGTCCGACTGGTGACTATTTCAGACGAAGAAGCCGACCAGCGTATTGATAATTTTCTATTGCGGGTCTGCAAGGGCGTTCCCAAAAGCCATATTTACCGGGTGCTGCGCTCCGGCGAGGTGCGCGTCAACAAGGGGCGCATCGACCAGACCTACCGCCTGAAGACCGGCGACGTGGTGCGCATTCCGCCGGTTCGCGTTGCCGACAGGCCTGAAAACAATGTACCTGCCGCCGAATTCAATATTCTCCTGGAAGACAATCATCTGCTGGTGATCGACAAGCCGGCCGGGGTGGCGGTGCACGGTGGATCCGGTGTCAGTTACGGCGTCATCGAACAATTGCGCGCTTCGCGGCCTCAGGCGAAATTTCTGGAACTCGTTCACCGCCTGGACCGCGAGACATCCGGCATCCTGCTGCTGGCCAAGAAGCGTTCCGCGCTGACAAACTTGCATGAGCAGATCCGGGAGGGCGAAATCGACAAGCGCTATCTGGCGCTTGTGCACGGAAATTGGCAGAATTCCCGCCAGCACGTCAAGTTGCCGCTATTTAAATACAATACTCCCGACGGTGAGCGCCGGGTCAGGGTGCAGGCCGATGGGCTTCCATCTCATACCGTCTTCAATCTGGTGCGCAGGTTCGGCGAATTTGCACTGCTGGAAGCTGAATTGAAGACGGGACGGACCCACCAGATCCGGGTCCATTTGGCCTCAAGCGGATTTCCCATTGTCGGCGACGACAAATATGGTGACTTTGCCCTCAATCGGGCAATGCAGAAAGCGGATGGCAACCGGATCGCCTTGAAGCGTATGTTCCTGCATGCATACCGGATAACATTCCGGCATCCGGAGCATGGGAAGCCGGTAACGCTCGACGCCCCGCTTGCCAGGGAGTGCGAACAGTTTCTGAAAAGCCTTGGCCAGCCAAACTCTTGAAATTTTCCATCAACCTCGTCTAACAATGAGCAGGTCACGCTGCCCCGGAACATGCCTAGAAAGAAATTTGATCTGATTGTCTTCGATTGGGATGGCACATTGATGGATAGCACGGCCACCATCGTGGCGTGCATACAGGCGGCGGCAAAGGATCTTGGCTTGCCGGTGCCGGATAACAAGCAGGCTGCCTACGTTATCGGCCTGGGACTGCATGAAGCCATGCAAACGGTATTGCCGGGACTGGAAGCAAAGCACTATCCCCACATGGTGGAGCGCTATCGTTTTCATTACCTGACCAAGGACAAGGGATTAACCTTGTTCGACGGCGTGCGCGAGATGCTGTCCGACCTGTCCCAGCAGGGCTATTTCCTGGCGGTCGCCACGGGGAAGAGCCGCGTCGGGCTGAATCGGGCGCTTGACGCCGCCAACCTGCTGTCAGTGTTCGATGCAACCCGCTGTGCGGATGAGACCTTTTCCAAGCCGCATCCCGCGATGCTGCAGGAACTGACCCGGGAATTGGGCCAGGATCTCTCTCGTACCGTGATGATCGGCGACACGACGCATGATCTGCAAATGGCCATCAATGCCGGCGCGGCGGGAATAGCCGTCCATTACGGCGCTCACGACGTGCCTGAACTGGAGGAATTGTCGCCACTGTTTGCGGCCAGTTCCGTTCCAGAACTTCACACATGGCTTAATGAGAATGCATAATTCCGCGATGGATAAGGCCGGCATTCCCATCTGCGAATCGTCGGCGCTCGAAGACGGTGGAAAGGGAGTGCGGTTTCCGTTGATCGCCGGCGGCAGCGGCAGCACCGGTTTTGTTGTCCGGTATGACAGCCGGGTCTATGCCTACCTCAACCGGTGCGCCCATGTGCCTATTGAACTTGACTGGAATGAGGGTGAATTTTTCGATTCCGGCGGCCTGTATCTGATGTGTTCCACCCATGGCGCCCTATATACCCCGGAAGATGGACGCTGTGCCGGCGGTCCTTGCCGCGGCGGGCGTCTGCGGCCCATCGCCGTCTACGAGAAGGACGGTCAGGTATTCTGGCAACCGGATGACTATGTAAAACCAATCGTGGCCTGAAAGGGCCGTAACGCTAGACAAATCGATAATGAGTGAAAACAACTACGAACAACACGGCCAGCACGGTCCAATTTCTTCCGGCAGTGTCCCGCGGCGAGAGGGATGGGAGCGCGAAACGCTGGAAAAGCTGGCATTCGCAACGCTTTCCGAACAGCGGGCACGGCGCCGCTGGAACATTTTCTTTCGTTTCATAACACTCGGCGTGATTGTTTTCGGCATATGGATGGCGTTCGGCATGGCCGGCAAGGAAGACGAGATCGTCGGTCCGCATACTGCGCTTATAGAGATCGATGGCACGATCGAATCGGGCACGCCGGGTGCGGCCGATGCGGTCATTCCCGCGTTGAACCGGGCATATTCGGATAGCAATGCCGTTGGCGTCGTCCTGCGTATCAACAGTCCGGGAGGAAGCCCGGTTCAGGCCGGCATCATCAATGACGAAATCCAGCGTCTGCGCAAGGAGTTTCCCAAAAAGCCCTTGTATGTGGTTGTTGACGAAATCTGTGCATCGGGTGGGTACTATATTGCGGCGGCGGCCGACAAGATATTTGTCAACAAGGCAAGCATCGTCGGTTCTATCGGTGTCTTGATGGAGGGCTTCGGCTTCACCGGCCTGATGGAGAAGGCCGGTGTCGAACGCCGCCTGATGACAGCCGGCGAAAACAAGGGCTTCATGGATCCCTTCAGTCCGCAATCCGCCAAGCAGAAGGATTTTGCTCAGGAGATGCTCAATGAAGTGCATCAGCAATTCATCGACGTTGTCCGGCAGGGGCGAGGCAAGCGACTGAAGGAAACACCCGAAACCTTTTCCGGTCTTTTCTGGAGTGGATCGAAGTCCGTCGAAATGGGTTTGGCCGATGGTTTCGGGACTGTGGATTCTGTCGCCCGCGATGAATTGAAAGCTGAAGACATCATCGACTATACCCAGCATGAAGGGCTATCCGAGCGCCTGCTGAAGAAATTCGGTGGAGCAGTCGGTACCGCAGTCATGGCATCGATCTCAAGCAATGCAGGCAAGCCAAGCCTGCGCTGATCGGGTATTCGGCGACGTGCCCGGGCGCGGCACTTTCGCCTTGCATCTTCAGGATGGGGCTCTATACTGCACTTGTCCGGTTTCGTTTCGATCCTTCGAATGCATAAGACGTACGCAGTAAGGAAAAACTCTTGAGCCGGGCAATATTTGCCACGTCTGGGACGCGGCATGAGAGGTATCGATCCCTCTCTAAACAGCCCGATGGGCTTGCAAAACGGCGGCGCAATACCGCCGTTTTGCGCATGTGCGGCCGACCTGCCAACTTTGTCGCAAACTACACCTTGCGTGCTTCATATCTATCTGCCTTGTTCGGTCTGCGCGCTTGACCTCACTCTATTCCGCAAGGAAAAGAAACACGGTGGGCTTCTTGTGAAAGTCAGGCATTCTGCCCGCCGCCATTTCGGCTTTCCATTTTCCAGCGGCTTGTGTTTTGATGCTTTCGGAAGGAAGGCTCAGATCCGTTGCCACACAGACGACGGTGGACGCGTTGCAGGTATTCACCATGGCTTCGAGCAATGCAGCGTTTCGGTATGGCGTTTCGATGAAGATCTGCGTCTGGCGCTCGCCCCGCGATCTCTCTTCAAGCGCTTTCAGCCGCTTCATCCTTTGCCCCGCATCGGTTGGAAGATAGCCGTTGAAGGCAAAGCTCTGTCCATTCAATCCGCTCGCCATGACAGCCAGAAGCAATGATGACGGACCAACCAGAGGCCGCACCTTGATACCCGAAGCATGCGCGAGACGCACAAGATTTGCTCCCGGGTCGGCAACGGCCGGCACGCCAGCTTCGGAAATCAGGCCGGCATCCTGGTCGGCAAGAAGAGGGGCCAGCAATCCGGGTAGAGCGTTCGCTTCTGTATTGACATTGAGTTCCCTGATGGCGATCTCTTGCAGTGGTGCCGCAAGAGGGTGCGTCAGACCAATCAGTTTGAGATGGGCACGGGTTGTCTTTGCATTCTCCGCAATGAAATAGGAGAGTGATGCGGTAATGGCTCTGACTTGTTCGGGAATGACTTCCGCCAGTGGATTCGCCGGAGTGCCGTCGTTCAGGCCGAGCGTGTTGGGAATAAGGTACAGGATTCCGGTCATGGCAGTTCAGGTAAAGAAATGGACGCCCGCACGGCGAAGCATCGTACATAGGGCAATCAGGGGAAGCCCGGTCAGCGACGTCGGATCGGTGCTTTCAATTTTCTCGAGCAGGGCAATGCCGAGTCCCTCATTCTTGGCGCTGCCGGCGCAATCATAAGGCTGCTCGATTCGCAGATAATGATCCAGTTCCTCATCAGGGAGGTCCCGGAACGTGACAATGGTGCGTACGTTTTCCATTTGCGCCGCTGCCAGCGCATCAGGAATGCGTCCATCCCACAGGCACAGAGCAGTATGGAAGATGACTTCGCGCCCGCGCATCACGCGCAGCTGCTGCAATGCGTTCTCGTGAGATCCGGGCTTTCCGATCTGCTTCCCATCCAGCGTTGCCACCTGATCCGACCCGATGACCAGCGCATCCGGCACCTGCCTTGCCACGGCGGCGGCCTTGAGCCGTGCCAGCCGAAGTGCCGTGACTTCAGGCGCTTCTCCTGAAAGCGGGCTTTCATCGATATCGGGGGAAATGCACTCGAAGGGAAGATGCAGCCGGGATAACAGGTCGCGCCGATATCTTGAGCTTGAAGCCAGAATCAGGCGCGGCAAGTGATGATGAATAGGCATGGAGTACGGGAATTCAGGCGGCGGCTCGAGAAAAGCCGCCTAAGGCTTTGACGAATAAGGGAAAACCCTGTTATTATCGCAGGTTTTCCGGGTTCGTCTTGATATGAATGCTTTTGTGATAGACGCGTTCGAGTTCTGCCGGCTCAAGGATCAGCGCGACGGCGAGTTTTCGGTTGAGGCGCTGCCGCGGCTTGCCGAGGAATCGGTGGACCGTTCCGGCGCTGTGAAGTGGTCCTTGCGGGGTGGTACCAACCTGCATGGTCATCCTCAGATGATATTGTCGGTATCTGGTCGTGTGCGCCTGCTTTGCCAGCGGTGCCTTACCCCGATCGATTTTGCGATCGAATCTGGCGCCGTGCTGGTGTTGGCGCCTGATGAGGGAAGCGCCGACGAGATGGATGCGTTGCTATCCGACGAGGACGTCGAGGTAATTGTTGGCAGCCATGCCTTCGATCTCCGGCAGCTGGTAGAGGATGAGGCATTGCTGACAATACCTCTTTCGCCGAGGCATGAGGCTTGTGAAAAGCAACTGATGCCTGACAACGTGGCGGAAGTGGAAAAGGAGTCGCCGTTTGCGGTGCTCAAGAATTTGAAGAAATAATGTGGCAAAGCGGTACATGATGCACGCCGCCTAACAAGTGCAGCAAAAGTTTCCCGGCAAGCAATAAGATGCTGAGCTGGATATGTTAAAATTTCGGATCTTAAGGTTTAGGAGTCATCATGGCCGTTCAACAGAACAAAAAATCCCCTTCGAAGCGTGGCATGCACCGTTCGCACGATCATCTGAGCGTTCCGCCGTTGGCTGTTGAGCCGACTACCGGCGAAACTCATCTGCGTCACCACATCAGCCCGAACGGCTACTATCGTGGACGCAAGGTTCTCAAGACCAAGAACGACGAGTAATCTCGCTCTTTTTTCGAAGCTAGAAGCGGCGCAGAGAGTTTGACTTGGCGCCGTTTTTTCATATGCTGATCAAGCGCTTCGCGTCATTTTGAATCACGCCAGACCTGGCCCGCTAGGCGGTTAGAGCGAGGTACTGAGTCAAAACAATGACAATAAAAATTTCCATCGACTGCATGGGCGGCGATCATGGCCCGTCGGTCACCATTCCCGCAGCTGTTTCCTTCGTCAATCATGAGCAGGATGCAGAGCTGATTCTGGTCGGTCTTGAAGATGTCATCAGGGCCGAGTTGAAAAAGCTGAATGCTTCAGCACATCCGCGCCTCAGCATTGTTCATGCCACAGAAATCGTTGGCATGGATGATCCAATAGAGGTTGCACTGCGCCGCAAAAAAGATTCCTCGATGCGTGTTGCCGTCAGTCTGATCAAAGACGGCAAGGCGAATGCCTGCGTCTCCGCGGGCAATACCGGCGCTCTCATGGCGGTATCGCGCTATGTGCTGAAGACGATACCTGGAGTGGACCGGCCGGCAATCTGTTTTCCCATGCCGAACCAAAAGGATTCGCCGACCTACATGCTGGATCTGGGCGCGAACGTCGACTGCGAACCGCAACACTTGCATCAATTCGCCCTGATGGGATCGGCACTGGTATCAGCGCTCGAGGGAAAGGCCAAGCCGACCGTCGGCCTGTTGAATATCGGCGAGGAAGACATCAAGGGCAATGAGGTCGTCAAGCAGACCGCCGCGTTATTGCGCGCCGATCATGAAAAGGGCACCCTCAATTTCTACGGTAACGTGGAAGGCAATGATATTTTCGAGGGAACGACCGATATCGTGGTGTGCGACGGTTTCGTCGGCAACGTTGTTCTCAAGGCGTCTGAAGGTCTGGGACGCTTTCTGAAAAATATCGTCAAGAGCGAATTCAAGAGCAATGCCATCAACATGCTCGGAGCGGTGATCGCGCAGGGCGCGCTCAAGTCGATTTCCCAGCGAATGAATCCTTCCCGCTACAATGGTGCCAGCCTGCTGGGCTTGCGCGGCCTGGTGTTCAAGAGCCACGGCGGCGAAGATGCCTACGGCTATGAGTGGGCGATCAAGAGGGCTTATGAAGCGGCCCGGCATGATGTGTTGGCGCGCATCTCCACCACGATTGCCGAATTGATGCCTCAGCCGAACGGCGCATCTGCATCCGATGCCGCAGGCGCATCCAGCGCAATGATCTAACCGGATAAAAGACAGCATGACCCTCTATAGCAAAATTGCAGGCACGGGAAGCTATCTGCCGCCCAGGCGCGTGACCAACAATGAGCTTGCAGCTCAATTGGCCGAGCAGGGCGTCGAAACTTCCGATGAATGGATCGTCTCGCGCAGCGGAATTTCTGCCAGGCATTATGCTGACAAGGGTGCATTGGCCAGCGATCTGGCTGTCGAAGCATCCAGGCAAGCCATCGACGCGGCCGGACTCCTGCCTAACGATATCGATCTCATCATCCTCGCCACTTCCACGCCTGACCATTTCGGAGGCTTTCCGAGCACGGCATGCGTCGTCCAGCGCAAGCTGGGCATCACCAACGCCTGCGCTGCGGTCGACGTGCAGGCAGTCTGCAGTGGCTTTGTTTATGCAATGTCCGTGGCCGACAGTTTCATCCGATCGGGAGCGCATCGCAATGTGCTCGTCATCGGTGCCGAAATCTTCTCGCGCATCCTCGATTTCAAGGATCGCACAACTTGCGTCCTGTTTGGCGATGGCGCCGGAGCAGTGGTGCTGACACCTTCAGCAGAGCCTGGCGTTCTTGCCACCAAGCTGCATGCGGACGGCAGCCATGGCGACATTCTCTGCATCCCTGGCAATGTCAGCGGCGGTGCAGTGGAGGGAAGCGCCTTCCTGCATATGGATGGGCAAGCCGTATTCAAGCTTGCGGTATCCGTGCTTGAAAAAGTCGCCAACGAAGCATTGAAGGCTGCTGACATGAGCGCCGACCAGATAGATTGGCTTATCCCGCATCAGGCCAATATTCGCATCATGCAGGGCACGGCAAAAAAACTCGGCTTGCCACTGGAGAAAATGGTCGTTACGGTCGATCAGCACGGCAATACCTCAGCTGCGTCGATCCCCTTGGCGCTTGATGCCGCGGTAAGAGACGGTCGCGTCAAGCCCGGACACAACGTCATGATGGAAGGCGTGGGCGGTGGTTTTACCTGGGGTGCGGTTCTCGCACGAATGTAATTACTTTCATTTATTCGCATGACCAAATTCGCTTTTGTTTTTCCGGGGCAGGGTTCTCAAGCCGTCGGCATGCTGAACGGCTTTGCCGGCAATGCAGTCGTTGACCAAACTGTTGCAGAAGCCTCCGATGCCCTGCAACTGGACATCGGCAAACTGATCGCCGATGGCCCCAAGGAAGATCTCGACCTGACAACCAATACCCAGCCGGTCATGCTTACCGCCGCGGTAGCCATGTATCGCGCATGGATTGCTGCCGGAGGCAAGGTTCCGGCGATCGTCGCCGGCCATAGTCTCGGAGAATATTCCGCGCTCGTTGCTGCCGGCGCGATCGCTTTCCGCGATGCCGTTCCGCTCGTCCGCTACCGCGCGCAAGCCATGCAGGAAGCCGTGCCCGTCGGGCAAGGTGGAATGGCAGCCATTCTTGGCTTGTCCGACGATGACGTCCGGGCCGCTTGCCAGGAAGCCGCGCAGGGTCAGGTTGTCGAGGCGGTCAACTTCAACGCACCTGCGCAAGTCGTGATCGCCGGACACAAAGCCGCAGTGGAGCGCGCATGCGAAGCGGCAAAGGCCAAGGGTGCCAAGCGAGCATTGCCACTGCCGGTTTCGGCACCATTCCATTCTTCGCTGTTGAAACCGGCATCGGATCGCCTGCGCGAATACATGGAGCCGCTGAGCTTTTCCACGCCGCTTATCCCGCTGATCAACAATGTTGACGTGGCCATCGTAAGCGACCCGGCGGCGATCAAGGATGCTCTTGTCAGGCAGGCTGCAAGTCCGGTGCGCTGGGTGGAAAGCGTTCAGAAAATGGCTGCAGAAGGAGTAAGCCATGTCA
Source organism: Noviherbaspirillum aerium (assembly GCF_008929045.1). Classification (GTDB taxonomy): domain Bacteria; phylum Pseudomonadota; class Gammaproteobacteria; order Burkholderiales; family Burkholderiaceae_D; genus Noviherbaspirillum; species Noviherbaspirillum aerium. The sequence continues at coordinate 333,278 of NZ_VFAH01000004.1, read as the reverse complement.
TTGAATGCGGACCAGGCAAAGTCCTTGCGGGACTGACGAAGCGCATCAATAGCGAATTGATTGGTGACGCCATCACTGATCAAGCCTCTCTCGAAAAAATGCTGGAGTTGTTCAATTGAATCTAAGCAATCAAGTTGCCTTGGTGACAGGCGCATCAAGGGGTATCGGTCGTGCGATCGCCTTGGAACTCGCCAGCCAAGGGGCAAAGGTGATCGGGACGGCCACATCTGAAACCGGTGCGGCCGCCATTACAGAGTATCTGGCCGCCGCGAAGGCTGATTCAGGAAAAGGTGTCGTCCTCAATGTCACCGATGCCGAGCGTTGTAGTGCCGTCATTGATGAAGTTCAGAAGGAATTTGGCAGCGTTTCCATTCTTGTGAATAACGCCGGCATCACCCAGGATCAGCTTGCGATGCGGATGAAGGATGAGGAATGGGATGCAGTCATTGCGACCAATCTGACCGCAGTCGGCCGGTTGTCCCGCCTGGTGCTGCGGGGCATGATGAAAGCCCGCAACGGCCGGATCATCAACATCACTTCCGTTGTCGGTTCCGCGGGCAATGCCGGGCAGATGAATTATGCGGCCGCCAAGGCCGGTGTGGCCGGCATGAGCCGCGCATTGGCACGCGAGATCGGCAGTCGCAATATCACGGTCAATTGTATTGCGCCGGGATTTATCGATACCGACATGACACGTGAACTCGGCGAGCAGCAGGTGGCAGCACTGATGCAGCAAATTCCCTTGGCCCGTTTCGGTCAACCCGAGGATATCGCGGCGGCGGTTGCATTTCTTGCCTCGCCGCAAGCAGGCTACATCACTGGTACCACACTGCACGTCAATGGCGGCATGTACATGAGCTGACAAGCGTATTGAAGACAATTGGCCGACGTTGGCAGCTTGATCAAAACAAAAGCCAAAAATGAATTTTCGTTGCGCAAACCTGATAAAATGCGCGCACTTTCTGTAACCCACTGGAGGGATAATATGTCCGATATCGAACAACGCGTTAAGAAGATCGTCGCTGAGCAACTTGGCGTCGCTGAAGCAGACATCAAGAATGAATCGTCCTTCGTCGACGATCTTGGCGCCGACTCCCTTGATACCGTTGAGCTTGTGATGGCACTCGAAGACGAATTCGAAATGGAGATCCCGGATGAGCAAGCCGAAAAGATCACCACCGTGCAGCAAGCAATCGATTATGCCAAGGCACACGTCAAGGCTTAATGTCGTTCAGTTTGATTCCAGGAGAACCGCTTGAGCCGCTCACGTGAACGTCGCGTCGTAGTGACCGGCCTCGGCTGTGTTTCCCCCGTTGGCAATACGATTGCCGATGCGTGGGCAGCCCTGACCGCAGGCAGATCAGGTATTGCGACCATTACTAAATTCGACGCCACGCCTTTCTCAACGCGCTTTGCGGGTGAAGTTAAGGGCTTCAATATCGAGGATTACATCCCCGGTAAGGAAGCGCGCCACATGGATACATTTATCCACTATGGGATGGCCGCGGGAATCCAGGCGATCCAGGATAGCGGATTGACCGTCACCGAGGAGAACGCTGAAAAAATAGGCGTGATTGTCGGATCGGGTATCGGTGGCCTGCCAATGATCGAAGAGACGCACGCGGAACTGACAAATCGCGGACCGCGCAGGATCAGTCCGTTTTTCGTTCCGGCGTCAATCATCAACATGATTTCCGGGCATCTGTCGATCAAATATGGCTTCAAGGGGCCAAATATTGCGATCGTCACTGCTTGTACTACCGGTCTGCACTGTATCGGAGCAGCTGCTCGCATGATTGAATACGGTGATGCAGACGTCATGATCGCGGGCGGTGCGGAATCTACGGTTTCGCCACTCGGTGTCGGCGGCTTCGCAGCGGCTCGTGCCCTGTCAGCTCGCAATGATGATCCGGCGACTGCATCCCGTCCCTGGGACAAGGATCGCGACGGTTTCGTGCTCGGTGAGGGGGCCGGTGTCATGGTCCTCGAAGAATACGAGCATGCCAAGGCGCGCGGAGCGAAAATCTATGCCGAAGTGCTTGGTTTCGGCATGAGTGCAGATGCACATCACATGACGGCACCGTTGGAGGATGGGGATGGCGCCCGGCGATGCATGATCTCGGCAATGTCGAATGCCGGTATCAATGCTGATCAAGTCGATTATGTGAATGCACATGGCACCTCTACGCCATTGGGCGACATAGCCGAGACGGTCGCCATCAAACGCGCGTTAGGGGATCATGCGAAAAGCATCGTCGTCAATTCGACGAAGTCGATGACGGGCCATTTGCTTGGCGGCGCGGGCGGTCTCGAATCCGTCTTTACGGTATTGGCCATTCATCACCAGATATCGCCGCCGACCATCAATATCTTCAACCAGGATCCGGCATGCGATCTGGATTACTGCGCTAACACAGCGCGTAACATGCCTATCAATATCGCCGTCAAAAACTCGTTTGGATTCGGCGGTACGAACGGTACTTTGGTGTTCGGTAAAGTCTAGCGTATCCGTTTCATCAGTCTCTCTCCTATGGATTCATTCCCATACGGGAGAGACTGACAGTCCTCCTATTCGTTGCCATGTCAATCGCGGTATCGGCAATCGTCAAGCCCTCTCGAATTCTCGCTGCAATGATGCTGGCCATGGCATCACTTACCTCGACAGTAGGTATTCTTATCGGCCTTGGCGCGATCGGCGAGATGGTGTTCCTGCTTCGCCTCGCTATCAGCGCATCGATTCTTATCCTCTCATTTTTTGGGTTTTATCATGGCATGCAGAGGAGAAAACCCATACAACTTGATATCTCCGGCATAGGTCAAGTTCGAGTTGCAGAGCGGTCCATCATCGTCAGCTCTTGCAGAGAGTCGAAGAGGACGCATGTAGCTCCATACGGGGAAGAAGTCCGGCTACTCCCGGGGTCAACGCTCTGGCCGCTGATGCTTCTGCTGCAGTTTGAGGATGCAAATGGAAGGCGCATCACCGTGCCGATTCTGCGCGATAGCGTCTCGCAGGATGGTTTTCGGGCGCTCTCAGTGGCCTGTAGATGGATTACCGCTAATGAAGTGCGATCCAAAGCAAATCATTAACTTGTAAATAGCGCTAAATTTACTGTGCAGTACATTGAACCAATTACATTTCTTCCAGTCAACTACACAGGCGCGTGAATGTTGCAATGAAACAAGGGAACGGGGATTGACGACAGAACGCGATATTGATCAACTGCTTGTCGAACGCGTACAGCGCGGCGACAAGAAGGCATTCGAGCTTCTGGTAAGCAAATACCAGCGCAAACTCATGCGCTTGGTATCCCGGCTGGTCCGGGATCAGGCAGAGGCCGAGGATGTCGTTCAGGAAGCTTTTATAAAAGCATACAGGGCGTTGCCCCAGTTCAGGGGTGACTCTGCGTTTTACACATGGTTATATCGGATAGGTATCAACACCGCAAAAAATTACCTTGTGACGCAGGGCCGGCGCGCACCTACTTCAACGGAGGCGGATGCTGAAGAGGCAGAAACTTTTGATGACGGAGAGCATCTTAGGGACATCAATACGCCCGAATCGATGTTGGCAACAAAACAGATAGCGGAAACCGTGAATGTTGCAATGGATGCTCTTCCTGATGAGTTACGCATAGCAATTACATTGCGCGAAATAGAGGGGTTGAGCTACGATGAAATTGCGGAGGCAATGGGCTGTCCGATAGGTACTGTGCGAAGCCGGATATTCCGTGCTCGTGAAGCCATTGCCGAAAAATTAAGACCGCTATTGGGAACTGCGATCGACAAGCGCTGGTAGTAGCAGGGGAACATAACAAGTTTGAATATACAGGGTGTGGCGCAGCCTGAACGGGGTAAGGATGAATACCAAAATAACGAAGCAGGAGCAGATTTCGGCAATGGCCGACGGGGAGATTTCTGCTGAGCAGCTTGATGAACTGTTGGCTTCGCTGCGCAATGAAGATGCCCAGAATGACTGGAAGCTCTATCACCAGATTGGGGATTTGTTGCGCTCGGATGACATGAATTTTCATTTGAGCGCTAGCTTCTCCGAACGGATGGCGGCTCGCCTGGATGCTGAACCGGTAGTCATTGCTCCGGCTGTAAGCAAGGAATCTACTCGCGTTGCCGCCTGCATTGCCCACGATCAAGAGTGCCAACACGGTACGGGGGCCGCCAAGACTGCGGCGAAACGTTGGGCCATTCCGGGGATGGCGGCCGCAGCGGCCATGGCCGCTGTTGCTTTTGTTGCTACGCCTCAACTCATGGTCGCATTCAAAGGCAAGGACGCAAGTGAGCCTGCCTCCATTTCGGTCGCTGGCAACACGGCGGCGACTGCTGGCGACAGGGGCTCCTCTCAAGAGACGGTATTGGCTGCTTCCGCCTCCGGGGAAGTTGTTGTTCGGGATCCGCATATCGACGACTATCTCTTTGCCCACCAGCGTTATTCGCCTTCTGTTTATAGCACTGCGCAATATGCGCGATCAGCTACTTTTGCAACCGAATCCACTAAATAATTTTTATGCGGCAAACACACGCGTTATTTAAGTTTGTCGTTGCTATCTCGATTCTCTTTACGTTTCCAGCTTCGGCTGAAAACACTGATTCGTTATCCGACAGAAGAGATGCTCAATCCTGGTTGAGAAAAATCCAGTCGGCAGCGCAAAAACTTAACTACTCCGGGACCTTCGTCTATCAACAGGGCAATCAGATGCGGACCTCCCGCATCACGCATTTGCTTGACGGACGCAACGAAATTGAAAAGCTTGAGATCCTGGATGGCAAGCCTCGTGAATACATACGTAATAACGAGGAGGTTATATGTTATGTGCCCGACGCGAAAACCCTGTTGGTGGAGAAGCGGGTAACGCATGACATATTTCCCGCCATTCTTTCTAACAATGCAACCGAACTGACTGAGCATTACAACGTGCGCAAGGAAGAAAGCGGACGCATTGCCGGGCATGACTGCCAGGCAATATCTCTCCAGCCAAAAGATGGACTGCGCTATGGCTATAAGCTTTGGGCGGAAAAGGGAAGCGGCCTGTTATTGCGGGCGCAGACCCTCAATGAAAAAAACGAAGTCGTCGAACAGATTTCGTTCACTCAGATATCCATAGGAAATATTGAGCGACATCGCGTCAAGCCGAGCTATACCAATACCAATGGATGGAAGGTGGAAAGCTCCACCATGAGTCAAGTAAATTTGTCGGGCTGGTCGGTTAAGGCCTTGCCAAAAGGCTTCAAGAAAATTCGCGAAGTCAAGCGCTTGGTTTCCGATACGACTTCATTGGCAGGTCAGGGGAATCAGCGCGAAGTTTCCCAGATTGTTTTTTCAGATGGGCTTGCGGCGATATCTGTATTCATCGAGCCTGAATCGCAAAGTCGTACTGAAGGATCGATTCAGCAAGGGGCAACAAACATAGTAGGAAAGCGTCAGGGAGACTTTTGGCTTACTATTGTGGGAGAAGTGCCCTCTGCCGCGATCCGGCAAGTGGCCAATTCCATTGAGTTCAAACCGAAATAGTAGAAAAACAGGTTTCCATGAAAACAGTCTTCCTTGCTCGTTCTGCCCTGTTGAGCATGCTGTTAAGCGTTGCTGGCGCGGCCCTTCCCACATTGGCAGGTCTGGCTCCAGCGCAGGCACAGACGGCGCCGGTTGCAGCATTGCCGGATTTTGCCGATCTTGCTGAAAAGACTGGTCCTGCAGTCGTCAATATAAGAACAACTGAACGCGTCAAGCCCGGTCAGGGCGGTACAGGAGTACCAGGGGCCGAAGACGAGGAAATGCAGGAATTCTTCCGAAAGTTCTTTGGCGTGCCGATGCCTCGACAGCCGCAACCGGAACGTGCCCCGCGCAATGGACGCAAGCAGTCGCCACAGCAGGAAGAAGAGGTGCCGAGAGGTGTTGGTTCCGGTTTCATCATTTCTGCTGACGGGTTTGTGCTGACAAACGCACACGTCGTTGAAGGCGCCGATGAGGTCTATGTCACATTGACTGACAAGCGTGAATTCAAGGCGAAGATCATTGGGGTGGACAAGCGTACGGATGTCGCTGTCGTCAAGATTGAAGGCAATAACCTGCCGAGGCTGCCGATTGGAGACCCCAGCAAACTGCGGGTTGGCGAATGGGTGATCGCGATCGGTTCACCGTTCGGACTCGATAATACGGTGACATCCGGCATTATCTCGGCCAAAGCTCGTGATACGGGTGATTACCTGCCTCTGATTCAGACCGATGTGGCGGTAAACCCCGGTAATTCCGGTGGACCGCTCATCAACTTGCGCGGTGAAGTGGTCGGTATCAATTCTCAGATATATAGCAGATCCGGCGGGTACATGGGCATCTCGTTCGCAGTCCCGATCGATGAGGCGATGCGAGTCGCAGAACAACTGCGCGTCAGCGGTCGTGTAACGCGGGGGCGTATCGGTGTTCAGATCGGAGAGGTCACAAAGGATGTCGCCGAGTCGCTGGGATTGCAGCGTGCGCAAGGCGCCTTGATCCAGCGGGTCGAACCTGGCGGTCCCGCCGAGAAGGGTGGTCTGGAAGCTGGCGACATTATCTTGAGATTCAACGGGACGTCTATCGAGAAATCCTCAGACTTGCCGCGCATTGTCGGTGCGACCAAGCCAGGAACGCGATCGACGCTGACGATCTGGCGTAAAGGGTCAAACAAGGATGTGAGTTTGACAGTGGCCGAACTCGAGCCGGAAAAAGTCGCCAAGAAAGAGGAGCGCAAACCTAAACCTGAGCAGGCCCCGAATGCGCTGGGCCTGGTGGTCACAGATCTGTCAGAAGCCCAGAAGAAAGAGTTGAAACTGGATGGCGGTGCAGTAGTGGAGAATGTCGAGGGGGCTGCTTCGCGTGCGGGTCTGCGCGCCGGCGACATCATTCTGCGACTGAATAATAATGATGTTAAGGATGCAAAGCAGTTCAACGGCCTGGTGACAAAGCTGGAACCCAAAAAAACTGTTGTAGTCCTGGTTCGCCGGGGCGAGGCTTCGCAATTTGTTCCCATCCGTCCTAATGGGCAATAAGTCATTGGCCTCGCAGGGTCGCCGCTTCTCTAACGGTCCTGTGAGCGCCTGCCGATTGCACCATGCAGTCCAATCTGGTCTCGCCATTCCGGGCCGCGCATCAGCTGATTTGCGAATAAGGTGTAGCCGAGGTGCGGGCGTTGTCAGGTTCCGGGAGTTCCGAATGCAGAGTTCGGTATGCTCCCCCGACTCAACCCTGGGCGGTATCATTCCCAAAGGGGAGAAGGTATACTCCAAGTCATCGCGCGGTAACAATAGCCGGCTTGACAGCTATTGTTATTGCTCCCAGCTACCACTTGATGAACGAAGTCGTGGTCCACTTCACCTTATATTCCCGTTCCTATTGTCATTTGTGCGATGACATGCTGGAGGCCCTGCAGGCCCTTAGCAGCGAGTTTCCCTTTACGGTGGAAACGATCGACGTCGACTCTGACGAGACACTCTTGGCGCAATTTGACGAGCGCGTTCCTGTGCTCTTCGGCCGCAAGAATGACGAGAGTGCGGTTGAGTTGTGTAATTACTTTCTCAATGAGGCAAGGACGCGCGAGTTCCTGTCCAATGTGCGTTGACACACCCATAAGGGCCTAAGGCGTTAGATTTCAGGCGATTTTATGGGCTTTCCCTTCCGAAATCCGGTAGAATGCCGGGCATCGGATATCCTTCTGTCATAAGGCGCTCAACTGGGGCTTACCCCGCTCGGAGCGCCTTTTTTGTGGTTGCATCTTAGTTAATGGACAACATTCGCAATTTTTCCATCATCGCGCACATTGACCATGGAAAGTCGACCCTGGCCGATCGCATCATTCAGATCTGCGGCGGCTTGTCGGACCGTGAAATGGAAGCGCAGGTGCTGGACTCGATGGACCTCGAACGTGAGCGCGGCATTACCATCAAGGCGCAGACGGCAGCATTGTCTTACAAGGCGCGTGATGGCAAGACCTACAATCTCAATCTGATCGATACGCCGGGGCATGTCGACTTCAGCTATGAGGTCAGCCGTTCGCTGTCAGCTTGTGAAGGTGCCTTGCTGGTGGTTGACGCATCCCAGGGAGTTGAAGCCCAGACCGTTGCCAACTGCTATACCGCGCTTGACCTGAATGTCGAAGTCGTGCCGGTGCTTAACAAGATCGACTTGCCCTCGGCTGATCCTGACAACGCAATCGGCGAAATCGAAGACGTGATCGGCATCGATGCGCGGGATGCGGTGCGTTGTTCCGCAAAGACCGGCATGGGCGTTGAAGACGTGCTCGAATCCTTGATTGCCAAGGTTCCGGCCCCGAAGGGCGATCCTAACGCGCCATTGCAAGCGTTGATCATCGACTCCTGGTTCGACAACTATGTAGGCGTCGTGATGCTGGTCCGCATCGTCAATGGAACCCTGCGCCCCAAGGAAAAAATTTCCCTGATGGCGACCGGTGCCCAATACCTGACCGAAAACATCGGTGTCTTTACCCCGAAATCGCAAGCTAGGGAATCCCTGTCCGCTGGACAGGTCGGCTTCGTCATTGCAGGAATCAAGGAACTCAAGGCGGCGCGGGTAGGGGACACGATCACCCTTGCCGGCAAACCTGCATCTTCCGCGCTGCCTGGCTTCAAGGAAGTCCAGCCGCAGGTCTTTGCCGGTCTGTTCCCGGTCGAAGCGAACCAGTATGACGCGCTGCGTGACTCGCTGGAAAAGCTCAAGCTGAATGATGCTGCGTTGCAGTATGAGCCTGAAGTGTCGCAGGCACTGGGTTTTGGTTTCCGTTGCGGTTTCCTTGGCTTGCTGCATATGGAAATCGTGCAGGAACGCCTTGAGCGCGAATTCGACATGGATTTGATCACCACGGCTCCAACAGTGATCTACGAGGTCGTACAGCGCGATGGATCGCTCATTATGGTGGACAACCCATCCAAGATGCCGGACCCGTCCAAAATCGAGGAGGTTCGCGAGCCCATCGTCACAGTCAATCTGTACATGCCGCAGGAATATGTCGGTTCCGTAATCACCCTCTGCACTCAGAAGCGCGGCGTGCAAATCAACATGAGCTATCACGGGAAGCAGGTCATGCTGACCTATGAAATGCCCATGGCGGAAATTGTGCTGGATTTCTTCGACAAGCTGAAATCCACATCGCGCGGTTACGCTTCGATGGATTATGAATTCAAGGAATATCGCGCCGCCGATGTCGTAAAGGTCGACATGCTCATCAACAGTGAAAAGGTAGATGCGCTGGCGATTATCGTGCATCGCTCCAGCAGCCAGTACCGCGGGCGGGCGGTTGCGGCGAAGATGCGTGAACTCATCCCGCGCCAGATGTTCGACGTGGCGATTCAGGCCGCGATCGGCGCAAATATCATTGCGCGCGAAAACGTCAAGGCAATGCGGAAGAATGTGTTGGCAAAGTGCTATGGGGGCGATATTTCGCGTAAACGCAAACTGCTGGAAAAACAGAAAGCGGGCAAGAAACGAATGAAGCAGGTTGGCTCGGTGGAGGTGCCTCAGGAGGCATTCTTGGCGATTTTACAAGTGGAAGATAAATGAGTCTGCAATCGATTCTCGGAAACTTTGCACTAATTCTTTTTATTCTGACTATCGCCACGGGAATCATCTGGTTCCTGGATGTTTTTCACTTCTCCCGGCTCCGCCGTGCCAGGGCGAATCAGGCACTGGCCGAATTCGATGCGCGCCATGCAAAGCTCAGGGCCGATGGCATCAAGGTTGATGACAGCGGCCGCAGCCGCCTGGAAGCCGAGATCCTCAAGCAGCCAACCTGGATCGAATACTCGGGTAGTTTCTTCCCTGTTATTGCCCTCGTGTTTTTCCTCAGGTCATTTCTGTACGAGCCCTTCAAGATTCCATCCAGTTCCATGGTGCCGACGCTTGTTATCGGAGACCTGATCCTGGTGAACAAATTCACCTATGGTATCCGTTTGCCGATCATCAATAAAAAGATAGTGCAAATCAATGATCCGCAACGCGGCGACGTCATGGTCTTCAAGTTTCCGAAGGATCCTTCTCTGGATTACATCAAGCGTGTCGTTGGTGTGCCGGGGGATAAAATCACCTACAAAAACAAGCGCTTGGTGATCAATGGCAAGGAGCTTTCCTATCAGCCTCTTCCAGACTATCTGGATGAGGAGCACCTGAGCTATTCCAAGCAGTATCTTGAGAATATATCCGGCATAACGCACAAGATTCTCAATGATGAGCGTGCGCCTGCGTACGTGCAAAATCCCGATCCCTTCCCCATGCATGAGGCATGCAGTTATAACGTCGAGGGATTTACCTGTACAGTCCCTGCTGGACATTATTTCATGATGGGGGATAATCGGGATAATAGCCTTGATAGCCGGTATTGGGGGTTTGTGCCGGATCAGTACATCGTAGGCAAAGCGTTTTTTGTCTGGATGAACTTTGGAAACATCAAGCGCATCGGCGGTTTTCAATAAAAAGCATTAGGGGAGTAGTGAATGAATACGAGGTCGGCCACCAGGGCGTCGGGCTTGTCTCTAACAGGTTTTCTGTTTGTTATCGTGGTTGTTGCATTACTGGCAGTGTTGGGACTCAAAGTCGTACCGACTGTCGTCGAGTATAGTGCGATCAAGAAGGCAATCGCGAATGCGAAGAGCACAGGCACAACCGCTCGCGAAATCCAAGATTCTTTCGAGAAACAGCGTAGCGCTGGATATATTGAATCTGTAAGCGGCAAAGATCTTGAGATCGTCAAGACCGCGGAGGGCTTCGATGTTAGCGTGGCATATGAAAAGCGTATTCCGCTGGTAGGGCCGGCAAGTCTGGTAATTGATTATGTGGCAGCGACCGGCAAGGGCGCGGCTGGTAAACCTGGACAGTAAGAGCAAGAGGATTTGGGCGACGGAGAGAGATGGATTTCAAGTTATTGCAAGATAGGCTGGGGCATACGTTCAAGGATGCTGCGTTGTTGCAGCAAGCCTTGACGCATCGCAGCCACAGCAGCGTGCATAACGAAAGGCTGGAATTTCTTGGTGATTCCGTCCTGAATTGCGTCGTCGCCTCTCTTCTGTTCGAACGCTATGTGAAAATCGACGAGGGCGATCTGTCGCGCCTGCGTGCGAATCTGGTGAAGCAGCAATCGCTGTATGAAATTGCGCAGAGACTGGAATTGTCGCAGTTCCTGCGTCTTGGCGAGGGCGAACTGAAATCCGGCGGATTCCGGCGACCTTCCATTCTGGCTGATACGCTGGAAGCCTTGTTCGGCGCAATTTTCCTGGACGGCGGTTTCAATGCTGCGCGCGATGTGATTCGCGCACTCTACATTCCGATTCTCGATACCGTCGACCCCAAGACGCTGGGCAAGGATGCCAAGACCTTGCTGCAGGAATATCTGCAAGGTAAAAAGATAGCATTGCCTCAGTACAATGTCGTGGCAACCCACGGCGCCGCGCATAATCAGGAATTCGAGGTGGAATGCCTGGTGCCCAAGCTCGACATTCAGGTGTTCGGTACCGGAGGCAGCCGCAGGGCAGGCGAACAGGCCGCCGCAAAGCTGGCGCTGGAAGCCGTTCAAAATGCGCTGCTCAAGAGCACCGGGGCGGCGCGCAAGACACGGCCTCGCGCCTCGCAGCTCAAGCTCGCAGGCATTGCGACGATTCAGTCCGAGACTTCGGCAACGGGAAGCGAAACTCCGGCACGCAAATCCGGCAGGGCTTCAGCAAAAACCACGGAACCGAAGACGGAAATTGATGATAGAACGATAGAGGGAAATCAGACCCGCCTCGACCTGAAGTCCGAGTCCGAGTCCGAGGCGGATGCGGATAGTCGGGTCGCAGAAAAATCACCGGCTCCCCCGGCTTCGGAAGATAAAGGCGCGTCTCCCTCGCCATCCCAGACAAAGACTGCATGACTTCTCCAGACGAATCTTCCGACTTCCGTTGCGGCTATATCGCCATCGTTGGTCGTCCCAATGTAGGGAAATCCACCCTGATGAACGCGCTGATCGGCGCAAAAGTCAGTATCACCTCGCGCAAGGCGCAAACGACTCGGCACAGAATTACCGGTATCCAGACCCATGACACGGCACAGTTCGTGTATATCGATACGCCCGGGTTTCAGACCAAGCACTCCAACGCTTTGAACAGAACACTGAACAGGACGGTGACTACGACGCTGACCGCCGCAGACGTGATCCTGTTCATTGTCGAGGCAGGCACATTTGATCATGCAGACAAGCAAGTGATCGAACTCCTGCCCAAGAATGTTCCCTGCATACTTGTCATCAACAAGTCCGATCGCATCAAGGACAAGGCCGTATTGATGCCGTTTGCTCAAAAGGTCGCTGCGGAACACGATTTCGCCCAAGTCGTTCCGGTCTCGGCGAAACAGCGGTTCCAGCTGGACCTGCTGGAAAAGGAAATAGCGAAGTACCTGCCGGCCAATCCCCCCATGTTCGGGCCTGATGACATCACCGATCGCAGCGAGAAATTCTTGGCTGCAGAAATTGTCCGGGAAAAGGTATTCCGCTTTGTTGGAGAAGAACTGCCCTATACCAGCACCGTACTGATAGAAAAATTTGAACAGGAAGGCAATCTCCGCAGAATTTTTGCGGCAATTCTTGTCGAACGGGATGGGCACAAGGCAATGGTAATTGGCCAAAAAGGCGCCAAGCTGAAAGAAATTTCAACCCAGTCCCGGCTGGATATGGAAAAACTGTTCGGCGGCCCCATCTATCTTGAAATATGGGTTAAGGTAAAGTCCGGTTGGGCAGACAACGAAGCCGGCCTGCGTGCATACGGATATGAATAGCCGGGTGACGCCGTCGCGCGACTGCCAGCCATAAAACGCAGATACGCTCGTGCCTCTCACACAAAACGAACCGTCTCCAATCTTAGAGTCTGCAGGTTTGTCTCAATCAGATCATGTGCAGCAAGGCCGGTCGGTCGCGCAAGCGCCGCGCCGCGCCGGCGGGGGCACGGTCAGCCGCAACAGACCCCATGAAAAGGAAATCCGGATTGCCGGCCAGCCTGCCTTTGTGCTGCACAGCTATCCCTATAAGGAAACAAGCCTCATCGTTGATGTATTCACTCGCGATTATGGCCGCGTCGCGCTGGTTGCCAAAGGCGCCAAGCGACCGCACTCCAAATTGCGCGGCGTCCTCCAGACCTTCCAGCCATTGTCGGTAGGCTGGACCGGCAAGGCGGAAATCAAGACGCTTACCGATGCCGAGTGGATAGGCGGCTTGTTGCCATTGGAAAGGTCGGCGCTGCTTTGCGGTTTCTATCTCAATGAGCTTTTGATGAAGCTGATGGCGCGGGACGATCCGCATCCCGCTTTGTTCGATCATTATGTTGCCACGCTGAACCAGTTGGCGCATGACGAGCCGCCTCCCATCGTTCTGCGCAAATTTGAACGCATGCTGTTGAAGGAAACCGGAGTCGGCGGTGACTTCAGCACGAGCGCTGAAACCGGCGAGGCGATTGTCATTTCCGATACCTATGTGGTTGACCCGGAGCAGGGACCGCGCACGCCCCGCGCTGAAGACACAGCGCCCCGTGTATCAGGCAAGACGCTGCTGGACATGGAGCGGGAAGATTATTCGGACAGCAATACGCAGTTGCAGAGCAAGTTCCTGATGCGCTTCCTGCTTGCGCACCACCTTGGCGGAGCGCCCCTCAACACGCGGCAAATTCTGTTAGATTTGATGCAATTATAGTTACGCCGATCGCCATGAGCCTTCTGAATCCCCATACGCCTGTCATCGACCTCGGTGTCAATATCGACCATGTTGCGACCTTGCGCAATGCCCGCGGCACCATCTATCCCGATCCCATACAAGCTGCGCTGCTCGCCGAAGAGGCGGGCGCCGACTGCATCACCTTGCACTTGCGGGAAGACCGTCGCCACATCCGGGATGCGGATGTGGAAGCGATCCATCCCCAGTTGCGCACCAGGATGAATCTGGAATCGGCTGTCACCAATGAAATGATTGATTTTGCCTGCCGCATCAAGCCGCAGGATGTCTGCCTCGTGCCTGAGCGGCGCAACGAGGTCACCACCGAAGGCGGCCTGGATGTCGTCAGGTATTTCTCGGAGGTTCAGGCTGCCGTACGCCAGCTTCAGCGAAGCGGCATCCGCGTGAGCCTGTTCATCGATCCCGATCCTGCTCAAATCCGAGCTGCCGCCGAAGCCGGCGCTCCCGTGATCGAAATTCATACCGGGCGCTATGCCGAAGCCGCTACCGAAAGCGAAGTCCAGCACGAGCTGGCGCGGGTGCAGCAGGCGGTGCTTGACGGGATGACGCAGGGGCTGAAGGTCAATGCCGGTCACGGACTGCATTACACCAATGTGCAGGCGATTGCCGCCATCCCGGAGATTCAGGAATTGAACATCGGCCATGCCATTGTCGCGCAAGCCGTATTCATCGGCTGGAAGAACGCCATCAAGGAAATGAAGGCCATCATGACCGCCGCCCGGCTCGGCATACACAAGAAATGATCTACGGCATCGGAACCGACATCATTCAGATCTCGCGTATCGAAGCGGCGCTCGCCCGCAACGGTGAGCGCTTTGCCGAGAAAATCCTCGGGCCGCAGGAGCTGGAAAAATATTTCAGCCGCAAGGCGAAAGTTGAGGCTCGCGGTATTCGGTTCCTGGCGACGCGCTTTGCCGCCAAGGAAGCCTTTTCCAAGGCGATCGGCTTGGGCATGCGGATGCCCATGACATGGCGCGCCATGCAGACATTGAACGCACCCGGCGGAAAACCTGTCGCAGTTCCCAGTGGGGCACTGAAAGATTTCATGGAGCAAAACGGATTGACCGCCCAGGTATCGATTACCGATGAGGCCGACTATGCGGTTGCTTTCGTCATCGTGGAGAAGAAATGAGTGAATTGGCAGCAAACGCGGCCCTTGGGCCAGTCATGCTTGACGTGGTTGGCAAGGAGTTGACCGAGGAAGACGTTCGCCGCATCCGGCATCCGTTGACGGGCGGAGTGATTCTGTTTGCACGTAATTACGAGAACCGTACGCAATTGACTGCCCTTGCCGAAGCCATTCACGCGGCACGCCCAGGCGTGTTGATTGCCGTGGATCATGAAGGCGGCCGGGTCCAGCGGTTCAGGACCGACGGCTTCAGCCGCCTGCCCGCAATGCGCAGGCTCGGCGAACTCTGGGACAAGGATGTGCTGGCCTCCATGAAGGCGGCAACCGACGTGGGCTTCGTGCTGGCCTCCGAGTTGCGGGCATGCGGTGTCGACCTGTCGTTCACGCCTGTGCTGGATCTGGACTATGGAGAGTCGGGGGTAATCGGCGACCGATCCTTCCACCGCGATCCGCGCGTCGTCAGCGTACTGGCCAAAAGCCTCAATCACGGGCTGGCGCTGGCTGGCATGGCCAATTGCGGCAAGCACTTTCCTGGCCACGGATTCGTCAAGGCCGATTCCCATGTAGACATTCCGGTGGATGAGCGCGATCTCAAGGCTATCCTCGGTGAAGACGCCGCGCCTTATGACTGGATGGGACTCAGCCTTGCGGCAGTCATGCCGGCGCATGTGATTTACCCCAAGGTCGACAAGAACCCGGCGGGGTTCTCGAAGAAGTGGCTTGGCATCCTGCGCAAGGAAATGGGCTTCCAGGGAGTCATTTTCAGCGACGACCTCAGCATGGAGGGCGCCAGGGTCGCAGGCAACGTCACCGACGGAGCAAAAGCCGCGCTCGCTGCGGGCTGCGACATGGTATTGATCTGCAATTCGCCTGACAAGGCCGATGAATTGCTTTCCGAACTCAAACCTAGGCAGGGAACGGCATCGGAGGAATCCGCTGTACGAATCGCTTCCCTCGTGCCGCAATCTCCCGCGCCGTCCTGGAATGAGCTCCAGATGGATCCCCGGTACCAAGCTGCAAGAAAGACCGTCCTCTCACTGAGCGACGCATAAACACGATTCTCTGATGTCCGATTCCGCCGTGTCCGAAACACCTGATCCGCGCGCCGCCATGCTGGAAACAGTGGCCAAGCTGCCTCATCTGCCGGGCGTCTACCGTTATTTCGATGCGGATGACAAGCTGCTGTATGTGGGCAAGGCGCGCGACCTGAAGAAACGGGTATCCAGCTATTTTCAGAAAACGCTCTCAAGCCCGCGCACGGCAATGATGGTGGAGCGCATCGTTCGTCTCGAAACCACCGTTACCAGAAGCGAGGCTGAAGCGCTGCTGCTGGAAAACAATCTGATCAAGACCCTGCAGCCGCGCTTCAACATTCTTTTCCGTGACGACAAGTCTTATCCGTATCTGAAGATCACGGCGCAGGATACGCCGCGCATGGCGTATTACCGGGGCTCGGTCGACAAGAAAAATCAGTATTTCGGCCCGTTTCCGAGCGCCTGGGCGGTCAAGGAGTCGATGCAGATCCTGCAGAAGGTATTCCGCATCCGTACATGCGAAGACACCGTCTTCGCCAACCGCACGCGTCCCTGCCTGCTGCACCAGATCCAGCGCTGCAGCGCGCCTTGCGTTGGCGCGATTGCCAAAGAGGACTATGCGCTCGATGTGGAAAACGCCGCAAAGTTTCTCCGGGGCAGACAGACCGAGGTGATGGAAACCCTCGAGGGCAAGATGCATGGCTTTGCCTCCGAACTGAAATTCGAGCAGGCTGCCGCGGTACGCAACCAGATCTCCGCCTTGTCCCGGGTGCTGCACCAGCAGACGATGGAAACCGTGGGCGACGCCGACATCGACGTCATTGCGATCGTCGTGCAGGGCGGGCGCGCCTGCGTGAACCTGGCAATGGTGCGGGGAGGGCGGCACCTCGGCGACCGCGCCTACTTTCCGACGCATGTCGACGAAGCGCTTGCCGCCGCCGAGGGCGCGCCTGAAGTGGAGGTTCTCAAGGCCTTCCTCGCCCAGCACTATATCGATACCTTCATTCCCTCCGTCATCATTCTGAGCGTGGAGCTCGATGAGCCCGAATTGATGATGGCGCTGATGGATCAGTGCGGGCACAGGATCACGCTGGTATTCCAACCCCAGGGACAGCGCCGGCAATGGCTTGAAATGGCGCAGAAAGGGGCTGAAATCGCCTTGGCCCGCCTCCTGTCCGAGCAAGGCTCCCAGCAGGCTCGCACACGCGCTCTTGTCGATGTCCTGGCAATAGATGTAGCCGACCTCGAAAGCCTGCGTATCGAGTGTTTCGATATCAGCCATACCCAAGGCGAAGCGACCCAGGCTTCATGCGTCGTATTCCATCACCATGCCATGCAGAACGGCGAATACCGGCGTTACAACATCAATGACATCACGCCGGGCGACGACTATGCGGCGATGCGCCAGGTGCTGTCGCGCCGGTATGAAAAGGTGGCCAATGGCGATGGCGTCATGCCGGACATCGTGCTCGTTGACGGAGGCAAGGGGCAGGTTGAAATGGCGCGCCAGGTCTTCAGCGAACTCGGGCTCGATATCAGCCTGATCGTCGGCGTAGCCAAAGGGGAAGGGCGCAAGGTAGGCCTGGAGACGCTCATCTTCGCAGATGGCCGGCAGCCAGCGGAACTTGGCAAGGAATCCGCGGCACTCATGCTCATTGCGCAGATACGCGACGAGGCGCATCGTTTTGCGATTACCGGCATGCGCGCCAAGCGCGCCAAGGCACGGCAGACGTCCCGCCTGGAAGAAATTGAGGGCGTTGGCGCAAAGCGGCGGCAAAGGCTGCTGGCGCGATTTGGCGGCTTGCGCGGGGTCGCCAATGCAAGCATCGAGGAAATCGCCTCCGTGGAAGGCATCTCGCGTCAACTCGCGGAAGAAATTTATAAGCAGCTTCATTGACCGCTTCGATCCACCCTGTATCGTGGGAATTGCGGTGAACGCAATTTCCACGCGATAATCGGGTTAATTCAATGGCACCGACTATGCCCATCAATATCCCGATACTTCTTACCTGGCTGCGCGTAGCGCTTATTCCTCTCGTGGTAGGCGTGTTCTATCTTCCGGACACATGGCTCTCCCCTTATTCAAAGGGATTGGCATCGACCGCCATCTTCATCATTGCCGCGGTCACTGACTGGTTTGACGGCTTCCTTGCGCGGCGCTGGAATGAAACGTCGGCGTTCGGCGCCTTCCTCGACCCCGTGGCTGACAAGCTGATGGTGGCGGGCGCATTGCTAGTGCTGGTCGAGTTCGATCGGGTAAATGCGGTCATCGCATTTATCATCATCGGCCGAGAGATTGCGATTTCCGCGCTGCGGGAGTGGATGGCGCAGCTGGGTGCATCAAAATCAGTTGCAGTCAGCTCACTTGGAAAAATCAAGACCATGGCGCAGATGATCGCCATCCCGATGCTGCTGTTCAGCGATACTCTGTTTGGTTTCATTGATACCCGCATGTGGGGCGCATGGCTGCTCGTCATTGCCGCAGTGCTGACCGTCTGGTCGATGTTCTACTATCTGCGCAAGGCTTGGCCGCTGATCAAGGAGAAAGCAGGGCCCGTATTCTGAATTCGGCCTCGCCGATGTTGATGAGACATGAGCCAGCGGTGCATGCCGTGCGTTTGTCATCCACTTGAATGATTTGGCATGGTATGGCTTGTGTTCGGTATAAGGCGTTTCATTGAGAGTGCTTCAGGGACCAGGGTTGACAAGAATCTTTAATTCTCTATAATGCGTGTCTGTTGTGAATGCGGGAGTAGCTCAGTTGGTAGAGCGCAACCTTGCCAAGGTTGAGGTCGAGAGTTCGAGACTCTTCTCCCGCTCCAGAATCCGAAAGGAAGCTTCTAGCTTCCTTTTTTATTTCATTAGAAAGTGCCAGTCCTTTCTTGTGAATACAAGCAGGTTATGCGGGAATAGCTCAGTTGGTAGAGCGCAACCTTGCCAAGGTTGAGGTCGAGAGTTCGAGACTCTTTTCCCGCTCCAGTTTTGCCTTGTTCAATCAGTCCTGACTGATTGAACTCCCTTTGCGGAAGCATATGGATGTTGGAATCCGGTGCAAACGCAAATTGCGGTTTGTGGTTAAAATACTTCCCCATGGCGGGGTAGCAAAGTGGTTATGCAGCGGCCTGCAAAGCCGTTTACGCCGGTTCGATCCCGACCCCCGCCTCCAAACAATCGATGGGCCAGTTCTTAGGGAACTGGCCCATTTGCTTTTCAGGTCGCTGTTGATACGGCGGCAACCCACTCCAAGGGCTATATGGGTCCATGCAGGCACCCATGCAGACCCTCCAGCAGCTTTTTACTCCTCCCAATCCAATCCCGCTGCACATCTTGCAATCTTTCCGCGTCAGAAGGAAAAACCGCCTGACCCTGCACTGTATAGGCAAGTACATCGCTCGCATTGCGGCTGGGCGCCATTCATTTTTCGGCCATTGCAGGACGTACGGCCTGTTTCTCGCCAAACTTGTCGAAGCGCCTGTTATAAAACAGATCAAGGCCTGCGATGGTGCCGCCGCGAACCACGACAGTCCAGTACCTGCTCAGCTCGTAGGTGAGTTTAAGCACGCTTTCCGCACCGGCGAGGCTTTGTTCATAACCGATGAACAGGCGGTCGGTCAGCTCCTTGCCAAGATTGACGACCTGATCGCTGCCAAGACCCGATTCGCTGGAGCCGATGGAAAACTCATCCAGCCCGAATCCCTTGGCGATGCGTGAGCCTCCGAATTTGTTCAGCAGGCCGAGCGCGGCACCCTTGGCGGCTGCCTGCGCCTGTCCCTGCGCCGCGCCGCCGCCGCTGCGGCCGAAGATCAGCCATGAGAGCTTCTCTTCTTCGGCAACGTTGGGCTCGGAAACCAGCTGCACGCGGGGTTGCGAAACCGTGCCGGTGATCTGCACGCCGGCAGCGACTTCCTGCTTGCGCCGCATGGCGAGAATATTCAGGTTCGGATTGGCAAGCGGCCCCTGGAAAGTAATGACGCCGCGTTCAACTTCCAGCTCGGTGCCGAAAGCTTCATAAGTACCTTCGGCGATGCGCACCGTGCCGAAGGCCTGCGGCGACTCCGCCGGCTCGCCCCGTACCCGCACCGATCCGACCAGCCGCAGATCGGCGCCCGCGCCTGCGAACCGGAAATCATCACCCAGGCCGACCGTCACATCGATGCGGGGAGCATAGGGACTGGCTTTCGGTGCCTCGCCTGCGGCAGGGCGCTTAGGAGGCGGCTGGTCGCCGCGAATGACGACGACATCGCCATCCAGCTTGGGTGCGGTTTTTTCGGGCAGGCTGAACAGGGCGCGGTCGACGGTGAAATTGCCGACGACCTGCATCTGTTCGTTGACCCGGGCCGCGGTGGCCTGGCCCGATACCGTAAGCTGGCCGGAGGGACTGGCCAGCAGCTGCAGCTTGTCTGCGGTAATGGTGGCCTGCAGGCCCTGGCTCTCGTCGAAGAGCGGGACGCGGCCGGCCATCCTCAGTGTACCGTCGCCGCCATGGAAGATCACTTCCCTGAGATCGATCACATTATTGTCGACCACGATGCGCGCGGTGCCGTCGTTCAGGCGTACGCCTTGTTCATACAAGGTCAGCGACAGCTTGTCGCCGTTGATGTTGCCGGAAATATTGGGTTTTGCCAGCGAACCGCCGACGCCGATGTCGAATCCCACCTGCCCGTTGAGCGCAATGCTCGGGCCAGCCATCGCGGCGATATCCGAGAGTCTCGGAATCGACGCAGTCACCCGGCCGTCGACCGCAGCGTCCGGAGCGATCGTCCAGCTTCCATTCTGCTGCTGCAGCGCGACCGTGCCGCGTCCATCCAGCGAGCCGATCCTGCGGGCTCTGGCCTGAGTCGACAGCGCGACCTTCTCGCCCTGCAGGTCGGCGCGCAGGGACAGTGCTTCCAGCCCCAGCATATTGCCGGCGAGCGGGCCCGGCAGCTTGATGTCGCCGCTGCGGCGATCGATGCGCAGGAAGCCATCCGCCTTGTCGGCCAGAGTAAGATTCCAGCTGCCGTCGAGGACCAGGTTGGTATCCACCGGCGGCTTGGTGCCGGTAATCTGCTGCTGCAGCGCGAGCACGCGGCCGATGTCGAGCGCGGAAAAGGCGCCTTCGCTGCGCAGCCGGCCGTTTGCATAATCAAGGGCCTGCAGGTTGATGCGGGCCTCGGCAAAGCTCAATTGGGCCGCACCGACTGCCACCTTGTCCGGAGCGACGCTGACCTCGACCGGCGATGCCAGCGACAGCTTGGGCAAGCCGCGGTTTTCCAGGGTGCGCACTGTGCCGTTCCATGAGAAACCCTGTTTTTGCTGCTGCAGGTTGCCTTGCGCGGCCAGCGTCAGATCAAGCTGCGCGCCGCGCAAGCGGCCATCGGCCTCCAGTCTGGCCGTGTGCTGCGAGTAGCGGCCATCAATGGCGGCGCTGGCGTTGGCCAGACGGATATCGCCGCTGCGTACATCGCGTGCCTTGAGGTCGAGGGCGATGCCGGCATCCGGCGCCGAGCCGGGAAGCCCGTTGACTTTTGCACTGCCGTCGAGCAGCGCAAGCCTGTGGCTTCCGAAAGCAAGGTTCTCGGCATGATAACGGGCATCGATGCGCGGATTGTCCGTCGTGCCGCCAAGCTCGCCGCTTGCCCTCAGCAATCCCGACAAGCCGTAGCCGAGACGGCCGAGCGCCGGTGCATCGGCATTGAAGGCGAGCCGGTCGGACGGCTGGCCGAAACTGCCTTTGAGGCTGATGTCATTGCCGGCGATCGATAATTTCGCATCGCTCGGCAGAATCCGCTTGCCTTCGAATTGCACCAGGCCGCCGCCGGTCAGCGGCAGCCCGGCATAGCGGCTGTCCTGCACGTCGAAACGGATCTTTGCCGCCGGCTCGGGAGACAGCCTGCCGTCGGCCTTGAACTGCATGTTGATGTTGGCATCGATGGCCGCTACCCGGGAGCGGGTCTTGGCATCGAGCTGCGCAGGCTGAATATTGGCCAGCACCAGCGCAGGATCGAACTTGCTCAGAGCGCCGCTGAAGGAGAATGTCGAGGGATCGGTGCGCGCCAGATTTCCATTCACCGTCAGCGCGGCCGGGCCTGTGCCGAGCCGTGCCGCATGAAGGGTCATGTTGGCCGGGTCCAGCGTGGCATCGACTCGTGCCGACAGCTTCGGCCCGGTCAGATCGAGCTGCACCACCTGCGTTCCATCCTTGAGCTTGACGTCAATCGGCCCGGACATCGAGGTCGTGACAAGAGCGCCATGCAGGGCATGCAGATCCAGTTTGGAAGCGCGGAAAGAAAATTCGCCGTTCCCGCCGGCCCGCAGCTCGCCGCTGCCTTGCAGGGTGGCGTCGCCGGACAAGTTGGCCTGGAAACTTTCGAGCCGCTGCAAATCGGCATCCAGCCGGACGTCGGCGCGCGCCGATTTCAACGGCACGCGGGCTTCATCAATCGGTCCCGGTTCGGCATTGCGTATCTCGACAGGCCCGGCGACCACGAGTTCGGCCTGATTCCCGGAATTGCCGGCCGGCTGCAGCGAAGCATCGACATCCAGCCTTGCCTGCGGCCATTCGGGATTGATGGCGCGCGGATCGAAACCCCTGATCCGCACCTGCGCCTGCCGCAGCGGCACATCGGCAAACGGCGTCGCCTGGATGTCGGCATTGCCGTCGAGCCCCTTGCCACTGACGCCGAGCTTGACGGCGAGATCCTGAAGGCTGCCATCGAGGCTGGTGCTGACTTCCACAGGCTGCTCGCGGTATTGACTGGCGAGGCTGGCCGTCCCCTTGACTGGAAATGGCTGGTCGCCGGTCAATTGCAGCGACGCTTTTGCGGTGCCGTAGGGGGTAATGGCGTTCTCCAGCCGCAATTGATGATGCACCTTGTCTGAGCTGGCACTCAGGCGGATGTCCGCATAGCGGCTATCCTTGCCGTCCTGATGCAGCAGCACCTGCTGCACTGTTGCCCGTTCCAGCTCCAGCTGTATCGGCAGGCGGATCTGGGCCGGAAGTTTCGCGGGCTCCTTGTCAGGCGGTGTCGGCTGCAGCGTCACATCCACCGTGCCGACCTGCAGCGAGCGGATATGCAGGCCGGCAGGCGACCAGCTGAAGCGCCATGCGGCGTCGAGACTGTCGATGCGTATCTGCATGCCTTCATCGCTGTAAGCCACATTGCGCAGCCGTATGCCTTCAGTCAGCGATCCCCCCTGGTATTCCCCGCTGAGTCCGCCGGGTACGAAGCGTGCGGCATTCTCCCATAGGGTGCGGGCTCCCCATTCCGTACGTAGCAGCACAAATGCCGCCGCCGCAAGTATGACCGCCAGCAGCCCGAGAATGGCGGCCAGCCAGACAAGGACGCGGCGTGCGCCCCGGCGTGGAGGGCGGGACCCGGGTCGGGTGGACGGCGGCGATGTCGTTGACTGGGCGTCTTGCATGCTCATACTCAAAAGGCTACACCGAGGGACAGGTGAGGCCGCAGGCGACTCTCCTGGATGCCATAGGCCAGATCCACGTTGACCCGTCCCACCGGGCTGCGCCAGCGGGCGCCGACACCCACACCGTGGAACAGGGAACGGTCGCGCCAGCGGTCGCTTGCCATGCCGACGTCATAGAAGACCGCGCCGCCCCATTGCTCGTTGAGCCAATGAATGTATTCGACGCCCCCGGTCGCCATGTAGCGTGTCGGGTAGACGGTGCCATTGCGCTCATTGCCGATGCTCTGAAAACCGTAGCCGCGCACGGACTCAGTGCCGCCGGCGCGAAACAGCAGAGAGGCGGGGATGGCCGCATTGCCGCCCTTGCTGATGACGGCGCCGATTTCAGCGCGCAGAATCACCAGATCGCGTTTTCCGATGGGGAGAAACTCGCGTCCGCGGCCGTAAAGGCGGATAAAGCTCTGGTCGGTGAGCAATCCCTTTACCGCCACGCCGGCCTGCCAGGAAACGATGCGGCCCTTGCGCGGGTTCAGTGCATTGTCCACTGCGCGGCGGGTCTTGCCCATACCGGCGACGAGTGCCTGGTGGGTGCCGGGCTGGACCACGACGTCGGCGGGCACGGGAGCACCGTTGAGCTGGGTCAGCTGATCGCGGTAGTAATCGATGGTGTATGCGGTGTCGCGCTTGTCGGTATTGCGCGAATGGCGCAAGCCGAATCGCCGCGTACGCAAGTCCACGCCTTCGAGCGTGGTGCGTTCGGCCGAGGCGAGCGCGCTGTCAACCCAGGCTCCCGGCTTCGGCGGCAAGGCAAGCTCCAGCGAGCCGAGTTGCCTGCGCTGCTCGATCCGGGTCTGGGCATTGAGCACCCAGGCACGTCCGAAGAGGTTGTAATGCGAGTACAGGCCGTCAATATGCGCGCCGGTATCGGTCGTATAGCCGACGCCGCCGCGGATCTGCTGCGTGGGAAACTCGGTGACGCGCACCATGACCGGCGCCAAGTCTGCCTTTGCCGGATCATTGTCGATGCCGACAACGGCGTTGCTGAAGTAGGGCGTGCGCAGAATCTGGCGCTGGAATTCGAGCAGCCGTTCGGCCCGGTATTCTTCCCCGGGACGCAGCGGGTTGACATTGCGGATGATGCTCTCGGGGTATCTGTCGGTGCCTTCGACTTCCGTATTGCCAAGCGTAAAGACGGGGCCGCTGTCATAAGTCACGCTCAGCTCGGCCTGCTGCTTGTCCGCAAGAATGCGAGCCTCGGACTCGGCGATGCGGGCGGCGGCATAGCGCTCCTGCTGCAAGACCTGCAGACCGCCCTGTTTGGCGTCCGCCCATGTCTCCTGGCGAAAGGGAGTTTCTAGCCGCATCGGCCATGCCGACCGCAACGCCTCCACCTGTTCCGGCGAGCGTTCCGGTGCCGAGCCTGTCACATCGAGATTCAACGCTGATACTCGCGTGCGAGGCCCGGGATCGACTGACACATGCACGACCTGCGTCCCGGCGTCGTCCTCCACCCTGACTCGCGTCACCGGGGAAAAATAGCCTTCTGTCGCTGCCAGGCGACCGACCTGGTCGGGGGTTGTGGCGACCATGAAATTCAATTGCGTGTCATTGATGTCGTCACGTTCGCGAAAGCGGAACAAGTCCAGGAATTCACGAAGCAGGCCTTCCAGGGGGCGAGGCGCGTCGAGTTCCACCCGGTAGGCGGGTGCTGCCGAAGCCGGCAATCCGATACAGGCAGCGCAAGCCGCCAGCAGAATCGGTCTGGCGCTGTCCAGGGCGATCGAGCGCCATTTCTGGAAAATCGACATGTTTCTTCTTTATTTTAAGTTGATCTTATCGGTGCAAAGGTTTAACGGATGCCATCCTTGCAAGTCGATGCCGTAACCAATGCGGCAATAGCATAACGCCAGGAATCACGTCCATGATTCAATGACAACAGAAGCTGTATCCATGTTCAGCTTGTCATGAAGGTTTCTTGCGCCATTTCCAATATTTTTTGCGACAACCTCGCCTAGTTGCCGCACATTGCTCCGGCACGAGGCACGAACCAGTTCCCAGGAGATACTTTATTTCACTGCTGTCCATGAGCAGGAAATTCGGGAGCCGTATTTTTAGCGCGCTTTCTGCCTGACTGAACCCGGTAAGGCCGGGGAGGCATGCAGAAGAAGGCGTGGCAACGCGGCAGGGTAGGCTCGGGCCTCGGACAAGCTGGTACTGCAGCAAATCGTCCGCGATTGTCGGTACACGCAAGCCGAAACTGCTCCAGAAACTCTGAAGTCAAAGGCCATGCCATGCCTCGTCCGATCGGGACAAACCACGCATTCAGGGCCGTAAACAGGCCGCGCCCCTGTCCATGAAGGATCAAGGGCAGCGCCTGACACCGTCTTTTTCATGCCCTGCGGCGGCCTGCCATGCGCCGATGTTCGTCATCCCAGGAGTTGCATCACGGCGGTCTTCAACTTACCGGGACATCAGTTCGCGCACACGAAGGCGCAGTTCCCGTTCCTTGCGCTGCTCCTCCTGCCAGTCTTCCCGTATTGCCCGCCACAGGGATACCACCATCAGGATGATGACGGCAGTGAAAGGCAATGCAAAAACAATGGTGGCGGTCTGCACGGCCTTGATGCCGCCGGCAAGAAGCAAGCTGATTGCAATGCCCGCCACCAGCACTCCCCACACCGCCTTCACCTTCGCGGACGGGTTTGGATTTCCCTTGCTGCTCATGATGCCAAGCACCAGCGTTGCCGAGTCGCCCGAGGTCACGAAAAACACCAGGACAAGAAAGGTCGCGACCGCTGACATGAGCGCGCCCAGCGGCATCGCGTCAAATACCGTAAAGAGCGCTGTGGAAACGTCGCCCTTGACTGCTTCGGCAACGGGGACACCCTGCCAGATTTCCATATGCAAGGCCGTTCCGCCGAAAACCGAAAACCACATGAAGGCGAGCAGCGAAGGAAGCAGCACCGTTCCGACAATGAATTCCCGGATCGTGCGTCCGCGCGATACCCTTGCGATGAAGAGACCGACAAACGGCGACCAGGAGACCCACCAGGCCCAATAGAATACGGTCCAGCCGCCGACCCAGTTGCTGTCCCTGAACGGCGTCATCCGCAGACTCATGCGCACGAATTCGCTGAGATAGCTTCCCAGCGTGTTGGTGAGGGTGTCAATGATCGCGACCGTCGGCCCCAGCAGGAACACGGTCATGGTCAGCGCCGCGGCAACCAGCATGTTCAGGTTGGAGAGCCACTTGATACCCCTGGTTACGCCGGTCGTGGCCGAAGCCACGAACAGCGCCGTCGTCACGACAATGATGCCGACCTGGGCGGTCTTGCTGATCTCCAGGCCCATCATTGTCTGCAGGCCGCTATTGATCTGCAGCGCTCCCATGCCCAGCGAGGCCGCCACGCCGAATGCCGTCGCAATGACGGCAAGCATGTCGAATAGTCCCGACAAGCGCTGTAATGGCAGCCATGGCAGCGCACTGGTGGAGGCGCTCACCAGCGCCGGGCGCTGGCGCCGATATTGAAAGAAGGCGATGGCAAGCGCAACGATGCTGTAGACCGCCCATGGATGAATGCCCCAGTGGAAGAAGCTGTAGCGCATTGCGGCATTGGCGGCCTCGGGAGTCGCCGATGAAAGTCCGGGCGGCGCCGCGATGTAATGCGACACAGGTTCGGCCACGCCCCAGAAAACGAGGCCGATTCCCATGCCGGCCGCGAATAGCATGGCGAGCCAGCTGCCCAAGGAAAACTCCGGCTCGTCTTCGTCGCTGCCAAGTTTCAGATTGCCATACCGGCTGAATGCGAGATAGACCGCAAAGACGACGAGGGCGAGAACTACCCACAGGTAGAGCCAGCCGAAGTTCTTTGTGATGGAAGCCAGCGCCGTGTCGAACACCATGGCCAGCGAGGCCGGCGAGAAAATGCCCCATACGACAATCGTAAGAATCAATGCGATGGAAATGAGTTGTTGCATAGTATTGGTTGAGATTGGAAAGATGCGAAAAGGCATCGACCGACTCCTCTGCCAGGCTGCACAGAATAGGCGTAGTGAATGCCAGCCAATGAGGAACATGGCGAGACGCGCCGGAAAAATGCAGTAGAACCTCGACGTGCGCGCGCGCAGGCGCGCGGACGTATTTGCGCAAGCGCATTAAGTCCGAGCCGAAGCAAGCTGCCGTTATCCGTTCAACCGCGCGCCGCAATGCTGTGCGCTGCGCTGGTTAGAGCGCATTTAACTTGAATGTATTCATGATCCCGGACGATTTTCCTGCGGTAGTGCAGGAAAATCGTCTCGGCCTCTCCTGATCCGTCAATCCGAATACGCTTTGGGTTGCCATTGCCAAGCTACTGCACGGTCCGGCTCCTGGCCTGTGATTCTCAGCGTACGTCCGTACAGTCCGCACGCATGCGCACCTGCTCCTCGACGCCACTTCTGAGCGCTCGCGATGTTGAGCAGATACCGCCTAACCGGATAGGCCTGCCTGCTGGATCGTCGAAAGGAGGAAGAGCGGCAAGACGGGAATATCGAAACAGGAAGCCGAATTATTCAATGCGTCAATCAGCAATGAACGACGTGATATGAAACCCTGCATGCGGACAGGTCCGGTACTGCGGATGCCGCATGTACCTTGGCTGAAACACGCTTGCCGGCTGCAGCGTCAGCAAGGAAACACGAACTGGACCAATGTGTCCACTTGCGGCTACATGCGAGCCGGCGGTCAATGGACTGCGCAATGCCTGCATGCGCCGCGGCTTTGCGACAAGGGCAGGCGGCCAGAGCGCAAAGTTGCGAAGTGCCTTGGGGATCGATTACACACCATATTCTTGATCTTTATTGAAAAGCAAGGCGCGACTGTAACGTCTTCAGCTTATGTGAATCTTAAATTTTCAACCCAGGTGTGCTTCCAAGCAATTGAGAACAGGGAAATCGGGCGACTGTCCCCCATAACCCGCAATGCACGCAAAGCGACTCTGCGCAACCTTGTAGCCATCAGTGCATACCGGGCAGACTGCCTTCGAACCGCTTGAGCCTGATTCCCGGCGACTGTGACAGCTGCAATCAGCAGGGACTGGTATATGCCGCGCTGTTCCTGGCCGCGGATGATGAGCGCGAGTCCGGCATGCAGATTAAGGCTCCTATAAGGCTACTGGTTCACAATCCGTCTCATCGTTCAGTCAGACTCCGTTCCGGTTGTTGTCATTGTCAAACTGATGTCAAGCTGATGGACCTGTACGAATGATGAGTTGTTCCTTTCTTGGGAAGATATCCCCTTTGGCTCATTTGCTGCGCACCGCAAGCAAATGAGCCGATTTTTTCAAGCATCAGCCCAAGGGCGGCCGGCATCGCCTCAACGTTTCAAGGCCGCACCAGCAAGGACGCATGACGGACAGTATCAGCGGCCTCCTGCATCATTTCTGGTCCAGATCGAGCCGTCGACCTTCGATGCAAGCTCCGGATAATCTTGGACATGAAAAACGGGTTTGCGCGATGTCTTGCGCTGTGCCTGATAGTCGCGTGTCAGCTTGAACACCGTTCCGGACAACAAGGTGATGGCGACGATATTGATGGTTGCCATGATTCCCATCGACGCGTCTGCAGCGTTGAAGACAGTGGTGACGCTTTCGTAAGCGCCCCATATCACCATCAGCACGACGCCAAGCCGCAACAGCATGATGCCGGCTCGACCGCCGACGCCAAGGAAAGTCATGGCGTTTTCCGCGTAGGTGTAATTGCCGATGATGGAAGTAAAGGCGAAGAACAGGATCGCGATGGCTACGAAGTATTCTCCCGCGCTTCCGAAGTGGACGCGCATCGCGGCCTGGGTGAGCGGGGTGCCTGTGACGTCCGAGCCGGGCACCAGCGCCCCTGACAACAGGATCATCAGTGCCGTTGCGGTACAGATGAGCAGCGTGTCGATGAACACGCCAAGCGCCTGAACCAAGCCCTGCGATGAAGGATGATGAGGATCCGGTGTTGCCACGGCGGCGATGTTGGGGGCAGAGCCCATGCCGGCTTCATTGGAAAACAGCCCGCGCTTGACACCGTTGAGCATCGCCCCGGCTACTCCTCCGGCCGCCGCATCGAGGCCGAAGGCGCTACTGACGATTTGCGTGAAGATCGCGGGAACCTCCGTGATATGGGTGAGAATCACGTAGAGCGACGTCAGCAGGTAGGACACTGCCATGAAGGGCACGACCACCTGTGATACGCGAGCCACCTGGCGAATGCCGCCGAAGATGACAGCAGCTGTCGCGACGGCAAGCCCGATGCCGACCCACAGCTTGGGAATGTCAAAGGCGCCTTCGACGGCATCGGCAATTGAATTGGCCTGGACGGCATTGAAGACCAGTCCGAAAGCAAGTATCAGTGACACGGAAAACAGCGCGCCGGCCCAAGGCGCGTTCAGACCTTTGGCCATGTAAAAGGCGGGGCCGCCCCGGTATTCGCCATTCTCATTGCGTATCTTGTACAGCTGGGCCAACGTCGATTCGGCATACGCTGTGGCCATGCCGAGCAAGGCAACCATCCACATCCAGAATACGGCACCAGGACCGCCGAGATAGAGGGCAACCGCAACGCCGGCGATGTTCCCGGTGCCGACACGCGAGGCGAGGCTGGTGCACAGGGCCTGAAAAGGGGTAATGCCGGCGCGATCTTTTTCGCCGCTTCCCAATACCGTGCGAAACATCTCGGGAAACAGCCTGAACTGGACAAAGCCTAGTCGGATGGTGAAGAAAAGCCCGACCGCAAGCAAGCCGTAGATAAGGATGTAGTCCCAGATGATCTTGTTGATGAAATCGATCACAGCATCCATTGCGAATCCTCCCATTGAAATACGCCGTATCTGCAGCTTCCCCTTGCCCCCGTGCTGTCATCAAGATGAATCTGGGCAAATCTCACTCCGTTCCGACTTATAAAGTTTTGCCGGGTTCAATCACTAGACATAGATCGATAGCGAGGACGGATATTGCTGTGTCGATGCTCTCGGGGGCGCTGCGTGTCCCTTTTCTCGATCAAGCCTTTTGGCGTCTGTTTGCACTCCCGGATGAAGCGTGGGCAGGCCATGGAACGCTGTATTTCCATCAAGAGGCACGGCAAAACCGGGAAGGCAAAAATAAAGGCGGGTCATTATTGATTCGGCCTGGAAAGTGTTTCATTTTCCGGGCCGATGATCCCACCCTCTACCTCTGGGAGAGGGCTGGGGTGAGGGGATCCGGCCGAACCTATTTTCGGGCCGGATGCATAGGCAAAGGATTGGCAATCGGCTCCCTTCCTCTGGAAAAACAGATGAGATCGGAAGGAGTTCGACCGAACTGCAGGCGCGCAGCCCGGAAAAGCCAAACCCGGCAGATCAGGAACGGCCCTCGCAAGGGAACTCGCCGCCAGCACCGAAATGACATCACGGGGTCCGGACGGCCGGAAAACTGGGCATGCCAACTTAAGTTGCGCTTAAGCAATTTCCATTATAGTGACTACATTGTTGAGATGTTTTTGTTACATTTACTGCTTCGCACGCACAAGCCATGGCTGTGACAGAAGTCGCCTCAATGCGGCAGGTGGTTTTTGAATGCCTTCCCACCGCATTTCATGCCGACGGGCAGCATCGCGGCAGCTTCATGGCAGAGCCAATGTGCCTTCCAAGACCTTTTTAGTGCCGGAAAGCCGGCGGAACGACGCGTAATGACCATGAATTTACGAAGCTTTGCCAAAAGCCTCAATATTTCGGAAACGACAGCCAGCCGCGCACTCAACGGCTATCCGGAAGTCAGCCAGAAGACGCGGGAAAGAGTGCTTGCCGCGGCCAAGGCCCTCGGATATCAGCCGAATCCCATCGCTCGCGGCTTGGCGGTGGGGCGGATGAATGCGATCGGCATGATTTTCCCGGTAATGAATGCGGAACTGGAAAATCAGGAATTCCTGGGGTTTCTTTCCAGCGCCGCGAAGGAGCTGGAATCCAGGGGCATGAATTTTTTCATCACGCCCGCCTCGCATTCCCATCTGATCGAGAGCTATGAAAACCTGGTCAATAACCATCGCGTCGATGGACTGGTGGTGACGCATTGCAAAGTTCAGGATGAACGGATCGATTATCTTGCGCGGCGCGGTGTGCCTTTTGTTGCCATGGGCCATAGCGGGGAAGGGTTGAAGCACGCCTGGTTCGATTATGACTATGATGCCGGTATGCGGCTTGCGTTATCGAAACTCCTTGAGCTTGGACACCAACGCATCGCCTACATCGGTGACGCTCCCGACCTGGCTTCGGCAGCACAGAAGCTTGAAGCCTTCAAGGCGCATCTGGGGGATACAGGTTTTTCTGCCGATCCGGCCCTGATGGCAACCCATGCCGGCGACCGGCGATCCGGTTATCTGGCCATGCAAAACTTCCTGCAGCGCTCGCCGCGTCCCACGGCTGTTATCGTCGACAATCCTCATGCAGGCGCGGGCGCCATGCATGCGATGCTGTCCGCCGGTATTCGCGTGGGACAGGATATTTCAATTGTGACTTGGGGCAGCTTGTCGAATTATGAATGGGCGCAGCCTCAGACATCCATCGTCGACCCGGCGCCGGAGCAAACAGGGGCAAAGATTGTTGGAATGCTGCTGGACCTGATCGACGGTAAACCGGCCACCGAACTGCAAGAGCGTCAGCCGGTGGAGATGACTGACGGAGAGACCATCGGTCCCTGTGCTTTCTAGGTAGTCCAATAAAAAGGCCCGGAAGCCATCGGGACGGGCCGTACACCGCGTTACGGCTCCTTGTGGTGCTGTGCCGACGCGTCGTCACGCCTTGCAAACGGCCTGCTGGTTTAATGACATTTATCGTTTTTCCACGCATCCACGCATGTTGCGAGGGGCAAGGCGATGACTGCATGCGTTATGTTCGACGGACTCAGGCAGAAGCCACTCGGACTTCTCTTGCACCTGCGGCGCGTTTGCTCCTGAGAGACGTGATCTGCAAAGACAGCTTTTGCGTATCGAATCGCGCAAGGCAGATCTGGCAGACAGTATGCGGTTCGCCCGGGACGAGGCCGATGCCGCAGCACGTCGGAAGATGATTGCTATCAAAGGTAAGGGCCATAGTCTGTTTCCATCGTTGTATTGGATCAGTCCTGTGCGCCATGCTGCGGCGAAGACATGACGAAAGCTGCAGTTGACTATACGCCGCCAACATTAAGTGCAACTTAAGCGGATGCCGCGGCCTCAGAAAGCCGCTGCGGCGCATGCCATGCGCGGCGCGACATCGATGCGCACTCGCAGGATGTGCTGTGCCTGGTCTGCCCCATCCTGTGTCTTAAGTTAAGCCTAAGCAAAATTCGATATAGTCGGTTCCGTGCTCGTACGCATACCTGCGGAATGTGCATATGCCCGCTGCCACTGCGTACAGTCTTCCGGACAGATTGCAGTCGCGCAGCGGAAATCCGAATAACGGCGGTTGCGTCGCGGTACGAATGTTCCGCCGGTGACGCTGTGGCGTCATTGCTTTGAACAAGGCGTCCTCGCTGTCAACGATTTCACGTGAAGGCGTAAGGCTTTCATCAGTTCCTCGGGCGCGAAGCGAACAAGTTCGCACGCGGTTTCCCCTGGTTTTTCAGAAAAAAGGAACCGGCCCTCAACAAGGACGGGCCGCCTGTTTTCGAAGGCAAATATCTTGAAAATGCTTGCATCCAAGCCGTATGTTTATAGGAGTAACGGTGAATAGTTTGACATGGGTATCCTACGACCTCGCCTTTGCCGGCGCTGTCTTCATGGCGGTGGTCGCCACGCTCCTGCTGCTCAAGGCGTTCGTGGGTCGTCAATTGCGCCGCCTGGCGCAGGCAGGCCGCCTCCCATTCTTCAGGTATGCCGAACAGCTTGTCAGCGGCACCCGCATGCCGTTTTTCATTGGTATCGGCTTGCTGGCCGGAGTAAGCCAGATAGAGCTCGGCGCCTCGCATGACCGCTGGCTGAACTACGCATGGATCATCATTCTCGTCTCGCAGATCGCACTCTGGGGTAACGGGATCATCACGGTTGCCGTTCAACGCGCCTTTATTCGACAGCGCGAGACCGATCCCGCAGGCGCCACGCACCTGATGCTCGCGGGGCTGGTTGGGCGCATCATGCTGTGGTCGACCGCTGCCCTCGTGATTCTCGATAACCTGGGTTTCAATATCACGACGATCATGGCGAGCCTGGGTATCGGCGGTATTGCTGTTGCGCTTGCCGTGCAAAACATCCTCGGCGACATATTCTCTTCCGTATCCATCGCGATGGACAAACCATTCGTCATCGGTGACTTCATCGTCGTTGATTCCTACATGGGCACCGTCGAATACGTTGGAATGAAAACCACCAGGCTACGCAGTCTCGGCGGCGAGCAGATCATTTTTTCCAATGCCGAGTTGCTCAAGAACCGGATACGCAATTACAAGCGCATGCAGGAACGAAGAGTGCTGTTCGAGTTCGGCGTCGCCTATGAGACGCCGCTGGCGGAGATCGAACGCATTCCCCATACCGTCATGGAAATCATCTCGGCCGATTACCTGGAAACCAGGTTCGACAGGGCGCATTTCAAAGGTTATGGAGACAGCGCGCTGCAATTCGAAGTCGTCTATTTCGTACTGGACCCGGATTACAACAAATACATGGATATCCAGCAGGAAATCAATATCGCGCTGCTTGCCGCGCTGCGCGAGCGCAATGTGTCTTTCGCCTATCCGACACGCACCTTGCATCTGGCACCGCCAGCGAAAGCATCAGAACTGTCGGCTGCCGCCGAAAAACTCGTGGCTTGATCGACCGCCTTACAGGGAGCGACCAACATGCACCTTCACTGGACCCGAATGTCGCTGCGCTTTGCAGCGCCGCTGGCATTGGTACTGGCATTGTGCGCCTATGTCGTCGTGCCCCTGCTCGACGATCTTACGCTGCGCTGGTTTGTCAGGGATTTGGACATCAGGTCAAAGGTGCTGGCGAGTACATTGGAGGCCCCGTTGCTCGACTATGTTCCGGCCAAGGAAAAAACGAAGATAAACCAGCTGTTCAACAGGGCGGTAGAGGACGAGCGCCTGTATGCGCTGGCTTTCTGCGACCAGACCGAGCGCGTGGTCTATGCCACTTCCACCTATCCGGCTTCGCTCGGTTGCCACAGTCAGGAACGCCTGGACAACCAGGGACTTGGTGCTGCCGGCGCAAAAGCTCTGGTGCATCTGCCGCGCGGCCCGGTGCACGTCGCGCGCAGTGCGCTGAGCAGAGACGGCGAGCCGGTCGGCAAGCTGGTTCTGGTACATGACATGAGCTTCATCGAGCGGCGCAGTGCCGATACCAAGAAATACGTGATCGGCTTCTTCATCCTGTTGGGCATCGTCATTTCGCTGATCACCGTCGCGATTGCGCATCTGAGCTGGAGGGGCTGGATTCATGGCGTGCGAGGCCTGTTGCGCGGCGAGTTGCTGCCGGCTCCGCATTCCCGCCCGTCGCCCGAGGTGAGCCCGCTCGTCGCTGATCTGCGGGCGCTGCTGAGCGAGTACCACCGGGAACGCCAGAGTCATCAGGATGCCGGGCAGGCATGGACCGCGGATCGCTTGCGCGGCCTGCTGCGCAACGAACTCGCCGGTGACGAAGTCCTGGTGGTGTCGAATCGGGAACCCTACATTCACCGCCAGACCGCCGACGGCATTGAAGTAAGTCGCCCGGCAAGCGGTCTGGTCACCGCGGTCGAAGCCGTGATGCGCGCCTGCTCCGGGACCTGGATCGCGCATGGCAGCGGCAGCGGTGATCGCGCCGTCGTGGATGATCAGGACTGCGTGTCCGTTCCTCCCGACCGGCCGGAATACACCTTGCGCCGGGTATGGCTTTCCAAGGAAGAGGAGCAGGGCTACTACTATGGCTTTGCAAATGAAGGTTTATGGCCGCTTTGCCATATCGCCCATGTGCGTCCGGTATTCCGCTCATCGGACTGGGAACAATACGTGAAGGTCAACCAGCGCTTTGCCGATGCCGTGATCGCACAGGCGCGTACGGATAATCCCGTCGTTCTCGTGCAGGACTATCATTTCGCGCTGCTTCCCCGCATGGTTCGCGAGGTGCTTCCCCGGGCAACCATCATCACCTTCTGGCATATTCCCTGGCCCAACCAGGAGTCCTTCGGCATCTGTCCCTGGCGCGAGGAAATCCTTGCGGGCCTGCTCGGCAGCACGATCCTTGGCTTCCATACGCCGTTCCACCGCAAGAATTTCCTTGAGACGGTGGACCGCTATCTTGAAACACGCATCGAATCGGAGGCGTCCACTATTTCCTACGGCGGCAAGCTCACGCAGGTGGAAGACTATCCGATCTCCATCGCCTGGCCGGGCGCCTCGGAGACGAGCGCGGAAAGCCGCGCCGAGTGCCGGAACAATGTTCGCAGGGAGTTGGCATTGCATGCCGATCACTTGCTGGGAATCGGCGTGGACCGCCTCGACTACACGAAGGGCATCGTCGAACGTTTTCAGGCGATTGAACGCATGCTGGAACTCAATCCTGCAATGGTCGGCAAATTTACCTTTGTGCAGATTGCCGCGCCCACGCGCTCGTCGCTGGAGGAGTACCAGAACTTCGAATCCCGTGTCCGGGCGCTCGTACTGCGCATCAATCAGCGATTCTCCGACGGAAGCTATGTTCCGATCGTATTGAAGGTCGAGCATCACGACCATTATCAGCTCAACCGGTATTACCGGGGCGCGGATGTCTGCATGGTCACCAGTCTGCACGACGGCATGAACCTCGTGGCCAAGGAATTCATCGCATCCCGATATGACGAACGCGGCGTTCTTCTGCTGAGCCAGTTCACCGGAGCGGCGCGTGAACTGCACGAGGCCCTGATCGTCAATCCCTACCATATTGAACAAAGCGCCGAAGCGCTTTATCAGGCATTAACCATGCCGGATGCCGAACAAAAAGAAAGGATGCGCAGTATGCGAACGCTGGTGAAAGACTTTAATGTTTATCGATGGGCCGGGCATATGCTGCTGGATGCGGCGCGCCTTCGCAAGCGCGAACGCGTGACTCAAAAGATCAATCTTCATCATCGCGCGCCCTTGCGCCGCGTCATCTGATGATGTCCAGGCCATTCATGGAGTACGGCATGGGACGCCTGCTGGAATCGGTTCAACCCGGTGTTCTATGCGCCTTCGATTTCGACGGCACCATCGCGCCGATCGTCGACGACCCGGCGGCGGCTCGCATTCCGCCGTCCTTGCTGCGCAGGCTCGCCGCACTCGCGGAATTCACGCCGGTGGCAGTCATCACCGG
Source organism: Noviherbaspirillum aerium (assembly GCF_008929045.1). Lineage (GTDB taxonomy): Bacteria > Pseudomonadota > Gammaproteobacteria > Burkholderiales > Burkholderiaceae_D > Noviherbaspirillum > Noviherbaspirillum aerium. Next base: position 296,688 of record NZ_VFAH01000004.1, on the reverse strand, counting down.
GCGGTCCGTGGAAGACATCAGCCTTCGCCTAGACTTCTTTCCTGAATTCGTGATCGGAAACCACGGACTTGAAGGATTGCCCGGCTGGGAAGAGCGAGAAAAGCAGTACCGTCGCGATTGCGCACGCTGGGTGCGCGATCTGCAGTCGGCCTTGGACAGCGGGGTCTATGATCCGGCAGTGTGGGTCGAAGACAAGACCTACTCCGTATCGATCCATTATCGACAGGCCAGGAACGCCGCATCAACAAAGGCAAGCCTGCTCCGGCTGATTGAAAGAACAGCGCCAGCCGCCAAAGTCGTCGACGGAAAATTCGTCTTCAATATTTTGCCGCGGGAAGCGCCTGACAAGGGCGACGCATTGCTTCAGCTGCGTGAAGCGACCCGGGCACCGGCTGCTATTTATGTCGGAGACGATGTGACCGATGAGGCGGTATTCAGCCTTCCGCATAAGGACCTTCTTACGATCCGCGTTGGCGAAGGCCCGGCTACGGCTGCCGAATTCCACCTTTCCGACATATCGGAAATGGCCGCATTCCTTGACATGCTCCTCAAACGCCTGAGCGAACAATTGCTCCAGGCCTGAATCCGGCGCACGAGAAGCAATTCGGATGCCGCCAGACATCCGGATACATCCGGCAATGGGCATTCTCAAGACAATTTCGGTGCGAAGGGACTTTGCTGTTTGGCACAGGATACCTTCCTCCGCATGATGAGCAAGTAATGATTTCTGATGAAATTCCAGACGCCGTAAGGCGGTTTGTGCTGACGTCGATTCCTTCCGTTCCCTTTCTGGAGGCCTTGCTGCTGCTGCAGGCCATGCCGCAAGCGAGATGGGATGCCAATGCCCTGGCGCGGCGTCTGTACCTGTCCGAGCGCGCCGGCGCGGCCGTTCTTGCAGAGTTGCACGCAGCAGGCTTTGCTGCGGAAGAGGCTCCGGGCGTCGTTTATTACCACCCGCGCTCAGACGACATCAAGGAACTGGTTGCCGAGGTGAAGATGGCCTATGCCAGCAATCTGGTTGGAATCAGCAATCTGATCCACGCGAAAACAAACAGAAAGGCACAGCAGTTCGCCGATGCATTCAAGTTAAGGAAGGATTAATGTCATGGCTGCTTTGATCTACACAATGTGCGCGTTGACCAGCCTCCTGTGCGCAGTGCTGCTGTTCCGCAGTTACGCGATATTCCGGCACCGTATCCTGCTTTGGAGCGGCTTATCGTTTTCCATCCTCTTTATCAATAATGCATTGGTCGTATTCGACCGCATTGTATTTCCCACTGTGAACCTGACCACCTGGCGCCTCGTGTGTGCTTTGGTCGCATTGATGCCCTTGCTGTACGGCTTGATCTGGGAGGAAGACTAATGGACGAGATCCTGATTGGAGCGATAGCGATGGGATCCTTCATCGCAGCGCTTTTCTTCCTTCGCTTCTGGAAAAGCACGGGTGATCGGCTGTTCATGTACTTTGCGTTGGCCTTCATTGTCGAAGGCGCGAACAGGCTGCTTCTGGGCGGCATATTGCGAATGAGCGCGACCACGGAGAATTATTCCATCTATGTGCTTCGACTAGTGTCCTATACGCTCATCCTTGCGGGCATATGGCTTAAGAATAGGGGCGGCAAGAAGCGGGGCTGATCATCTTCGTAAGCCACGGCCATGATCATCCCTTATCAGTTGCTCCCCGGCGCGGCGTACCCGGGCAATCAGAAAGCGGATCTGCGGCTTGGCTTGCGCATGCTGGTAGCCGGGAATCTGGCGCTCCGCAGCATGCTTCGCGGCTTGTGGCAACTTTGGCAGTAGGCAGTTTTCATCTGGGGACTTCTCTGCATCTCGGGACGGCGTTGCTTTTCATTATCTTGTATAGCAACAATTTGCGGGTGCCAGACCATGCCGGACGCGTTTGTTTGCCAAACACGTCATGGCGTATCCTGGTATATCCAGCGCTGAACTTTTTTCGCCGAAGATAAGTGACTTCCTACCTCACCTCCATACGCGGCGGTTATTCATTTAGCCACCGTGCCGACGATGAATGGCAGAGGCGCTTCCATCTGCAGGCCTAAGCTGCGCAGGCAAAGCGACCAGCACGGAAAGCAAGACGGTTGAGCAGCGGATTTGAGAACCTGTGTCGCGATGACTGCAATTGTCGGTTCGTATAGCGGCTGCAACGGCAGGACGCCGGTATTCCAAAAAATCATGTCGCCATGCTAAAATTCGCGCTGCTTTGTCGCAACAGGCACAAGACATTTGGTGCATCGAAGCTAAGGTAGCTAGCCCTTTGATTTTAAAGGATAGAATGGTCCCAAGCCGCTAGCGCCGGTCCCATCCTGACCCCGTTCCGGTTTACTGAAAGTGCCCTGTGCGCTTTTTATCGGCGGAGGTCATCTGCCTTGCCCGAGTGGTGAAATTGGTAGACACAGCGGACTTAAAATCCGCCGCTTACCCGAGAGGGGGCGTACCGGTTCGATTCCGGTCTCGGGCACCAATAAGAATTTCCTGCGAAGTCCTGACCGACACCGCAAGCACTGATCCCGGAAAGCCGGTATCAGGCAATAGTCGTGGTGGTTCCATTTCATCTCATCCCGTAACGCGACCAAGCGTTGTCCTCATTTTCTACCTGCTATAGGTTTTTGCTTATTGGCTGGTATCGCCTTCTGCAAGGATAGTCGTGCCCGCCGCATGCAACGGGCGGCATCCTGGAATTTGCGCTAGCATTCCTCATCGGTTTTCAATACTTTAATAAAAACATAGGAGATGTCGATGAGCATATTGCGCACGCCCGAGGATCGATTCAGCAACTTGCCAGACTATCCTTTTTCACCTCACTACCTGGACGACCTCATTGGATATGAGGGCATGCGGGTTCATTATCTCGATGAGAGCAGCCAGGCACCGCAACCGGGGCAAAAAGTCTTCTTGTGCCTGCATGGGCAGCCTACCTGGAGCTACCTGTACCGCAAGATGCTGCCTGTCTTTACGGCAGCAGGACATCGCTGCATCGCGCCCGATCTGCTTGGCTTCGGCAAGAGCGACAAGCCGGCCGAGGACGCAATCTATACCTTTGCTTTTCATCGCGACATGCTCAAGGCGTTCGTCGAACGTCTGGACCTGCGCAATATCGTCCTCGTTGTGCAGGACTGGGGAGGGCTGCTTGGGCTTACGCTGCCAATGGACATGCCCGAACGCTTCACCGGTCTTCTGGTCATGAATACCAGCTTTGCGACGGGAGACATGCCTCTTGGCAAAGGTTTCCTGGACTGGAGAGCATGGAGCAACGCGAATCCCGACATGGCCGTCGGCAAGCTGATGGGACGCAGCAATCCGCAATTGTCCGCGGCCGAAATCGCAGCCTATGATGCGCCGTTTCCCGGCATCGAATTCAAGGCCGGCGTGCGCCGCTTCCCGAACCTGGTACCGGACCATCCCGACGCGGAAGGCGCAGCCCTATCGCGGCGCGCTCGCGAGTGGTGGTCGACAGAGTGGACGGGCAAGACCTTCATGGCCATAGGCATGAAAGACCCCGTGCTCGGTCCGGCCATCATGACGGAAGTGCGCCGGCACATCCGAAATTGCCCTGTTCCGTACGAAGTCGCCGAAGGGGGGCACTTTGTACAGGAGCACGGCCAGGAAATCGCAGAGCAGGCAATCAAGGTACTCTGAATCCACACGGACACCGGATACGCCACTGCGCAATAGGAAGGCCGTGTTTGATAAGCGCCAAAGGCGCGGATCCGTCTCCGGACCGAACAGCAGTTTATCAAGCACAGTCCGGGCAAGGCCGAGAAAATTTTTCTGTGCGCGAAGGCGTGGTCAGGCGACATGGCGAACTCGGCCTCCCGCTGTGGGCAAGCAGGACTCGGCATTCCTGCAAGATGCAATACCGGCGACCACTGTTCCGGCATCGTCAAGCCGGTCGAATGGAAAACGCTGTAAAGCGCAGGGATAAAATTTCAAGTTTCACAGCTTTGCCGACAACGGAACGTAGAACCTTTGATTTCCAGCGATATATTTCCCGACACTCTTAAGCCTCGCTTAATAAAGCATTACGAAAATAAAAGTATGCTCAGGACCAAGTTCGTTACCTGGCTGCGATCAAGCAATCCTTGCAAAAAAGAAGCTTCGCGTCTATCCGTTGGCCAGATGAAATTGAAACTCTATAAGGCCCACGGCGCCGTAGTCGCGCATGGTGACCTGGCGTTGGAGAAAGGCCAGTGTGTCAATCGCTCCAGCCTGATGGAACAAATGAAAGGAACATTGGATGTAGGAAAAAGCTCCAATATTCGAGATGGGCGAAAAGCTACAGTTTCATATGAATGCCGTGGAGACCACTATGCGGGTATTACTCGTCGAGGACGACGCAATGATCGGCGAAAGCGTAAAGGCATCGCTCATGCGGGACAACTATATCGTGGACTGGGTACGCGATGGGAGAATGGTGGAAACGGCGGTATCCACCGAGCATTTCGATCTGGTTCTACTGGATCTCGGGCTGCCCGGCAAGCATGGTCTGGAAATCCTTGAAAATATACGGCAGAAGAAGAATAGTGTTCCTGTTATCGTCGTTACCGCCAGGGACGCGGTTGACGATCGCATCAGGGGTCTTGATGCAGGGGCGGACGACTATGTCATGAAGCCATTCGAGATGGAGGAGCTGAGCGCTCGAATCAGGTCGGCATTGCGCCGTAGCAGCGGAAGAGCTGAACCCGACATCACCCTTGAAGGCATACGGCTCTCTCCGGCATCGAGGCAGATCTGGCGCGATGACGAACCGGTTTACCTTTCCGGAAAGGAGTACGCCGTTGTAGAGGCTCTCATGCTGCGACCCGGAAATATTCTATCGAAAGCACAGTTGGAAGAGCGGATGTATGGTTGGGGCGATGAAGTGGAAAGCAATGCCCTGGAGGTTCATATCCACTCGATACGGCGAAAGTTGGGCAGCGAGTTTATCAAGAATGTGCGGGGAGTGGGGTATTTCATACCGAAGCCGAAATGCAGCTCCTGACCTCGCTTCGCGCGCAACTCTTTCTGTTCCTGATACTCGCCGCCATGGCAACTGCGGGTGCCATAGGAGTTCTTGCGTATAACGAAACGCTCGAGCAGAGCAAGCGCCTGTTCGATTACCAGCTGCGCCAGACAGCGCTCTCCCTGCGTGATCAGGGCATGGTCGACGACTGGCAACCGGATTTCATCGACGATGAAAAGAATGACGTCATCGTTCAGATCTGGACGATCAACGGCAATGTGCTTTACGCCTCGCATCCCGGGCTTCCTTTGCCGGCACAAGTAAAGATGGGGTTTGAAAACGTGCAAGCAGGGCCGCAGCAATGGCGTGTCTACAGCATGAAGGGCCGCGACCGCATCATTCAGGTTGCCCAACCCTATCAGATCCGGCATGACTTGGCCGCCAGCGCGGCCTTCCACAGTCTGCGTCCGCTGATTGCATTTGCGCCGTTGATGGCGCTGCTTGTATGGCTCACCGTCGGAAAGGCGCTGCGCCCGCTAGGACGTCTGGAAAGGGAGGTGACCTCCCGGGGAGCGCGATCGCTCAATCCTGTTTCCGAGGAAGGGCTTCCCAGCGAGATCATTCCTGTCGTGCATGCACTCAATGCGCTTCTCACCAAGCTCAAAGAGGCTTTCGCTGGACAAAGGGCGTTTGTCGCCGATGCCGCGCATGAACTCAGATCGCCTTTAACCGCGCTGAAGATACAACTTCACCTTCTTGAAAGCGCCAAGGATGAGGTGGAAAAGAAGGTTGCGCTGCGCAACCTGAACGAAGGGGTGGACCGGGCAAGCCGCATGATTGAACAGCTGCTCACCGCCGCCCGTACGGAATACAGCGAAGCGACCTATCAGGAAGTGCCTGTCGATGTTGTCGAAATGATGCGCAGGGTGATCGCGGATCTGTTTTCCCTTGCTCAAAGCCGCAACATCGATCTTGGCCTGGAAGCGCCGGAAGCATTGACGGTGCCAGGTGACACCGGACAAATCTATATCTTGATACGCAATCTGATTGACAATGCGATCCGATACACTCCCGAAAATGGAAGCGTTCAAGCAAGAATAGAAAAGAAAGAAGACCATGCCTGTCTTACGATTGACGACAGCGGTCCGGGCATTCCTCCTGACGAGCGGAAACGGGTATTCCGGCGATTTTATCGAGGTCAGGGCACTTCGCAAGGCGGCAATGGCTTGGGCCTGGCTATCGTCAAGAATATCGTCGTGCAGCATCAGGCGACAATCGAGTTCGATGACTCGGTGCTGGGCGGTTTGCATGTACGGGTCTGCATGCGGCTGGGATCTGGCGTTCCTCGTCACACCAGCGGAAACGCTCAACGAAATCTGCACGCCGATCATGCCGGGTAACCAAGGCATGGGCATGAAAACAGCCTGTTAATTTTGTCTTAATTCAGCTGCCTTATTCTCTTGAGTGCCGGGATGACTGATTGCCTGTATGGAGGGAACATCATACGTCTCAAGGCACTATCCCCATACGAGGTGGAATCCCTGCGACAGGTCCGATAGAAGAGTATAGAAGCCCCGGCCGCGCCAGACGAGGCGATTCCGCCCATCGCCGCAACAAATTCAGTGAGATGGGAGACCGTTCCGGGCGGTCGCCGCGGGCATCACGCAGGAGCGATCATGTATATCCAAGACACGCGTAGAACCATGCTTTCCAGGCTGGCATTAGCTTCTGCCGCCTCGCTATTCAGCGCAGGCTGGTCAGCCGGCGTATATGCCGCAGAGCCGGAAACTTTTGAAAAGGCGAGGATAAACCTCGCTGAAACGGGTGTCGGACCCTCGGCCCGTAGAGAAACCATCAAGGAAGATATTCCGCTGCGCACGCCGGCATCGCCGCGCGGTGTTCTACCGACTGCAAGCCTCGCCGAAGGATCGTCGTCTTCCTATCTCCTGATGCCTGCCGAAGCACTGGAACAGCAACCAGCGGTAAAGACAGGCTGCTGGGCGCGCATCTATGATGACCGCAACTTCAGCGGCGGTGCGCTTACGTTGAGCGGTCCCTTGTCGATGCCTACCATGCTAGGCCCATTTGGCATCAACTGGAAAAATCGGGTGCGGAGCATCGAGGTCGGCAAAAACGCCGCAGTGACGGTTTATGACAATATGGATTTCAAACAGCAAATAACCTCATTCAGTCCTGGCGAAAGGATCCCTGATCTCAGCAAGAAGATGGGTTACTTCGACGATTTTTCTTCGCTAAGAATCTCTTGTAAAGTTTGAAGCGGCTACCAGCTGATCGGGCCCGGAGTGGATATTCGCGGTTATCGCATTCTCAGGACCGCACAACTGACCGCACAACTGCGTCCTTATGCGGAACAACATGCGTTGTCCCGCACGTTATGCAAGTTCAATGAGCCGTAGCGCCGGTCCCCATGTTCTGCTGCTGTCGCCCGGATCCTCCGGCCATGCGCCTGCACTCGCCGGCGCAACTGCGGCATGCTTGTGCGCATTCCTGGCAATGCCCCATCTGATGCTGCCCGCATTCATCTCCGCAAGCTTCACACACGTCCGCGCAAAGCTGGCAAAGCGCTGATGCCATCTCGCTTCCGCGTGCCATGTATGCAGCTGACATGCGGCAGATCTCTGCACAGTCCATGTCAAGCGCGATGCAACGCGCCATCATTTTTACGTCCTGCTCCTGAAGACAAGCTGCAGCGCAGCGGTCACATGCCGCAGCGCAGGCATAGCATGCCTCGATATAAGACTGGAATTGCCGGTTTGTCATGATTTGCTCCTTTGAATCGGAAAGACCCAGGGTCGCTATTCAGAAAATCGAGGTGATTGTGGCGAGACGCCCCTCAGAGAATAGTGATTCCTCATTAAGCCAAAATTAAGGCGACCATCGCAGTTCCTGTACCAATCGCAGACATGGAAATTGGAGAGTCCGCAAGACAGCGACTGTTCATGCCGTCGTGTATCGGCAATGATGGGTTAACGAAAACTTGTCCGGTACATGATGAGGTGATGCTGCTTCCATACTCGACTGGATGCGAAACTTAATCTTCGTTTAAGTTTCGCTCTATAGGCTGCTAGAGCGCTTTCTTTCTGACCCGATCAAGCAAGGCTGGAATAAGGCGCTTATGAGATAAGGCGTGATGACTTGGCATGGCGGGCGCAACGCCTCGTTATATCGCCGGATAGCCGAATAGGCAGCCAAGTGTTGCCGCTGGAACCGAATGCCACTCCAGGCGCGTGAAGTCCGCTCCTTGAATCATTTCCTGGTACATGACGCGAAAAGTTGAAGAGGTGTTTCGGTGTTCAAACAAACGGCGGGAGGAGTGGCGGAGCGGTATTCTGCTTCGGAAGGTCCGTCAAGCCTTACGTATTCGTAAAAGAGCGTTCATGCAAGGCGTTCAGTAAAGGAGTTCAACCATGACAAAAAGATTCGGTATGGTCTTCGCAATGACGTTTTTCTGCGCAGCGTCCGCGTTCTCGCAAGACAAGACGGTGATCAATAACTGCCGGATTCGTCCCGGCACTCTATGTGCCGATATGAACCTGAATTCAGTGGACCTGAGCAAGGCCGACTTATCGAATGCGCAGTTTTCAGGTTCAAACATGGAGGGCGCAAACCTGGCAGGCACAGTCCTGACCGCGGCTAATCTGACCCGTGCGGACCTTACGCGCGCCAATCTGCGCAAGGCGAATCTGAGCAATGCCGATCTCAGGGCGGCCAATCTGACAAATGCAATGCTTGGCGGGGCGAATCTGAGCAATGCCAACTTCGAAAACCTGATTGGAACCAATGGAGATTTTACGGATGCGGTCATGGCCGGCGTGGATCTTGCAGGCGCAGAAATGCGGGACGCGAAGCTTGAGGGCGCGGATGCGCGACGGGCCAATTTCCGTTCGGCGAACTTGAGCGGTGCAGACTTCAGAGGGGCAAATCTGGAAGGCGCGAACTTCACCCGCGCTACGCTACGCAATGCCAACCTGAGTAAAGCCAAATTGCACGGTGCGACGTTCACGGGGGCCGATATGGCAGGATGTACTGGATGCCCCGCATCGCCGAGCCAGGCTCCGCGCTAACCAAATCGCCATTTGGACGAGCCGGAAACATGTTTTCCGCTTGTCCTGATGCTGTGCAGGAATTGCGAAAGACGGTGCAGAACTTTTCAACGAACGGGCAAACGCATGAACTTCCATTGGTCCGAAGCGACACAATCAGTGCAGGCGATGGCAAATGGATTCATTGAACGCCTTCCTCATTTCGCCATTGCCATCGCAGTGTTTGTCTTGTTTGTGGCTGCCGGCCAGATCGTGCGCAAAGCCATACGCACCTTCTCCGAGAACCACCGCAAGCATCGCAATCTCGGTATGGTATTCGGGCGGCTTGGCTATGGCATCAGCATCTTCATCGGCCTGCTGATCGCCCTTGTGATTGCCATACCGGGCTTTACGCCGGGGCAGCTGGTCAACCTTCTTGGCCTGTCGAGCGTGGCGATCGGCTTTGCGTTTCGCGATATCCTGCAGAATTTCCTGGCAGGGATCCTGATCCTGCTGACCCAGCCGTTTCGCATCGGGGACCAGATCATACTTTCGTCCTTTGAAGGAACTGTGGAAAACATCGAAACCCGCGCCACTTTTCTGCGCACCTATGATGGACGGCGCATTGTCATTCCCAACTCGGAACTGTTCACAAATGCGGTAACGGTCAATACCGCTTATGAGAAGCGCAGGCTTGAGTACGATATCGGCATCGGTTACGGTGACGATATCGCCAATGCCAAGCGAATCATCATGGAGTCAATCAAGGGCATTCCAGATGTGCTCGATGATCCCGCTCCTGACGTGCTTGTCGTCGACCTTGCGGAGAGTTCGGTCAATCTCCGCGTACGCTGGTGGGTACATCCGCCGCGGCAAATGGATGTGCTGAATGTACGGGATGCGGTATTGGAAGCAGTCAAGAACGCATTGATGGCAGGCGGTGTCGATCTGCCGTTCCCGACGACGCAGATCCTGTTCCACGACCAGACCGAGGAAACTGACGGCGACCGCGCACGCCAGAGGGAAGGGTGGCCGGCAGGCCGCAATGCCGCACCGGAACCGGCGCGCATCAGCAAGATCCTGTCAGCCATGGCCGAACGTCGGGAACGCCCGAGAGGAGGCTCCGGTGCAGACGGGCCGAAGCACTGATGATGCCTTCGCTGAAGTGTCGATGGATGCAGTCTTGCGCACTGTCGGTGGCAACTGCCTGAAAGGCGGTGCGAAGATGCCTCGCGTTGGCATCTTCGCTTCCGACAATGCGAACGCGCCGCTTATACCACGGCGCAAATCAGAAGAGCGGCAGACGAGCGACTGTAGACAACCGCGCGTTGATGTTCCACTATTTGGCCGAACCCGAGCCGGCGGAAGAACCCTGGCTGCCGGTATCGGTCTTCCCCTTGCTCGCCGAGCCACCGCTGCTGCCGGCCCCGCCCAGATCCACGGTGTTGGCGCCCGGGCGGCCTGTCACCGCAGCGCTTCCCGTCATCGACGATTTGCCGCTGTCCGCGTTGCCTGCCGTTCCTGAGCCGCCGCTCGATGTGCCGCCCGTCGTTTGCGACTTGCCGCTGGCGGCCTGGAGCTGCAAGCCGGTCAGCATCGCTTCGTTGGTCTGCAACAGCGCTTGATTAATCTGTTTAACAGCGTCATTGCGCGCTTTTCCCGGCGGCTGGTTGGCGAGAGCATCCGCCGCCGAGTAAAGGCGGTCACTGGCGGTTTTCATTTTGTCGAGCGATTTCTTGTAATGGCTTTCATCGGCATTCGCCGTCAGCAGTTCCGGAGGCAGTGCCGCCATGGCGCTTTGCACGCGGAGCAGTGCCTCATTCCCTTCCCTGATGGCGGCAGAGCGCTTTTCGCCGGCCGGCATGCGGGCGAGCGTTTGAATCGACTCGCGCAAGGCTTGCGCCGCCCCGCGCAGGTTCTGGATCGCCTTGTCATCCTCGGCGGTATCGGCGCGCGATCCGGCCGGCACGCTGGATTTTCCCGCCTGGCTTGATGTGCCGGTGTTGCCGGACGTGGCTGCCGGACCGGTATGACCGGTGGTCGTTTGCGCATTCGCGATGGGGTAGGCGCTCGCCAGGGCCGCCGTCAGCAAAGCCGCAAGAATGTGGTGTTGTGTATTCAGCTTCAAGATGACCTCCGTATGTTTGGATGATCCGCATGCTGTCTGCATGGCCGGAGAAACAAGGACAGTTTTCTCCAGACCATACGCATCTCTATCTGCCGTAGCCAGGTTTATGCGATCAGTGCATCCGGATCAGGGGTTGTCCATGGCGTTGAGTCTATGGCGCTTTAATTAAGCGTAAATTAAATGCCGGCGGCGATTGCACGGCAGCAGAAGGGGGCAAGCTGCGCTTGATGCCGCGTGTGTTTTCGATAACGGTCAAGTCCATGGACTGATCCGGCATCTGCGGCATGCAGATTTCGTGGCGGCCAGGAGATTTTGCTCGTCGACGTCAGACCGCAAGCAACAATGCCGCATAGGCCAAGGCTCCGAGCAGGAAGGCGCTGAATCGGCTTTGCCGCTCTTCTGGAAGCTCTTCCTTGAGCACATTCAGAATGATGCCTCCGGCGAGCGCGGCCACCAGCAGACTCTTCGCGAGCTCCGGCAACTCGATCACGCAGCCGACCATCCAGCCTGCCAGTACCGCAACGGCAAGCAGCCAGCGCCCCAAGGTTGCATATTGTTCCTTGTAGTGTTCCCGCAGGCCATAGTCGGTCACTAGAAAATGCAAGGCCATCGCAAAGAAGAAAAATCCAAGTTCGGATGCGGACTGCACATCGTTGACCAGCAGGTATCCCACCAGGGCGTTGTACACAAGGAAGGATGCAAGATGCAACCAGAAGACGCCGGCGGAAGGACGGTCGTTTCCATCGACATGCCGTTGACGGGCACGGGAGACCTTTGCGATCCGCTCCAGGCCGTAAAACACGATCAAGCCGAGAAGCGCGATCAGGTAGGCGTGATGCTCAAGAATCTGCAATGGGCTCGCGATGGCGTCTTCGATGATGGACTGGCCCCGTGCGAGTTCCGGGAGAATGTGCAGGAATACATATGACACCGATATGCCGCCCGCTGCGGAAAGCCAGATGCTGCGCGGAGTGCCTTCAAGGAAGCGCAGCTTGCCGGAAAAAAGGTGCACGATCATCAATCCTGATGTGGCGAGCAAGGTAGGTAGGAACATGGTTTGACCAGTATCGAGTATGTAAGGTGTTTTCGGTTTGACTTTACTGGCGATGCCGGAACATTTGGCGGCAGTACTGCGTTGTGGCTCCTTGCCGTGGCTTAGTCATGGCGCGTCGCCACGCCTCTGCCCGCGGACCGGCTTGCATGCCAGTCGGCTATGGCGGCGAAAACCAAGGCTTTGCGAAACCCTGCCTACGTCCTGCGCGCAAATCTTCTCGGCCTCGCCTAGTCCAGCCAAGCCGAAATCGCTCCGGCGCAAGGACGATCCTTGCAATCGGAAGCTTCCCAACTGGAATGCAGAAGAAGAAGCTCCGTCCGTGACGGCGCGATGCCGATGTCATGGACCATTCGTCAATGCACCGGGCGTTCCCGCCCCGTGAAGCGCTTTCGAGATCAATGCGAATTGGTTTGGCGCGGTAATCCGCGCGCGCGCATCTTCATGTACCCGCGCCAGCTGGGTGCGCAATCGTTCTCGGTGTGCCGGATTGCGGACATTGTCGGCAGCAAGTTGCAATGTGTCGACAAGTCGAACGTAGACCTCAATGTTATCGCCCGCGTTGCAGCGAAGCGGATCGAATACGTCGGACAGAAAGTCGTTAAACGTTCTGTCCGGCATTATGACTATTTCCTTTTCCGAGAGGTGTTCTGCCGCCGGCTTGTCTTTGGCGCCGAGGTCCCTGGAGCTGAGACGTATCACGACGGCGCCCAGATAATCAATGCACAGGAGTGCGGTGCTTGTGTCATTCACTCCAGGAGAGTTTGCCCGAAGTGCGATATCCACCAGCTGACGTATGCCGACGCCTATATCTTGCTCGACGGTACGATAGTGGCCGACGGTGTACAAGTCCTTGAATTCCCGCTGCATGCGACTGTCCGGCTCCCGGTCGCAAAGCGCGAGCGTGGTGTCTTCAATGACGAAATCTCCGACTTTCTTGATGAACTGTACCGTGACCCCATGCCTGTCGGCGAAGGCGGCGACGCCTTTCCTGTCTACCGTGCGCAGATAGCCGGTATGGGCGGCATTGACCTGGTGGCAATCGCGGCAGGAGAAGGTGGCGCCAGCGGATTTGGGCCGGCTTTCCTTCTGGGAAAGTTCAGGATAGGTTGCATCGATCGCCCGTATCGTTTCCTCGGCCACGTTGGAGACAATGAACGAGGCTTGAATCGATGAAGCAATATGGTGGATATAGTAGACGAGCATGCCCACGCCCAGCACGGCCAATACCAGGGAAAAGGTGACAGCCAGCGAAGGAATGAAGGTTTCATCTCCGCCGTGGATGGAGCGCAGGACTACCAGGCAATAGACAAAGATGCCGAGGAACACGCCCAGTACCCACTGGGTCGGGCGGCTCGCCATGAACGTCCGTATTACCGCCGGCGTGTATTGGGTAGCAGCGGTGGACAATACCAAAACGGTGATGGAGAAGGTCAGGGTGGCGACGCTGACCATCGCGCCTGCGATGGTTTGCAGGGTGCTTCGCGCGCCCTCGGCGCCCGCGCCGAAAAGCCGTGGCCACTGCGCCAGGGCATCGTGGCCCAGGGTGGCATCAAATTCCACCAGCAAGGCAGCAAGGAATATGGCCAGGGTCACCAGTATCGCGGGCACGAACCACAGGCCATGCCGTATATCCTGGAGTCCTTGCAATAGCTTCAACATCTGGTCTCCTTTGCAGATCGGTAAAGACATGGGCAGGCGACGCGCGGGGAATCGATGTTCGCGGGCTCACTGCACTTTCTGTGTCGCCCGAAGCGATGATATGCGTGCTGCTTGCTATTCCAGATTAGCGCCTGCAAGGAAGTCCATCATCCGTGCTGCGACGGGTATTCAGGTACGGTTAACGTTCGATCCAACAGTGATGGCACAGTGAGCAGTGCGATCGTGTTGCATGCCTTACTGAAGGCGGGGATCTCCGTGGAGCGATTGCTCATCCATACCCGTGCATTTTTCATACCAAGACTTGCAGTCCATGACTCGGCAGCGCAAGTACCTCCGCCTGCATCGAATACCAATCCCGAGCCAGACGATGCCGCGAGACCGCGTCTTTTTCCACCTGGCCGCGCCTGCAACCTCGGCTTCGCCAGTCGAAAAAACATCGATTTCATTTGGCGCGTGATGAGTCCAGATCGGCACAAGGCGCCTAGCGGACGATGGCAATGACAGGCGGATTCATTTGTAAAGATTTCTTTTCTTTGTAATTCATAGTTAACGCATGTATGTTTTGCCAATGGCGCCCTGTCGTCTTGCATCGGTTTTACGGACATCGCTTCATTGCACGAGCCGTGCATTGCGCGACGCGCATCCGTCATAATCAGCACGACCGTGCTTTTATTGTAAGATGGCTCTCCATGGTTCTGCACGCGGGTGCACGCCACGTCCAACCGGAGAGGAGCATGCAAGCACAATACAAGCTCTATGGCGCTGATATCAGCTATTTCACTGGCAAGGTGCGGGCCTATCTGCGCTGGAAAGGCCTGGCGTTCGAGGAGATCCAGGCCGACGCGAGGGTCTTCAAGGAAGTCATCGTTCCACGAGTCGGCTTTCCTGTCATTCCGGTGTTGATCGCACCGGACAACAGCTGCCTGCAAGACAGTACCGATATCATCGACGCCCTGGAGGCGCGCCATGGCGGACCTTCCGTATATCCTTCCACGCCATGCCAGCGGCTCGCCGCCCTGTTGCTTGAAACCTTTGGTGACGAATGGCTGGTGATACCTGCCATGCATTATCGCTGGCACCATAACAAAGAGTGGGCGATCCGGGCGTTCGGCGCGCTCAACGCACCTGATGCGCCTCCGGAACAGCAGTTCGAGATTGGCCAGCGTCGCGCCGAGCCTTTTTCCAAAGCCGCCGTGCTGCTCGGCGCTGAACCGCACATGCATGCGGCTGTGGAAGCCTCCTATGAAAAGCTTCTGGCAGAACTATCGTCCCATTTCCGGGAGTACCCGTTTCTATTCGGGGATCGACCGTCAATCGGTGATTTCGGACTCATCGGTCCGCTCTACGCTCATCAGTATCGGGACCCGGCGACCGGGGAACATATGAAACGGCATGCGCCGGATGTGGCGGAGTGGGTCAGGCGCATGCAGCACCCGGAACCTCTGAGTGGACAGTTTCTGCAAAACGACCATGTGCCGGCAACCCTCTTTCCAATCCTGCGGCGCATGTTTGCCGAACAGCTTCCCGTACTTGCCGACTCGGCGAAGAAAGTTCGGGACTGGATGGCGGCTCATCCCGGGGAGACATTGCCGCGTTCAATAGGCATGCATTCATTTGCGCTGGAAGGTAGCCAGGGCAAGCGCATTATCCGGCCCTACAGCCTGTGGATGCTGCAGCGTGCGCGTCATTATTATCAGGCGCTTGACGTTGAAAGCAGGGCGGCGGCGGATCGGATGCTGAGAGCGGCGGGCGGTGACGCCTTCATCACCTTTGACGATCCGCCGCCTTTGGCGCGCGCCGGGTTGAGCGTGAGACCTGCATAAGGTGCCGGCAAGCGATGCGGCTGTAGCGGGTTTCTGGCGCGCAGCCCTACGTATGCGGCCCCGTGGCCGCGTCGAAGGCCTGGACAGCGATTGCGCGGACCGAGTCCTCGCAGAAAAGGCATAGGTGCGCGCAAGCGCCGTACCGGCCTCATTGACCGCTTTGGCCATGTTGCCTGCTTTGCGATGCGCCTTCGCTGCCGTCGCCGCCATTCGTCATGGTCGCCAGTTCATTTTTGGCGTATGCCAGGTCGGCTTGCAAGCGGCTTCTCGCATTTTTCATGCAATCCTTCCTGTCATGCGAGGCCATCGATTTGCAGCCCCCGCTCGCCTCATTAAAGGCTGCATATGCCTCCCTCCGAGCATTCTTGTACTGCGCTTGGGGGCTGGGTATGGGAAGCATCTGGCGGGCGCGGTTATACAGTTGCGATGCATAGGCAAGATCATTCTGAAAGTTCTGCTGCGCCTCGCCCATGCATGGCTCTCTCGCGCCGGGTGCCAGACTCCTGCAGGCTTTTAGCGCATCGGCATAGGCGGCACGTGCTTCGCGTCTCGACAGCTGGTACTGGGCCATCGGGCCGCTTTCCTGTACCGGCTGCCCTGCTTGTGCTTTCGCCTGTGTCTTGGCAGGCATGGATGAATCGGCGTTCGCCATCGTGGAAATGCCGAGAGCGATCGCTAACGGAAGGAACATGCACAGGTGGCGACTAGTGCGGGTCATGATGGCTCCTTTCATGGACGGACGAAGTCGATATGGACCAACTGGTAAAGCGTGCGCGGCAAAATCCTGTTCTGCCTACGGGCTTAGATGGATGCCTTGCCATGGAGTTTCGGGTTATATGAACAACGGCCCCCATCTTAATTTTCGCTTAATTCTGTTATCCCATAATTCCTATACTGTCTTTTGAGTGAAGCAGTCTTGAAGTTGAAGGCATTCGTCTTTTCGCCGCTGATGAGCCGGGCCGGATCTTCATGTACCTCCTTTCTTTGCCCCGTGGGATAGCGGGGCTTTTTTTGTCTGTCGCCATGACATCGAGTCCGTTCAGGATGTAACTGCCGAAGGTTCCACCGGTCGAATTCCCTTCGCAGGCTGGGCGTGATGCAGGATGGCATGCGAATGAAAAGGCGAACGCGGCACGCATCGGCAAGCCCCTATGAACCAGCCATCTGGCAGACTATCAGCATGGCGGGCAGAACCCTATTCATCCCAGCGCATCCGCTGCGGACTCCTAAGCAACTTCGAGCTTAATTTTCGCTTAACTCTCGGTCAGTAAGCTTCTTCCATACGCTTTTGGACGGTCTTGCGCAGCGGTTGGCACAGACAAAGCACATCACGCTCGGGATTGGCGCCGCAGCGCTTTTGCAATCAATTCCATAGGAGTAATGAGCATGAAATCGGATAAAAGAACTTGGATAAACGTCGCTTGCGCAGTGGCGATCGCCGCGCCGGCCGCATTTGCCTTTGCTGCGTCGGACACACCGGCGTCGGGTGCATCAATGGGTGAGACCCGGCCGATGCTGTCGGACACGCAGCAGCAAGTCGCGTCCGCGACCCGCGTTGTGGAAAAGCTCGAGTCTGAACCGCAGATCAGGGACCTGCTCGGCAAGGCCAAAGGCATATTCATCGTGCCGACCTATGCGCGTGGCGGATGGGGCATCGGCGCACGCGGCGGCGAAGGCGTCATGCTGGTCAACAAAGACGGGCAATGGAGTTCTCCCGTGTTCTATAACTACGGCGGCTTGAGTACCGGCCTCCAGGCCGGCGTCGAAGTGGGGTCGATAGCGATGCTGCTGATGAACGATAAGGCAGTCAATGAATTCTCTAAAGAGAATAACTTTGCGCTCAATGCCGGCGCTGGCCTCACGATCGTCAACTATACAGGCAAGGCTCAGGCGGCTGCCGGCAACGGCGACGTGGTGGTCTGGTCCGATACCAAGGGCGCGTTTGCCAATGCCACCGTCGGCATTACCGATATTCATTACGACGATGGCGACAACCGCGAGTACTACCGGGCGCAGGTGTCGGCGAAGGACATCATTTCCGGAAAAACCGGCGGGTCCCGCGCCAAATCACTGAAGCAGGCTCTTTCCACTCAGGGATCGGGGCAAATGAAGTCGTCAGGCGATTCGGGAACCGGCGCGGTGGGCGCGTCATCCGCACCGGCGAAATAAGCGAAGAGCCAGGCGGGCGGCTGCAGGATAGCGCAGGCGATCCCATGTCCAACGGGCACCCGCGTCGACAACAACGGATGCGCCGCAGGCCACGATGACGAGAAACGGGGTCGTGCCTGCGGAACCCGTCGTCGACAATGCAGAATTGGTGTTAGTTATCCGGAGGTCTTATGTTCAAACCGACCTTGGCGGCACTTGCCGCATTCGCGACGATGATGAATGTCGCCGGCGCACAAACGCCGGCGACACTCACAGTCGTCGATGCCTTCGGCGGTGCGGGCCATCGGCCTGCCCTTGCCTCGAACAGCGCGGAGTCCCGCGGGGGCCGAACTGGGACCGATTCCGTGCAAAAGGCGCCTGAAAATGCCGACTCGATACCTGGGAAACCAGGGCCGGCCACAGCCGGCACACCGGCCGAGTGCCGTCCGTCCAGCGTGAACTGCCCGGTGGATGGTTCGAGCGGTTCGTCGGTAATTACGACGGACTCCATGCCCATCGGCACCAGCGGCGACCGCGACAGGACAATCAGCGAGTCGGACTATCCCACCAGCGTCGGTTCCGGTTCCATGGGAAGCGGAGCGACCGGGTCGCCAGCCGGTCCTGCACCCGGGCCTACGAACGGTATCGGGAGATAGTGCGTGTTCGCCGTCCCGCACTGGCGGTATGGGCATCTTTCTCGTGCTGATACTTGCATGTTTTCATGCCTGATTCTGCAGGCAGTTCAATGACCAAAGGAGCCCAAGTCATGAAGCAAGCTTATTTCTTATCCAGATTCGCCGGTATCGGCGCCATTGCGCTACTGTTCGCAGCGGGACCGTTGCAGGCTCGACCCACGCAGCCTGCAACGACGCATGACGGCCGCAGTAGCCAGACTACCGCAGCCAACAGCGCCGATATACGCAGTGAAACCAGCATGAATACGAGCGGCGCCTCCGAACCGCGCAGCGGAAAATTGACCGAGGGTGATCAGGAGATGATGCAGGACATTGCGCATGCCAACCTTGCGGAAATCGAAGTGGGCAAGATGGCCCTGGAAAAATCCCAGAACGAACAGTTACGCAAATTTGCGCAGCGCCTGATCGATGATCACACGAAAGCGAATAAAGAACTCGAAACACTGGCGAAGTCCAAAGGTGCCAGCTTGCCGAACGAGACCGATATCCAGCACAAGGCCATTGCCACGGCCTTGCAGGCGCTGTCCGGCGAGACGTTCGACAACCAGTTCATTCAGCGTGTCGGTGTCGGCGATCATCAGCGCACGCATGAATTGCTGCAGAAAACCCAAAAGACCGCCAAGGACAAGGATCTCAGGGCTTATGCGCAAAAAACCATGAAAGTCGTCGCCCAGCATCTCGCTGCGGCGAAAAAGATGGAGATCAAGAAATGAGAAGCACGCGGGGGAATTCCACCGCAGACGCACATCTGTAGCGGGCAGGCCATCGGGATTCCGGGGCGCCGTTCTTTACCGGCCGCGGCCCGGCGCGCCGCACGCCTTTCCTGCATTTCCACTGGTTTTGCATGATCATTCAATGGAGGCCTGATGAAAATTCTGCTTTGGCTGGTTGTCATTATCTTTCTGGTGGGACTGCTTGTCGTGAGCGGCGTGCTGAAGCTGATTTTTTAATCCCGCAAGGGTCCTGGCGCGGCAGCGGCATTGGAAAAGTGAAGTCCCGCATTGGAGCAGGCCGTCGGCCCGCCGGCTTGCTCGCTGCGAGCCATTGTCGGTTTGAACCGCCAATGGGTTTTTGAGGAGTCATCATGTTACATAGCCTTAAGGCGCTGGACGGATTCGCGATCATGACTTCGGAAGGCCTGATCGGTAAGGTCAAGGATATCTATTTTGACGATCATCAATGGGTTGTCCGGTACCTTGAAGTGAACACGGGAGGCTGGTTAAGCGGACGTCATGTTCTGATCTCGCCGGTTTCCGTGCTTGGCGTCGACTGGAACCGTCAGGAAGTCATGGTCAGGCTGAGCCGGGCGCAGGTAAAGGACAGTCCGGGCAGGGACACGGCAATGCCGGTTTCCCGCCAGGAGGAAGCCCTGATAGCGAATCACTACAGCTATCCCTACTACTGGTCGGGACCGTATATCTGGGGGGCAACCGCGATGCCAATGATGGTGAGCCCGGCGATGATCAATCCTCTGCCTGCCGAGGAACCGGGCAATGATGGACATCCTGCGCAGCCGGATGGGGATCCCCATTTGCGAAGCAAGGACGAGGTGGTCGGATACCGCATTGAAGCGTCTGATGACCAAATCGGGCATGTGGAGGATTTTCTCTTTGATGACCGCGACTGGTCGATTTCCCATATGATTGTCGATACGCGCAACTGGTGGCCGGGAAAACAGGTGCTCATTTCGCCAAGACGCATCCGGCAAGTGGACTGGGCGGAAAGACGCGTGGTGGTCGGTCTTTCCCGGGCGGAAGTCGAACAGAGTGCCGAATATCAGGAGAAGCATTCGCCATCGGCAAGATATGACGAAGTCTACCGTCATGCGAAGGGCTTTTCCGAAATGCCTCCGTTCACCCCGGCTGATGCCGTCGCGGGACAAGGGAGCCGCAGGCCATGATTTCGCGGCTGCGGTCGTTCGGCGGATGGACGCGCCGCTCAGATAAAGGATGGACGCCATGCAATTCACGATGTTTTGTTCCGCGAGGAAGTTGCTTGTCGCCTTGCTGCTCGCAACGCTCGGTTTGGGTTACGGCGGCAGAGCATCGGCAGCGGAAGCTCCCGATGCCCTCGTGCGTCGAATCAGCGGAGAGGTCATCAATATCGCCAAGACCGATGAAGCCATCCTGCGCGGCAACCAGCAGCGTGTCCTCGCCCTGGTAAGGCAGCATGTCCTTCCCCATATCGACTTCGAACGGATGACTTCCCTGGCGGTGGGCCGCTACTGGCGCGAGGCGACGCCGCAGCAGCGCGAGCGCCTGACGGAGGAGTTCCGCGACTTGCTGGTGCATGTGTATTCGGGCGCCATTGCCCAGGTCAAGGACAAGCAACTCGTGGTCAAGCCCTTGCGAGGAAATCCGCGCACCGGCGAAGTGATCGTGCAATCCGAAGTGATCCAGAAAGGCGGCGCTGAGCCGATTGAATTGAATTACCGGCTTGCCGACGGTCCGTCGGGCTGGAAAATCTATGATGTCAGCGTACTCGACGTGTGGCTGGTTCAATCTTATCGCAGCACTTTTGCCAATGAAATCGGCAGCGGGGGCATTGATGGCCTGATCAGGACGCTCGATGCGAAGAACGCCAAGCTTTCCGGCAAGGGCGGTGCGCCGTCGGGCGGGTCCTGACTTCCGCCCCTTGCCCGCGATTACCTGCCGGTGCAGTGATCTGCATTCCGGCAAAGCCGCTTGATAACGTTTGATCCGAAGAGAAAAGGGTGCTCATGTTCTTCGAGGACTGGGAAAACATCTGGCGAGTCGGCCTGATCGGCACGCTCGCCTATGCGGGACTGGTCTTCCTGTTGCGCATCAGCGGCAACAGGACGCTGTCGAAGATGAATTCCTTCGATCTCGTGGTGACCGTGGCTTTCGGCTCCACGTTATCCACGATTCTGATCAACCGCAACGTGACTCTTGCGGAAGGATTGGCGGCGGTTGCGCTGCTTGTCATTCTGCAATTCGTGATCACGTGGCTGTCGGTGCGGTCGAGGCGGGTCAACGGCATCGTGAAAACAACGCCGACGCTGCTGATGAACGACTCCGGATTTCTCGGCGATGCCATGAGATCGGTGCGCGTGACAGAGGATGAGATTCGCGCCGCCATCCGGCAGCACGGGATCGGGTCGCTCGATCAGGTAAGCGCGGTCATTCTGGAAACGGATGGCAGCCTCTCCGTCATCAGCCAGGAAAAGGCAGGCAATCTGTCCGCGCTGGAGGGAGTCAAAGGATCACGCAAGTCATAGGCATCAGCCTGTCTGTGCCACGCTGGCCGCGCCGGCCATTCTGGCCCATACGGCATTGACTTCCGCACCAAACAGCAAGACCGCAGAAGAAATTTGCAGGTAAAGCAGCAGCGCAATGCCGCTGCCTATGCTGCCGAACATGGCACTGTAGCTCGCAAAATTCTGCAAGTAGAACTTGAATGCCATTGTGGCGGCCACCCAGACCATGACGGAAATCACCGCGCCGGGCGAAACCAGGCGAAAGCGACGGCCGACGCCGGGAGCGATGTGATAGACCGCTGCCACGCCGGCCATCAGCAGACACACGCCGACCGGCCATCGCAGCCATGTCCATATCACCACAATCAATTGCTCAAGTCCCACGAAACTCGCCATCCAGCCGACCGCCTCCGGTCCGATCACCAGCATGCCCAGGCCTGCTGCGAGAAATACGGCAATGCCCACCGTGTAGGCTAACGACACCGCATAGTGCCGCCAACCCGGACGAACCGTCTTGCAGCCATAGGCGACGTTGAGCGCATTCATCATCGAGCGTGTTCCGCGTGACGCCAGCCACACGGAAAGCAATACGCCGAAGGATAACAATCCCCCTTGCGGCACGCGCAACTCGTTGAATGCCGACCGTATTCTTTCCATCGCTCCGGGCGAGAGCACCTGCCAGGCGGCTTGCTGCAGATAATCCAGCAGGACTGAAAGTTCAAAGAAGCTGAGCAATGCAATGAGGAAGATTGCGAATGGAAAAAACGAAAACAGGATGTGATAGGCGAGGGCGGACGCATACGTACTCATGTCGTCCCGGAGAAATTTTTTCAATGCCAGTCTGAGCACGGATGCAAACGCGCGCCCGCCAGTGGGCGATTGCCTATTAGGTGTCTGCATTAGCTTGCATTCAAGATGCTTGGGTTGTCCATCCGGGCTCAAGGACCATGCCTCGGCAGGGCGGAAGCCTGATCATCCTCCGCTTCGATTCCGGCGTGCAGGCGCTGCCGGACGCGTTTGTCCCGCGTAGACGGCGCAGCGGCTTCGACCGAGGCTGCCGCATCGATGCCGGCATGACGGCTCAGTGGTTAGACATGCAAGTACGTGAAAATATGCGAGACAACGTATTCTTTCGCTCGCGAACGCGCCGTTTGCTTTGGCAGTTATTTGTGTAGCGGCTTCGCCAGCGTGACTACGCCGGGGAAGACGTCATGAGAAGCGTCCCAGAGCTGAGAAATCATTGCGGCGTTAGCCGGAGGACTGCACCGGTATCCTTTCGCGGCCTGCAGGCATGGTGTTTCGGAAACTGCGCCATCAGAATCCGGGTGACGCCGTTGGTCCACCCAAAGCCGTCCTGCAGCGGATACTCTCCGCCGCCTCCGGCCCCGGCTTCCGGGGCAATCTCGCTGAGCGCATATTTTTCGATGAGCTTGTGTTCACGCTGATAATACCGGCCGACGATCGACAGCCAGCGGCATGCGATATCGTCGGCAAGGACGTGCTGGCCGTAATCGGTGAGGCCGCGTATGGCCATCCATTGCAAGGGCGCCCAGCCGTTCGGCCGGTCCCATTGCTCGCTGCTGATGACTTCCGTCGTTGCCAGACCGCCAGGCTTGAGCAGGCGCGCCGAGATGGTGGCCGTCAAGCGGGCCGCCTGTTCGAAGGTGGCGAGACCGACATACAGCGGCGCCGCGCAGGCTGCGGTGAGATTGGGCCGCATCCGGTCACGCTGCCAGTCATAGTCGAAGAACGCGCCTTGCTGCTCGTCCCACATGTAGCGGAAGACAGCAGCCTGCCTGTCGCTGGCCTTCTTTAAGAAAATGGCCGATGAGGCGACATCGCCAGTCAGGCGGCTGAGTTCGCCGATCTTCAGTTCAAGCTTGTATAGCAGGCAGTTGAGATCGACCGGGAGGATTGCAGTGGTCCTGATGCTTGCGAGCCCGCCGGCGCCATCGAGCCAGCGTGAGCTGAAATCCCAGCCAGATTCCGCGGCGGCTCTCAGGTCGCGGTAAACCGCATGTACGGGCCGCGACCCGGCGCGTGCGGTCATGATGTCTTCAAGGTAAGACTCGTCGCGCGGACTGTCGCGGTCATCCCAGTAGCGGTTCAGGAGTTCGCCATCGGGCATGCGCACGACATGCCGGTGGACTTCGCCCGGGCGCAGCTCCTCGACGCCATCCATCCAGTATGCATATTCCTTGAGCAGCTGCGGCAGGTAATTCGTCGCCGGCCGGATGCCGACGCTTTCGAACAATTCCACCATCAGCGCAAAGACCGGCGGCTGTGAACGGCTCAGATAATAAGTCCGGTTGCCGTTCGGGATATGGCCATAGGCATCGATCAGATAAGCAAAGTTGTCGGCCATGTTGCGCAAGAGACCATGGCGCCCGCTTGCTGCCAGGCCGAGCATCGTGAAGTAGGAATCCCAATAGTACAGCTCGGTGAAGCGCCCGCCCGGTACTACATAAGGGTAGGGAAGGGGCAGCAAGGATGCGTGGGCTGGATGCTCGCGCGGCTTGCGCGTCAGCACCGGCCACAAGCTGTCAATGTGCGCGCGCAGCGTCCGGCTGGCATCGGAAACATAAGCGGAGACGGGCGGGACGGGAATGGAAAAATGGGCCCGGACAAAACGTTCAAGATTGAAGCCTGGAAGATTTTTCTCTTGTCTGAAATCCTCAACGATATGCGTCGGGCTGGATTGAAGCGGTACGCAATCGACGAAGCATTTGCTGTCGTCGAAAATGCGTTGCGACTGTACGGCGACGAATAACTCCTCGTACCGTTCGGATGGTGTCAGGGTATCCGCAGGCGAGATGCGCGCAACTTTCCTGAGCGAGGCAATGTACGGATCCGCGCCCACGCCCACGCCCGCGGCCCGCGGCGATGCGATTTCCGTCTTGCGCACTGAAACACGCATGCGTTCTCCTTGAGTTCGGTCCGGCTTCCTGCGATTGACAGCCGGTTTTCGTGCTGGTGAGTACTGCGGCAGCTACTCGGCATAATTCCACAGCAGCCCGCCATCGACATACATGGTCGATCCCGTAACGTAATCGGCTTCCGGCGAGCAAAGGAAGGCGACAACGCCGGCAACGTCTTCCGGCTTGCCCATCCGCTTCAGCGGAATGTTGCCGATCAAGGCCTCAACCTTGGCCTGATTGGCGAGCAGGGCGGCGTTCATGGGCGTGCGGATGGCTCCCGGCGCCACGTTGTTGACCGTGATGCCGAGCGGTCCAAGCTCCACCGCGAGGTTGCGGGTCATCATCTTCATCCCGCCCTTGCTCATGCAATAGCTTGTAAAGCCCGGAAAAGGCAGCTCCTCATGGACCGAGCTGATGTTGACGATCTTGCCCGTTCTGCCTGCGGCCCGCAGATATTTGACGAAAGCCTGGATCGTGAAGAAGGCGCCTTTAAGATTGACGTTAAGCACGCGTTGATAGGCTTCCTCGGTGGTCTCTTCGAGCCCGGCCTTGATCTCGATGCCGGCGTTGTTGACCAGCAGGTCGATATGGCCCAGCTGGCTTACGCCTTCCTCGATCGCGCGATAGTCGTCATCGACCTTGCTGATGTCTCCATACGATATGCAGCCGCGGCGGCCCATGGCCGTCACCTCTTCGAGCGTCTGGTCGGCCAGAGGGTCGCCGGGCAATGCATGCACCACGATATCCGCGCCTTCGCGGGCGAGGCGGAGGGCGATCGCCTTGCCAATACCCTGGGCGGCGCCGGTAACCAGAGCGACTTTGCCTTCAAGCTTCATTCCTTCTCTCCTGAGGTTGCGACCGGAGCGCTTCCGGTTTGACCGCACTGACGTTGCCGGAACAATTGCCTTTCCTAAAGCGGGTTGCAGGTGAATGGTCGGTCGCCACGCCTTGCCCTGGGCACATGGCCGCGTTGTTCGTCGCTGGTGTGGCCCGCCACACGGCGCTCCTCCCGCCTTGCCCTGCACCCAGGGCAAACCGATTCTTTCATACACCCACCTGCAATCCGCTCTAGGCCGGGACTGACAAGCGCCGCAAGCGGTTCCGAGTCGCCTTGCGTTGAGGAGCGGCAGCGCACGCGGTCGGAGGTATGCCGAGCACTGTCACACTGTCATTTGACCAAGGTGACCGGAACATCGACCAGACTGACTACGCGTGTCGCCACCGATCCCATCATCGCATTGGCAATGGCCCCCATTCCGCGCGTACCCATCACGATGCCGTCGCATTTGCTTTCTCTGGCATGTCTTGCGATTTCATTCGCTGCCGATCCGACCCGGGAACGGACTTGATATGCAAGCTTTGCTTCATCGAGGATCTTGCGAGCGGGATGAAGGACGCGCCCGGACTCGTCGGCTTCACGCTGCTGTATCTCGTCATGGGTCATGGTCCCGTGAGTGCCGATCGGCATCGGATCGCCCACATGCAATAACTCAAGTTCCGTGGCGAACTTCTCCTGCACCAGCGTCATGGCGTATTGAAGCGCGTGCATGGCGCTTTCCGATCCGTCAAAAGGCACGAGCAAGGTACGCATACTGGACTCTCCTTTGCAAAAGTGTTTTCCTGTCAGGCGCGTCTACGGTTGACGCCAGTGTCTTTCAAGGCATGTTTCCGGCGTCGATGATGGCGCCGGCAAAGCCGACTACCCTCGCGGCGAGCAGTCCTGCCGCATAAGCGGCTTCCACCGGTCCTGCACCGCCGATCCGTTCGGCAAGATAGGCGCCGTTGAAGGAATCGCCTGCTGCCGTGGTATCAACCACGCTGGCCTTTGCGGCAGCAACGGGAACTGGAGCGCTCATCGCCTTGGACTGGACCAGGCAACCCTGCGCGCCCATCTTGACGACCACTTCACCGGGGCCGAGGGCGAGCGAGCGCGCCAGGGTATGCCGGGCATCGGAGTCGCCATTCAGCGCCGCCTCGTCATCGTCCGTGACGAGCAGATGCGAGGCAAGGCGGGCTGCTGCCAGCGTCCATTGCAGGGCCGTGTCGCGGTCTTCCCAGAGCGAAGCGCGATAGTTCGAATCGAAGGCCACCATGCCACCCGCGCCGCGCACGACCTCCGCCAGCTGGAGCAGGCGCTGTCTGCGGTCCTTATCCAGTATGGCAAGAGTGATGCCGGAAAAGTAGAGCAGGCCGCACACGGCGGCGTCACGGAGAAGCGCGGAAGAATGCGCTGCGTCAAGCATTTCCCGAGCCGCCGACTGACTCCGCCAATAGAGAAAGGTGCGCTCGCCGGACGCATCGGTGTTGATCCAGTACAAGCCCGGCTGGCGGTCTGGAATACGCATCACCCGGGTGACATCGAGTCCGTGGCCGGCTGTGTCTTCAAGCAGGGCGTTGCTCAGGAGATCGGTGCCAATGCAGGAAACGAACGCGCATGGATAGGAAGGCGCAAGCCGATGGAAGTAGACAGCTGTGTTGTAGACATCGCCGGCAAATGCCTGCGCAAGCGTGCTGGCCGATGCAGGGCGCAGTTCCAGCATGCATTCGCCGATGAACCATCCATGTTTCATGTCGTTGCCTTCGTTTGTTTGCGGGCGCGTCGCAGAAGTGCCTTGTCCGAAGTCTAGGCTTCCAGCCTTAATGCTGCCTTAAGTCGTTGCGCTGCATAGCGGAGCGCGTCGACGGCGTGCGATCAGCGACGGTCGGCGGGTTTCAGGATTATGACCACGAAAGTCACCACCGTCATCGGCAGGATGTACGACAGCATGATATTGCTGAACGCCGGCAGTGCGCGGTGATTCTGCGCCGCGAGTATCAGGTAGCTCGTATAAGCGATGTAATAAGCGAGAAAGATCGCGCCCTCCCATCGGGCGATCTTTCGACCGCTCAGGAAGACCGGCAGGCAGGCAAATGCCGAGGCAAGCATGACCCAGATATCGAACTTGAGCACGGAAGGCGCAATGGCGAGGCCGCCCGCCGATACAAGGCCCGAGATGCCGACGCACCCCAGGATATTGAACGTGGTGCTGCCGATGGCATTGCCGATCGCAATCTCACGCTCCCCGCGCATCGATGCCAGGAGCGACGTGGCGACTTCCGGCATCGATGTTCCCGCGGCGACAATGGTCAGTCCAATGACGAGGTCGCTGACCCCGAGCGCTTGCGCAAAGGATACCGAAGCCGTCACCAGCCATCGCGAGCCAAGCACCAGCAGCCCGAGGCCGGCTCCCATCAGCAGCATCTGGACCGGCCAGCGCGCATCCCATCGGCTCGTGTCTTGCGCAAGGTTTCTGTATTCATCGGATGCTCCGTTCTCTTCCTGTCTGGACTGCACCACCAGGAACACCGTGTAGGCAGCCAGCAGCAGAATCAGCAGTGCGCAATCCAGCAGGCCGAGATTCCTGTCCAGGCTCAACACCAGCAGCAGCAGGGACGCGCCGGCCATGATCGGCACTTCCTGGCGAATGACCTGGCGATTGACAAAAAGTGGCGTAATGACCGCGGAAAGACCGAGTATGAAAAGGACATTGAAGATATTGCTTCCCACGACATTGCCGATTGCAATATCGTTCTTGCCTTCAAGCACCGCGCCGACTGCCACCGCCACCTCGGGTGCGCTGGTGCCGAATGCAACCACCGTCAGGCCGACAACCAGAGGGGAAATGCCGGCGGAGAGCGCCAGCTTCGATGCGCCGCGCACGAGTAGTTCGGCACCCGCAACGAGTGCAACCAGACCTGCGATGAAGCCGAGTATCACGGAGCGCTCCCTTATGCCTTGTGATTGATGAACCGTCTACGTTTACTTAAGCTTTCAAGATGCAATGCGGTGCCGTGCACGCCGGGAACCGGCCCCGGCGTCTATTTTCGAGGCAGGGTATTGTCTTGCCCCGGCGGCATCTTTCCAATTGACTTCAACTTCAGGTGCAATGCAGCCCTGGCCAGCAGGTAGGCGCTGACGGGCGTACTGATGAACAGGAACAGGGTGATAAGCAGCTCATGCAATCCCGGCATGCCGCGTGCCGCGAAGTAAATGATGGAAGCCATCAGGATGCCGCCGACTCCAAGCGTGGATGCCTTGGACGGCCCGTGCAGGCGCGTGTAGAAATCGGGCAGCTTCACCAGCCCCCATGAGCCGATCAGGGCGAAAGCCGCGCCAAGCAGCAGGAACGCCGACACCACCAATTCAATGACAAAAGACATTCTTCCTCCGCTTATTCGATGATGTCGCCGCGAAGCAGGTACTTTGCCAGCATGGCGGTACTGACAAACCCGAACACGGCAATCAGCAAAGCCACCTCGAAGTACAGCGTGGTCTCTTCATGGATGCCGTAAAGCACGAGAAGCGCGATGGAATTGATGTAGGCGGTATCGAGCGCGATGATGCGGTCGGGCACCGTCGGCCCGGCGATCAGGCGATACAGGTTGAGCAGCAGGGCAAGGCCGAAGGCGGCCGCGGCGATCCAGATAACGGAGGTCAGCATTCGAAAATCTCCTTCAACGGGGTTTCATAGCGGTGCTTGATTTCCGCAATCAAGGCATCGGCATCGTCGGTATCCAGCACATGCACCAGCAGCGTGCGTCGATCTTCGCTGATGTCCGATGACACCGTGCCCGGCGTGAGGGTGATGATGCTCGCCAGGGTCCAGATGGCGTAGGGTTCGTCGAGTTCGAGGGGGAAGCGTATGAAGGCGGGGCGCAGCTTTGAAACCGGCCCCAATACCAGCCGCGCGACATTCAGATTGGCGACGACAATGTCGTAAAGCACGGTCGCCAGCAGGCGCAGCACCGTCGCGGGATGCCGAACCACGACATGGCGGCTCCAGACGGCACGGGCAGACCACGGGATCGCCCAGGCGAGCAGGGCGCCGAGCAGGACCTGCCCCGGCGCGATACTGCTGTTGAGGATGAGCCAGATCGCCAGCAAGGACAGCGATACCAGCGGATGAGGAAACCATCTTGCGCCCGTCATTATCTTGCTCCCGTTGACGCCGGCGCGCCGGTCGGTCCGGTCTTGCTCGGGCCGTTCGGCGCGGAAGCGCCGAGCACGCTGCGGATATAGCCGGCCGGCCGCATCAACTGCGACGACGCGGCGGAGGCATAGGTTGCCGCCGGCGCCGCCCAGACCGTCAGCGCGACGATGCATGCCAGCAACCCCAGCGGCGGCAGGAAGGCGGCGGTACGGTATGGCGCCGCGACCGGTTCGGCGTCGGAGGTATGCCAGAAGACCTTGCTGCCGGCGCGGGCCAGCGCAACCAGGGCGAGAAATGCATTGAGCAGCACTGCCGCCCATACCCAGACCGCCGCCGCATGATCCGCCGATGCCTGCAGCAGCAGCACTTTTCCATGGAAGCCCGACAGCGGCGGCACGCCGACCGCGGCGATCGCCGCAGCGAAGAACAGCCATCCCAGCAAGCCTTCCCGCGGCAGCGCATCGCCTCGTTCGAGACGGTCCTCGAGCGGCCCCCTTCCGCGCCGGATCAGGTCCGCAACCAGGAACAGCAGGGCGATGGTGAGCGTGCTGTGCAGCAGGTAATAGATCGCCGCGCCGACCGCCTGCTCGGTGGCAAGCCCGATGCCGGCGCAGATGGTGCCGACCGAAGCGATGGTCAGATACGCCGCCATGGACCGCACGGTAGTACTGGCCAGGACGCCGAAGGTGGCAACGACCAGCGTCAGCAGCGCGGCCGGCAGCAGCCACGGTATGGCGACATCGGCCGCCACGCCCGCGTCCGGTCCGAAGATCAGGCTGTAGACGCGCAGGATGACATAGGCGCCGACCTTGGTCATGATCGCGAACAGCGCGGCCACTGGGGCCTCGGCCACGCTGTAGGCTTTCGGCAGCCAGAAGTACAGCGGCAAAAGCGCCGCCTTGACCGCGAATACCACCAGCATCAGCAGTGCGCCGCTGCGGATGAGGGCGGCGTCCGCAGGCGCGGCGGCAGCCACCCTGACGGCCATATCCGCCATGTTGAGCGTGCCCGTCATTCCGTAAAGCAGGCTGACTGCGATCAGGAACAGGAAGGAACCGGCGAAGTTGATGGCGACATAGTGCAGCCCCGGGATGAGCTGCTGCGTCTTGCCGCCATGCAGAAGCAGGCAATAGGAGGCGATCAGCAGGACTTCGAAAAACACGAAAAGGTTGAACAGGTCCCCGGTGAGGAAGGCGCCGTTCAGTCCCATCAGCTGGAACTGGAAAAGCGCATGGAAATGCGTGCCTGTTGTGTCCCCGCCCTGGACCGCGTACAGCAGGCTCCCGCATGCGATCAGCGCCGTCAGCAATACCATCAATGCCGACATGCGGTCGAGCACCAGCACGATGCCGAACGGGGAAGGCCAGTCTCCGAGGCTGTAGCTTGCATGGGCGCCTCCGGATGCGTCGGCGACCAGCATGATGGCGATCACCGCCAGGCCGAGTGTCGCCGCCACGCCGATCGCCCTTTGCGCTGCGAGAGGCAGGCGCAGCAGCACCAGCGCCGCGCCGGCAATGGCGGGAAGTACGACGGGCGCTACGATCGCGTGGTCCACGTTACTCCTTTCCCTGATCGGCACCGTCGACATGATCGGTACCCAATTCATGCCTGGCGCGCACGGCGAGGGCGAGCACGAATGCCGTCATGCCGAAACCGATCACGATGGCGGTCAGCACCAGCGCCTGCGGAAGCGGGTCCGCATAGGCGGCCGACTGGTCGTTGATGATCGGCGGCGCGTGCGGCGCCAGCCGCCCCATCACGAAGATGAAAAGATTGACCGCATACGAAAGCAGGGTCAATCCGATCACGACGGGAAAGGTCCGGGCGCGCAGCAGCAGATACACGCCGCCCGCGACCAGTATGCCGATGGCGCTGGCGATCAGCAGTTCCATGTTCAGGCCTCCTTTGCGGTTTCGGTATTGACGGAAGCGGGCGAACCGGCGCGGCCCAGGCTTCCAAGCGTCAGCATGACGGCGCCTACCACGGTGAGGTACACCCCGAGGTCGAATGCCATGGCGCTGGCCAGCGGCACATCGCCCAGCAGCGGCAGATGCGGGTGGCCATGTGCGCTGGTCAGGAAGGGGCGCCCGAAGAACCAGCTTCCCACGCCTGTCAGGCCGGCGATCAGTATGCCGGCGCCCAGCAAGCGTGGATACTGGATGCGCATGCGTGCCGCCGCCCATTCGATGCCGTTGGCGATATACAGCAGGATCAGGGCGATGCCGGTGACGAGGCCGGCGACGAATCCGCCGCCGGGCACGTTGTGACCGCGCAGGAAAATATATACCGCCACCGTGAGTGCCAGCGGCAGCATGACGCTGGTCAGCGAGGTGAGCATCAATGGATGCGTATCTTTTGCCCATGCCCGTCCTTCACCGTCGCCGGTTCTGCGCGCGGCCAGAGGATTTGCCATCAGCGCCGCAATGCCCAGGGCCGCCAACGCCAGCACGGTGATTTCACCGAAGGTATCGAAGCCGCGGAAATCGACCAGGATGACATTGACCACATTGGTGCCGCCGCCGCCAGGAACGCTGTTGTCCAGGTAATAGGCCGACAGCGATTCGAA
The DNA here is from genome assembly GCF_008929045.1 of Noviherbaspirillum aerium. GTDB lineage: Bacteria > Pseudomonadota > Gammaproteobacteria > Burkholderiales > Burkholderiaceae_D > Noviherbaspirillum > Noviherbaspirillum aerium. Next base: position 264,507 of record NZ_VFAH01000004.1, on the reverse strand, counting down.
CGGCCGGGTCAGTACCGCGTAGGTGATCGCCGTGATGCCCAGTCCGGCCGCCGCCGCCAGGGCGGCGTCGCGCCACTTGCGCAGCGTGGACCAAGCGCCGGTCTCCGGCGGCGTGTGCTGGGGCAGCCAGTACAGCGCGAGCAGGATCAGCACGATCGTCACCACCTCGACGGAAACCTGGGTAAGCGCCAGGTCCGGCGCTGCGAGGTAGACAAATGCCAGGGTGCTGATCAGGCCGACGAGGCCGACCAGAACCAGTGCCGCCAGGCGCTGCTCGTGCAACACCACGGTCGCCACGGTGACCACGGCCAGCATGATCCAGATGACCACGGCGACGCCGTTGACCGCGGTGTGCGGCTGCTCGCCGAGCGTCCATTCCCATGAAAGAAAAGGCGATGCACCCATGACCAGCGCCACGGCAACGGTCCACGCGAGGTAGCGTTGCAGCGACCCGTTTTCCAGCCCCCGCGTCAGTGCCGTGGAGAACCTGAGCAAGTTTGCCAGCGCCTCGCGGTACAGCCAGTGCCCGCCGAAAGGGCTCTGCACGTAACGGTGCAGGTCGTATGCGCGCTGCAGGAAAAAGTACACGGCTGCGCCACCGGCCATCGCGAACACGCTCATCGCCAGCGGCAGGTTGAAACCATGCCAGATGGCCAGCGAGTATTCCGGGCGCGGGCCATTGAGCGTCGCTTCGACCGCCGTGGCCAGCAGCGGCGCCACGGTATAGTAGGGCAGGATGCCGACCGCAAGGCACAGCAGCACAAGCAGATATACCGGCGCTTTCATCCATATCGGGGGTTCATGGGGTTCCTTGGTCACGCCGACCAGTTCGCCCCTGAAAAACACGTCATCCACGAAACGTACGCTGTACGCCACGCTGAACACGCTGGCGATCACGGCCGCCGCCGGTATCATCGCGCGCCAGACGCCATCGGCCTGGATCTGCAGCGTCTCCGCCAGGAACATTTCCTTCGACAGGAAACCATTAAGTAGTGGAACGCCAGCCATCGCGGCGGACGCGACCAGGGCCAGCGCGCCGGTGTACGGCATGTATTTCCAGAGGCTGCCAAGCTTGCGCATATCGCGCGTGCCGGTTTCATGGTCGATGATGCCGGCCGCCATGAAGAGTGAGGCCTTGAAGGTGGCGTGATTGATGATGTGAAAGACCGCGGCAACCACCGAATGCGGAGTCTGCAGGCCGAACAGCAGGGTGATGAGGCCCAGGTGACTGATGGTGGAATAGGCAAGCAAGCCTTTCAGATCATGCTTGAACAGTGCCGCATAGGCGCCGAACGCGAATGTGACGAAGCCGGTGGTGGCAACGATATAGAACCAGGCATCCGTGCCGGAAAGCACCGGATAGAATCGGGCGAGCAGGAAGATGCCCGCCTTGACCATGGTGGCCGAATGCAGGTAGGCACTGACCGGCGTCGGCGCCGCCATCGCGTGCGGCAGCCAGAAATGGAAGGGAAACTGGGCCGATTTGGTGAAGACGCCGATGAGAAACAGGATCAGTATCGGCAGGTAATGCGGACTGTCCTGTACTTGTTGCCGCCGTTCCAGGATTTCCGACAGCTCATGGGTTCCGGCCGCATTGGCCAGCAAAAGCATGCCGGCGAGCAGGCACAACCCGCCGGCGCCGGTGATGGTAAGCGCCATGCGCGCGCCCGCGCGCGCGTCGGAGCGGTAATCCCAATAGCCGATCAACAGGAAGGAACTGAGCGAGGTCAGTTCCCAGAACACGACGAGCAGTATCACGTTGTCGGACAACACCACGCCGAGCATGGCGGCGGCAAACAACAGCAGGTAGCAGTAGAAGCGTCCGAACGGATCTTTTTCGGAGAGATAGTAATGCGCATACAGCACGACCAGCAGTCCGATGCCGAGTATCAGGAGACAAAACAGCAGGCCCAGGCCGTCAAGGCGGAACGACGCTTGCAGGCCAGCCTGCGGAAGCCAGGCCATCGATCCGCGAAGCGTCTGTCCGGCAAATACCGCACCGCTTTGCAGAAGCAGCAGCGAGAACGACCCCGCGAGCACGGACGCTGCGCACCAGGATGCGGCTCTCCTGCCCATGCGTACCGCCAGCGCAGGCATCCAGAACAGCATCAGCGGAACCGCAACTATGAATTGAGGCGATAAGACCACGTGCATTCCTTTTTCAAGGGCGCGGATGATTCCCGCCGGAAGACTGCTGTCGCCAGGTCGCCCGACGTCGGAGATTGCATTCACTTCCAGGTGGCAACTGTCTGCGCACAGGAGACGGACGCAGGCGAACCGGCCGCCTTTTGAGCAAGCCATTAGGCTATAGGAGATTGCTTGTTCAGCAATGTTCCGCGCCATGCAATAGCATTTGATTTAAACGCGGTCAGGCTAGCTGTTTTTCGTGCTTCCAGGAAAAGCAGCATTTGTCAGCGGGAACGGTGCCGGGCCGTCGCATCAGGCATTCAAGCATCTTCCAAAAGCTTTTCCGGTCAGTGTGCGGGCAAGATAATGCCGGGATCCTTTCTCAAGGAAAACTCCAAGCCTGTTCATGGCGCTCAGGATGATCCGTGGCCGGTATGGCCACTGTTTATGAGGTCATCCGAGTCGTTCCTGTCCCAATCGGGCCGGGAGCGTGGAACGTACCGGCAGGCATGCAACTCCTATCCAGTGTCGGCGACGACGCCTGAATTGCCTGTCTCTTAACTGGTGGCAGGAGGGCTTGCTGGCCGTGGAATCGCTCTGTTTTGAATCAAAAACTAAGCCCGGTAAATTTTTATAAAAATAAAAATTTTCAAGGGTTTTTTGTTATTTGAATGATTTGCAAGCTGTTTTGACCACCAAGAAAACATGGAAGCCTCTAAAATTTGCGGCATTCCAAATAGGCATTTCGCCAGGTATTTTTGTCCACCATTTTCAGGAGAAATCTGATGAGCAAGACCGTGTACACCCAGGAACATGAATGGCTGCGAATCGAAGATAACGGGCAGGTCACGGTAGGCATCACGGATTACGCCCAGGATCATCTGGGTGACCTGGTCTATGTACAGCTTCCCGAGGCGGGCAAGGAATACGCCAAGGGCGACGAAGCGGCCGTGATCGAATCCGTGAAGACGGCTGGCGAGATCCTCATGCCTGCGAGCGGAACGGTCACCGAGGTCAACGACGCGCTTGGCGACGAACCGGGCAAGGTCAATGAAGATCCGATGGGCGGCGGATGGTTCTTCAGGTTTCAGCCCGCCGCGCTCGATGAAATCAATGCCTTGATGGATGAGGCAGGGTACAAGACATATATCGAATCGCTGGGCTGAGCGGCCCGCGATCCACGGGCGGTATCAGGCGCCGGTCGCAAGCCGCAAGCGGCGGCGCAATGGCAAGGCATCAGGCAGGGCATTTAATTCATTGTGATAGAGGTTAGCATGGCTGAGAATCGGGTCGCGTTTGAAGAGTTGGAACAGCACGCGGATTTCATAGAACGGCATATCGGTCCGTCGGACGCAGATCAGCAGACCATGCTGGCCGAACTCGGCTTCGATTCGATGGAATCGTTCATTGGCAAGGTGGTGCCGCAAGCGATCCTGTCGCACCAGCCGCTGGCGCTGGAAAATGCACAGAGCGAGCCGGAGGTGCTCGACGCACTGCGCCGCATCGCTTCCCAGAACAAGGTGTTCAAGTCCTTCATCGGCATGGGGTATTACAACACCCACACGCCGACCGTCATCCTGCGCAACCTGCTGGAAAATCCTGCCTGGTACACCGCCTATACGCCGTATCAGCCCGAGATTTCGCAGGGCCGGCTTGAAGCGCTGCTCAACTTCCAGACCATGATCTGCGATCTGACCGGGCTGGAAATCGCCAATGCATCCCTGCTCGACGAGGCGACCGCGGCAGCCGAGGCAATGACTTTCTGCCAGCGCGTTTCCAAGAGCAAGAGCAAGACTTTCTTCGTTTCCAGGGATTGCCTGCCGCAAACCATCGATGTGGTCCGCACGCGCGCCGAGCCGATCGGCATCGAGGTGGTCGTGGGAGATCACCGCGCCGACCTGGAGCAGTGCGACTGCTTCGGCGTGCTGCTGCAGTATCCCGCCGTGGACGGTGATGTCCATGATTATGCGGATACGGTGGCGAAGGCGCACGACAAGCAGGCGCTCGTGGTGGTTGCCGCCGATCTGCTGGCGCTGACCCTGCTGAAGCCGCCCGGTGAATTCGGCGCCGACGTCGCGGTCGGTTCCGCGCAGCGCTTCGGCGTTCCGCTGGGCTATGGCGGCCCGCATGCGGCTTATTTCGCAACACGCGACGCCAACAAGCGCCTGATGCCCGGCCGCGTCGTCGGGGTTTCCATCGACAGCCACGGCGACAAGGCCTACCGGCTGGCGCTGCAGACACGCGAACAGCATATTCGCCGCGAGAAGGCCACCAGCAACGTCTGTACCGCCCAGGTACTGCTGGCGAACATCGCCGGCATGTATGCGGTCTATCATGGCCCCAAGGCGCTCAAGACCATTGCGCAGCGCGTACATCGCCTGACCTGCGCATTTGCCGACGGCCTTGGCAAGCTCGATTTCCGGGTAAGCACCGCGTCATTCTTCGACACCGTCACCGTGCGCACCGGCGACCGCACGCAGGCCATCCATGCTGCCGCCCGCGCCCGCTCCATGAATCTGCGTGAAATCGACGGCACGACGCTGGGCGTGTCCTTCGACGAGACGACGACGCGCTCCGATATCGAAGCATTGTGGGAAGTCTTTGCCGGCGAAGGCCAGGCGATTCCCTCCTTTGCGGCATGCGAGTCGGCGGCGGGAGACCGCATCCCGTCCGGTCTGCGCCGCACAAGCGAGTATCTGACGCATCCGGTTTTCAACACGCATCATTCCGAAACCCAGATGCTGCGTTATCTGCGCAGCCTGAGCGACAAGGATCTGGCGCTTGACCGCACCATGATTCCGCTCGGTTCCTGCACCATGAAGCTCAATGCCACGACCGAAATGATCCCGGTCACCTGGAAGGAGTTCGGCGCCATTCATCCGTTCGCGCCGCTCGACCAGGCACAGGGCTACCAGGCCATGATCCGCGAACTCGAAGACATGCTCGTGGCCTGTACCGGCTACGATGCGGTCTCGCTGCAGCCGAATGCCGGTTCGCAGGGCGAGTATGCGGGCCTCCTGGCCATCCGCGCCTATCACAAGAGCCGCGGCGAAGGGCACCGCAACATCTGCCTGATTCCGAGCTCCGCGCATGGCACCAATCCGGCGACAGCGCACATGGCCGGCATGCAGGTCGTGGTGGTGCAGTGCGACGAGCGCGGCAATGTCGATGTGGCCGACCTGAAATCCAAGGCGGAAAAGCATGCGGCCGACCTGGCCGCGATCATGATCACCTATCCGTCCACCCACGGCGTGTTCGAGGCGGCGGTCCGCGAGATCTGCGACATCGTGCATGAGCACGGCGGCCAGGTCTACATCGACGGCGCGAACATGAATGCGATGGTCGGCCTGTGCGCCCCGGGCAAGTTCGGCGGCGACGTGTCGCACCTGAACCTGCACAAGACCTTCTGCATTCCGCACGGCGGCGGCGGTCCCGGCGTGGGGCCGATCGGCGTCAAATCGCATCTGGCGCCTTTCCTGCCGGGCCACCGCATGATCGGCGGCGATGCAGCGGCGCCGGTCTGCGCCGCGCCCTGGGGCAGCGCCAGCATCCTGCCGATCAGCTGGACATACATCAAGCTGATGGGCCGCCAGGGCCTGAAGCAGGCCAGCCAGGTCGCCATCCTGAACGCCAATTACATCGCCCGCCGGCTTGCGCCGCATTATCCGATTCTCTATGCGGGCGAGAACGGCATCGTCGCCCATGAGTGCATCGTCGACCTGCGTCCGATGAAGGACACGGGCATTACTGTCGACGACGTTGCCAAGCGCCTGATGGATTTCGGCTTCCATGCGCCGACGATGTCTTTCCCCGTGGCGGGCACACTGATGATCGAGCCGACGGAAAGCGAATCGAAGGAGGAGCTCGACCGCTTCTGCGACGCGATGATTGCGATCCGCGAAGAAATCCGCGCGATCGAAAACGGAACGACCACCGCCGACGACAGCGTGCTGCGGCACGCGCCGCATACGGCGATGGATGTCATCGGCGACTGGGAGCGCGGCTATACCAGGGAGCAGGCTGCGTTTCCGGTGGCGTCGCTGCGCAATAACAAGTACTGGCCGCCGGTCGGACGTATCGACAATGTGTATGGCGACCGCAACCTGGTTTGCGCCTGCCCGCCGATGTCGGACTACGAATGAGCACGCACGGATAAACACCAGTAAAAACGTATCGTCAGCGCATGCAGACTCCAGCCGTTCAACCGGCGCAACCCACGCGACCCACTTGCAGGCAATGATATGGCCATCAGTGCATTCGAGCTGTTCAAGATAGGCATCGGGCCATCAAGCTCCCATACGGTGGGCCCGATGCGGGCTGCGCTGGAATTCGTTTCGGGCCTGAAGACGACGGGGCAGTTCGCCTTGACCGAATCGGTCAAGGCCGAGCTGTACGGCTCGCTTGGCGCAACCGGCAAGGGACACGGCAGCGACAAGGCGGTATTGCTCGGGCTGGAGGGGGAGGCGCCGGACCTGGTGGACACCGACAGCATTCCCGGGCGGCTGGCGGCGATCCGCGAGGCGAAGCGGATTCGCCTGCTCGGCGAAAAGGAGATTCCATTCATCGAGCGGGAACATCTGCTGATGTACCGGCGCGAATCCCTGCCGCACCATCCCAATGGCATGCGGTTTACCGCCTTCGACAAGGCAGGCGCGGAGCTGGTGTCCAAGGTCTATTATTCCGTCGGCGGCGGCTTCGTCGTCAATGAGGAAGCCCTGGGAGCCGACCGGATCGTGCCGGATTCCACCGTCACCCGCTATCCTTTCCATAGCGGCGATGAACTGCTTGCCATGTGCGGCGAGCAAGGGCTGTCCATCAGCCAGCTGATGCTGGAAAATGAAGCCGCGTGGAGGCCGGAGGCCGAGACGCGCCGGGGCTTGCTTCGCATCTGGCAGGTAATGCAGGATTGCGTAAGGCGGGGCTGCGAGCGGGAGGGCACTCTCCCGGGCGGCCTGCAGGTGCAGCGCCGCGCGGCGGAACTGTACCGCAAGCTGTCCAGCCAGCCGGAAGCGAACCTGCGCGATCCGCTGACCACCCTGGACTGGGTCAACCTGTATGCGCTGGCTGTCAATGAAGAGAACGCCGGCGGCGGCCGTGTCGTCACGGCGCCGACCAACGGTGCGGCAGGCATCATTCCGGCGGTGCTGCATTATTACCACCGCTTCATACCGGGCGCCGATGACGATGGCGTGATCCGCTTCCTGCTGACGGCGGCGGCCATCGGCATCCTGTACAAGGAAAACGCGTCCATCTCCGGCGCCGAGGTCGGTTGCCAGGGCGAGGTCGGCGTTGCCTGCTCGATGGCCGCCGGGGCGCTGGCCGAGGTCATGGGCGGCACGCCCGCCCAGGTCGAGAACGCGGCGGAAATCGGCATGGAGCACAATCTCGGCCTGACCTGCGATCCGATCGGCGGGCTGGTCCAGGTGCCCTGCATCGAGCGCAACGCCATGGGCTCGATCAAGGCCATCAACGCCGCGCGCATGGCGCTGCGCGGCAACGGCCATCATTTTGTTTCGCTCGACAAGGTGATCAAGACCATGCGGGAGACGGGCGCCGACATGAAGATCAAGTACAAGGAAACCGCGCGGGGCGGCCTTGCAGTCAATGTCATCGAATGCTGAGAGACGTAATCCGGCAGGCATTCAATAACGAGAAACACGGGAAATACGAGGAACAGGACCCATGGATACCAAAACCGAAGCACTGGCGCGCACGCCGCTCTATCACCTGCACCTGGAACTCGGCGCCAAGATGGTGCCTTTCGCAGGATACGAGATGCCCGTGCAGTATCCGACCGGCGTTCTCAAGGAACATACCCATACGCGTACGCAGGCCGGTCTGTTCGATGTGTCTCACATGGGTCAGGTGAGGCTGTCCGGCGCGGATGCCGCGGCGGCCCTCGAAACACTGGTCCCGGTCGATATCATCGACCTGCCGGTCGGCATGCAGCGCTATGCGGTGTTTACAAACGAAAACGGCGGCATCCTCGACGACCTGATGGTGTCGAACGGCGGCGATCATCTCTTCGTCGTTGTCAATGCCGCCTGCAAGCAGCAGGATCTTGCCCACCTGCAGAAACATCTCGGCGGACGCTGTGTCATCGAATCCCTGGATGACCGCGCACTGCTGGCCTTGCAGGGTCCTGCGGCGGCGGCAGTCATGGCAAGGCTGGCGCCGGAAACCGCGTCCATGATCTTCATGAAGAGCACGAAGGTCAGCCTTGCCGGCGCGGAGTGCTTCATCAGCCGCTCCGGCTATACCGGCGAAGACGGATTCGAGATTTCGGTGCCGGGCAACAAGGCGGAGGAGGTGGCGCGCCTGCTGCTGGCCCAACCCGAAGTGGCGCCCATCGGGCTCGGCGCCCGCGATTCATTGCGGCTTGAAGCCGGCCTGTGCCTGTATGGGCACGACATGGATGAAAGCACGACGCCGGTCGAGGCAAGCCTGTCCTGGGCATTGTCCAAATCGAGGCGCGCGGACGGCGCCCGGCCGGGCGGCTATCCCGGCGCGGATGTCATCCTGCGGCAGCTGGCCGAAGGCGTTGCCCGCAAGCGCGTCGGATTGCTGGTCAAGGATCGCATGCCGGTAAGGGAGGGCGCCGAACTGGTCGATGCTTCGGGACGCAGCATCGGCAAGGTCACCAGCGGCGGCTTCGGTCCGACCGTCGGCGCGCCGGTGGCAATGGGGTATGTCGAGACCGCTGCCGCCGGCATCGGCACCGCGCTGCAAGCCATCGTGCGCGGCAAGCCTGTGCCGGTCGAAGTGGCGAAGGCGCCGTTCACGCCGCAGCGCTATTACCGTGGCTGAGGAAACAATGAGCGATATCAAGACGCAGGACAAGCCGGCTGTGCGGCCGGTGGTGGCAGGCGAAAAACTGCGCGGCGCGGAAAAGATGGCGCGCATCCCGATCAAGATCGTGCCCACGCAACCCGACCAGATGCTGCGCAAGCCGAAATGGATACGTGCCGAGTTCACCGGCACGCAGGAAGTCAAGCGCCTCAAGTCCATCCTGCGCGAGAACAAGCTGCACACCGTCTGCGAGGAAGCCAATTGCCCCAACCTCGGCGAATGCTTCAAGTCGGGCACGGCCACCTTCATGATCATGGGCGATATCTGCACGCGCCGCTGTCCGTTCTGCGACGTCGGCCACGGCCGTCCCAATCCGCTCGATCCGGAAGAGCCGAAAAACCTGGCGCGCACGATCCGGGACATGGGCCTCAGGTATGTCGTCATCACTTCGGTGGACAGGGACGATCTGCGCGATGGCGGCGCGGCGCATTTTGCGTCATGCATCACGGAAACGCGGGAGTTGAGCCCCGGCATCGCCGTCGAGATCCTGGTTCCGGATTTCCGTGGCCGGGTCGACGTTGCCCTGGAAATCCTCAAGGCTGCGCCGCCGGATGTGTTCAATCACAACCTGGAAACGATTCCGCGCCTGTACAAGCAGGCGCGCCCCGGCGCCGATTATCTCGGCTCGCTGCAGCTTCTGCAGCGTTTTCGGGAAATGCAGCCTGAGGTGCCCACCAAGTCGGGTTTGATGCTCGGACTTGGTGAAACGCTGGAAGAAGTCGAGCAGGTCATGCGCGACATGCGAGCCCACGATGTGCAAATGCTGACGCTTGGCCAGTATCTTCAACCGAGCGCCCATCATCTTCCGGTGCAGCGTTATGTGACGCCCGCCGAATTCGAGGAACTGCGCCGGCTGGGAGAAGGCATGGGCTTCGCACACGTCGCATCGGGCCCGATGGTGCGCTCTTCCTACCATGCAGATGAACAAGCCAGAAAGATAGTTGCTTAGGAGGAGATCGGAGATGCCGATTGGCGCGGCCCAACGCCGTATGGCCCCTTGCGAAAGCGCAATGAGAATGGACAGGCAAGGGCTAAGATGAAATCGGTTCTTTAAACCTCCCAGGAATTTTGCCCGCATCGCCTTCTCGGTCATGCGGGCATTTTTTATCCGGAGTCCTATCCCGATCGGACCGTGGAGGATAGTACGGTCGTCGCGGTTATCCGCTGGCGTTCCCCTTGCCTTGCCATACAATCTGGGCAAGGATTCTTTCATGTCTCCATGCGCGGCCGGCGCTTGACCGGATCACGAGTCCGTAGAAATAAAATCGGCCAATTGTTTCCGTCAGGATCTATGCTTGATATTTCTCAATCATTCAGGTGGGAAATAGAAGCAGAATTGCAACGCTAAAATTGCATCTTCGGTTCGGTCCTTTGTTCTGTCCTTTAATCAGCAAGTGCGAAGCCATGAAGAAAAAGCTCGAGACTGACGCGGTGATTGAAAGTCTGATCGCTGTTACTCTGGGAGAAAAATCCTGTGCGCGGGAACGCCACGCATACCGCGAAAGCCTGCGCAGTCTGGTTCGCCTGGCGAAGGCTGAACAGGTCATGGAAATCAAGGACAGTGTCAGAAAACTCACGGGCACGATCGAAACCCAGAGCGCCAGACGCCGTGCAAAAGCCATTCTACAGGCCCAGCAGCTTCCGGGTGTGCTGAACAATGCTCAGCAGCAGTTCGAGTTCAAAGACTAGCGCTGAGAGTCAGCAATTTGCTTGTCGTATGACGGAGAAGCATCCCGCCGATACTCCGGCTGGTAGGCGCGCAAGGCTCCGGCCCTGCAGTGCTTTCTTCCTTGTCCCGGCATGATTGCGCCATAGTGGTCATCGACAATTTTTCAACTCACCATACTAGACACTCCCCGAATCCCAAGACGGTTGGCCTCCGTGTGGAACGAGATGAAACAGGGGCGGTACAATACCGTCGCGGTGGCTATCTTGAATTACCGCTTTTCCTGCGGGTGAGGCGAAGGCATCGCGAGTGATGCGCCTCCTGCCGTCGTTTCAATCCTTTTCATCCCGAGCATGAAAGTCTATAACCTTTGCTGCGCAACCGGCCATCGTTTCGAGGGATGGTTCTCCTCGGAACAGGACTTCACCTCGCAGGCGAACGAGCGCCGCATTGAATGTCCAGTCTGCGAAAGCGCGGATATTTCCCGGTTGCCGTCGGCGCCGCGGCTCAACCTTTCCGCGGGGGGCAAATCCGAAGACAGGAATGCCGCACTCGTGAATGCGCAGGCCGCAATGATGGAAATGCTGCGCAAGGTGGTCGCCCAGACTGAAGATGTCGGCGAACGATTCGTCGAGGAAGCGCGCCGCATTCATTATCAGGAGGCGCCGGAGCGCGCCATACGCGGCGTGGCTTCGGTCGCGGAGTGCGAAGCGCTTGCGGACGAGGGCATCGATGTCCTGCCCCTGCCTATCCCCGCGGCGCTCAAGCAGCCGCTTCAATGATGATCCTTGCCCGGGCCAGGCAGGTGCGGGCAGACGGATGCGTGCGGTCTGTCCGGCAACGCCGCGCCAAGCACCAAGCGCCAAGCACCAAGCACCAAGCACCAAGCACCAAGCACGCATGCCGTGCTTTTTTATCGCCTCCTGCTTCTCGGCTTCGCTTCGCAGAAGCGGGTTTCATATTATTTGGACATGCAGAAAAAAACCCCTGTATAATCGTTTTAGAACGGTCGTGCTATTTAGCCGGGATTACAAGGAGACAGCATGGATTTGAACTACACGGCGGAAGATTTGGCTTTCCGCGATACCGTTCGCGCCTTCCTCGACGCGAACCTGCCAAAAGACCTGCAGCAAAAAGTTCTCAACCACAAACGCCTTTCAAAAGAAGACTTCGTCCGCTGGCACAAGATCGTCGCCAAGCAGGGCTGGGTCGGCACCGGCTGGCCGGTCCAGTACGGCGGCACGGGTTGGACGCCGGTTCAGCGCCATATCTGGGAAGAGGAGTGCGCCGCCGCCGGTACGCCTTCCATCCTGCCGTTCGGCGTCAACATGGTGGCGCCCGTGATCATGGCCTTCGGCAATGAAGCGCAGAAGAGCTACTACCTGCCGCGCATCCTGAATTGCGACGACTGGTGGTGCCAGGGATATTCCGAGCCGGGTTCCGGTTCCGACCTCGCATCGCTGAAGACCCGCGCGGAACGCCAGGGCGACCATTACATCGTGAATGGCCAGAAGACCTGGACTACGCTCGCGCAGCATGCCGACATGATTTTCTGCCTGGTTCGTACCGACCCGGCCGTTCGCAAGCAGGAAGGCATCTCCTTCCTGCTGATAGACATGAAGACGCCGGGCATCACCGTGCGTCCCATCATCATGCTGGATGAAGAGCATGAGGTGAATGAAGTCTTCTTCGATAATGTGAAAGTGCCCGTCGAGAACCTGATCGGCGAAGAAAACAAGGGCTGGACTTACGCCAAGTATCTGCTTGGCCACGAGCGCACCAACATCGCCGCGGTCGGCCGCGCCAAGCGTGAACTGCTGTTCCTCAAGCGCCTCGCCGGCAAGCAGATGAAGAGCGGCAAGCCGCTGCTCGATGATCCGATGTTTTCGTCCAAGGTCGCCAGCCTGGAAATCGAAATCATGGCGCTGGAAATGACCGTGCTGCGGGTGCTGTCGCAGGAAAGCGCCAAGCGCGGCCCTGGTCCCGAGGCATCGATGCTCAAGGTGAAAGGCACCGAAGTGCAGCAGATGCTGACCGAACTGATGGTGGAAGCGGTCGGCCCCTATGCGATGCCTTTCGATCCGGCCTATCTCGAAGGCGAGCAGGAGCATGCGGTCACGGAAGACGACGATGCCGCGCCGCTCGCGCCTTACTACTTCAATTTCCGCAAGACGTCGATCTACGGCGGCTCCAACGAAATTCAGAAAAACATCATCTCCCAGATGATCCTGGGACTGTGAGGCGGACATGGACTTCAATTACACACCAGAGCAGCAACAATTCAAGGATGCACTGCGCCGCTTCATCGACAAGGATTACACCTTCGAGCATCGCAAGAAGATCATTCATTCGGAGCAGGGCATTTCCGATCAGGCATGGGGCACGCTGGTCGAGCTCGGCATGACCGCACTGCCGGTTCCCGAAGAGCAGGGCGGCTTCAACGGCTCGGCGGTGGACATGCTGGTGGTGATGCAGGAACTCGGCCGCGGCATCGTGGTGGAGCCTTATTTCGCCACCGTGCTGGGCGCGCAGTTCCTCAAGCTCGCTGGCGGCCAGGAAGCGCTCCTGGAGCAGGTCGCGTCCGGAGAGTTGAAACTGGCGGCGGCGCTCGGCGAAAAGCAGGCGCGCCATGACTTGTTCGACATCGCGACGACGGCCAAGGCCGACGGCGACGGCTATGTGATCAACGGCACCAAGACCGTCGTGATCCACGGCGGCCAGGCCGGCATGCTGATCGTTTCCGCCCGTTCCGGCGGCGCCCAGCGTGACACCGACGGCATTTCCCTGTTCGTCGTTCCGGCCGATGCAAGCGGCGTCACCCGCCGCGATTACCGCACCATCGACGGCCTGCGCGCAGCCGATATCCGCTTCGATAACGTGCGCGTGCCTGCGAGCGCATTGCTCGGCAGCGCCGGCGCCGGCTGGGATATTCTCGACGCGGCGGCCGACTACGGCGCCACCCTGCTGTGCGCCGAAGCTGTCGGCGCCATGGATGCATTGAACGGCGCCACGCTGGAATATCTGAAGACGCGCCAGCAGTTCGGCGTCCCGATCGGCAAGTTCCAGGCGCTGCAGCATCGCATGGCGGAAATGTTCATGCAGGCGGAACAGGCGCGCTCGATGGCGACGCTGGCCGCGGTCAAGGTCTCGTCCGCTGACGTCGAAGAGCGCCGCCGTACGGTATCGGCGGCCAAGGCGCGCGTCGGACAGGCGCTCAAGTATGTCGGCCAGCAGGCGATCCAGCTGCACGGCGGCATGGGCGTCACCGATGAAATGCCGGCGGCGCATCATTTCAAGCGTCTGACGATGATCGACCTGACGTTGGGCGACACCGATCATCACCTGGCCCGTTTCGCAGCGCAGCCAGGCTTCCGGAACGCAGCCTGAACCAGAAGGAGGATCGAGATGGCGGAATTGAAGAAGTGGTATTTCGAAGACTTTGCAGCCGGTCAGACCATCGAAGTGGGTACGCGGACGGTGACGGAAGAGGAAATCATCGACTTCGCCTCCAAGTTCGATCCTCAACCCTTCCATGTCGACAAGGATGCGGCGGCGAATTCCATCTACGGCGGCATCATCGCCAGCGGCTGGCATACCTGCAGCATGATGATGCGCATGATGGTGGATCATTTCCTGCGCCAGTCATCCAGCATGGGTTCGCCGGGCGTGGATGAGATACGCTGGCTCAAGCCGGTTCGCGCCGGCGATACGCTTTCGGTATCCACCACCATCCTCGAGACCAGGCCTTCGACAAGCAAGCCCGATCGCGGCGTGATCATGACGCAGTGGCAGGCCAAAAACCAGCACGGCGAAGTGGTGGCGACGGTCAAGGGCATGGGAATGTACGGCCGGCGGCCGCAGTAGCGCGGACATCGGCACGGCCGCCGCTTCATTAAGACAAGAACGGAGACAGCATGCGCGAGATTGCATCGGTAGAAGAATTGAAGAGCCTGATCGGCCAGGAAGTGGCGGTATCGGACTGGTTCCAGATTTCACAGGACCGCATCCGGATGTTTGCCGAAGCGACCGGCGATCATCAGTGGATTCACCTCGATGAAGAGCGTTGCCGGAAGGAGTCGCCGTTCGGCGGCACTACCATCGCGCACGGCTTTCTGACCCTGTCGCTGCTGCCGATGATCACGGAAAGCGCGATCTCGTTTCCGACGGCGAAGATGGGCGTCAATTACGGGCTCAACAAGGTGAGGTTTCCCGCGCCGGTGCCGAGCGGCAGCCGGGTGCGCGGCCGCATGGTCCTCAAGGAAGTCGAGGAAATTCCGGGCGGCGTCCAGAATGTCTGGACCGTGACGCTGGAGCGCGAAGGCGGCGACAAGCCGGTCTGCGTTGCGGAGTCGGTGTCGCGACGCTACTGGTAAGCGTCTGGCGAAGCTGTAATGAAAACGGGCTGCATGGGCAGCCCGTTTTTTTGCGCGCCTTGTTCAGCGCTTCTGGTACTGGGTCGAGCCGAACAGTGTTTCCTTCGACTTGTCGTCCATCAGCGGCTTGCGCAGGTTGGCAAGGACTTCAACGCCGCGCTGAACCGCGGGGCGCTCGCTGATTTCGTCGAACCAGCGTTTCGCATTCGGGAATTCTTCCCAGTCGATGCCCTGGTTCTTCCATGAACGCAGCCAGGGGAAGGTGGCGATATCGGCAATCGTGTATTCGTCGCCGGCGAGATAGGCGGTCTTTGCCAGCTGCCGGTCGATCACGCCGTACAGGCGCCTGGCTTCATTGGTATAGCGGTTGACCGCGTACTCGATCTTTTCCGGGGCGTAGATGCGGAAATGATGCGCCTGGCCCAGCATCGGTCCGACTCCGCCCATCTGGAACATCAGCCACTGCAGGGTGGTGAATTTTTCCCGGTCGGTATTGCCGAGAAACTTGCCGGTCTTGCTGGCGAGATAGACCAGGATCGCGCCCGATTCGAAGAGCGACATCGGCTCGCCGTCCGGTCCGTCGGAATCGACGATGGCGGGGATCTTGTTGTTGGGGGAGATGGCGAGGAATTCCGGCTTGAACTGGTCGCCCTCGCCGATGTTGATATGGTGGATGCGGTAGGGAAGACCGCATTCCTCCAGCATGATGTGAACCTTGTGGCCGTTCGGCGTGGCAGTAGAGTAAACGTCGATCATGAGGGCTCCGGCAATGGCGCAATTCTGCAATTCTGCAGTTGTGCAATAGTTGTTGGACTGTCAAAAGCAGCAAGATTATGCAGCGATTTGACAGTCCTTGCATCGGAGCTACACGACTGCCGGCCCGGACATCAGGAACGCGTGATCGGCAGTTCCTGGTCGCGCGCGGGAATGGACATGTGCTTGGCCATTTCCAGCTTGGCGATCGAGTTGCGATGCACCTCGTCCGGACCGTCGGCGATGCGCAGGGTACGGTTGCCGGCCCATTGCCCGGCGAGCGGGAAGTCGTCGCAGACGCCGCCGGCGCCGTGTGCCTGGATGGCCCAGTCGAGCACCTTTTGCGTGACGTTCGGCGCCAGCACCTTGATCATGGCGATCTCGGCCTTCGCATGCTTGTTGCCCACGGTATCCATCATGTAGGCAGCCTTCAGCGTCAGCAGTCGCGCGGTGTCGATCATGATGCGGGATTCGGCGATGCGCTCATGCCAGACGCTTTGCTCGGATACCTTCTTGCCGAACGCGACGCGCTGGTTGATGCGCTTGCACATATGTTCCAGAGCCCGTTCCGCCACGCCGATGGCGCGCATGCAGTGATGGATGCGGCCCGGGCCGAGGCGGCCCTGGGCGATCTCGAAACCGCGGCCTTCGCCGAGCAGGATATTGGATGCCGGCACGCGCACGTTCTCGAACAGGATTTCACAATGGCCGTGCGGCGCATCGTCGTAGCCGAATACCGGCAGCGGACGCTTGATGGTCACGCCGGGCGTGTCGCGCGGCACCAGAATCATCGACTGCTGGGAATGGCGCGGCGCGCTCGGATCGGTCTTGCCCATCAGGATGAAGATCTTGCAGCGCGGGTCGCCGGCGCCGGAAATCCACCACTTGTGGCCGTTGATCACATACTCGTCGCCATCACGCTCGATGCGGGTCTCGATATTGGTCGCGTCGGACGAGGCTACCCCCGGTTCGGTCATCGCGAAGGCGGAGCGGATCTCGCCGCGCAGCAGCGGCTCCAGCCACTGGCGCTTGTGCTCCTCGGTGCCGTAGCGCTCGATGGTTTCCATGTTGCCGGTATCCGGCGCAGCGCAGTTGAAGACTTCCGGCGCCCAGGACACGCGGCCCATGATTTCGCACAGCGGAGCGTAGTCGAGATTGGACAAGCCTTCCGGAGCCCGGGTGGACTTCGGCAGGAACAGGTTCCACAGGCCGGCTGCGCGGGCCTTCGGCTTCAGGTCTTCGATCAGCTGCGTCGCGATCCAGCGGTTGCCTTTTTCGCGGCCGTTGCGGTCGACTTCTTCATCAAATGCCTTTTCGTTCGGATAGATGTGCTCATCCATGAACTTCAGCAGCTTTTCCTGCAGTTCCTTGCAGCGGTCGGAATATTCGAATTCCATGTCGTCTCCTTGGTGGTCTCTCGGTAGTCTCGTTAGTCCCGGTCATGCCGGTAATCTGTGTTGCCAGATGTCCGTTACTTCTGGCCTGAGGCGTAAGCCCAGCCCATTTCAGCCATCGGTCGTGCCGCCTGGCCGGATTTGAGCGCCTGTTCGCTCGACGCGGTGCCGTCGACATAGCGCTTCATGATGCCTTGCAAGATGCCCGCGAGGCGGAACATGTTGTAGGCAAGGTAGAAATTGAAATCGTTGCGGTTGATGCTCTTGCCGGTGCGCTCGCAATACCTGGCGATGTAATCCTCCTCGCTCGGTATGCCGAGCGAGAGGTAATCGATGCCGGCGATGCCGCGGAACTGCCCCTGCGGAATATGCCAGCTCATGCAGTGGTAGGAAAAGTCGGCCAGCGGATGGCCGAGCGTCGACAGTTCCCAATCGAGCACCGCGAGCACGCGCGGTTCGGTCGGATGGAAAATCATGTTGTCGAGACGGTAGTCGCCGTGCACGATGCTGGTGTCATCGCCGGGAGGAATATTGTTCGGCAGCCACTCGATCAGATTGTCCATGGCCTCGATCTTTTCCGTTTCCGAAGCCTTGTACTGCTTGGTCCAGCGATCGATCTGGCGCATGAAGTAATTGCCCGGCTTGCCGTAGTCGGCAAGGCCGATTGCCGCATAGTCGATGGTATGCAGCTGGGAGATCACGCGGTTCATCTCGTCGTAGATCGCAGCCCGTTCGTCGTTGCTCATGCCGGGCAGCGACTGGTCCCAGAGCACGCGGCCGTCGACGAAATCCATGATGTAGAAGGCACGGCCGATCACGGATTCGTCGGTGCACAGGGCGAACTGTTTCGCGGCGGGGAAGCCCGCCTTGTTCAACGCATCCATGACGCGGAATTCACGGTCGATCGCATGGGCGGAGGCCAGCAGCTTGGCGGCGGGGCCGGGCTTGGTGCGCAGCACGTAACTCTTTCCGCCGGCGGTCAGCTTGAAGGTGGGATTGGACTGGCCGCCCTTGAACTGCTCGACGGCGAGTTCTCCGGAAAAGCCTTCCACATGCTGCCGCATGTATTCCTGCATGGCGCCGATGTCGAACTTCTGACGCTCCGATACCGGACGCGTGCCCATGAATTCTTCAAACATCTTGTCTCCTTTGGGAACAGCGAGAAATAGTTATCGCCTTATTCTACAGCGAAAAGCGTACGATCGTACTATTCTATTTTTTCTGTTTTCGGGGAGAGGAAGAGGGGATGCGGCCTTAATTCTGACGGTTGCGGGACCGCAGGTATTGATCCAGAAGGACTTCCATTGTCGTATGGCGCGATTCGCCCTGCAAGCTGGAAATGGCCGAGAAGTTGACGATGCGAACCACCCAGTCCGCCTGCGCTTCGCCGACGTCGATGGCATTGATGCAGCCCGCGGTCTGGGCGAGATTGCCCAGGAACAGGCGCTGGTTCGTCAGTGCATAGGAGAGGATGGCGCGGTTCACCCCGCCATGCAGCACCATCAGCACCGTATCCCAGGATTTGTCGGCACGCAGCCTGTCGATGCAGGGATGGATGCGGTCCATCAACTCGCCTATCGACTCGCCGCCGAGAAAGCGTCTGTCTTCGGGCACGACGCCGTCGAAGGCGCCCACGAAGGCGTCCCGCAGGTGTTCGTCGGGAATCGCCGACAGCTTTCCGCCGCGAAGTTCGACCAGATCCGGCCAGCGCTCAAGCTCGATCTTCTGCCCGGTCTCGGCAAGAACCCTGGTAGCCGTCTCGACGGTACGAGGCAGGCCTGAAACGATGACGCGATCGAATTGCAGCTTTTCCTCAGCGAAGATCCTGCCCGCCGCCGTGGCCTGAGCCTGTCCCAGTTCATTCAGTGGAACCAGTTCGGGAAGAAAGGGTTTGCCCTGGTTGTCGAAATAGGTGACGTTGCCATGCCGCATCAGGTAAATGCGGCGGCGCTGATGTTCGCTCATGGGTCTCCTTACTTGTAATTGGGCTTTCGCTTTTCAAAGAAGGCCGTGATGCCCTCATGCGCATCGCGGTGATGCAGGCTTTCGACGAAATTGCGCTTCTCCACCTCGAAATGCTGCGCCAGGCTGTTGCCGGCCGCTTCCAGTGTCAGGGACTTGATGCGCTCGACGGAATTCGGCGACAGCTGGGCCAGTTCATCGGCCCATGCAAGCGCGGCATCGAGCGCGGTGCCATCGGCAACCAGACGGTTCACGACGCCAAGCTGATGCAGGCGCTCTGCGCCAATCGCTTTGCCTTCGAGCAGGATTTCCAGCGCCAGCTGGCGCGGCAATACCTGGGAAAGAAACCAGCTGCCGCCGCCGTCCGGCGTCAGGCCGACCTTGACATACGCCATGGTGAATTTGGCGGAGGCGCCGGCAACGATCAGGTCGCAGGCCAGCGCGAGCGAAAATCCGGCGCCGGCGCCCATGCCTTCGACCGCGGCGATCACCGGCTTCGGACAGTCCCGGATGGCCTGTATCCAGCCGTGCAGATTGTCGATCGACTCCGCCTGCACGGAGCGGTCCCTGCTGCGGTTCTCCTGCAGGCGCTTGAGATTTCCGCCCGAGCAGAAGAAACCGTCCGCCCCCGTCAGCACGACGGCGCGCACCGAGTCGTCGCGTTCGGCCGTATTCAAGGTTTCGATGGCGGCAGCATACATGTCGGGGTGCAGCGCGTTTCTTGCCCCGGGGTTGGAAATGGTCAGGATCAGCGTCGCGTCCTGGCGTGAAGCTCGAAGTTCGGCAGACATGTCGGCGGGTATCAGGTTGGTTGAAAGCCCGCCTGTCGTTGAGCAAGTCAATCGGCATTGGACGGGTTGATGTAATGACCCCGCTATTATTGCCGAAATGCCGGACAGCGGTGGAAGTGGAGGAGGTCTGGCAGACCCGGGCGGTTCTGCGGTAAGCTTGCCGCTCGCAAAACAGTGAAACCAACGGAGACGAGAATGCTGAAACTATGTGGATTTGCCGCGAGCAACTACTACAACAAGGTGAAATTCGCGCTGCTGGAAAAAGGCATCGAATTTGAGGAGGAGCTGGTGTGGCTGGATCGCACGCCGGAGCTGCTTGAACGCTCCCCGCTCGGCAAGGTGCCTTTTATCGAGACGGAACATGGACGTCTCTGCGAATCGCAGGTCATCCTCGACTATATCGAATCCGCCTATCCGCAAAACCCCTTGCTGCCTGCCGACCCGTTGGCCGCTGCCAAGGTGCGGGAACTGATCACCTTCACCGAGCTGCACCTGGAACTGGTGGCGCGTGAACTTTATCCCGAGGCTTTCTTCGGCGGCAAGGTCAGCGATGAAACCAAGGAGCGTGTGCAGAAGCTGTTGAAGCGCAACGTCGAGGGTTTCGCCAGGCTTGCGAAATTCTCTCCCTATATCGCCGGCGCGGAATTCACGATGGCAGACTGCGCGGGCATGGTGCATCTGCCCCTGGTCAGCATGGCGTCGAAGATCATCTACGGGGAAGATGCGCTGGCGGCACTGCCGGTACGCGAATATGTGAAGATGTTGGGCGAAAGACCGGTGGCGCAGCGTGTCAATGCTGACCGCAAGGCGAATCAGGAAGCCATGGCGGCACGCAATAAGCGCTAATAGGCGCTGGTAGCAGGCGTACGTTAAGGCGTACGTTAAGGCGGCGGCGCGTCGATGCGGCAGTGCTTCAATGCCAAGCGGCTACAGCGCCGCCTCGTCGCCCCAAAGCTGCTGCATGCTGAAGCGAAGGGTTGCCTGCTCGGGCGGCAGCAGTTCGCGGATCGCATACAGTTCCTTGGTGGTGTCGCGCTGTATCGGGAAGGAGAGCGGAGCGCCGCGCGGGCCGACGAATGCATGGACGACAGGCGCGGCAGCGTCCTTGGTGCGCCGGGTCACGACGCCGATCTCTCCATTCTGCAGCCGCACGAAACAGCCGGGCGGATACGTACCGATTTCCTTGATGAAGTAGGCGGCGAGCATGGGGTCTCCAGGTTTGCCGCCATTGAGCAGAACATCGCGCAGCGCCGCATTGGGCAGCAGCGTTTTCCGATAGGCGCGCTGCGTGACGCAGGCGCAGTAACGGTCCGCAAGGGACACGATCTTGGCATTCTGGGGAATGTCCGCGAGCTTTTTGCCGAAAGGGTAGCCGCTGCCGTTGTCGTTCTCATGATGCAGGGCGACATATTCCAGCCATTCCGGCTGCGTGATGCCGGCCTGTGCAAGCAGGTCCACGCTCGTCTTCGTATGCGATTTGATGAGGTTCTGTTCCGGCTCGGTCAAGGGAGTCTGCTTGTCCCGCAACAGGTCGTGCTGGCGAAGCATGCCGATGTTCATCGTCAGCGCGGCCGCCATGATGAACTGGATTTCCTCCTGCGACTTCCGCATCGACCGCGCGATCAGCAAGGCAAGCAGCGCGCTATCGACGCTGTGGCGTATCGCATAGCTGCCGGCCTGCTGGTTGAGCAGGACGCTGCTTAGCGCAACGTCGGCATTGGTGTCCACCGCGTAGCTCAGGGCCTTGGCCACCTCCAGGATCTTGGATGCGGCATCGCTTTCGTTGGCCAAGTTATAGAGCAGGCGCTCAAGGCGCTTGTTGGCGAGATTGATGAAGCGCAGCGCGGATGGCGTTTCGCGCCTGGCCTGCTGTGCCTGCAGATCCTTGCGCTTGTGACCGCCGTCGAGTAGGGCGGCGTCGACAAAGAGTCCACGTTGCAGCAGCGACTCGACCTGGCCGGCGCTTTGCAACACATGGCCTCGCCGCAGCAGCAGCGTTTTGCCTTCGCCGTATACGTCCCAGGGCAGCGGTTCGCCAATGGCGATATCGGACAGACTGAGTCTTCGATGTTCCATCTACTTCCCTTTCGCCTCGGCAGGCCTGCCGAATGGGTCTTAGGTGTCGCCGCTGGGGTACTCTTGGTCGTTCGTGCCGTGTCCTTGTGTATGTCGAAGTGCTGTGATGCATCACCCTGCCAACCTTGGTCATGCGGGGCGATGGAACTCCTTGCCGTCAGGAGGGTTAACGGCAGCGCATGGCCCCTTCTAAAGAGTGCGCTCCGAAAAAATCGAAAGCTTTACAGGCGTGCCAGCCGCTGCAGGGCGGTTTGCAGGGTTTCATCCTTCTTGGCGTAGCAGAAGCGCACGATGCCCGATTCCCTCGGCTGATTGTAGAACGCGGAGACCGGGATGGCGGCAACACCGATTTCAGCAGTCAGCCATTTTGCGAAATCCGCTTCGGGCAGATCGGAAATGGCGGAGTAGTCGACGCACTGGAAATAGGTCCCTTCCGAAGGCAGGAGGCGAAACCGGGTGGCCTTGAGGCCGTCGCGGAACAGGTCGCGCTTGTGCTGATAGAAGGCGGGCAGGTCGAGATAGGGCGCCGGGTTCGCCATGTAGCGGGCCATGCCATGCTGGACCGGCGTATTGACGGTAAAGACATTGAACTGGTGAACCTTGCGGAATTCGGCCGACAGCGCGGCCGGGGCAGCGACGTAGCCGATTTTCCAGCCGGTGACATGATAGGTTTTCCCGAAGCTCGATACCACGAAGGAACGCGCCGCCAGTTCCGGGTAGCGGCATACCGATTCATGACGGGAGCCGTCATAAACCATGTGCTCATAGACTTCGTCCGAAACAATCAGGATATTCGTGCCGCGCACGATATCGGCGAGGGCCTGCATGTCGGAGGGCTTCAGCACCGAACCGGTGGGATTGTGCGGAGAGTTGACCATCAGCAGGCGGGTCTTCGGCGTCACCGCGGCGGCGACCTTTGCCCAGGGAATCGAGTAGCCTTCCTTGCCGACTTCCATCTGCACGAAGACCGGCTTGCCGCCGGCCAGTTCGATCGAAGGGACGTAACTGTCATAGACCGGCTCGATGATCAGGACTTCATCGCCCGGATGCACCGCGCACAGGATGGCGGTCAGCAGCGCCTGGGTTGCGCCGGCTGTGATGGTGATCTCGGTTGCCGGGTCGTAGCGGTGGCCGTACAGGGTTTCCACCTTGGCGGCGATCGCTTCCCGCAGCGCGGGCACACCTGTCATCGGCGGATATTGATTGAGACCTTCCTTCATCGAGGAGGCGACGGCGTCGACCAGGGCGGGATCGCAATCAAAGTCGGGGAAGCCCTGTCCGAGGTTGACCGCTCCCTTTTCCGACGCAAGGGCGGACATGACGGTGAAAATCGTGGTGCCGACGTTCGGCAATCTGGATTGCAGCGAGTTGAGCGACTGGTCCGGGGCGGGCGAGGAGAGCGTCGGCATATTCATGGTGAACGATTAATTGGTCAGGGCAAAGAATGCATTTTATACAGGGTCGGCGGGCAGTGCCCAACTCTCCGGAACGACGATCTCGAACAGTCCCGCCTTGGCGGTGCGCTTGGCCAGCTTGAGCAGCGCCTTGTCCTTGGTAAGCAGCGTGCGGGCGCCGGTATCGCGTGCCAGTTCGAGAAATTTCTGATCATCGGGATCCTTGCAGACCGGAAGGCGGATCTCGGTCTTGACTGCCATCTGTTCCGGCGCGAGCAGGGTGATCAGCGCATCGAATTTCCGGGTGGCCGTGGCGCGGGAATCGGCATCAAGAGGCAGGTGGGTATATTCCAGCACGCGCAGCCATTCGGTGCGGCAATCGTCGCGCGTGACCGCTTCGACTCGACCTTCTTCGAGCGCTGCAAGCAAGGGCTGCCACCTCGGGTCGCGGAAGACGAAAAGATCAAGGCAGACATTCGTGTCGATCACGATGCGATTCGGTATCATTCGGCAATTCATTTCCTGTAGAAACTGCTTTTTCATGCTGTTAGTCATTTCGCCCGCCAAGTCGCTCGACTACGAAACGCCGTCCACCACCAAGGTGCATACCCTGCCGGATTTCCTAGACCATTCCGCCGAACTGATCGAGACACTCCGGCCGCTGTCGCCAGCCCAGCTGTCTTCCCTGATGGATATTTCCGATGCGCTTGCGGTGCTGAATGTTACCCGCTATGCCACATGGTCGCCGGAATTTTCACCGAAAAACGCCAAGCAGGCCGTGCTCGCATTCAATGGGGATGTGTACGAAGGACTGGACGCAGCCTCGCTGACGGAGAAGCAGATCGCTTACCTGCAATCCCGCTTGCGAATATTGTCGGGTCTTTACGGCGTGCTGCGTCCGCTTGACCTGATGCAGCCCTATCGCCTTGAAATGGGCACTTCGCTGGCCAATCCTCGCGGGCGCAACCTGTATGCGTTCTGGGGAAACCTGGTCACCGAGGCCCTGAATGCACAGTTGGCGGCCAACCGGTCAGACGTGCTGGTCAATCTGGCTTCTGACGAGTATTTCAAGGCGGTCAAGCCCAAGCAGCTTGATGCCCGCGTCATTTACCCCGTGTTCGAAGATTGGAAAAACGGCAAATACAAGGTAATTTCCTTCTTTGCAAAAAGGGCTCGCGGCCTGATGGCGCGCTATGCCGCGATCAAGGGAATCACGCAGGCTGAAAAGCTCAAGCAGTTCAACCTCGATGGCTATGCCCATGATCCGGCGGCGTCTGATGACAATCACTGGGTGTTTCGCCGGCGCGTCGAAGCCTGAAGTGGCAGGGGATATGCAGCAGGGGATGCCGGAAGCGAGCCGTTTCCGGCGGAAGCCGCCCATTCTTCAGCGGCTTGCCGGTGGATTGCCCCGTTAAAGAAAAGAGCCCCGTAAAACGGGGCTCTTCGCTATTCATTGCCAGGCTTTCACGGCGGGCGGCGGACCTACCAGATCTGCCACCAGGGCTTGCTGGTTTGCGGACCGCCGCTGAAATAGACGCTGTTCGGGAAATTCTGCCTGAGCACGCGGTTCGTGTCATCCCGCAGATCGGGCAGGCCCAAGGCATCGTAAGACTGTGCCATCACGAAAAGCGCTTCTTCCACCGCCGGCGCTTCGCGGTATTCCGCCACCGCGATCTGCGCGCGGTTTACGGCGGCGACATAGGCGCCGCGACGGAAGTAATACTTCGCCACGTGGACTTCATACTGGGCCATTGCATTGACGAGATATTTCATCCGTGCAATCGCATCCTTGGTGTACACGCTGTCGGGGAAGCGCTCCGCCAATTGTTTGAAGGAGTCGAAGGCGTCGCGCGCGGCTTTCGGATCGCGTTCGCTCGGATCCTGCCTCGACAGGAAGCTCAGGAAGCCGATCCTGTCGTTGAAGTTGATCAGGCCGCGCAGGTAATACATGTAATCGACATTCGGATGATTCGGATGCAGCTTGATGAAGCGCTCGACCGCGGCCAGCGCCTCGGGCTGCTCTCCCTGGCGATAATGGGCGTAAGCGATTTCCATCTGTGCCTGCTGCGCATAGGTGCCGAACGGATAGCGCGATTCCAGCTTTTCAAAATGCTGGATTGCGCGTTCATAATTGCCGCTTGCCAGTTCGTCGCGTGCCTCCGAGTATAATCTCGAGGCCGACCAGGTTCTGGTCTCGTCGATCTTTTCGGGAAGCATGCCGCATCCGGACAGAGACAGAGCAAGGGCGATGGCAGCAATTTTGATCGATCTATTTCGCATGAGGTTTTGCAGGAACACGGCTGAACAAGGCCATGATTATAGCCGATGGCGACTTCTTGCAACGATACAACTGAATTTCCGATTTTGAATAAAACTTCCCCTGAAAACGACGTTTATGACGGCGATGAAGACGACGGCCTGGTGCCGGAAGCGTCTTCCATCGAACTGAAACTCACCCCCGAATTCTGCGGCATCCGCATCGACAAGGTGGTGTCCCAGCTGGTGCCGGAATATTCCCGCAGCCGGCTCCAGCAATGGATCGAAGCCGGACATGTGACTGTCGATGGCCAGCCCGCCAAAGCCAAGGCGCTGGCCCTGGGCGATGAAACCATCGTCATCCGCCCGCAATCCGCGCCCGAGGATACCGCCTTCAGCCCGGAGCCGATTCCACTGGGCATTCTTTACGAAGACAACGCGATTCTCGTCATTGACAAGCCGGCCGGACTGGTCGTGCATCCCGCCGCCGGCAACTGGTCGGGCACCCTGCTCAATGGGCTGCTGCACCACTTTCCCGCCATCGCCTCGGTGCCGAGGGCGGGCATCGTGCACCGCCTGGACAAGGAAACCAGCGGGTTGATGGTGGTGGGAAAAACCCTGCAGGCACAGACCGACCTCGTGCGACAGCTGCAGTCCCGCAGCGTGCACAGGGAGTATCTGGCGCTGGTCTGGGGAGCGCCGCAGATCAGCGGCAGGGTCGATGCCGCGATCGGACGTCATCCGCGCGATCGCATCAAGATGGCGGTGTCGGAGAACGCCAGTGCAAAGCCGGCGGTGACGCATTACGAAAGGATTGCGACCGGAAGTCTGGATGGCCGCCCGGTCAGCCTGCTGAAATGCAGGCTCGAAACCGGACGCACGCACCAGATCCGCGTTCATATGCAGTCCATCGGCTTTACGCTCGTCGGCGACCCTCTTTACGGCAAGCCTCATCTTGCCGCCGTGTTTCCAAGGCAGGCGCTGCATGCCTATCGTCTGGGACTGGTGCATCCCTCCAGCCAGAAGGAATGCGACTGGACTTCGCCTCTGCCGGACGACATGCGGGACCTGCTGGCGCGCGCCGGCATTGATGCCGCAGCGGCGGTGTCGGAGTAGGCGGCATGGTTCCCGCTCTGGTTCCCGACTGGGATGCGCCGGCCAATGTCTCGTCGCTGTCGACGACGCGGCGCGGCGGGACCAGCCTTGCGCCCTATGACGACGGCAGCGGCGCTCATGGCCTCAATCTGGGAGTGCATGTGGGCGATTCGCCGGAAGCGGTCGCTGCCAATCGCGCTTTGCTGCGCTCGATGCTTCCCGGCGAACCCGGGTGGTTGACGCAGGTGCATGGCAGTGAAGTCGTCAATGCCCATGATGCTGCTCCGGCAGCGGAGCGGGGGGAGATGCTGAAGGCCGATGCCTGCATCGCGACCGCACCGGGTGTCGTCTGCGTCATCCAGACGGCGGACTGCCTGCCGGTGCTGTTCTGCGATACCGAAGGAAGGGTCGTCGGCGCGGCGCATGCCGGCTGGCGGGGCCTCGCGCACGGGGTGCTGGAAAACACGGTGGCACGCATGCGCGAAGCCGGCGCCGGGGACATTCTGGCATGGATGGGACCAGCCATCGGACCAGCCTGTTTCGAGGTGGGCGAAGATGTGCTGCAGGCGTTCGCCGAACAAGACCGGGAGGCTGCCGCGGCATTTACACCGGTTACCGCAGGTTCTTCAAAATATCATGCGGATATCTATGCACTGGCACGGCGTCGTCTTGCAAGCGCCAATGTCAACCGCGTATGGGGAGGAAATCGCTGTACCGTAAGCGAGCGGGAGCATTTCTATTCCTATCGACGCGACGGCGTGACTGGCCGCATGGCCTCGTTGATCTGGTTCAAGTAGCGTTCTTTCAGGAGAGCCGTGATGCCATGCATCAACTTACGGTGTCCCGTTGCGGTCTTCACTCCTGATCTCTCCCGTATTCTTTCGTTCCGCGGCTTCTTCCAGTAGTAATTTTTCGGCTTTTGCCCTGTTACGCTTGCGTCGTGGCGCACCCATCAAGTATAAAATGATCGTCAGGGGCAAGACGCCATAGAGCAGGAAGGTCATGACGCCTGCAGTGACCGAGTGTTCGGTGATGGACATCATCAAGACGACATAAATCCATGCGATGGCGACGATAAGCATAGCAGGCGCAAGCAGTTTCGAAAGTTCGACAAACCGTAACCTTACGCGAAAAAAGAGACTCAAGCATGAATAACATGTTCACCCCTCAAGGCGATCCGCAGACCTGGATGGCACAGTTCGCCGACCCGAATGCCTGGCAGTCCATGCTGCAGACTCCGCAGCTCGATACCCGGCCCTTTACTGCCACGGTCAAGGAATTCGGCGCGACCATTGATCCGTCGGTTCTCGCCAAGCTGCAGGGCGACTACATGCAGGAAATGTCGAACCTCTGGCAGCAGATGCTCTCCGCGAAGGCGCCCGTGATTGCCGACAAGCGTTTCACTTCGCCCGAATGGCAATCCAATCCCCTGTTCGCATTCAATGCGGCCGCCTATCTGCTTAATGCGCGCTTCCTGATGGCGATGGCCGATGCCGTCGAAGCAGCACCCCGTGCGAAGCAGAAAATTCGTTTTGCGGTGCAACAGATGGTGGACGCCATGTCGCCGGCGAACTTCCTCGTGACGAATCCCGAGGCGCAGCAAAAGATCGTCGAAACCAAGGGGGAAAGCCTGGCAAAGGGCATTGCCCACATGCTGGAAGACATGCAGAAGGGGCGAATCTCCCAGACCGACGAATCGGCCTTCGAAGTTGGAAAGAACGTGGCCACCAGCGAGGGAGCGGTGGTATTCGAGAATGCGCTTTTCCAGCTGATTCAGTACAAGCCGCTCACCAAGTCGGTGTTCGAACGGCCGCTGCTGCTGGTGCCTCCTTGCATCAACAAGTACTACATCCTGGACCTGCAGCCGGAGAACTCGCTTGTGCGGCATGCCGTGGAGCAGGGCCACACGGTGTTCCTGGTGTCGTGGGTCAATCCCGACGCATCGCTCGGCAACAGGACCTGGGATGACTATATTCTCGAAGGCGTCGTCAAGGCCATCAATGTCGTACAGGAAATCTCCGGTCAGGAGCAGATCAATGCGCTCGGCTTCTGCGTGGGAGGCACGTTATTGTCGACTGCGCTGGCGCTGCTGTATGCGCGCGGCGAAAACCCGGTTTCCAGCCTCACCCTGCTGACCACCTTCCTCGATTTTTCCGATCCCGGCGTGATCGAGGTGTTCATCGACGAAGCGCAGGTTTCGCTGCGTGAGCAGCAGCTGGGCAAGGGCGGGCTGATGCCCGGACGTGATTTCGCCTCCGCATTTTCGAGCCTGCGTCCCAATGATCTGGTCTGGAATTACGTCAAGGCCAATTATCTGAAGGGCGAGAATCCGCCTCCGTTCGACCTTCTGTACTGGAATGCTGACAGCACGAATCTGCCCGGCCCGATGTTCTGCTGGTATCTGCGCAATCTCTATCTCGAGAACCGGCTGCGTACGCCCGGCAAGGTGAGTGTTGCCGGCGAAAAGATCGACTTGTCGAAGATCGATGCACCGACCTTCATCTACGGCTCCCGCGAAGATCATATCGTTCCATGGACCGCCGCCTACGAGTCGGTCAAGTTGCTCAACCCGAAGAAGCGCGAGCGCAACCGCTTCGTACTCGGTGCCTCCGGACACATTGCCGGAGTTATCAACCCTCCCGCCAAGAAGAAACGCAGCTACTGGAGCGCCGACCAGGCGTTCGACAGCGCCGAGGAGTGGCTCGGCAAAGCGACGGAAACGCCCGGCAGCTGGTGGCCGGAATGGACCGGTTTCCTGGCGGAGAATGCCGGCGAGCAGGTTCCCGCACCTAAAAAATTTGGCAATGCCAATTACAAGCCGATCGAACCGGCGCCTGGCCGATACGTGAAGGTCAAGGCTGATACCAAGTAGCGGCGCAAGTCTAGCCCATAGCGACCGGTGGCAATGCGGGACGCCAGCATCCCGCATTGCCACCGGTCGCGAGCCTGTCGCGCGGGAGTTCGTCCCGTATTCCAAGACCGAAAATTGAAATTGCGTTCAGAGCCCCAAGGCGTCGAGGGAAGGCGGGATGTTGCCCGGAAGCTGACGGACGTCGAAAGGCGATTTTGCTCAAACGCATTGCAATAAAGCCATGTGCATTTTGCAAGACTTCCCTAAAGCTTTGTTTTTTCGCACTATAATAAAACTGGAGACAGCGAACGCCTGTTCGCTTTATTAAAAAAACGGCAATGACGCGTTGCGACGCAAAAACTGGAATATTCGATGAACAGTGCAAAAAAGCTTTCCGAGCGCTTGATTAAGAAGTATCCGAACCGCCGTCTTTATGACACGCAAACGAGTTCCTACATCACGCTGGCGGACGTCAAGCAACTGGTGCTTGACAACGAGGAATTTACTGTTGTTGACGCCAAGTCCGAAGAGGACCTGACCCGCAGCATCCTGCTGCAAATCATCCTTGAAGAAGAAGCCAACGGCACGCCGATGTTTTCCAGCGGCGCGCTGTCGCAGATCATCCGCTACTATGGGCATGCGATGCAGGGGATGATGGGCTCCTACCTGGAAAAGAATATCCAGGCGTTCATCGATATCCAGAACAAACTGGCCGAGAGTTCCAAAGGGTTCTACGAAGGCAAGCCGTTCAGTCAGGAAATGTGGACCCAGTTCATGAATGTGCAGGGCCCCATGATGCAGGGGATGATGAGCAACTACATCGAACAGAGCAAGAACCTGTTCCTGCAAATGCAAGACCAGATGCAAAGCCAGACAAAGAACATGTTCGGCACTTTCCCGTTCGTACCACCCGTACCGCCGGTACCTCCGACCGATAAAAACAAGTAATCCACTTCGATCAGCGCTGTCGCGGTCCGGCTCCGATGGCGAAAAGGCAAGCCGGACCACGTGTCTGTCCGCGTGCCTGTCTGCACCGGGAAGTTGCCTGCGGAGGGTACAATAGCGGATTCGCTTTGTACCTCATCCTGTCATGTCCAACGCTTCCCATTCTCCGAAAGTCGGCTTCGTCTCGCTTGGCTGCCCCAAGGCGCTCGTCGACTCCGAACAAATCCTCACCCAACTTCGCGCCGAAGGCTACGATACGGCCAAGTCCTATGACGGTGCCGACCTGGTTATCGTCAATACCTGCGGTTTCATCGATGCCGCCGTTCAAGAATCGCTGGATGCCATCGGCGAAGCGCTGAACGAAAACGGCAAGGTCATCGTGACCGGTTGCCTGGGCGCAAAGAAAGACGCGGCCGGCAACGACATCATCCAGTCGGTGCATCCGAAAGTGCTGGAAGTCACCGGCCCGCACGCCGTCGGTGAAGTCATGGCCGCGGTACACAAGCACCTGCCCAAGCCGCACGATCCCTTCATCGACCTGGTACCGGCGCAAGGCGTGAAGCTGACGCCCAAGCATTATGCCTATCTGAAGATTTCCGAAGGCTGCAACCATCGCTGCAGCTTCTGCATCATTCCTTCCATGCGCGGCGACCTGGTGTCCCGTCCTGTCGCGGACGTGATGCTGGAAGCGGAAAATCTGTTCAAGGCCGGAGTCAAGGAACTGCTGGTGATTTCCCAGGACACCAGCGCCTATGGTGTCGATGTGAAGTTCCGCACCGGTTTCTGGAACGGCAAGCCGCTGCGCACCCACATGACGCAGCTGGTCGGTGCGCTCGGCGAGCTGGCGGCGCAGTACGGCGCCTGGGTCCGCCTGCACTATGTGTACCCGTATCCGCATGTCGACGACGTCATTCCGATGATGGCGGAGGGAAGGGTGCTGCCCTACCTCGACGTGCCGCTCCAGCATGCGCATCCCGACGTGCTCAAGCGCATGAAACGTCCGGCCAGCGGCGAAAAGAATATTGAACGCATCCAGGCCTGGCGCAAGATGTGTCCCGACCTGACCATCCGCTCCACTTTCATTGCGGGTTTTCCGGGCGAGACCGAAGAAGAATTCCAATACCTTCTGGACTTCCTCAAGGAAGCCCAGATCGACAGGCTCGGCTGCTTCTCCTATTCCCCGGTTGAAGGCGCGACTGCCAATGCGCTGGCCAATCCGGTACCCGAGGAAGTGCGCGACGAACGCCGCGGACGCGTCATGGAGCTTCAGGAAGAGATATCGAAGCAGCGCATGCAAGCAAAGGTCGGCAAGACCTTGCGTGTTCTGCTGGATGAAGTCGGCCCCACGGGCGGCGTCGGTCGCTCCGTGGCGGATGCGCCGGAGATCGACGGCGTCGTGTATGTCAAGCCGCCGTACGAGCCGCATCGCAAGCTCAAGGTGGGTGAATTCGTCGAGGTGAAGATAACGGCTGCCGATGCGCACGACTTGTGGGCGGAAGCATGATGAAGCGGTGCTTGAACACGGCATTGCTTGCCGGCGCGATGCTCCTGGCGGGCATGCCGGCTTCGCCGGCGTTATCGGCAAGCGCATCCACGTCCGCCGCGCCGGCTGATACCTCGGGCAAAGCACTTTTCATGAAACCCGTCGCCCTGCGCGGCATGCTCGGCGATGCACAGATCCAGGTGACGCTGCGCACCAAGGAACCGGCCGAGGACGGCATCGAAGGCGAGTACTTCGTGTTCGGCGGATCGCATCGGGTCCTGCTAGCCGGTGAAGTGGAGGGGCAGGAAGTGTTCATGGAGGAATCCGAGAACGGCACCGATGTCTCGGGCCAATGGGATGGCAAGCTGGCGGGCGAGACGCTGACGGGAGAATGGCAGTCAGCGGACGGCAAGATCAAGAAGCCTTTCAGCCTGCGTATTGTCCGCGCCGAGGATAAAGGCAGCCCGGGCCAGAATGGCCGTGCGGCCGGTCAGGGAAAGCAGCAATAATTCAATTACCAGGGAGTCCATGCGTGTCAGACCGTAAATCGCTGCAAACCGCTCTCATTCACACCGATTACCAGGCGCCGGAAGGCTTTGGCGCGTTCCCGACGCCGATTCATCATGCGTCGACGGTGCTGTTCAAGAATGTCGCCGCCATGCGTTCACGCAATTGGCAGGACAAGAGCGCCTATACCTACGGACTGCACGGGACACCGACCACTTTTACGCTGGAAGCCCGGCTTGCCGAGATCGAGGGCGGCACGCATTGCCTGCTGGCCCCCAGCGGGCTGGCCGCCATCTCGATGGTCGATCTGGGGCTGCTCAAGTCGGGAGATGACGTCCTGCTCCCGGACAATGTTTACAACCCGAATCGCGAACTGGGGCGCTGGCTGTCGCAGGATTTCGGTATCACCTCCCGTTTCTACGATCCGCTCATCGGCGCCGGCATCGCGGAACTGATACAGCCCAACACCCGCCTGGTCTGGACGGAGGCGCCGGGATCGGTATCGATGGAAGTGCCGGATATTCCGGCCATCTGCCAGGCGGTCCGGGCGCGACGCGCAACCGGGCAGGATATTCATGTGGCGCTCGACAACACCTGGTCGGCGGGGATCGCCTTCCGGGCCTTCGATCACGGCGTCGACATCGTGATGCAGGCGCTGACGAAGTACCAGTCGGGCGGCTCCGATGTACTGATGGGCGCGGTGACCACACGCGACGCGGCGCTGATCCACCGCATCGAAATGGCGCACATGCGGCTTGGCTATGGCGTCGGCGCCGACGATGCCTACCTCGTTCTGCGCGGCCTGCCGAGCATGAAGCTGCGCTTCGATGCCCATGACGCCGCGGCCCGCAAGATCGCGGCCTGGCTCAAGAACCGTCCCGAGGTCGAGCGCGTGCTGCATCCCGCATTCGAGGATTGTCCCGGGCATGAGATCTGGAAGCGGGATTTCACCGGTGCGGGCGGTCTGTTTTCCATCGTATTCAATGAGCGCTACGCGGAAGCCCGGACTGATGCTTTCGTGGATGCCCTCAAACTGTTCAAGATCGGATTCAGCTGGGGCGGGGCGAACAGCCTGTGCGTGCCTTACCGGATACAGGGCATGCGGCGCGGCTGGAAAGGCAGCGGTCAATTGGTGCGCCTGAATATCGGCCTGGAAGATCCCGAGGACTTGATCGCGGATATCGAACAGGCGCTGAACGTATTGAACAGGTAGGGTCGTTCAGCCGGCCAGAGAGATATTGCGTCAGGCGTATCGCATATCGATTGCATATCGGGCGCCATGGCTCGCCATGGCACCCGATGCATTCAACCTGGTCCGCTCAGATTTTCATTGCCTTGTTGTCGTTCAGATCAAGTATGCCCTTGATCAGACGATAGGCCTTCCATACCCATGCTGCGGTCCAGATGAGCCAGGCGAACGGTATGCCGATCACGGTCATGAACAGAATGCCGCCGACCACCATCCAGAACAAATACCACCAGAACGAACGGATCTGCCATCGGTGATGGCTTTCGACGAAGGTGCCGGCCGCGTCGTCCTTCTTGATGTAATTGATGATCAGCGGAATCCAGGAAAAGGCGCCGAGTGAAAACAGGAAGCTGAGTCCATGAAGGATATACAGCCACCAGGCAAGGCTTTTGGTGGATTGCAACTTGCTGTCAAGAACGAGTTCCTGGGCCATTATTCCTCCAAAGTGGTGATCTTTTCTAGAAGATCAGTCGAACATCGATAAGATTCCGTCCAACCCCACAAAATTCAAGGCCACGTCGGCTTGCGCGCGTACGACCGGCTTGGCACGGAACGCGACCGACATGCCGGATATCCCCATCATCTTCAAGTCATTGGCGCCGTCGCCCATCACAATGGCTTTCCGCGTGGAAATCCCAAGTTCGGCGCAGACGCGTTCCACCGTCAGCATTTTCTCGTCCGCATCGACAATGCCGCCCACCACCCGGCCGGTCAGTTTGCCGTCGACGATCTCCAGTACGTTGGAGTGGGTGTAGTCCAGCCCGAGACGGGTTTTCATGCGATCGGTAAAGAAAGTGAAGCCGCCGGATACCAGCAGGGTTTTCAGGCCCGCTGCCTTGACCGCTTCCAGCATGCGCTCCGCGCCCGGCGACAGTTTCAGCCGCTCGTCATATACCCGCTGCAGGGCCGAGGCTTCCAGTCCCTTGAGCAGTGCGACGCGGCGCGTCAGGCTTTCGCGAAATTCGATTTCACCGCGCATCGCGGCTTCCGTGATCTCGGCCACCTGCGGCTTGAGACCCTGCATGTCGGCGATTTCGTCGATGCACTCGATGGTGATCAGCGTGGAATCCATGTCCATAGCGACCAGGCCGAAGTCGGACAGGCGGCGTCCTGCAGGTGTAAACGCATAGTCGAGCTGGGCGCCGAGGCATTCCTGGTCGACGCTGGCCTTGAGCGCATCGGAAAAGCGGATGTCTTCCACGCGGTAGGCATGGTCGGTCAATGCAACGATGCGCCGACCGCCGGCGAGGGCGGCGATACGGTCTATGTCGGAGCGCTGGGTGGACAAGCCTTGCAAAATGAGATTCGTTGTCATTGTACTTTCGCGGATCGGGGGATCATGCGGTAATCGTTGGATCATGCCGCATGTCCCGGCCTTGCCTGCGTCAAAGAGTCAAAGTGAGAGTCAAAATGGAGAAAGTTGATGAGTGAAAGGCGTGCAGGCGGAATGCCGTCAGCCGGCAAGTGAGCGTATCGTTGCCTTGACCTGCGACACGCGCGCCGCCAGGTCGGGCATGTTTGCCGTGATCCGCAGCTTGTCCTGGCCGTTCAGCTTCACATGCCGGTTCTTTTGCACCAGTTCGATGATGCGCATGGCGTCGATCGGCGGGTTCGGCTGGAATTGCAGCACCGCGGATTCCGCATGGGCATCGATTTTAACAATTCCTACCGGCATTGCCGCAATGCGCAGGCGATGCGTTTCGATCAGCGCCTTGGCGGGATCCGGCATCTTGCCGAAACGGTCGATCAGTTCTTCCTGCAGCTCATCGATCATATGCGAGGCCTGGCAGTTGGCAAGTCGCTTGTACAGGGACAGCCGCTCATGCACATCGCCGCAGTAATCCTGGGGCAGCAGGGCGGGCACATGCAGATTGATCTCGGTCGTGGACGACAGCGGCGCGGCCAGGTCGGGTTCCTTTCCGTTCTTGAGGGAGCGGACCGCTTCGTTAAGCATGTCGGAGTACAGCTGGAATCCGATTTCCTGCATCTCGCCGGACTGGTTCTCGCCAAGCACTTCGCCGGCGCCGCGGATTTCGAGGTCGTGCATTGCCAGGTAAAAGCCGCTGCCGAGTTCTTCCATCTGCTGGATGGCTTCGAGACGCCGCTGGGCCTGCTTGCTCAGGCCTTGCACGTCATGCACCAGCAGATAGGCATAGGCCTGGTGGTGCGAACGGCCGACACGGCCGCGCAGCTGGTGCAGCTGCGCCAGGCCGAACTTGTCGGCGCGGTGCATGATGATGGTGTTGGCCGTCGGCACGTCGATGCCGGTTTCGATGATGGTCGTGCAGAGGAGAATGTTGTAACGCTGGGCGACGAAATCGCGCATGACCTTTTCCAGGTCGCGCTCATGCATCTGGCCGTGGGCAACGGCGACGCGCGCCTCGGGCAGCAAGCCTTCCAGCATGGCCTTGCGGTTGAGGATGGTTTCCACCTCATTGTGCAGGAAATACACCTGGCCGCCGCGCTTCAGTTCGCGCAGGCAGGCTTCGCGGATCACCGAATCATCCTCGCTGCGCACGAAGGTCTTGATGGCAAGCCGTTTCTGCGGCGCGGTGGCGATCACGGAAAAGTCGCGCAGGCCTTCGAGCGCCATGCCCAGGGTGCGCGGGATCGGCGTGGCGGTCAGCGTCAGCACGTCGACTTCGGCGCGCAGCGCTTTCAACGCTTCCTTCTGGCGTACGCCGAAACGGTGCTCCTCGTCGATGATCACCAGGCCAAGGCGGGAAAACTTGACATCGCCCGACAGCAGCTTGTGCGTGCCGATGACGATATCCACAGTACCTTCCGCCATTCCCTTGATCGCCTGCGTGACTTCCTTGCCCGAGCGGAAGCGCGACAGCTCGGCGATCTTTACCGGCCAGTCGGCGAAGCGGTCGGCGAAAGTCTGCGCATGCTGCTCGGCCAGCAGCGTGGTGGGCGCAAGAATGGCGACCTGCTTGCCGCCCATGACGGCGACGAAAGCGGCGCGCAGCGCGACTTCGGTCTTGCCGAAGCCGACATCGCCGCAGATCAGGCGATCCATCGGCTTGCCGCTGGTCATGTCGGCGATGACCGCATTGATGGCGGCGCTCTGGTCGGGCGTTTCCTCGAAGCCGAAGCTTTCCGCGAACGCTTCGTAATCGCGCGCCGAATACTGGAAGGCATGGCCTTGGCGCGCGGCGCGGCGCGCATACAGGTTGAGCAGTTCGGCGGCGGTATCCCGGATTTGCTGGGCGGCTTTTTTCTTTGCCTTTTCCCATTGGCCTGAGCCGAGAATGTGCAGCGGCGCCTCGTCGGGCGACGCGCCGGAATAGCGGGAGATGACGTGCAGCTGGGATACCGGCACATACAGCTTGGTGTCCTTCGCGTACTCCAGGTGCAGGAATTCGGTTTCCCCCTCGCCGAGATCCATGCTGATCAGGCCCATGTAGCGGCCGATGCCGT
The DNA here is from genome assembly GCF_008929045.1 of Noviherbaspirillum aerium. Lineage (GTDB taxonomy): Bacteria > Pseudomonadota > Gammaproteobacteria > Burkholderiales > Burkholderiaceae_D > Noviherbaspirillum > Noviherbaspirillum aerium. The sequence goes on along the minus strand of NZ_VFAH01000004.1, from coordinate 227,313 downwards.
GGCTGACATGCACCACCGGATCGCCGACTTTCAGCTCCGACAGGTCGCGCACCATGTACTCGACCTGGGTGACAGCTTCCTGCTTCCTGCGTCCGGCGCGCCTGCCGCTGCCGGCATACAGCTCGGTTTCCGTGATGAAGATCAGGCCGCCGAGTTCCGGGTCCAGTTCGAACCCGGCTTGCAGCGGCGCCACGCCAAGCGCCAGCCTGGCCGAGGAGCGGGCGAACTCGTCGAAACTCTCGACGGGCACGAGATCGAGCGCATATTCATTGAAATACTGCTGCAGCGTCTCGCGCCTGCCGTTGGAGTCGGCGCAGATCATCACCCGCTTGTCGGTTTTCAGCAGGTAGGAACGCAGATTGACCAGGGGATCGTCGGCGCGCCGGTTCACCGCGATATTGGGTATTGGCGCGGAGATCGCCGAAGGCGCATCGTCGGTCTGTATTGTCCAGCGCGCATAGGGCTTGGCCAGGATGAAGAAATCCTGGTCGGTCAGGAACAGGCGCTCCGGAGCAAGCAGGGGGCGCTCGCGATCGGCTTTCAGAAACTTGTAGCGCGACTGGGTGTCGCTCCAGAAGCGCTTGATCGAAGCCTCGATATCCCCGACCAGCGCGAACATGGTGTGTTCCGGCACGTACTGGAACAGGGTTGCCGTCTCCTCGAAGAACAGCGGAAGGTAATATTCAATGCCGGCCGAGGCGATGCCGTTGCCGATGTCCTTGTAGATGGAGGACTTCGACGGATCGCCTTCGAATTCCTCGCGCCACCGGCTGCGGAAAGCGGTGCGCGCCGCCTCATCCATTGGAAACTCGCGTCCGGGCAGCAGCCTGACTTCCGGCACCGGGTAAAGCGAGCGCTGGGTGTCGGCATCGAAGGTGCGGATGGTTTCGATGGTGTCGCCGAACAGGTCGAGACGGTAAGGCAGGGGCGACCCCATCGGGAACAGGTCGATCAGGCCGCCGCGCACCGAGTATTCGCCGGGCGACATCACCTGCGTGACATGAGTGTATCCGGCCAGCGTGAGCTGGGTTCTCAGGCGGGTCTCATCGAGGGTTTCGCCCTTCTTGAAAAAGAAGGTGTACGCCGCGAGGAAGGAAGGCGGCGCCATGCGCAGCAATGCCGTGGTTGCCGGTACGATCAGCACATCGCATTGCCCGGTATGAATTTCATGCAGGGTCGCAAGGCGTTCCGACACCAGATCCTGGTGCGGCGAGAAGGCATCGTAGGGCAGGGTTTCCCAGTCGGGCAGCAGGTGGCAGCGCAGTTCCGTGCCGGCGCCGCCGAACCAGGGAATCTCCGCCAATAGCCGCTGGGCATCGGAGGCATTCGCCACCACGACCGCCAGCATGCGCTGCTGCGCCTTGAGGGTAACGGCCGCCTGCGCAAGCGCGTAGGCATCGGCGGAACCGTGGGTGGATGGCAGCGCAAAGCGGTTGCCAGGCTTGGGCAGGGATTTTTTAAGATCGAACGACATCAGCGGAGGACATCCGGAAGGTCGGGCAAGTTCACCGGCTTCAATGGCAAACTTCGACTGTGAGAAAATATGACGAGATTATAAACCAAGCCCTTTACCTAAGCCTTGCATGAGGGCATGACCGCCTCAGGCAGGCCTCCTCGCTGATGACTTCAACCCGCCACTTCGCCCTGATTCCCGCCGCCGGCGTCGGCGCGCGCATGGGAGCAGACTGCCCCAAGCAATACCTGCCGCTGGCAGGCAAACTCATGATGATGCATGTGCTCGACACCTTTGCCTCCAGCCCGCTCATCGAGCATACGTTTGTAGTGGTAAGCGCGGAAGACGGCTATATCAGGGACGCGCTTGCCTCCGCCGGGCATCTTGAGAAGCGGGTCTCGGTTCTGTTCAATGGCGGCGAAACGCGCCACCAGTCGGTATTGAACGGCTTGAAGGCGGTGCGCGAACAGGTGGCCGATGACGACTGGATTCTGGTGCATGATGCGGCGCGTCCGGGGCTGACCGTGGAACTGCTCGAGCGCCTGGTTTCGGCCTTGCGGGAGGATGCTGTCGGCGGACTGCTCGCCCTTCCCGTGGTGGACACGCTCAAGCGCAGCGATGGCTTTGGACGGGTGGCGCAGACCGTGGCGCGGGAAGCCTTGTGGGCGGCGCAGACGCCGCAAATGTTCCGGTATGCGTTGCTGCGCCATGCGCTAGAGCAGGCAGCGGCCGTGACTGACGAGGCAAGTGCGGTGGAGGCGCTGGGACTGCGTCCGCGGCTGGTCGAAGGCAGTCCGCGCAACTTCAAGGTCACCTTGCCGCATGATGTAAGTCTTGCCGAATTGCATTTGAAAGGAAATTCATGAATCTGTCCCCGAACCTGCCGCCATTCCGTATCGGCCAGGGCTACGACTGTCATGCGCTTGTGCCGGGCCGCAAACTGATCATCGGCGGGGTCGAGATTGCACATGCCACCGGCTTGCTGGGCCATTCCGATGCCGATGTGCTGCTGCATGCGGTGACAGATGCCTTGTTCGGTGCCGCCGGGCTGGGCGACATCGGCCGCCATTTTCCGGATACCGACGCCCGCTTCAAGGGCGCCGATTCCCGGGTGCTGCTGCAGGAAGCCGGCAGACGCGTGGTCGAAGCGGGCTACCTGGTTGGCAATGTGGATGCCACCATCATCGCCCAGGCACCGAAGATGGCGCCGCATATTTCCCGGATGGCAGCCAACATTGCCGCTGACCTCGGCATCGAAGCCAGGCAGGTCAACGTCAAGGCGAAAACCAATGAAAAGCTTGGCTATCTTGGCAGGGAAGAGGGCATTGCCGCCGAAGCCATTGTGCTTCTATACCGGAAATAACGAGCGCAGCACGACCTTTGCGCGAGTGATCAACAAATTTTTAACTCGCACCACTAGGCTGTGTTTGATAAGCGTTACGAGCGGTTCAGCTTGGCGCCGAGGAGCGCGCGTACGCAGGGTACGCCGAGCACCGTAGGCGTCAATCCGGACCGCGCAGCAGCTTATCAAACACAGCCTAGGCTGCAACGCGGACGCAATGATCCTTCCTGCACGCGACTGCGGCGGATGTGCAAACGTTGACAGACAGGCACCGCCTTAGCGGTGGGTCAGCCTCCGCCGATGCCCTGCGTAATGCGTCCCGTGCCCTCGCAAGTCGGACATTCGGCCCCGTCTTTCTTTTTGCCGCTGCCGCTGCAGTCAGGGCAGAGGTCTTCGCCGGTTCCCGGCGTGCCCGCCATGGCTTCATCGCCTGGCTTGAGATGTTCTGGCGAAGTGCCCGGCGTTCCTGTCGCATTGCCGCCGGATGTCGATGTACTCATGTAGCCTCCTGTCCTGATTAACCGAGTGGGCCAAGCTGGCCGAATGCCCGCGAACCGTAAGTGAACCGTTGACCTGTTCAATGACAGCTTGACAATGTAGATTGACCGTCACAGGGGAAGTTCAGCATTTGGAAGTGCAATGTGAAACTGCTTTTCAGCAAGATTTCAGTCAAACCAGTACGCGCCCTGAGAGGGGCCTGTTATCAGCGGAAGATTACCCGGTGGACAGTGCTTCGAAGCAGTACCGGAGGGGAGATAAGCTGTCGCCACGAGGCTGGGCTTCAGCCAAGGGTTCCGGTTACCGGAATTGATATGCGAATACGCAACCCGCCCGTTGGATTGTTGCTCAGCTTGAGCGAGCCGTGATGGCGCTTGACGATGCGCTCGACGATGGCCAGTCCGAGACCCGCGCCGTTGGCTTGTCCGCGAGCGGTATCGAGCCGGGTGAATGGACGCAGCAGCCGTTCGATTTCGGATTCGGGAACCCCGGGTCCGTTATCCGCAAATTCAATGAGGGCTTGATTGCCCTGCGTCTTGCAGATGATGTCGATGGCTGTTTCGGCGGTGTCCGCGGTCTTGCCGTAACGGCGCGCATTCTCGATCAGGTTGTTGATCACGCGCCGCAGATCCGTGGCATTGCCGAAGACATTGACGTTGTCGGCGATGCTGGAAGTCACCCGCACGTCGGGCAGGCGGGCGGCCTCGTGTGCGCATTCGGTCAGCAGCGACGTCAGGTCGACGCTCGCCGCGGTGACCTTGTCGGAAGGCTTGGCGAATTCCAGGAACTGGCCGATGATTTCATCCATTTGCGCCAGGTCGGACTGCATGCCCTTGCGTGCGTCATCGTCCAGCCTGGCCATTTCAACTTCAAGCTGCATGCGGGCCAGCGGCGTGCGCAAGTCATGGGAGATGCCGGCCAGGATCACGGCGCGATCCGACTCCACGCGCGCAAGGTCCGCGACCATCTGGTTGAAGCTGCGGTTGGCTTCGCGGATTTCGGCCGGTCCCTTTTCCGGCAGGGGATCGGGCGTCTGTCCTTTGGCAATGCGGCGGGTGGCGGTCGTGATGCGAGCCAGCGGCTGGTTGATGAGGCGCGAAATGAAAACCGCGCCCAGCAGTGACAAAATCAGCGTCGTGGTCGCCAGGCCCAACCATTGAATGCTCGATACGCCCTCGATGCGCTCGCGGTCCAGGCGCAGCCAGTATTCGTCATCATCGATCTTGAAGCTGACCCAGAAACCGCCGACGTCATTGACCCGTCCGGCGAATTTCGTATCCTGGCCCAGCCGGCCCTTGACAGTCGATTCAAGCACCGGCATCAGTCCGCTGTCGGGCGGCGGTTCGACGGCGTCGGTGCGTTCGAGCGGATAGATGCGGATGCCTTCATTGCTGGCAAGGTCGAACAGCAGCTCGCGCCGCAGGTCCGGCGCCGAATGGGTAAGGGCAGCGCGCGTGATGGTAACGATGGAAATGACTTGCGCCGCCATTTGCTGGGCGCGGGGAGTGCGCTCGACGATGCGGAAACTGGCGACCCACGCCATGATGCTGACCGCGATGAGGAAAGCAAGCAGGAAGAAGGTTCGCCAGAAAAGGCCGCTGTTGAGCCAGCTGAGACGGTTACCGATAAGCGGGATCAAGATTGCGAATCAGCGTGGTTGGCCTTCAGGGATAAAGACATAGCCAAGGCCCCATACCGTCTGGATGTAGATCGGGTTGGACGGATCGGGTTCGATCAGCTTGCGCAGGCGCGAGATCTGCACGTCGAGGCTGCGGTCAAAGACTTCGTATTCGCGGCCGCGTGCAAGTTCCATCAGCTTTTCACGCGACAGCGGCTGGCGCGCATGACGGGCGAATACCTTGAGAACCGAAAATTCACCGGTCGTCAGCGAGATGGACTCGCCATTCTTCTTCAAGGTGCGCGTGCCGAGGTCGAGAATGAAATCGCCGAAATGGAAGGTCTGCGGGGTTTCGGAGGGCGCGCCCGGAATTTCGTCCGGCCCCTTGCGCCGCAGGACCGCATTGATGCGGGCGACGAGTTCGCGCGGGTTGAACGGTTTTGGAAGATAGTCGTCGGCGCCCATTTCGAGTCCGACGATACGGTCCACGTCTTCGCCCTTGGCGGTCAGCATGATGATCGGCGTCTGGTCTCCCGCGCCGCGAAGACGACGGCAGATTGACAGTCCGTCTTCACCCGGCAGCATGAGATCAAGGACCAGGAGGTCGTAGCGCTCCCGTATCCACAATTTGTTCATTGCCTGAGCATTCTCGGCCGTGACTACGTTGAAACCCTGTTCGGCGAGATACCTGCGCAGCAGGTCTCGCAAACGCAGGTCGTCGTCGACGACAAGGATTTTCCCCTGATGGCCGGAGTTGTGGCCGGGCCCGTTGGTTGTCATATTTGTCGTGTTCATGGCGCTATGGTAACTTCAGAAAATCAAGCAGTTATGGTTCATGCTCAAGCCATTACAAAGTGTTACAAACTTTACTCCATGCGGGTTATCGCTGCAGACAATGAAGCATACACTGGGATCATCGTCGTGGGCTGAAGTATATCCCTTCGGGCACAAGCCTACCGGCAATGATGAGAAAGCGCCTAATACAATGCACCTCACCCGACTCGTTATTTCCATTCTGTTATCCGTCAGTGCGGCGAGCGTGCTCGCCGATGCGGGTGGCTACGGGCGGTCGAGCCGCGATGCGGTACGCGCATTCCAGGTGCAGAACGTTTATCTCGAGCGCGGACAGCAGCATCCCCAAATGCCGCCGCCGACCGACCGCCGCGAGAGCCGCCCTTACCCGGGACAGGACAGCAGCGGCTACGGCGGCCAGCCCGATCCGCAGTCCAGCCAGGCAGCGGAAAACGCGCGCCGCCAGGGCCGGATGAGTCCCGAGGAGCGCAAGGCGCTGCGCCGGCAGATCGATGAAGTCGGCCACGACATTTACGCTCCCAAGCGCTGAGCCGCCGGGTTTGCCGAGGTTTTGCCATTGTCGCAACAAACTGCGATCAATATTCCGCCATCGGCGATCCGCAGCCGGGCTGGCGACACTGTCCTGAATTCTGAACCCTTACCCGTCCGCTTGCGGCCCGCGGGGGCGTGATTTACAAAAAGTCAGGGTTTCTTCGGACGTCTCGCCGCGATATCCGCAGTCAGTTTTCCGAACTGCTTGTACAGCGCCCCATAACGTTCATCCCAGGCATTGACGGCGCGGTATTGGCGTACCGCCGTCCCGATATCGCCGCGTGCGATTGGTCCGGTCAGCGCATCTGTCGGCCCGAGGCGGAACACATTGTCGACCGTTCCCCTTACCAGCGGCATCATCAATTGCAGGGCTGTTTCCGCCGGAATGCCGGCCTTGATGTAGGCCTGCTGCGCCGTGTCCAGCAGCGTTACGAGGTAGTTCGACGCGAATACCGCGGCGGCGTGATAGACAGTCTTGAACGTGGCGTCGATGGGGACGGGAATGGCGCCGATGGCATCCATCGCCGCGCCCAACTCCTGCACGGCGGAAGGATCGCCTTCAATGCCGCAATAAGTGCCGCTGAAGTTCTGTTCCACCTGGTCAGGATCGGCAAAACTGCGGATCGGGTGAGCGCTCCCCGTGATGGCGCCGGCGGAAGCTGCGGCATGCAATATGGCGGACGGGAGGGCGCCGCTGCAGTGGAATACGAGGTTGCCGCGCTTGAACAGGCCTGCCTTCGCCAGTGCATTGCAAGTGATTTCGATATCGTCGTCGGCGGTGCCGATGAGCCAGGCGTCGGCAGGCCTGAGCTCGCCGACCGATGCTGCTGCATGGCCCGAACCCATGAATGCCACTGCCCGCAAACCGCTTTCGCTGGAACGATTCATGATCGTCCCCAGCGCGAATACGCGGCCGGACGACCAAAGTTTTCCGAGTGTCGAGCCGACCTTGCCGCAGCCGACAATGTTGAGCGTTCGGATGGAGTGCATTGAATCCTTCAGTAGTGGTGCGAGTTAACAATTTGCTGGCCAGATGCTGGACGGGGATCGCGCCGATACTGCGTCAACAATGCGCGCAAGGCGCCGGCCTTTCCATGTTTTTTCCTCGTCTCGGCATGATGTTGCCGCATTTGCCTTCAACGCATTTCCAACGCCTGCCGCTAACCTGCGTTATCGTCTTCGTCAGCCTGCAAGCCATGTCGTTGCCGCCACTCCTGCACCAGGAGCGAATAGCAGTTGAGATCATGGAAACGTCCGCCCCAATACGCCTGTTCGCGGTGGATGCCCTCGAGGCGGAATCCCATCCGCTGCGCAAGAGCGATCGATGACGCATTGTCAGGATGGGTTTCAGCCTGGATGCGATGCAGGTGCATGGCCGTAAAACCGAAATTCAAGACAATTTCGAGTGCCTCGCGCATGTAGCCTTCGCGCTGGACGGAGCGTGCAATCTCATATCCGATCACGCAATTGCGCCAGCTGCGGTTCCACCGGAACAGGCCGCAGCTGCCGATGAGCTGGCGGTCGCTGCGGCGCTCCAGTCCCCAGCGGAATCCGGTACCCGCATGGAACCAGCCCGCAAACAGATCAGCCAGCTGGCTTGCCTGCGAAAGATCGACCAGCGGATCGACGCCGTACCAGCGCATCCAGTCGGCGTCCGAATGAATGGCGTACAACGCCTCGGCATCCGATGGCTTGATCTCGCGAAGCCGGAGGCGGGCGGTATGCAGTTCTGGAAAGCTTGATGGCATGCTGTCAGCTGTGCTAAATGGTCTGTGGTCCGTCTAGTCGTTTGCCGGATCAGTCGTGAAATTTTACCGCCGGACCGCTGGCCCAATAGTCGCCTTCGCTTGGGTGATGAGAGCGCCGCACCATTTCCCGGGCCTGCATGAGCGGATGCGCCAGGGCTTCGTCGGTGCGCAGGATGGGCGTCACGCAGCAATCGGCCTGAGAGAATCGTTCAGTCCAGACAGCCATGGTTTCCAGTGAAAAGAGATGGTCGAGTTCGGTCTTGACCTGCATCGCATCGTCGCCGCCGACTTCCTGGCCCAGGCTCCAGTGCCGCTCCTTCAGGTCGGGGCGGCCGAGCACATCGCAGCAAGACTGCCAGAATTTCAGCTCAAGCGCACCGACCGCCATGTGGCGGCCATCGCTGGTGCGGTAGACGTTGTAGCAGGGGACGCCGCCAGTCAGCAGATCGCGGCCCGGCGTGGCCGGCCTGCCGAAATTGTTGACCGCAACCAGTGGCATGATGTTGTGGGCGAATACCGCATCGGTCATGGAGATATCGACGAAACGGCCGGGTCCGCCGTTTTTGACGCCGAGCAGTGCCGAGAGTATGCCTTGCACCGCCGCCTGCGCGCCGCCCAGGAGGTCGCCAACCTGGAGGTTGCCGAGCGCAGGCGTGCCGTCGGGCCCGACATTCTGTTCCAGCATGCCGGCCAGGCCGACATAGTTGATGTCATGTCCCGCCAGCTGCGCATAGGGCCCATCCTTGCCGTAGCCGGAAATGGCGCACATGACCAGCCGGGGGTTGCGTGCCTTGAGCGTTTGCCAGCCTACGCCCAGCCGGTCCATGACGCCGGGCCGGAAGCTTTCGACGACCACATCGGCCTGTTCGGCCATCCCGAGGAACTGGTCCCGTTGCGCCGGGTCCTTCAGGTCGAGCCGCAGTTCGCGCTTGCCGCGGTTGACGGCAATGAAGAACTGCGACACCTGGTTGCCGACATGACCCATGGTGCGCGCATAGTCGCCCGGACCCGGGTCTTCGATCTTGATCACGTCGGCGCCCATGTCGGCCAGATGCATGGTGGCCACCGGCCCGGGAAGCAGCCGCGTCAGGTCCAGCACCTGTATACCTTGCAGCGGCTTGTCGATAGGTTGACTCAAGCATGCCTCCTTCATGTCTCGCATTGACGGCGTGGATTGTCAGGCGGTCAGTTGTTCGAGCGCTTCCTGCTGCTCCAGCCATTCGGTCTCGAGCTGTTCCAGTTCTTTGCCGATGTAGGCCTGGTCAAGGATAAGCTGTTTCAATGCTTCCTTGTTTGCGTCGTCGTAAATCGACGAATCGGCGAGTTTGGCGTCGATCTCGGTCTTGCGGGAATTGAGCTTGGCCATCTGCTCGTCAAGCCGCTTGATGCGCGACTCGATCGGTTTTCGCAGTGCCGACAGGCGCTGGCGTTCCCCGGCTTCCTGGCGCCGGCGTTCCTGCCGGTCCTCCCGCGATTCGGAGATGGTTGCCTCCGCCACATTATCCGCCGCCTTGCCGCCAGCCGCCGGCGGCGGCGAGTCGGCCTTGCCCAGCTTGGTCTTGAACAGCCAGTCCTTGTAATCATCAAGGTCGCCGTCGAAGGGCTGCAGCCTGCCGTCGGCGACGATCATGAACTGGTCGGTGGTGGCGCGCAGCAGGTGCCTGTCGTGCGAGACCAGTACCAGCGTGCCCTCGAACTGGGCGAGGGCCATGGTGAGCGCTTCGCGGGTTTCCAGGTCAAGGTGGTTTGTCGGTTCATCGAGCAGCAGCAGGTTGGGGCGCTGCCAGACGATCAGCGCCAGCGCCAGGCGGGCCTTCTCGCCACCGGAAAACGGCGCGATCTTGCTCGTGACCATCTCCCCGCCGAAGTTGAATCCGCCGAGGAAGTTGCGCAGTTCCTGTTCCCGAGTGGTCGGCGCAATCTTTGCGAGATGCCACAGCGGCGATTCATCATGCCGCAGCATTTCCACCTGGTGCTGGGCGAAATAGCCGATCGACAGGCCCTTGCCGAGCCGTGTATCGCCGGCAAGCGCGGCGATCTCGCCGGCGATTGTCTTGACCATCGTGGATTTGCCCGCGCCGTTGACGCCGAGCAGGCCGATCCTCTGGCCGTTCTGCAGCGAGAAATTGATGCGCGAGACAATCGGCTTTTCGACGATGTCGTCGCCCTGCTCGATGCGGTAACCGGCCACCACGTCTTCCATGACGAGGAGGGGATTCGGCGCGCTGAGCGGTTCCCGGAATTCAAACGAGAATTCCGCGGCGGCGCGCAGCGGCGCGATTTCTTCCATCTTGGCCAGCATCTTCATCCGGCTCTGCGCCTGGCGGGCCTTGGTGGCCTTGGCCTTGAAGCGGTCGATGAAGGATTGCAGATGGGCGCGCTGGCGAGCCTGCTTGTCGGCGGCGGCCTGCGTCAGCGCCATGTGGGCGGCGCGCTGGCGTTCGAATGACGAATAATTGCCGGAGTAACGCTTGAGCTTGCGGTTGTCGATGTGCACGATCACATTGACCACGCCGTCGAGAAAATCCCGGTCGTGGGAAATGATGATCAGCGTGCCTTCATAGCGCTTCAGCCAGTCTTCCAGCCAGATGATCGCATCCAGGTCGAGGTGGTTGGTCGGCTCGTCGAGCAGCAGCAGGTCGGAAGGGCACATCAGCGCCTGCGCCAGGTTCAGGCGCATGCGCCAGCCGCCGGAAAAGCTGGCCACAGGCTGCTGCATCTGGTCATGGGAAAAGCCGAGGCCGGTCAGCAGCTGCTCGGCGCGGGAGCGCACCGTGTAGGCGTCGGCATCGGCGAGCGCCGCATGCAGTTCGGCGATGCGATGGCCATTTCCGTGTCCGGCGGTGTCGGGCGCCTGCTCGAGCGCCGCCAGCTCGGTTTCCAGCTGGCGCAGATGGGCGTCGCCGTCGATCGCGTATTCCAGCGCGGGGCGATCGAGCGCCGGCGTCTCCTGGGCCACGTACGCCATGCGCCACTTGGCCGGGAAATCGACTTCGCCGAGGTCGGGATGCAATTCGCCGCGCAGCATGGCGAACAGGCTGGACTTGCCGGCGCCGTTGGCGCCGATCAGGCCGATCTTGTCACCGGGGTTGAGCGTCAGGTCGACATCCTCCAGCAGCGGCTTGATGCCTCGTGTCAGGCTGACATGCAGAAAACGTATCATTGCTTGTTGTAGCCCGCGAGTTGGTCGGCATGCAGCAGGAAGACCATGTCGTCCCCCGCACTGGTCGATATCCAGGTCAGTTCAAGGTCGGGAAAGGCGGCTTCGGCGAAATTCCGCTCGTTGCCGATCTCGACCATCAGAATGCCGTTTTTAGTGAGGCGCCCGGCGGCGCCTGCCACGATGCGGCGCACCAGGTCCATGCCGTCGTCGCCGCCAGCCAGTGCGATCTGCGGTTCGCGCAGGTATTCCGGCGGCAGCTTGCTCATCGATCCGGAGTTGACATAGGGCGGGTTGGTAATGATCAGGTCGTATTTTTTCTGGGGCAGCTTGTCGTACAGATCGGACTCGAACAGCGTGATGCGGTCCTGCAGCGCATAATCGTCGACGTTTCGGCGTGCCACTGCGAGCGCATCCGGCGAAATGTCGACGGCATCGATTCGCGCGGCCGGAAAGGCGTCGGCCATCATGATCGGCAGGCAGCCGGAGCCGGTGCACAGCTCCAGGATATTTTCAACGCCATCCGGGTCGCCCACCCAGGGAGCGAATTGTTCAGGGATGAGTTCGGCAATGAATGAGCGCGGCACGATGACGCGTTCATCCACATAAAAGCGGTATTCGCCGAGCCAGGCTTCATTGGTGAGATAGGCGGCGGGTACGCGTTCCGTGACGCGGCGCTCCAGCACGCCGAGCACCGACTGGATTTCATCCGGCAGCAGTTTGGCATCGCAGAACGGTTCCAGCTTGTCGAGCGGCAGCTTCAGGGTGTGCAGGATCAGGTAGGCCGCTTCATCGAATGCATTGATGCTGCCATGCCCGAAAAACAGTTTGGCGCCGTTGAAGCGGGAAACGGCATAACGCAACAGGTCGCGGATGGTGGTGAAATCGTTTGGGGTCATTGGTCAGTAGGTAATGAAGGGAGGCAGCCCGCCGTTCTTAATCGCTCCGGCCGCGGCATGCGGAAGGTGAGCCGGAAACGGCAGGCTAGCTCAGCAGGTTTTCGAGGGTTCGTCGGTAAATGTTCTTCAGCGGGTCAATATGGCGCAATTCCACATTCTCGTCGATCTTGTGGATGCTTTCATTGGGCGGACCGAACTCTATCACCTGCGGGCAGATTTCCGCGATGAAACGACCGTCTGAGGTGCCGCCGGTGGTGGACAGGTCGGCATCAATGCCCGTCTCGCGCTTGATGGCTTGCATCAGCGCATCGCTCAGATTGCCGCGCGGCGTCAGGAAAGGGCGGCCGGCAATCGTCCATTTGATGTCGTAGCCGAAATCGTACCTGTTCAGGATTTCATGGACGCGCTGCTGCAGTCCTTCCACGCTGCTTGCCGTTGAAAACCGGAAATTGAAATCGATGGCAACACTGCCGGGGATGACGTTGGTGGCGCCGGTGCCGCCATGGATGTTCGATACCTGCCAGGAGGTCGGCAGATAGTATTCGTTGCCTTCATCCCATTTCTCGGCAGCCAGTTCCGCCAGTGCCGGCGCCATCAGGTGTATCGGATTCCTCGCCAGTTGGGGATAGGCGATATGACCCTGTACCCCCTTGATGGTAAGGCGGCCGGAAAGCGAGCCGCGGCGGCCGTTCTTGACGACATCGCCCAGCTGTTCGGAAGAGGTCGGTTCGCCGATGATGCAGTAATCAAGCTGTTCGCCGCGCGCCTTGAGCGCCTCGCAGACAATGATGGTGCCGTCGGTTGCCGGCCCTTCCTCGTCGCTGGTGATCAGGAAGCCGATGGAGCCCTTGTGACCGGGATGTTCCTGGATGAATTCCTCCACCGCTACCACCATGGCGGCAATCGACGTCTTCATGTCCGCCGCGCCCCGTCCATAGAGTCTGCCGTCGCGCCGGGCGGGCTGGAAGGGCGGCGATGTCCATTGGTCCAGAGGGCCGGTCGGGACGACATCGGTATGGCCGGCGAACACCAGCAACGGCTGCGCCTTGCCCTTGCGCGCCCACAGGTTGGATACGCCGCCGGATGCCATGCTTTCGCACGCGAACCCGAGCGGCGCCAGCAGTTCGGCGAGGCGTCGCTGGCAGCCGTTGTCATCCGGCGTTACGGAAGACAGGGCGATCAGTTCTTCCGCCAGTGCAAGCGTCCTGCTCATCGCCGATCGCTCATTTGCCGAAGATCTGCCGGTAGGCCGCATCCGAAAAGCCGACGTGCGCGCTGTCGCCGCCGGCCAGCACCAGCACCGGGCGCTTGATCACGGAAGGCGTTTCCAGCATCAGGGTCGTCGCGCTCGCCGGATCGATAATGGCAGCCTTGCGCGCGTCGGTAAGGCCGCGCCAGGTAGTTCCCTTGCGGTTGACCAGCGTATCCCATGGCAGATGCCTGAGCCAGGAAGCGACGGTGTCCGCGCTGAGCCCTGCCTTCTTGAAATCGTGGAACGTGTACTGGATACCTTGCTCGTCGAGCCAGGTGCGGGCCTTCTTGACCGTGTCGCAGTTGGGAATGCCGTAAAGAGTGATTGCCATCAGGTCAAACGTTGAGAGTGAATTCGGTGAATGTGGGGCCGTCGTCCTTCTTCGGTTCCGGTTCGGGTTCCGGCGCCTTGCTCTTGGAATTGTTGATCAGCCAGTAAAGATTGGTGGCCGAATCGGCATTGGCCAGCGCTTCGTCCTGCGTCACCACATCATCTTCGATGAGCCGCAGCAGGGCCTGTTCAAACGTCTGCGAACCGGGCGCCATGCTCTTCTCGATCGCATCCTTGATCTGGCCGATTTCACCTTGCTCGATCAACTCGGCGATGTGGCGGGTATTGAGCATGACTTCCACCGCGGCGCGCCGGCCGCCATCCTTGGCCACTACCAGGCGTTGCGAAATCACCGCCCTGACGGTGGCTGCCAGATCGGGCAGCAGCGAGGGCCTGGTTTCGAGCGGGTAGAAATTGATGATCCGAGTCAGCGCCTGGTAGCTGTTGTTCGCATGCAGGGTGGCAACCACGAGATGGCCCGACTGCGCATAGGCGATGGCGTTGGCCATGGTTTCCTTGTCGCGGATTTCTCCGATCAGGATGCAGTCCGGTGCCTGGCGCAGCGCATTCTTGAGGGCAATCTGCAGGCTTTCCGCATCGCTGCCGATCTCGCGCTGGTTAACAATGGATTTCTTGCTTGTGAACAGGAATTCGATCGGATCTTCGAGCGTGAGGATATGGCCGGATCTATTAGTATTGCGGTGATCCAGCATGGACGCGATCGTGGTCGACTTGCCGGAGCCGGTGGCGCCGACCACCAGGATCAGACCGCGCTTTTCCATGATCACATCTGCCAGCACCGGGGGCACGTTGAGGTCGGCGAGACGCGGAATGTCGCCGGGAATGTAGCGGAATACCGCCGAAATCGAGCCGCGCTGGCGGAAGGCCGACAGCCGGAAGCTGCCCAGTCCGGAAACCGGGATGCCCATGTTCAGTTCATTGCGCGCGTCGAGCTCCTGCAACTGGGCTGCGCTGACGACTTCGGCCAGCAAGGTCTTGATCGTGGCATTGTCCATCTTCTGCTGGTTGACGGGCACAAGGCTGCCGTTGATCTTGACCTGGATCGGAGAGTTCACGCTCATGAACAGATCCGACGCCTTCTTGTCTTTCATCAGCTGGAACAAGCGGTCCATCGCCATGGTGGTCTCCTGCGTCATTGCTTGCGGGATCGCCGGCAGAAGGCAATCCCGATAGGTTGATCCCTAGCTTTCTAGCCTTGATCCTTGAGCCTCCAGCTTTTGGCCCGGGCCTTTACGCCTTCTCCGAGGCCAGGTTGTCGGCGAAGGCGTAAAAAGGATTGCCAGGCGGTGCCTGGATCAGGCTTCGCGCAGCAGTTCGTTGATGCCGGTCTTGGCGCGCGTCTTGGCATCGACGCGCTTGACGATCACCGCGCAGTAGAGGCTGTACTTGCCGTCGGCCGACGGCAGGCTGCCCGAGACGACGACGGAGCCCGCGGGGATGCGGCCGTAGCTGACTTCGCCGGTGGCGCGGTCATAGATCTTGGTGGACTGGCCGATGTACACGCCCATCGAGATCACCGAATTTTCCTCGACGATGACGCCTTCCACGATCTCGGAACGCGCGCCAATGAAGCAGTTGTCTTCGATGATGGTCGGATTCGCCTGCATCGGTTCCAGCACACCGCCGATACCGACGCCGCCGGACAGGTGCACGTTCTTGCCGATCTGCGCGCAGGAGCCGACGGTTGCCCAGGTGTCGACCATCGTGCCTTCATCGACATAGGCGCCGATGTTGACATACGACGGCATCAGCACCACATTCTTGCCGATGAAGCTGCCGCGGCGCGCAACCGCCGGCGGCACGACGCGGAAGCCGCCCTTGGCGAAATCTTCGGCGGTGTAATTGGCGAACTTGGTGGGAACCTTGTCATAGAACTGCATGCTGCCGTCGGCCGGCATCGGCACGTTGTCTTCCAGGCGGAAGGACAGCAGCACGGCTTTCTTGATCCACTGGTTCACGACCCAGGCGCCGCTATCCTTCTGGGCGACGCGCAGGGTGCCCTGGTTGAGCTGCTCGATGACATGGGCCACGGCGTCGCGCACTTCGGCGGGAGCGGATTTCGGCGAGAAGTCGGCGCGGTTTTCCCAGGCCTGGTCGATGATCTGTTGAATTTGCTGAGTCATGTGAGGAACGTTGAAAGTAGGGTGGATCAGGAAAGTTTCTTGGTGAATTCGACGATGCGCCGCGCCGCCTCGAGGCATTCCTCGACTTCCGCGACGAGCGCCATCCGGATGCGGCCGTGCCCCGGATTGATGCCATGGGCTTCCCGGGCAAGATAGCTGCCCGGCAAAACGGTCACATTATATTCGGCATGCAGGCGCTGCGCGTATTCCGTGTCCGAGATGCGCGGCACCCTGGCCCACAGGTAGAAGCCGGCGTCCGGAAGGGCGACGTCCAGGACTTCCTGCAGCATCGGCGTCACCTGGCCGAACTTGGCGATGTACTTCGCCCGGTTTTCCTCGACATGCTGCTCGTCGTTCCATGCGGCGATCGAGGCCGACTGGATGGAGGGGCTCATCGCGCTGCCGTGATAGGTACGATACAGCAGGAATGTCTTCAGCACTTCAGCGTCGCCCGCCACGAAGCCGGACCGCATGCCGGGCACATTGGACCGCTTTGACAGGCTGGAAAAGGCGATCAGACGGGGAAAGCCGCTGCGTCCCAGCTTGTGCGCGGCTTCCAGGCCGCCGAGCGGCGCTTCCTTCTTGAAATAGATTTCGGAATAGCATTCATCGGCGGCAATGATGAAGCCGTAGCGATCCGACAACTCGAACAGTTCCTTCCAGTCGTCCAGTGTCAGCACCGCACCTGTCGGATTGCCGGGCGAGCAGAGGTACAGCAACTGTACCCGTGGCCAGACTTCGGCGGGAACACTTCTGTAATCGGGAGCGAAATTGCGCGCCGGATCGGAATTGACGAAATATGGCGTGGCCCCCGCGAGATAGGCCGCGCCCTCGTAGATCTGGTAGAACGGGTTGGGACACATCACGAGCGCGTCGCGGGTCGGATCAATGACGGTCTGGGCTAGCGCGAACAAGGCTTCCCGCGAACCGTTCACCGGCAAAACCTGTGTCGCAGGATCGATTGCCGGCAGGCCGTAGCGCCGCTCCAGCCAACCCGCAATCGATGCCCGAAGCGCCTCCGAGCCGACCGTGGACGGATAGCTGGCCAGGCCGCTCAGGTGGTCGGTCAGCGACTGCTTGATGAATGCCGGGGTCGGATGCTTGGGTTCGCCGATGCCCAGGCTGATGGGCGCATAGGCGGCGTTGGGCGTCACGCCGGCAAAAAGCTGGCGCAGCTTTTCAAACGGATAAGGTTGTAATTTGGATAAGAGCGGGTTCACGGGGACGGGCTCGATCGAGAATGGATTGCAAAGGCGGCATTATACCGTTGCGCTCTTCAATCGCAGGGTTGCGGCGGACCGGAAAGTGATGTGCACCGGACTTGAAATGATATGATAGGGCCCTTTCGCGGGGCACCTGCCTCGACCCGAGTCAACTCGTCTGGAACAGTCGATAAAGTGCGTTTAACTTCTCTTAAATTAGCAGGATTCAAGTCGTTCGTGGATCCGACCAATTTCCAGGTTCCGGGGCAGCTGGTCGGCGTCGTCGGACCCAACGGCTGCGGCAAGTCGAACATCATGGATGCGGTGCGCTGGGTGCTCGGCGAGTCCAAGGCTTCCGAACTGCGCGGCGAATCGATGCAGGACGTGATCTTCAACGGCTCGACCTCCCGCAAGCCGGCAGGGCGTGCGTCGGTGGAGCTGGTGTTCGACAACAGCGACGGCCGCGCCGCCGGCCAGTGGAGCCAGTATGCGGAGATCGCGGTCAAGCGCACGCTGACACGTGACGGCACATCGACGTATTACATCAACAACCAGGCGGTGCGCCGGCGCGATATCCAGGACATCTTCCTCGGCACCGGCCTCGGGCCGCGCGCCTATGCCATCATCGGTCAGGGCATGATTTCGCGCATCATCGAGGCGCGTCCAGAAGACTTGCGCATCTTCCTCGAGGAAGCGGCAGGCGTGTCGAAATACAAGGAACGGCGCCGGGAAACCGAAAACCGCCTGCACGATACCCGGGAAAACCTGGTGCGCGTCGAAGACATCCTGCGCGAACTCAACGCCAATCTCGAAAAACTCGAAGCCCAGGCGGCTGTCGCCCAGAAATTCCGCGAGCTGCAGGCTGATCAGGACGAGAAACAGAAGTTGCTGTGGCTGCTGCGCAAGAACGAAGCCAAGTCCGAGCAGGAAAAATTTTTCCGTGACATCGAAAAGGCGCAGACCGACCTGGAAGAGCAGACGGCCAAGCTGCGCCATGTCGAGACCGAGCTGGAACACATGCGCCAGGCGCACTACGGGGCGGGCGACCGCATGCATACCGCCCAGGGCAACCTGTACCAGACCAACTCCGAAATCGGCAGCCTGGAAGCGCAGATCAAGTTCGTCATCGAGTCGCGCAGCCGGCTCCAGACCCAGCTCAATTCCCTGACCGCGCAGCGCGACCAGTGGCAGCGCCAGAGTTCGCGGCAGCAGGAAGAGCTGGAAGAAGCCGAAATGCATCTCGAAGAGCACGGCATGCGGGTTGAACAGGCGCAGCAGGCGGCACACAACCAGAACGAGCTGATCCCGGCGCTGGAGCAGGCCTGGCGCGAAGCGCAGGTCAAGACGACCGAGTCGCGCGGCAAGATCATGCAGATCCAGCAGCAGATCGAGCTGGAATCGACCCACCAGCGCAACGCGTCCAGCATTCTTGCCAACCTGGCTTCGCGCCGGGAACGCCTGTCGCAGGAAAAGAACGGCATGTCCATGCCGGACGCCTCGCATCTGAACAACCTGAAGATGCAGCTGGAGGAGAAGCAGGCAACGCTCGAAGAAGCCCGCGAACAGCTGGAAGCCGCGCAGGAACAGCAGCCGAAGCTGGAGGAAGAGCGCCGCACCGCGCAGCAGCAGGTCAATGCCGAAACCGCCAGTAATGCACAGCTGGAAGCGCGCCTGAATGCGCTCAAGCAGTTGCAGGAAAACGTGCAGACCCAGGGCAAGGTGCAGCCATGGCTCAAGAAGCATGAGCTGGGCGAACTGCCCCGGCTGTGGCAGAAGCTGCATATCGACCAGGGCTGGGAAACGGCGCTGGAAGCCGTACTGCGCGAGCGCACGTCAGCGCTGGAAGTCTCCAACCTCGACTGGGCCAAGGCCTTCTTCAACGATGCGCCGCCGGCCAAGCTGGCATTGTTCACGGCGAATGACGTGGCGGCGCCTGCGGCATCCGATGCGCCTGCCGGCCTCAAGCCCTTCATCAGCCTGCTGCAGCTCAATGATCCCGGCCTGCGGGCACTGCTGCAGGACTGGCTGAACCAGGTTTATGCGGCCGAGGATGTCAATGCCGCCTTCGTCGACCGCGCCAAGTTGCCGGCGGGCGGTTTTTTCGTCACCCGTCAGGGCCATGTCATCGGCAGGTCCAGCGTGCGTTTCTATGCATCCGATTCCGAGCAGGACGGCATGCTGGCGCGGCAGCAGGAAATCGAAAACATCACCAAGCAGCTGCGCGCCCAGCAGATGCTGGCCGACGAGGCGAAATCGCGCGTGGTGCGGGCCGAGGCCGCGGTCACGGCGGCCGCCCAGCGCCTGCAGGAACTGCGCCAGCGCGTATCCGGCCTGACCCAGGCGGTGCACGGGCTGCAGATCGATGTGATGAAACTGTCGGAAGTGCAGGAGCGCTTCAACCAGCGCAGCACGCAGATTGCATCCGACCTCGCGGAAATTGCGGCCGAGGAGGCGGAGCAGCAGCAGGCCAAGGCGGAATCGGAAGCGAAGTTCGAGCAGCTTGATGCCGAACTGGCGGTTCTGCAGGAAAGCCATGAAGACGGCCAGACCGATTACCTGGCCAAGGAGCAGCAGCTCAACGACGCACGCCAGCGGCTTCGCGAACTGGAACGCGCTGCGCAGGAAGCCGGCTTTGCCGAGAAATCCCATCGCAACAAGATCGAGGAACTCAAGCGCAGCATTTCGACGGCGAGGGAACAATCGGCGCAGCTCTTCGCCAGCATGGAGCAAGGACATCTCGAACTGGAGAGCCTGGATGACCAGGCCGCACAGGCGGGACTCCAATCGCTGCTGGACCGCCGCTCCGAGCAGGAGCGGGCGCTGGCCGATGCGCGCCATGAGCTCGACCAGCTGACGCAGAAACTGCGTCATACCGAAGAGGCGCGCATGCAGGCCGAGCGCAGCCTCCAGCCGCAGCGCGACCGCATCATGGAATTGCAGCTCAAGGAACAGGCCGCGCGCCTGAACCAGGAACAATATGCGCAGCAGCTGGCGGAAGCCCAGGCCGACGAGGCGGCGCTCGCCGAAAAGCTCAACCCGGAAATGCGGCCTTCCTACCTGCAGGGCGAAGTCACCCGGCTGACCAACGCGATTGCCGCCCTCGGCGCCGTCAATCTCGCGGCGCTGGACGAACTGGCCCAGGCATCCGAGCGCAAGAACTTCCTCGATGCCCAGCATGCCGACCTGTCGGAAGCCATCAGCACCCTGGAAGATGCGATCAACAAGATCGACCGGGAAACCCGCGATCTGCTGCAGGACACCTTCGACAAGGTCAACAGGCACTTCGGCGAACTGTTCCCGGTGCTGTTCGGCGGCGGACAGGCGAAGCTGATCATGACGGGCGAGGAAATCCTGGATTCAGGCGTGCAGGTGATGGCACAGCCGCCGGGCAAGAAGAACGCGACCATTCACCTGCTGTCGGGCGGCGAAAAGGCGCTGACGGCGACCGCGCTGGTGTTCTCGATGTTCCAGCTGAATCCGGCTCCCTTTTGCCTGCTGGATGAGGTCGATGCGCCGCTGGACGATGCCAACACCGAGCGGTTCTGCAACATGGTCAAGCGCATGTCGTCACAGACGCAGTTCCTGTTCATCTCGCATAACAAGATTGCCATGGAAATGGCGCAGCAGCTGATCGGCGTGACCATGCAGGAGCAAGGGGTTTCGCGGATTGTTGCCGTCGATATGGAATCTGCCTCGAATTTTGCAAGCGAGGCGCAGGCAGCGTGAAATACCGGAAGGCCAGGCGTGCCGAGCCTGAAGATGTTCTGAGCTTTTCGCACGCGTAGACAGGGTCGTAACGCGGGGTCGGCCGTATACGGCGGAGCCGTTCGGACGGACTCATAGGAATCCCAAGTCATAACGTGCCAAATGAGATCGATGGATTTTTTCGACTGGCGAGGCGCGGGAGGAATTCATCGCGAGGCGATGAATGACAAGCGCAACGCGGACAGGCGGAAAAAGACCCGATCTCATGGCATGGTTTGGCTTGGGACTGGCATCAGATGCGGGCGGAGCGGGCGAGGGCGGCGCGCTTCTGATAATAGGCGACATTCATCTGGGCTTCCTTTGCACGCTGCAGTTCGACGTCGGCGCAGATCAGGTAATGCCTTTCCGCGCGCTGCAGCCACCAGTGTTGAATCGACCTGATGACGGGAGTCAGTGACATCATCGCCAGTTCCTGCAGTTTGAATTCTTTAGCGGATACGTCGAATTTCGATTTTTCCAGATGGGTATTCATATTTGCTCCTTGGATGCTGGTTGCTTTTGTCCTGACCTGACACGCCCGGAGGAACATGCCCTGCACATCCTGCATTGAGTGGATGCAATCAGTGCCTGGCAGTGCCGTTCCCCCATAAGTGAGAGGAAGTTGGTATGCTTTCCCGCGTGAGGCGAATACGGAGCGACTTTCCGTCAATCCAGTTTTGCTATGGAAATGTGTCGCGCCGGAACAGTTGTTATTCTTCAGCTCAGCGATGTAGCAAGTATTGACGACGGTCAACGGCGTGAACCCGTGTATCCGGGAATAATCAATTCCATACGTACATTTTTTCCGGCAAGCATCAAAACGAAAGCGCGCAGAGAAATGCGCAGGGGGAAGAGGGTGTTCAGCTTGACAACTTTATGGATGAACACTACCCTGATTTTCCAAATTTTTATCTGATTCAACTACTTGTGTGTAACACGATATCTGAGAGCGGGGTCTACTCCGAAATTCAGCCTCCGACACTTGCGGGAGGACTTGATCCGGCAATGACCTCCACTCAGCTCAAGCGGCAGTCCAGCCGTTTCAAATAACATATGCATTCGATCCATCTCCTCGACACTCTTCGGAAGGCAAGCGCATGACCGACCTTCAAGCTAGCCTCATGGCCATCGGCGGCACGATCCTTGTCGGCGTCATCAGCTATAACAAGTGGCAAGAACACAAGGCAAAGAAATCCGTACAGCGCGCTTTCGCTTCGGAACATGACGATGTGCTGATGCAGCCTGGCACGACGGAAGCCAAGTCCCCTGCCGACCGGCATGAACCCAGCCTGGCGCCGGAGGAAGCGACTTCCGCCGCGCAGCCTGCCGCAACCAGTGCCCCCTCCGATGACACGGCGCTCACGGAAAGCGCCGCCGATACGGAAAGCCTGGTCGACATGCCCGCAGCCGCGCCTGTTCAGAAGGAATTGCCCATCGATGAACTCATCGACTGTGCGATTGCGCTGGAACTGGCCTCGCCGCCAGTGAGCGGAGAAAAGATTCTGCCCAAGCTGCAATCGCTGCGCCATGTCGGCAACAAGCTGGTGCAGTTCATCGGGCTGCGTGAGGACGGCAACTGGGAGCCTGTTACCAATGGCGTCACCTATTACGGACTGTTTGCCGGCGTTCAGCTGGCAAACCGGAGCAGCGCGCTTAACGAAATCGAATACTCGGAGCTGATCATGCGCCTGCGCCAGATCGCCGACGAAATCGATGCCGAACCCGACGTGCCGGACATGGGCGCGGTGATGGCAAGCGCCAAATCCCTGCATCAGTTCGTTGCCGAATATGATGCGCAGCTCAGCGTCAATGTGCATGCGAAAAGCGCCCCTTGGGCAATCAATACCCTGCTCGGTGCGCTGGAACGGCAAGGCTTCGATCTGCGCCCGGATGGACGGCTGGTGATGCCCGACGGCGAGGGCGGCGTCCTGTTTTCGCTCTCCACCAATGTCACGCTCGCGGAAGAAACCACTTCGCGCCTGACCCTGCTGCTCGACGTGCCTCGCGTAGCGCCGTCCCATGACGGATTCGGCGCAATGACGGCCTGCGCACGCATGCTGGCGGCCCGGCTTGATGGGGTGGTGGTCGATGACGGCAACCAGCCCCTGTCCGACGCGACACTCGCCGAGATCGCCGATCAGGTCAACGACTTCTACCAGCACATGGAAGCGTCGAACGTGCCTGCCGGATCGCCCCGAGCCCTTCGCCTGTTCAGCTGACGACAATGCAGCCCGATATGTTTGGAGAAACATCCGCTGCCGACTCGATGGCCGGCAGGCCGGAGGAAAGCCATTGGCAGGAGCGTGCGGCCTGGTTGAAGGCCGAACTCAACCGGCATAGCCATGCCTATTACGTGCTCGACAACCCGAGCATCCCCGATGCGGAATACGACAAGCTGTTCCGCGAGCTCGTTGAGCTGGAACAGGCGCATCCCGACCTGGTGACGTCGGACTCGCCCACCCAGCGCGTGGGCGGCCAGCCCTTGCCCCAGTTCGAACAGGTGCGGCACGCGATTGCTATGCTGTCCCTGAACAATGCCTTCGACGAGGAAGACATTGTTTCCTTTGACCGGCGCGTCCGCGAAGGTCTCGGCCTGGCTGACGAGGTCGTGTATTCGGGCGAGCTGAAGTTTGACGGCCTGGCCATCAGCCTGCGCTATGAAAACGGCAGGCTGGTGCAGGCCGCGACCCGCGGCGACGGCACCACCGGAGAAAACGTTACCGCCAACATCCGCACCGTGCGCGCCGTGCCTCTGCGCCTGCACACCGACAAGCCCCCCGCCGTGCTCGACGTGCGCGGCGAAGTGCTGATGTTCAAGGCGGATTTTGCGCGGCTCAACGAGCGCCAGCGCGAGGCGGGTCAAAAGGAATTCGTCAATCCCCGCAATGCTGCCGCGGGCAGCCTGCGCCAGCTCGATTCCCGGATCACCGCGCAGCGCACGCTGCGCTTCTTCGCCTATGGCATCGGCGTCCTCGAGGGCGCCGAGATGCCGCATTCGCATTCCGCCTTGCTGGACTGGTATGCCTCGCTCGGCTTGCCGGTGTGCCGCGAACGGACGGTCGCCCGGGGCGCGCGCGGGCTGCTCGACTTCTTCCACGAGATAGGAGAAAAGCGGCGCGGGCTCGCCTATGACATCGACGGCGTGGTCTACAAGGTCGACCGACTCGAACAGCAGCAGAAGCTTGGTTTCGTATCGCGTGCGCCGCGCTTCGCGATCGCTCACAAGTTTCCGGCCGAAGAGGCCATGACCGTGGTTCAGGATATTGGCGTCCAGGTTGGCCGCACCGGCGCCATCACGCCGGTGGCCCGGCTGGCGCCCGTCTTCGTCGGCGGGGTTACCGTCACGAATGCCACGCTGCATAACGAGGACGAAGTCAGGCGCAAGGACATCCAGATCGGCGACACGGTCATCGTGCGCCGCGCCGGCGATGTGATACCGGAAGTGGTTTCCTTCGTTGCCGAGCTGCGGCCTGCCGATGTTCGTCCATTCGTGATGCCCGCCGTCTGCCCGGTATGCGGATCGCCGATCGTGCGTCCGGAGGAAGAAGCGGTCGCGCGCTGCTCCGGCGGCTGGGTCAAGTGCCCGGCCCAGCGCAAGGGCGGATTGCTGCATTTCGTTTCACGTCGGGCGATGGATATCGAGGGATTGGGCGATCAGCTGGTTGAACAGCTGGTCGACAAGCGCATCATTACCACCGCCGCGGATCTTTACCGGCTCGGACTGACTTCTCTGGCGGCGCTCGACCGCATGGCGGAAAAGTCCGCGCAGAACGTGCTCAATGCCCTGGAAAAATCCAAGTCCACGACGCTGGCGCGATTCATCTATGCACTCGGCATCCGCCATGTGGGCGAAGCGACCGCCAAGGAACTCGCGCGCCATTTCGGCAATCTCGACGCTTTTCTGCAAGCCAGCGAAGAGCAGCTTCTTGAGGTCATGGATGTCGGACCGGTGGTGGCGCGTTCCATCACCGGTTTCCTGTCGGATCCGCTCAACCGCGAGCTGATTGAGCAATTGCGCGCGGCCGGCATCCATTGGCCGGAAAGCGAACCGGCCATCGAGGCACCCAAGGCGATGGCGGGCAAGACCTTCGTGCTCACCGGCACCTTGCCCAACCTGACGCGCGATGAAGCGGCAGCCAGGATCGAGGCGGCCGGCGGCAAGGTGGCCGGGTCGGTGTCCAAGAAGACCAGCTATGTCGTCGCCGGCGAAGAAGCCGGCAGCAAGCTCGTCAAGGCACAGGAACTCGGCGTGCCGATTCTGGATGAAGCGGGCTTGCTGGCGTTGCTGGGTGAATGATCGGATCGGGGAGGGGACGATGGCAGTCAGGGAAATTCTCAGAATGGGCGATGCCCGCCTGTTGCGGCAGGCGGAGCCTGTCCTTGAATTCGGTACGCCGGCGCTCGGCGCGCTGATCGAAGACATGTTCGATACCATGCGCGCGGTCAACGGCGCGGGTCTCGCCGCACCCCAGATCGGTGTCAACCTGCAGGTAGTGATCTTCGGATTCCGGCACAATCCGCGCTATCCCGACGCGCCGCCGGTGCCCGAGACGGTCCTGATCAACCCGGTCATTACACCGTTGTCGGACGAGATGGAAGACGGCTGGGAGGGATGTCTGTCGGTGCCGGGCCTGCGCGGCGTGGTGCCGCGCTGGAAGCGGCTGCATTACGAAGGCCTCGACCAGTTCGGCAAGCCGATCAGCCGGGATGCCGAGGACTTCCATGCGCGCGTCGTCCAGCATGAGTGCGACCATCTGATCGGCACCTTGTATCCGATGCGGATCAGGGACTTCAGCCAGTTCGGCTTCACCGACATCCTGTTCCCGCAGCTCGATGCGGCCAGCGACGACTGATGCGCGCCGCCCGTGCCGCCATGCGAATGCAATTTGACCATCAGGCATTGCCGGGCTTCGGAACGGCCGTCTCCAATGCATTCCCGCCCAGATGACATCGCCTCCCTCGATACTCATTGTTTACGCTCACCCTGCCAGTCACCTTTCCCATGTCAACAGGCGGATGCTCGATCATGTCAGGGATCTGCCCAATGTCCGCGTACATGATCTTTACCAGGCCTATCCTGATTTCTATATCGACGTCGCCCATGAGCAGGAGCAGCTGGCGCAGAGCGATCTGATCGTCCTGCAGCATCCGGTCCAGTGGTACAGCATGCCGGGTCTGCTCAAGGAATGGATCGACGTCGTGTTTGAACACGGCTGGGCTTACGGCCGTGAAGGGCGCGCGCTGCGGGGCAAGGACCTCTGGCTCGTCGCATCTACCGGCAGCACCGAAAGCGCCTACCGGCCCGGCGGCTTTCATCGCCGTGATTTCAGCGATTTTCTGCCGCCGTATGAACAGACAGCTCATCTGTGCGGCATGCGCTGGCTGCCGCCCCTGATCGTGCATGGTTCACGCAAGGCGGACGCGGCCGAGGTCGAGCCGCGGGCAGCGGAATATCGGGAGCGGCTGATCAATTATCCGGCCTGGTCGAAATTGGTTGCGACGTGCACCGACAGGGATCCCATCCCGCCAGAACTCCATCCGGAAGATCCCCATGACGAATGACCTGCTGCCGAACGCGCTGATCTATCTGTCAGCGGCGGTCATTGCCGTTCCGCTTGCCAAGAAACTCGGGCTGGGCTCGGTTCTCGGCTATCTGATGGCTGGCGTCGCGATCGGCCCCTGGGGGCTGCGCCTCATCAGCGGCGTTGAAGATATCCTGCATTTCTCCGAATTCGGGGTCGTTCTGCTGCTGTTTCTGATCGGGCTCGAACTGGAGCCGCGCCGGCTTTGGTCGCTGCGGCGTTCCATCTTCGGCTGGGGCAGTGCCCAGGTAGGATTCGTGGCGCTCGGGCTGTTTCTGGCCGGGCTAGGTCTTGGAATCGACTGGAAGACCGCGCTTATCGGCGCGCTCGGTCTCTCGCTGTCCTCCACCGCCATTGCGCTGGCCACCCTGAGCGAGCGCCACCTGATGGCCACTGCCGCGGGTTCCGCCGGCTTTTCCATCCTGCTGTTCCAGGATATCGCGGCAATTCCCATGATTGCCATCGTGCCCATGCTGGGCAGCGTGACAGCCGATGGCGATGCCAACGGCTGGATGACGGCGCTGAAGGTGATTGCGGTGCTCGCGCTGCTGGTACTCGCGTCGCGGTATCTCATGCGACCGCTTTTCCGGCTGATCACCAAGGCCGGCATCCGGGAAGTATTTACCGCGTTTGCGCTGCTGCTGGTCATCGCCATCGGACTGCTGATGCAATCGGTCGGACTGTCGATGGCCCTGGGTACCTTCCTCGCCGGCGTGCTGCTCGCCGATTCCGAATACCGGCATGCGCTGGAAACCGACCTCGAGCCGTTCAAGGGATTGCTTCTGGGACTGTTCTTCATTGCGGTCGGAATGTCGATCGACTTCGGTGTGCTGGTGCGCCAGCCCTTGCTGGTGCTGGGACTGGTGACCGGTTTCCTGATGATCAAGGGACTCGTCTTGTACGTGCTCAGCAAGCGGTTCGGCATACTTCCGGGCCAGCAGCCTTTCTTCGCGATCCTGCTGTCACAGGGCGGCGAATTCGCTTTCGTCATCTTCGGTGCTGCCGCTACGGCCCGCGTATTTTCGGAAGAGGTCGCGGCGACCCTTCTGGTTGTCGTAGCCTTGTCCATGGTGACCACGCCGCTGCTTTTGGTCTTGCACGACAAGCTGATCGAGCCTTATTTCGCCACAGACAAAAAACGTCCGGACGATGCGTTCGATGGCGACATGCAGCCGGTGATCATTGCCGGTTTCGGACGATTCGGGCAGATCATCGGACGTCTGCTCCATGCGAACCGCATCGGCGTTACCGTGCTTGATCATGACCCTGACCAGATCGATCTGCTGCGCCGTTTTGGCCTGAAGGTGTATTACGGCGATGCGACCCGAATCGATCTCCTGCGTGCGGCGGGAGCGCACAAGGCAAGGGCGCTGATCGTGGCACTCGACAGTGTCGAGGACAGCATCAAGCTGGTTGATGCGGTGAGAGGGGAATTCCCTGAGTTGCCCATCCTCGCGCGCGCCCGCAATGTCACGCATTACTACGATCTGATGGACCGGGGCGTCACCGTCATCGAGCGAGAAACATTCGAGTCGGCCCTGCAGCTGGGTCGGCGCACTCTGGAAACGCTGGGCTTCAACGCCTTCCAGGCGCGGCAGGCGGCAATGAAGTTTCGCGCCCACAACCTCAAGACGCTGCACAATGTCTATCCGTACTACAAGGACCAGGAGCAGATGGTATCGCTGGCGGTGCAGGCACGCGAAGAGCTGGAAGCGATGTTTGCGCGCGATGCGGAAATCAACGAGGAGCGGCGGGGCGGCGAGTGGGAACGGCAAAACCCGAATTCGTCCTATGCCAATCCCAAGTCAAACGATACCAAATGAGATGGGTGGTTTTTTCGCCTGGAAAGGACGAGGTTGCGGCTTGGGAATGGCATTGGGCTTGCGCGCAACGGTAACGAGCATTTTCCGCCGGGGAGATGGCGCTCGCGTACGTGAAGGACCGTCGAGCACTGATCGATCGGAATCGGATCGTCGAGAAAGTACTCAAACAGGCCCTTGGCAAATCAAAACTTTTCGTCCGCGCCGAGATAACGCCATTCACCGGGCGGCAGATCGCCCAGCATCACGCGTCCGATGCGAACGCGCTTGAGCCCGAGCACCTTCAGTCCCACCGCTTCGCACATGCGGCGGATCTGCCGCTTCTTGCCTTCACGCAGGACGAAGCTGAGCTGATCCTCGTTCTGCCAGCGGACCCTGGCTGGCAGCAGCTTCTTTCCGTCGAGGGAGAGGCCATGGTTCAGCAGCTTGAGATCGGCATCCGGCAGGCGGCCCGGCTTGCTGTACTGTACCCGGACCAGGTATTCCTTCTCGATCGAGGTATCTTCACCGATCAATTGCTTGGCGATGCGCCCGTCCTGGGTCAACACCAGCAAGCCGACCGAATCGATGTCCAGCCGCCCGGCCGGAACCAGGCTGCGCAGCTGGCTCGGGTGGAACTGGATCGGCGCCTTGTCTTCCTTCCAGCGTGTCGTTGGGCCGACCAGGGTCACGGCCGGCTTGTAGCCGTCTTCGGCCTGGCCGCTCACATAGCCCATGGGCTTGTTGATGAGGATGGTGACGCGGCGCGCCTGCTGGGCGCTGGCCTGGCGCTCGACGGTAATGCGCTGATTGGGAAGCACCTTGCTGCCGAGTTCGGACACGATCTTGCCGTCGACGCGGACCCAGCCGCGTTCTATCCATTCATCGGCTTCGCGGCGCGAGCAAAGTCCCAGTTCGGACATGCGTTTGGAAAGGCGGACAGGTTCGGTCATGAGAAATGCAATGCAAAAAGAGAAAAACCGGTAATCATGCTGGTGAGATGCGCAGCGCGTCGAGCAGATCGCGTTCCAGCTGGATCTGGCTGCGTGCATTGTTGAGCACGGGTCCATCCACGAGGAATACGTCTTCGACCCGTTCGCCCAGCGTCATGATCTTGGCGGTGTGCAGGTTGATGCGGTACTTGGCGAGCACATTGGCGATGGAATACAGCAAGCCGTTGCGATCATTCGCCGATACCGACAACAGATAGTACTGGCCGCGTTCATCGGGACGCAGATCCACCGTTGGCGTGATCGGAAACGTGCGGGACAGGCGGGACAGGCGGCCAACCGTAGGCGCCGGCAGCTCGGCGCGTGTCTGCAGGAGTTCGGTCAACTCATGTTCGATCAGGCTGATGATGTCGCGATAATTGTTGGCGAATGCCGGTTCGGTGACCAGGAAGGTATCCAGCGCATAGCCGTTGCGCGTGGTGTGAATCTTCGCATCGAGAATGCTGAAATTCTTGCGGTCGAAGTAACTGCAGATGCGGGCAAACAGGTCGGGCTGGTCCTTGATGTAAACCGCGACCTGCACGCCTTCTCCGATCGGAGCAAGGCGGCATTTGACGACCGGCGAGGCGCTGGCGGTCTTGTTGTACAGGGACCGCGTCTGCCATGCAATGTCAGCGGCGTCGTGGCGCAGGAAATAGGCGACGTCGAGCTGCTTCCACAAGCCTTCGTGGGCATTCTCCGGCAAGCCGTACAGGCGCAAGGTCTTCAGCGCCGCTTCCTGGCGGTTCCGCAATTCATGCTCGGTGGAGGGGTCCTCGCCCCCGAGTACGCGCAGCGTCATCCGGTACAGGTCCTCAAGCAACTTGCCCTTCCATGCATTCCAGACTTTCGGACTGGTGCCCCGTATGTCGGCCACCGTCAGCAGATAGAGTGCGGTCAGGTGTCGTTCGTCCCTGACAAGGCTGGCAAAGTTGCGGATGACATCCGGATCGGACATGTCCTGCTTCTGGGCCACATGCGACATCGACAGATGATGCTCGACCAGGAATACCACCAGCTCGGTATCCTCCCTGGACAGTGCATGATCGCGGCAGAACTTGCGGGCATCGGCCATGCCCAGCTGCGAGTGATCGCCGCCGCGGCCCTTGGCGATATCATGGAAGAGGGCGGCGATGTACAGCAGCCAGGGCTGGGCGAAGTTCGCCATGAGCTGGCTGCAGAAGGGGTATTCATGCGCGTGCTCCGTCATCGTGAAGCGCCGCACATTGCGCACCACCATCAGGATGTGCTGATCGACCGTGTAGACATGAAACAGGTCATGCTGCATCTGCCCGATGATGCGCCTGAAGTTCGGCAGGTAGCGCCCAAGAATGCTGGTCTGGTTCATGCCGCGCAGCGCATGGGTGATGCCCTTGGGCGCCTGCAGGATTTCGAGAAACAGTGCGCGGTTCGCGGGATCGCGGCGGAATTCGCTGTCGATGCGGAAGCGGGCATGCCAAAGCGCCCGCAAGGTGCGCGCCGTCATGCCCTGCAGTTCGGAATGCCGGGCAAGCAGCAGAAACACTTCCAGCATGGCCGATGGCGTCACCTCGAAGGTGTCATCCTGCGCGATGTCAATCAATCCGTTGACGGCACTGAAGCGCTCATTGATCGGCTGCGGATTTCCGGGCTGCGGAAACAGCTGGGCCTCGATGTTCTGCAGCAGAATCGTGTTGAGCTGCGTGACCGCCTTGGCCGCCCAGTAATAGTGCTGCATCAGATATTCGCTGGCGCGCCGGGTCTCGGTGGTTTGAAAACCGAAGGTCTCGGCAATCGGCGTCTGCACATCGAACACCAGCCGGTCTTCACGGCGTCCGGTGTGAATGTGAAGGCGGATGCGGATATCCTTGAACGCCCGTTCCTTCTGCGTCAGCTGGCGGGCTTCGGTCGGCGTGATCAGGCCGCGTTCGGCGAGCTTGCGCCAGGAATCGCCTAGTCCTGCCGCCTTGGCAACCCAGAGTATGACTTGCAGATCGCGCAGGCCGCCAGGGCTTTCCTTGCAATTTGGTTCCAGGCTGTAAGGCGTGTCCTGGTACTTTACATGCCGCTGGCGCATTTCAAGGGTCTTGGCCTGGAAGAACGCCTGCGGATTCATGGCCGCATTGAACCTGTCCTGCAGGAAGTGGAAAAGCTTGCGGTTGCCGGTCACCAGACGTGCTTCGAGCAGACTGGTCTGGACGGTAATGTCGGCCTCGGACTCCGTCATGCATTCATCGATGGTGCGTATGCTGTGGCCGATCTCCAGGCCGGTATCCCAGAAAAGCTGGACCAGTTCTTCCAGCTTTTCCCGCAATGACGGATCCGGCGCCGCATCGAGCAGGATCAGAACATCCACGTCCGAATGAGGGAAGAGTTCGCCGCGCCCGTATCCGCCCACGGCAACCAGCGCCGCGCCCGAGGGAAGGCGGATCGTATTCCAGGCATGGATCAGTGCGGCATCGACGTCCTGGCGCAGGCCCGCAAGCAGTTTCTCGGGTTTGCGGTGTGCCTCGAAGGCGGCGATTGCCGCCTGCCGCCCGGCTTTCAACCGCTCCTTGAGCGCTAAGGCTAGAGAACCCATTGT
The DNA here is from genome assembly GCF_008929045.1 of Noviherbaspirillum aerium. Lineage (GTDB taxonomy): Bacteria > Pseudomonadota > Gammaproteobacteria > Burkholderiales > Burkholderiaceae_D > Noviherbaspirillum > Noviherbaspirillum aerium. The sequence continues at coordinate 195,646 of NZ_VFAH01000004.1, read as the reverse complement.
CAGGCAGGTACTGTGCTGGAAGCACCGGCTCCTGTGATGAATGCGGGCGGCGGCGGCATGTTGGCGGACACGGTCAGGACTTCATAACCGGTTTCCGTGACGAGTACCGTGTGTTCCCATTGCGCCGAAAGACTGCGGTCCTTGGTCTTGATGGTCCAGCCGTCGCCCATTTCACGGATGTCGCGCTTGCCGGCGTTGATCATCGGTTCAACCGTGAAAATCATGCCCGGCACCAGCTTTTCGAGCGTTCCCGGACGACCGTAATGCAGCACCTGTGGCTCTTCGTGGAACACCTTGCCAATGCCATGCCCGCAGAATTCCCGAACCACGCTGTAGCCGGCCTTTTCCGCATACTGCTGGATGACAAAGCCGATGTCGCCGAGATGCGCGCCCGGCTTGATCTTGGAAATACCCAGCCACATGCATTCATAAGTGACTTCGGTCAGCCGCCTGGCAAGGATGGACGGTTCGCCCACGAAGAACATGCGGCTGGTGTCGCCGTGATAACCGTCCTTGATGACGGTGATGTCAATATTGACAACATCGCCGTTCTTCAGCACCTTGTCGCCCGGAATGCCGTGGCATACCACGTCATTGACCGATGTGCAGATGGACTTCGGATACGGCGTGTAGCCGGGCGGGCAGTAATTCAGCGGAGCAGGGACGCAGCCTTGCACGTTTGTCATGTAGTCATGGCAAAGGCGATCGAGTTCACCCGTGGTGACCCCAGGCTTGACATGCGGCGTGATGAAATCGAGCACTTCGGCGGCGAGTCGGCCAGCGATGCGCATGCCCTTGATATCTTCTTCGGTTTTGATCGTGATGGAACCCATAGCTAGCCAGACGGCGCGGAAGCGCGCGAGAAATGATGATCGATGCGAAATTATAGACGACCCGACAAAGCTTCGCCGAAACTCCGCTGCATGGCGGCTTGAATAACTTGAGAAAGTTGAGGTAGAATCTCGGGTTAGCTTGAATTGGGTTGAACGAGTTCGAGCTAACCTTAACTTTTTTGGAAATCGCGAATCCGGTCGCAAAGGGTGCTTCCCGGCTTTTACCTTGTCTTGACGGGTAGGGGTCTTGAAGTCACTGGCCGGATTCCAGACCTAACCCTGGAGAAATTCATGTCCGTTACTATGCGCGAAATGCTGGAAGCAGGTGTCCATTTCGGCCACCAGACCCGCTTCTGGAACCCCAAGATGGCTCCCTATATCTTCGGCCATCGCAATAAGATTCATATCGTCAACCTGGAAAAGACCCTGGGCATGTACCAGGAGGCGATGAAGTACATCCGCCAGCTGGCATCCAATCGCGGCACCATCCTCTTCGTCGGCACCAAGCGCCAGGCACGCGACATCCTCGCGGCTGAAGCGCAGCGCGCAGGCATGCCTTACGTCGACCAGCGCTGGCTCGGCGGCATGCTGACCAACTTCAAGACCATCAAGACTTCCCTCAAGCGTCTGAAGGACATGGAAGCTGCGATCGAAGACGGTTCCATCGAAAAGCTGAGCAAGAAGGAAGGCCTGATGTTCCAGCGCGAGATGGAAAAGCTCCAGAAGTCCATCGGCGGCATCAAGGAAATGGGCGGCATCCCTGACGCGATCTTCGTGATCGACGTTGGCTACCACAAGGGCGCCATCACCGAGGCTGCAAAGCTGGGCATTCCGGTTATCGGCGTGGTTGATACCAACCACTCTCCGGAAGGCGTGACTTACGTCATTCCGGGCAACGATGACTCTTCCAAGGCAATCGCGCTGTACGCACGCGGTGTTGCTGACGCCATCCTCGAAGGTCGCGCCAATGCGACCAGCGAAGTGCTGGAAGCCGTCAAGGGCGGCGCTGACGAATTCGTTGAAGTCAACGAGCAGGCTTAAGCCCTGCGCCTGATTTATCGGGCATTTCAAAAGGGGCAACTGTCGTTCGCCCCTTTTTTGTACCCGTGCTGAACGTATTGTGATTGAACGCGTCGCATAGACGCTTATTGAATTGAGGAGAATGACATGGCGGCAATTACCGCAGCGATGGTGGGCGAACTGCGCGCGAAAACCGACGCGCCGATGATGGAATGCAAGAAGGCGCTGACTGAAGCGGAAGGCGATCTGGCTCGCGCGGAAGAGATCCTGCGGGTGAAGCTGGGCAGCAAGGCATCCAAGGCGGCTTCCCGTATCACTGCCGAGGGCGTGGTCGCGGCATTTATCTCCGGTGGCGTAGGCGCGCTGGTGGAAGTCAATTGCGAAACCGACTTTGTTACCAAAAACGAAGATTTCATTTCGCTGGCAAACACTGCTGCGAAACTCGTTGCTGAAAACAATCCGGCTGACGTGGCCGCGCTGTCGGCACTCACCATCGACGGCAAGACGCTGGAAGAAGTGCGTGCCGCCCTGGTTGGCAAGATTGGCGAAAACATGTCCTTCCGCCGCTTCAAGCGCTACGAAACCGGTTCGAAGTTGGTTTCCTACCTGCACGGCACGCGTATCGGCGTCCTCGTGGAGTTCGACGGCGCGGATGAGCAGGTCGGCAAGGACGTCGCGATGCACATTGCTGCGATGAAGCCGGTCGCGCTGTCGTCAAAGGACGTTCCGGCAGACCTGATCGAGAAAGAGCGTTCGATCGCGACGCAAAAGGCAGCCGAGTCCGGCAAGCCTGCGGATATCGTTGCCAAGATGGTCGAAGGCACCGTTCAGAAGTATCTGAAAGAGGTATCGCTGTTTGATCAGCCGTTCGTCAAGAACGACAAGCAGACCGTTGAGCAGATGCTCAAGGCATCGAACGCCTCGGTCAAGGCATTCACCATGTTTGTTGTCGGCGAAGGCATCGAAAAGAAGCAGGACGACTTTGCAGCCGAGGTGGCCGCACAAGTTGCTGCGGCCAAGCAGGCCTAAGCAGCAGGCGTAATAAAAAGCGGGCCGAAAGGCCCGTTTTTGTAGGTGAACCGATATCATAATGTTCACCTTGCAGCAGCAGGTCTTGAGCGGGACTTACTATCAATCGATAGGCGCGTTCAAAACGCCCGCAATGGAATGAGCCCCTCGTTTTATTGCCAAATGACATTGATTTAAGTTTCGTCAATAGTAACGCACCCCCGTACCGCCGGATTTCATCTAATCTGGAGCTTCATGAAGGCTTTTCGAAGATGATCTCCGGAAACGGAATGATTTCATCTTGAATCGGACAATGATTAGGAGTCCAAGCCCATGACAAAACCAGCTTACAAGCGCGTCCTCCTTAAACTCTCGGGTGAAGCGCTGATGGGCGATGACGCCTACGGCATCAACCGTTCGACCATTGAGCGTATGGTGGCGGATGTGGCTGAAGTGGCCAGGCTGGGAGTGGAGCTGGCAATTGTGATTGGTGGCGGCAATATCTTTCGCGGCGTCGCGCCGGGTGCGCAAGGCATGGATCGCGCAACGGCGGATTACATGGGCATGCTTGCAACCGTGATGAACTCGCTGGCGCTGGCGGATGCCATGCGTCAGGTCGGTATTACGGCGCGCGTCATGTCGGCGATCAGCATCGAGCAGGTCGTCGAGCCCTATGTGCGCCCGAAAGCGCTGCAGTATCTCGAGGAAGGAAAGATTGTCGTGTTCGCAGCCGGAACCGGCAACCCGTTCTTCACGACCGATACCGCTGCGGCACTGCGCGGGTCCGAGATCGGCGCGGAAATCGTGCTGAAAGCCACCAAGGTCGACGGCGTCTACAGCGCGGATCCCAACAAGGACCGCAATGCGACGCGCTATTCGACCATCACCTTCGATGAAGCAATTGCCAAGCACCTGCAAGTCATGGATGCGACTGCGTTCGCGCTTTGCCGCGATCAAAAGCTGCCGATCAAGGTGTTTTCCATCGTTAAACCGGGCGCCCTGAAAAACGTGATCATGGGCGATGACGAGGGGACATTGGTTCACGTATAAATCGAGTCTTACTCGTTGCAACTGAGGAGAGCAGCATGACAGTCGTTGACGTCAAAAAGAATGCCGAACAAAAAATGCAAAAGTCGATCGAGACGCTGAAGGCCGATCTCGCCAAGGTTCGTACCGGTCGTGCGCACGTAGGCATCCTGGATCATATCCAGGTCGACTATTACGGTTCGCCGACGCAGATCAGCCAGGTTGCCAATGTCACCCTGATCGATGCGCGTACCATCGGCGTCCAGCCGTGGGAAAAGAAAATGGTGGCCGTGATCGAGAAGGCGATCCGCGAATCCGACCTTGGCCTCAACCCATCGACCCAAGGTGACCTGATCCGCGTTCCCACGCCGCCGCTCACTGAAGAGCGCCGCAAGGAAATCGTCAAGATGGTCAAGGGCGAAGGCGAAGATTCGAAGGTCGCCATTCGCAATATCCGCCGCGACTCCAACGAAGCCTTGAAGAAAATGCTGAAGGACAAGGCCTGTTCGGAAGACGACGAGCGTCGCGCACAGGACGAGGTTCAGAAACTGACCGACAAGTTCGTTGCGGAAGTTGACAAAATGATTGCAGAAAAAGAAAAAGAACTGCTGACCGTATAAGTTTGCAAGTACGGTGAAGGCGGCAAGCCTCATTGGCTTCGGCAGAAGCAATGAGGCGGAGGCGACGGCGCCATGCCGTGGTGCGAGGTGGTACGCCGCAATATGCGTTAGTACCATCAGCAGCACAGACATGGTTCCAGCGGCGATGGGCGGTTCGGGAGGAGATGCAGGTTTGCTTCACCGGCCATTCGTCATAACCAAACTTATTTCGCTTAAGCCATCACATGACCTATAAAAGCTCAACGCAAGCAGTACCCGAAGTGTCCATCATGCCCAGGCATGTCGCCATCATCATGGACGGAAACGGGCGCTGGGCAACCAGACGGTTTCTGCCTCGTGTCGCCGGACATGCAAAGGGCGTGGAAACCGTACGAACCATGGTGGAAGCCTGCGTTGAACGGGGTATCGAGTATCTGACGCTGTTCGCCTTCAGCTCGGAAAACTGGCGCAGGCCTGCGGAAGAGGTATCGCTGCTGATGCGACTTTTCGTCACGGCGCTGGAGCGCGAAGTCGCCAAAATGCACGCAAATGACATACGGCTCAAGGTGGTTGGAGACCTCAGCCGTTTCGATGCGAAGCTGCGCCAGCTGATCGCCAACGCGGAGCGTCGAACCGCAAACAACACACGTCTGACCGTCACCATTTGCGCCAATTACGGCGGCCGCTGGGACATCATGCAGGCGGTCAACAAGATGGTGGCCGCGAACCCCGGTTGCAGCGACTTCAGCGAAGAGCAGATGGCTGAACACCTGGCAATGGCCTATGCCCCCGAGCCCGACCTCTTTATCCGCACCGGCGGGGAAGAGCGCATCTCGAACTTCCTGCTCTGGCAACTGGCGTACACCGAATTTTATTTCACTGAAACCTACTGGCCGGATTTCGATGGCGCAGCGCTGGACGAAGCCGTGTTGTCTTATCAGCAACGCGAACGCCGTTTTGGACGTACCAGCGCACAGGTGATCGAACAGAAGAAGGCGTCCTGATGCTGAGGACGCGAGTTATTACCGCAGTGGTATTGCTGGCGGTATTGCTTTCTGTACTGTATTCGAAGTCCTTCCTGTTTTTCGCATTGGTCACCGCGGCATTTTTCGCCGCGGCTTCCTGGGAAAGCTTTCGCCTTTTCCATAACCGCCAGCCGGTCATCGGCGCGGCAATATGGACCGGGGTCTTTCTTTACCTGCTCTATACCGGCAATGCCGACTCCGCTCGCCTGCTTTTCATGCTGAGCGCCGCGATATGGCTGGTCCGCCTGATCCCGTCGCTCAAGTTCGGCTTGCCGCCGATGGAGGCTTTAGGGAATCGGCTCCTGAACGGTATCTACGGCATTACCATTCTCGCCAGCTTCATTGCCATCACCGTACTGTTCCAGCAATCACCGCTGTACCTCCTGTCGGTCATGGCCCTGGTCTGGATTGCGGATATCGGCGCCTACTTCGCTGGCAAGGCCTTCGGCAAGCGCAAGCTTGCGCCATCGATCTCGCCGGGCAAATCCTGGGAAGGCGCCATCGGCGGCTGGATCGCGGTTCTCGTCATCGCAGGCGCATCGACCCTGCATCCCTCGTTAGAGGGTACCTTTGCCGCCCAGATCCTGGCGCGCTGGGGCTGGCCCGGCTTTATCGTCGTCATGACCGTCATCGTCGCCTTCAGTGTCGTCGGCGACCTGTTCGAGTCGCAGCTCAAGCGTCGCGCCGGCATGAAGGACAGCAGCAATCTCTTGCCCGGCCACGGCGGCGTACTGGACCGGATCGATGCCCTGATACCGACACTGCCGATTGCGGTATTGTTCGGTTCATGGCTCTAGTTTCTATACAGGTAAGGCAGCATGCAGCACATCACAATACTCGGCGCGACAGGTTCCATCGGCGCTTCAACACTGGACGTGATTGAGCGCCATCCTGATCGCTACCGGGTGTATGCGTTGACCGCGTACCAGAAGGTCGAAGAACTTGCGGAGCAGTGCATGCGTTTCCGGCCGCAGGTGGCCGTCGTCGGACATGCCGACGCGGCATTGCGCCTGTCGAGGCTGCTGGACGCCAAGGGACTCAGCATTGACGTCGACCATGGGGAAGCCGCACTTTGTGCAGTGGCAAGCGCGCCAGGCTGCGACACCGTCATGGCAGCCATCGTCGGCGCTGCGGGTCTGGCCCCCACGATGGCCGCAGCAAAGGCGGGCAAGAAGGTGCTTCTTGCCAACAAGGAGGCGCTCGTCATGTCCGGCAGGCTGTTCATGGATGCCGTGTCCGGCAGTGGCGCGACGCTGCTTCCCATCGACAGCGAACACAATGCGATTTTTCAATGTCTTCCGCAGTCGTATCGCCGTACGCCGGAGCAGCACGGGATTGCCAGGATACTGCTGACCGCTTCCGGCGGACCTTTCCTGAAGCGGTCGGTCGAGACGCTTGAAAGCGTCACTCCGGCAGAGGCGGTCGCACATCCGAACTGGGTCATGGGCCGCAAGATTTCCGTGGATTCCGCCACCATGATGAACAAGGGCCTCGAAGTCATTGAGGCTCACTGGCTGTTCGGTGCGCCTGCGGATCGGATAGAAGTCGTGATCCATCCCCAAAGCGTGATTCACTCCATGGTGTCGTATGTGGACGGGTCCGTGCTTGCCCAGCTGGGCAATCCCGACATGCGTACGCCGATCGCTCATGCCCTGGCCTATCCCGAGCGCATCGCGTCCGGCGTCGAGCCGCTGGATATCGTCCGTATCGGACAGCTGGCGTTTCAAAGTCCGGATTTCGATCGTTTCCCGTGCCTGAAACTGGCTTATGATGCGCTTTCGGCCGGCGGGACCGCGCCAGCCATACTGAACGCGGCCAATGAGGTAGCGGTCCAAGCATTTCTTGACGGGAAAATCGGTTTTCGAATGATCGATAGGATCATCAGTCGCGTGATGGATGAGCTCCCTCACGACGAGATGTCCGATATCGAAGCGCTCATTGAACAGGACGGGCGGGCGAGGGCGCTTGCCCATTCTTACATTTCATAGGCGGTCAGTATGAGTCTGCTGCAAACAGTGCTTGCTTTTCTTGTGGCCCTTGCTGTTCTGGTCGTGGTTCATGAACTTGGGCATTATTGGGTGGCGCGCTGGTGCGGCGTCAAGGTGCTGCGCTTTTCCGTTGGCATGGGAAAAATCGTCTGGTCGCGCCGCTTCGGCCCGGACCAGACCGAATGGGCCGTCTCGATGCTGCCGTTCGGCGGTTACGTCAAGATGCTCGATGCGCGGGAGCAGGACATCAGTACCCTGCCTCCTGAAGATCTCAAGCGCGAGTTCACCCGGCAGTCGGTATGGAAGCGCATCGCCATCGTGGCCGCCGGGCCGCTTGCCAACTTTCTGCTCGCGATAGCGGTCTTTGCAGGACTTTACATCTACGGCATGCCCGAGCCGACCGCCCGGCTCAGGGAGGTTCCAACCGCCACGGCAGCCTATGAAGCAGGCCTGCGCGGCGGCGAACTGGTCACATCCATCAATGGGGAAGCCGTCAGTACCTGGTCTGACCTGCGCTGGAAGGTCCTGCAGCTCGCACTCGAAGAACACCAGGTTCGCCTCGAGGTTCAGCGCCCGAATCCTGCGGATGCGAAAGGATCGCTGAACGAAACCCTTACTTTACGCCTCGACCGCTTGCAAACCTCGGATCTCGAGGGCGATTTTCTTGGCAAGCTTGGTCTGGATCTGGCGCGTCCGAAGGCGGTACTGGGGCGTGTCGTCGAGGATGGCCCGGCGACGCGCGCCGGCTTGCGCGAAGGCGACCTGATCACGTCGGTCAACGGCAATGCCATCACCGATGGTCTGGCGTTCGTCGAACTGGTGCGCGGCTCGCCCGGGCAAACTCTCCGTTTGACGGGCATCCGCAATGGCCAGGAGTTCAGTACGACGGTAACCCCGGAAGCCTTCAGCCGCAATGATCAGACCATCGGGCGTATCAAGGTGGAGGTGCCACTGGCGCCCGAAATGATCCTTGCAAGCGATGCGCCGGTCACCGCATTGGGGCGGGCCGTTACCAAGACCTGGGATACAAGCGTACTTACGCTCAAAATGCTTGGTAAAATGCTCATCGGTGAAGTTTCCTGGAAGAACATCACAGGTCCGATCACAATCGCCGACTATGCGGGGCAGACTGCACGCATCGGTATCATCAGCTATCTCACGTTCATTGCGTTCATCAGCATCAGCCTGGGCGTTATGAATCTGCTCCCAATTCCGGTTTTAGACGGGGGGCTTTTACTGTATTATTCGCTGGAACTTTTGACCGGACGCGCTTTACCCGAGCGGTTCGGAGAGATGGCCCAGCGTGCAGGAGTGGGCATTCTGATGACGTTGATGGCAGTTGCCGTCTTCAACGACATTGTGCGGCTCATGTCCTGAGTCCCGGCTGGTCTGCCCAAAGGCGCATCGGCGGGGAGTTTGATTACAAAATACCCGATGAAATTACAATCCGAGCGCCTTTCCCAGTCATTTTTCCCTCGTCGTCTCATCGCTCTAGCCGCATTTGCCCTTTGCGCCGGTAGCGCATTGGCTGTCGATCCCTTTACCGTCAAGGATATCCGGGTCGAAGGCATTCAGCGTACCGAGGCGGGTACCGTGTTCAGCTACCTGCCGGTACGCGTCGGCGAGACCTATACCGACGAGAAGGGTGCGGCCGCGATCAAGGCGCTCTATGCCACCGGCTTCTTCAAGGATGTGCGGATCGAAGTGGAAGGCGATGTCCTGGTCGTCATGATCGAGGAAAGGCCTGCAATCGCAGGCGTCGACTTCTCGGGCACCAAGGAATTCGAAAAAGACCAGCTGACGAAGGCTCTCAAGGACATCGGCCTGGGGGAGTCGCGGATTTTCGACCGCGCCCTGGTGGACCGTGCGGAGCAGGAGCTCAAGCGCCAGTATCTGTCCCGCGGCCTGTACGGAGTGCAGATCACCACCACGGTCACGCCAATCGAGCGTAATCGCGTCAATATCAGCTTTGCCGTCGACGAAGGCGAAGTGACCCGCATCAAGCAGATCAATATCATCGGCAACAAGGCCTTTTCGGAAAAGGAATTGCTGAGCCTGCTCAACCTGCGTACGCCCGGATGGTTCACCTGGTACACCAAGGCAGACCAGTATTCGAAGCAGAAGCTCACCGGCGATATCGAAGCGCTGCGCTCCTACTATCTGAATCGCGGGTATCTCGAGATGCAGATCGAGTCGACGCAGGTATCGATCACGCCGGACAAGAAGGACATCTACATCACCATCAACATCAATGAGGGTGAGAAGTACACGGTTGCCGGCGTCAAGCTTGAAGGCGAGATGCTGGGCCGTGAAGAGGAGTTGCGCCCGCTGGTTCAGCTCAAGCCCGGCGATGTCTATTCCGGCGAAAAGCTGGCGGAAAGCGTCAAGAAGATCACCGAGCGCATGGGCAATTTCGGCTACGCGTTCGCGAACGTCAACGCCAACCCGGAAATCAACCGCGAGAAGCGTGAGGTCAGCTTTACGGTCCTGATCGATCCCGGCAAGCGGGTTTATGTACGACGCATCAATGTCGCGGGCAATACGAAAACCCGCGATGAAGTGGTCCGTCGCGAATTCCGCCAGTTCGAGAATTCCTGGTACGACGGCGAAAAGATCCGGCTGTCGCGTGACAGGGTCGACCGTCTCGGCTACTTCAAGGAAGTCGGCATTGAAACGCCGGAGGTGCCCGGCACGACGGATCAGGTCGATCTCAACATGACGGTGGCGGAAAAGCCGACCGGCAACATTCTTCTCGGCGCCGGTTTCTCCAGCAGCGAGAAAGTGATGCTGACCGGCTCGATTCAGCAGGCGAACGCCTTCGGCAGCGGCAACACGCTCGGTGTCGACGTCAATACCAGCCGCCGCAACCGCACCATCGCGCTGACGCAGTCGACGCCATACTTCACCGATGATGGCGTCAGCCGCAGCTATGAGCTGTTCCTGCGCACGACCCGTCCGCCGGAAGTCAATACCGGGGATTACGTGGTCAAGACGACCGGTGCCAACGTCAAGTTCGGTGTTCCGTTTTCCGAGGTTGATACCGTCTTCTTCGGCGCCGGCGTGGAACGGACCCAGGTAACCACCTATACCGGCGTGCCCGGCTTCAATGACAGCCCGGAGCTCTACAAGCGCTACGTGCAGGATTTCGGCAACGGCGTCGAAGCCACCACGACCAGCTTCCCGCTCACAGCCGCCTGGCAGCGTGACAGCCGGGACAGCGCTCTGGTGCCGACCACCGGACGCTACCAGCGCGTCAATTTCGAGGTCGCGCCAACCGGCAGCCTGAAATATTACCGTGCCGTTTACCAGCATCAGTATTTCACTCCCGTCCTGCGTGCCATCACGCTGGCACTGAACGGCGAGATCGATTATGGCCGCGGCCTAGGAGGAAAGCCGTATCCCATCTTCAAGAATTTCTACGCCGGCGGTATCGGTTCGGTGCGCGGTTACGAAGGATCGTCGCTCGGCCCGCGCGCATTGAACGGCGATCCTCTGGGCGGGGCCTCCCGTCTTATCGCCAACGTGGAACTGCAGTTCCCGTTCCCCGGTTCGGGCAATGATCGTACCTTGCGCTGGTTCACGTTCTTTGACGCCGGCAATGTATTCGCTGAAGGCGCCAAGTTCCAGGTCTCGGATTTGCGCTATTCGGTCGGCGCCGGTATCAGCTGGGTATCGCCGATCGGTCCGTTGAAGCTGAGCTTCGGTGTGCCGTTGAACAAGAAAGAAGACGATCGCAAGCAAAGCTTCCAGTTCCAGCTCGGCACCGGGTTCTGACGCACTGATGGCATAATAGTAATTTGATTTGCGGAGAACGATCTTGAGGTTTCCAATGACAATATCAGCACGGCTTGGGCGAATCGCGGTTTTCGCGGCGCTGGCGCTTCCGCTGGCCGGCGTTCAGGCGCAGGAGTCCCGCGTGGGATTCGTCAGCACCGAGCGCATTTTCCGCGAAGCCGCTCCCGCCAAGGCAGCCCAGGCCAAAATCGAACAGGAATTTTCCAGGCGCGAGAAGGAACTGCAGGAAATGGCCGCCCGTCTCAAGTCCATGTCCGATCGGCTGGACAAGGATACGGCGCTTCTTGCGGAATCCGATCGCCTCAAGCGGCAGCGCGAGCTTTCCGATCTGGACAAGGATTTCCAGCGCAAGCAGCGCGAGTTCCGCGAAGATCTGAATCAGCGCCGCAATGAGGAACTGGCCATCGTTCTGGAACGTACCAACAAGGTCATCAAGCAGATTGCCGAAAACGAGAAATACGATATCGTGTTTCAGGAAGCTGTCTATGCCAGCCCGCGCATCGACATTACTGACAAGGTACTCAAAGCATTGAACAAATAATCGCCGCATCCATTCAGCATCAATTCAATCACTGATGCGCTATTGATCGCGGGCAACAGAACATATCGCGGCTGCGCTGGCGCAGCCTGCCGGATCAGGTCGACGGTGACGCGCTGTTCAAAGTCACGGGATCATCTGCCAGACCCATCCGGTCGAATGACATTTCCATCACCAGAAGAGGGCCGCAATGAGCTATCGGCTGCGCATGTTGGTCGAACGCCTGGGAGGCCAACTATTCGGGAATGCGGAAATCGAGGTGTCCGGCATTGCGCCGCTCGACACCGCCGATGCATCCCACGTCACATTTCTGTCAAATTCCAAGCTGCGGGCCTCGGCCGCGCAGACTAAGGCATCAGCGCTCATCCTTTCTCCCGCCGATGATGGCGAATTGCAGCATGCCTACGGTGGCGCGCGCATTGTCACGGACAATCCCTACGCCTATTTCGCCCGGGTTGCGCAGCTCTTTGCCGAGCAATCCGCAATTCCAGTCCAGCGGGGGATCCACCCCGCAGCAAGCGTGCATCCCGATGCACAGGTCGATCCCTCTGCAAGCATCGGGCCGCATGTCACCGTGGAGGCCGGTGCGCGCATCGCCGCCGGAGCGGTCGTTGACGCGGGAAGCTTCGTGGGCAGGGAGGCGGTTGTCGGAGAAGGGACGCATTTCCATGCCAACGTCAGTTTCCATGCCGGCTGTCAGATCGGCCGTAACGGCATCGTTCATTCAGGCGCAGTCATCGGCGCGGACGGTTTCGGCTTCGCCAAGGAGAAGGGCGCATGGGTGAAAATACCCCAGACCGGGCGGGTGATCATTGGCGATGACGTAGAAATCGGCGCCAATACCACCATCGACCGCGGCGCCTTGAGCGATACGGTGATTGAAGACGGCGTCAAGCTCGATAACCAGATCCAGATCGGACACAACTGCCATATCGGCGCGCACACCGCCATGGCCGGCTGCGTGGGTGTCGCCGGCAGCGCCAAGATCGGCAAATATTGCACCTTTGGCGGCGCCGCAATGGTGCTCGGGCATCTCACCATCGCCGACAATGTACATATCTCGTCCGGGAGCATGGTGTCGCGCTCCATTCTCGAACCCGGCCAATATACCGGCTTTTACCCGCTGGCAAAAAACGCGGACTGGGAAAAAACCGCCGCCATCGTGCGCAATCTGGGAACAATGCGTGAGAAAATCCGCGAGCTGGAAAAAACCATCAAAACGCTTACACAAGAAAAGTAATGGAAACGCTAGAAGTAATGAAAACGCTCGACATCAATCAGATCAAACAATATCTGCCGCATCGTTATCCTTTGCTGCTGGTTGATCGTGTGCTGGATTGGGAGTCCGGCAAATCGATTACCGCCATCAAGAACGTGACTGTCAATGAAGAGTTCTTCAATGGCCATTTCCCGCACAAGCCGGTGATGCCCGGCGTGCTGATGATCGAGGCACTGGCACAGACTGCGGCCCTGCTATCGTTCCTCACGATGGGACAGAAGCCTGACGACAACAGCGTCGTTTATTTTGTCGGGATCGACGGTGCGCGCTTCAAGCGCCCGGTGGAGCCAGGTGATCAGCTGAGGATGCAGGTCGAAATCCTGCGTACCGCACGCGGCATCTGGAAATACAAGGCGCAAGCCACGGTGGATGGCCAGGTTGCGGTGGAAGCCGAACTGATGTGCACCATGCGCAGCGCCACGGACGCGAGTCAGCCAGCGGGGCAGTAATGACGATAATCCATCCTACCGCCATCGTCGATCCGAACGCGGAGCTCGACGACACGGTCGAGATTGGCGCTTATTCCGTCATCGGACCGAATGTGAAGATCGGCGCGCGGACCCGCGTCGGTCCGCACGTCGTCATCGACGGACATACCACGATCGGCACGGATAACCGGTTCTTCCAGTTTTCCTCGATCGGCGGTCCACCGCAGGACAAGAAATATGCGGGCGAGCCGACGCAATTGCTCATCGGCGACCGCAACACCGTGAGGGAATTCTGCACCTTCAATCTCGGCACGGCTCAGGATGAGGGCATCACCTCGCTCGGCAACGACAATCTGATGCTGGCCTATGTGCACCTTGCCCATGACTGCCGCGTCGGCAACAACACGGTGTTTTCCAACAATGCCTCGTTGGCAGGACATGTTCATGTGGGCGACTGGGTCATTCTGAGCGGATTCGCCGCGGTCCATCAGTTCTGCAAGATCGGCGACCATGCCTTTGTCGGCATGAATACCAGCCTGACCCAGGATGTTCCGCCGTTTGTGCTGCTGTCAGGGAATCCGGCAGAGCCGCACGGCATCAACATCGAAGGCCTCAAGCGCAGGGGGTTCACCCGCGAGCAGATCAATGACTTGCGCAATGCGTACAAGCTGATCTACAAGTCCGGCCTTACGCTGGAAGAGGCCAAGTCGGCGCTTGACCAGGCCCAGGCGCAGTCGCCGGCCTCGGCCGAACCCTTGCGCCTGCTGCGTGAATTTCTCGATACGACCACCCGTGGCATCGTCCGATAAACTGTCGCTCGCCATGGTTGCCGGAGAGAGTTCCGGCGACCTGCTCGCCAGCCGCCTGCTGGCGGGACTGCGGCCGCATCTTCCCCATGCGGATATCCACGGCATAGGCGGTTCCCGCATGGCCGAATACGGGTTTCGCAGCGACTGGCCGATGGAAAAATTGTCCGTGCGCGGCCTGTTCGAAGTGCTTGCGCATTACCGGGAAATCAAGGGAATACAGAACGACTTGCGGGATCAGCTCATCAAGGAAAGACCGGCTGCATTCATCGGCGTTGATGCACCGGATTTCAACTTCGGACTGGAAGCGCAGTTGCGCGGGGCGGGCATCCCGACCATGCATTTCATCAGCCCGTCGATCTGGGCATGGCGTGGAGGGCGCATCAAGAAAATAGCGCGGGCCGTGTCCCATATGCTTGTCGTCTTCCCCTTTGAAGAGGAAATTTATCGCAAGGCCGGCATTCCGGTGACATATGTCGGCTATCCGCTCGCCGAGGTCATTCCGATGGCGCCGGATGTGGCTGCAGCGAGGGCGGAATTGAACCTTCCGGCGAATGCGCCCGTGATTTCCATTCTGCCGGGGAGCCGGCTGTCGGAAATCAAATACAACACGGTCGCGTTCATCGAAGCGGCACGCATCCTGCACCGGCGGGATCCGTCAATACGCTTTGTCGTGCCGATGGCAGGCGATCGCCAGCAGAACTATTTCCGGTCACTGGTGACAAGCGCGGGACTCGGCGAAGTGCCGCTCCAGATCATTGCCGGCAAATCGCATGCGGCGATTGCGGCGGCGGACGCGGTGCTCGTTGCATCGGGTACGGCAACACTGGAAGTGGCGCTGTTCAAGAAGCCAATGGTGATTGGTTACAAGATGATGCGCGCGTCATGGGAAGTAATGCGGCATATGGGATATCAACCCTGGGTCGGCTTGCCGAATATTCTGGCGCGCGAGTTCCTCGTGCCGGAACTGCTGCAGGACGCGGCCACTCCGCAGGCGCTGGCCGATGCATTGGGCAAGCAACTCGAGGATGCCGGGCTTCGCCAGCGCCTTCAGCAGCGCTTCGTCGAAATGCATCATTCACTGCTGCGTGACAGCGCAAGGGAAAGCGCGCAGGCGGTACTGCGCTTGATCGGTTTTTCGGAGCGGGCCCATGAAGCATGACGAGATCAGCCTCTCACTTTTCAACAATGCCGACGACATCATTTGCGGTGTCGATGAGGCGGGCAGGGGCCCGCTTGCCGGCGCAGTGTATGCCGCGGCAGTGATCCTCGATCCGGCTCGACCGGTGTCCGGACTGCGCGATTCCAAGAAACTCAGCGAGGCACGACGCGATGTCCTGGCCGAGGAAATCAAGTCCAACGCATTGGCATGGGCGGTCGCCTTCTGTACCGAGGCCGAGATCGACGAACTTAACATCCTGCATGCTTCGATGCTGGCGATGCGCCGCGCCGTGGAACGCCTGCACATTGTGCCGACGCTGGCGCTCATCGACGGCAATCGCTGTCCGGTCATGCCGATCCGCTCCGAGGCGATCGTCAAGGGAGACGACAAGGTGTCTGCGATCTCCGCTGCGTCCATCCTGGCCAAGACGGCACGCGACGCCTCGTTGATGAGCCTGCATCAGCAATATCCGATGTATGGATTCGATCAGCACAAAGGCTATCCGACCGCCATGCACCTGGAGCGCCTGAGGTTGCATGGGGTATCGCCGGTGCATCGACGTTCCTATGCTCCGGTGCGCAACCTGCTGGGGCAGGAGACCAAGGCCTGACATGAAAAGCATTACTTCTCGCGACAACCCGTTGTACAAGGAATTGAAGCAACTGGCGACCAGTTCGCAGGCGCGCAGGAAGGCGGGGCGCACGCTGCTCGACGGCGTCCATCTTTGCGAGGTCTACCTGGAGCAGGCCGGAGCGCCGGTGATATGTGTCGTCAGTGAAAGTTCGCGGCAATTGCATGAGGTGGCCGCACTGCTGGCGCGATGCGAAGCGCGGCATGTACCCTGCGTAATGCTGCCAGATGCCTTGTACCAGGCTGTGAGCCAGGTAGAGAACGGAGTCGGGGTGCTGTTCCTGGTTGAGACTCCCAAGGAGGAGATGCCACGTCAGCTGAACGTGTCCGCCGTCCTGCTCGACAACCTGCAGGATCCGGGAAACATGGGATCAATCCTGCGCAGCGCGGCGGCAGCCGGTATCGGCCATGTTTTTTGTAGCAAGGGAACGGTGTTTGCCTGGTCGCCCAAGGTCTTGAGAGCAGGCATGGGAGCGCATTTCCTGCTCAGAATCCATGAGAACGTCGATCTGCACAGCCTGCTTTCCGATGCAAGCGTGCCTGTTCTGGCAACCAGCTCGCATGCCAGCCAACGAGTCTTCGACATGGATCTGAACCGTCCCGTCGCCTGGCTGTTTGGGCATGAAGGACAGGGCGTCTCTGCGGAACTGCTGGCCGAAGCAACCCATCAGGTTGCCATTCCTCATCTCGGTAAAGTCGAGTCACTCAATGTGGCCGCGAGCGCAGCTATCTGCTTCTTTGAGCAGGTCAGGCAGAAAAGCGCGCGCTGACGCGCTTCATGCATGCGTGCATCAGACTTGGGCGGGCGGTACCTGACCTCGGTCGGTGCACTCCTGGTACACAAGGCCTGGAGCCAGCCAACGCTCGTCGGCATCAATCGTTGCGCCGCTATCCACAGGACAGACGCGGTCGAACTGGTAAGTGCGTCCCTGTATCACCGCATAGCGGTATATCTGCGCATCCCGGTAGGAACCGATGGGCTCCGCCAGTCGCTCCGCCTTGTGAAAACCCAAGGATTGCGTGCCGCCATTCACGCCGCGGCCTTGCCGCGCAAGGCTCAAGGCTTCGATATCGGACTCGACATGCCCCAGACCTTCCTTTAGCGCCCAGAAGAAAAACAGAAGACCCACCCACAGCACAATCTCTATGAGTACCAGATCCATATGACCCCCTTTTGATCCGTACTTTCGTTACAGTCGACCTGTAAGTTTGCCGTAAGGTTCCGCATGGGGGTGCAAAATATTCTTTTGCAAATGAAAAGGCCGCCTCGGGCGCTGAGGGGCCGAGGCGGCCCATGGTCGTGGTCGGTTCAGGTTGCGAGGATCAGTATGCGCGCTTGTCCGACTTGATCTCCTGAAGGATCATGGTTGCAATTTCCTCAATGGATTTGGCGGTGGAGGACACGCAGCGTATACCTTCGCGCCGCATCATCTTTTCCGCTTCATTCACCTCGTAACGACACTGCTCCATCGCCGCATATTTGCTTCCCGGCCTGCGTTCATTGCGCACCTCCGCCAGACGGTCGGGCGCGATCGACAGGCCGAACAGCTTCTTCTTGTACGAAAGCAGGGCGCTCGGCAACTTGTTGCGCTCGAAGTCGTCCGGAATCAAAGGATAATTCGCAGCCTTCACACCGTACTGCATCGCCAGGTAAAGGCTGGTCGGCGTTTTGCCGGAGCGCGACACGCCGACAAGAATGACGTCGGCGGCGGCAAGATTCTGGTTCGATTGCCCGTCATCATGGGCAAGCGAAAAGTTGATTGCTTCGATCCGGTTCTTGTATTCATCGGAGTCGGCAATGTTGTGGCTGCGGCCGATGGTATGCGTCGACTTTACGCCCAGCTCCTGCTCCAGCGGTTCCACGAACGTCTGGATCAGGTCCATGTGCATTCCCTTGGACTGGCGCACCACCGACGACAGTTCCGCCTTGACCAGAGTGGAGAATACGATCGGTCGCTTGCCGTCGTGTTCGAACGCCTGATTGATGTCGCGTACGGCGTCGTATGCCTTGTCCAGGGTATCGATGAACGGCAGGCGGACCTCCTTGAATCGCAGTTCGAACTGCGTCAGAACGGAATGACCGAAGGTTTCGGCAGTGATGCCGGTGCCGTCCGACACGAAAAATACGGTGCGGTTTGGCGGCGGCAGTTGGTGTGCAGGCAAGTCTGGCATAATCAGATTGAAGATAGATCAACGAATAGTTCTACTTTGTGTACGGCAGGATGCTGTTGCACACTGTAAAATGACGATTAATTCATGACCAACATCCTGCCCATGAAGAATAACAAAAAGATCCGGGCGGCGAGGGCGCATATGCAGATTTCTTATCATCAAAACAGGTGCAGTTATGTCCAACGCAGTACCAACCGGGGCAACCCAGGGGGCTACCTACGTAGCTTCGTTTGAAAACCTTCGCATGACGGACGTGGAGTCCGTCGGCGGCAAGAACGCATCGCTCGGCGAGATGATCAGTCAGCTCGCCGGTGCCGGCGTACGCGTGCCTGGTGGCTTTGCCACCACGGCTCAGGCTTTCCGCGACTTCCTCGGCCACAGTGTGAATGGCGGCGCTACGCTTGCCCAGCGCATTGCGGACCGCCTGGAATCGCTGAACATTGATGATGTGCGCGCGCTCGCCCAGGCCGGTGCGGACATCCGCCGGTGGATCGTCGAAACACCGTTCCAGCCCCGCCTGGAACAGGAAATCCGCGAGTTCTACCAGCGCCTGGTGGCCGAGTCGTCCGCGGAAATGTCGTTTGCCGTGCGTTCTTCGGCAACCGCGGAAGATCTTCCCGATGCATCCTTTGCGGGCCAGCAGGAAACCTTCCTGAACGTCGTCGGCATTGATAACGTGCTGGAAGCCATCAAGCATGTCTTTGCCTCCCTGTATAACGACCGTGCGATTTCCTATCGCGTGCACAAGGGATTTACTCATGCGGAAGTGGCGCTGTCGGCGGGCGTGCAGCGCATGGTGCGTTCCGATGTCGGCGCAGCCGGCGTCATGTTCACCCTGGATACCGAATCCGGCTTCAAGGATGTGGTGTTCATCACTTCCAGTTACGGCCTCGGCGAAACCGTGGTGCAAGGTGCGGTCAATCCCGACGAATTCTATGTCCACAAGCCGATGCTGGAGCAGGGGAAACTGCCCATCATTCGCCGCAATATCGGCTCCAAGCTGATCAAGATGGAGTTCACCGGCGAGGCCAAGGCCGGCCGCTCGGTCAAGACCGTTGACGTGCCTATCGAACTGCGCAACCGTTACTCGCTGAACGACCAGGAAATTGTCGAACTCGCGAAATACGCGATGATCATCGAAAAGCATTACGGCCGGCCGATGGATATCGAGTGGGGCAAGGATGGCCGCGACGGCAAGCTGTACATTCTCCAGGCGCGTCCGGAGACCGTGAAGTCGCAGCAGAAGGCTACCGATGCGCAGCAGCGTTTCAAGCTGAAGGGCAGTGGCACGGTGCTGGCTTCAGGCCGTGCGATCGGCCAGAAGATCGGGGCCGGTCCGGTCCGCGTGATCCATGACCCTTCGGAGATGGAGCGGGTGCAGCCGGGCGATGTGCTGGTCGCCGACATGACCGATCCCAACTGGGAACCGGTGATGAAGCGTGCGTCGGCCATTGTGACCAATCGCGGCGGCCGTACCTGCCATGCGGCGATCATTGCGCGCGAACTCGGCGTCCCGGCGGTCGTGGGCTGCGGCAACGCAACCGACATGCTCAAGGACGGCACATTGGTGACCGTTTCCTGTGCCGAAGGCGACGAAGGCAAGATCTACGACGGCCTGCTGGAAACGGAAGTCACCGAAGTATCGCGCGGTGAACTGCCATCCCTGCCGCTGAAGATCATGATGAACGTCGGCAATCCGCAGCTCGCCTTCGACTTCCAGTCGATTCCCAACGGCGGCGTCGGCCTTGCCCGCCTCGAGTTCATCATCAACAACAACATCGGCGTGCATCCGAAAGCGATTCTGGAATATCCGAACATCGACGCGGATTTGAAGAAAGCGGTGGAATCGGTGGCCCGCGGCCATGCTTCGCCCAAAGCGTTCTATATCGACAAGCTTGCCGAAGGCATCGCTACGATCGCAGCTGCCTTCTGGCCAAAGCCCGTCATTGTTCGACTCTCGGATTTCAAGTCGAACGAATACAAGAAGCTGATCGGCGGTTCCCGTTACGAACCGGATGAAGAGAACCCGATGCTCGGCTTCCGTGGTGCTGCCCGTTATCTGGCGGAAGACTTCGCCGAGTCGTTCGAGATGGAATGTGCCGCCATGAAACGCGTTCGCAATGACATGGGCTTGACCAACGTCGAAATCATGGTGCCGTTCGTTCGCACGCTTGGCCAGGCCGAGAAAGTCGTGAACCTGCTGGCGAAGAACGGTCTCAAGCGCGGCGAAAATGGCTTGCGTCTCATCATGATGTGCGAGGTGCCTTCCAATGCAATCCTGGCTGAGCGCTTCCTCGAACACTTCGACGGTTTCTCCATTGGCTCCAACGACCTGACGCAGTTGACGCTGGGCCTCGACCGGGATTCCGGCATGGAATTGCTGGCGGCCGATTTCGATGAACGTGATGATGCGGTGCGTGCGTTGCTGTCCCAGGCAATCAACGCCTGCCGTGCTCAGGGCAAGTACATCGGCATTTGCGGCCAAGGGCCATCCGACCATCCGGATTTCGCTGAATGGTTGATGAAGGAAGGGATTGCCTCCATCTCCCTCAATCCCGATACCGTGATCGATACTTGGCAGAAGCTCGCAGCGAACAGCTAGGCTCCGGTCGCATGCGGAGCAGGTGACTCCAGAGTGAGGTAACGCCTTCCCCACACAAAGCGCGGGTTCGTCCCGCGTTTTGTTTTTTGCTGTTCGGCACTATCTTGTTGTAATCATGCAAATCTTGATGCTACTCACAAAGAACTGATAGGAAGCGGAGCGCAATTCGTTTAGACTAACGCCTGTTTGTTGCTGAACAACAACCAACAAAAACAGCTGTACTTTGTTGTATTGTAGCCCTCGCAGTCTTTTGACTCCGGGGGCTTTTTATTATCTACAATGATGACTGAATGGCAATGTCGGAGGTCTTATGACGGACTGGATGATCTGGGTGATGTTGGCGGGCGGCCTTGTGATTTTAGAGATGTTCAGCGGCACCTTTTACCTGTTGATGATTTCGCTGGGAATGGCATCCGCTGCGCTTGTCGCGCTGGCCGGAGAGCAGCGCCCGATGCAGTTCGCTGTCGCGGCGGTCGTCGGAATCATCTGTACCTTTGTTCTGCGCCGTAGCCGATGGGGACGGGTACGCCGTAGTGAAGCGGCACGGGACCCCAATGTGAATCTGGACATCGGACAGATGGTCGAGGTAAGCGAATGGAGCCCCGAGCACGGAACGCCGAGGCGGGCGAGGGTAATGTATCGCGGTGCGCTGTGGGATGTCGAGCTGGAAGAAGGAGACTCGGCCGCCACGGGTACTTACGTCATCCGCGAAATCCGCGGCAGCCGGCTTATCGTTTCCACTCCCATCCACAACAAGAACTGATCAACAAAAGGAAACCCCATGGAACTCAGTTTCGGAACGTTTAGTCTGGTCCTGTTCATTGTCGCTGTGGTGTTCGTCATCAAGACGATCAATGTCGTACCGCAGCAGCACGCCTGGGTCGTGGAACGCCTTGGAAAATATCATTCCACGCTGGGCCCGGGCTTGAATATCGTGCTTCCTTTCGTCGATCGCATCGCCTACAAGCACTCGCTCAAGGAGATCCCGCTGGATGTGCCGAGCCAGGTCTGCATCACCAAGGACAATACCCAGCTGCAAGTGGATGGCATCCTGTACTTTCAGGTAACGGATGCGATGCGTGCCTCCTATGGCTCATCGAACTATATTGCCGCTATCACCCAGCTCGCGCAGACCACCCTGCGTTCGGTCATCGGCCGCATGGAGCTGGACAAGACATTCGAGGAACGGGACCACATCAATAAAGCCATCGTCAATGCCATTGACGAATCCGCGTCGAACTGGGGCGTAAAAGTGCTTCGCTACGAAATCAAGGACCTGACGCCGCCGAAGGAAATCCTGCATGCGATGCAGGCGCAGATCACGGCTGAGCGGGAGAAGCGGGCATTGATCGCCGCATCCGAAGGGCGCAGGCAGGAACAGATCAACATTGCCAGCGGAGAACGCGAGGCCGCGATTGCGCGTTCGGAAGGGGAAAAGCAGGCGGCGATCAATCGTGCCCAGGGGCAGGCGGCGTCAATCCTGGCGATTGCGGAAGCCAGCGCCGAAGCCATTCGTCAGACCGCTTCGGCGATACGCGAGCCGGGCGGGGCCGATGCCGTCAATCTCAAGGTCGCGGAGCAATATGTCGGTGCGTTCGCGCAGCTCGCGAAAACAAATAACTCGATCATCATCCCGGCCAACATGAGCGACATCAGCGGCCTGATTGCGAGTGCCATGCATGTAGTCAAGTCGCAGCAGAAGACGTAATCCCTCGTCGGCCGGGCTCAAGATGATGATGCCTTTCCTTCGAAAACACCGTGATGCTGCGTGATTGAAGCTGGCTTTGCCGGAGAAATATCAGCGGCGGTTCTGCTTCAGAATGGACTGCTGTTCGCGCTGCCAATCCCGCTTCTTGTCGCTCTCGCGCTTGTCATGTTGTTTCTTGCCCTTGGCAAGGCCGATCTCGCATTTGATGCGGCCCTTGGCGTAGTGAAGATTGATCGGCACCAGCGTGTATCCCGCCCGTTCAACCTTGCCAATCAGCTTTTTGATTTCCTCGCCGTTCAGCAGAAGCTTGCGCGTGCGCACAGGGTCCGGAGAGATATGCGTGGATGCTGTCGGAAGAGGGCTGATGTGGGAGCCGAACAGGAAGACTTCACCCTGGCGTACGATCACATAGGCTTCCTTCAATTGCGCACGGCCGGCCCGAATCGACTTGACCTCCCAGCCTTCGAGCACCATGCCGGCTTCGTAGCGTTCCTCGATGAAGTAGTCATGGAAGGCTTTTTTATTATCGATAATGCTCATGAGTGTGGGAAAGAAGGCGCTCAGTTAAAATTAAGGGTTCGTATTTTATCAAACGGTATTTTCAATGGCTGTCGTACATAAATCCGTATTGCTCGGCTATAGCGCGGAGCAGATGTTCGCGTTGGTGGACAACATCGAGGAATACCCGAAATTCCTGCCCTGGTGCGGCGGCACGGAAGTGCGTTCGCGCGAGGGAAACAAGGTAATTGCGTCCATCAGGATCAACTACCATGGCGTCAAGCAATCATTTTCCACCGAAAACACCAATTCTCCGCCGACATCCATCAAGATGGTGCTGCTTGAGGGACCTTTCAAGCAGCTGCATGGCCAATGGACATTCAAATCCTTGCGTGCAGATGCCTGCAAGATCGATTTCGAGCTGCATTACGAGTTTTCCAGCCGCATGCTCGAAAGCCTGATCGGGCCTGTCTTCAATATGATTGCAAACAGCTTCGTCGATTCCTTCAGCAAGCGGGCCGAGGCGGTTTATGGGTGAAATCAGCGTTCAAGTCTGCTACGCATTGCCTGACAGGCAGTTCCTCAAGGCACTGCGCGTCCAGGAAGGCATGACTCTCAGGCGTGCAATCGAGCTCAGCGACTTGCTGCAGGTGGTGCCGGAGATCGACATCGATACAGCGCGTGTAGGCATTTACGGCA
This sequence comes from Noviherbaspirillum aerium, assembly GCF_008929045.1. Taxonomy (GTDB): domain Bacteria; phylum Pseudomonadota; class Gammaproteobacteria; order Burkholderiales; family Burkholderiaceae_D; genus Noviherbaspirillum; species Noviherbaspirillum aerium. Next base: position 171,830 of record NZ_VFAH01000004.1, on the reverse strand, counting down.
AATTGAAGACTCTCGATACGGTGCTGCGCGATCATGACAGGGTGGAAGTGTACCGTCCGCTGATCGCGGATCCGAAGGATGCCCGTCGTCGCCGCGCCGGGAAGAAGGCTCGCGAAGCCTGAGCCAGCGGCATTTTCCCTTCCGTCAGCCACGCCACGCGCCGCTCGCATAGTGTTCCTATGACTTGCACTCGCTCAGCATGCGCCGCGTCTCGTTCAGATCGCGCTCGCGTTGTTCGTCCGACAAGTAGGAGCGTTCGCCATTCCTTTCGGTCCGGCTGATGCGTACGCCGGCTTCGAGGCTGCGCTGATACTCTTGCGCCCGTTCGCAGTTCCTCGCCTTGTCGGCGGCCAGCTTCCCTTCCTCTGCCGTTTTCTTTTCCTTTTCCTCACGCTCCAACTGGCGCTTGCGGAATTCAGCATTTTTCTCCGCCGTTGTTTTTTCGGCAGGAGCGGCGGGGGCGGATGATTGCGCGGCGGTTGGCGCCGAAGAGATGCCGCCAGGCTGCTTCAGGATACGGGCGGCAGGAACCGATGAGGGCGGCGGCCGGTCGGAAAACTGCCTGGTTCCCTTCTCGTCGAGCCAGACGTACTGTGCGGCGGCGCTGCCGCAGACAGCGAGGAAAATGAGCGACATGGCGCCGGTGAAGCATCGACGATGTAAGGGGGTAGTCATTGAAGTCCTTGCAGATAAGACATAACCGGATTTCGCCATGCTTTGGTGGCGCTGTCAATGAAGCAAAGCCAGGAGCTTCGCAAGCCGTGTGAAGTTGTGGCCGATTGCGAACAGGCGTATTGCATGCGCGGCTTCTCTTGCAGCCGCGGTGACGGATCGCATCGCACGCGGCCGTGCGTCGAGCGGCCGATCACTCGCATCGCCTTCTGTTTCGGGGCGAAACGATGCCCCATATCTCCAGCCGCGATCCGTTTCAAAGGCGACGACAAACAAGCTTTTCTGTATAATTCGCTTTTGCGCCTATAGGAATTACTATGCGTCTCCTCCAAAAAGCACTCACATTCGATGACGTGCTGCTCGTGCCGGCACACTCCGACATCCTCCCCAAAGATACATCCCTGAAAACGCGCCTGTCGCGCAACATCACCCTGAACATACCCTTGCTGTCTGCGGCAATGGACACGGTGACCGAAGCCCGTCTGGCAATTGCGATGGCGCAGGAGGGAGGCATCGGCATCGTTCACAAGAACCTGAAGCCCAAGGAGCAGGCGCGCGAAGTTGCCAAGGTCAAGCGTTTCGAGTCCGGCGTGGTGCGCGACCCGATCACCATCCCGCCGACCATGCGCATCCGCGATGTCATTGCGCTGTCGGAACAGCACGGCATCAGCGGCTTCCCGGTTGTCGAAGGCAAGACCGTCGTCGGCATCATCACCAACCGCGACCTGCGTTTCGAGGAAGAGCTTGATGCGGAAGTGCGCGCAAAGATGACGCCGCGCGAAAAGCTGGTGGTCGTGAAGGAGGGGGCCGAACTGTCCGAAGCCAAGCGGCTGATGAACAAGTATCGACTCGAGCGGGTCATCGTCGTCAACGACGCTTTCGAATTGCGCGGCCTCATCACTGTCAAGGATATCCAGAAGGCCACCGAGCATCCGAATGCCTGCAAGGATGAGCATGGCAAGCTGCGTGTCGGCGCTGCAGTCGGCGTGGGCGCTGACAATGACGAGCGCATCGATCTGCTGGTCAAGGCAGGGGTGGACGTGATCGTCGTCGATACTGCGCACGGCCATTCGAAAGGCGTGCTCGACCGCGTGCGCTGGGTCAAGAACAACTATCCGCAAGTCGACGTCATCGGCGGCAACATCGCGACGGCGGCTGCGGCGATTGCGCTGGCCGAGCATGGCGCCGATGGCGTCAAGGTTGGTATCGGTCCAGGCTCCATCTGCACGACACGCATTGTGGCCGGCGTCGGCGTGCCGCAAATCACGGCGATCTCGAATGTATCCGAAGCGCTCAAGGGAACGAATATTCCCTGCATCGCCGACGGCGGCATCCGCTTCTCCGGCGATATCGCCAAGGCATTGGCTGCGGGCGCTTCCAGCGTGATGATGGGCAGCATGTTCGCGGGTACCGAAGAAGCCCCGGGCGAGGTGATCCTGTTCCAAGGTCGCAGCTACAAATCCTATCGCGGCATGGGCAGCCTGGGCGCGATGGCGGAAGGTTCGGCCGACCGCTATTTCCAGGATTCGGCCAACAATGCCGACAAGCTGGTCCCCGAAGGTATCGAAGGACGTGTTCCCTACAAGGGCAGCGTACTGGCGATTCTTTACCAACTCGTCGGCGGCGTGCGCTCCTCGATGGGCTATTGCGGCTGTGCGTCGATCGATGAATTCCGGGAAAAGGCCGAGTTCGTCGAGATTACCTCGGCGGGCATGCGCGAATCCCATGTGCATGACGTGCAGATCACGAAGGAAGCACCGAACTACCGTGCCGACTGACCGGATCACGGAACGGGGATCCTCATGAGCACAACGGCCGCTCCGCTGCAGTTCGAATCCACGGTCGCCCCGTCGGAGCAGGCCGGGCTGACTTCGTGCAGCGATCCCCAGCTCCTGCGTATCCGCCGCATCGGCAAACAATTGTTCAATGTGGCCGACTGCATTGTCACATTCAACAATGACAATGCGGTCAATCCGGTCATGGACACTTCGTCGGCGGCGATGGACCGCGCGACGGCGTTTTGCCATGACATCGCTCCCTCGGAGGAGCTCGTCGTCGTGCACGACGCCGGCCGGCATGTCTCGCTCAAGGACCATCCTTCAGTGAACGGCGCGCCGCATATCCGTTTTTATGCATCACACCCGATCTACAGGCAGGACGCGACGCTTGTCGGCACCATCAGCTTGATCGATCATGCGCCGCGCACTGGGTTTGCCGAAAGTGATCGCCAGACGCTGGCGGACCTTGCGGGGCTGGTCGAACGGGAGCTGGAAGTGCGCATGCTGAATGCCTCGCAACTGGAGCTTCAGAAAAAGAACAAGAACCTGCGCCGCAAGTCCCTGATCGATCCCTTGCTCGGGACATGGAACAGGGGCGCGATCATGCGCATTCTGACCATCGAGGCGATACGCTGCGACAAGCTCGGTTTGCCGCTTGGCCTGATCGTTGCCGACCTCGACCATTTCAAGAAGATCAACGATACCTACGGTCATCCGGCCGGCGATGAAGTCCTTGTCAAGGTGGCCAGCCGCCTGCGTTCCTGTATCCGTCCGCAGGAAGCGCTGGGCCGCTACGGCGGGGAAGAATTCCTGATCGTCCTGCCGGGCGCCTCGCATGCCACCGCAATGACAGTGGCGGAGCGCATGCGGGCGGCGATCGCTTCCCAGCCGGAAGTGATTAACGGCGTCACGCTGAACCTGACGATCAGTGCGGGCGTCGCCTCGTCGGATTTGTTTCCGGCAGCGACTACCGAAGAACTGATCAGCCGTGCCGATACCGCGCTCTATGTCGCAAAGGACGCTGGACGCAACCGCGTCGTCAACGCTACCCCGGATTCAAACTGATTACTCAAACCAGCACTCTCCATGCATTCTAAAATTCTCATTCTCGATTTCGGCTCCCAGGTCACGCAACTGATTGCGCGTCGCGTTCGCGAGGCAGGCGTGTTCTCCGAGGTTTATCCCTATGATGTCAGCGACGAATTCGTTCGCAGCTATGGCGCTGCCGGCGTCATCCTCTCGGGCGGTCCGAATTCGGTTACCGAGGGCGACACGCCTCGCGCGCCGCAGGCCGTCTTCGACATCGGCGTGCCGGTGCTGGGCATCTGCTACGGCATGCAGACCATGGCCGAACAACTCGGCGGCAAGGTTGAAAACGGCAAGGTACGCGAATTCGGCTACGCGGAAGTCCGCGCACGCGGCCATACCGCTCTGCTGAACGGCATCGCCGATTTCGTCACTTCCGAAGGCCATGGCATGCTGAAAGTCTGGATGAGCCACGGTGACAAGATCATCGATATGCCGCCCGGCTTCAAGCTGATGGCATCCACAGACAATTGCCCGATCGCCGGCATGGCGGATGAGGAACGCAAGCTGTACGCGGTGCAGTTCCATCCTGAAGTGACGCATACGGTGCAGGGGAAGGCAATGCTGAGCCGTTTCGTGCACGAGATCTGCGGATGCAAATCCGACTGGAACATGCCCGACTATATTTCGGAAGCTGTCGAGGCGATTCGCAAGCAGGTCGGTTCAGACGAAGTGATCCTCGGCCTGTCCGGCGGCGTCGACAGCAGCGTGGCCGCCGCGCTGATTCACCGCGCGATCGGCGACCAGCTGACTTGCGTATTCGTCGATCACGGCCTGCTGCGCCTTGATGAAGGCAAAATGGTAATGAACATGTTTGGCAAGAACCTCGGCGTGAAGGTGATTCATGTCGACGCCACCGAACAATTCATGGGACATCTGGCCGGGGTGACCGACCCGGAAGCCAAGCGCAAGATCATCGGCCGCGAATTCGTCGAAGTGTTCCAGGTTGAAGCCGGCAAGCTGAAAAACGCCAAGTGGCTGGCTCAGGGCACCATCTATCCGGACGTTATCGAAAGCGCCGGCAAGGGCAAGAAGACCGCGCATACGATCAAGAGCCACCACAACGTCGGCGGCCTGCCGGAAACGCTGAACCTGAAGCTGCTGGAGCCGCTGCGCGAACTGTTCAAGGATGAGGTGCGCGAGCTTGGCGTGGCGCTTGGCCTGCCGCACGACATGGTGTATCGCCATCCGTTCCCGGGACCGGGTCTCGGCGTGCGCATCCTGGGCGAGGTGAAGATGGAATATGCGGACCTGCTGCGCAGGGCGGATGCCATCTTCATTGAAGAGCTGCGCAACACGAAGGATGAGGAAGGCAAGTCCTGGTATGACAAGACCAGCCAGGCATTCGCCGTATTCCTGCCGGTAAAGTCGGTCGGCGTGATGGGCGACGGGCGCACCTATGAGTATGTGGTGGCGCTGCGTGCGGTGCAGACCCAGGACTTCATGACCGCGCACTGGGCGCATCTGCCGCATGAATTGCTGGGCCGTGTGTCGAACCGCATCATCAATGAAGTACGTGGCTTGAACCGGGTCGTCTACGATATCTCGGGCAAGCCGCCTGCGACTATCGAGTGGGAGTAATACCGGTCCGGAGTCATCCATGCCAAATGAAATCGACGGATTTTTTTGACACGCGAGGCCGAGGTCGCAAGTCAGGAACCATAGCTGGCTATGGATGACTGGTGCAACGCGGGCAGGCGGAAAAAGACGTAGTCTCATCTCATGGTTTGGTTTGGGATTGGTATAAGACCCAGAGTTAAAAACATGTAAGGCCAAAACGGGAGCTTTTTGCTCCCGTTTTTTTTCGCTCTTTTTTCCGTGGCTCCAACGATCGTGCAATTCGATCCGCACAGGGCCGCCGGCGTATGGCGACAGGATGACGGTAAGGTCATTTATAGAATCAGTGATCGTTCGCCGCTCTTCCACGCGCGGTGTGCACATATGAAAGACATCGATCGGATAGTCGCGCACGAGAGCGATGAAATAACTACATCGAAAACGACCTTTGGCTGCGCACTTCTAATGCTGTATTGAATCGATTTTTCATACTTTTCTTTTGGGCGTGCATGGCTACACTTTAGCAGCCTGGGCACAGAGCTATTTTGTGCTGACAGCGCAACTCGATCGCGCATAAGTGAATCGGCCGCGTCATGTCTCGTGGCGTGCGCGTGGTTTCCGGATGACATGCAGCCAGCCCGGAATGCCGATTTGGCGCACGATATAAGCAGGTAGGCAGAGATGCAGGGCGCAGTCATGCGAGGCTGCAGGAGAACGTAACCAGCCGCTTGCACTCGGTGCGAGAAAGCGTCCGTACGTGAAGTACGCGATATGCATGACGCCGTTGCGCAAGGATCAAGTCACGCCGCCATTTTGAAAACAGACCAGGGAACATGGCTGGTTGATCACCATCGCCATGCGAGCAGGATCATCCACCATGCAGACAGAGCGCCAATGAATTATCCGATTCAACAAATTACGCCCCATCTCGCAAGAGAAGATGCCTTTCCCTGGCGCCGTTACTGGCTCCTCCTCCGTAACAACCTGCTACTTGTATTCAGCATTGCCGTGCTTGTGACATCGGCAGGCGTCATTTACGCATTGCTTGCTTCTCCGGTCTACCAGTCCAACATCCTGATTCAGGTCGCTGATCCTTCAGGACTGTCTACCGGATTGCTCGGTGATGGCAGTACCAGCGCAGAGTCGAGAAAACCGGAAGCCACCGCCGAGATCGGTGTGCTCAAGTCGCGCCGTATCGTTGCCGCAGCAGTCGACCGGACGCATTCATATATCGAGGCGAGGCCATCTTACTTTCCATTGATCGGCGCCTGGGTCGCCCGGCGCAATACCGAACTATCGGCCCCGGGTTTGTTCGGTTTCGGTAGCTTTGCCTGGGGCAGGGAACGCATGGAAGTGTCACGCTTTGATGTGCCAAAGGAATTGGAAAATGCCGATTTCGAGTTGATCGCCGAGGGCGAAGGGCGCTATCTGCTCACGCACGAAGGCCGATCCTTCAGAGGGCGGGTCGGCATACTTGAACAGTGGCAGGTCGGCAGTCGCGTGATCGCACTTCAGGTGGATCGGCTGGAGGCGAACGCCGGAGTAGGGTTCATCATGCGACGCTCATCACGGCTGGACGCCATCGAGGACCTGCAGAACAACCTCAAGATCGCGGAAACCGGTAAGCAATCGGGCATCATCTCTGTCACCATTGAAAGCGCGGATCCATGGCTCGCAACGCGGCAGCTCAGGGAGATCGGCGTGGAATACATCAGGCAGAACGAAGAGCGCAAGGCACAGGACGCCGAACGCGCACTGGCCTCGCTCAACCGGCAGCTCCCCCAGCTAAAACAGGAGCTTGCCAGGGCGGAAAGCGAGTACAACGCCGTGCGCCATGCGCTCGGAACCATCGACCTGCAGGAAGAGGCGAAAACCATCTTGCAGCAATCGGTGAGCGCGCAGATACGCATGTCGGAACTGCGTCAGCGCAAAGAAGACCTGCTGGTACGTTTTCAGGAGGATGCGCCGGCAGTCGTTGCCATCACCCAGCAGATGCAGGTCGTTGCGCGCGATCTCGCCGGTGTGGAGGCGCGCATCAAGCGCCTGCCGGCAGTTGAGCAGGACGTCCTGCGGCTGAGCCGGGATGTCAAGGTCAACACCGCGGTCTACTCCGCCGTGCTGACCACCGCTCAGCAACTGCAGCTGATCATGGCGAGCAAGGGCGGATTTGCACGCCTGCTCGACGCGCCCGAAATGCCGGAGCGCCCTGTCAAGCCGAAGCGCATGATGATCATTGGCATGGCAGCGGTGGCCGGTCTGCTGCTGGGTATATTGGGCGCCTGGTTTAGAAAGACGGTGTACCGCCGGCTCGACGACCCTGCCGATATTGTCGAAGAACTCGGCATGCCGGTGAGGGCGTCCATTCCCTACAGCGCCTCGCTGGCCGGATACGGAAAGCCGGTTGTCGAAAAAAGGAAACTCGGTATTGGCAAAGTTCCAAGGACGGCAGCGGGCTTTGCGACCCTGGACGATGTGACGGCGAGCGATCCGACGCTGGAGTGCCTGCGGCGTTTCCGCACGACGCTGCAGTTTGACCTGCAGGGCACGCGGAATAATATCGTGGCCATCACCGGAGCGACACCGGGCGTCGGCAAATCCTTCGTGTCGGCGAACCTGGCGGCGGTGATGGCGGCATGCGGCAAGAAGATCCTGCTGATCGATGCAGACCTGCGCACTGGATACCTGCATCGACGCTTCGGGCTGGAAAGGCTGGGCGGCTTGTGCGAAGCGGTACTCGGTCGTATGCCGCCCGAGCAGGCGATACATCGCGGCGTGATGAACAACCTGGACTTCCTGTCCACCGGTTCATCGTTGACAGGCCCCGCGGAAGTGCTTGCCGACGCCAGGCTGACTTCCGTGCTGCAGCATCTGGCAAACCTCTATGATCTTGTCATCATTGATACCGCGCCAGTACTGTTGGCGGCGGACGCACTCGCTGTAGCGCCCTATGCGGGTGCAACCTTCACGGTGGTGCGCGCAGGCGTGAGTACCGTCGATGAAATCGAAGAAGCAGTCGGGCAGCTCGACGCCGCCGGCGCTTCCATCTCCGGCATCGTGTTCAATGGCCATCGAGATCGTCCCGGTACGTATGGAACCTACAGCAAATACGGCGGAGCGGGCCGTTTCCGATATGGCCGCGCGGCGGAGTATGCACGCGGCGGCAGTGCCGGCGGTGAACTCGTCGCCGAGGGCCGTTGATGCGGGGACGCGAGACCATTGCCGCCGACGTGCCCTCGCGAAGGCAAACTTTCCGTAATGTTTCTGTGCTGGTGAGCGGGACCGTCATGGCGCAGGGCGTCACGATCATTGCCGCTCCCTTGCTCACAAGGATTTATTCGCCCCATGCATTCGGCCTGCTCGGGATCTTCATTGCCTTGCTGATGCTGTTGACGGTCATCATGAGCCTTCGCTACGAGCAAGCGATTCCCTTGCCCGAAGATGATCGCGATGCCGGAGCATTGCTGCTGCTCAGCCTGGGGCTTGCCTTGCTGACGGCAGCTGTGGTCGCCGTGCCGCTGCTTTATTTCGGCGAGGAATTTGCCCGCTTGCTTAATGCGCCGGAACTGGCGTCCTATTTCTACCTGGTACCGCTGGGCGGCTTGCTGGCCGGGGGCTACAACATACTGCAGTCCTGGGCCATACGGACGCGCGAGTTCGGCGCACTGGCCGCCACGAGGCTGAGCCAGTCTCTCACCTGTGCGGCGATCCAGGCCGGCGCTTCCATGCTGGGACCGGGCGCACTGCTCATAGGGCAAACCGCGGGCGGCGGAATGGGACTGGGTTCGCTCGGCTGGCGCACGGTCCGGCCTAGGCTTGGACTGCTGGCAACGATCCGCTGGCGCGACGTGACTGCCGTCGGCCGGCGGTACAAGCACTTTCCCCTGCTTGCATCGTGGGCCGCCTTGTTCAACACCACTGGTTCGCAATTGCCGCCGCTGCTGTTCGCTGCGCTGTTCGATCCGGTTGTCGCCGGTATGTACAGCCTTGCCAACCGCGTGCTGTCCATGCCCATGCTGGTGCTGGGAAAGTCGATTGCCAGCGTGTTTTTGTCTGGTGCTGCGCAGGCATGGCGTGAAGGGCGCTTCGGCGTGCTGGTGGCTGGTGTGCATGGCAGGCTGGCGCAGATCGGCATGCCTCCCGCGTTCACGCTGGCGCTGGTCGGTCCGCAATTGTTCGGGCGGATATTTGGCGACGAATGGCGGGAAGCGGGCGTCATTGCGCAATGGCTGGCGCCCTGGCTTTATCTCGTATTCGTAACGTCGCCCTTATGCGCAGCTTTCGATGTGCTCGGGCGGCAGGCGGCAGGATTGAATTTTCAGCTCGCCTTGCTGGGCATGCGCGCGTCGGCGATTGCTTTCGGCGCATGGAAGGGCGACGCAAGGCTGGCCATCGTTCTGTTCGCGCTCGTCAGCGCATGCTGCTGGAGCGGCCAGTTGCTCTGGATATTGCGGGCCTCCGGCAGTCCGGGACGTGCGATCCGCGCCGCCGGGTCTGCTGCCATCGGCTGGAGTCTGCTGTTGAATTTCCCCCTTGTTTTTGTTCTTGTGCGAAACGATGAGCCATCGGCATGGACGCTGGCGATAGCTGCGGTCGCCGTGATGGCTGCCGTTCGATACGGATTGTTGATCAGGAGCGCATTACGATGAAGGACGTCCTCATTCGTCTGGCTGGAAGGCAGTGGCAGCTTGATACCGCAAGCGGCATGCATTGGCGCGGCGCGGTATTCCATCAGGAGACTCTATACGAGGACGCCATTGAAATGGCAGGGCTTCTCCCGGGGTGCGATGGCGGAATCGGTCCATGGCTTGATTCCTGGCATCAACTGCTGCAGAGCCTCAACGGCTTCCATGCCCTCGTCTGGCAGGGCGAGGATAAGCTGATCGCCGCAGTCGATCATGTGCGCAGTATTCCGCTGTTCTACGCCGAAGCCGATGGCAAGGTTTATCTCGGCGATGACGCGGAATGGGTACGCCAGGCAATCGGGGACCGCGTGATGGACCCCGAAGCCCATGAAGAATTCCGCCTGGCCGGCTACGTCACCGGCAGCGACACCCTGTATCCGAATGTGAAGCAACTCCAGGCCGGTGAATTCCTTCACGTGTCCGCCAAGCCCGGGCCGGGCCAGCAGGTGGAAGCGGCGACGCATCGCTATTACCGGTTCCTGCACCGGCCAACGGCGGACTGCTCGCCCGACACACTGAGCCAGAGAATGAATGGCCATGCCATGGCAGCAATCGACCGTCTGATCCAGTATGCCGGTGGCCGGCAGATCGTGATTCTGCTAAGCGGAGGCTACGACTCCCGTTTCATCGCGTTGATGCTGGCAAGGCGCGGTTACGGCAAGGTGCTGACGTTCACCTATGGCATCAAGGGCAACAAGGAGTCGGGATACAGCCAGCGCGTGGCCCGGGAATTGAGATTGCCCTGGCACTTTGTCGAGTACAGCGAACATGACTGGTGCGCCGCCTGGCATACCGAAGAGCGGCGGCGCTTCCAGCGCTGGGCTTCGGGTTGGACCAGCCTGCCGCACGTTCAGGACTGGATTGCGGTGCGGGCGCTGAAGCAGCGCGGCATCGTGGACGAAGATTGTGTTTTCGTGCCGGGGCACAGCGGGGATTTCGTCGCAGGCAGCCATATTCCCGTCGATGCGTTCTGCAGTCAGCCAGTCAATACCACCTTGCTCGTCAGCCGCATTCTCGAGCGTCATTATGTTGTGAGCGCCTCGACGATGCCTGAGGGGCAGAAGCTGCAGCATTGGCGCGGAAGGGTGCTCGACCGGGCAGAGGTTGACCATATCGCCGGCCATGAACAGTTTGCCGACGCTTTCGAAAAATGGGATTGGCAGGAAAGGCAGGCCAAGTACATCGTCAATTCGGTGCGGGTGTATGAATTCTTCGGATTCGACTGGTGGCTTCCCTTGTGGGACGTTGAGTTCATGGCATTCTGGCAGGATGTTCCGCTGCATCTGCGGCAGGGAAGGCGATGGTATCTGGAGCAGGTGCGAACCGCCTATGCCGCCGCCATACGCAGCGGCGTCGAGGAAGCCCTGAACAATTCAAGCGATATCGGTTCTGTTGGCCGGCTGGCGCGCGCCGTGCTGAAACAGTTGCCAATCGGGGCAAAGCATCATCTCAAGGCATTGAGGCATGCCTTGGTGCCCAGGAAATTCACCAACAGTTACCTGATTTCCCATCTGCCGAGCCAAAAGGTGGTGCGGTTGCAGCGCAGCGGCTATTCGCCGATCGGCATGCTGGTCGACGAATTCCTCGAACTCGAGCCGGCTGCAGACCGCCAGCGTCGTCAAGCGGGAGAAACGCGATGAGCACTCCCGCCATGCGCAGCGGCATCCGCATTGCGGTGCTTGGACTGCATCTGGCCGCGTTTCTGCTGCTGGCTCGGGGTTATGAGGATTCGGTGTCGGTCATTTACGCGTCCGAAGGCTTTTACTTCATGCCGAATGATGACAAGTGGCTACTTGCGCTTGTTACCGCCGCCGTACTGTCAATCATTACGCCGATCCGCTCCGACCGAGCCAGCACCCTGTACTATCACCTGGTCTTGTGCCTCGTGCTGATTCCCATGCTGGTCCTGTTCCATGCCGAGGACCTGCCGGGCAGCTATATCGCGCAGGTGGCCGCCGGCTATGCGCTGTGCATCGCGATGCGACCGATGCTCCGTTTCACACCGCCACGTTGGCTTCGCATGTCGCCGCAAGGACTGCGGCGGACGTTTCTGGTAATGACCTTGTTGTACATCGCGGCGATCGTCCTGATGGGCGGCGTCCGTTATCTCAACTTTGATCTCAGCCGTGTGTATGACCTGCGGGCGGACGCCGCCAGCAATCTGCCTTCCGTCTTCGATTATGTATCGCCGCTGATCGGCAAGGTCGTGGTGCCGACCGCGCTGGTATTGTCCATCATGCACAGGCAGTACATCACGGCGATTGTCTTCGCCTGTTGCTCCGTATTGATTTTCGGATTGACTGCGCACAAGGCGCCGCTGTTTTATCCGCTGCTGGTGCTAGGCGTCTATGCCGCATCTTCCAGAAAGCAGCTTGCGCTTCTGTTCGGTCTCGGGGTGGTCGTGGCTCTGGCACTGTCGCTTGCGGACTTCTGGCTCGCGCGGCATGTCGACGATGAGGCCTTCGGCTGGACCGGCAAGCTTGTGATGCGCAGGGTCTTCTTCCTGCCTGCGCAACTCAACTTCATGTACTACGACTTTTTCTCCAGAAATGAATGGGTCTGGTTTTCCAACAGCAAGCTGACGCTCGGCCTGCTGGACTATCCCTACGACATTTCAACGACCCATCTCATCGGACGGGAATACTTCGACAGCGAAAGCATGGGGGCCAATACCGGCTGGTTCGGCAGCGGCTACATGCAGGCAGGGTTTGCCGGCGTCCTGCTGTATGCCGTGGTCATTGCCGCCGTCTTCCGTTATGTCGACGAATGCGCAAGGCAGTCGGGCGCACAGGCGATGATGACCGCCGCAGTCGTCGTCCCGGTGTTCGCCTTGCTTACCTCATCGGATCTGCTGACCGCATTTTTTACGCATGGCCTGTATCTGAACCTTCTGATACTTGCCTGCCTTGTCAACAAGGAGCCTCTGCATGCATGTCGTACATCTCACCAGCGCCCATCCCCGCTACGATACCCGCGTTTTCGTCAAGCAGTGCCGCAGCCTCGCGGCGCAGGGATATAAGGTGACGCTGGTCGTTGCCGACGGCAAGGGAAGCGAGCAGAGGGAGGGGGTTAACATCGTCGACGTCGGACGGCCCCGGGGCCGGCTCGACCGCATGCTCGACAGTACCCGCCGCGTATTCATGACGGCGCTCGCCCTCGACGCAAGGATCTATCATCTTCATGACCCGGAACTGATTCCTTATGGCCTCCGGCTTAAACGAGGCGGAAAAACCGTGATCTTCGACGCGCATGAGGATCTGCCGAAGCAATTGCTCGGCAAGCCCTATCTTGGCCCTGTGTCCGCACGCGCGCTGTCCGGGGTGCTCGCTGCCTACGAAGCCTTTGCATCGCGCCGCTTCGACGGCGTCGTTGCGGCGACGCCGAGCATCCGCGACAAGTTCCTGGCGCTCAAATGCCGCAGCATCGACGTCAACAATTTTCCGATCGCCGGCGAACTCGGAAGTCCGGCCGGCGACAATGAAAACACCGGGGGCGGCGGCAGGCAGGTCTGCTATGTCGGCGGCCTGACCGAAGTCCGCGGTGCGCGGGAAATGGTGGCGGCCGCGGCCTTGCTCGGTACGGACACGAGTATCGACCTGGTGGGAGCGTTCAACCCACCGTTGCTGGGCGAGGAGCTGCGCCGCCATGCCGGCTGGGCCAGGATCAGGGAGCATGGCTATCTTGACCGGTCCGGTGTCGCACGGGTCATGCAGCAATCGATGGCAGGACTGGTGACCTTGCTCCCGGCACCCAACCACCTCGACTCCCAGCCCAACAAGATGTTCGAATACATGTCGGCCGGCCTGCCGGTGATCGCCTCCGATTTTCCGCTCTGGCGCTCCATCATTGAAGACAATGCCTGCGGCATCTGCGTCGATCCGGCAAAGCCGCAGCAGATCGCCGACGCCATCGATTTCCTCGTAACGAATCCTGCTGTGGCACGGCACTTGGGGGATAACGGCCGTGAACTGGTGCACACCCGCTACAACTGGCGGAACGAGGAAAAGAAGCTGGTCGAATTCTATGCGGAGTTCGCATGACGGGAAAAGCGCTGCATCCGTTTCCTCCGACAGCAATGTTCCGGCGCAGTGCGAGCCTCTTCGCCGCGGTCTGGATCATGGCCGTATTCCTGCTTGCCTTGGCGGTGCCTCAAGTGCTTGCGACGCAACCGACCAAGGCTGGCCCTGGTCACAGACCGGAGAGACTGCAGAAGGTGGAGAGCGCCGGCGAACGCTTCGCCTGCGGCGGACAGGTCGAACAGCAGACCTGGGAATTGTGGGACGGCAGCATTCGCGACTGGGCAAGAAAAAGCGTCAGCGACAGGCTCAGGCGAGAGGGCGACGTCTATGTGCTATACGATGTCCAGACGTACCTCCATAACCTGGTATCCATGGCGAGGCGCTGCAAGCGCATCGACCGACTGATGGAAATTGCATCGGTGGTGCGACCGGCTTACGAGTCGCTTGAGCCCGGCGGCTGGTTTTCGCCGGGAAGGCGCTGGGTGTGCCGGGGCGGCCGCACCTGTAGCGGCCGCCCAGGTCTGCTGGGGCAGGAAGTGCAACTGGTCAGCCTGCAGTTCCTGGGACTGGCATCGTCAATCGCCAATGCGCTTGCGACGACGCAAATACCGGCGAAGAACCCGGCACAAAACTCAGCACAGGGTTCGTCTCAGTTCTCGTTGAATGAGGATGCGCACGCCTTCATCAGAACGACGTCAATTGTCATTGCCGAACACATGCTGCGCTGGGGAGACCGCAAAGCGATCGGCAAGCTGGCGGATGCCGCAGGCGCAAGTCCGGAAGATGTGAACACCAGATCGAGCGACCTCCTGTTCACCGACAAGCCGCTATGGATGATCGGCATCTACGCGGAATGGGCTGGCATTCTGGGAGACCGGGACGAAGGCGTAAAGTGGCATCGCCTTGAAGGACAGGAGCGCGAGGCATTGGCAAAACATGTGCATGTCCTGCTGCGGCTTTTCAATGCCCGTTTGTCGTATCGGACTGCGCGCCAGGCAAATGGGAACGGACACGGCGAGGCAATGCCGATTGCGGAACTCGACCGTGGTTTCTGGCGGCACTATTCCGACCATCTCTATGCCGGATATGAAGGCAGCGAAAAACCGCTGGTCTGTCCGGAAAAGGGTAAATCCTCCCGCAAAGGCAGTGAATCGACGACAGCGCCGCTGCATCGCATCGAAGCCGCCTCGGTGCCCAAGCGGCCGGACGTTGGCTGGGACCTAAGTCATGCGCGCCGCCTGGTTCACGTTCTCGATGCCCTCGAGCGGAACCGTGAAGCCATGTCAGGCATCTTCGAACTTGCGGAGAAGGAACTGCCGCCTGGCGACCTCGACGTGCGATTCGCCAATGCGCTGGTGACGCTGTCCTGGAACGGCGACCGCCAGCAGCCATTGTTCAGCAATTACCTCAATGGTGCCAACGGCTGGTACCGCGTCGGCTATGCCGCCGCCGGCAGCTGCAATGAGGGTACGCCGCCATTCGGACTGAGCGAAGCCTTTGTTACCGGGGGCTATGCGGCATGGAGCGGGCAGCAAGCTGTGATCAGGCAGCTCGGCCGCCGCCTGCACCAGCTTGCCATACTGGGGGAAAAACAGGATGGCGGACAGGACAGTGCACGAGAACGCACCCCCGATCGCCCACGGGATGGTGCGCAGCACAAAGAGCTGATTGCACGTTACTACCCAGCGTTCTCCAGATCGGCGCCGCCGATGGGAAAGGCGCTATCGAAAGTGATGTTCCTGCCGTCGCTGGTCGGCGTGGCAGATGAATGAGGAGACAGGCATGCGTATTCTGATCGTGAATCACTATTCCGGCTCGTCGGTGCTGGGCATGGGCTATCGCCACTTCTACATGGCCAGGGAACTGCAGGCGCTCGGACATGAAGTGCTGATTGTCGCATCCCGCTATTCACACCTGCGCACCAGCCAGCCGGCGCGGTCCGGCGCGGCATGGAGCGAGCACTGCGGCGTGCCTCACCTGTGGCTCGCGGGCTGCGCCTATCCGGGCAATGGAATCCGGCGGCTGGTCAACATGTTCGGTTTCGCCGGCGACCTGTGGCGCAGCGCGGCCACCATCGCGCGGCAGCAACGTCCGGATGTCGTGCTGGCGTCGTCGCCCCATCCGCTCAGCGTGTATGGTGCTTCGCGTATTGCCAGGCTGGCCGGCGCCCGTTTCGTTTTCGAGATACGCGACCTGTGGCCGCTCAGTCTCGTCGAGCTGGGTTCCATATCGCAAAGGCACCCGCTGATCCGGTTGCTCGACCATGCCGAGTCCTATGGCTGCCGTCGCGCGCACAAGGTCGTTTCCCTGCTGCCGTGCGTGCATGATTACATGCGCCAGCGCGGCGTGGATGAAGGACGCTGGATGGTGATTCCCAACGGCGTGGTTCCCGGCGAGTGGAAGACACCCTGGCCAGCGCTGCCGGAAGCGATGCACCGGTTTCTCGGCAGCCTGCGGCTGGGCGGATTTCAGATTGTCGGTTACGCCGGTGCGCTCGGCATACCCAACGAAATTGATACACTGCTCAGTGCGGCGGGCCGCCTGCGAGGGCGAAAAATTGCCTTTGTCCTTGTCGGCAATGGATCTCATAAGAAGTTGCTGCAGCAGCGCGCCACCGGCGAGGACCTGCGGCATGTGCACTTTCTCGATCCGGTCCGCAAGGAGCAGATTCCCGCATTGCTCCAATGGTTCGACGTCGCCTACATCGGCTGGAAGAGGCAGCCCCTGTATCGCTTCGGGATTGCACCCAACAAGCTTATGGACTACATGATGGCGGGCGCACCGGTCCTGCATGCGGTGGAGGCGGGCAATGATGCGGTCGCCGAGGCCGGATGCGGATTGACCGTTGCTCCCGCCGATGCGGATGCCGTCGCATCGGGGCTGCAGCGGCTGCTGGCGCTCAGCGAAGGCGAGCGGCGCGCAATGGGAATGCGCGGCAAGGAATTCGTCATGCGCAACCATAGTTACCCGATGCTGGCGCAGCGCCTGCTGCAGGCTTGCGCATGACGCGGGGAGAGCAGGGCATGGAACGAATCGCCATCATCGGCGCTTCCGGTGAAGTTGGCTTTCGCCTGGTACAGCGCTTATGCAGCCGTTATCAGGTCGTCGCCATCGTACGACGTTCCGGCAAGCGTGACTTCGAAGGACTGGGCCAGATCGACGTGCGGGTCGTGGCCGATATCGACCATATTCCTGCGCTGACAGCCGCGCTTGACGGCTGCGATGCGGTAGTCAACGCCGGATACATCTGGTTCGCGCAATCAATCAATGAGGCGATGGAGCGTTGCGCGACACCGCCGCGCCATGTCATTTTCACCGGTTCGACCGGCATATTCACGCGCCTGCCTTCGGAGAGCGCGGAGCGCAAGCGATTGGCCGAGGCCTACATCCGCCAGCATCTATCGTGCCGCTGGACCATCATCCGGCCGACCATGATCTACGGGCACAAGGACGATCGAAATATTTCCCGCCTGGTCCGCGCAGTGGACCGCCTGCGCATCTTTCCGCTGATCGGCAATGGAGAAAGTCTGATTCAACCGGTGTTTATTCATGATCTTGTCAAGGCCTACGAGATGGCGCTGCTCAATGAGCGCTGCTATGACAGGAGTTACAACGTCGCGGGAGGGCGGCCATATTCCAATCGCGATCTGATACGGTGTGCCGCAAACAGTCTCGGCAAAAAGACATTTTTCATCCCGGTGCCCGCGCCGCTGGTCGGCTTTGCGGTGCGTTTGCTGGGAAGTTTGCGGCTGAGCCCCATCTCCTCGGAGCAGGTGCTGCGTTTTCAGGAAAACAAGGATATCGATCTGCATCCATTCATTGATGAATTCAAGTATGTGCCGCGCGATTTCGAGCACGGCATTGGTGAGCTGGTGCATGACATGAGGCGGCATGGCTTGCTTCGGTAAGAGAGGGTCTTTCAACTTGCAGCGCAGCGCGGCGCGTCGTTGATCGCCCCAGCCGCACGGCGATGCGCCTTCCCCCTTCAGCGCAGATCCGTCTTCGTGTTGACGAGCGCTCATTCCCACCGGGATTGGCTGGCAAGGCAGCATGTTGCGTAACCTGGAATAGGTAGTGGCCCTGTTATGGCAGCGGTTGTCTGTTCATCAAGCCGCTCGACGCATGTCCTTAAGATGGCCTCAAGATTTTTCTGACCATCGCTTGCATGCGTGTGCGTGACACGCCGTTTAGCGCATGCATGCCGTTCTTGATATCGCCTTAATCGAAACTCTTAAAGCAAGTACGAAATTAACCGGCATACAAATCGAAATTTAATAATTTTTAATTTTGAATTAACCAACTAGACTGCACTAGAGCGTTTTCACCCTGCCGGCCTAGTCAAGGCCGAGGCAGACTGCCGCTGGAACAAGACGTGACGACGCCACATGGCCAAGCCATGGCAAGGAGTCACAACGCGGTGCCGGCAGCAATCTGTCCGGGATCGGCAGGCAGGTCAGGGTGAAAACGTTCTAGGCCGGTCGAGCTGCGAACAGAGCAATCAAAGCACGGCGTTAGGCCGGGATATATCTCCTTCCTTAACACGGCGTTCTTCCGCAGTCCGTCCGCAGTCCGATTAAC
Source organism: Noviherbaspirillum aerium (assembly GCF_008929045.1). Lineage (GTDB taxonomy): Bacteria > Pseudomonadota > Gammaproteobacteria > Burkholderiales > Burkholderiaceae_D > Noviherbaspirillum > Noviherbaspirillum aerium. The sequence goes on along the minus strand of NZ_VFAH01000004.1, from coordinate 153,458 downwards.
GAACTGGAGAGCATATGAACAATGTCCTGCCGTCGTTTGATCTTTTGCGCAGAGAGCTGCTGTCCCTGCGTCGTTCGTTCAAGATCATGCTGATGCTGGGCGTGGACATGCTTGCATTGCCGTGCTGCTTCCAGCTGGCGATGCTGCTGCGTGTCGGGCCGAGCGATTTCCTGTCCGACGGCTGGGCCACGTCTGCCGTCATCGCCGTAACATCCATGCTGGCCTTTCGTGCTGCCGGGCTTTATGACGCAGTCATCCGTTTTATCGACTTGCGCCTGCTGGGCGGTACCGCCGTCGGCCTGGGCATTGTCGTACTGCTGTCCTATGCCGCCGCAGCCTATTTTTCCTATTACGGCATTCCGCACACCGCGCTGGTGATCTACTGGTTCATCGCCCTGTCCTATGTCGCCTTGTCGCGCGTGAGCGCGCGCCTCCTGCTGTGCGACGGCGGCGCGCTGCGGCGCGAGGATGCCTGCTGCACCGTCGCGATCTATGGCGCAGGAACCGCCGGCGCGAAGCTGGCCCTGGCAATGCGCGGCAGCGGCAAGTACCGGCCGCTATGCTTTTTCGACGACATGCCAGGACTTGACCGGCGCAATGTCGCAGGATTGACCGTGTTTCACTCCAGTCGGGTCGCCGAAGTCGTCGAGCAGCGCCGAGTCGACATGGTAGTCATTGCCATTCCTTCAGCCACATCGGATCAGCGGCGGGACATCCTGTACCGCACACGCCAGTGCAATGCGCCCGTCAAGACCTTGTGCAGCATGCTGGAACTGGCCGACGCTGGTATCACGACCCATTCCATTCGCGATGTCAAGATCGAGGATCTGCTGGGCCGCCCGGCGATACGTCCGCATCCCGAACTGTTTGCGAAATGCGTGCGCGGACAGAATGTTCTTGTCACCGGTGCCGGCGGTTCCATCGGCAGCGAACTCTGCCGGCAGATCATGAGCGTCGGTCCACGCACCCTGCACATGCTTGACCACAGCGAATATGCGCTGTACGCGATCGAACAGGAGCTGATCGGGCGTTCTGCCGGCAAGCAGATCCACTGCCATCTCGGCACTGTTTGCGATGCGGACGTGGTGGCTCGCATCCTGCGCGACAATGCAATCGACACCATCTATCATGCCGCCGCCTACAAGCATGTGCCGCTGGTGGAAAGCAACATCGCCGAGGGCGTGCGCAACAACGTACTTGGCGCAAAGGTGGTGGCTGACGCGGCTGCCCGATACCAGGTCAAGACCTGTGTGCTGGTATCCACCGACAAGGCGGTGCGGCCAACCAGCATCATGGGGGCCAGCAAGCGCATCGCGGAACTGATTTTCCAGGCGGCGGCGATGCAGGCGGAAAGCCATACCACGTTCTGCATGGTTCGTTTCGGCAATGTGCTGGGCTCTTCGGGCTCGGTGATTCCCCTGTTCAAGAAACAGATCGCCCAGGGTGGGCCCATTACGATTACCCATCCCGACGTGGTCCGCTATTTCATGTCGATTCCCGAAGCGGCGCAGCTGGTGATGCAGGCCGGCGCGATGGCGACCGGCGGCGATGTGTTCGTCATGGACATGGGCGAGCAGGTCAGGATCGCCGACCTGGCACGCACCCTGATCGCCATGTGCGGACTTGCCGAAAAGACGGCTTCCAATCCCGATGGCGACATCGAGGTCCGTTTTGTCGGCCTGCGTCCCGGCGAGAAGCTGTATGAGGAACTGTTCGCCGGAAACGATGCGGTGCCCAGCCGCCATCCGCGCATCATGACTACCTCCGAGTATGTGATCGAGCCGGAAGAACTGCGCCAGCAGCTGGCGTACCTGCTGCTCGCCTGCAGCAACAATGACCGCAACATGATCTTGTTCCTGGTGCAAAAGCTGGTGCGCGGTTATACGCCGCACAGCCTGCCGGGACATGCCAAGGATAAAACAGCGGACGCGGAAGGTATTGCCCCATGCGGCAACACCTCCGAGCTGTCTGCCATCCCGCTGGCCATGGCAACTCGCCAGGCCGCTTTATACAACCCGAGAAAGGTTATCAAATGAAGGATGAAACGCTGCAGCTTGAAACCATGTTGCCGGAACACTTTGACGAAACTGTTGAAATTCGGCCCGCACTCAACCTTGCGGCGCTCCCTGAAGCCGGAACGCTACAGCGTCTGCTGCAGAAGATAGAAAGCCGCACGGCGGTCATCGGCATTGTCGGCTTGGGTTACGTCGGACTGCCGCTGATGCTGCGCTATACCTACGCCGGCTTCAAAGTAATCGGCTTCGATATCGACCACGACAAGGTCGGCAAGCTCAACCGCGGAGAAAGCTATATCGAGCATATCGAGGCGCGTTCCGTCGGCGAGGCTGTTGCGCGCGGTTTTCAGGCGACCAGCAATTTCTCGCGCGCCGCCGAAGCCGACGCCCTGATCATCTGCGTGCCGACGCCGCTCAACGGCTACCGCGAGCCGGACCTGAGTTTTATTCTCGGTACCGCCGATGTGCTGATGCCTGCCATGCGGCCGGGACAGGTGCTGTCGCTGGAAAGCACGACATATCCCGGCACGACGGAGGAAGAGCTCCGGCCGAGACTTGAGGAAAGGGGATTCGACATTGGAAACGATGTGTTTCTCGTGTTTTCGCCGGAGCGCGAGGATCCGGGCAATGCGCAGTTCAAGACACGCTCCATCCCCAAAATTGTCGGAGGCTCGACGCCGGCCTGCCGCCAGGCGGGTCTCGCGCTGTACGGGGCGGCGGTCGATCGCGTGGTTCCCGTCAGTTCGACCCGTGCGGCGGAGCTGACCAAGCTGTTGGAAAACATTCATCGTGCCGTCAATATCGGGCTGGTCAACGAAATGAAGATCATCGCCGATCGCATGGGTATCGACATTTATGAAGTCATTCATGCCGCGGCGACCAAGCCGTTCGGGTTTACGCCATACTTCCCCGGACCCGGGCTCGGCGGCCACTGCATTCCCATCGATCCCTTCTACCTGACGTGGAAGGCGCGCCAGTATGGCCTGCATACCCGCTTCATCGAGCTGGCCGGCGAGATCAATGACGACATGCCGAGCTGGGTGATCGGCAAGGTCGTTGATACGCTGAACGACAGGGGCCGCGCGCTCAAGGGCAGCCGCATCATGGTGCTCGGCATCACGTACAAGAAGAATGTCGACGACATGCGCGAGTCGCCGTCGGTGCGCCTGATGGAAATGCTGCGCGACAAGGGCGCGGTGGTGTGCTATTCCGATCCGCATGTGCCGGTCTTTCCCAAGATGCGGGAGCATCGCTTCGATCTGCAAAGCACGCCGCTGACGGAAGAAAACATTGCCCAGCAGGATCTGGTGCTGCTGGCGACCAACCATGATGATTTCGATTACGACTTCATCGGTCAGCATGCAAAGGTCATCGTCGATACCCGCGGCGTGTATTCCGGCACGGTGGACAACGTCGTCAAATCCTGAGGAGTGGGTCATGGACAATTTCCCATCCTCCGCTTCGATACGCAGCCGCGACAAAGTAAGATTTGCGCTGGTCGGCTGTGGACGCATTGCGAGAAATCATTTCAGCGCCTTGCAGCAGCATGCGGACCGGTGCGAGCTGGTTGGCGTCTGCGACACGGATGGCCGGGCGCTCGAAGAGGCCGTGGATCTGACACATGCCAAGCCCTATCGCGGTCTGTCCAGTCTGCTTGCCGACTGCGCCGCCGACGCGGTGATACTCACCACGCCTTCCGGGCTGCATCCGAGCCAGACCATCGCCGCGGCGGCGGCAGGCCGCCATGTCGTTACCGAGAAGCCGATGGCGACACGCTGGGAAGATGGCAAGCGCATGGTCGCCGCTTGCGATGAGGCCCGCGTCAGGCTATTCGTCGTCAAGCAGAATCGCCGCAACGCGACGCTGCAGCTGCTGAAGAAGGCGCTGGACGACGGGCGTTTCGGCCGGGTGCACATGGTCAGCGTGAATGTGTTCTGGACACGGCCTCAGGAATACTACGACAGCGCCAAATGGCGCGGCACCTGGGAGTATGACGGCGGCGCCTTCATGAACCAGGCCAGCCACTATATCGACCTGCTGGAATGGCTGGTCGGGCCGATTGAAAGCCTGCACGCTTATACCGCCACGCAGGCACGCAATATCGAAGTGGAGGACAGCGGCGTGATGTGCCTGCGCTGGCGCAACGGCGCGCTCGGCTCGGTTAACGTGACCATGCTGACCTATCCCAGGAACATGGAGGGCAGCATCACCGTACTCGGCGACAAGGGTACGGTACGGATCGGGGGCGTCGCCCTGAACCAGGTGCTGCACTGGGAATTTGCGGAACCGATCGAAGCCGACGAACAGGTCAAGGCCGCCAGTTACGAAACCGGATCCGTCTACGGTTTCGGGCATGCCCAGTATTACGACAACGTGATCAGCACCCTGCGCGGCGAAGCCGAGGCGCATACCGATGGAAGGGAAGGGCTGAAGACGCTGGAGGTACTGATCGCCACCTATCTGTCGGCACGCGACGGCCGGCGTGTCGCGCTGCCGCTGGAGTACTGACATGGCAGCCAAGATTCATGACAGTGCAATTGTGGATGCCGGCGCCGTGCTGGGGGAGGGCACGCGCGTCTGGCACTTCAGCCATGTCAGCGCCGGGGCACGCATCGGACGGGGCTGCTCGCTAGGGCAAAACGTTTTCGTTGCCGACGATGTCGAGATCGGCGACAACGTCAAGATCCAGAACAATGTCTCGGTATATGACGCGGTGAGGATAGAGGATGACGTGTTCTGCGGCCCGAGCATGGTGTTCACCAATGTCTATAACCCGCGCTCCGCCGTCAGCCGCAAGCATGAGTACCGCCGCACGCTGATCCGGCGCGGCGCAACGCTGGGCGCCAATACCACCGTCGTCTGCGGCAGCACCATCGGCGCCTATGCCTTCGTTGCCGCCGGCGCCGTCGTCAATCGTGATGTGCCCGACTTTGCGCTGGTCGCCGGCGTACCCGCCCGGCAGATTGGCTGGATGAGCCGGCATGGCGAACGACTCGATCTGCCGCTCAAGGGCAGCGGTGAAACCATCTGTCCCCGCACCGGGGATCGTTATGTCCTGAAGGAGGATATCTGTGTCCTATCCGCTCCACGCTGAGTATTCACCCGCATCGATCACACCTCCGTTCGCAGCCGAAGCCGAAGCTTCTGCCGCGACCGCCGTGGAGTTCATCGATCTCAAGAGCCAATACCGGGAGATGCGCGGCGACATCGCGGCCCGTATCCAGAAAGTGCTCGACCATGGTCATTACATCATGGGCCCGGAAGTCGAAGAGCTGGAGCAGCGGCTTGCCGCCTTCACCGGCGCGCGGCACTGCATTTCGGTCTCCTCCGGCACAGATGCCCTGCTGATCGCGCTGATGGCCATCGGCGTGCGTCCGGGAGACGAAGTCATCACCACGCCTTTCTCCTTCGTAGCGACGGCGGAGGTTATTGTCATGCTGGGCGCGATACCGGTGTTTGCCGACATCGAACCCGATACCTGCCTGATCAGCGCATCCCGCATCGAGGACTGCATTACGCCGAGAACGCGCGCCATCATCCCGGTGTCGCTTTACGGCCAGGCGGCGAACATGGACGAAATCAATGCGATCGCACGGCGTTACGGCCTGACCGTGATTGAAGACGCGGCGCAGAGCCTGGGTGCGACTTACAAGGGCCGCCGCAGCGGCAACCTGTCGACCATCGGATGCACCAGTTTCTTTCCGAGCAAGCCGCTGGGCTGTTACGGCGACGGAGGAGCCGTCTTCACCAGCGATCCGGACCTCGCCAAGGCAATGCGCGAGATACGCATTCATGGCCAATCGCAGCGCTATGTGCACACCCGTGTCGGTGTCGGCGGGCGCATGGATACCTTGCAGTGCGCAATCCTGCTGGCCAAGTTCGATTACTTCGACTGGGAAATCGAGCAGCGCATCCGCATCGGCGAACGTTACAACAGCCTGTTCAAGGACAAGGTGCGGACGGTAACGCAGCGACAGGATCGCACCGGCGTATTTGGCCAGTACACCATCATTGTCGAGAACCGGCCGGTGGTCCAGGAGGTACTGAGGCAGCAAGGCATACCGACGGCGATTCATTACCCGGTGCCGATTCCGATGCAGGTCGCCTATGCGAGCTTCAACACCACCCCGCGTTTTCCGGTGGCCGAATCGATGTCCGAACGCGTGCTTAGCCTGCCGATGGGGCCATACCTGCCCGAAGCGGATCTGCAGCGCGTGGTCGACGCCGTAGGCAAGGCCGTCGAGCAAGCCAAGAATTGATGCCGCTTCCGGTTACGCATGGTTCAGGTAAAACCCACACCAGTCATCTGCTCATGAAACGCTTGGTCGATCTCCTGCTTGCAATATTGTTAATGCTTGCGTTGCTGGCTCCATTTCTTGCGCTGGTCGTTCTGGTGTGGCTGTCGTCGGGAGGGCCGGTGTTTTACTGGTCCGACCGGATCGGCGCCGGCAATGATGTGTTCCGCATGCCGAAGTTCCGCACCATGCGTGCCGATACGCCGGTGCTCGCCACTCATCTGCTGGATGATCCGGCGCTTTATCTGACGCCGCTCGGTGGTTTCCTTCGCCGCAGCAGCCTGGATGAACTGCCTCAGTTATGGAGCATCCTCAAAGGGGACATGAGTTTCGTCGGGCCGCGCCCGGCTCTCTACAACCAGACCGACCTCATCACCCTGCGCACCCGGCATGGCGTGCATGATCTGAAGCCGGGACTCACCGGCTGGGCGCAGGTCAATGGCCGCGACGAACTGAGCATTGCTGAAAAGGTCAGGCTGGATGTCGAATACCTGCAAAAACGTTCGCTTGCCTTCGACCTGAAAATCCTGCTGCTGACCGCACTCAAGGTCTTGCGGCGGGAAGGCGTGTCGCACTGAACGTGGATGCCGGCGCGCATTTGCGCACTGCGGCTCCCACTGCGATTCCTTTTCCGCCGCTACCGGCCGCTGATGATGGGTGGCCGGTACCCTTCGCGTTCCTGCGGGTAGACCGGGGAGGCGCGATACGATCGGCACCATCCGGATATTTCTCCCGCCTATTTCCGGTATATGCGCATGATGCTGGGCGATTTCGCCGTTAAATGCGAAAATAGCGTCCTGATCCGCGAATCGCGGACAATTTCCCTTTTGCCCTCCCGTTGCCCGACCGCCATGCGCTCCGCCGTTCTGTCGCTCCTTGCAGCGGCGGCGCGGGATCGGCTTGAGGCAACCGAATTCCGTTGCCGGGCACCGGATGACTAGTGGTATGAATTGAAAACTTGTTAAAAGCGAATGTGGCGGAATCATGCCGGGACAAGGAAAAAGCACAGCAAGGCCGGAGCCTTGCGCGCATTGTTGACGCAGTATCGGCATGATTTTCACCCATCCTTTGACCAGTAAATTCCTGCTTCGCACCACTAGCACCGCCGAAACACCGGCATGCCGGTATACCGTCATAATTCGCGCCGTCTCATCGTTTTTCTCTAGGAACACATTTTGACGTACAGTGTGAAAGAAATTTTTTATACGCTGCAGGGTGAAGGCACGCATGCTGGCCGTCCTGCGGTGTTCTGCCGTTTCTCTGGCTGCAACCTTTGGTCTGGCCGCGAATCCGACCGCGCCGATGCGGTCTGCAGGTTCTGCGATACGGATTTCGTAGGCACCAATGGCGAGCGGGGCGGCAAGTACGATGCCGGCGCGCTTGCGGAAACAGTCGCCTCGCTCTGGCCGGACACCTATTCAGGCAGCAAATTCGTTGTCTTTACCGGCGGCGAGCCGCTGCTCCAGCTCGACCGGCCGTTGATCGACGCAGTGCATGCCCAAGGCTTCGAGATCGCCATTGAAACCAATGGCACGCTCCCGGTTCCCGTCGGCGTGGACTGGATATGCGTGAGCCCGAAAATGGGGTCGCAATTGAAGGTCACCAAGGGCAATGAACTCAAGGTGGTGATTCCCCAGGACGGTCAGCCGCTTGAAGAATATGCATCGCTCGACTTCGAGCACTTTTACCTGCAACCGATGGACGGCCCCGACGCGGCGCGCAATACGCAGCTCGCCATCGAGACCTGCAAACGGAATCCCCGCTGGAAGCTGAGCATCCAGACGCATAAATTACTGCAAATACCCTGAAACTCCGATGCTGACGATTACAAGAAAACTCGAATTCGATGCGGGACACCGCATTCCCGATCACAAAAGCCAGTGCCGCAACCTGCACGGCCACCGCTATACCCTGGAAATCACTCTCGTCGGTGCGGTGATCGAGGAAGAGGGCAGTTCCGACAACGGCATGATCATGGACTTTTCCGATGTGAAGACGCTGGCGAAGCAGCATCTGGTCGACGTCTGGGACCATGCCTTCCTGGCGTATGAAAAGGACACTGCCGTGCTGGAATTCCTGGCCAGCCTGCCGGGCCACAAGACGGTGGTGATCGACCGCATCCCCACCGTGGAAAACCTGGCGCGCACCGCCTTCGACATCCTCAAGGGCGTGTTCCACGACCGTTTCGGCACAGGGCTGCGCCTGCAGAAGGTGGTTCTGCATGAAACGCCCAACTGCTGGGCCGAAATCACGGCGGACTGAGGCGGCGATGGCGATGGACGACGCAGTCTTCATGCAGCAGGCGATCTCGCAGGCGCACAATGCCTGGGCGCTCGGCGAAGTGCCGGTCGGCGCGGTGGTGGTGAAGGACGGGGCGGTGATCGCCACCGGTTTCAACCAGCCCATCGGCACGCATGATCCGACCGCGCATGCGGAAGTCATGGCCTTGCGCGCCGCGGCCAGCATTCTCGGCAACTACCGGCTGCCGGGTTGTGAATTGTTCGTTACGCTCGAGCCCTGCGTCATGTGTTCCGGCGCGATGATGCATGCGCGGCTGGCCAGGGTGGTCTTCGGCGCGCACGACCCGAAGACTGGCGCCTGCGGATCCATCGTCGATCTGTTTGCGCAGGAGCGCCTCAATCATCACACTGAAGTCAAGGGCGGAGTCCTCGCGGAAGAATGCGGGAACCTGCTGCGCGCCTTCTTCGCCGAGCGGCGCCGTACGCTTCAGCGCAAGCTCGATGTCAGCCCGCTGCCGCCGGAACTGTCCGGCAACGATATGCCGTTCGCTTGACCTCGCTGCTGCATTGCCGCAGCGGCTCGTGTAGAGTGGACTCTTGGTTGTTCGTTCGGCAGAAAACATTTCTTGCAGTTAACAATGATTCCCGCCGGCTCGGACGTGCGAAGATTTTGCCATCTGGCGGTGCCGGAATTACATTGCGGTATGGGACGGCGCCGAAACCAGAGTCTTTTCATTCAGGCACGCCGTTTGCTGTTGGAGGCTGCAGGTGCGGAAGGATTGGGCCTGTTCCCACTTCATTCGGGAGTGCGAAGGCACCGTAGGCGTGGCAGGGCCAGGCACGACGACGCGTCGTAGCGGTGCTACGGCAAGGAGGACTCGGCGTCCCCACGTAACGCCGCCATGCGACGCCTACGGTACCTTCCCGAAGGGTTCGCACCAGAACGCGCCACCGCCAATACGCGTTATGGCGCGAACGCATCTCCCGAATGAAGTGTGAACAGGCCCTAGGAGCAAAGCATTAACACCGCATCAACGCCACAACCAAGTTTCAACAATGAAAATACTGTCGACTCTGCAAAGGGGAGGTCCCATTGCCTGTAATTGAAACCAACGGCATTCAGCTTGCCTATGACGTGCAGGGCAACCCTGCGGGCGAAACGATTGTCCTGATCGCGGGGCTTGGACTGCAACTGATTTCCTGGCCGGATAAATTTTGCCAGACCCTGGTGCAGCAGGGCTTTCGCGTCGTACGATTTGACAATCGGGACAGCGGCTTGTCGTCCAAGGTGAATCATTTCGGCAAGACGCATCCGCATCTCGCCATGTTCAAGCCACTGTTCCGCATGCCGATGTTCAGCAGCTACACCCTATATGACATGGCACGCGACACGATCGGCCTGATGGATGCGCTCGATATCAAGAAGGCACACATCGTCGGCGCCTCGATGGGCGGCATGATAGGGCAGATCATCGCGGCGCGCTATCCGGATCGCACGCTGACCATGACGTCCATCATGTCGACCAGCGGCCGCCCGGGCCTGCCGGGACCGACGCTGGCGGCAAGCACCGCGATGCTGTCGACACCGGCCAATCCGCGCGACTTCGAGAGCGTTGTCGCGTATTACGTGCATCTGTTCCAGATATTGGGCAGCCCGGCCTATCCGACGCCGGAAGCGCTTCTCCGCCAGCGCATCATCCAGAGCGTGCGCCGCAATCCCAGCATCAGCGGCACTTCGCGCCAGATGATGGCGGTCGCCTCATCCGGCGACCTGGTGGCGCAATTGCGCACTATCCGGGCGCCGGCCCTGATCATCCATGGCACGGACGATCCGCTGGTGCCGATTGCCTGCGGACAGGACAGCGCGCGCTGGATTCCCAACGCGATCATGCACGAGATCGAAGGCATGGGTCATGACCTGCCGCCGCAGCTGGAAGTGCCGATCGCCAGCCTGATCGGTTCGCACTGCCGTCGCGAACTGGCGGCCGCCGCCAGCAGCACTTGATGCGCAAAATGTTTATGATGTGCATTGCGGTTGCGGGCAGGGCAGGAAAAACATCACGATAGGGAAGCATGGGGAAACCAGTACAGCTGTCCAGTGCGACGGTCGCCATTGTTGCGGCAAGCGGTTACGCTGCCGACCCGCTGGCCGTAGGGCGCGCCACCGCGAGGCTGCAGGAGCAGGGCTGCCGGGTGAAGAATTTCTATGATGCCGAATCGAAATTCCAGCGCTTCGGCGGCACGGATGAGGCACGGATTGCGCAACTGCACCAGGCAGCCGCCGATCCGGAAGTCGATATCGTGCTCGCGCTGCGCGGCGGCTATGGCTTGTCGCGCCTGCTGCCCCGGATCGATCTTGCCGCCTTGTCGGCCAGCGGCAAGCTGTTTGTCGGCCACAGCGATTTCACCGCCTTGCAGATGGCAATGCTCGCGCATGACGGCGCCATCAGCTTCGCCGGGCCGATGATCTGCGATGATTTTTCACGCGAAGACCCCAGCGACTACACGCTTGGCGACTTCTGGCGGTGCGTGTCCGGAAAAACGCATGCGGTTGCGCTGGCTCCGGCCGAGCAGCCGGAAGCGGATCTGTCCGGAGTCCTGTGGGGCGGCAACCTTACGATGCTCACGCATCTGATCGGTACGCCTTTTCTGCCCCATGTCAGGAATGGCATCCTGTTCATCGAGGATGTCAACGAGCACCCCTACCGGGTCGAGCGCATGCTGCTGCAGCTCCTGCATGCCGGCCTGCTCGAACAGAAAGCCATCGTCTTCGGGGATTTCTCCGCCTACCGCCTGTTCGACTACGACAACGGCTATGATTTCGAGGCGATGCTTGCCTATCTGCGGAAGACCCTCTCCGTCCCTATTTTCACCGGGCTGCCGTTCGGCCACATTCGCGACAAGGCCACTCTCGTCATCGGCAGCCACGCGCGGCTTCAGTCCGACGGCCGCAATGCCGCGCTGACGATGAGCGGTTATCCGGGGCTGAGCGCGCGCCGCTCAGCCGGTGCTTGATCCGCTGACCAGGAACTTGGCCCGCAGCGCGAGGCTGTCGCCGTGCCCCAGGATGGCGAGTCCTGGCTGATTCGACATGTGAAAGGCGTCGATGGGATGCGTGATCGGTTCGAAGCAGAAATAATCGAAGCCGAGCGGCCGGTACATCAGGCTGTAGCCGTTGCAGTCCGGCATCACCATGGTGAGGGTCAGCGCCCGGTCCGGATACTCGATCACCGCCTTGCCATTCCAACCGCTGAAGCAATTGTCGATCATTGGCCCCTCCAGCGGCGCCGGCGTGTTGTAGTCCCAGGTTTCCGGAAAATTCGTCGTATGCTCGACCGGAATCGGATCGTCGCCGGATAGCCAAACGCCTTCGGCTTTGGCCATGAATCGCGTCTGCGCATTGCGCATGAAATACGGATGCAGGCCCAGGCCATAGGGCAGCGTTCCCTGGCCGAGATGCGTGACCGTGAGATCGATCTGGAGCCCGTCGGGCAGCAGCAGGAAGGTCTGCGTGCTGCGGTAGTGATAAGGGTTGCTGTCGAATTTGTCTGATTCGAGCGACAGCTTGATGCGGTCGCCGGTGCGCTCGCTCACCTGCCAGGCCTGCATCCAGCCATCGCCATGGATCGGATAGCTCTCGCCGGTCCGGTTCAGGCGTATCGGATGGAATACACCCTCGTGCTCGAAGCCGCCGCCGGTGATACGGTTCGACCAGGGCACCAGCGGAAAGCAGGATAGCGTATAGCGGTCTTCGGATTTGCCGTTCCAGGGCCGGAACATGGGCGACCACTGATCGTTCAGTTTCCAGTCCCAGCCGATGACGCCGCCGCCGAATTCCGGAGCAAGCAGCAGGCGTTGTCGGTCGGATTCAAGTGTCAGAGTATCGGTCTTCATGGCAGCAGGCATCATCCCCGAAATGGATTGGCAGGAACCCCGGCAATATCGAGGTCGAGCGCAAATAGACTGCCGGCCAGCGGTTCTCGTTCCAGTTGCTGCGGCGACAGGCCGACGCTGGCGGACGTGATGAACATCGTTCTCAGCGACGGTCCTCCGAAAACGCAGCTGGTGATCTGGCTGCACGGCAAGTCAATGGTGTGCAGCAGCTTGCCCTGCCCATCATGGCGGGTCAGCTTGCTGGCACCCCAATGCGCAATCCAGAGTCCGCCCTCGGCATCGGTCGCCATGCCGTCGGGCGATCCGTCTTCCTCGCCGAACTGCAGGAACAGACGCTTGTTTGAAATTTCGCCGCGCTCCAGGTCATAGTCGAACGCATAGACATGGCCCCGGGCGCTGTCGTTGTGATAGAGCGTCTTGTCGTCGGACGACCAGGCGGGGCCGTTGGTCACCATGTAGCCGGTATCCATGCGCATGCATTCGCCGCCGGGCGCGAGGCGATAGAGCGAACCGGTCGGCTTGTCCGCATGGAAGTCCATGGTGCCGGCCCAGAAGCGGCCGAGGCGGTCGCACTTGCCGTCATTGAAGCGGTTGCCGGGCAGGTCGGACTCGACGCTGGCGAGCGGCGCCAATTCTCCGGTGGCGGGATTGAAGGTGGCAAATCCGTGCCTGCGGGTGATCACGAAGCCGTCCGCATCGGCACGCTCGGCGATCGCCGAGATCTCTTCATCGAACTGCCAGGTACGCGTTCCGTCCTTGACCGAGTAGCGGTGCAGGCGATGGTTGAGGATGTCGACCCAGTACAGCGCCTGTTCCCTGACCGACCAGAGCGGCCCTTCGCCCAGCAGTGCCTTGGCCTCCCAGATGCATTCGGGCGTCTTCATAAGCGCCTCCTGTCTTTATCGTCGTTGTGTATCGATGCTGTCATTGTCAATGCGATTCGCGCGGTACCGGCGCGCCGCTGCGGCCGACCAGGAAATCGAGGTCGGCGCCGAGATGCGCCTGCTGTACATGGTCGACGTACAGCTTCGCATAGCCGCGCGTCGGCCGCTCCGGCGGCGTCCACTCCGCGCGGCGCCGCGCCAGTTCCTCGTCGCTGACTTCCAGGTGCAGGCTGCGCTCGCCGACATCGAGCTGGATCATGTCGCCGTTGCGCACCAGTGCAAGCGGCCCGCCGACCGCCGCCTCTGGCGAGGTATGCAGCACCACGGTGCCGTAGGCGGTGCCGCTCATGCGCGCATCCGAAATGCGGACCATGTCGCTGATGCCTTTCATCAGCACCTTGCTCGGCAGCGGCATGTTGCCGACCTCGGCCATGCCGGGATAGCCGCAGGGGCCGCAATTCTTGAGCACCATCACGCAAGTCTCGTCGATGTCGAGGTCGGGATCGTCGAGCCGCGCATGCAGGTCTTCGATCGATTCGAACACCACCGCGCGGCCGCGGTGCTTGAGCAGCTGCGGCGACGCGGCCGAGGGCTTGATGACGGCGCCGTCCGGCGCGAGATTTCCCTTCAGGACGGCGATGCCGGCGGCTTCCTTGAACGGCTCCTCGACCGTCTTGATGACTTCGCGGTTGTAGCAGGGGGCATCCTTGATGTTGTCGCCGATGGTCCTGCCGTTGACCGTGGGTGCGTCGAGGTGCAGCAGATGCTGGATTTCCCGCATCACGGCGGGCACGCCGCCCGCATAGTAGAAGTCTTCCATCAGGAAGTGGCCCGAAGGCTGCAGGTTGACCAGGCACGGCAACTGGCTGCCGATGCTGTCCCAGTCTTCCAGCGTCAGATCGATGCCCATGCGGCCAGCCATGGCGAGCATGTGAATCACGGCATTGGTCGATCCGCCGATGGCGGCATTGACGCGGATCGCGTTTTCGAACGCCTCGCGCGTCATGATCTTGTCCATCGTGAGGTCTTCCTCGACCATCTGCACGATGCGCCGTCCGCTCAACTGCGCCAGCCGGTTGCGTCGCGTGTCGGGTGCCGGTATCGCCGCATTGCCCGGCAGGGACATGCCGAGCGCTTCCACCATGCTTGCCATCGTGGACGCCGTGCCCATGGTCATGCAGGTGCCGGACGAACGGTTCATGCAGCCTTCGGCTTCGGTGAATTCTTCCTGCGTCATCTGTCCGCCGCGCACCATTTCCGACATCATCCAGACCCCGGTGCCGGAACCGATGTCCTTGCCGCGGAATTTTCCGTTGAGCATGGGGCCGCCGGAAATGCCGATGGTCGGCAGGCCGCAGCTGGCCGCGCCCATCATCAGGGCCGGCGTGGTCTTGTCGCATCCCATGAGCAGCACGACGCCGTCGATCGGATTCCCGCGAATCGATTCCTCCACGTCCATGCTGGCCAGGTTGCGGAACAACATGGCCGTCGGCCGCAGTTGCGTCTCGCCAAGCGACATGACGGGGAACTCAAGCGGGAATCCTCCTGCCTCAAGTACACCGCGCTTGACGAATTCCGCGAGTTCTCGGAAGTGGCTGTTGCAGGGGGTCAGTTCGGACCAGGTGTTGCAGATGCCGATGACGGGGCGGCCGTCGAATTCGTCCGCAGGATGGCCGGCTTTCGATGTCCAGCTTCGATGCACAAAGCCGTCGCGGTCCTGCTTTTCGAACCAGGCGCGGCTGCGACGTTTGGGTTTCTCCATGGTCATAGAGCTTTCGTGAAGGACATTGAGTGAACGTGAATGAAAACGGGTAAAAACTGGTAAATGCGAGTGAAATCGTGAGCTGCGGGGGAAGGGTTTCGACTTAGCATCAATATTGATTAGTCATCGATTCGAAAGTTCAGGAGAAAATCATGGCAGCACAAGCTGAGCTGGCGCGTTTCGGCAGCCTCAAAGGCAAGCGGGTATTTATTACAGGGGGCGGTTCCGGCATCGGCGAAAGCATCGTGACCGCCTTTGCGGAGCAGGGCGCGAAAGTGGCATTCATCGATATCGCGGTCGATGCGAGCCTGGCCTTGTGCGAAAAGCTCTCGGTGGCCGGGTATGAGAAGCCGGTGTTCCGGGAATGCGACATCCGCGACATTCCCGCGCTGCAGGAAGTCATGCGCTCGGTTGCCGCGGATATCGGCGACTTCGATGTGCTGGTGAACAATGCGGGTAATGACCAGCGCCACAAGCCCGAGGAAGTCACCCTCGATTACTGGAACGAACGTATCGCGATCAACCAGCGCCCGATGTTCTTTACCTGCCAGGCGGTAATAGAAGGCATGAAGCGCCGCGGCGGCGGCGCCATCATCAACCTCGGTTCCACCAGCTGGCATATCGCCAACGGCGGCTATCCGGTCTATACCACCACCAAGGCCGCGGTCAGCGGGCTGACGCGCGGCCTGGCGCGCGATCTCGGACCTTACAATATCCGGGTCAATACCGTCACGCCGGGCTGGGTGATGACCGAGCGCCAGCTGACCATGTGGGTCGATGAGGAAGGAGAAAAGCTGATTGACCAGAATCAGTGCCTCAAGGGCAGGGTGGCGCCCTGGCATGTCGCGAGGATGGTACTCTTCCTTGCTTCCGACGATGCCGCGATGTGTACCGCGCAAGAGTATATTGTCGATGGCGGCTGGGCCTGACATGCTGCCCGATACGGCCAGGTATCGTCGCGATAACGCATGGCGTGCAAGTTCATCCGCGCCAGGTGAACGACATTCTCTTCACGAAATCTCCACCTATGACAATACAAGACACGACCTTGCTCGGTATCGACTGGGGCACCAGCAACCGCAGAAGCTATGTCCTCGATCATCGCGGCGAATTGCTGCGGCAGCATGATGACGGCGCCGGCATCCTGCACGTCAACGGCGACTTTGCCGGCTCGCTGCGCGACCTGCTGCAAACCCTCGGCCTGCGGCAGGCTGATATCGTCATGTCCGGCATGGTGGGCAGCCGCAATGGATGGAAGGAAGCGCCTTACCTGGGCGTCGACCGGCCGCTGACCGCGCTACATGACAACCTGATGGCGATCGACACCGGCATCCCCGGCGTGCGCTGCCGCGTGGCGCCGGGCTACAAGTACGTCGATCCCAACGGCATTCCGGACGTGATGCGCGGCGAAGAGGCGCAGATCCTCGGCGCCCTCGCCCTGAGCGGCGCCGACGCTTCGGAAGGCTGGTTCCTGCTTCCCGGAACGCACAGCAAGTGGGCGCGGGTGGAGCAGGGCCGCATCATGGAGTTTCTCACCTTCATGACAGGCGAGTTCTTTGCGCTGCTTTCCCAGAACGGCACGCTGTCGAAGGTGATCGGAAACAAGGACGAGTCGCATCCCGATGCCTTTGCCGCCGGCGTGCGGGCGGCGAGACACGGCAGTTTCCCGCATACCGCATTCGGTTGCCGCGCGCTGGTCGTTACCGACATGATGCCGCCCGAGCACACGGCATCCTACCTCTCGGGCCTGCTGATCGGCACCGAGATTCATGACATCCTGCAGCGCGCCAAGGCAATGGCCGGCACGCCGGTTCAGGTGATCGGCAGTCCGGGTCTATCCGCCCGCTACCATAATGCGCTGGAGCTGCTCGGCATACCGTCGCGGGCCTGGCAGCCCGATACCGTCTACCTTGCGGCGCTCAAAGCGCTTTTCAATCTTCCGAGGTAAAACATGTCCGACTTATTCCGTCCCGTTCAATTTCCCATGGTGGCCATCCTGCGCGGCCTGACACCGGAGGAGGCGCCCATGGTCGGGCGCGTGCTGTTCAACGCCGGCTTTCGCATGCTGGAAGTCCCGCTCAACCGGCCCGGCGCCATCGAAGCGATGCAGCGCCTGATCGACATGGCGCCGGATGACGCGCTGATCGGCGCCGGCACCGTGCTGAAGGTGGCCGACGTCAATGCCGTCAAGGATGCCGGCGGCAGGCTGATCGTGTCCCCGCACTGCGCCGAGGATGTGATTTCTCATGCGGCAGCGAACGGCATGGTTGCCTTGCCCGGCGTTGCCACGCCGACCGAAGCCTTCCGCGCGCTGCAGGCCGGCGCCCATGGACTCAAGCTGTTCCCGGCGGAGATGATTCCGCCATCGGCGGTCAAGGCCATCCGTTCCATCCTGCCGGCCGATACGCCCCTGCTCCCCGTAGGCGGCATCAATCCGCAGAACATGGCCGGTTATGTAGCGGCCGGAGCCAGCGGTTTCGGCATCGGCGGCCAGCTGTATCAGCCCGGTGTGGATGAAGCGGCGCTGACGCGCTCGGCTCAGGCCTTTGTTGCCGCACGGGAGAAGCTGTTGCAAGGCGCATAACATGCCGGCCGTGGATTTGCGATGCGAAGCGGTGGATCGCTGGTCCGAAATGGTAGAATGACCGGTTTCGTATTCACTTCGCAAGAAAAGGCTTCTACGTGCTTTCCACCGCAAACATCACGATGCAGTTCGGCCCCAAGCCGCTGTTTGAAAACATCTCCGTCAAATTCGGTGATGGCAATCGCTACGGCCTGATCGGCGCCAATGGCTGCGGCAAGTCGACCTTCATGAAGATTCTCGGCGGCGACCTCGAGCCGAGCGCCGGCAATGTCATGCTGGACGCGAACGAGCGTCTCGGTAAATTGCGCCAGGACCAGTTCGCCTATGAGGAAATGCGCGTGCTCGACGTCGTCATGATGGGCCATACGGAAATGTGGGCCGCCATGACCGAGCGCGACGCCATCTACGCCAATCCCGACGCGACCGACGACGACTACATGAAGGCCGCCGACCTCGAGGCCAAGTTCGCCGAATATGACGGATATACCGCCGAGGCCCGCGCCGGTGAACTGCTGCTCGGCGTCGGCGTGCCGATCGAACAGCACCAGGGACCGATGAGCAATGTCGCCCCCGGCTGGAAACTGCGGGTGCTGCTGGCGCAGGCGCTGTTCTCCAATCCGGACATCCTGCTGCTCGACGAGCCGACCAACAACCTCGACATCAACACCATCCGCTGGCTGGAAGACGTGCTCAACGAGCGCAATTCCACCATGATCATCATTTCCCACGATCGTCACTTCCTGAACCAGGTCTGCACGCACATGGCGGACATGGACTTTGGTACGCTGAAGGTCTATCCCGGCAACTACGACGACTATATGCTTGCTTCGTCGCAGGCGCGCGCGCAGCAGATGGCGGCCAACGCCAAGGCCAAGGAACGCGTGGCCGAACTGCAGGAATTCGTGCGCCGCTTCTCTGCCAACAAGTCCAAGGCGCGCCAGGCGACATCCCGCGCCAAGCAGATCGACAAGATCAAGGTCGAGGACATCAAGCCGTCCAGCCGCCAGAATCCTTTCGTTCGCTTCGAGGGCGAGAAGAAGCTGCACCGTCTCGCCGTCGAGGTCCAGAGTCTTTCCAAGACTTATGACCGCCCGATTTTCAACAATATCAATCTGATGGTGGAAGCCGGCGAGAAGATCGCCATCATTGGCGCCAACGGCGCCGGCAAGACCACCTTGCTGCGTTGTATCGGGGGCATGGAAATCTGCGGTCTCGCACCCGATCACGGCGTGGGCAAGTGGGCGGAAAACGCCAATGTCGGCTACATGCCGCAGGATCCCACCGAGGAATTTGCAGTCGACAAGAACCTCACCGACTGGATGGGGCAGTGGACCAAGGAAGGCGACGACGACCAGGCAGTCCGCTCGATCCTCGGCCGTCTGCTGTTTGGCGGCGATGATGTGAGGAAGTCGGTGAAGGTATTGTCCGGCGGCGAAAAGGGCCGCATGATGTACGGCAAGCTGATGCTTGGCCGTCACAATGTGCTGCTGATGGACGAACCGACCAACCACATGGACATGGAGTCGATTGAATCCCTCAATATCGCGCTGGACAAATATGCGGGCACGCTGATTTTCGTGTCGCATGACCGCGAATTCGTATCATCGCTGGCCACGCGCATCCTGGAAGTCAAGGATGGCGAAGTGATCGACTTCCAGGGCAACTACGAAGACTATCTCAAGAGCCAGGGTATCGAGTGAGGCCGGCAAAGTGATTGCGGGGATGAGCCGGTTGCCGGTTTAATTGTTGAGACCGGCGATGGTGGTGGTTTCCGGAATCGGCTCTCCCAGATACAGCAGCTTGTCCAGCCTGTCCCTCAGGCTGCGCGCCATTTCCTGGCCCTGGGCCTTGAGCACGGCTTCGAGATAGGGTTTCTTCAACTGGCGGAAATCGTCGATCGATGCCGCTTTCTCGACCTTGAGCTGCAGGCCGTAGCCGCGCAGCCCTATCGTGCTCTTGATGGTTTCGTTGTAAAAGCGGTAAATGGCTTCGAACTGCGTCTGGCCCTCGGGAAGCACGACTACCGCCGGGCTTGGCGAGGCAAGTGGTGTTGAATGAGGCACGCCCGGTGCCTCCGCAGGAGCCGGGATGTTTCCGTCGGCGTTAGCTGAGCTGGCGTTTGCGGCTCTGGTTATTGCCAGCGACGCGGCTTCCTGAATGAATCCTTCCTGCAGCAATTCCGTCATGGCCTGTTCATTGACGCCAAGGCCGGCGACTTTTTTCAGCAATTCATCGGCGGTCTGTTTGCCGTCAATCATTACCAGCAGGCTGCGAATCCTCGGGGATAGATGATACTTTCGGGTGGCAATTTCTTCGCGCCCCTTTTCCGTCTTGTCGAACACCTTCGTCATGATTGTCTTCCTCACGCTCCGGGGCGTCTTTCCACCCCGATTTATGCAGAGAGTCTGCCATCGTTGATGCTGCGTTCCAATGACTTGCCTCCCAGCTCATTCTTCTTGGAAACTTCACCTTGCCTTTGTATAACGAATATTTCCGTGCGGCATTGAGATTTCTCATTCAAGTATCGTCCGAATATTTCCTCACGTAAATGTATAAATTGCGCTCAGGAAATAATTGTCGTATAAATTCCATGCTTTCCATGGTTAACGCACAGCGGCAAAGGCTCTTGACGAAAAGGAAATGCGGAAGGGAAGGATACCGAGGACGCAGATTTTTCTTGAATAAGGCATTGGCGCACTCACATCGGAAGTATCGGGCATACTCTCGTTTTCTTGCCACTTGCGGTGGTATTACTCATCGACACCATGCAGATCCAACCTATTAAGACCATCGAATTCGAGCGCCCGCAGATGGATGCCGGCACCAGTTGCACCGCAAATGCCTGGGCGCGCATACCGGCTGCGCCATCGCCAGCTGAAAAAGCCGCGCTCAAGGAGCGCATCCGCAAGCTGCTCAAGGAAAAGCAGGCGGTGCTCGTGGCGCATTACTATGTCGATGCCGACCTGCAGGACTTGGCGGAGGAAACCGGCGGCTGCGTTTCCGATTCCCTCGAGATGGCGCGTTTCGGCAGGGATCACCCGGCCAAGACCCTGGTAGTGGCCGGCGTGAAATTCATGGGTGAAACCGCCAAGATCCTGAGCCCGGAAAAAACCATCCTGATGCCGGATCTCGACGCAACCTGTTCGCTCGACCTTGGCTGCCCGTCGGAAGAATTTGCCGCGTCCTGCGACGCCCATCCCGATCGCACCGTGGTCGTCTACGCCAACACCAGCGCCGCCGTGAAGGCAAGAGCGGACTGGATGGTGACATCTTCCATTGGTCTGCAGATCGTCGAGCATCTCCATGCGCAGGGCAAGAAGATCCTGTGGGCGCCGGACAAGCATCTCGGCGGCTACATCCAGAAAAAGACCGGCGCCGACATGCTGCTCTGGCAGGGCTCCTGTCTGGTGCATGATGAATTCAAGGGTATCGAACTCGAACTGCTGAAGAAGGACCATCCCGGCGCGAAGATTCTGGTGCACCCGGAATCGCCGGAAGCCGTGGTGGCCCAGGCCGATGTCGTCGGTTCGACCTCGCAGCTGATCGCCGCGGCACAATCCCTGGATGCGAAGGAATTCATCGTCGCGACGGACAATGGCATCCTGCACAAGATGCGCATGGCAGCGCCCGGCAAGATTTTCATCGATGCGCCGACCGCAGGCAACAGCGCCACCTGCAAGAGCTGTGCGCATTGCCCGTGGATGGCGATGAACGGCTTGCAAAACCTGGCCGATGTGCTTGAGACCGGCCGCAACGAGATCCATGTCGATCCGGAAATTGGGCGCAAGGCCTATCTGTGCATCGACCGCATGCTGGCTTTCGCGGCGGCCCAGAAAGCCAATGTCCGCCCGACCGGCGATCTCGCCAAGGAACAGAAACTGTTTGCAGGAATCGGCCCGGCATGAGCACATTGAAGAATCCATTTGCGCCTTTCGATCCGGCGCTGTCTGCGGCATTCGAAGCCAACATCCGTACCGCGCTGGCCGAGGATGTCGGTACCGGCGACCTCACCGGACTGCTGGTGCCCGAGCACGAGACGGTACAGGCGCGCGTGCTGGTGCGGGAAAATGCCGTGCTGTGCGGAGCGCCATGGTTCGAGGGCGTGATGAGCCAGGTTGACCCGCGCGTCAAGATCGAATGGCACTATGCCGAAGGCGCGCAGATGACCGCGGACTCGCAGGTCTGCCTGATTCAGGCGCCGGCGCGGGCCTTGCTGACGGCAGAGCGTTCGGCGCTCAATTTCCTGCAACTGCTGTCGGGCGTCGCGACGGCGACGCGCCAGTACGCCGATGTCGTTGCCGGGACGCGTGCCTCCGTGCTGGATACCCGCAAGACGCTGCCCGGGCTGCGCTTGGCGCAGAAGTATGCGGTACGCGTCGGCGGCGGCAAAAATCAGCGGTTGGCGCTTTACGATGGCATCCTGATCAAGGAAAACCACATCGCGGCAGCGGGCGGTATTACTGCCGCGATGCGTGCCGCGCAGGCGCTCAATGCCGGGGTTCCGATCCAGATCGAGGTCGAAAGCCTCGCCGAGCTGGATGAAGCCCTGAATGCAGGAGCGAAGTCAATCCTGCTGGATAACTTTTCTCTGGACATGATGCGGGAGGCGGTGAAAATCGCGGCGGAGCGTGCCGTTCTCGAAGCCTCCGGCGGCATTAATATGTCGACCGTCCGCGCGATCGCCGAAACCGGCGTCGACCGGATATCGATCGGCAGCCTGACCAAGGATGTGCGTGCCACCGATTATTCGTTGCGAGTGATCGGCTGAAGTCATGAGCTGAACTGCTTTGCGCAATTTCCGATGGGGAAACGGAAATGGAAATGGCCGGTTGAATCAACCGGCCATTTTTGCATCCGTCATCCGCCATCCGTTCCAGGCTGTGCCTGATCTGTATTGCAGCGGTTCGAAGTGGCGTCGAGGAGCGCGCTTACAAACGCGCCCCGCGCACCGGAGAAGTCGATCATCACTGAAGCGTATCCAGAGCACGCAGCGGCGTGGCAGACATAGCCTCAAGCCGGTTCATCCTGACTTGCCAAGTCGAGGCCAAGGCGCTCTAGCGCCGCGAAGGCGCCAGCACCGTGGGCAAGGCCTTGGGCAGGGTTTCCGGATAGTCCTGGCTGAAGTGCAGGCCTCGGCTCTCGCGGCGCGACAAGGCGCTCTCCACGATCATCGAGGCAACATCTACCAGGTTGCGCAGTTCCAGCAGGTCGCGGGTGATGCGGAAGTGCGAGTAATACTCGTAGATTTCCTCGCGCAGCAGGCCGATGCGGTGCTGCGCCCGCTCGAGCCGCTTCGTGGTGCGCACGATGCCGACATAATTCCACATGAAGCGCCGCAACTCATCCCAATTGTGCGCAATCACCACTTCCTCGTCCGCATCGGTCACGCGACTCTCGTCCCATGCCGGCAGGGGCAGGGAGCGCGGCTTCGGCTGCTGTTCGATATGCTGTGCCGCCGCGCGGCCGAGCACCAGGCATTCCAGCAGCGAGTTGCTGGCCAGGCGATTGGCGCCGTGTAGGCCGGTGTAGGCGGTTTCGCCCACCGCGTACAAGCCCGGCAGGTCGGTCCGGCCCATGGCATCGGTGACCACGCCGCCGCAGGTGTAATGTGCCGCCGGCACGACCGGAATCGGTTGTTTGGTGATGTCGATGCCGAATTCCAGGCAGCGGGCATAAATCGTCGGGAAATGCTCTTTCAGGAATTCCGGCGGCTGGTGGCTGATGTCGAGATCGACATGGTCCAGGCCGCGCTTCTTGATTTCGAAGTCGATGGCGCGCGCCACCACGTCACGCGGCGCCAGTTCCGCCCGCTCATCATGCCACTCCATGAAACGCTGTCCGGCGGCGGCACCGGCCGCCGTTGGCAGCTTGAGCAAACCACCTTCGCCGCGCACGGCTTCACTGATCAGGAAGGATTTTGCGTAGGGATGGTACAGGCAGGTCGGATGAAACTGGATGAATTCCATGTTGGCAACGCGGCAACCCGCGCG
Source organism: Noviherbaspirillum aerium (assembly GCF_008929045.1). Lineage (GTDB taxonomy): Bacteria > Pseudomonadota > Gammaproteobacteria > Burkholderiales > Burkholderiaceae_D > Noviherbaspirillum > Noviherbaspirillum aerium. Next base: position 129,794 of record NZ_VFAH01000004.1, on the reverse strand, counting down.
CCAGGCCATTGCAATGCCGTCGCCGGTGGCGGTGTCGGGATTGGTGGTGTACAGATACACCTTGCCGGCGCCGCCGGTGGCCAGTACCGTGTGATCCGCAGCCAGCGTCATCACCTTGCCGGAATTGACATCCTGCACATACAGGCCGACACAGCGCGGCGTGCCGCCGTCGTCCGAATCCGCAGCCGAAGCCGGGGCGGAACCCTCCAGCTTGTCGGACTTGATCACGTCAATGGCGTAATGGTGTTCGAGTATCGTGATGTTCGGATGCGCGCGCGCTTTCTGTTCCAGGGTCACCTGCACCGCATGGCCGGTGGCGTCGGCGGCATGGATGATGCGCCGCTGGCTGTGGCCGCCTTCCCGGGTCAGGTGATAGCCAAGCTCAGCAGTCGGATCCCGGGTGAACGGAACTCCCTGTTCGATCAGCCATTCGATTGCCGCGCGGCTGTGTTCCACGATATAACGCGTGGCCGTTTCGTCGCACAGGCCGGCTCCGGCCACCAGCGTATCCGCGATATGCTGCTCGTGGCTGTCGCCGGAGTCGAGCACGGCGGCGATGCCGCCTTGTGCCCAGTTGCTTGCGCCGTCAAGGAGTGTGCGCTTGGAAATCACAACAACCTTGCGTGTTTTGGCAAGATGTAGGGCTACGGAGAGTCCGGCGAGACCGCTTCCCACGATGGCAACGTCAAATTTCATAAGATAAGAACGGTTTTGTTGCGGTTTCATGACATGACTCCACATCTTACCATCTGACAATGCGCGGGGTTCGAAGGCTTTGAAAAGCCCGGGCAACTGGCTTTAAACTGGAAGAGGAAATGACCCATATGACAACAACACTGCGGAAAGTTGCCCGCACCGCTGGCGTTCTGATCGCCATCCTGGCGGTCGCTGCGCTCGCAGCCGGCCTCTGGTATCGGTCCGCCAGCCAGCCGGCCATCGACGGCACGATCCGGCTCGGCGGACTGCAGGGTGACGTCGACATCGTGCGCGATGCCGAAGGCGTTCCGCATATCTATGCCAAATCCGAACAGGATACCTATTTCGCGCTCGGCTTCGTGCATGCCCAGGACCGCCTATGGCAGATGGAGATGAATCGGCGCATTGCCGCCGGCCGCATGGCGGAAATCCTAGGACCGAACGCCGTCGATGCCGACCGCTTCCTGCGCACCCTTGGCATTCGCCGCAATGCCGAGCGCATCCTGGCCAACCTGTCCGCTGAAACCCGAGCCGGGCTCGAGGCTTATGCGCGCGGCGTCAATGCCTACCTGGCGACTCGCTCCAGTCCCTTGCCGCCGGAATTCCTGCTCACCCGGGCGGCCGCACCGGAACCCTGGCATCCCGTCGACTCGATCGGCTGGCAAACCATGATGGCATGGGACCTGGGTGCAAACTGGTCGCAGGAAATCCTGCGCATGCGCCTGTCGCAGCGTCTGTCGCTTGATCGTATCAATGAGTTTCTGCCGCCGTATCCGGGCGACCCTGTGCTGCAGACTCGCGACTACACCGTGCTATACGGCGACATGATGACCATTGCCGGCCAGCTCACCAGGATCGCGGCTGCGGCGCCAGCTTCGCTGGTGGAGGGAATGGGTTCGAACAACTGGGCCGTCGGCGGCGCCTTGTCGGAAAGCGGAAAGCCCTTGCTCGCCAATGATCCTCATCTCGGATTGTCCGCTCCGGCATTGTGGTACTTCGCCCATCTTTCCGCGCCGGGATTCGAAGTGGTGGGCGCAACGCTGCCGGGGATACCGAGCGTCGTTTTGGGAAGGAATAGCCGGATCGCCTGGGCATTCACCAATACCGCGTCGGATGTGCAGGACCTGTACCTGGAACGCGTCGATCCCGACAACGCCGCGCGGTACCAGACTCCGGATGGCTGGGCGCCGTTTACAGCCCGGGTGGAAACGATCAAGGTCAAGGGCGCGGCGGACCAGCAGCTGCTGGTCCGCGAGACCCGCCACGGTCCGGTCATCAGCGGCGCCTTGCCGGTCGTCGACCGGACGGCCGTCAATGCGAAGAAGTATGTCGTGTCCTTCGCCTGGACGGCATTGCGCCCGGATGACATGACGCTGCAAGCCGGCATGAAGATCAACCACGCCGGCAACTGGCAGCAGTTTCTCGACGGTGCGGCCGACTTCAATTCTCCGCATCAAAACATGGTCTATGCCGACGTCGACGGCAATATCGGCTTTGTCGCGGCCGGTAGGGTGCCGCTCCGCAAGCCGGAAAACGATCTGAAAGGCCTTGCGCCCGCGCCCGGCTGGGATGCGCGCTACGACTGGGCCGGCTTTCTTCCCTTCCAGGACCTGCCGAAGGAATTCAATCCGCCGTCCGGAAAGATCGTGACCGCCAATCACAAGATCGTCGGGCCTGATTATCCGCATTACCTGACCAGCGAATGGAGCATGCCGTATCGCGCGGACCGGATCCAGTCGCTGCTGGATGCGGCGCCCACACATGGCCTCGACAGCTTTGCGCAGATGCAGAAGGATGATGTCTCCCTGGCTGCGAGGGAAGTCCTTCCCTTGCTCGTCAAGACAGCGCCCAGATCAGAGAAGGCACGCGCGGCACTCGGATTGCTCGGGCAATGGAACGGGGAAATGCGGGTGGACAGCGTCGCCGCACTGATCTACAACGCCTGGATGCGGGAAATATCGAACGAAATCTTCAGGGATGAACTCGGCGAGGCGCTCATGAAGGATTACTTCGAGCACCGAAATGTGCAGCAATCCACGGTGAACGTCCTGTTCGACAAGGACGGGCAGGGCCGCTGGTGCGCCGACGTAAACAAGCCGGCAGACAGCAAGCCGCAGACCTGCGCGGAACTGTTATCGACCGCGCTGGAGGTGGCCCTGGCCGATCTCGATCGGCGCTACGGCGGGGATATGGCCAAATGGCGCTGGGGTGACGCCCATGCCGCCCGTTCGGAGCACCGTCCTTTCACCAAGGTCGATCTGCTGGCGCGCTTCTTCGATATCCGGGTGCCGTCCCCGGGCGATACCCACACCGTCAATGTCGGCAGATACAGCCTGCGCGATGAAAAGGATCCATTCGCCAACCGCCACGCCGCCAGCCTGAGGGCAGTGTATGACCTGTCCAACCTGGAGAACTCGCGCTTCATCCATTCGACCGGCCAGTCCGGCAATGTGCTCTCGCCCCTCTACCGGAACCTGTCGCAGCGCTGGGTGGATGTGCGATACATCCCGCTGAAGACGCAGCGCGCTGAAGTGGAAAAGGGCAGGCTGGGTCTTCTCAAGCTGGTGCCCGGGTAATACCAATCCAAGGTATTCCATGAGGAATGAGATCGCTGGTTTTTCGGCTGGCAAGGCGGAAATGGCGGATCAGGAGTCCATGGCGGGGCTACGAACGTCGGCTGCCACTCGGCCAGGCGGAAAAAGACGCGATCCCAAGCGATGGAAGGGCTTGGAATTGGTACAAGCCTTCCCGTCGCCTTTCGCCTGCCTGTTACGGCAGGACAGGGCGGACCTTGGCAGCGGCTTCCTTGGCAAGGCGCCGCGCCGCGTCCGTATCGGATGCGGTTGCCAGCGCCACGCCCATGCGGCGGCGGGCAAAGGATTCCGGCTTGCCGAACAGGCGGATATCGACGCCGGGTACGGCAAGCGCTTCCGCCACGCCTTCGAAGGCAATGGCCTTCGCCTCATGCTGCCCGTAGATGACAGCTGAAGCTGCCGGAGCCAGAAGAGAAACATCTACCGGCAGGCCAAGGATGGCCTTGGCATGCAGCTCGAACTCGCTTTGGCGCTGGCTTGCCATCGTTACCATGCCGGTGTCGTGCGGGCGCGGGCTGACTTCCGAGAACCAGACCATGTCTCCCTTGACGAACAGTTCGACGCCGAACAATCCCAGGCCGCCGAGATCATCCGTGACCTTCTTCGCAATCTCGCGCGCCTTTGCCATCGCTGCGGCAGGCATGGGATGCGGCTGCCAGGATTCGATGTAGTCGCCTTTTTCCTGCACATGGCCGATCGGTTCGCAGAAATGCGTGACCGTTTCGCCCCTGGCATCGAGTGCGCGTACGGTCAGCTGTGTAATCTCGTAATCGAAATCGATGAAGCCTTCCACGATCACCCGCCCGGCATCGACGCGGCTGCCCGAGGCTGCGTAGCGCCAGGCTTCTTCCACTTCTTCTGCGCTGTCCACTTTCGACTGTCCCTTGCCCGAAGACGACATCACCGGCTTCACCACGCAGGGAAAGCCGACGGCGCCACAGGCGGCTTTCAGTTCATCCAGGCTATCGGCGAAGCGGTAGGGCGAGGTCGGCAATCCGAGGGTTTCGGCCGCCAGCCGGCGGATTCCTTCCCGGTTCATCGTCAGCCAGGCGGCGCGGGCCGTCGGAATGAAGCGTGTGCCGCCTCTTTTTTCGAGTTCCATCAGCGCCGGTGTGGCGATGGCCTCGATTTCAGGCACGACCAGGTGCGGGGCTTCCTGTTCGATGAGGGCGGTCAGCGCTGCAGCGTCCGTCATGTCGATCACATGAGCGCGGTGGGCTACCTGATGGCCGGGTGCGTCGGGATAACGGTCGACGGCAATGACTTCCACGCCCAGGCGCTGCAGTGCAATGATGACTTCCTTGCCGAGTTCGCCGGAGCCGAGAAGCATCACTTTGACTGCGGAAGGGGAAAGCGGGGTGCCGAGGCGGATGGGTTGGTTCATGGTTGTGTCGGGATGAAAAATTAGGAAGAAAAAATCCGCCGCGGCGGACCCGGCTTTCACGAGGTTTCCGGAAGCCTGCAACAGCCAAACCGCGACGATACCAAACTTGCGGAAGCTTGGCAGCGGAAGCATGCGGTCGGCCCACATGATCGGTCCGGCATAAAAGAAAACCGCCTGACGGGCAGGCGGCTGTGCTTGATGCGTCCCGGCATGCAGCGCATGCCGGGAAAGGCGGAAATCAATCCGCGGCGTAGATGTCGTCGTCCTTGGTTTCCTTGACGAACAGCATGCCGATCACGAAGGTGATGAGGGCGATGATGATCGGGTACCACAGGCCGTAGTAGATGTCGCCCTTGTAGGCCACCAGAGCAAACGCGGTGGTCGGCAGCAGACCGCCGAACCAGCCGTTGCCGATGTGGTAAGGCAGGGACATCGAGGTGTAGCGGATGCGGGTCGGGAACATTTCCACCAGCATCGCCGCGATCGGGCCGTACACCATGGTGACGTAGAGCACCAGGATAACCAGCAGCAACAGAACCATGCCCTTGTTCATCTGGGCCGGATCGGCCTTGGTCGGATAGCCTGCAGCCTTGATGGCGTCACCCAGATCTTTCGAGAAGGCCTTGTCCTTGGCTGCGGCGTCGTCCTTGGAGAGGCCGTTCGCATTGTAGGACTGGATGACCTTGTCGCCGATCTTGACCGTTGCCGGTGTGCCTGCCGGAGCAGCTTCGTTGGTGTAGTTCACCGAAGCAGCTGCCAGTTTTGCCTTCACGATATCGCAGGAAGAGGTGAATTTCTTCGTGCCGGTCGGGTTGAACTGGAATTGGCAGTCATTCGGATCGGCAGTCACGACCACCGGTGCGTTCTTGATCGCATTTTCCAGCGCCGGGTTGGCGTAGTGGGTCAGCGCGTTGAAGATCGGGAAGTAGGTCACCGCGGCGATCAGGCAGCCACCGAGGATGATGGGCTTGCGGCCGATCTTGTCGGACAGCGTACCGAAGATGATGAAGAACGGTGTACCGATGACCAGCGAAGCCGCAATCAGCAGGTTGGCCGTGGCGCCGTCAACCTTCAGCGTTTGCGTCAGGAAGAACAGGGCATAGAACTGGCCGGTGTACCAGACGACTGCCTGGCCGGCGGTCAGACCGATCAGCGCCAGGATGACGATCTTCAGGTTCTTCCACTGGCCGAAGGATTCGGACAGCGGTGCCTTGGAAGTCTTGCCTTCGGCTTTCATCTTGGCGAATGCCGGCGACTCATTCATCGACAGACGGATCCAGACAGAGATTGCCAGCAGGAACACGGAGACCAGGAAGGGAACGCGCCAGCCCCAGTCGGCGAACTCTGCTTCGCCGACGGCGGTACGTGTACCCAGGATCACCATCAGCGACAGGAACAGGCCGAGCGTTGCGGTGGTCTGAATCCAGGCGGTGTAAGCGCCGCGACGTCCGTGCGGAGCATGTTCGGCGACATAGGTTGCCGCGCCGCCATATTCGCCGCCGAGCGCCAGGCCCTGCAGGATGCGCAGAGTGATCAGGATGATCGGAGCGGCGATGCCGATCGATGCATAGTTGGGCAGCAAGCCTACGATGAACGTCGAGACGCCCATGAGCAGGATCGTCACCAGGAAGGTGTATTTGCGGCCAATCATGTCGCCGAGGCGACCGAAGACCAATGCGCCGAACGGGCGAACAATGAAGCCCGCGGCAAATGCCAGCAACGCGAAAATGAACGCTGTATTCGGGTCGGTGCCGGCAAAGAACTGCTTCGCGATGATCGCTGCCAGTGAACCATACAAATAAAAGTCATACCACTCGAATACCGTCCCGAGGGAAGATGCGAAAATGACTTTTCGCTCCTCCGCCGTCATGCCGCGTGCAGTCGTAGTCTGTACTGTCGCCATGCTTATCTCCTCAAACTCAAATAATTAATATACATGTGCAAGCAATCCTTCTTGCCCATATTGCACGAGTGGAGTGTGCGACCCTAACCTTACGCGACGCTTGCTTCAAACTTACAGAAACTTACATATGGAGATTTCGCAAGATAAATGTTTGGTGGGTTTGAACCAGGTCCGCAAGGCGGTCGGGTGCGGCTTGTGAAACCCTAAACTTTTACGAACGATCGTGCTAAAACTATGATATTCTCGAATTCAGCAATTTTCATCGCCAGAGACACCTCAATACAACCTAAGCTCGAGCACTGATTCGAACATCCACAATTCAACTCAAGGAGCCTCAAATGACTGACGCCGTCATCGTATCCACAGCCCGCACCGGTTTGGCCAAATCCTGGAAAGGTGCCTTCAATATGACCCACGGCGCTACCATGGGCGGACATGTGCTCAAGGCCGCCATCGAGCGCGCGAAGATCGAGGCAGGAGAAGTCGAAGACGTAATCATGGGCTGCGCGACGCCCGAAGGCGCGACCGGCAGCAACATCGCGCGCCAGATCGCCCTGCGCGCCGGCTGCCCGGTGACGACCGCCGGCATGACCATCAACCGCTTCTGCTCCTCGGGTCTGCAGACCATCGCCACGGCCGCGCAGCGCATCATCGCGGGCGAGGGCGACATCTATGCGGCGGGCGGCGTCGAGTCGATTTCCTGCGTCCAGAACGAAGCCAACTCCCACATGCTGGCCGAAGTCTGGCTCAAGCAGAACAAGCCGGAAATCTACTGGCCGATGCTGCAGACCGCAGAGACGGTCGCCAAGCGCTACAACATCAGCAAGGAACGCCAGGACGAGTACGGCGTGCAGAGCCAGCAGCGCGCCGCCGCCGCCCAGGCCGCCGGCAAGTTCAATGACGAGATCGTGCCGATGACCACCATCATGGGCGTGGCCGACAAGGAAAGCGGCATGCTGCTGACCCGCGAAGTCACGATTTCCTCGGATGAAGGTATCCGTGCCGACACCACGATGGAAGGCGTCTCCAAGATCCGCACCGCCATTCCCGGCGGCGTGATCTCGGCGGGCAATGCCAGCCAGTTCTCCGACGGCGCATCGGTTGCGATCGTCATGAACAGCAAGCTCGCCGAACAGAAAGGCCTGCAGCCGCTCGGCATCTACCGCGGTTTCGCCATCGCCGGCTGCGAGCCGGATGAAATGGGCATCGGCCCGGTATTTGCGATTCCCAAGCTGCTGAAAAAGGCCGGCTTGAAGGTTGAGGACATCGGCCTGTGGGAACTGAACGAAGCGTTCGCGGTGCAGGTGCTTTACTGCCGCGACAAGCTCGGCATTCCGGCCGACCGGCTGAACGTCAACGGCGGTGCGATCGCCGTCGGCCATCCCTACGGCGTATCGGGCGCGCGCCTCACTGGCCATGCGCTGATCGAAGGCAAGCGCCGCGGCGCCAAGTACGTCGTGGTCACCATGTGCATTGGCGGCGGCCAGGGTGCTGCCGGCCTGTTCGAAGTGGTCTAAGCGAAAAAATGTGGGCGCCGCGGCGCCCACATGCGTTTCTGGGCATGGCAATGTCCGCTTTACTGACTTCTGAATTCCTGACAATGGCTTATTGAACGCGTCGCCGTTTCGACGGCGACGCGCGGGGCATATCATGCAATCGAAAATTCTTTCCCGACGCGATATCGACTTCCTGCTGTACGAATGGCTTGACGCCGAAGCACTCACCAGACGAGCCCGCTATGCGGACCATTCCCGCGAAACCTTCACCGCGGCCATGGATACCTGCGAACGCATCGCCACCGACCTGTTCGCGCCGCACAACAAGAAGAGCGACCAGGAAGAACCGCACTTCGACGGCGAAACCGTGCACATCATTCCGGAGGTGAAGTCGGCGCTTAAAGTCTTTTGCGATGCCGGCCTGATGGCAGCCGGCCAGGACTACGACTACGGCGGCATGCAGCTGCCGGTGCTGATCGAGAAGGCGAGTTTCGCATACTTCAAAGCGGCCAATGTCGGCACCTCGTCCTATCCCTTCCTCACCATCGGCAATGCCAACACGCTGCTCAAGTGCGGCACGCCGGAGCAGATCGAGACCTTCGTTAAGCCCATGCTCGAAGGCCGTTTCTTCGGCACCATGTGCCTGTCGGAGCCGCAGGCGGGCTCATCGCTGTCCGATATCGTCACCCGCGCCGAACCGCAGGAAGACGGCACCTACCGCCTCAGAGGCAACAAGATGTGGATTTCCGCCGGCGAGCATGAGCTGTCGGAAAACATCGTTCATCTCGTGCTGGCCAAGGTGCCGGATGAAAACGGCAAGCTGATTCCGGGCGTGAAGGGCATTTCGCTCTTCATCGTGCCGAAGAAGCTGGTCAATCCCGACGGCTCCATCGGCGAACGCAATGACGTGGTACTGGCGGGACTCAATCACAAGATGGGATACCGGGGCACGACCAACTGCCTGCTCAACTTCGGCGAAGGCAAGTTCAAGCCGGGCGGCAAGGCGGGGGCGATCGGTTACCTGGTTGGCGAAAAGCACAAAGGCTTGGCCAACATGTTCCACATGATGAACGAAGCCCGTATCGGCGTCGGTCTCGGCGCAGTGGTTCTCGGCTACACCGGCTATCTGCATGCGCTCGAATATGCGCGCGAGCGGCCGCAGGGGCGCCACCCGATGGCCAAGGATCCGGCCCAGCCGCAGATTCCCATCGTGCAGCACACCGATGTCAAGCGCATGCTGCTGGCGCAGAAGGCCTATGTCGAAGGCGGCCTTGCGCTCAACCTCTATTGCGCCCGCCTGGTGGACGAGGAAAAGACGGCGGAGTCGGATGACGCGAAGCGCCATGCAAACCTGCTGCTCGACATCCTGACCCCGATCGCCAAGTCCTGGCCGTCGCAGTGGTGCCTCGAAGCCAACAACCTGGCCATCCAGGTACATGGCGGCTACGGTTATACCCGCGAGTACAACGTCGAGCAGTTCTATCGCGACAACCGGCTCAATCCCATCCACGAAGGCACGCACGGCATCCAGGGCTTGGACCTGCTCGGCCGCAAGGTATCGATGCAGAACGGCGCCGCCTTCAAGGCGTTCGGCGACGAGGTGCAGAAGACCATCGCAAAGGCATTGGAAGTGCCGGAGCTTGCCGGCTATGCCAGCGCGCTCGCCGCCGTGCTGCAGCGGATCGCCAAGGTGACCCAAGCCCTGTATGCCGCCGGCGACATGAACAAGACCCTCGCCAATGCCTCCGTCTACCTGGAGGCTTTCGGGCATGCGGTCGTGGCATGGATGTGGCTGCAGCAGGCGATGGTCGCTACCGGAAAGTCCGGCCATGACGCGGACTTCTACCGTGGCAAACTTCAGGCCTGCGCCTATTTCTTCAAATGGGAATTGCCCAAGGTCCAGCCGCAGCTTGACCTGCTGGAAAGCATCGACACCACCACGCTCGACATGCAGGACGCCTGGTTCTGACGGCGGCTGCAAGTGCGGGATAATGAAGAACTTTGAATCCGGCCCGAAAATAGGTTGGGCCGGATTCCTGCACCCCGGCCCTGTCTTAGAGGTAGAAGCAAAGATCAGCGACCCGAAAAATGAATCCATTTCCGGGCCGAATCAATAGAACCGATGAAGGAGACCCCTATGCGTACCATTCAACAACTCTTCGATCTCAATGGCAAGACCGCTCTCGTCACCGGCGGCTCGCGTGGACTGGGACTGCAGATCGCCGAAGCGCTGGGCGAGCAGGGCGCGAAGATCGTGCTGTCTTCGCGCAAGCAATCCGATCTTGACGAAGCCGTCGCCCACCTGAAGCAGCGCGGCATCGAAGCCAGCGCGATTGCCGCCGACCTGTCGCAGGAAGCCAATGTCGCGCCGCTGGTTGCGGAGGCCCTCAAGCGCCTCGGCCATATCGACATTCTGGTCAACAATGCCGGCGCCACCTGGGGAGCGCCGGCGGAAGATCATCCGGTCGAGGCCTGGGACAAGGTCATGAACCTGAACATCCGCAGCATCTTCCTGCTGTCGCAGGCGGTCGGCAAGCAGTCCATGATCCCGCGCAAGTACGGCCGCATCATCAACGTGGCTTCGATCGCCGGCCTGTCGGGCAACGGCCCGGAATCGATGCAGACCATTTCCTACAACACCTCCAAGGGGGCGGTCGTCAACTTTACCCGCACGCTTGCCGGCGAATGGGGCAAGCACGGCATCACCGTCAATGCGTTGGCGCCGGGTTTCTTCCCCTCCAAGATGACCAAGGGCCTGCTGGAAAACCTGGGCGTGGACAACCTGACCCGGCGCGCTCCGCTGCAGCGCATCGGCGATGACGAGGACTTGAAAGGCGCCGCGCTGCTGTTTGCTTCCGACGCGGGCAAGCACATCACCGGCCAGATCCTGGCGGTCGACGGCGGCGTATCGGCGGTTCACTGATGAGCCGACTCAATACCGAAGCAAAGCCTCGGCCTTTTCCGGCCGAGATTCCCTTCCTGAACGACATGGGAGTGGAATTCCTCGGCATGGGAAACGGCGAGGCGCAGGTCGCGCTTGAACTGCAGGAACGTCACATGAACAGCTGGCAGGTGACCCACGGCGGCGTCGTGATGACGCTGCTCGACGTGGTGATGTCGATGGCTGGCCGCTCGCTCGATCCGAACGCGCGCGGCGGCGTGACTGTCGAAATGAAGACCAGTTTCTTCCAGCCCGGCGGCAAGCCCGGCACCCGCATCATCGCCAAAGGTATCGCGACCCATCGCTCGACGAGCATATGCTTCTGCGAAGGCGAGCTATGGAACGGCGACAATCTGGTGGCCAAGGCTTCGGGGACGTTCAAGTACCTCAAGCGCCTCGATGTGGCCGGCAAGATCAGTCACGAATAACACCGCCGGCTGCAAGGCGGCCGGCAATTCAGCGATTTCAAGGAATGCAAGGAAAACCATGACAACTTACAAACGCCTGGTCCTGGCTTCACGTCCGAAGGGTGTGGTCTCGCCGGACAATTTCCGTCTCGAAGAAGTGCAGGCGCCTGCCCTGAAAGATGGCGAGGTGCTGATCCGCAATCATTACCTGTCGCTCGACCCCTACATGCGCATGCGCATGGAAGACGTGAAAAGCTATGCCGCGCCGCAGGCTTTGGGGGAAACCATGATCGGCGGTACCGTCGGCGAGGTGGTGGAGTCCAGGAATCCGAAATACGCAGTCGGCGACAAGGTGCAGGGCATGCTGGGCTGGTCGGAGATGGGCGTTTCGGATGGCATCATGCTGCGCAAGCTCGATACGACGCAGGTGCCGCTGTCCGCCTATCTCGGCTCGGTCGGCATGCCCGGCATGACCGCATGGTACGGACTGACGCAGATCATGCAGCCGAAGGAAGGGGAGACCATCGTTGTCTCCGCCGCCAGCGGCGCGGTCGGCAGCGTGGTCGGCCAGCTGGCGAAGCTGCGCGGCTGCCGGGCGGTCGGCATCGCGGGCGGCAAGGAAAAATGCGATTACGTGGTCAATGAGTTGGGGTTCGATGCCTGCATCGATTACAAGGCCGGCAACCTCGCCGAGGACCTTGCGCGCGCCGTGCCGAACGGCATCGATGCCGTTTTCGAGAATGTGGGCGGCAAGATTTTCGATGAATGCATCGCCCGCATGAATCCCTTCGGACGCATCGCGTTGTGCGGCCTTATCGCGGGTTATGACGGCGAACCGATGGCGCTCAACAATGTGCGCAACTTCCTGACGATGCGCCTGACGATGCGCGGTTTCATCGTTTCCGAGCACATGGACCTCTGGCCGCAGGGTCTCAAGGAACTCAGCACGCTGGTCGCCACCGGCAAGCTCAAGTTCCGGGAGTCGGTTGCGCAGGGGCTGGAGGCGGCACCGGAAGCGTTTATCGGCATGCTGAAGGGCAAGAACTTCGGCAAGCAGCTGGTCAAGCTGGTTGATTGATTCGGCCCGAAAAATGGTTCATTTTTCGGGTCGCTGATCTCACCCTCTACCTCTGGGAGAGGGCCGGGGTGAGGGGATTCGGCCCAACATGTTTTCGGGCCGGATCTATGAGCCGTGCAGCGGAGCGCGCCATAAGCGCGCCCGTGCGGCACCACCTGCCATGCAGGCGTGGTGCCGCGACAAAATCAAAGAGGAGACAGCATGCCCGACATCATCCTGCATCATTACCCGATCTCGCCGTTTTCCGAAAAAGTCCGTCTCATCCTCGGCTACAAGAAGCTGGCATGGAAGTCCGTCGTCATCCCGACCATCATGCCCAAGCCCGATGTCATTGCCCTGACCGGCGGTTACCGCAGAACCCCGTTCATGCAGATCGGCGCGGATATCTATTGCGACAGCGCGCTCATCGCCGACGTGCTGGAACGCATGTCTCCGCAGCCAACGCTGTATCCCGCCGAGAACGAGGGAGTGGCACGCATGCTGTCGCAATGGGCGGACGCCACGCTGTTCTGGACAGTGATCGCCTATGTATTCCAGCCGTCCGCCGTGCCCTACTTGCTGGGCAATGTCACGCCCGAACAGATGAAGGCATTTTCCGTCGACCGCGCGGCGATGCGCGGTAACGCGCCTCGCATGTCGCTCGCCGAAGCAAGCGGCGCGCTGGCGGAATATTTGCGGCGCATGGAAAACATGCTTGCCGGCGGCAAACCCTATCTGCTCGGTCAGCAGCCAAGCATCGCGGACTTCTCGGTGTACCACTGCCTGTGGTTCGTGCAGAAGGCCGAGCCGGTCGCCCATATCCTCGACACGGCTCCCGCGCTGAAGGAGTGGCTGGCGCGCATGGCGGAGTTCGGCCATCATCAGTCCGAAAGGCTGGCTTCGGAAGAGGCGGTCGCGATTGCTCGCGCCAGCACGCCGGCGGCAGGCGATGACATGCCGTTCTTCAATACCCACGATGTTTCGCTCGGACAGCGCGTGACCATCACGCCCACCGACTACGCGCTCGATCCGGTCGAGGGCGAGCTGGTGCTGTCCACGGCAACGCAGTTTGCAGTCCGCCGCGAGGATCCTCGCGCCGGCGTGGTACATGTCCATTTTCCACGCATCGGCTTCCATCTCAAGAAAGTCTGAGCAGCGCCGATACGGCGACAGACGCAACGACTATTTGATCAATTCCATCTCAATACCGAGAGGCAGGAGAACACATGAATGACTTCAAGGGCAAGGTGGCCGTCATCACCGGCGGCGCAAGCGGTTTCGGCAAGGAGTTTGCACAGATCGGCGCACGACTTGGCATGAGACTGGTGCTGGCCGACGTGCAGCAGGATGCGCTGGATGCAACCCGATCCGAACTCGAAGCCGGCGGCACCGAAGTGCTGGCCATGCGCTGCGATGTGCGCAAGGCCGAACAGGTGCAGGCGCTGGCCGACGCAACGATGGAGCGCTTCGGCAGCGTGCATCTGGTGTTCAACAACGCCGGCGTCGGCTCCGGCGGCCTGGTGTGGGAAAACTCCATCGCCGACTGGGAGTGGGTGCTCGGCGTCAATCTGTGGGGCGTGGTGCACGGCGTGCGCACCTTCACGCCGCTGATGCTGGAATGCGCAAAGAAGGAGCCCGGCTACCAGGGCCATATCGTCAACACGGCATCGATGGCCGGCCTGCTCAATGCGCCGAACATGGGCATCTACAATGTTTCCAAGCATGCGGTCGTGTCCCTGTCCGAGACGCTGTATCACGACCTGCAGCTGATCGGCGCACCGATCGGCGCCTCCGTCCTGTGCCCGTATTTCGTCCCGACCGGCATCAGCCAGTCGCAGCGCAACCGGCCGGACGATGTCAAGGAAGAAGGCGGCCCGACGCTGAGCCAGGTCGTTGCGCAGGCGGTTTCCGACAAGGCGGTGTCCTCCGGCAAAGTCACGGCCGCTGAGGTGGCGGAAAGAACCTTCAACGCCATACGCGACGGCCAGTTCTATATCTATTCCCATCCGCAGGCGCTCGGCAACGTCCAGACCCGGATGGAAGACATCGTCACCCAGCGCAACCCGAGCGATCCGTTTGCCGCCGCTCCCCAGATACGCGAGATGCTGCAGGCGAAGCTGAGGCAGCAATAATCCGTTTCAATAGCGCCATCACCAACGCAGGCAAAGGATGAGATCGCATGACAGCTGCAATCAAGACCGACCAGTTCGCGGAGCTTTCCAACGGCATGCGCCTGCATTACGCAAGCGCCGGCGAACGCGGAAAGCCGCTTCTGCTATTCGTGCACGGCTTTCCCGAGTTCTGGTATGAATGGGAGGCTCAGCTGAAGGAATTCGGCAGTGATCATTTTGCCGTGGCGCCCGACCTGCGCGGCTTCAATCTTTCATCGATGCCGGGCGAGCTGTCGGCCTACAAGGCCAAGCATATCGTCGAAGATCTGAGATTGCTGGCGGCCGAGCTTGGCTACGACAAGTTCGTGATGGTTGCGCATGACTGGGGCGGGGCGATCGCCTGGAATTTCGCGATTGCCTTGCCGCAGCTGCTGCACAAGCTGATCATCGTGAATTCGCCGCATCCCTACCTGTTCATGCAGGCATTGGCCAACGACCCGGCGCAGCGCAAGGCCAGCGATTACATGAACTGGCTGCGTGCCGAAGGCTCCGAAACCGCGCTTGCAAAGGACGGGTTCAAGCTGCTGGAAAACCTGCTGAACGGCATGGGGCAGTCTCCCACGCCGTGGTTCACCGATGAGGTTCGTGCGAAATACCATGACTGCTGGTCGCGCGGTCTGACCGGCGGCGTGAATTACTACCGGGCGTCGCCGCTGCATCCGCCGACGGACGATCATCCCGGGCCGCTCAAGCTGGAACTGAATCCGGAAGACTTCCGCATCAAGGTACCTACGCGGGTAATCTGGGGCGAACAGGATATCGCCTTGCCGAAGTCGCTGGTGGACGGCCTCGATGGCGTGGTCGATGACTTGAAGATCGAGCGTATACCGGAGGGCTCGCACTGGGTGATCCACGAGCAGCCGCAACGCATCAATCGCCTGATCCGCGGCTTTCTGACTGATTGATTCAAATACCGATTCAAATACACTATGGCACGCCAAGACTTTTCCTTTTTCCATTCCCTGCGCGTCCGCTGGGCCGAGGTTGACATGCAGGGCATCGTGTTCAACGGCCATTACCTGACCTATTTCGATGTCGCCTTCACGGAGTATTGGCGGGAGACCGGCCTGCCGACCGTCATGCAGCAGGCGGAGGAGGGGCGCGAGATGTTTGCGCGCAAGGCGACTGTGGAGTACCAGGCGCCGGCGCGTTTCGACGACGTGCTCGACATCGGCGTGCGCTGCGCAGCCTTTGGCCGCACATCCGCGCGCTTCATCGTGGAAATTCATCTCGGCGACCAGCACCTGATTTCAGGCGAGCTGGTCTATGTCTATGCGGATACCAAGCTGCGCAAGGGCGTGGCGTGGCCGCAAGCGTGGAAGGACACCATTCAGCGCATGGAGAAGCTGCAGCCGGAAATCGCGGCGTCCTGAATGATGCCTGTCCCAGGCCAGGAGATGGCCTGGGATTGAAGTCGGCTCGCGGAAAGTGAAGCGTTTCGGAAAGTGAAGTGGTTATTGCACGTGGCGCTCATCGAGCGCCGCGCTGCCGTCGGCGAACAGGCGGACCACCGTCGAGGTGCGGGTGCCGTATTCCGGTGACTGGATGCAGACCGCGGACAGCACGCGTTCCCATTCCAGGCTCACGCCGGTTTTCGGCAGTCGGCAGTCCGGCGCCCGGGTTGTGTCGGTCAGCATCTCGAAATAGGCGTCTTCCGGAGCGCCCTGGCATATCAGGCTCGAGAATTGCGCCTTGGTTCTCACCACTTTCGGCCAGGGCGCATCAAGCGAGCCGTTGGACAGGCCGTAGATACCTGGCGCGAGGGGCTTGCCATTGCGCTCGTCCTGCACCGCGGCATTCGAGTACCAGACGAGTTCGTTTCCGTCGCCGACCAGGAGATTGAATCCGTTATATTCGCCCGCATCCGCCGTCAGTCCGGCGATGTATTCTCCGGGCGCCGATGCGCCGGCAAGGAAATCCGCCACCAGCTTTCCGCGCGAAGGCGCGCCGCTGCGCTTGACCGATGGATCGCGCACATTGGTGATGGCGGCAAACCGCCCGTTGCGCGAAATACCCATCCAGGTTCCGCCATCCTGCAAATCCCTGCCGGCAAAGATGTGCGGATGGTCGGTCCACCATGTGGCCGTGGCCGTAGGCCGGCTAAAGAATTCATCACGGTTACCCGCTGCCACCAGCGGAACGCCGGGTATCACCTGCCAGGCAAAAACGATCAGGCACATGTAGATATGTCCACAAAATGTTCGGTATGGCGCGCACCATCGATCAAGCTCGACAGTCCTTGATCCGACAATGCTTGTTCAAGCCTGGCCTCGAATCCGGTGGGTACCGACAGGTAGATCTCCATCCATGTCTGCCTGCCGTCGCGGGTTTCAGGGCGGCGCTTGAGTCCGGTGACGATACCACATTCTTGCTTTAGCGATTGCTGCAGTGCCATGACGCGAGGAAGCAGCGCCGCCGCATCTTCGTCGCGTACGCGGTAGTAGATGAAGAGGTCGGTCGACATTGCCGCCGCTGCTCGGCCCGGCTCAGGCAGGCAATGCATAGGGCAGGCTGGAGAAGCTCAGGGCCGGGCCTTGCGCCGAGCCCAGATGCACCGAGCCTTCCTCCGCCGCGGCGATCTTGATCTCCACCAGCATGTCGCTTGCGCCGTGAAGATTGGGCGCCGCGTTCACTACCATGCCGCAGGGCTGGTCCGGGTCGGCGCTCGAGTATACCTCCATGCCTGCCTTGACCTCGGCAGCCACGGAAGCGAGCAGCATGCGCCGCTTGAGCTTGCCGAGATACTGGCTGCGCGCGACGATTTCCTGTCCGGGATAGCAGCCCTTCTTGAAGTTGACGCCGCCGATCAGTTCGAAGTTGATCATCTGCGGCACGAACTGCTCCTGGGTCGGCTGGGTGATCTGCGGAATGCCGGCATGAATGTCAGCGAGACGCCAGACGTCCGTTCCGACCGGGGTTGATTTCACGGCGATGTCCGGCCACAGGGCGGATGCCGACGCGACCGGCATGATCCATTGGTACCGCGGGTTGCCGAAGGCATCCGGAAGCCGGATCAGGCTGCCATTGTCCGAATCGATCTTGGCGAAAGGCTGTGCAGGCAGGACTGGAAACCAGGAAGCAAGCAGCTCGCCGCAACCGGTGCCGCCGATGCCGAGCAATGCCTGCTGGTCTGCGGCATCCGCCAGTTTTGCCTTGGCGCGCAGCACGAACATCTGCAAGCGTTTCTGTACCGGTGCCTGTATCTGCCGCGAGAGCTGCAGGAAGATGTCCTGGCCGCTCTTCCACATCAGGAAGGATGCCAGCAGGCGCCCCTTCGGCGAGCAATACCCGGCCAGGCGCGCTTCGGTCGGCGGCAAATGCTCGACATCATTGGTGATCTGGTTATGCAGGAAGCTTGCGGCATCGTCGCCGTTCAGTAAGATCAATCCCTGATCGGTCAGCGGTGCGACATAGATGCGCGGCAACTCGGCAAGCGCCGATGTGCGATCGAACTGGATCGACGAATCATGTTCATCAATGCGTGCGCCGTTCGCAGCGAGGAATTGCAACCAAGTATTCATAGATCGAGTCTTAGTGATTGATTAAATAACCATTATCATTTCTGCTTGATTATAGTGATGTCTCGAAAATCCTGTTCGAAGGCTGCTCCGCCGCCTGTGTTTTATACTCCGGCGGTACGGCGCCGCAGTTGGCGGGCTCGGGGCGATGCCGACATTGGATGAAAGTACGGTTTTGATTAAAAAATTTCTCTTGTTTATCGTTCTGCTGGCAGCGCTCGCCGCAGGCGTCGTTTCCTTCATTGCCTACCAGCCGATCGTCGGGACCGGGGCGCAGCCGCTTGAATTCACCATCAAGCCGGGAAGCAGCGTGCGCAGCACCGCGGAGCAGATTTCCAACGCGGGAGTCCCGGTCAATCCCCTTGTGTTTGAATTGCTGGCGCGTGCGACAGGCAAGGCGCCCCGGCTGAAGGCCGGACACTATGAAATCAAGCCGGGGACAACGCCGCTTGCGTTGATCGACCAGCTGGTGCGCGGCGAATTTGCCCAGGAGGCCCTGGCGATCATTGAAGGGTGGTCGTTCAGGCAGATGCGCGCGGCGGTCGCCGCGCATCCTGCGCTCAAGCACGACACGGCATCGCTGTCGGACAAGGAACTGCTGGCCAGGATCACGACGGATCATTCCGCTCCCGAAGGCCTGTTTTTTCCTGACACCTACCGCTTCGCCAAGGGATCGAGCGACTTGCAGATCTACAGGCAGGCTTATGCCTTGCTGCAGAAGCGCCTGAACGATGCCTGGGCCCGGCGCGACCCTGCGGTCCCCTACAAGTCGCCCTATGAGGCGCTGATCATGGCGTCGATCATTGAAAAGGAAACCGGCCAGCGCTCCGAGCGCAACATGATTGCGGCAGTCTTCGTCAACCGCCTCAGGCGCGGCATGCTTCTGCAGACCGATCCGACGGTCATCTATGGCATGGGTGACAAGTTTCAGGGCAACATCCGGAAACGCGACCTGGAAACCGACACGCCCTACAACACCTATACCAGGGCAGGTCTGCCGCCGACGCCCATTGCGCTGCCTGGGAGCGAATCGATCGAGGCGGCGCTGAATCCCGCGAAGTCGGATGTGCTGTATTTCGTCGCGCGGGGAAACGGCACCAGCGAATTTTCCAACAATCTTGCCGACCACAACCGCGCCGTCAACAAATACCAGCGATAATGCCGAGTAGACACATTTGATTCACCGCACCATGACACTTGGCAAACTGATTACTTTCGAGGGCATCGACGGCGCCGGCAAGTCGACCCATCTCGCTTTTTTCGCCGACCTGCTCAAGGAACGCGGACAGCGGGTGATCATGACTCGCGAGCCCGGCGGTACGCCGCTCGGCGAAAAGCTGCGCGAGTTGCTGCTGCACGAAAGGATGCACCTCGAAACCGAAGCGCTGCTCATGTTTGCGGCCCGTCGCGAACACTTGGCGCAGGTCATCGAACCGGCGCTTGAGCGCGGCGACTGGGTGATTTCCGACAGATTCACCGATGCCAGCTTCGCCTACCAGGGCGGCGGCCGCAAGCTCGCGCTGGAAAAGCTCGTCTCCCTGGAGCAGTGGGTGCATCCACATCTCCAACCCGATCTGACCTTGCTGTTCGACGTGCCGCTGAATGTCGCGCGCGCGCGTCTCGATGCCACCCGCGAACTCGACAAGTTTGAACAGGAAAAGGCCGAGTTTTTCAATGCAACTCGCGAAGCTTATCTGCACCGGGCAAGCCAGTTTCCGCAACGCTTCAGGGTGGTCGATTCCACGCGCCCGATAGACGTCATCCGGCAGGAATTGCGGGAAATCGCGGCGAAGCTGTAATCGCAGGAAGCAAAAAGGGCAGCCGCATATGACTTCACCACTTTTTCCTTGGCAGGACGACGCCTGGGCACAATTGCAACAACTGAGCGAGCGCATGCCGCATGCCATTCTCTTTCACGGTGCCGAAGGCATCGGAAAGACCTTGTTCGCGGAGCGTTTTGCACAATCCCTTTTATGCCAGTCGCCGGCATCCGGCGGCCATCCTTGCGGCCAATGCGACTCCTGCGGCTGGTTTTCCCAGTACAGCCATCCCGATTACCGCCGCGTCCGACCGGAACTGCTGGATGAAAGCGAGGCGGCTGAAGGGGAGGAGGCCGACGCCGCCGAGCCCAAGAAGGCCAAGAGCGCAAAGGCGCCTTCAAAGGAGATCAAGATCGACCAGATCCGCGCACTGGCCGATTTCATGAACATCTCCACGCATCGCCAGGGCATGCGTGTCATTCTTCTGTATCCGGCGGAAGCCTTGAACACGGCAGCCGCCAACGCGCTCCTGAAAACGCTGGAGGAACCGCCGCCGTCGACAATGTTCCTGCTGGTCTCCAACAGCATCGATCGCCTGCTGCCGACCATTCTCTCCCGTTGCCGGAAATTCGCTCTGGCCATGCCGGCTCCGCAGCAGGCACTGGCATGGCTGCGCGACAAGGGGGTGGATGATGCCGATGTCTGGCTGGCCGAACAGGGCGGTGCGCCGCTTGCCGCACAGGCGCTTGCACAAAGCGACGTGCGCGAGGTGATGGACGAATTCCTTCGTACGCTCGCCCATCCTGGCGTGGAGACCGCGCTGAAAACCGCGGACCGGATGCAGAAGATTCCGCTCAACGACCTTGTGTCCTGGACGCAGCGCTGGCTTTACGACATGTTTTCATTAAAACTTGCGGAAAGAATCCGGTATTATCCTCGTTACCAGAAGGAAATCGGTGCATTGGCCCAGCGCGTCGAAATGAGCGATCTTCTGGGTGTGCTGAAATCGATAAAGGATAGGCGCGCCGTTGCGGGCCATCCGCTTTCGGCAAAACTGTTCATTGAAGACATGCTGCTCGATTATGCATCGCTATTTGACACCGCTCGATGATGTTCGCTGAATCCCTGATACTCCATTCATTCCGGATGAAGGACCGCCATGGCTGATATTCCTGCGACTGCGCAAGCGACCGCTGCGGCGGTTGCGCGCCCATCGGTGCTTTCCTTGCCAATCAAGGAGAAGGCCGCACTCTATGCCGCCTACATGCCGTTTTTGAATAACGGCGGCATTTTTGTTCCGACCTCCAAGCCGTATCGCATCGGCGATGAGATCTATCTGATTCTCACACTGATGGACGATCCGACCAAGTATCCCATTGCGGGCAAGGTGGCATGGATAACCCCCGCCGGCGCGGCCAACAACAAGGCCCAGGGTATTGGAGTGCATTTCTCTGCCGACGAGAGCGGGCAGCGCGTCAAGGCCCGCATCGAGGAATTGCTCGGCGCGGCACTGCGTTCTTCCCGGGCCACGCATACCTTATAACAAATTCAACAACTTTCATTCCGTTTCATGTCCCGACCGTCCCATACTCCCTATACCCATCGCCTCGCCCGTTTCGACGATCTTCCCGCCATCGTGGATATCTACAACAGCACGGTGCCGTCTCGGGAAGTCACTGCAGATACCGAACCGGTCAGCGTGGAATCGCGGCATCAATGGTTTGCCGAGCATACGCCGGAACGCCGTCCGCTGTGGGTGGTCGAGCAGGAAGGCGCGATTCTCGGCTGGATGTCGTATTCGAATTTTTACGGCCGCCCGGCTTATTCAGGCACGGCCGAACTGTCGATTTACATCCATGAAGATGCGCGCGGCAAGGGCTTGGGGCGGTATTTCCTGGAACAGGCAATCGCGCATGCGCCATCCATCGGCGTGCATACTCTTCTGGGCTTTATCTTCGGCCATAATCTTCCGAGCCTGAAACTGTTCGAAGCATTCGGCTTCGAGCGCTGGGCCGACATGCCGCGCGTGGCGACACTCGATGGCATCGAGCGTGACCTGATCATCATGGGCAAGCGCATTGCCTGACTGTTGCGCCCAGTAAATTCGGGCAGGCAAACGGGTGCATCGCACTGTTGCGGTTTTTCACATGCAGCGTTCCCGCAAAAGGAGCGGGCGGCGGCGGGTGCGTCACCGCATGACAGCGTAAAATACGCGCCATGTATATCGATTCCCATTGCCATATCAATTTTCCGGAACTCGCCGCCCGACTGCCCGACATCTTCAGCAAGATGGCCGACAATCGGGTTACCCATGCCCTGTGCGTGTCGGTTGACCTTCCTGATTTCCCCCAGGTGCTCGCGCTTGCGGAGCAGCATGCGAATGTTTTCGCATCAGTCGGCGTGCACCCGGACTATGAGGAAACCCCCGAGCCTAGCGTGGATGAACTCGTGCGTCTTGCCGACCATCCGAAAATCGTCGCCATCGGAGAAACGGGGCTCGACTATTACCGCCTTCAGGGTGACCTCGAATGGCAGCGCGAACGCTTCCGCGCCCATATCCGCGCATCGCGCGTCACCGGGAAACCCCTGATCATCCACACCAGGGCAGCGGCCGAGGATACGATCCGCATCATGCAGGAAGAAGGCGCGGGCACGAACGCCGGTGGCGCCGGCGGTGTCATGCACTGTTTCACCGAATCCCTGGAAGTCGCGCAGGCGGCGATGGCGATGGGATTTTATATCTCGTTTTCCGGAATCGTCACTTTCAAGAGTGCAAAGGAATTGCAGGCAGTCGCGCTTGCCGTACCGCTGGAGCGCATGCTGATCGAAACCGACTCGCCGTATCTTGCACCGGTGCCGCACCGCGGAAAAATGAACGAACCCGGTCTGGTCTGCCATGTCGCGGAATTCCTGGCGCGACTGAAAGAGGAGCCGCTGGAACGTGTCGCGCAGCAAACCACGGACAATTTTTTCAGTCTTTTCAGGATAGTACGCTGATGTGGCAGAAGAGGAGAGGAGTAACGATGATCAGAGCCGGCATCTCGGATATGAGGCGCAGCATCCTCGCGGCGGTAGGCGCAGGCATACTTGGTGTCGGTATTGCGAGGAGGGCAAGTGCCGGCGCTTATGATGACTTCTTCCGGGCAGTCAAATTGGATGACGCAAAGACGGTTGCCTCTCTGCTTGCTCGCGGTCTCGATCCCAACCTGATCGAACCCGAGCGCGGCGAAACGGGGCTGATGATCGCGCTGCGGGAGAATTCGACAGCTGTACTGGACGTCTTGCTGCAGTCCAAGCAGATTGACTTCGAAGTCAAGGCATTCAACGGCGACAATGCATTAATGATTGCCGCGCTCAAGGGAAATCTCCGTGCGGTGGAGGGCTTGATCGAACGCGGCGCGGAAGTCAACAAACCCGGCTGGACGCCTTTGCATTACGCCGCTTTCGTTGGCAATAACGATATCGTCAAGCTGCTGCTGGATAAATCGGCTTATATCGATGCCGAATCGCCAAACAAGACAACACCTATCATGATGGCGGCGCGGGCCGGACATATCCTGACCGTCAAGCTTCTTCTTGATGAAGGAGCAGATGCGAGCCTCAAGAATGACTTGGGCATGAGTGCCATTGATTTCGCCAACAAATACGAATTCAAGGACATTGCCGAGGGTTTGACATTTCGGTTAAGGAAGTTGGGCAAGCTGCAATAGATGATGGAGAAGTGTTGGGGGGGGCCGTTTGCTTGCGTTGCAATCGACGAAGGCTCCAGCCTGTGAAGGCGCCAAATGGTGTGGAAGAATATCCGTTCATCGGACCGTATTGAACTTGCAGCATTTTGCGCCGGAGCGGTGAAATGCTGCACGCTCAGCTGCACTTGCAACGACGTCTGATCGATGGCCCCTGATTCATCGGACCTACGGCAAGCTGATGATGATATGCGCCAGCTTCGGCGCAAGCTTGACAAGGTCGTAGTACTTGCCCAATGTGCCGTTCACCTGCGCTGCCAGCGCCCAGTTCAATCCTGCATAGCCGACCATGCCCGCGCAGGCAAATCCCGCCGCAATGACCCACATCGGTATTTCCGCCTTGATTAGGTGTGCGACGCTGTCGGGAGCTCGCCAGAAAGGGGCGAATACCGCGCGTTTTCCCTTGAGATGGGCGATTTCCTTGTCCAGCGTGGCAATCAGGTAATCAAGTTTTTCTTTGCTTTCCAGGGTGTATTTGCCCTGATACCCGGTCAGCAAGCACATGTAAAAGACTTCGAGCGTCTGCACGCTGGACGTGCCGCGCCGGCGTACCTCGTCAAGTTCCTTGAAAAACTGTTCGCCCGCCAGTTGATCGCCGAACAGTTTCAACTGCAAGGGAGAGCGCTCCCATTCATCCCGAATCGCCATGTCAGCGCCGAGCACGGCTTCGTCAATTGCCGCGCAAAATGCATACTTGGCGGCATAGACATCGTCGGCAGAGACGTCCAGTTGGCGGGCATCCTGCTCGAAGCGGTCGAGCAGCAGCTCGACATCGGTCGAAAACGAGGCCGCATCGCCGGGGAAATATCTGTTCTTCAGCAGCAGAAGGAGATAAAAGCCGTCATGCAGCAAGTCGACAAGCGTTCGCGGCGCGCCGGGCGGTTCGCGATAGTCGGCGATGGTATTCCCGTAGAGGGATGGGATGGCGACATCCTTTTGCATGGTCTTTTCACTTTGAGAGTTATTGGGTAACGGCGAACAATTCCAGCTTGAGCGCGCGGAAACCGGAGGGCACATAAATCATGATGGTGTTCGAGGCAAGCATGCGCTCATACAAGGCTCCATGAGGATCGATTGAAAAGTAATAGCAGCCAGGCCGTACCGGGATGGGCGCCGGAACCTGGGGCGCGGCCATCAGGCGGATACCCGGCATTGCCGACGACACCATTTTTTCCACATCGTCCGGAGCGCCCAGCTTGACGCGCTGGGGAACGGATTCGACGATTTCCGCAGGCGGCATGTCCGCGGAAACCGAGAGATAGTACGCGGCATTGCTGGTGATTTTTTCCGAATCGACGCGACCCAGATGGAAGGATGCCTTGACCTCCGTCAGCGGAATCAGGAAGTAACGGGACGAGATGACCGTCTCCAGCAGTTCACGAATGATGTGATCCACCCGGTGGAAGGCGGGTCCGGGCGCATCATGCCGGTAACTGGGCAGGTCCGGCAGGCCATATGCCTTGGAAAACGTCATCAGTTGCCCGGCAAGTCCCAGCAATTCCTGAAACAGTCGTTCGGGATGCAAGCCCGGGTGCTGCAGCAAATGCTGTAGTGACGCCCCCGCCGCATTGACGGTATGGAGCAGCCAGAATGAGGCAATGTCGCCGGAGCGGAATTCAACCACGTTCCGCGACGGCTCGCGGTGATATCCGTACAATGCCTGCGCCTTCGCCTGGAGCATGTCAAGCAGCCGGCGCAGGATGCGGAAGAGCGGCGTGGATGCCTGTATTGAAAGTGATGGAGCCATGAAGGCTTCGTCGAGTTCGAATCCGCCGGATGGGCGCGGGCGTATCCGAAGCAATGGCACGCCAACATAGCGCTCGCGGTTATCACGATCACTCAGCAGCCGCAGCTTCTTTTTCAGGACAGTGATATCGGCTTCGATCGCGCTGGTATAGCGATCGACTACCACATGATCATGCTGGTAAAACCGGAGCGCCTGCGCATCCGTCCTCGGCTCCGATGAAAAATTGGGACCATGCTCGCGCAAATGAGCCAAGCCGATATGAAAAACGATGCCGTTCCCCATATCGTCGAACTGGCGGAGGTCGACTTCGGCCGGCAATTCATCCACGTCGGGGGCATGAATAAACTCGCCGTCGGGCAGCACCATCCTGAGCTTGGTGATGCGCAGGATTCCCAATGCCAGCGCGGCGGTGTCCAGAGCGATTTCCTGCAGTCCCCAGAGATAAGGGTGAACGGCTCGTCCGAGTTCGGCGAGCCGGCCCTCATGATAGAGATCCTGGCATTGGAAATGCTGTGGCCTGAGAAAGAGGCCTTCGCCCCAAAGAATTTTTGGTGAACTGCTCATTGTCTTGAAAGTGGTTGCGTGATGGAGGTGATGGGATCATCTGCAGGGCGCCGCGCTCAGCAGCAGCGCATCTTCCGTGCTGGTGGTCAGTGGCGTGGCCCCGGTGGCAGTCATGGCACAGGCATGCACGCCGATGACAATACCGGATCGAGCTGCGTCAGCCGAAGTAAATGCCAACCGCCACCGTTGCCCGGACCGCTTGCGAAAGAGAGCAACGAATCCGAGATGGCTTGCATCTTCGGTGAGGCTTTCCGTGAAACGAAGCGATTGTCCCGGCAGCAAAGTGATCTCTCTCGCTTCAATCATGGAATTGCCCAGCATGTTGCGTTCGCTTTGCGCATCAAGAAGGACGCCATGAGGTATCGAGAGGAAGCCGACGGCATTGCGCAACTGGTAGACGCGCAAAACGGTTGCAAGGCCATTGCCATGTTCATCCGCATTCGCATCCTTTGAGGCTTCGAGGCGAATTTCCGCCATGCGGAGTTGCTCCGCCTTCTGTTTATTGCCGAGCAGTTCGGCAAGGCTTCCCAGGAGCGTATCGGCTCCCGGCTTTGTATTTCCATTGGCCGTGCTAACGCAGCCGGACTGTACCAAGGCGCAAAACAGCGCAAGCAGCAATTGCACGATCAATCTGCCTGGTGAACGGCATCCTGCTTTTGAAGAGCCAGTGTGAACGCAATAAGGACTGAGACGTAAAGACGGAGGCTTGTGCATTGTTGAATATTCGAGCATCCACAAATTTCGTTGGACGATTTCCAAACGTATCAAAAAATAATTGTCATTAAATCAATGTTTCGGTTAGTATATCTGAGACGTTATCAATGTGCTAACGGAAATTGCAACATTGTTTAATTGCAACGAGCGTTTTGGCGCCTGCGGTAACTCGAAATGCAGATGCGATTGCCCTTTGTAAGGTGTGCCCGAAGTGCGAGGCGCGCCGGTCATTCGTTGCGGGGCATGCATCCTTCAATGGTTCACGACATGACCGGGACGAGTGGAGTCATCAGTTAGTTTTTCAATGGAGATCAGGGATGTACCAACCGCGCCATTTGGCACTACGAATCGGAGTCCGCTCGGGACTGGCCTGTCTTTTAGCGGCGTCTGCGCTGCTTGGCGGCTGTGCCACGCAAACAACGGAAAGTCCCAGGGCAGCGGCAAGCCTCGAGACCGTCACGCGCGAAGCTGAGGCAGAACTCGCCAAGGGCAACAAGGAGCATGCGGTTGTACTGCTGACTCAGGGGGCGCGCAGTTATCCGACCAGTGCCGTTCCATGGCTGAAAATTGCCAACATCTGGTTTGATGCCGGCAACTATCCATCGACCATCCTTGCGGCCAATGAGGCACTGCAGCGTGATGCCTCGAGCCAGGAGGCGAAAAGCTTGCTTGTGGTCAGCGGGCTCAGGGTTGCCGCGGGGGCGGTTGCAGGCTTGCGGCCGACAGCTGGCGTCGGTGCCAATGCGCGGGCGGAGGCGGAAAATTTAACGAATTCTCTGCGAACGGCGATCGGTGAGAAGACACTTGTCCCCCTGCCGTCGACAGAAGTCCGTGTAACTCCTCCTGCGGCAAACCGACCGAAGGCGAAGCCTGCTCGTCCGACGGCAGTCCCCAAGGAGTCCAGCGGAGGCCCTGTCGTTCCGAATACTCGGGATGCCGCAGCCGCGCCGAACGATCCCTTCAAGTCCCTTAAGTAACAGGTCTTGATTTTTACCGACACAGAATACAAGGAAACGCTTATGTCAAAGAAGGAAAGCGTACAGAAAAAATTGCAGCGGATTCGTCCTCCTCGCGTCCATCTTACTTATGACGTGGAAATCGGAGATGCGATCGAGCAGAAGGAAATTCCTTTTGTGGTGGGCGTGATGGGCGATTTTTCCGGAAGTTCGGAAAATGCGTTGCCAAAACTGAAGGATCGCAAATTCGTCAATGTTGACGTCGACAACTTTGACGATGTCATGAAGGGCATAGAGCCGCGTGCCGTGTTTCGTGTAGAGAATACTCTGAGCGAACAAGGCGGTCAGTTCGGTGTCGATCTGAAGTTCCGTTCGATAGAGGACTTTCGTCCCGAAGCTGTCGTGCAGCAGGTCGAGCCTCTGCGCAAGTTGCTGGAAGCGCGCAGCAAACTTTCCGACCTCCGAAACAAGCTCGCCGGTAATGACAAGCTTGAAGATGTGCTGAGCGAAGTGTTGGCGAATACCGAAAGCTTGCAGCGGCTTGGTCAGGAAACACGGAACAAGGAGGACTGAAATGGAAGTGCGAGCTCCCTTATCCACAGCGACCGAAGCTGTGGTGGAAGAAAGCCTGCTGGACAAGGTGGTCAACGAGAGCAAGGTCGCACGTTCGGATAATGAACGCGCACGTGCAAAAGACCTTATCGGTGAACTGGTAAGCCAGGTGCTGGAAGGCACCGTGATCATTTCCAGCAATCTTTCAGCAACCATCGATGCACGAGTCGCCCAACTGGATGGTCTGATTTCCGAACAGCTCAGTCAGATCCTTCACGCACCGGAGTTCCAGAAAATGGAAGGCACCTGGCGTGGACTGCATTACCTGTGCAAGCATACCGCAACCGGCGAAACGTTGAAAATAAAGCTGCTCAATGTAACCAAGCGCGACCTGATTCGTGACTTCAATAATGCGATTGACTTCGACCAGAGTGCCTTGTTCAAGAAAGTGTACGAGGAAGAGTTCGGTACCTTCGGCGGCGCACCGTTCGGTGCCTTGATAGGCGACTACGAGATAACCCGTCAACCCGAAGATGTTTATTTCGTGGACCAGATGTCGCACGTCGCCGCCGCGGCGCATGCGCCGTTCATATCGGCCGCCTCGCCGGAATTGCTGGGTCTGGAGTCATTCGCGGATCTCGGCAAGCCGCGCGATATGGCGAAAGTCTTCGATACGCTCGAATACACGAAATGGAAATCTTTCCGCGAATCGGAGGATTCCCGTTATGTGGGCCTGACAGTACCGAGATTCCTCGGTCGCATGCCATACCATCCTAAAGAGGGCACGGTAGTCGAAGGCTTCAATTTTATTGAGGATGTCGACGGAAGCAACCATGCCAAGTACTTGTGGGTGAACACCGCCTATGCGTTCGCCGCCAGACTGACGAACGCATTCGAACATTTCGGCTGGTGTGCCGCCATTCGAGGGGTGGAGGGCGGCGGCTTGGTCGAGGATCTGCCTACCCATACATTCAAGACCGATGATGGCGAGATTGCGCTGAAGTGTCCGACGGAAATTGCCATCACCGATCGCCGGGAAAAAGAGCTGAGCGACCTTGGCTTCATCCCACTGGTTCATTGCAAGAATACCGACTATGCCGCGTTCTTTGGAGCCCAGTCGGTGCAAAAGGCAAAGAAGTACAACACGGATGCGGCGAATGCCAATGCCATTCTGTCGGCACAAATGCAATACATATTTGCCTCCTGCCGGATAGCGCATTATTTGAAGTCCATGATGCGCGACAAGATAGGCAGCTTTGCTGCAGCTTCCAACGTTGAACAGTTTCTCAATAACTGGCTTGCACAATATGTCGTCATGGACGACTCCGCATCCCAGGAAATTAAAGCCCAGTATCCGTTGCGCGAAGCTTCGGTGAAGGTGGATGAGGTTCCGGGGCGCCCAGGCGTATATCGGGCAGTAACTTACCTGAGTCCGCATTTCCAGCTTGATGAATTGAGCGTTTCCCTGAGACTGGTTGCCGAATTGCCGCAGTCGGCGAAATCCTAGTTGTTGTGAGTTAGGGAATTAGGCGCCCGTCAACGTCTTTTCGAAACTTGGTACATGGACGCATGAATCCCTACCACGCGCATCTGCATTCGAGAGGGATTCCGTGAGCAGGAAATTCGACCGGAGGCATGCCTCACCTAGTGGTGTGAGTTGGAAATTTATTGAAAGATAATGTGGTGAAATCATGTCGAGACAAGGAAGAAAGCACAGCAATGCCGCGCCTTTGTCGATCGCTGCGCACATTCTTGACACAGTATCAGCATGATTCTCATCCACCGTTTGATCAACAGCTTATTGACTCGCACCACTAGCATAGTCCGAATGGCGTATGGTGAGATCCGTACTGGGTTGTGGTCGGCATGAAGATGCTGTAGAAGCCGGCCTGGAACCTTCCAGTAGAAGGATGCGTTGTTGACGGCGTTACCTCTCGAGCGTTACGCATGCGATGGTGTTCGAAATGGTTTGGCAATGCATATTGCCCACCATGCTGGTTCGCAAAGAACTCGGCATCGTCTTAAGCCGTATTGCAAATCCACTTAATTCCATCTGAATGAAAATTCATGATGGCCGGGCGAACTCGTCCTGATGACAAATCGTACCGCATAGTTGACGTACCTGAGTTAACACCGATGACATGAGAGTCGGCCAGAGGATTTTTCACGCGCATTGATGCGCATTTTTAAAGGAGTAATGAAGCATGAAAGACATTTATCTGAAGTTCGAGGGTGGCGACACGAAAATCGAAGGCGAATCACGCGACGAAGGACACCAGAAATGGCTCGAAGCACATTCATGGAGCCATCTGATTCGCCAGCCGAAGTCCGCGACTTCAAGTACATCGGGCGGCCACACTGCGGAACGCTGCGAACACGGCGATATGATGTTCGTTAAAGATATTGATTCCACCAGTCCCTCTCTCTGGCTGGCTTGCAGCCAAGGCGATACCTTCAACAAGGTAACCATTGAATTCATGCGCGCCAATGGCAAGGAAAAGGTCAAGTATCTCGAGATCGTGCTTAATCATGTGATCGTTGCATCAGTAACACCGGCCGTCCAGGAAGAAGGGCTGCCGACCGAAACACTGGCGCTGAAATACGCGTCCGTGAAATGGACGTACACCGTTCAAGGCATCGACGGCAAGAAGGGTGGCAGCAACCCGCAGATGTGGAGCTTGGCAAAGAACAAGGCGACTGAAGCCGTTTGATCCCTGTTTTTTCGAGTCAGGGAATGCATGCCGGCCGTACGAGCAGATCGCGCGATCGGATTGTTGCAACAGGCGTCGGTCGGCATTGATTCCCGGTCTTATATGAAAAACCTATCCTCTGTGACGCTGTATGCCGCTGGTTCTTGCAGGTGCATTCCATGATCTATGGCGTTGAAACGATGTTCAGTGAGGGCATCCTCGCTGCTTCGGGCAGACGCCCTCCAAGGAATTCGAGTGGAATACCATGAACAAGTTGTTTGGCTCTAAGGCGAAGTATCGCCCAACCCTGCTTGACCGGCTGTCCGACAATGCTCCTCGTTCAAGAAGCGAGTCGGATACCTTGCGCCAGATAACCGCCGAGGAGATCAAGGATTCCGTCGCACGCGACCTGGAAGCCCTGCTCAATAGCCGATGTGCAATGAACGAGCAACTGTTCAAGTGGTATCCGGAATCGCTGAAGTCGATCTGCAGTTACGGGATGGGCGATTTCGTCGGGCGCAGTCTGGCCAATCCGGCGGATCGCAATCATATCTGCCGATCTCTTGAGCGCACCATTGCGATCCATGAACGCCGATTGAAGCAAATCCAAATTGCGTTGGATGTCGAAAATCACACGACCAACCGTCTGCGCTTCACGATCCACGCGCTGCTGGTGGTACATCCATCAATGGAGCCAGTGCACTTTGACGCCTTGTTGCATCCTGCGACATCGAATTATTCCGTCACCAGAACGAACCGTTCCGTGACCCGGTAGACCATGGAAGAATTACTCCCTTATTACGAACGCGAGCTCACCTTTCTTCGACGCACGTCGCGGGAATTTGCTGAGCGCTATCCCAAAGTCGCGGGGCGCCTGCTGCTTTCGGGAGAGACTTGTGACGATCCTCATATCGAAAGGATGATCCAGTCCTTCGCACTTCTGGCGGGCAGAATACACCGCAAGCTGGATGACGAGTATCCCGAGTTTACAGAGGCATTGCTGCAGGTCGCGTTTCCTCAGTTTCTGCGTCCGTTTCCCTCGGTTTCCATCGCGCATTTCGATGCAGGCGCGGGCGCGGATCGAACTGCTGCACCGCTGTCGATTCCCAGGCATACCCAGTTGCATACCCGTCCGGTGAAGGGAGTAAGCTGCCGTTTTCGAACAGCCTACGAAGTCGATCTGCTACCAGTCCATATCGCGCGAGTCGAATTTGAACAGGTAGTCGATGGAACCGGCTTAAGTGCCGACGTGGCTGCCTCATCGGTTGCCGCCATCAGGATACGGCTGGAGGGCCAGCCTGATAGTCCCGATCTTCAATCTTTGTGTGGTAAGCCGCTCAGACTGTTTCTGAATGGCGAACCGGGTGTTGTAGCGGCCGTCCGAATAGCCTTGTTCGGGCACTTGAAAGGCATCTGGGTGTCGGATCCGGATAGCTCGGCAATAGCAGAGCTTCCTGCAAGCGCTCTCCAGCCAGTAGGATTTCAGGAGCATGAAGCGCTTCTCGACGACGACGTCCGGTTTCATCGCGCGTATCAGCTGCTGCTGGAGTATTTTGCCTTCCCGGAGAAGTTCAACTTTATCGATATCGATCTGCGACGCGCTATCGCTCGCCTGCCTGCCGGCAAGCGTCAGATCGACATCCGGTTCGGTCTCGCGAAAGGCATAGGTCAGGATGCACAAGCGCATCTGCTCGACCGGCTGGGCAAGGAGAATTTCCTTTTGGCTTGCACACCGGTCGTCAACCTGTTTTCACGCAATGCGGAACCGATAAGGGTCACCGAGACCACCACGACGTATCCGGTCATTATCGATAACCGGCATCCCGACGCCTATGAAGTGTTCGAGCTGCGCCGCGTGTGCCGACTGCACGGCGACAGCAGGAGCGACAAGGCGGAAGACTTCAGGCCATTTTATTCCATCCGTCATGGCGAGGCACATGATGGCCCGGCTCGATACTGGCATGCCAGCTACCCGGCGAATCGCAGCGACTTCATGGAAATCACGCTGGTCGACTCCGATCTGGAGCCGGACCGCATCGGACACAGCACTCTCAGCATTGATGTGTCGTGCAGCAATCGGGATTTGCCGTCGCAATTGCCGTTCGGTCTGATGGACGGCGATTTGTTCGCCGAGGGCGACTTGCCTGTCAAGCTGGTCCGCCTGTTGCGACGGCCGACACCAAGCTATTGTTTCCAGAAAGGGCGTGGGGCGCAATGGAGGTTCATCTCGCAACTGAGCCTGAATCATTTTTCGCTGGACGGCAAGGGTTTGGATGCGCTCAAGGAAATTCTGGTGCTTTATGACGTGTCAGGCTCAGCCATCAATCGCCATCAAATCGATGGACTGGTCGGCATCGTTCACCGCGGCGCGGTCACGCGACTTCCAGGAAACCCCTTTCCCGTCATGGTGCGCGGTATCGAGATACGCCTGACCGTGGATGAAACACATTATGCGGGCATCGGCCTGTTCATGTTTGCGCAGATTCTGGACCGCTTCTTCGGACTCTACATACATACGAACAGCTTTACCAGATTGACGATTATCTCCAGGCAAACTGGAAAGGAGCTTATCAAATGTCCTCCACGATGTGGCGATCTGGCGCCAGTTTGATAGAACAGCTGGAAAAGGAGCCTTACCGCTTCGAGTTTTTCCAGGCAATTCGTCTGCTGCTGTCCTACCAGCGGCGTCATACGCAACAAGGTGACAGTTCGATACTGGAACAGGCGATCCGCTTCCGCAATTCGATTTCACTTGGCTTTCCGCCAAGCGAGATTGAGTCACTCCAGCTTGAATGGTCAAGCGAAGGCAAGGAGGCGGCCGAGCCGCTTCAATTGGCAGATATGACAGACGAAGGCATATCGACGTTGCAAGGGGAACTCCGGTCTGGCGGTCGTCACGTCATGCTCTCCCGGCAAGCCCCGAACAAGACCGGAGGATTTTACAAGGCTACCCTGACGCCTGCATTCATGGGCCTCGTCGGACCTTCCGGTGTTTTGCCGCGCCATTACACCCAGCATGTTGCAGACAGAGTCCTGTTCCAACGTGATACGACGACGCGTGCTTTCATGGATATTTTCACCAGTCGCGCTGTCTCGCTGTTCTATCAAAGCTGGATGAAATACCGCCTGCATTTGCAATATGAAGCGGATAGAAGGAATCGCTTCGTTCCTCTTGTGTTGAGTCTCGGCGGCTTGGGTTTCGCCGCAACGAGGGACAGGATTGCAAATGACGGAGAAGGCATCGCAGACGAAACACTGGCTTATTACGTGGCGGCGATACGGGAACGCCCGCGATCAGCGCATTGGTTTGCCCGAGTGGTTGCAGATTATTTCCGGGTGCCGGCAAAGATTGCGGAGTTTATCGGACAGTGGATGGAATTGCCGAAAGAGGAGCGAACCAGTCTCGGCATCCGCCACGCAAGCCTGGGGCAAAGCGCGTTTTGCGGCGGTCGCGTCTGGGACCGGCAGTCGAGAATTCGTCTTACTCTAGGGCCGATGCGGAAGGCGAGCTTTCTGGACATGTTGCCCGGTGCGCAGGGCCACCGTAATCTTGCACGGCTCTTTCGGCTCATGCAAGGCCTTGCATACGACTGTGAAGTGCGTCTGATCCTGGACAAACGTGACATATCGAGTCCCCGATTGCAGAAGGAGGGCGGGCAAGTGCTGCTCGGATGGGTAAGCTGGATGCAAGCCCGAGGCAGGGCGTCGGATCCAGATGACGCGTCCTATCTCCTGAATACGGAACAAGGCATTGAGTAAACAAACGGCTCACACAATGACGCCCACCATCGGTATTAACCTGTATACAAATTCATGACAGCTAACCTGAAAGTCCTGATCGGCAAACTCAACCCGCTCTGCAAAAATGCTGCAGCCGAGGCCGTAAATCTCTGCGTCGCACGAGGGCAATATGAAGTGGATCTCGAACATCTCTTCATTGCCTTGCTTGGCAAGCAGGAGAGTGATTTTCATTATCTGGTGCGGCACTATGGTATTAATTCTGCGGCGCTCGAAGACGATCTTGATCACGAGATCGAGGGATTTCGCACGGGAAATGGACGGACGCCGGTGTTTTCCACGCGCGTGTCAACGCTGTTCGAACACGCCTGGCTGATTGCATCGATCGATTCTCACTGTACCGCCATCCGCAGTGCCCACCTGTTGCTTGCTTTATTGACCGAGCCTGGCGTGGCGCAATATGCCATCCGCTCCAGCCGGCATTTCTCAACTTTTCCATTGGATGAGCTCAAGCATAAGCTTGATGACATTGTTCGCGATTTTCCCGAATCACTTTCAACTAGTCCGGCGACTTCCCTGTCTGCTGGCACGTCGGTGCACGACACGGACAGCGCCGGCACGCGAAAGCGGGGCACGCCTTCGCTTGACAAGTACACCGACAATCTGACCCAGCGGGCAAGGGACGGAAGGATCGATCCCGTGATCGGACGCGAGAAGGAGATCGGTCTGATGATCGACATCCTGATGCGGCGGCGGCAGAACAATCCCATCCTGACCGGCGAGGCAGGGGTGGGAAAGACGGCAGTGGTCGAAGGGCTTGCCCTGCGGCTGGCGGACGGTGATGTTCCAACCGTGCTGCAGGATGTCGAGCTGCACGTCCTCGATCTCGGCCTGCTTCAGGCAGGCGCCAGTGTGAAGGGAGAATTCGAGAACCGCTTGCGCGGCGTGATCGACGAAGTCAAGGGAAGTCCCCATCCGATTATTCTATTCATTGATGAAGCGCACACCTTGATCGGTGCAGGTGGCCAGGCCGGTCAGAATGATGCGGCCAATCTGTTGAAGCCTGCGCTTGCTCGGGGCGAACTGCGTACTATCGCAGCGACGACATGGAGCGAGTACAAGAAATATTTCGAGAAAGACTCCGCGCTTGCAAGGCGTTTTCAAGCGATCAAGGTCGAGGAGCCGTCGGAGCCGGTAGCATGTGCAATGCTCAGAGGGCTTTCCTTGCGGATGGAAGACCATTTCAAGGTCCGCATACTTGATGATGCCATCACACAGGCGGTGCGCCTGTCGTCAAGATATATAACGGGGCGTCAGCTGCCGGATAAAGCCATCAGCGTGCTTGACACGGCTTGCGCCAAGGTTGCGCTGGCGCGAGACGCGGCACCGGCTGCGCTCATTGAGGCGCGCAGCCGAATTGCAGCAATGGAGGAAGAAATATCCATGGTGGAGCGGGAAGCAGCCATCGAGGCGCCGGAGCCGGACAGGCTCGAATTTCTGCATGCAGGGCGCGAGCGTGAGAGGGAAAGGCTGGCTGAGCTTGAGCGCCGCTGGGCTCGCGAAAAAGAATTGGTTGCAAGGCTTACCGGCTTGCGCGAAAGGCTGGAAGATTCAACCATCGGTAGGGAGAACGGGTGTGTTTCCAACTCGGATATCAATGCGTTCGCTCCTTCCCGTAGCGATGAAGCGGCTTTGTCGACAAATATCTATTCGCTTGACTCAGCGCCGACGCGAGGCGAAGTTGCGCGCAACGGACATCGCAAGGAGATTCTCGCCGAATATTCGAAGGTGCTGGTGGAACTGAAAGGGGGGCAGGACGAAACACTGATCGTGCCGTTTTGTGTCGATGCGCAAATGATTGCCGATGTCATATCCTCCTGGACCGGAATTCCGGTAGGAAAGATGCTCAAGGATGAGATAGCCACGGTACTGAATGTTCGTGATTTGCTTGAAGCAAGGGTCATTGGGCAGACGCACGCGCTCGAGCAGATAGCGCGACGGATCAAGACTGCACGCGCCAACATTGAAGACCCTGGCAAGCCCAAGGGGGTATTTCTGTTCGTGGGACCGTCGGGTGTCGGCAAAACGGAGACGGCGCTTGCACTGGCGGATATTCTGTATGGCGGCGAGCGAAATCTGATCACGATCAACATGTCCGAATATCAGGAGGCACATAGCGTATCCGGGCTGAAGGGCTCACCTCCAGGATATGTCGGATTCGGTGAGGGCGGTGTACTGACGGAAGCGGTTCGGCGCAAACCGCATAGTGTGGTGTTGCTTGATGAGATTGAGAAGGCGCATCCCGATGTCCTGGAGCTGTTTTTTCAGGTATTCGACAAGGGCGTCATGGAGGATGCGGAAGGCCGGGAAATCGACTTCAAGAACACCATTATCATCCTGACCTCCAATGTTGGCAGCCAAGCTATCATGCAGGCATGTCTTAACAAGCCTGCAGAGGAGTTGCCATCGCAGGATGAACTGGAGGAGCAGCTGCGTCCGAGTCTTTACAAGAATTTCAAGGCGGCCTTTCTCGGGCGGATGAGGATAGTGCCCTTCTATCCGTTGTCTGATGAAGTGCTTTCAACTGTCATCAAGCTGAAGCTGAGTCGCATTAGTGAACGCCTGACGAGGAATCATAAGCTTTCACTTTCCTTTGGAAAGGAATTTGTCGAAGCAATTCTTGCCCGTTGTGTCGAGGTGGATTCCGGTGCTCGAAATATAGACAACATCCTCAACGGAACGCTCCTGCCTGATATCGCCGGTATGTTGCTGAAGGCAATGGCGGAAGGGACGGCAATAAAGTCGATTCGCGTAGGCGTTGCCAAGTCCGGGAAATTCACATACAGGTTGGCGTGATGGACGAATCTTTGATGGACGCATCGGTGATCGAGTTGATGTCGCCTGTTTCCGATGAAAAGCCATGCGGCGAAGACTTTTCATTTTCCCCGGAATTTGATCGTATTCACGAAGCGCGTCGCGAAGACGATCCGACGCTTGATTACGGCGAATGGGAATCCGCATTGAAGCAGGCCGACTGGAAGGCTGTCGTTACCGAATGCCAGGCTCTGCTCGGAGCGAAAACCAAGGACATGCGTGTCGCAGCCTGGCTGACGGAGGGGCTGATCAAGACCGAGGGCTTCGCCGGACTGCGGCGCGGTTTGGAAATAAACATCGGTCTCCTTGAAAAGTTCGGCGCGCATATCCATCCTCGCGGTGAAGACGGCGACGATGAGCGGCGCGTCGGGACAACATCCTGGTTTATCCAGCGCGCGGCGTACCTGATCCGCTGTGTGCCTTTGACTGACGGCGGAACGGGCAGATTCAGCCTGATGGATTACGAAAACGCGGTCAATCTGCAACTGCAATTGCAACGCCATCCCGATTCCGTACCTGACCTGCAGGAACGCGTGACCTTGGAAAGGTTTGCCAATGCCGTTTCCGCCACTGAGCATCGGTATTTTTCTGAGCAGATGGAAATCATTGACCATTGCGAGAAACTGGTGCAGGCGTTTGCCGGCCATCTTGGCGAAATCCTTGGCGACGCAGCGCCGTCAATCAAGTCATTGGCGGAAAGTGTCGATGCGGTGCAGGCACGCATTCATGCTATTGGCAAAAGTCTGGGGTTGGGCAAGACATATGATGATGAAGAGATGAGTCTCGAGCATGGCCACACGGCTAGTCTGAATACAAACGACAAGTCGGCAGGCGTGGCCCGCAGTGTTCCTGATGTTTTGCCGCCGGTCCGGGACGGTTTGGCTTCAGGCCGGATTGGCAGCCGTAACGAGGCGGTCGAAGCGCTTCGGCAGGTTGCCGCCTATTTCAGGAACGCTGAACCTCATTCTCCCGTTGCCTATCTGGCGGAGAAAGCCTTGCATTGGTCGGCAATGCCGTTGCATCTATGGCTGAGAAGCGTGGTGAAGGATCAAGGCGTGCTATCCCACCTGGAAGAAATGCTTGGTGCAGAAGATGACAGAAACTCGACCGGCGCATAAACCTGGCATCGCCGCCAAAACCAGGGGCCGATAACGACAGAACGCCGTCGCGGCGCATTCCGCTGGCTGGGCTATTATCCCGAATACTCTCAAGTATTCAGGTATCGTGGTGTTATGGAACGCCTATGCCTGGATATGGACGGCGGCGTATGACTGCTTGTAATCCTGGTGACGGCGAAGCAGTTCATCAGGATTTTCTGTCTTTCCCTTTATTGTGCAGCGCGGAATTCTATTCTTCGGTTTCGCTTACGTCCGTCTTCGCTGGTATTGCTTGCTACAGGCTGGTTTGCTCCCATGCCGCTCGTACCAATCAATTCCGGAGGAAAGCCCTTCGTGACGAGGTAGGTTTTCACCGAGTCAGCACGCGCCCGGGACAAGGCAAGATTTGAAGCTGGATTGCCGATACTATCCGTGTGGCCAATCACTTCTATTTTCACCCCAGCCATTTTTTTGATCGTATCCAACATTTCGTCAAGTATCCGCGTTCCGGAAGCGGTGAGCAGAGCACTGCCGTTCTCGAATTCGATGACCCGGCCGCCCAGGGTCTGATCAAGCAGCACTTGGCTCGACGCGGATACTCGGAGTCCGTTTTTCAGTGTGTATCCGGACTTCATTGCTCCTGCAAGGCTGTTTTCTATGCTCCGGCGTGTCGGTTCATTACCGACTTCGCCGCGTATGGATACGTCTGTGCCTTCAATTGCGAGCGTGCCTTTCGAAACCGATTTGAGTTGTGGTGTGATCATCGCCTCCAGGTTTGGCAGCCAGTCCATCGGTGCCTGTACCTTCTCCACACTGATCTGATCGACGACCATGTTTTCGCCATATACACGTTGTATGCTTGCCAGCACTCGTTGCCTGGTTGCGTCATCCGGGACCGCGCCCGAGACAACAATTCGGTTTGAGGATTGGACCTTTTGAGCCGTGCCGGTATCCGCCTGTATCGGTCGTGGCAATGCCATGCCAAGAATAAGGAACGTGGCAGCAATTGGTGCAATAGCTGCAGTTGGTGCAATTCGTGCAGTTGATGCGACGGCGGATGATGGAAGGCGATTCAGGAACATGTGAATGTGGAAAAG
Source organism: Noviherbaspirillum aerium (assembly GCF_008929045.1). Classification (GTDB taxonomy): domain Bacteria; phylum Pseudomonadota; class Gammaproteobacteria; order Burkholderiales; family Burkholderiaceae_D; genus Noviherbaspirillum; species Noviherbaspirillum aerium. Next base: position 90,092 of record NZ_VFAH01000004.1, on the reverse strand, counting down.
GAATTCGCTACGGAGGGTGAGAAGAAACGATGAAGAGGGCGGCTGCCGGACGCTGGAGGAACACGGCGGTCACGCCACAATTGCACCTTTAAGAATTTTGTGTGAATCATGAACGTGGCGGTTGGTACCGTTTGGCGACGCCTTGCAGATTCCGTGGCACGGCATTTAAGGACGGGAAAACTAGGGCGCTTTCGTCCTGTCGAGACTGACTAGCCTGGACAATGCGGTGGTGACACTGCAATGTGTGGGAGCGCTTTGCCATTTTTTCCATGGATCGAAGGGCGCCGGTCTCGGCACGTCGCTTCACCAGGCTTCGTGCTGCGAGCAGATACTCTTGCCCTCGTCCATGCTGTATTTGATAAGCTGCAGTTCGGTCCGAGTCCGGGTCGGCGCCTGTAATGCTCGGCGTACTGTCCGTCCGGGGGCGCTCCCGCTCATCAACGCCACTCAACCTCGAATCGCTCGCGACGATTATCATGCATAGCCCGGGCCAGTCAGGACCTATGCACTTTAAGCATTGTTGAAGGATCGTGATTTTCATTTCATGAGCCATGGGATGGTAGATCCCGACGTGCTATCCAAAGGTATTGCGGTAACTTGCAACAAGCTGTTGAGCGGAAAGCTCATGGTGCTTGAGATGGCTGGACAGTGCAGCGAACGATGGGTATGCGGCATCGTGATACTCATTCCAATCCGTTTGCGCGAGATCGATCAGATATCCTTTCGCAGCGTGTTCATCGAACAACGCTTGAAAGATCAGGGGCGTTACTCCGGTAAAAGCGATGATGAGACGGGGACAACCGAGATGCCGGCCGGAAAAGAGACTCAGCTCTGCGGAGCTTCCGCGCAGGGAAATGGAAATCAGCTGCAGCCAGAATGTCGTCACGTCGATGCGTTGATTTTCCTGGCGGGGGAGCGGTAATGCGAGTGCCTTTTGTGTCGGCTCTGTGGACGAGGCGCGCAAGGGACTCAGCAAGTTGCCCAGCGTTAGGATCATCTGGCGCAACGAGACATGACTTCCCTCCGAATCCAGCATTGCGCTCAGACTGGCAATGGATTGCTTCGCAAGATAAGTCGCGCAACGTGATTCTGCATTCCGAATCTGAAATTCAGATTCTGGCAGGCGCGCAGTAAGCAGGTCGAGCGAATCTGGCATGTCGAGGGCTTCTATCGCATGATGCATCAGATTGCGCCTGCTTTGGCAGGTTGCGTCCAGGGCCAAGGAACCCAGCCGCAGAAATCGCAGAGGATCGGCAAGCTCGAAGGATGTAGCTGCGACCAATGGAAAACGCCGGAACGATGCGTCGCGGCTCGGTGCCAGAGTTCCCTGGATTGCATGCTTTCGATTCATTCCGAGAAACAGAAAATCGAAAGGGCCGGCATTATCGAATGATACCTTCCAGTCGGGTATTGCCATCAGCATTTCCATTCCATGGGCAATCCACTGATCCATCAGGCTGATGACTTTTGTACCAGAAGCGCTTTTTACGAAATCGCTGCGCGAGGGAATTTTCCCGAAGTAAAAGCTGCTTGAATTATTCAAAATCGATTTGTCGAATGCTCGCATCATTAGAGTTTTCTTTTCCCTTCCTTCGCGAATCAACCTGGATTGCCAACTACGGTGGCGGGTAGACGCATGCCACGCAGTCCGTTCTCGCTGCCGCTCCCAGTAGCGAGGCCTTGGCTTCGTGTGTCGCTGATGAGGCTGAACCCGGCATTGACGCTGTGCTTTCCCGCACTCCATGTCAGCTCGAAGCCCCCATCTTCGAGTTTTTTCCTTTGCGCGGCGTTAATCAATTTTTCAAGGCCGAACTTGCCGGGGAAGTCACTGATCTCCACGCGCTGTCCATCGGTCGCCACGCCGACAATCCGGGCGCCGGGCTGGCCGCTGGAGGATGGCCATATGAAGTTGAACCACTCCTGCTGCCCATTCCGGTAGCGCAAGGTCTGCCCGTCGATCTCGATGGTATATTCCAGCAGACCGGGGGAAGGCAAGGGACGCATCTGGAAACGCGTAACCGGAGTGGAACTGGCATCGGATGCCGCACCGGATGCGGCCGGATTGCCGACATAGCGGTTAATGTTGGCGGCAAAGGCGGGGTTCAGGCGAATTCCGATTTCCCCCCAGGTTCGTGCGGTGATGGTGTCGCCGCGTCGGATGACGAGTGGCCCGAGCTGGGATTGCAGAAACTTCGCAATCGCGCCGTCAGGACCGAATATCTGCGAGATTTCTGCCGGCGTGGCTTCAATCTTTGCTTGCGGTGAAAATGGATACTTGACAGCCGGCCCTCGATTGAACGGCTCGAGAACCTGCGCAGTCCATGTCCTGTTGATTTCCGTCTCGGCAGGCAACACGATCACTGCGAAGGCTTGCATCAGCGGCCTCACAAGCAAGGGACGAATGGCGGCGCGTTCACCGTCCGCCATGCCGGTCAACATGCTTTCATCAATGTATCTCAAGGTATCGGAAAGCTCGGAGCCGTTGCTGTCGAGGGTCGCCTGCATCAGCTGCCTGCTGGCGGGACCAACATCGCCGGAATTCCCGATCTGGTTGAAACGCGACCGTACCTTCGACAGATGATCAAGATAGCCGGTCACCAATGCTGCTTCCTTGTTTTCGCTGCGCAAGGACATTAGCCTTGCGATCGAAGAGAATTCCTTGCCGATCGTTCCCCGCTGATTCTCGACCGCCTTGCCGACGTTCGCCGGCACTGTCTTGTGCAGCTCCGCCGGCGTCTTGCGGAGTATTGTGGTGCGGAACCAGTCCATCATGCCATTTCGGGTTTGCTGCAATCCTTGCTGCATGGCTGAAGGATTGTCCCAGGAGGTTTCACTGTGCACCGTCTGCAGCAGGGTGGTAATGGGAGACGAGGCTGGATCCCCAAGCTTGTTCAGTGCGGCAGCCGCACCTTCGAAATTGCCGAAGTCGTTGATGGCAACTCCCTGTATGAACTTCTTCCATTCACCGATATATTCGGACTTGTACATACGGGTGAGATCGCGCTCGATCTGTTCAGGGCTTCCTTCCAGTGTAAGGTCGTCGCGGGCCGCGGTCTTGAGAACCCAGTCCGCGCTCTGCAACGTCGAAGTGCTGGCCTCCCGTATGGCGTTGGCGACGAACCGATCCCAGGCTTCATGTGTAAAGGCGCCTGGCACCGCATGGCTTCCCACCATCCACCTACGATGCTCTTCGCCGACGATCGCGGCGACCGTGCGGGCCGGAAAGCGTGTCGAGGCACGCATCTTGATTTCGTTGTAAACCCGTTGTCTTGCCGGTGTACCCTTGATCGACTCGCGCAGCTGTTCCCGAACCTCTTCCACAAGCGCGAGCTTGTTGTCGACGAGCGGAAAATCCGGCTCTCCGGCCTGGGAAAGGTAAAAATGAATCAGCCTTTCTGCGCTGCGGATGACCTGTTCACGCGGGGTCTCTCCGCGATTCGCCTCCAGCCAGTCGCGCCAGAAGCGCGTGAGCTGGTCTCCGAGATGGCTGGCGTCGACCCGGTCGCGATTGGCGAGCATGAGATAGGTCTTGAGGGCGTTATAGACGGCGTCGGCGCTGCTTGCAGACTGTTCCATGTAAGGAGTGGCTGGCGCCTGCACCTTCGTTTTCGCCAACCCTGCTGTAGCTTGCTTTTCCGCTGGCGTGGGTTCCTGCGCGGAGTCTGCCGTTCCGGCTGGATGAACTGCAGCGGCGGAAAGAAATTTTTCCAGGTTGTCTGCCACGGGAGCCAGCATGACCTGCCGAAGCCCGGCCATATATTCACCGCGCAGCTTGTGTTCGATACGTTCGCCCTGGTAGAGACCGAACCCGAGGGGCAAGGGCTTGTCGCGTCGATACTGATAAAGCTGTTCCAGGCGGTCCTGCAATATTTCAAGCGCTTCCAGGCGCGAACCGAGGTCCGTCTTGATGGCTTGCGTCTTTACCGCCTTGTCGAGATCGGCTTGTATATTGCGCAGGTATTGACGATTCGTGTGGTACGACCAGGTCCAGGCGGCGATCAACAGGCCGAGCGCGAGTGCTCCGCCGTAGAACATGGTTTGCCGAAACAGCAGTTTTCTCCTGCTTGCGTACTGTCGCACGAGTTGCCTGTCGGTGAAGATGACCGATGAGAATAGATTCTTCAGGAAGAAGCCGGTTCGAGAGTCGATGCTGGCGGAAAGCGGGCGTCCTTCGGAAAGGCGGAACTGGCGGGTAACGCGCGTGGCGGCGGAATGTATGGCACTACCTTCCTGTGTCGCGCTGGTGAAATAGAACCCGCGGAAAATGGGTTTGAACTGATAGGGGTTGTCTTCGAACAGTGTTGCAATGAAGCTGCGCAGATGATGCCGCAGGCCGGCGAATTCCAGTGGAAAGCTGAGCACGCCCGGGCTGACCGACTGTCCGCGATTGGCTGCCATGCGTGTCGTGCCCAATTCCCGCAGTCCGTCGGACAGATGATCGAAATGCTGGTCGAAGCTTGCTACGGCATTTGCGCTTCCGTCCGCTACGTATGGAAGGGTGGCGCCCCAGACGCGGCTTCGCTCATCGGAATTCGCATCTTCAAAGAAGTCGACGAAGCCGGCAACGAGGTCCATTTTGGTAAAGACAACGTAGACCGGCACGAAAAGCTCAAGCCGTTCCGTCAGTTCCTGGACGCGTTGGCGCAGTTGCTTTGCAAGGGCGATGGTCGCGTCCGGTCTCGACGTGACAAGTTCGGCGATGCTGGCGACGATCACAATGCCGTTGATGGGTGCTTTGGGACGGTATTTCTTCAGAAGGCGCAGGAAGCCGAACCATTCGCTGCGGTCTTCTTCCTCAATCGCATAGCGTCCTGCGGTATCGAGCAGGATGCCTTCGGTCGTGAAGAACCAGTCGCAGTTGCGCGTGCCGCCGATACCCTGGACGGCTCGGCCGGCCTTGTCGGAAAAAGGAAAGTTCAAGCCTGAATGTGCAATCGCGGTACTTTTTCCTGCTGCGGGATTGCCAATCACGATATACCAGGGAAGCTCATAGAGCGCGGCGCTTCCGGAGGTAAGGCCCAGCTTTGATTCCTTGATGGTGCGTACCGCTTCCGCCAGTCGCGTCCTCAGAATTTCGATTTCATCCCGTCGATCCGGAGGCGTATTTTTTGTTGCGGTTTCGCCCGCCTGCCTGAAAAGCTCGTCGATATTGCTTCCGGCGCCACGCAGGCGCCTGCGCCTGAGGAGGAAGTAAACCAGCCACGCGAGCGGAATTGCAGCCAGCAGAACTAAGGTCCAGAGCGGCGGAATTTGAAGATAGGCCGCGAACAGGGAGATGGCGGCAAGGGCCAGGCAGGTGCCGACAATGGACAAGGTACGGAAGCTCGTCAGAAAGGTGTACAGCTTGAGCATGAATGGAATTCCAATACAGCCGGTGGTGCAATCGGGAGCGGGTTCGCAAACTTGATGAAGCCTTCAGACACCCGGGCAACGGCAAAAAAGTCTTTGGCAGGGACAGGCTCAACCTCGGCAAAATTGTCGCCTGGGCAAAGTTGTAAAATTAATAATTGCAAGAATGGTAACTTAGATGATGGCACGATGACAACATTGCGTTGTTGAATGGCGACGACCACGTTTTAATATCAATGTCATGAGCGGCCGCGCCTCAGTTCCACGTGTCCGAAATCACGCATCTGCCAGCGTCCACCCCAGACGAGACCGAATGATTCGGCATATTCGCCATACAGGCGGTAACCCTCCATTGCCCAGGGATCTTTTTCGCTAATCACGAGCCGTCCACTGCGATAGAAGGCGCTGTCGGCCGCTAGCCCGAACTGGTGATAGCTCTGGAAAGCCTTCGCATTGGTCACATGCGGGCCGAGTTGCGCCAGCATTTGCTGCCGCTCCGGACTGCGATAACCTTCAAGCAGGACCATCCGATAGCCATGGCGCTCCAGCGCCCGGAACACAAGCAGGAGCCGCTGTCGGAAATCCGGATCAAGCAGCATCCATTCGCGGCTCGCCGTCGCGAGCTCCGTTCGGTCTGCGCCTGCTTCCGGCGTGATGAATACTGCGGGTGGAAGCGCAGCCGGAGGCACAAGTTGTTCGCCGTCGAGGAGCGAGGCGACTACCGGATCGCGATGAAGTGTGGCGTCGTCATAGGAATGCAGATGGGTGAAATTGGCGAAGATGAGTAGCAGGCCGGCCGGCGCCAGGACCAACACCATGCATAAGCCCAGCATGCGTCGATGTGGCCGCATTCCTGTGACCGCGGTATCGGAAGCGGCAACTGTCGTGCGCCAGGCAGCGCGTGGCAGATTGGTAAACCGCCTGATCTGGTATCCGAGCCATACCCCGCTGTATGTCGCATGATCACGCAACCATGCACGGATGGACGTGCGGCGCTTTCTGTCAAGCACATGCCAGCCTGTCGCGGCGATCGTGATCATGTAGGTAAAAGCGAGCAAAAGGAGCGGCGTGGCAGTATTCACACAAAGTTCTTAATAATTGCAAACAAGACAATATTGTATTGGTAATATTGCATTTTCGTCATTAAAAATGATTTCTATGTCTGTCCCGATTAACGATATGAACCAGCCCCATTCCGCCAGACCCGACCCGAAAGAGCGTCATGCGCTGTATGAAGCTGATCAAACCCTGCGCGATACGAATGCGGTCTTTCACGTTCTTGATGCGCTGGAGCCGCCAGCGGGTAAGCAGCGGCTGCTGCAAGGCGGACTCATCTTCCTGGCTGGAACATTCCTTCTGGTAGCGGTGGGGCTGCTGCTCAGCCGTTACCAGGAAGAGAAGCGTCCGCGGCAGGAGCAGGTCATCCATGAAGTTTCGGCGAAGGACACGGCAGAAAAGAGCAGCGAAAAAACAGGTGGAGAGAAAGGAGAGGGCGTCGCGGCGACTGCACCGGACGGCGCTGCTGCGAATATGGCGGCCCCGGGATTCGGTGACCTGGATATGTCCGGTACTTCTGCGTTCCATCAGTCGCTTGCGCTCAATACAGCGCAGCCGCCCGCCACCGAGGTTTCGCCTGCGCCGGCATCTTCCTATGCCCCAGGCAAGGAAAACGTCCACCGCAATGTCATTGACCCGCAGCGTGCCGCCGCGCAGCAGTTGGCACGCAAGCCTGCGGTAAAGACCGTGAAACCGCATGAAGTGTCACGGCTGCGGGACCGGAACCTAAGGGCAAGCCAGTCGGGTCAACGCCCGACCCGGATAGCTATGAAAAGAAGCGCAAGCGCATCGGAAAAGGCAAGAAGCAAGGATACGGATGTGGATCTGATCGCGGCCCTCCTGTCACGGGTCCCGAATAAGCAGGGGCAGACGAATGGAAGCGACAGGACTGCGGATACCGCCACGCGTATGAGCTCGCGTGCACGCGAAGCGAATCCAGGCTTGGGCGCATCCGGGGCGAATTCGGATGTGGTGATTCGTACTCAGGGGGACACAACGGAATCCTTGGTGAAGCGTTGCGGGACGCTTGGGCTGATCGAAGGCCACCTCTGCCGCGCCCGGATATGTTCCGGACTCTGGGGCAGGGACGCCGCATGCCCGATCAGTAATGCGGCAAACTCGCATTAGATCGGTTTCCTCCTGATCTGCATGCAGATCCCGGATGCATTGCCGCCGGCACGGCGTTGTGACTCCTTGCCATGGCCTGGCCATGTCGTGCCGTCACGCCTTGTTCCAGCGACAATTTGCCTCGGCCTCGACCAGCCCGGTCAAGGCGAAAACGCTCCAGGCTGTGTCGATAAGCTGCTGCGCGATCCGGGTTGGCGCCTGCGGTGCTCGGCGTACCTTGCGTACGCGTGCGCTCCTCGGCGCCAACCTGAACTGCTCGCAATGCTTATCAAACGCAGCCTGGGCGATGTCAAAACGCTTCTGGCTTTGGACTTTGACCATCACGCCCAAACCACGAACATTCAGCCTTGCACAGGCGCGGCATGCCCGAGCGGAAGAAACAAGGTCACCACCAGACCGCCTTCCTCATGATTGCGCATCGAGATGCCGCCGCCGTGCTGTTCGGCGATGTTTCTGGCAATGGTCAGTCCGATGCCTGTTCCGCCGGTATGGCGGGAGCGTGAACTCTCGAGCCGGTAGAAGGGCTCGAACACCTTCTCGAACTCGCCGGGCGGAATGCCGGGGCCCTTGTCGCGGATCGAGATGACGGCGTTTCCCCCTTCTCGCGTAACCTTGACCTGTGCTTCGTATCCGTATTTCACCGCATTATCGAGCAGATTGGTGAGGCAGCGCCGCAACGCGATCGGCCTGGCCATCAACGACGCCCCGGTGACGCCATTGACATGGACCAGCTGTCCGGCATCCGTGGCATCGGCGCAGACGCTATCGATCAGCGAATCGAGATCGAGACGCTGCATGGCTTCAGCCGAGTCCATGCTGCGCGCGAGATCGAGGCCTTCGCGCACCATGCCCTGCATGGCAGACAGGTCGCTGATCAGCTTGTCCCGCAATTCGGCGTCATCCACCTTTTCGAGACGCAGCCGCAGGCGTGTCAGCGGTGTCTGCAGATCGTGGGTGATGGCGGCAAGTATGTGGGCGCGCTGCCGGATATGGCTGCGAATCCTCGACTGCATCGCATTGAAGGCGGCCGCCGCCTGGCGCAGTTCCGTCGCCCCGCGCTCCGGCAGCGGCGGACGTTCGATGTCATGTCCGAGTTCGGTCGCCGCTTCGGCCAGCTGCTTGAGAGGACGCATCGCCGTACGGGCCACCACTGCGGCGACGACCGCTATGCTTGCCAGCAGCAGTGCCGCATAGGTCTGCAAATCGATTCCGGGAGCCATGGGAGGCGGGCGCGGCGGCAGGACCGATATCCGCAATCTGGATCCGTCGTGCAACGTGATCAGCATGGCTTCGCAGCTGACCCGCTGCTCGGGCGGGCGGCGCATGCCGCGCCCGGTCGATGCGCAGTCCGCCGCTGTGGCCGGCGTGGATACGATCCGATAGTCTTCCGGCAGTCGCTTGTCAAGCATGCCGGCGAGGGTGGAGCGCGGTTCCTTGACGGCTTCCTGGCCGCTGGCAATTTCGGCGCGCATGCCGACGCCGGTGGCCGCCGTGAAAAACGGCTCACGCAGGTGGGCGGGCACGGTTTCCAGCGACAGCACGAACTGGGCAATCCTTTCCACCGCATGAAAGTCCCGGAACTGGCCGATCATCCGCTGCCGCTCCCTGGCCGCCAGTCCGAACGACAGCAGGGTGCTCAGCACGACACCGATGAACAGCATCAGGAATACCCTGGTCGTCATCGACTGCAACAGTGTTTTCATTCCTTGGCGACCTGCGTGGCCAGCACATAACCTTCATTACGCACCGTCTTGATGATCTGGGGCGAACGCGCGTCGTCGCCGAGTTTTTGCCGCAGCCGGCTGATCTGCAGGTCGATCGATCGATCGAAAGGATCGGCGTCGCGGCCTTGTGTCAGGTTGAGCAGATGGTCGCGGCTCAGCACGCGGTTGGCGTGATCAAGGAAGATTTTCAGCAGGCGGTATTCGGCGCCGGAAAGCGCGACCACGACGCCCGCCGGATTGATCAGATGGCGCGCGGTGACATCCATGGTCCAGCCGGCGAACTTGATCTGCTGGGACTCGCTGGTCTGCATATGCGGCGGCAGGGCCTGGGTGCGTCGCAGCACGCTGCGTATGCGGGCGAACAGCTCACGCGGCTCGAAAGGCTTGGGTACATAGTCGTCGGCCCCCATTTCCAGGCCGAGGATGCGATCGACGGGTTCGCCGCGCGCCGTCAGCATGATGACTGGAATGGCGGAATGGCTGCGCAGGTTGCGGCACAGGGTCAGGCCGTCCTCGCCGGGAAGGTTGAGATCCAGGACAATCAGATCGACACGGTGCTCCTGCAAGGCTTTCTGCATGGCCTTGCCGTCGCCGGCAGTCACGGCGCGGTAGCCGTTCTTTTCCAGATACTCCGCCAGAAGGGTGCTGATCTCGCGGTCGTCGTCGACAATCAGAATTTTTTGTGGATGTTCCATGAGCGGATTATGGCAAGTTCGAACGGGTCGGGGTACCGCAATTGTATCGCGGTGTTTCCCCTGCAATACCCGATACAGAACGATACAAACTCTCCGACGCTGCGTACTTGCCGCTACAACAATGGCCAACACCGACATGCTGCCGATACACGCCGGCGTCACGATGGATCCCGTGCATAAGGCACTGATCACTTCAGGAAGAAATCATGATGAAACGCATCCATAAAACCCTTGTTTCCACCTTGCTTGCCGCTGGCATCGGCACCGGCGCGCTGGCAGTGCAGGCACAGCCCTCTCCCGGCGGGCAGGCAGCCGGCCATCATGAACGTTCACCCGAGAAGATGCGTGAACGCATGGAGAAGCGGCAGGCCGAGCTGCGTGCGAAACTCGCTCTGAACGCGAACCAGGAAATCGCCTGGAACGCCTATGTCGCCAGGATGCGCCCCGGCGATATGCCGCAGCGTCCCGACCGCGCGGAAATGGAAAAACTGAGCGTGCCGGACCGCATGGAAAAGAGGCTGGCGTTCATGAAGCAGGCGGAACAGAGAATGACCGAGCGGCTCGCCGCCACAAGGGAATTCTATGCAGTGCTGTCGCCAGACCAGCAAAAGATTTTCAACGAGGAATTCAAGTTTCATGGCCGCTCGCGCCATCATGGCCCTGACGGCCATCATGGCGGCGCCCGCTGATCGTTTGGCGTCTTGCCTGAGCGGTGTCGCCTTCACCCGCACGGTCGGAGGGGGCGGGCAGCCCGGCAGCGGGAGAGGCGAATCGCCGCTCCCGCGTCCCTTCAATGGAGCTTGATGCGCGGATTGCGCGCCCAATTGATGGTTTCGGCCCAGGTCTGCAGCCAGGTGCGGAACCAGCCGTTGACGGTGATCTGATGGTTCTTGTGCAGCCACCAGTACATCCACTTGGCAATGCTGCCTTCGATGAACACGGAGCCGCGTGCAATCGCTCCCATCAGGCTGCCGACCGTGCTGTAGTTGCCCAGCGAGACCAGCGAGCCATGGTCCCGGTAATGAAAATCGAGAAGGGATTTTCCCTGCAGCATGCGCACTAGCGATTTGGCGAGGGTATTGGCCTGCTGATGGGCTGACTGCGCGCGCGGCGGAACGGTGGACTTGCCGTCCTCCATCGGGCAAGCCGCACAGTCGCCGATGGCAAAGATGGACGGGTCGCGCGTCGTCTGCATGTTCCGGTGCACGACGAGCTGATTGATCCTGTTGGTTTCCAGCCCGCCGAGCTCCTTCATGAAATCGGCGATCTTGATGCCGGCGGCCCATACGACGATGCTGCTCGGGATGAACCTGCCGCTCGCCATCCGCACGCCTTCCTTCGTCACTTCAGTCACGCGCTCGCTGGTATGCACCTCGATATCGAGTTCCTTGAGTTCATGCGTGACGGCAGACGACAGGCGCTCCGGCAGAGCCTGCAGGATTCGAGGTCCCGCATCAACGATCACGATCTTCAGATCCTTTTCCGGATCGAAGTTGGCAAGGCCGTAGCTGGTGATGATCTTTGCCGTCATGTGCAGCTCGGCGGACAATTCCACGCCGGTCGCGCCGCCGCCGATGATGGTGACGGTGAAGCGTTCCTGGCCTGATGTCTTGGGCCTGGCCTGCGCCCGGATACAGGAATTGATGAGGCGGGTATGGAAGCGCTCGGCGGCTTCGGGCGAGTCCAGCATGATGCTGTGTTCATGCACGCCGGGCGTGTTGAAGTCATTGGTCTGGCTCCCGAGTGCCAGCACCAGCGTATCGTAGGGAATGGACTGGCGCGGCAGGATCTCTTCGCCGTTTTCGTCATAGATCGGGGCAAGGAATATCTCCTTGCCGGCGCGATCGAGGCCATCCATGCGTCCCAGCCGGAAATTGAAATGATAGTTCCGGGCAAGGGCAAGATATTCGAGTTCATCCGAATGCGTGTCGAGCGTACCGGCCGCGACCTGGTGAAGCAGTGGTTTCCACAGATGGGTGCGGGAAGCATCGACCAGCGTGATCTCCGCCCGTTTTTTCTTTCCCAGCTTCTTGCCCAGGCGCACCGCGAGCTCAAGCCCCCCGGCGCCGCCGCCGACGATCGTGATGCGATGAAGCGCTGCGTTTCCTGTCTGACTCAAACTGTCCTCCATGAAGTAATCCAGCGGCGGCATGCCGCCGGAATATTGTGGCTTGTCCTTGCGCCTCGTCCTGTTCCGTTGTCTGTTCAGACACGCCGTCTGTTCGAACCCGCCGCTGTCCGTTCGGACGCGCTCGCTGGCGGCCGATTTCAAGCCGCAGCTTGTGAAGTTAATAATATTGCGATTGATTAAAGTGACATCGATGCAGCCGTGGAGTTCGCGGCTTCGGCCCGGACCTTGACGCGACCGCATGTCGTAGCGCGCAATCCGCATGAACCAGCCTTCATGCGCGCGTCCTGATGAGCGCTTGGAAATAATTGACTGAGATCAAATACATTGCATTTCCCGTTTGCTACATTCGCTCGTCCTTTAGACCGCTTTGACTGGGAAAACGCCGTGTTACAGACCACATTGAAACCGCTTCATATCAAGGGAAGAAGCCTGCTTCCCATCGTACAGGGAGGCATGGGAGTGGGTGTTTCCGCGCACCGTCTCGCCGGCAGCGTGGCGGCGCTAGGCGGCGTCGGCACGATTTCCAGCGTGGACCTGCGGCGGCATCATCCCGACCTGATGGCCGGCACGGGCAAGAGCCGCGACAAGACCCTGATCGATAAGGCGAATCTGACGGCGCTGGACCGGGAAATCAAGGCCGCGCTGCAACTCGCCGGCGGCCAGGGCATGGTGGGCGTCAACATCATGCGCGCAGTGGCCGAATACGCTGCCTATGTCAGGCAAGCTTGCGAGAGCGGAGCGCAAGCCGTCGTGGTCGGCGCCGGACTGCCGCTGGACTTGCCGGAACTCGCCGCGGACCATCCCGACGTGGCGCTCATGCCCATTCTTTCCGATGCCCGGGGCGTGGCGCTGGTGCTGAAGAAATGGATGCGCAAGAACCGTCTGCCGGATGCCATCGTGATTGAAAACCCGCGGCATGCGGCAGGACATCTCGGCGCGGCCCGCATGGAGGATGTCGACCAGCCGCATTTCGCCTTTCCCGCCGTGCTCGAAGCTTCCCAGCAAGTCCTGCGCGAACTCGGACTGGAGCGCGAATCCATTCCGCTGGTCGCGGCCGGCGGCATCAACAGTCATGAACAGGTGCGTGCGCTGCTCGCGATGGGAGCAAGCGCCGTGCAATTGGGTACTGCATTCGCCGTCACGACGGAAGGCGATGCGCATGTCAACTTCAAGAAAGTGCTGGCCGAAGCCAAGCCGGAAGACATCGTCACCTTCATGAGCGTGGCAGGACTGCCGGCGCGCGGGGTGCGCACGCCCTGGCTCGCCAATTACCTGGAGAAGGAAGAGAAACTGCAGCGCAAGGCGGGACCGAAGGAATGCACGGTCGGCTTCGACTGCCTGCACCAGTGCGGGCTGCGCGACGGCATCGCCAAGTCGGGGCAATTCTGCATCGACACCCGACTGGCGTTCGCGCTGGAGGGCGATGTCAAGCGCGGCCTGTTCTTCCGCGGCTCCGAGCGGCTGCCCTTCGGCAGCGAGATCCGTTCGGTGCGTGAACTGATGGAATTCTTGCTGAACGGCAGCGATTCTTCAGCAGTATCGACGGAGCGTGCCGCCGCATAAAGCCGGGCGACAAGCGATATCCGATGCACCACCAGGCGCCGCCGGATCTGCCCGCGGCGCATCCGGGCCTTCTCTCGTCTTTGCATTGCCGCATTGGCATGTCGTTTCATGACGGCGATTGCCAGGAGCGCAATGCAGGCAAATCTTGACGCCAAGTCTTCACGCCGCCGCAGCCCGTTTCGCCAATCCGGAGCGTTTTGACCTGGATCAATGTTGCGAACGACCCTGGACTCGTACACTGCCAGCCATTCTAGGTGCGCCCAATTGTTTGGGTGCGCGATAGCCGGAGTCCGACATGGCAGTTCCTGCAACAGCAATCCCCCAAGTTCCCAACGTCCAGTTCGACGCAGCGCTGATCCGCAAGCTGAGCCGGCAGGGTCCGCGTTATACGTCCTATCCGACCGCCGACCGTTTCGCCGATACCTTCGGCATGGGCGATTACCTGCAGGCGGTCAACCAGGTGCGCGCGCTTGGCGCGCGCAATCCGCTGTCGCTGTATGTGCACATCCCGTTCTGCGACAAGCTCTGCTACTACTGCGCCTGCAACAAGGTCATCACCAAGAACCGCAGCAAGGCCGAGGTCTACCTGACCTACCTGAAGCGGGAGATCGACATGCAGGGCAAGCTCGTCGGCGACCTCAATGTCGTCACCCAGCTGCATTTTGGCGGCGGCACGCCGACTTATCTTTCCGACGAACAGATGGGCGAGCTGCTGACCCATCTGCGCAGCCGTTTCCGTTTTGCCAACGATGACGATGGCGAATATTCCATCGAAATCGATCCGCGCACCGTCACGCCGGAACGCGTGCGCGCCTTGCGCAATCAGGGTTTCAACCGCATCAGTTTCGGCGTCCAGGATTTCGACGCCGAGGTGCAGAAGGCCGTCAACCGCATCCAGCCGGAAGAAGTGACGCTGGCCGTCATGAACGCAGCGCGCGAGGCCGGTTTCCGTTCGATCAGCATCGACCTCATCTACGGCCTGCCGAAGCAGACGCTGATGACGATGGACCAGACGCTCAACAAGGTGATCGCCGCCAACCCCGACCGTATTTCGGTCTACAACTATGCGCACATGCCGGCGCTGTTCAAGCCCCAGCGCCGCATCAATGAAGACGAGCTGCCCAGCGCCGAAACCAAGCTTGACATGCTGTCATTGTGCATCCGGCGGCTGACCTCGGCGGGTTACGTCTACATCGGCATGGACCATTTCGCCAAGCCCGACGACGATCTCGCGATCGCCCAGCGCCAGGGCAGGCTGCATCGCAACTTCCAGGGATATTCCACCCATGCGGAAGCCGAGATGATCTCGGTCGGCGTGTCGGCCATCAGCGCCGTCGGCTCGACCTACAGCCAGAATGAAAAAACGCTCGATGCCTATTACGAGCGCATCGAGCAGGGCGAACTGCCTATTGCGCGCGGTACCCGGCTGACCGTGGACGACCTGCTGCGCCGAGTCATCATCCAGATGCTGATGTGCAATTTTGAACTGTCGATCCGATCTCTGGAGCTTGCGTATCCGATCAGCTTCGCAAGCTATTTCCAGAACGAGCTGGAGCAGCTGCGCGTGATGGAGGCAGACGGCCTGCTGAGCATCGATAACGACTGGCTGACCGTCAGCCCGAAGGGGCGGCTGCTGATCCGCAACATCTGCATGGTGTTTGATGCCCATCTGAACCGGAAGCAGGAAGTGAAGCCGGATCGCCTGCGCTATTCCAAGACCATCTGATGCCGCAGGACGCGGATTTCAGCTTCAGCTACAGGGCCATTTCAGCCACGGGGCAATGAGTACACAGTGAACGAGCTTTCCTTGATTTCCTTTTTCGTCGTCGGCCTGATGGGCAGCGTTCACTGCATCGGCATGTGCGGCGGCATCGTCAGCGCCTTTTCCGCCGGCTCCGGACGTCGCGTCATTCCAATCGCCAATGCGCAGGGTGCGGTGCTCGCCCGCCCGGCGATGCTGGAAGACGGCCTGCGCATGCTGTCCTATAACGCCGGCCGCCTGTCCTCCTACGCGCTGGCCGGCGCCATCGCCGGCGGCATCGCCCAGGGGGCGCGTACGCTCGCCGTCATGTCATCGCTGCAGATCATTCTTTACTGGCTTGCCAACCTGATGCTGGTGGCTCTCGGACTTTACCTGATGGGAAGCTGGAGCGGACTGGCACGCCTGGAATCCGCCGGGCAGGTCGTCTGGCGCCGGATCCAGCCGCTGACCGGCAAGCTGCTGCCGGTAGACAGCGCGGGAAAGGCGTTCGCGCTCGGCGGCTTGTGGGGCTGGGTTCCCTGCGGCATGGTGTACAGCGTCCTGCTGAGCGCCATGCTGAGCGGATCGGCTGCCAATGGCGCGTCCATCATGCTGGCATTCGGTACCGGAACGCTGCCGATGCTGCTGGGCATCGGACTCCTCGGGGCGCGGCTTCAGCAGTGGACCCGTTCGTCCCGCGTGCGCATGGCAAGCGGCTTGCTGGTGCTCGCCTTCGGCCTGCTCGGTCTGGCGCGCGCCGTGCACGGCTTGCCGTCCGGCTGGCTCGATGCGGTGTGCATTACGCCGGCCGCAAGCACCGGACATGGCATGCATTCGGGAGGATGGAAATGACGGCCTCAGCTGCAAAACCCGACTATGCGCCGGTCGAGGCAAATGCCTGTTTTCATTGCGGCCAATCGATTCCTGCATCTGCTCACTGGACCGTGCGCATCGCCGATGTCGAACGCGCAATGTGCTGTCCAGGCTGCGAAACGGTGGCACGGACGATCGTCGAAAACGGCTTGTCCGACTACTATCTCAATCGCCAGGGCTATTCGCCGAACGCGGCCGATGCGTCTCTGGTGCCCGATGAGCTGCGGCTTTACGATGCTCCGGAAATCGTCGCGCAGTTCGCCGCCGAGGACGAAGGTGCACAGGCATGCGAGGCCGTTTTTTCGGTGGAGGGCATTCGCTGCGCCGCCTGCGTCTGGCTGATCGAACGCCGCCTGGCGCGCCTGCCGGGCGTGGCTTCGTTCAACCTGAATGTCGCCACGGCAAAGCTGCACGTGCGCTGGAATCCCGCGGCATGCAAGCCGAGCGCGATCCTGCTGGCGGTGCGGGAAGTCGGTTACATGGCGTATCCCTTCGATGCCGACCGGCATGAAGAGCAGATGCAGCGCGCCGGCAAGACCCTGTTCCGGCAGTTGTTCATCGCCGGCCTGTCGATGATGCAGGTGATGATGTATGCGGTGCCGGTCTACCTCGCCACCGACGGCACGCTCGATGCCGACATGGAAGCCCTGATGCGCTGGGCGAGCCTCTTCCTCACGATTCCGGCAGTGTGCTATTCCGCGCTGCCGTTCTTCCGCGGCGCCTGGACCAATTTGAAGAACCGCGTGCTCGGCATGGATGTGCCGGTCGCGCTCGGCATCGGCGCGGCATTTGCCGGCAGCGTGGCGGCGACGCTGGAAGGCGGCGGCGATGTCTACTTCGACTCGGTAACGATGTTCGTTTTCCTGCTCCTGTGCAGCCGTTATCTGGAATTCATTGCTCGCCGCAAGGCCGCCTCCGGGCTGGAAAGACTGCAGTCGGCGCTGCCGGCGTCGGCGGCCCGCATGCCGGCATATCCCGAAGACCGCACGGTGGAAGTCGTGCCGGCCGCACGCTTGTCCGAGGGCGAATTCGTTCTGGTCAAACCGGGCGAAGCCTTTCCGGCGGACGCGGTCCTTGTCGAAGGTGCGACCGCGATCGACGTCTCCCTGCTCACCGGCGAAAGCGATGCGCAGCCGAAGCAGGCCGGCGATGCATTGCCGGGCGGCGCGGTGAACGCCAGCCAGCCGGTAATTGTGAAGGTCACGAAAGCGGCGCGAGAAAGCACCCTGTCGCGGCTGGTCAAGCTGGTGGAAAGGGCAGGGCAGGAAAAGCCGCGGCTTTCCCTCTGGGCCGACAAGGTGGCGGCATGGTTCGTCGCGGCGCTTCTCCTGCTGGCGGTCGTGGTGTTCGTTGCCTGGCAAACCCTTGATCCGGCCCGTGCGTGGCCGATTGCGATTGCCGTTCTCGTGGTTTCCTGTCCCTGCGCCTTGTCGCTGGCGACGCCAAGCGCTCTCGCGGCGGCCACCGACAGGCTGGTTTCCCAGGGCGTGCTGGTTTTGCAGCCGCATGTGCTGGAGACGCTGCATCGAACCACGCATGTGGTATTCGACAAGACCGGCACCCTGACCAGGGGCAAGCCTGCGCTCGCCGGCAGCGTCATGCTTGGCACTCAAGATACCGCTCGCTGTCTCCAGCTGGCGGCGGCATTGGAGGCGGGCAGCACCCACCCATTGGCGCAGGCACTCATCGACGCCGCAGGATTGGAAACTGCGAACGGCACAAGCCCGCCGATGCCCACGGCGCAAGATCTGCGCAACGCCGCTGGAAAGGGCGTGGAAGGCGTGCTTGCCGGCAGGTGTTTTCGCCTTGGCAGCCTGTCTTATGTTGAAGAACTGGCAGGCGAGCTGCCAACGGCGGCAACCATGCCGGGGAGTAAAGCAGCGCCGCCGGCAGCGCATGTCACGCCGGTCTACCTTGGGTGCGGCGATGGCTGGCTGGCGCGGTTCGACCTTGCCGATGCATTGCGCGAGGATGCGGCGCGGGTCGTGCGGCAATTCCAGTCGCTCGGCAAGCAGGTGATCCTGCTCAGCGGCGACAGGCAGGATGCCGCGGATGCGGTCGCTTTCAGGCTGGGCATCGATCAGGCCCTTGGAGAACAGTTGCCGGAACAGAAGCTGGCATTTGTGCAAGCGCTGCAGCAGGAGGGCGCGGTCGTCGCCATGGTGGGCGACGGCGTCAATGATGCGGCGGTACTGCGCGCGGCGGATGTCTCCTTCGCCATGGGCGGCGGTGCGGTGCTCGCACAGACGCACGCGGATGCAGTATTGCTTTCCGCGCAGCTCGACGCGGTAGGCGATGCCATGCGCGCGGCATCGCAGACGATGGCAGTCATCCGCCAGAACCTGGCCTGGGCCAGCATCTACAATGCGCTGGCGATTCCTGCAGCGGCCGTCGGCGTGCTCAATCCCTGGCTGTCAGGGATCGGCATGTCGCTCAGCTCGGCGGTGGTGATCATCAATGCATTGCGGCTGCGGCGCGTGCCGAAGCCAGTGCCGGTGCCGGCTCGTGAAACCCGTGCTGCGGAAACCGCAGTGGCGGCGCCTGCCGCCGTGGCGAATGCATGAATGCCACTATCGCAAGCCTTGCAGCAACCTGAAGGAGAAACACCATGGAAGCTTTATACCTGCTCGTTCCGATGAGTGTCTTGGTGGTGTTCTTCACCATCTGGCTTTTTTTCAATGCTTCCGACGGCGGGCAATTCGACGACCTCGTCGGTCCTGGCATGCGCATCCTGCAGGATGACGACAGCACCGGCAACGGCATTGGCAACAGCATTGGCAACAGAGACAACAAGCCCGCCAGGGAAGACACCCTGCGAGATGGCGCGGCAACGTCGCCGGGCAACATGGCAGGCACCGCATTGCCTAAATAATCGGCACATCAAGCCTTCCCCAAGCCTGCCTCAGGCTTCCCCTTCTTGTCGTTTTCGCCTTTGTTCGCAAGGCGAGAACGACGTTTCCGCTGCATCCCCGCAACGCCTTCCAACTATTTTCGGCCATCCGGACCAATTTGACTCAGGTCAAGGTTTTTGGGGGGGCGAACTCGTACTCTGCGTCCATCGTGTTAGCAACCTTGGAGATCGTACGTGGATACATCACAAAACTACAACTACAAAGTCGTGAAGCAATTCGCGATCGCGACGGTAGTGTGGGGAGTGGTCGGCATGCTGGTGGGCGTTTTCATCGCCGCGCAGCTTGCCTGGCCGGCTCTTAACTTCGACACGGCATGGCTGAGCTACGGTCGCCTGCGACCGCTGCACACCAATGCCGTGATTTTCGCCTTCGGCGGTTGCGCGCTGTTCGCCACGTCCTACTATGTGGTGCAGCGCACATCGCAGGTCCGGCTGTTTTCCGACGGACTCGCAGCCTTCACCTTCTGGGGCTGGCAGGCAGTGATCGTCGCCGCCGCCATTTCCCTGCCGCTGGGTTATACCTCCGGCAAGGAATACGCCGAGCTCGAATGGCCGATCGACATCCTGATCACGGCGGTCTGGGTTTCGTACGCGGTTGTGTTCTTCGGCACGCTGGTCAAGCGCAAGGTGCCGCACATCTACGTCGCCAACTGGTTCTTCGGTGCCTTCATCCTGGCTGTCGCGCTGCTGCACCTGGTCAACAGCGCGGCCATCCCCGTGAGCATGGGCAAGTCCTACTCCGCCTATGCCGGCGTGCAGGATGCCATGATCCAGTGGTGGTACGGCCACAATGCGGTGGGCTTCTTCCTGACCGCGGGCTTCCTCGGCATGATGTACTACTTCATTCCGAAGCAGGCCGACAAGCCGGTCTTCTCGTATCGCCTGTCGATCGTGCACTTCTGGGCGCTGATCTTTACCTACATGTGGGCGGGCCCGCACCATCTGCATTACACCGCATTGCCTGACTGGACACAGTCGATCGGCATGGTGTTCTCCCTGATCCTGCTGGCTCCGAGCTGGGGCGGCATGATCAACGGCGTGATGACGCTGTCCGGCGCATGGGACAAGCTGCGTTCCGATCCCATCCTGAAGTTCCTGATCGTGTCGCTGTCCTTCTACGGCATGTCGACCTTCGAAGGCCCGATGATGTCCATCAAGACCGTCAATGCGCTGTCGCACTACACCGACTGGACCGTCGGCCACGTGCATGCCGGCGCGCTCGGCTGGGTCGGTTTCATCACCATGGGTTCGATCTACTACCTGCTGCCGCGCCTCTCGGGCAAGACACAGATGTGGAGCGTGCGCCTGATCGATGCGCATTTCTGGGTCGCCACCATCGGCATCGTTCTGTACATCGCCGCGATGTGGATTGCCGGCGTGATGCAGGGATTGATGTGGCGCGCGGTGAACGCCGACGGCACGCTGACCTACACCTTCGTCGAATCGGTCAAGGCAACCTATCCCTACTACGTGATTCGCTTCGGCGGCGGTCTGCTGTACCTCACCGGCATGATCATGATGGCCTACAACACCTTCATGACCGTCCGCGACAGCAAGGAAGTGACAGCCGGTATTCCTTCCACCCTCGCGGTACACGCCTGAACCAGGTTTGAAACAGGAGCAGTAAGCAATGAAAAAGTTTTCTCATGAATGGATTGAAAAGAATCCCTGGCTGCTGATTGCGCTGGTGGTTCTCGTCGTGAGCGTTGGCGGTCTGGTCGAGATCGTTCCGCTGTTTTTCCAGAAATCAACCACCGAACCGATCGCCGGACTCAAGCCTTACTCGGCGCTGCGCCTCGCCGGGCGCGACGTGTACGTGCGCGAGGGTTGCTACAACTGCCACTCGCAGATGATCCGTCCGTTCCGCGCCGAGACCGAACGTTATGGCCATTACTCGGTTGCTTCCGAGTTCGTCTATGACCATCCGTTCCAGTGGGGCTCCAAGCGCACCGGCCCGGACCTGGCGCGCGTCGGCGGACGCTACAGCGATGAATGGCATCGCACCCACCTGATGAATCCGCGCGACGTGGTGCCCGAATCGAACATGCCTTCCTATCCATGGCTGGCAACGACCAAGCTCGACCCGCAGTCGGTGGCGCCGAAGATGGTGGCGCTGCGCCGCCTGGGCCATCCGTACAGCGATGAGGAAATCGCGAATGCGGCCAAGGAAGTGGACGGCAAGACCGAACAGGATGCGCTGGTCGCCTATCTGCAAGGCCTCGGCATCCAGATCAAGGCAAAGAGGTAATCATGACTTTCGAACAATTCATTTTCGATGCGCGCAATCTGATCACGGTGCTCAGTTTCCTGAGC
Organism: Noviherbaspirillum aerium; assembly: GCF_008929045.1. GTDB lineage: Bacteria > Pseudomonadota > Gammaproteobacteria > Burkholderiales > Burkholderiaceae_D > Noviherbaspirillum > Noviherbaspirillum aerium. Next base: position 68,608 of record NZ_VFAH01000004.1, on the reverse strand, counting down.
TTCATCGGGATCGTGTGGTGGACCTACGGCGCGCATCGCGGCGCGGATTTTGACACGGCGGCACAACTGCCGTTTGCGGACGATAACGACACCGCTGCATCGGAGAAGCAACATGGCTGACTTTACAAGCGAATTCTGGAGCATCTATGTCGCGGTGCTCACCGTCCTCGGCATCGCCGGCTGCGCCATCCTGCTATGGTCGCAGGCCAAGGTGAAGATCGTCATCCGCGAGGGCGAGGAAGCCGATACCACCGGCCACAGCTGGGATGACGGACTGACCGAACTGAACAATCCCATGCCGCGCTGGTGGATGTGGATGTTCTACCTGACCATCGTGTTCGGCGTGATTTACCTGGTGCTGTATCCGGGCCTGGGTTCCTTCAAGGGCAAGCTTGGCTGGGAATCGGTCGGCGCCTACAAGGAAGAGCTGCAAAAAGCCGACGCCGACTACGGTCCGATCTTCGAGAAGTATCAGCAGCAGGACTTGAAAACCGTGGCTGCCGATCCGCAGGCCCATGCCATCGGCGAACGCCTGTTCCTCACCTATTGCGCGCAGTGCCACGGCTCGGACGCCCGCGGCAACAAGGGCTTTCCAAACCTGGCCGACAAGGACTGGTTGTACGGCGGCGATCCGGACGTGATCAAGACAACGATCATGCACGGCCGCAATGGCAACATGCCGCCGATGGGGGCGGCCCTCGGTTCGGACAAGGACGTGGAGAATGTTGCGCATTATGTTCTCAGCCTGTCCGGCGCCACTTCGGATCCGATCAAGGTCGCATTCGGCAAGGACAAGTTCGCCGCCTGCGCCGCCTGCCATACCTCGACCGGCGCGGGCAACCAGGCTCTAGGGGCGCCCAATCTGACCGACAAGGTCTGGCTCTACGGCGGCAGCGCGGAAACCGTGATGGAGACCATCCGCAAGGGGCGTACCAACAGCATGCCGGCCTTCAACGAATTCCTCGGCGAAGGCAAGGTCCATCTGCTCGCCGCCTATGTCTGGAGCCTGTCGAACGACACCTCGATCGTTACCGCGAAAAAATGATCGGGTGGTGCGGATCCCGGCATGCCGTCTTGATCCGCACCTTCGATGCGAGCTACGGCCGGCGCAGACGCGCCGGCTTCAGGAAGCAAGAAGCAAATGGCAAGCGGCAAGCTGGTCATTGAAACGTTGAAAAGTCAAAGAGTTGAAGCCATGGGCGAACCTGCTGTGAAGGTTTCGGTAATCAGGATGTACGAGGCCCGCCAGGAAATCTATCCTCGCGAAGTCAAGGGCCTGTACGCCAATTGGCGCTGGGTGTGCGTCTGGCTGACCCAGCTGGTGTTTTACGGATTGCCGTGGATGTCGTGGAACGGCAGGCAGGCGGTGCTGTTCGATCTCGCCGCCCGCAAGTTTTATCTGTTCGGCCTGGTGTTGTGGCCGCAGGACTTCATTTATCTCGCGCTGCTGCTGATCGTCTGCGCCTTCTCGCTGTTCCTGTTCACTGCGGTGGCCGGCCGCGTATGGTGCGGCTATTCCTGTCCGCAGACGGTCTATACCGAGATCTTCATGTGGATAGAGCGCAAGATCGAAGGCAACCGCAGTACGCGCATGCGTCTCGACAGGCAGCCATGGGGCGTCGAAAAGATTGCGCGCAAGTCGGCCAAGCATGTCGCCTGGGGCTTGCTGGCGCTATGGACCGGTTTCACCTTCGTCGGCTATTTCACGCCGGTGCACACGCTCGGCAATGAAGTCCTGACCTTGAATCTCGGCCCCTGGGAAAGCTTCTGGATCCTGTTCTACGGATTTGCCACCTACGGCAATGCCGGCTGGATGCGCGAGCAGGTGTGCAAGTACATGTGCCCCTATGCCCGTTTCCAGAGTTCGATGTTCGACAAGGACACGCTGATCGTCACCTATGATCAGAAGCGCGGCGAACCGCGCGGCGCGCGCGGCAGGAATGCCAGCAAGGCGGCGCTGGGCGACTGCATCGATTGCTCGATGTGCGTGCAGGTGTGCCCGACCGGCATTGATATCCGCGATGGACTGCAGTCGGACTGCATCGGCTGCGCCGCCTGCATCGATGCCTGCAACATGGTGATGGACAAGACCGGAGCCCCGCGCGGACTGATCCGCTATGCCACCGAGAATGCGATGGAGAAGGGGCTTGGCAGCGCCGATATCCGCAAGCGTGTGCTGCGTCCGCGCGTGCTGATCTATAGTGCCATCCTCTTGCTGGTGATGTCGTTTTCCTTCGGGTCGCTGATCAGCCGCGACCTGGTCAAGCTGGACGTGATCCGCGACCGCGGCTCCATGGGCCGGGAGGTGGAAGACGGCATGATCGAAAACGTCTACCGCCTGCAGATCATGAACACCGATGAACGGACGCACCGTTATCGCATTTCGGTCAAGGGCATCGACAGCATCGCGCTGGTCACCGAAGACGAGGTCACGCTGGAGCCGACCGCTTCACGTGCGGTGCCGGTGCGCGTGCGCATTGCCCACGGCAAGGGCGAAAAGGGCTCGAACAAGATCTGGTTCGAGCTCAAGGCGGCCGACGACGAGCGTCTGCAGGTGGAAGAACAAGCGGTATTCATCGTGCCGCGTTAATGAATCAGTGAAGGAGCAAGTCATGCAATCGAAACATTCGCGCCGGCCGGCGCCGGCAAGAACGGCAGCATCCGCAACATCCGCCGCCCCCTGGTACGCCCATCGCTGGCCCTGGCTGCTGATGCTGGGTCCGATCATCGTCGTGATCGCGGGCATTCATACCACCTGGATCGCATTCACCAGGCAGGATGCGCTGGTGGTCGACGACTATTACAAGCAGGGCAAGGCCATCAACCAGGACCTGAGCCGCGACCGGGTGGCTGCCAGCATGAAGCTTCAGGCCACCATGCGCTATGACGCGTCGTCCGGCCAGTTGCTCGGCAGCGTGCGCAGTCTCGGCCAGCCGGTTGGCGGACCGCTCACCATCAAGCTGGTGCACTCCACCCAGCCGCAAAAGGATGTCTTGTTGCAAGTGCGGCCGGATGCCGAGGGCAATTTCAGCGCCGCGCTGCCGATGCTGGATCGGGCTCGCTGGCAGGTCTCGCTGGAAGGCGCGGAGCGCAACTGGCGCGTGCATGATGTGTGGGACTGGCCGGTGCAGCGCTCGGTCAGCCTGACCGCGTATCACGCGGATTGACGGGAAACGGGGTTGTCGGAGTCGGAAGAGCGGCTGCGCCATTCCCGATTTTGCGAGTGTTCCAAGCGCGGATTCCCGAATCCGGGAATTCGCGGCGAAAATGAACCGGACTCGACAGGCCGGATCAGTTAATGAATGACAAGGCTTGTCCATGTTGCATGGGCAGGCCGGTGGAGGAGGTGACAATGGCAAGACTGATCATGGCAGTGCTGTGGCCGTCGTTTCTGGTCGCTATTGTGGCCGAGGGTTTTTTCTTTTCTTTATTCGACCCGCGCGACATGGCATTGGGCGGCGCCCATGTGGAAATGAGCCCGCTCGGAATCTACACCCTGGGATTTTTTTGTTTCTGGATGTTTTGCAGCCTGGCCAGCATGCTGACCTGCTATCTGCTCAATGTTCCCAACGACAGGAACCGGCGCGTGAGGATCTGAGCCCGCGCCCGCAGGGAAAGGCCTAATACCGATCCTGCGCCGTACCATGCCGTGCGACCGAGTCCTTCTTGACCCGGCCGCGTTCCGCGTCAGGCGCAGGTCTGGGTGCCGGCGGCAACCGCCTTGAGGATGGCAGGGTCGACCAGTTCGAGGTTGCGGTTGCTTACCTTGATCCAGCCGCGTTTCTTGAATTTCGACAGCAGGCGGCTGATGCTTTCAATGGTCAGGCCCAGATAGTTGCCGATTTCCTCACGGGTCATGCGCAACTGGAAGCTGGTCGAGGAATAGCCGCGGATCGAGTAGCGCGATGACAGATTGGTCAGGAAGGCGGCGAAGCGCTGTTCGGCGCGCATGTTGCCCAGCAGGAGCATGACGCTTTGCTCACGCGTGATTTCCTGGCTCATCATCCGGTGGAAGTGGTGCAGCAGCTGCGGCATCTCGCCGAACAAGCCTTCAAGACGTGAAAACGGGATTTCGCAGACTTCGCTGTCTTCCAGCGCGATGGCGTCGCAGTGGTGCCGTTCGGTGCTGATGGCGTCCATCCCGAGCAATTCGCCAGCCATCTGGAAACCGGTGACCTGCTGGTCGCCGCTGGGATTGACCTGGTGGGTCTTGAAGTGGCCGAGGCGGATCGCATACAGGTTGGTGAAGGGGTCGCCGACCCGGTACAGATGGCTGTCGCGAGGAATCCTGCGGCGGCGTCCGATGATCTGGTCGAGCCGGTCCATGTCCTTTTCCTGCAAGCCCATCGGCAGGCAGATCTGATGCATGCTGCAGGCGGAGCAACGGGCGCTGATCTCGCGGGAGCGGGAAGCGGCGGCAGGCTGGCGGACGAGGGCTTGTGCTTGTGTCATGGTGGCTTGATCCTTGGATGCTGGCCGCTGCAGGAGGGGTTTTCCGTCGCGGCCGAGTTGTCTGCCACCTGTAAAGCAAGCGCTGTGCCATGTTGGCGGTGAAAAAGCAGATTCACGCGCGCTCCAATTCACGGGCGGGTTTTCCCGCACTTGCCGGCTTTGCGGGGTCGTTCCGAGGTCGGCATGCATTCTCGCAAGCGGGAATGCGTCCAGTGGACTCGGTCCGGCCTTTCATGTGGACGGCGTGATCATGTCGTCCTGGGCGCGGGAGTCGATATCCGGGAACAGAGGCGTCGGAGCTTACGGAGAAACCGGGATTGCTGGCGCCGGATTGGCATCGATGCTGGTTGCAGGTCAGGGCGGGATAGCAGCCCGCCCCAGATCTTGCGTGGCATTGCGGGAACCGGATTGATCGCCATGCCACTTAATTCTGAGATATCTTGAATCACGCCGTTTTAACTAAAGGAGATTAAAAATGGCCCTCCCATTAGCACTCGGAGCACTCGGACGCGCAGCGGTGTCCCACCTTCCCAATGCCGCAAACAGCCCGGCGGCTAAGAAGGCGGGCGGAGAAGTTCTCGACCAGGTTTCAAATTTTTTCAAGAATGGAAAAAACGAAGCGGATCTCCTGGGAAAAAATGGCAAACCCGGTCTGGTCGATGGATTCAAGAATCTGTTTAAGGGCATGCCGGACAAAATGAAGGATGACATAGTCGATGCAATGAAGGACCAGATGAAGAGTGCCTTCGGAATGGATGACAAGGCATACAGTGCTTTTTCCAGCATGTTAAAGGGCGACAAGATTTCCCAGATTCCGCTGGACCAGCTTTTGTCGGCCGGGAGGTTCGTTTTCGACATGGCTTCCCAGCTGTAGAAAGTTGAAAACCGGCTATGTCAGCGTGACTGGCTATCGGTATTTTGATTGAAGCCCTTGCCCTTGGTCAGACAAGGGCATGCAACGGAAAGCCGGAAGCCGGTTCGGTCGGCGGCGCAATCAGCGTGCCTTCAGATTGATGAACAGATTCGCCGCGAACACCAGGATGCCTAGCGCGGCGACGATCTCCGACGCGGCCAGCACCGGCACCAGCGCCGTCGTACCGGTAATGACGAGGCCGAGGGCAACCGCCATGACTGGCAGCGAGAGGTTGGCCAGCCAGAAATGCAAGCGGGCCAGCTTGCTCAGGCCCGCCTCCGGAAATACGCTGTAGATTAGGCCGGCAAGGGCCATGGTCGCCCAGCCGAGCAGATTGATGTGCGCATGAACCGGGCGCATGGTGAAGTCGCGGCTCGCGCCCATCATGATTCCCATGCCGACGCCGATGATCAGATAAACGACTGCCAGCTTGAGCCAGATGATGCCGACCGGCGAGAAAGCGCGGGTGCCGCCATGGTCGGTGTGAAGTGATGATGCGGTGGTATTCATGGTATTTCCTTCCGGGGTTGGGGGAGTGGCAGTGATGGTTTTGACGCATTGATGCTCAGATGCTCAGATGCTCAGATGCTCAGAATCTCCGGCTCGCCTATGTGCAGTGCGTGCGAGCGCGCATGGCCGGCCAGCTTGCGCGCGGCCGCGGCGATGGCGTCCGGCCGCGGCAGGAATGCCTGTTCCAGCGGATAGCTTGAAGCCGCCGGCGCATCGGGGCCGGTGAGGCGCGCGACCGGCGCCTTCAATGCATCGAAGGCGTGTTCCGCCACGATGGCGCTGACTTCCGCTCCGACGCCGCACAAGCGGCTCGCTTCATGCACAACCAGCAGTCGACCCGTCTTGCGCACGGAGCGCAGGATCGCTTCTTCGTCCAGCGGTTTGAGACTGCGCAGGTCGATCACTTCGGCCGAGATGCCTTGCGCGGCCAGCTCGGCGCCCGCCTGGAGACAGCTGCCGACCATCTTGGCATAGCTCACGATGGTGACATCGCTGCCTTCGCGGGCGACGGCAGCCTTGCCCAGCGGGATGACATGCTCATCTTCCGGGACATCCCCCGGCGCGTAGCCGAGGGCGAGATCGACGAAAAACAGGACCGGGTTGTCGTCGCGGATGGCGGCCTTGAGCAGTCCCTTGAAGTCGGCGGCGTTGGAGGGCATCACGACTTTCAGGCCGGGACTATGCACGAACCAGGCTTCGAGATTGTGGTTATGCTGCGCGCCGACGGTCCAGCCGGCGCCGGTCATCGCCATCACGACCATCGGAAACTCGAACTGTCCGCCGGAGAGATAGCGCAGCTTGCCGGCACTGTTGACGATCTCGTCCATTGCGAAGCACAGAAAGGGCGCGAACAGCAAATCGACTACCGGGCGCAAGCCGGTGGCGGCGGCGCCCGCGGCGGTGCCGGCGATGATGCCTTCGGCCAGCGGCGTGTTGCGCACCCGTTTCCCGCCGAATTCCTTCACCAGCTCGGGCCGCTTGGTGGCCACTCCCTCGCCGAACATCATCACGCGCGCATCGCGCCGCATTTCCTCGGCCAGCGCCTGGCCGATGGCATCATTCACGGTCAACTTGTTCATGCAAGGCTCCTCAGGCGTAGACGTCGGTGGCGAGTTCGGAAAGTTCGGGGAAGGGCGAGGCGGCCGCGAATCGCGCGGCCTGTTCGACCTGCGCCCGCACGCGCTCCTCGATGGCGGCGATGTCGGCCGTGCCCAGTATGTCTTGTGCAAGCAGGCGCTGCCGCATCAAAGCCAGCGGATCCTTTTCGCGCCAGCGGGCAAGCTCCTGTGCGTCGACATAAGCCTGATCATCCGGCTCGAAATGTCCGCGCAGGCGGTAGGTGTAGGTCTCCAGCAGATAGGGCTTGCCGGTTTCGCGGATATACGCTGCCGCTTCGAGCGCTGCGGCATGCACGGCTTCGACATCGTTGCCGTCGACGGTGCGGCTTTCCATGCCGTAGCCTTTCGCCCAAGCGCTCACATGGTCGCCGGTCATGGTTTCCTCGCGGTGGACGTAGGCTTGCCACTGGTTGTTTTCGCAGACGTAGAGAATGGGCAGGTTCCAGACCATCGCCAGGTTGAGCGATTCATGAAAGATGCCTTCGCCGGCGGCGCCGTCGCCAAAGAAGCAGGCGACAATGCCGGCTTCGCCGAGCATGGTCTTCGACAGCGCGACGCCGGTGGCCAGCGAGAGTTCGCCGCCGACGATGGTGGAAGTCAGCACCACGCCGAGTTCTTTCGCCGATATGTGCAGGGAGCCGCTCTTGCCCTTGCAGTAACCGGTGCTTCGGCCCATGACTTCGGCCAGCATGCGCCCGGTATCGGCGCCACGGGCGATCAGATGGCCGGCGCTGCGATGATTGGTCAGGATGCGGTCTTCGTTGCGCAGGGCCGATACCACGCCCACCGCCGAGGCTTCCTGGCCGACCGAGGTGCAGGTGCCGGCGGCGGCGCCGGAGGCCTGTATCTCGGCGGTCTTTTCTTCATAGGCGCGGATCAGCATCATGCATTCGAGCATGGATGCAGGGCTGCGGCTTGCTGTCGTCCGATTCATGTTCGTCCTTCCTTTCAAACGCGGGATGGGGACGAAGTCTACTGCAGGCAGCGGCGGCAGAATCGGTGCTGGCGGGGCTTAAGGTTTTTTTAAGAATTATTGAATGAAGTTTTAAGAAAGCCGCAGCCTGAGGGATGAATTGTCTATTCCTGGAGCAATGAAATCGCCCGGTCGACGCGCAGGCGGAAGCGGCCTCGGCCGGTTTTTTCAATACGCATCGCAGCGTCGCGTTCGACCAGGCGCTTGCCGAGCAGCAGGAGGCGCGCTTCGAGATTGTCGCTGACGTCCGGCAAGCGTATGCGCGAATCGAGCCGCAGCTCGCGGTTGGTGAATTCGGTACGGCCCTTGTCGGCATAGTCGCGCAGCAAGGTCCAGAAAATCGAGCCGGCCACCCCCTTGATCAGGTAATCGTCGCCGAGAAATACCGAATCATTTCCGGCGAAATGCCGCACCGGCAGCGGTGTCCCCCGTCGCGCGGCGCGGGCACCTCGGCGGGCGCGGGCGTTTCGTCGCTGCAGTCGGCAGCGCTCTGCAGATGGGTAATCGTCATTCCCAGCTGCCGCGCCAGGCTGACCAGGGCATCCTCATCATCATAGGTAAAGCGCAAGTCCTGCGGACTTTCCACATACAGCACGCCGAGCGTGCGCTGTCCGGCGGCGATCGGCACGGCCAGCTGGCTGCGCGGCGAGCAGAGTCCGGGTAGCGGTATCTCCGTCTCCAGCGCGGAAGCCCAGTCGCTGCCCTCGGCGCTTTCGCGGATTGCCCGGCTGTAGGCGTATTCAGTCGTCATGTGGCTGATGCGGATCGGCGCGCATTCGCGGGCGGCGACGCCGATCACGCCTTGCCCCATGGGAATTTCAGAACCAATGCCGGAGGATTCGTAGCCATGGCTGGCGACTGTATACAACCTCTCGCCGGGCTGGTCGAGCATGAGAATCATGGTGTGGTCGATGGCGAACTGCTGCTGCAGGCAAGCCAGGGTTTCCGACAGCAGGCCGTCGAGGTCGCTGCAGGCGGACAGCCGCTCGCTGGCATTGCGCAGGGCGGACAGCAGGTTGCGCTGCGGCGGCGGCATGGGCACGGTCTCGCCCGGCACCTGCTGGATGTCATGCACACGGAACACATCCGAGCCGAGTAGCCGGAATATGCCAGTCATGCCGGTTTGCGAGGCGATGCCGGCCAGCTTGGCTTTCATGCTTTCAAACAGCGGGCCGGAAGTCTCGGTGCGGAGGTACTCGATGGCCAGCCGGTATTGCGCTGCGGTCGCCGGATGCGTCACCACCAGCGTCGCGCGCGGATTGACCATGATGTTCTGGCGCGTCTTGTTGAAGAACTGGTAGGACATGGCGACATGCCGGCTGTCTACGAATTGCACCTGCGACAGGTAGGCCACGTTCGGCATGCCGTCGGCGGAGACGGTGGCCATCGTGCCCGGGATCACGCCCTCCAGGCAACCGCGTATGGCGTCGAGCTGGATGATCATGCTTGCGCTTTCAGAGGCTCGCCGGCGTTCGGCCCGGGTGTCTGGGAATAGGCTTCGAGGGGTGTGAACGTCACGGCGACCAGGTCGGCCGGCGGTGCGGCGAGCAGGGTGCGGATCAGGATTTCATCGAATCCGAGCGGATCGAGTTCCCGCGCAAAGCTGCTGCGGTAGCGCTCCACGATATCCAGGTCGCCGGCCAGCAGGCCGCCAACCACCGCATCCTTGCCCTTGATCTGTACCGTCCTGTGGGTTGACGGCCGGCTGAAAACGACCGTGATGGCGCCGTTTTCGCGTACGCAGCGTAGCACCGGCGCGCCCTGGGTGGCGGAAATGAATATCGTCACCTGCCTGCGGTCCGGGGAAAGACGGCAACCCGTGGCCCGGGCCAGCGTCGGCATACGCTGGTTGTCGCAGGCGCCGACGGAGAGCGACACGCCGCTCTGCAGGAAGTCGGCATGCTGGGGATCGATCAGTGGAGGGTTTGCTGACATATCGTAGTCTGCTCGTGGATCGCTTGGTATGCGCAGTGAAGACCGCGTGGGTCCCGTTATCGGATGATACCCATGGCAAGGCCGCAAGTCACCAGAGCGCCATCTTTCTAGCGCTTTCGGCGTAGCTCCGGCCGCGGTGGGCGAGGGAAAGCGGCCAAGCTTCTGGTACAGTTCCGCCATGAGTAAACAAAGCCTTGACCGTATCCTGCAATCGCAGGGATTCGGCACCCGGAAATGGTGCCGCGAGCTGATTTCCGACGGCGAAGTCGCCGTCAACGGCGAAACCATCACCGATTACCGTGCCTCCCTTGAGACAGATGGCCTGTCATTCACCATTTTCGACGAAACCTGGGAATACAGGCAGCATGTCTACATCGCGCTCAACAAGCCGCCGGGCTATGAATGTTCCCGCAAGCCAAGCCATCATCCCGGCGTGCTGACGCTGTTGCCCGAGCAATTTACCTGGCGCGAAGTGCAGCCGGTCGGCCGGCTCGATCATGATACGACCGGCCTGCTGCTGATGTCCGACGACGGCGCCTTCATCCATGCCCAGTCTTCCCCCAAGCGTCATGTGCCGAAGTTGTACGTGGCCACGACCGATGCTCCCGTCACGGACGAGCTGATCGAAAAGTTGTTGTCAGGCGTGAAACTTCATGACGAGCCCGCGCCGCTGGCTGCGCAATCCTGCCGCAGGCTCGACGAGCACCGCCTCGAGATCGTTCTGGAGCAGGGCAAGTACCATCAGGTCAAGCGCATGCTGGCAGCCGCCGGAAACCATTGCCAAGCCCTGCGCCGCACGATGGTCGGCAGGCTGGAGCTCGACAGTCTCAGCCTGGACGAGGGCGAATGGTGCTATCTCGACGAAGAGAAGCTCTCACTGCTCGCGCCTGCCGGCGCTTAGAACGGTTTCGCCATGACCGGCCTGGTCGAGGCCGAGGCGGATTGCTGGTGGAGCGGGGCGGGACGACGCAACATGACCAAGTCATGACAAGAAGTCACAACGCAGCGCCAATGCCAATACCAACCTGTCCGGGATCGGCAGGCAAGTCAGGGGGGAGCCGCTCTGGCTTGCATGCCGGAACGAATTGGAACAAAGCTGTAATGTTTGCGGTATTTCTTGTGATGCCGTACGGCATTTCCGCATAAACTAGAGCCATTGCGTTTCCGGAAGCGTCGGCATGGCTGAAACCGAATACAAGCGTCTTATTTTCGCTGCCCAGACCCGGGCTGAAGTCAGCTTCATGGCCCTGGTCCGGCAGGCGCTGGAGGATGCCGACCGGCACATCGGCGAACGCTTGCTGCAGCCGAAATCCGGCAACGAACTGCCGGCATTGAAGACGGCGCGCCAGTATATCCGCCAGGACAGCAGCGTCTTCCTGCGCCGCATCGACGGCTTGTTCAAGAACTATCTTGAACGGGCAATGCAGACCATGTTCATTGATTTGCGGCCGGGTCTGCGCAATGTGGCTGCCGCCGAATTGACGCTGATTGACGACGAGGTCGTCAATCACCAGATCGAGGTCGGGCGGCTTGCCCACCGGATGCGCGAGGCGACCGAGGAAAGCATCGGCCGCCTCAATGTCATCATCGCGCAGCTGCATGGGCAAATCGAAGCCCGGGAGCGGGAAAATCCGTTCCGCCCCTACTTGCTGGCGCGGGCGTTGCATGAAGCGGTCAAGACCAGCACCGGCGATGAAACCCGGGCAAGACTGCTGTTCGAACACCTTTCCGACGCGATGGTGCTGCATCTGCCGGATTACTATGCGTCCCTGCGCGCGGTCTTCGAAACCTCGGGCGTGCACGGGAAGTTTGTCGCTCAGCGTTCACGCCATGCGCCAGGCCAGCGCTATTTTGGCGCACCCGGCACCAATCGGCGTGCCACGGACCAATTCCAGCAGCAATTGCTGCCCGGCTTGAAGCGCCTGTTCGACGCGTTCACCGCCGCGCAGTCCGAAGAACCTGGCAAGGCTTCCGCACGCGGCAATGCCGACACGCAGACGCCGTCGGTTCAGGAATTCCTGCGCGGGATGCTGTCCCCGGTCCGTACCTTCCTTCCGTCCGCGAGCGGCAACGCGCCGATCGTAAAATACCCGGTGCCGGCGGCGAATCCGCTGCTTGCCCAGCTCGATGCGATCCAGCAGCAGGCGGCACGCGGCAACGTCCCCGACGGCCGCGCGGCCGAGGGAGCCCCCGGCCGCGATCCGCTGGCTGCCGTGCGTGAAAACCTGGACTTGCAGAAGGTATCGGTAACGGAACGCATGACCATCGATGTGGTTGCCTTGCTTTTCCAGATCATTCTTGGAGACCAGCACATTCCAGCGTGCGTCAGGCAGCAGATGGCAAGACTGCACGTTCCCGTGCTCAAAGCAGCCGTCATGGAGCCGGAACTGCTGCACGACGAAGCGCATGCGGCGCGCCGGCTTCTCAACCGCATCGGTTCGGTGACCGTCGATGCCGATTCCGAGAGTGCCGATGGCCGGCGCCTTGCGGCGGAAGTCGAGCGTCTGGTCAATCGCATCCTGCATGACTTCACCTGCGATACGGACGTTTTCAAAGACGCTCTTGCCTCCTTCGAGCGCTTTCTTCAGGACCGGGTCCGAGAGGAAGACCGGTATGCCGCGCAGGCGATCGATGTGGTCGAATCGGCCGAGCGCTGCAGCGTTCTGCTGACGAATGCGATGACTGTGCTGTGCGAGGTTTTGCCGCCGCTGAATGCGGACAAGCGGATCACGGACTTCGTTATTCGCATATGGCCGCAGGTTCTCATGCATGCCGCGCGCCAGGACGGCGAATCCGGCATGGCGGCCGGCAGCAAGGATAGCCTTGTGCTGCAGTATCGGGCCATGCTCCCGGAGTTAATCTGGAGCATTCAGGACAAGCAGACGCCGGAGGAACGAAACGGTTTGATGCGCATGCTGCCTGGACTGGTCAAGGGACTACGCCAAGCCTTCGTACTGATCCGCTTGCCCGAGGAAGAGGCCGCAGAAATTCTTGATGTGCTGGTCGGGATGCATACGCGCATTCTGCGCGGGCCAGGCCTGTCCAGGCCGGCGCCGCAGCCGAGCCTGGATGAGCTGCGTCAGCGCTTTGCCCGGGTGGGGACCGGCTGGCACCAGGCAACCTGGACGCTGGCGGACCCGCCGCGGGTTCGGGACGGCATCATCGAAGACCTGCTGGCAAGCCGCAAGCTCAAGATGGACTTGAGAAGCGAGTTCGGCACTGGTGCGGCGAACAAGGCGGATCAGGATGCTCTGACACAGGCTTGCCAGATCGGCGCCCGGTTCCAGCTTGCCGCAGCCGAACCTCTTGCCATGCAACTGATCTGGATCAGCACGCATCGTTCGCTCTACCTGTTCAAGCAGGAGGGCAGGCAAGGCGAGCTGGTTCTGTTCGCTTGCACATCCCTGCGCGAAGCCTTGCGCAAGGAAGCGGTGTTGCCCCTAGAATATGCGCCGGCGTTCGAACGGGCTGTCGAATCCCTGCTGTTCGGCGCGAGCAGACTGGCCCAGCCGTCATAGAGCGGTTTCACCCTGACCTGCGTGTCGATCCCGGACAGATTGCCGCTGGCACCGCGTTGTGACGCCTTGTTCCAGCAGCAATCTGCCTTGGTCTCGACTAGGCGGATTGCAGGTGGGTGTATGGAAGAATCGGTTTGCCCTGGGATGCAGGGCAAGGCAGGAGAAGCGCCCTGTGGCGGGCCATACCAGCGACGAACAACGCCGCCATGCGCCATACATGAGAGCCGGCTTCCGCCGGCCCCGTACATTTCAGAATCCCGTGACCGTCTACTTCACGATACGGTAGCAGGGGTTGTATTGCTTGCCCGGCAGCTTCATCCGGTGCTGGGCAACGAAGGATGCCAGCAGCGCATCCATCGGCTCCATGATGCTGCGCTCGCCATGAATCTCGAAGACTCCATGTTCCTCGATGGCACGAATACCCTGGTCCTTGACGTTGCCTGCCACGACTCCTGAGAAGGCACGTCGCAGATTGGCCGCCAGCTGATGCGTTTCCTGGTTTTTATCCAGCCGCAGGTTGCGCATGTTTTCATGCGTGGGCCGGAACGGACGCTGAAACTCGGGATCGATGCGCAGCAGCCAGTTGAAGTAGTAGGCATCGCTGCGCGACTTGCGGAATTCACGCACGTCCTTGATGCCGTTGTGCATTTCCTGTGCGACGAGCACGGGATCGTCGATGATGATCTTGTAGCGCTTCTGCGCTTCGCGGCCAAGGGTGAGGCCGATGAACTGGTCGATCTGGGTGAAATACTCCCGTGAATTTTCCGGTCCGGTAAAAATCAGCGGGAAGGGCAGTGCGGCATTGTCCGGGTGCAGCAGGATGCCGAGAATGTACAAAATCTCTTCGGCCGTGCCCGCACCTCCAGGAAAGACGACAATCCCGTGGCCGGTGCGCACGAAGGCTTCCAGCCGCTTTTCAATGTCGGGCATGATGACGAGATCATTGACGATGGGATTCGGCGACTCCGCGGCAATGATGCCGGGTTCCGTGAGCCCGAGGTAGCGGCCATTGGCGATGCGCTGCTTGGAGTGAGCAATGGCGGCACCCTTCATCGGGCCCTTCATTGCGCCGGGCCCGCAGCCGGTGCAGATGTCCAGCGAGCGCAGGCCGAGTTCATAGCCGACCTTCTTCGTATAGTCATATTCCTCGCGCGATATCGAATGACCGCCCCAGCACACTACCAGGTTGGGGTTGTTCATCGGCCTCAGCACGCCGGCGTTGCGCAGGATATGAAATACGGCGTCGGTCACGCCTTCGGAAGAGGCAAGATCGAATTTTGGATTGTCGATGATCTCGTCATTGACGAACACCACGTCGCGCAGCACCGCGAACAGGTGTTCATGAATGCCCTTGATCATCTTGCCGTCGACAAAGGCATTGGAGGGCGCGCTCTTGATATCAAGCTTGATGCCGCGTTCGCGCTGGATGATGCTGATATCGAAGGACTTGTAGCGTTCGAGCAGTTCCTTGCCGTCGTCCAGCGGACTGCCGCAGTTGAGGACCGCCAGCGAACAATTGCGGAAAATGGAGTACAGGCCGCCTTGGCTGGTGTCGAGCAGCCGTGCGACTTCAGCCTTGGACAGAATCTCCAGGCGGCCTTCCGGGGAAATCTGGGTATCGACGACGTAATTTTGCATAGGTGCAGGTTCTCTTCTCTTGTATGGTCCGTGACTCGAACACTAGCTTACACGCATGCTGCGTACCTTGAGTATACCTGCGGGATACACATGCCGGAGCGCATGATGGAAAGAGATGGCACAGGCGTTGACCAGACGCAATCAGGGAACGCCCGTGAAAGCACGGACTAAAGCTGAACCAGTCCGGCGATACGCTGTTGTACTTATGGTATTCCGCGGGACGCTACTGGTTGATCTGGACCGTATGCCGGACAAACTGTGCTCTCCTGGCGGATAAACTGGTGTATGGTGAAATTGGGTGCCGGGCCTTCCAGGCCTGCCAGCCTGACAGCCGCATCGCCGGGCAAACCGGCTTTGCATGGCGGCATGCTTCGGCGCCGGCTTGGCAGCCGACGGCCCATGAAGACACATCGACGGCTTGATGGACATGCAGACGCCAGATAAGACCTTTGAGAGGGACGGGCTTTTCGATGCCGACCCCGAGCTCGCGTTCGATGAAATCACGACGCTGGCCGCCACCTTGTGCGCGACGCCGATGGCCGTCATCTCACTGCTTGACGAAAAGCGCCAATGGTTCAAGTCCAGATTCGGCGTTACCCTGGACGAGACGCCGCGCGAGATTGCGTTTTGCGCCTTGACCATCGAGCGCAGGAGCTTGACGATCATCGACGATGCGCAGTCGCATCACCGCTTCGTCGACAATCCGCTGGTCACCGGTCCGCCAAACATCCGCTTCTATGCCGGCGCGCCTCTCATCATGAGTGACGGGACCGCACTCGGTTCACTGGCTGTGATGGATGTCGTTCCCCGAACTCTTCACCCCGAACAAGAACAGGCCCTGGAGGTGCTCAGCCGCCAGGTGGTTGCGCAAATCGAGCTGCGCAGGAACCTGCGGCACCTGAGCGACGTGCTGCAGGAACTGCGCCGTTCGGACGAACTGCTGCGGCTGTCGCATCGCGAGCTTGAAAAAAGAGTGGCGCAAAGAACCTCCGAACTCATTACGCTCAATGCGAGACTGGCCTGCGAAATCGAGTTGCACAGCAGCGAGGCGAAAGGCTCGCAGGCGATCATCGATAGTCTGCCCGGCATCTTTTACCTGTATGACCGGGAAGGCAATTTTCTTCGCTGGAACCGGAATTTCGAACTCATCACCGGCTACACGAAAGACGAGATCCGAAAGTTGCGGCCGCTCGATTTCTTTGCCACCCAGCGCGAGAGGGAATTGGTTGAAGAGCGTATCGTTCGCGCCTTCATTCATGGCAGCGCCAGCGTCGAAGCCGATCTCCTGACCAAGTCAGGTCGTCATATTCCCTACCTGTTTACCGGGGTGCGTATCGACTTCAACGGCCAGCAATGCATTTCCGGCATGGGAGTCGACATCACCGAGCGGCGTTCGGCGGAAGAAAGCCTGCGCTTGCGCAACCGTGCGATACAGGCCAGCGTCAATGCCATCATCATTACCGATCTTGAGGGCAATATCGAATATGCGAATCCGGCCTTCGAACGCATGACCGGCTACTCGGTAAGGGAAACGCTGGGGAAAAACTGCCGCTTTCTGCAGGCGGGTGACCGCAATCAGGCAGGCATTGCCGCGATACGCCATTCGATCGCCATGCGGGAAGAAAGCTCTGCCTTGCTGCGCAATTACCGCAAGGATGGCGAGATGTTCTGGAATGACGTACATATCGCTCCGGTGCGCGGGCAGGATGACGAAGTGACCCATTTCGTCGGCGTGCTCAATGACATCAGCGCCATCAAGCAATATGAATACGAACTCGAACGGCATGCCAATGTGGATGCGCTTACCGCGCTGGCCAACCGCAAGGTGCTCAAGGACAGGATCCGGCATGGCATCGCCACCGCCGGGCGACATGATGAATGGGTCACCGTCGGCTTCCTGGACCTTGACAACTTCAAGTTCATCAATGACAGCCTGGGGCATAACGTGGGCGATGAATTGCTCAAGCAGGTTGCCAAGCGCCTGCTTGCCTGCCTTCGTGAACACGATACCGTCGCGCGTTACGGCGGTGATGAATTTGCCTTCGTCATCATCGGCGAGAAGGATGAGAAATCGATTGCCGTGCTGATGGATCGCGTACTGCGTACCGTTGAACTGCCTTTCCTGGTCGAAGGACACAAGCTTTTCGTCAGCTGCAGCATCGGACTGAGCTTCTATCCCAAGGACGGCGGTGATGTCGACACGCTGCTCAAGAACGCCGATGCGGCGATGTATCGGGCGAAGGAGAAAGGGCGCAACAACTTTCAGTTCTACACGCCTGCCATGAACCAGCGCGTTACCGAGCGCCTGTCTCTGGAGTCACGGCTCCGGCAAGCACTCCTGAAGAATGAATTCATCCTGCATTACCAGCCCAAGGTGAATCTGAAGAGCGGCCGCATTGTCGGCGTGGAGGCTTTGCTGCGGTGGCAGCCGTCGTCCGGGAGCATGGTGCCGCCATCGACATTCATTCCGCTTGCCGAAGAAACGGGATTGATTGTTCCCATCGGAGAATGGGTGCTCTACACTGCCTGCAGGCACAACAAGGAATTGCAGCGGTCGGGACTGCCGCCGATGCGGGTGGCGGTCAATATTTCGGCACGGCAGTTCAATCCCGAGACGCTGGTCCACATGGTCGGCGATGCACTGCTCAGCACCGGCCTGGAGCCGGAACTGCTGGAACTGGAATTGACGGAAAGCCTGGTCATGCAGAATCCCGAAGAGGCCATTGAAGTGCTCGCCCATCTCAAAGGCATGGGGCTGCGCCTGGCTATCGATGACTTCGGCACCGGCTATTCAAGTCTCAGCCATCTTCAGCGCTTTCCTGTCGACCGGCTGAAGATAGACCAGTCCTTTGTCAGGGACATCGGCGCCGATCCCAATGACGCCATCATTGCTAGGGCCGTCATTTCCCTGGGACACAGTCTTGGCCTGAGCGTGATCGCCGAAGGCGTATCCAATCATGAGCAGTTGGCCTTTCTTAAAGAAAACGGCTGCGACGAGATGCAGGGCTTTTTGTTCAGCATGCCGGTCCCGATCGATGAGCTCATCTCGCTTCTGAGAAGCAATCGAACACTTGCGATGCATTAACGCTCTTCGTACATCTGCATACATATAGATGCGACTTGTTTCATTTCCTATCAAATTGGAATGATCTTTATATAAATGCCAGAGAACCCATGATAAGTTCGTAGTCTAAATGCTTACCTTCTGCACTTTGCTGAAGTAATCCATCCAAAGCATTCCAATCATTGATATTGTTAGGAGGCAGCATGAAGAAGAAGTCCATCGCATTAATCATTTCCCTGCTAAGCGCAGCCGGTATCGCCGTGGCACAAACAAGCTCGTCGTCCGGCTCTTCGTCAAGTCCCAGTCCAAGCATGAGTAGCGGCTCGGGTGGTTCGAGCGGCTCCAGCGGCAGCGGTACATCGGGCTCCTCCGGTTCCACCGGCATGAGCTCGGGTTCGAGCGGCACATCCGGTTCGTCTGGTTCCAGCGGCATGAGCTCGGGTTCGAGCGGCACGTCCGGTTCGTCCGGTTCCAGCGGCATGAGCTCGGGCTCGGGTTCGAGCGGTTCAGGCAGCAGCTCGGATACCAGCGGATCGAGCACCAGCGGGACCGGCTCCAGCGGATCGGGCACCAGCGGTTCAACCGGCATGAGCTCCGGCGGCTCGGGCACCAGCGGTTCAACCGGCATGAGCTCCGGCGGCTCGGGCAGCGGTACTTCCGGCAGCTCCAGCTCCTATCCGAGCAGCGGCTCCGGCAGTTCGGGTTCCTCCAGCAGCACAGGTACCTCCGACAGCACAAGTTCCGGCAGCACCGGCACCTCCGGCAGCACAGGTTCCGGCAGCACCGGCACCTCGGGCAGCACAGGTTCCGGTAGCACCGGCACCTCCGGCAGCACAGGTTCCGGCAGCACCGGCACCTCCGGCAGCACAGGTTCCGGCAGCACAGGATCCGGCAGTACCGGTTCATCGGGCGGCAGCACCTCCACTTCCCGTTAACCCGGGCAAGGGGAACGGGCACTGCCTGAACCTTGCATCTTGCGTCTGACGTTCCGGCCGCTTTCATGCGGCCGGAAATCATTTGCAGGCTTTGCTGCCCGCCATGGTATTTCCCCTGTCCGAAAGCCGGGCGAACGTAACGAGCACGCGGTTAAGGACAGGCAGCGACATACCTTCGGGCTTGCGGCTCACCCATTACAGTGCACTTGTCTGGAGACTCTCCGTCTAGTACGCACGCGGCTCCGCAAGGTGCCTTCGGGTTCCGCTTAGCGACCCTCTCGCTACAAAAATGCCGGGCGGCCCTGCTTTGGCTTGAGCACCCGGTGCATTGCCGGGAGACTGGATTCCAGACTTTTGCAACCACCTTAGCGCCAGCGCAAAGCTTGGAACTATTGCATCGCCGGGCGATCTTCCAAGACAGTGGCAAACCGATGCTCACGACATTGTGCCAAAGCTCAAGTGAACAACGAGAGCCTGATGCGCAGTTCCGTTGCGGCATCGGTCACGCAACATTGATCAAAAGTGAACAACACTGCAGCGCCTTGTGGCATCAGAAATGGTGACTCCAGGCACGCCGTCCGCATGTCGTATGGCCGCTTCCAACGCGGACGTTTTTGGAAGGGATTATGCCGACAAGACTATTCCGCCTTTCGCTCCGTTTTGTTTTGCCGCTGGCGCTGGCACTTGGGCTTTTTGCCTATGCAGTAGTACCTCTCGTTGACAACCTGATGGTCCGCTGGTCCGTCAGGGATCTGGATACCAAGTCGCAGTCGCTGGCCAATGCCTTGCAGGAACCGTTGAGGGAGTACGTTCCCGAGAGGGCGGAAAGGCGAATCAATCAGCTGTTCGAACGCGCATTGCGTGATCAGCGGCTTTATGCGATTGCCTTCTGCGACCCGGCAGGCGCCATTTTGTACAAGACTCCAACCTACCCGCAGTCCCTCGGTTGCCGGCTCGGGCAGGAGGAAAGTTCCGGCAAGGAATCCCTCGTCAACTTTCCGCAGGGGCCGCTGCACGTGTCTGACAGCCGGCTCGAATCCGAGGGGCAGAACCTCGGCAAGCTGATCCTGGTACACGACATGAGCTTCATCGAAAGACGAAGCGCCGATACCAGGAAGTACGGCATTCTGCTGTTCGCATTGCTGGCATTGGTCATTTCCCTGATTACCGTATTCGTCGCCCACCTGAGCTGGCGTGACTGGATGGCTTCGGTCAAGAGCATTTTGCGCGGTGAAAGCGAGGCTCGGGAAGGCAAGGGTCCGCACCTGTCGACCCCTCCCGAAATCCGTCCCCTGGAGGGCGATCTGCGGGCTCTGCTGCATGAGCTCAATGTGGAACGCCAGACGCGCGACGATGCCACCCACCTGTGGACTCCGGAGAAGCTTCGCACGCTGCTGCACGAAGAGCTATCCGGCGATGAAGTGCTGGTGGTGTCCAATCGTGAACCCTATATGCACATGCGCACGCGCAACGGCATTGAAGTGCAGCGTCCGGCCAGCGGCTTGATTACGGCGGTCGAACCGGTAATGCGCGCCTGTTCCGGCACGTGGATCGCGCATGGAAGCGGTTCTGCAGACAAGGAAAGCGTTGACCGCAACGACCGCGTGGCGGTGCCGCCGTCCAATCCCAGCTATACCTTGCGCCGCGTCTGGCTGACCAAGGAGGAGGAGCAGGGGTATTACTACGGTTTCGCCAATGAAGGCCTCTGGCCCCTGTGTCATATCGCCCATGTGCGTCCGGTATTCCGGTCGTCCGACTGGGAGCAATACGAGGCGGTCAATCAACGCTTCGCCGATGCCGTGGTGCGGGAAGCGCGTACGGATGATCCGGTGGTGCTGGTCCAGGACTATCACTTCGCATTGCTTCCACGCATGGTCCGTGAACAGTTGCCGAAGGCAACCATCATCACCTTCTGGCATATTCCCTGGCCGAACTCGGAGTCCTTCGGCATTTGTCCATGGCGCGAGGAATTGCTCGACGGCTTGCTCGGCAGCACGATCCTCGGCTTCCACACGCCGTTCCATTGCAAGAACTTCCTTGAAACGGTCGACCGCTACCTCGAAGCCCGTATCGAACATGAATCCGGCACGATTTCCTTTGGCGGCAAGCTGACCCAGGTCGAGCAATACCCGATATCGATTGCCTGGCCGGAATCCGAGGCGAACCTGCCCACCGTCGCGGAATGCCGTGCCAGCGTGCGTGCCGAACACGGCATGTCCGATGACCATCTGCTTGCCGTCGGGGTGGATCGGCTGGATTACACGAAGGGGATCATCGAACGCTTCCAGGCTGTCGAGCGCATGCTGGAACTGCATCCCAATCTGATCGGCCGCTTCAGCATGATCCAGATCGCGGCGCCGACGCGTTCGTCGCTGGACGAGTACCAGAATTTCGAAGCGCGGGTGAGGGCGCTGGTGCAGCGTATCAACAGCCGATTCGGCACCGGAAACTATCTCCCCATCGTTCTCAAGGCCGAGCATCACGGCAGCGACCAGGTGACGCGTTATTTCCGTGCCGCCGAAGTCTGCCTCGTGACCAGCCTGCACGACGGCATGAATCTCGTCGCGAAGGAGTTCATCGCTGCGCGCTACGATGATCGCGGCGTCCTCGTGCTCAGCCAGTTCACCGGCGCGGCGCGGGAACTGCCCGAGGCGCTGGTCGTCAATCCCTACCATATCGAACAGAGCGCCGAGGCGCTCTACCGCGCTGTCACCATGCCCGAGATCGAGCAATGCGAGCGCATGCGCAGCATGCGTTCCCTGGTGAGGGACTTCAATATCTACCGCTGGGCCGGACGCATGCTGCTGGATGCGGCCCGCTTGCGGCAACGCGAACGGGTAGTCACCAAGATCCGTTCGCACAGCCGCAAATCCTTGCGCCGCGTGGTGTAGCCATGAAACTTCTGTTTTCCGACGCCGGGGTGCAGCGTCTCCAGCAATGCGTGCGCGGGCGGACGCTGTGCGCATTCGATTTCGACGGCACGCTGGCGCCGATCGTGGCCGTGCCCGAAGACGCCCGTCTCCCGGACAATCTGCGGACGCTCCTCGAGCGCATTGCATACTACGCTCCGATTGCGATCATCACCGGCCGCTCCGTGGAGGACATCAGCCGGCGCCTCGGATTCCAGCCGGATTTCGTGGTGGGCAACCATGGACTGGAAGGCGTGCCGGGATGGGAGGACCTGGCAACCGAACACGAGCACGCCTGCGCCGGGTGGCACCGGCAGATCGATCAGGCGTTGCGCGAACCTGGCTGGGACCCGGGCATACAAGTGGAAGACAAGCGTTTCTCCCTTTCCGTGCATTACCGGCAGGTGGAAGACGTTGCGGGCAGCGTGCGTGCGCTGGAGTCCCTGTTCTCGCACCTGGACCCGCCGCCGAGGATCGTGGGCGGCAAATATGTTTACAACCTGCTGATGCAGGACCGCTGCCACAAGGGCAGCGCGCTGTCGAGGCTCATGGAGCTGTCCGGCGCTACGTCTGCGCTCTACGTCGGAGACGACGTGACCGATGAAGACGTCTTTCGCATGCGCCGGCCCGACATTCTGTCGATACGCATTGAACCGTCGGCCGACAGCGCGGCCGACTATTTTCTCCCGCATCCGCGCGACATCCTCCGTCTGCTGGAGGAACTGATCGCAATGCTGCAGGCAGAGGGAGCAAGCAACTGGTTGCGGGAAGACCGGAATGGCGACAGGAATGGCGAACCTCGACAAGGATAAGCGGCGCGACGATGGCGCGCCGCCATCCCGGGCGAGGACGCTGAATCTGGGGCTGATCGGCAATTCGCGCACCAGCGCGCTGATCGATCGGCAGGCATCGATTGTCTGGTGGTGTTATCCGAACTTCGATAGCGATCCGATTTGCTGCACCTTGCTCAAACCCGAAGAGCGGGAAGCCGCCCATGGTGAAATCGGCATCGCCCTCGACGGCGTCATCCGCACGGAGCAGCACTATGAGCGCAACTCGGCCATCCTGCTGACAAGCATGCAGGATGCGGAAGGCAATGCCATCGAAGTCATCGATTTCGCCCCCCGCTTCTATCTGCACGGGCGGATGTTCGCGCCCACCATGCTGGTCAGGATCGTGCGCCGCAAGTCCGGCCGGCCGCGCATCGCCCTTAAGGTGAATCCGGCGATCGATTATGGCAGCGCGCCTGCCGTTACGCGCTGCGGCGCCCATCATATTTCCTTCGTCGGCGTCGACCAGGCCATGCGCCTGACCACCGATGCGTCACTGTCTTCCGTGCTCGACGGCCGGCATTTCTTCCTGCATGAAAGCATTACCCTGCTGATGGGGCCGGACGAGACCGTCGATGGCGCGCCCCATGACATCGGCCGTTCCTTCTACGAAAAAACGCTGGTCTACTGGCAGCGCTGGGTGCGAAATCTCGCCATTCCCTTCGAATGGCAGCAGCTCGTGATCCGCGCGGCCATCACGCTCAAGCTCAATGCCTTTGACGATACCGGCGCCATCATTGCCGCGGTCACGACTTCCATCC
The DNA here is from genome assembly GCF_008929045.1 of Noviherbaspirillum aerium. Classification (GTDB taxonomy): domain Bacteria; phylum Pseudomonadota; class Gammaproteobacteria; order Burkholderiales; family Burkholderiaceae_D; genus Noviherbaspirillum; species Noviherbaspirillum aerium. The sequence continues at coordinate 45,052 of NZ_VFAH01000004.1, read as the reverse complement.
CCGAAGCGCCGCACAGCGGACGGAACTGGGATTACCGCTTCTGCTGGCTGCGCGATGCCTATTTCGTGGTCAATGCGCTCAACAGCCTCGGTGCGACCGGCACGATGGAGCATTACCTGGATTACATCCTCAATATCATCGCCGACACGCGCGAAGCGCCGCTTCAGCCGGTCTACGGTATCCGCCGCGAGCAGGTGCTGGACGAATACATCGCGCCGGGACTGGCCGGATACCGCGGCATGGGGCCGGTAAGAGTCGGCAATCTCGCCTATCGCCAGAGGCAGAACGATGTCTTCGGCGAAGCGGTGCTGGCCAGTACGCAGGCTTTCTTCGACACGCGCCTGGAGCGGCCCGCCGGCCTGCCCATGTTCGGCGATCTCGAGCGCCTTGGCGAGCAGGCGGTACGCTGCTATAACAAGGCGGATGCCGGCTTGTGGGAATTGCGCGGATCGATGCGGGTGCACACGTTTTCCAGCATCATGTGCTGGGCCGCCTGCCACCGGCTCGCGGTGATCGCCGGGCATCTCGGATTGGGCGAGCGGGAGGCATACTGGTCCGCGCACGCGGAAACCATCCACGCCGAGATATGCGCACGAGCCTGGAACGAAGAGCGCGGCAGCTTCATGTCCACCTTCGGCGGGCAGCATCTGGATGCCAGTCTGCTGCTGATGGCGGAATTCCAGTTTCTGCAGCCGGACGACCCCCGCTTCGTGGGCACGGTGCAAGCCATCGAAAAACACCTGCGCCGCGGCGAGTTCCTGTTGCGCTATGACGAGGAAGACGATTTCGGCAGGCCGGAAGTCGCCTTCCTGGTCTGTACCTTCTGGTGGATATTGGCTCTGGCCAGGATGGGGCAGAAGGACAGGGCGCGCGGATTGTTTGAAAACGTGCTGAGCAAGTGCAATCATCTCGGTCTTCTGGCGGAGGACGTCGCCCCTGACAGCGGCGAGTTGTGGGGCAATTTCCCGCAGACCTACAGCATGGTCGGCCTGATCCAGTGCGCCTCAAGGCTCAGCGTCTCGTGGGACAAGGCTTACTGAAAAGGATATTCCATGCACTTCGATCATCTGGCCGCGCTTGATGTCGGCGGCACGAAAATGACCGCCACCGTGGCAAACCGGGAGGGCATTCTTGCCAGCGTCTCGGCGCCCACCCCGAAGAGCGGGACGCCGCGCGCGCTGCCGGATAAAGGCATCGCCATGATCGAGCAGGCATGTGCCGAAGCCGGCATTCCCGCAGCGCGGATCCGGACGGTCGGCGTTGCTTCCTGCGGCCCATTCGTGCACGGCGAAGGCCTGCTGTGCCTGTCCGCCCCCAATATCTGCGGCGGCAGGAGCGGCGCGTCGGACCTTCCCAATGACTGGACGCTGATACCGATCGAAAAGGTCCTGCTTGAGCGTTTCGCCACGGTCTCCATCGAGAACGATTGCGTCGCCGCGCTCGCCGGCGAGCGCATGTTCGGCGCCGTTCAGGGGGAGGCGAACTGCGCTTATGTCACCTGGAGCACCGGCGTGGGATTCGGCCTGTGCATCGACGGCAGGCTGTTGCGCGGCAAGCAGGGCAACGCCGGCCATGCGGGCCACATGCTGATGGCCGACCGCGAAGATGCCGTCTGCGGATGCGGCAACCGCGGCGACCTGGAAGGATTGATATCCGGACGCAATATCGCCAACCGCCTGCAGCTGCCGGCATCCGAACTGTTCGGATCGGCACGCGCCGGAAATCCGCAGGCGCGGGCCGCGGTGCTCGAGGCTGCCGGATTTCTCGGCAGGGCGCTCTACAATCTCGCCGTTACCCTGGATATGAAGACCTTCGTGATCGGCGGCAGTGTCTGGCAGCATCATGGCGACTGGTTGCATCCTTATGTCGAACATGAGATTCATTCCCGCATGCCGGCCCTGACCGAAGGCGTCGCAGTCGTGAACGCAGGACTGGGCAACCGGGTCGCCGACATCGGTGCGTTTTCCCTGGTGCTGCCGGAAGACTGGGCCGCATCCTGGCGGACCCGGAAGCCATGGCAGAAAGAGCCGGCATCATCCGCATGACCTTTGGAACCGCTGTTGTCAAACATCCCCGCCAATCGATATCGCCGAGACACGCCTGAAGACAAGAGTCGATTCCGAAAGACTTGGTTATAGGAATCTTCCGACGCCTGGTAGTGTGTTTGCTGATGCGTTTTTCATCCGGATTCCGATATGCAACGCAATATCGCTGCCGGATAATGCTACCGTAGAGGAACCTTTCCTGATTGCTTGCGCCAAAGAAATGGGTGCCGTACGGAAACACCGGCGGCAGTCATCCTTCTGACCAAACTATCGAGACCAGTACGGGAATCACCATCATGATGAACACGCCACACTCCACGCTTTCCATGCTTGCAAGCCTGCCTGCCGAGTGGCAGGCGTGGGTCAAGGAAAATGTCGCACGCGGATGCGAACCCGAGGGCATGGCGGACATCATGGTTCGCGACGGACATTTTAAGGCCGATCTCGCACGCCTCGCCATCGCTGAAGCTTCGGGGCACGCCCCGGCGGCGGTAAGGATACGTCCTCATCCGCGCATCGAAGCGAATGCCAATGTCATTCAGGCGGCTGATCGCCCGGTCAATGTACTGTTCCGGCTGCAATCACCGGAAGTTATCCTGTTCGGCAATCTGCTCAGCGAGGAAGAGTGCGATGCGCTGATCGCCTATACGCAGCAGCGTCTTGAGCGGTCGCCTGTGGTAGGGGACACCGATGGTTCGACCCAGATTCATGCTCACCGCACAAGCCGGGGAGCAATGTTGCAGCGCGGCGAGACCGAACTGGTGACGCGGATCGAGAACCGCCTGGCTGCGCTGATTCACTGGCCGGTGGAAAACGGCGAAGGCCTGCAAGTACTCAGTTACGAAAAAGGCAACGAATATCGTCCGCATTTCGATTGGTTCGACCCGAATGTCGCCGGTCCGCGCAAGCATCTTGAACGCGGCGGCCAGCGTGTAGCGACCATCGTGATGTATTTGAGCGATGTGGAGGAGGGCGGTGGCACTTCATTCCCGAAGATCGGCCTGCATGTTCAGCCGAAAAAAGGCAGCGCTGTCTATTTTGCCAATACCAGCGCGGCCGGCGAAGTCGACCACAACACCCTGCATGCCGGAGAGCCTGTGGAGCGCGGTATCAAATATGTGGCCACCAAATGGCTGCGAGAGGGTGAATTTAAATAAATGCCGTGCGCCGGCCATCGATGCAGGGTCGGGTTAGGGGAACGTAAAACAGAAGGCGAAAGAGGCGTCGGCACGGACCGAAGCGGGTCGAACCAGGTGCGACGGCTGGAGGGTGCCGGATGAAATTGCCGGGGTGCGATGGAACCGTTTTCTGTTGGCTAACCACAGATGCAGGTTCCGTTACCGTCCCCCATGAATCTGACATGATCGGTTTCTCCAATCCCACGACGCTGCTGCTTTTCAGCTGTCTGTTCGACAGTTATGGCGTATCGAGCCATCGCTCCCATAGCTACGATCACGACTCTTATCACGCGCTGCAGGATCTTTATGCAATCTGTGTCGTCGATGAACTGCTGCGCCCCGAGAAAATGGTGGCGAGCCTGATCATCAAGACCAATATCCCGTTTGGCGTTCCAGGCTTCCTGAACGGAATCACAACGATCATCGGCCTTATTCCCGAACTTGCATCCGTGACGCACGAACACTGTGGACTGATCCCCGCTCCGATCAGCGTCGAGTCGGCGCATCCTCTCTCCGAAGATCAGGCCCTGTATGTCTGCAAGCAGCTCTGGTCGGAACACCAGGCGAAGCAGATCCTGCATGCCTTGCCAAAGATGCAAGCCGGTTAGCCGGTTAGCCGCTTAGCCGGATAGCCTATGAGAGGGGAAGCATGCGCCCCGACTCGAGGAGCGCGGCCAGCATGCTTAGAGCGGATTGCGGATGGATGGTCGGTCGCCTCGGCTTGTCTTGGGCGCATGGCGTCGTTGGTCGTCGCTGGTGTAGCCCGCCATATGGCGCTTCTCCCGGCTTGCCCCGCATCCCAAGGCAGACCGATGCTTCCGTACACTCATCCGCAATCCGCTCTAAAGCGCCTGCTTCAATCAGCCCGTGAGCCCTCGGGAGCGGAGGCCTTCGCCTCCGAGGACAGCTTGCGCTCGACCATCTTCATCAATGCATAGAGGCTTTCCAGCACCGGGATCGCGACGCCTTCCCGGCGGCCGGCACGCACCGCGTTGCCCAGAATGACTTCGGTTTCCATCGGACGCCGGTTTTCATAGTCAAGCGCCATGCTGGTCTTGTACGGCGGAGCCTTGCGCGTGCCTTCGATAAGCTGGCCGGCCAGTTCGTCGGGCAAGGGATGGCCTGTTGCCGCCGCGACGGCCGCGACTTCCTGCATCGCGCGCCGAACGAGCGCTTCGCCCTCGGCCTCGCCCAGGATGTGCCCGGTATCGAGTGCATCGCCCAGGACCGAGATGGGATTGAATACGCCATTCCACATGCACTTGTGCCAGCGGGCGGTGGACACGTCATCCGTAAGGGTGCAGCGGATGCCGCCTGCTTGCAGCAAATCCGCGAATCGCCGCGCGCGCTCGGTAACGCCGGACGGGTAATTGCCGAAGGTCAGGTCGCCATACGCGTAATGCGCCACCTTGCCGGGCGCCGTGCGCGCCACCTGCACGAAAGCCAGCGCGCTGATCAATTCCTGCTGCGGAAAGGCTTCCGCAATTTCGGCTTCGATTTCCACCCCGTTTTCGATCAGGACGATAACCGTTTCCGGTCCGAGCGCCGGGCGGATCAGGGCGGCCCGATCCGTACCCTCGACCACCTTGACGCTGACGACCAGATAGTCGGGCGGCCCGCCCTGGTAATCGGAAGCGCTCCTGAGAATCTGCGCGGGATGAAAGATCCGGTCGCCCAGCTTGCGGCTGGCGATCGAGAAACCGTTGCTGCGGACGGCTTCGTATTCGGAACGGCAGACCACGGATACTTCGGCGCCGGCAGCATCCAGCAAGGAACCGTAAAAGCTACCGATGGCGCCGGCACCAAGGATGAGGACGCGAGGTTTTTTATCTGAAATGGTGGTCATGGCTGGATAAGGGGAGATGGAAATATGAGGAATAGGCCGGGGAAATTGTAACGGCAAGGCCAGCCTGCTGCTCAAGAGGACTTGAAATCCCTTCAAGACGCGTTCGCAACATCTGGAAATATTTATTTAAATCAATGTCGAAAGGAAAGCTTTGTGGCCCACTATCACGTTATGATTGATGCCGCTGGACAACTTTCACTTTTGGCTTCCCATGTTCAAAAAAACCCTTGTGGCGCTGCTCTTGAGCACGGCGGCGTCAGCATTCGCCGTACCGTTGAGTTCCCAGCATGCGCTGGTATTCGAAGAAGACTCCGGCACGGTGCTGCTCGAAAAAAATGCGCATGACGTGGTGCCGATCGCATCAATCACGAAACTGATCACCGCCATGGTCGTGCTCGACGCCAGGCTCGACATGTACGAACCGATCGCCATCAGCGACAGCGACGTCGATACGCTCAAGCATAGTTCGTCCCGCGTGCCGGTTGGTTCCGTCCTGAGCCGCAAGGCATTGCTTGAGCTGGCGCTGATGTCGTCCGATAACCGGGCTGCGGCGGCGCTGGGCCGTACCTATCCGGGCGGCCATGCCGGATTCCAGAAAGCGGTGCGGGAAAAGCTGGCTGCGCTCGGCATGGTCAATACCGTGATCGAGGAACCCACCGGCCTGTCGCCGCATAATCGTTCCACTGCGGCCGACCTCGTCAAGATGGCAGCCGCCGCGTCCGCATATCCGGAAATCTCGCAGATGACTACCGAAACGGGCGAACTCGTCGACATGAACGGACGCCTGGCGCAGTTCCACAACACCAATCGCCTTGTGGGCAAGGATGGTTGGGACATCATGCTTTCCAAGACAGGTTTCACCCGCGAAGCGGGGCGGTGCCTGGTCATGCGATTTCAGGCAGCCGGCAAGCGGGTCATCATGGTGCTGCTGAATGCAAAGGAAAGCACCGCGCGCATGCTTGATGCGGAAAATGTTCAGCGCCTGCTGACCGGCGAACCGATCCTGGCGGCCAGGGCTCCCGCGCCGCGCAGCAATGTGCGCAGCAAGGCCCGGCAAAGCCAGAGCGGCATCATGCTCGTCAAGACCAAGGGTACCGGCAATTCCAAGCCCGCAAAGCCGAACAATCGGAAGCGCCGCTCGATGTAATCCCCTTGAACGGGAACGCGTACAAAAAATGGACCCTTGCGGTCCATTTTTTTTGGTTGCCTGTCATTGGATGCAGGCCGTCGTGCGTGGCCAGCTGGAACGCGAGGTGCGCTCAGCGATAGAGACGGTTTCGGTTTCGGCATGACGTCTGCGTACGCGCCGCAGCAAGGCATTTGCCTGCCGATGCAGGAGGAAAAGTCGAAAGCGCTGAATCAGGGTCACGGGTTCTCCGATCGAGGAAGGGTAGTTTGAGGTTGCGGGTACTTATCCATGTGTAACAACCTGTATTGATGCGGTTCCTGTTTTCTCGATTGGCGTCCTTGATAAGGACAGGCAGCATTCGGTACATTCACTTAAAATAAATACGACCGTTCGCTTTCGTGGCAGGCCAGGCCTGCTCTTACTGCGGCGGTATTTGCGGCCACGCAGGCCGTCCATGCTGAATGAAGGAAGACGACACGATGAATGAGCGCATCAAGGGACCCGGCAGATTTTCAGACAAGGGACTCGACAATCTGACGACGTGCATCCAGGCGGATATCGATAAGGGACTCATTCCCGGTGCGTCGATGCTGATTGCGCATAACGGCAAGACGGTTTACGAATCCGCATTGGGCCTTCAGGATCCGGCTACCCGCGTGCCCATGTCGAGAGAGTCGATATTCCGCATCTATTCGATGACCAAGCCCGTCGTATCGGTTGGCGTGATGATGCTGGTCGAACAGGGGCGCCTGCTGCTGAGCGATCCGATCTCCAAGTTCCTGCCGGAGCTGCAGGATCTCAAGGTGGGTGTGGAGGTCATTGCGGACGGGGTGCCGCACCTGAGGCTGGAGCCGGCATTGCAGCCGATTACAGTGCAAGACCTGCTGCGTCATACTTCTGGCTTCACCTATGGGATCTTCGGGGATTCCCTGGTAAAGGCGGAATACCGGAGGGCCGGCATTGCGCACCCGCGCATGAGCAGCGATGAATTCATCAAGGCGATGGGACAGGTGCCCCTGATGTATCAGCCCGGCACCGTCTGGGAGTACAGCCACTCCACCGACGTGCTGGGCGTATTGCTGGAGCGGGTCTCCGGCCAGTCACTGGATGAATTTCTTTCGGAGCGCATATTCAAGCCGCTCGGCATGCTTGATACCGGATTCTGGGTGGAAGAAGAACATCATCACCGGATTGCCGAGGGCTTCGACGTCGACCCGGTGACCGGGGTGACGGTAAGAATGAACCAGCCGCGCCGACGTCCCAATTTGCTGGGCGGAGGCGGCGGCCTGATGTCGACCATGCAGGACTATCTGCATTTCGCGCAGATGCTGGCCAATGGCGGAGAATGCGAAAACGCCCGGATCATTTCACGAAAGACCTTGCAATGGATGACGAGCGATCATCTCGCAGGAATGCCGCATGCCCGCTCCGGCCAGGGCTATCTGCCGGGACCGGGTTACGGATTCGGGCTGGGATTCGCGGTACGCACCGAGCCGGGCTCGGCCTTCATCCCCGGTTCCGTGGGCGATTTCACCTGGAGCGGGCTGGCCGGCACTTATTTCTGGATCGATCCGGAAGAACAACTGCTCGCCATCTTCCTGATGCAGGCTCCGGAACAGCGCAATCATTACCGGCAGCTTTTCCGTAATCTGGTGTATGCCGCGCTGGAATAAGCGGCGCCCGCGGTGGTCTGTTGCCGCCAGCGCCTTTTGGCGCGAACGCCGTGATCCCGATCAAATTATTTATTGCCTAATGGAAATTACTGGTTTGATCCGTTACACTGTGCACGCTAGGGGCGTTTTGACGATGCCCGGGACAGCGGACGCACAATTCCTATAGACCGGACAGCAAGTCCGGCACCTGCGCCGCGTTCCGGGTTTGAGGAACTGGAGACAAGAGCATGAATATCCGTACCGTAAGAATCGGTACGCGGCTTGGCATGGGATTCGGGATTATTCTCGCCCTGCTGGTTTGCGTACTTACCGCCGACATCGTCATCAGCGCGAATGTCCGGCATACCCAGAACGAGGGCATGAAACGCGCCAATGCCAAGGCGGTGCAGGCCAATGCGATGCGGGGCGCAATTCTCGAAGGCGGCATCGCATCCCGCAACGTTGGACTGCAATACACCACTCCCGACATCGAACGCGAAGCTTCCAAGGCCCAGGCACAGCGCAAGCTCTTCCAGGAAGCCCAAGGCAAACTGGTTGCGCTCGGTCTCAGTGCCGAGGAGAAGGTCCTGGTCGACAGCATCGCCGCCATCGACAAGCAGACCGACGCACCATTCCAGGAGGCGATCCAGAAAGTCAAGGAATACGCCAATGAAGCCGCAGGCAAGCTGATTTCCTCGCGCATCGATCCCTTGAACCAGAAAGCCATCTCTGAAATCGACAAGCTGGTGGCCATCCAGCAGAAAGCGGTTGATCGGCTGATTGCGGAAAGCGAAGCCTCCGGCAGCCGCATGACGACCATTCTCGCGATGGCTGCGATTTTCAGTGTCATTATCGGCGCCATCCTGTCGATCTTCACTACCCGCAGCATTACCCGTCCTTTGCGGGATGCGGTCGGCGTCGCCCAGCGCGTTGCCGGCGGCAAGCTCGGCGCAAGAATCCAGGTCGTCGGCAAGGACGAGACCAGCGAGCTCCTGCAAGCCCTGAAAGAAATGGACGACAGCCTGTCGCGCATCGTCAGCCAGGTGCGTTCGGGGACCGAAGCGATCGGTTCGGCATCGAATGAAATCGCGACCGGCAATGCAGACCTGTCGACGCGGACCGAGTCCCAGGCCAGCGCGCTTGAAGAAACCGCGTCTTCGATGGAAGAACTGACATCCACCGTCAAGCACAATGCCGAGAATGCGCAGCAGGCAAATCAGCTGGTGCATTCGGCCTCGGAATCGGCGATGAAAGGCGGCGAGGTCGTGAATCAGGTAGTCGACACCATGGGCTCGATCAAGGAAAGCTCGCGCAAGATTGTCGACATCATCGGCGTCATCGACAGCATTGCGTTCCAGACCAACATCCTTGCGCTCAATGCTGCGGTCGAAGCTGCGCGTGCCGGCGAACAGGGCCGCGGCTTCGCGGTGGTGGCTTCGGAGGTCCGCACGCTGGCCCAGCGCTCGGCGCAGGCGGCGAAGGAAATCAAGGACCTGATCGGCGACTCGGTCAAGAAGGTGGAAGACGGTAATGCACTGGTGAACGACGCCGGCAGGCAGATGACGGAAATCGTCGCTGCGGTCAAGCACGTGGCCGACATCATGAGCGAGATCACCGCCGCCAGCCGCGAGCAGAGCGAGGGCATTGAAGAAGTCAATCGGGCCATCGCCAGCATGGATGAAATGACGCAGCACAATGCCGCACTGGTGGAGGAGGCATCCGCCGCGGCGTCATCGATGCAGCAACGCGCGGCAAGCCTGGGCCAGACGGTCGCGGCATTCGATCTGAGCGATGCCGGCGGCTTGCAAGCCGCCATCCCTTCGATGAGCTCGGCGGCAATCGAGGAGGAGGGCTCGGCGCGCGTCGCATTCCCAGGTCAGGGAAGAAAAGCGGTCCGGGCCGGAACATCGCCGCTGTCGCTGCCTCGCAATCCGCTCTAGTCAGTCAAGCCGAAAAGGTTTCAGTAGGCCGCATGAAAAATGCCCGCGACCAGCGGGCATTTTTTCATTGGTGAATCGACGTCGGCATCATCGCTGCAGCCAGACGCGCATCAGTGACAGCAGATGCGCCGCGTCCACAGGCTTGGTGATGTAGTCGGACGCTCCGGCCGCGATGCACTTGTCGCGATCGCCCTTCATCGCCTTCGCTGTGAGCGTGATGATGGGCAGCGACTTGAAGCGCGGAATACTGCGTATCGCGCGCATCGTATCGTAGCCATCCATCTCGGGCATCATGATATCCATCAGCACGATCTCGACCGACGGATCCGATTGCAGCACTTCAATGCCGTCGCGTCCATTCTCCGCGTAGATCACCTTCATGTGCTGGCGCTCGAGCACCGAACTGAGCGCGAAGATGTTTCGCAGATCGTCGTCCACGATAAGTACCTTGCGCCCCGCGAGATTGATGTCGGATTCGTGAGCGTCGTCCAGCATTTTGCGCTGCCTTTCCGGCAGGGTCGCATGCGGCCGGTGCAGGAAGAGAGCCGTCTCGGCAACCAGCCGTTCCGGCGAGCGTGCGTCCTTGAGCACGACGGTGCTGGCCAGCATCTGCAGGCGAGCCACTTCGCTCTGAGACAGTTCAGCAGCGGTGTACACGACGATAGGCACATCGCGCAGCGCCTCGTCCTGGCTGATCTGGTCGAGCAGGTTGAAGCCATCGACATCCGGCAGCCTGAGATCCAGCACCACGCAGTCGAATGCCGTCCGGCGCATCTGGCGCAGGGCATCCATGCCGGTGTCGACAGAAACGATGTCGATATCATTGCCGGCGATCAGGTCGACGATCGCATTGCGCTGCACTTCGTCGTCCTCGACGATCAGCAGATGACGGCGGCTGCTGGTCACGTATTGCTGGATGCGTGTCAGCTCTTCCTGCAGCCTTTCAAGGCTGACCGGCTTCTCGAGGAAGGAGAAGGCGCCGTCGCGCAGCGCGCGCTCCCGTTCCCGCTGTGACGAGAGTACGTGCACCGGCACATGCCGTGTGCCGGGGTCCCGCTTGAGGCGGTTGAGCACGGTAAATCCGTCGGCATCGGCCTGGTCAAGGTCGAGCAGGATTGCGGTAGGCAGGTAATCCCGGGTCAGCGGCAACGCCGCGTCCGCCTGGCGGGCGACGATACCCTTGAAATTCCGTTCCCGCGCATGTTCGAGCAGGGTGCGCGCGACTTCTTCATCGTCTTCCACGATCAGCACCGCCGGGTCGCCGGGGTTGACCAGCGACCTGTCGTCGATCTGCACTTCTTCGGGCTCTACATCCTCGGCTTCGCTTGCGGGCGCAGGACGAACAAGCGCCGGCACGGGCCCGCTCCTGTCGTCGTGCTCCCTGGCCGGCGCTTGTTCGGCGGCCAGGGCCTGGAGGTCATCGAGACTGCTGATGGTTTCGCTCTGGTAAGGCAGGTAGAGCGTGAAGGTGCTCCCAGTGCCGAGTTCGCTCTCGACCCGGATCTCGCCATTGAGCAGGCGCGCGAGTTCGCGGCTGATCGACAGGCCGAGGCCGGTGCCTCCGTACTTGCGGGCAGTGCTGCCGTCGGCCTGCTGGAATGCCTCGAAGATCAGTTGCAGTTTGTCGGCTGCGATGCCGACGCCGGTATCGGTGACGGCGAAGGCAACCACTGCCGCGGCTTGCGACAGATGCGGATGGTCGGGGCTCCAGCCGCCGTGGGCCAGGCCGATATGCAGGGACACGCGGCCATGCGCGGTGAACTTGAAGGCATTCGACAGCAAATTCTTGAGTATCTGCTGCAGCCGCGTCGTATCGGTTCGCAGCGACAGCGGCAGTCTTTCCGCAAGCTCGACGGAGAATTGCAGCTTCCTCGCCTCGGCCATGTGAATGAAGGTGCGCTCGACATAATTGCGCAGCGTCTCGAAGCGGTACTCGCTGAGTTCCAGCGTGACCGTTCCGGATTCGATCTTCGACAGGTCGAGGATGTCGTTGATCAGCGTCAGCAGGTCGCTGCCGGAGCCGTAGATGGTTTTCGCATACTCCACCTGCAGATCGGTCAGGTTGTGATCGGGATTGTCCGACAGCTGCTGGGCGAGGATGAGCAGGCTGTTCAACGGCGTGCGCAGCTCATGCGACATGTTGGCAAGAAACTCGGACTTGTACTTGGACGACAATGCGAGCTGCGTTGCCTTTTCCTCGAGCGCCAGCTTGGCTTGGCCCACTTCGAAGTTCTTGCGCTCAACTTCGATGTTCTGCTCGGACAGCAGGCGAGCCTTTTCCGCCAGCTCCAGGTTGGTCTGCTGCAGTTCCTGCGCCAGCGACTGGGACTGGATCAGCAGGCTTTCGGTTCGGCTGTTGGTCTCGATGGTGTTGATCACCACGCCGATGGTTTCCATCAACTGGTCGAGGAAGTTGAGATGGGTTTCCGTGAAGCGTTCCAGGGAGGCAAGTTCGATCACCGCCTTGACCTTCTGGTTGAACAGGATGGGCAGCACGACAATGTTGGTGGGCGGCGCCGCGCCCAGGCCGGAGGAAATGGCCACATAGTCGCGCGGCACGTTGGTCAGCCAGATGCGCTGCTTCTCGATCACGCATTGCCCGACCAAGCCTTCGCCCGGACGCAGGGAGCGCGAAAGCCCGCCGTTGGCACGCACGCCATAGCCGGCGATCAGATGCAGATGCGCGTCGTCCTGGGCCGAGTCCATCATGTAGAACACGCCGTGATGCGCAAAGACCAGCGGCGCAAGCTCCGACAGAAGCAAGGCGGAAACGGTCTCGAGATCGCGCTGACCCTGCAGAAGTCGGGTGAAGCGGGCGAGGTTGGTCTTCAGCCAGTCCTGCTGCGCATTCTTCTGCGTCGTTTCCTTCAGGTTGCGGATCATCTCGTTGATGTTGTCCTTCAGGTAGGACACCTCTCCGCGCGCCTCCACCTGGATCGAGCGCGACAGGTCGCCCCGTGTCACGGCGGTCGCGACTTCCGCGATCGCCCGCACCTGGTTGGTCAGGTTGGCCGCGAGCTGGTTGACGTTCTCGGTGAGATCTTTCCAGGTGCCGGAGGCGCCCGGCACGCTTGCCTGTCCTCCCAGTTTGCCTTCGACGCCGACCTCGCGCGCCACGGTGGTGGCCTGATCGGCGAATACCGCCAGGGTGTCGGTCATCTCGTTGATGGTATTGGCCAGCGTCGCCATTTCGCCGCGGGCGGCGACAGTGAGTTTCTTCTTCAGGTCACCTTTCGCCACCGCGCTCACGACGCCGGCAATACCGCGCACCTGTGCGGTCAGGTTGGCCGCCATGAAGTTGACGTTATCGGTGAGGTCTTTCCAGGTGCCGGCCGCGCCCGGCACATTGGCCTGTCCGCCGAGCTTGCCTTCGGTACCCACCTCGCGCGCCACGCGGGTTACCTCGGAGGCGAACGATGACAACTGGTCCACCATCACGTTGATGGTGTCCTTGAGTTCGAGAATTTCGCCCTTGACGTCAACGGTGATTTTCTTCGACAGGTCGCCGCGTGCCACCGCCGTCGTCACGCCGGCGATATTTCGCACCTGCGCTGTCAGGTTGGACGCCATGAAGTTGACGTTGTCGGTCAGATCCTTCCAGGTGCCGCCCACGCCCGGCACATAAGCCTGGCCGCCGAGCTTGCCCTCGGTGCCCACTTCCCGCGCCACCCGCGTCACTTCCGAGGCGAAGGAGCTGAGCTGGTCGACCATGGTGTTGATGGTGTTCTTGAGCTCGAGAATCTCGCCCTTGACGTCGACCGTGATCTTTTTCGACAGGTCACCGTTGGCTACCGCGGTGGTGACGTCGGCAATGTTCCTTACCTGGCCGGTCAGGTTGCCTGCCATCGAGTTTACCGAGTCGGTCAGGTCTTTCCAGGTACCAGCGACTCCGGGCACGTTTGCCTGGCCGCCGAGGCGGCCGTCGGTGCCGACCTCCCGCGCCACGCGTGTCACTTCCGAAGCGAAGGAGTTGAGCTGGTCGACCATGACGTTGATGGTGTTCTTGAGTTCAAGGATCTCGCCCTTGACGTCGACCGTGATCTTCTTCGACAGGTCGCCGTTGGCCACCGCGGTGGTGACGTCGGCAATGTTCCTTACCTGGCCGGTCAGGTTGCCCGCCATGGAATTCACCGAGTCGGTCAAGTCCTTCCAGGTGCCGGCCACGCCTTTTACCTGCGCCTGGCCGCCAAGCTTGCCTTCCGTGCCGACCTCGCGCGCCACGCGCGTGACTTCGGAAGCGAAGGAGCCCAGCTGATCCACCATCACGTTGATCGTATCCTTGAGCTGCAGAATTTCGCCCTTGACGTCAACGGTGATTTTTTTCGATAGGTCGCCGTTCGCAACCGCAGTGGTAACTTCCGCAATATTTCGCACCTGCGCCGTCAGATTGGAAGCCATGAAATTGACGTTGTCGGTCAGATCCTTCCATGTTCCGCCCACGCCGGGCACATCGGCCTGGCCGCCGAGGCGGCCTTCGGTCCCCACCTCGCGCGCCACGCGCGTAACCTCGGAGGCGAAGGAACGCAGCTGATCGACCATGGTGTTGATCGTATCCTTGAGCTGCAGGATTTCCCCGCGCACGTCCACTGTGATCTTCTTGGACAAGTCACCGTTCGCCACCGCGGTTGTCACGTCGGCGATGTTTCGGACCTGGGATGTCAGATTGCCGGCCATGGAGTTGACCGAGTCGGTCAGGTCTTTCCAGGTACCGGCGACGCCCGGCACATTGGCCTGACCGCCGAGCTTGCCTTCCGTGCCGACTTCGCGCGCCACGCGCGTGACTTCGGAGGCGAAGGAACCGAGCTGGTCCACCATGCGGTTCGCCGTGGTTGCCGCCAGCAGGAACTGGCCTTTCAACGGGCGGCCATCCACATCAAGCGACATGGTTTGCGAAAGGTCGCCCTTGGCGACGGCGCCGATGACGCGTGCCATTTCCGTCGTGGGACGCACCAGATCGTCGATCAGCGCATTGATGGAATTGACCATCGTGGCCCAGCCGCCGCAGAGATTGAGCGGCGAGGCCCGATGCGTCAGGCGGCCTTCGCGGCCAACGACACGGCTGGCATGCGTGATGCCTTCCGCCATCTGCTGGTTGGTCTCGATGATTTCATTCAGCGTGTCGGCAACCTTGCCGGCGAGGCCTGTCCAGTCGGACGGCATGCGCGCAGTGAAGTCGCCTTTCTTCAGGGATTTCAACGTGGTAAGCAATACCTTGACGTTGAGATCGTCATGGGTTTCGGTTCTCATATCCATGTGGCTGCAATCTGGGTGGGAGTGATCTTCAAGCCGCGTTTGTGTGCAGCATCTGCTCGACAAAGTCTTGGGCAGGAAGAGGTCGGCTGTAGTAATAGCCCTGGTGTTCGTCGCAACCAAGGTCGCGCAGGATGGAAAGCTGTTCGTGGGTCTCCACGCCTTCGGCCACCACGCGCAGCGCAAGTGCGCGCGCCATGTTGACGATGGCTTCGACGATCGCATGGTCGCCGAGGTCCTTGCCGAGGTCGCGCACGAAGGACTGGTCGATCTTGAGGATATCGATGGGCAGCGCCTTGAGTACGGACAGCGAGGAATAGCCGGTGCCGAAGTCATCGATGGCAATGGTAATGCCGCTCTCGCTGATCTCGCGCAGCACCGAGGTGGCTTTCTCCACGTCACGGATCACCAGCGATTCGGTGATCTCGAGCTGCAGGCTGGAGGAAGGCACATCGTACTTGCGCAAATGACGTTCGATCACTTCGGGAAGATCCGCATAGATCTGCGGAATCGCGACGTTGACCGCAATCGGGATCGAAGGAAAGCACAGGCCGGCGTCGATCCAGCGGCGGGACTGCGCGCATGCCGCCTCGATCACCCATTCGCCGATCGGCACGAGCTGGCCGGTGTCCGCGGCCGCGCCGATGAATTGTCCGCCGCTCAGCAACCCGAGCCGCGGATGATGCCAGCGCAAAAGCGCCTCGACGCCGGCGATGCGGCCGGTACGCGCCTCTACCTTCGGCTGGTAATACAGTTCGAATTCGTCATTGTCCAGCGCATGCCGCAGCTCCTGCTCGAGGCGGGTGCGTTCCAGCATCCGCATGTTGAGTTCTTCATGAAAGAACTGGACGCTGCCGCGCTGTTCCTGCTTGGCGTGATACATCGCGAGATCGGCGCTGCGCATCAGCGACTGGTTGGTATTGCCGTCCTGCGGATAGAGCGCGATGCCGACGCTGGCTGAGGTCTTGATGGTCTGCGTGCCGATATGAAACGGCGTATCGATGGCATTGACGATCTTGCGCGCCACCTCGGCCGCCGAAGAGTAGGCCGGCAGGGCTTCCATCAGCACCACGAATTCATCGCCGCCCAGGCGTGCCACGATATCCGATTCGCGCACGCATCCGTTGATGCGCTCGGCGGCCTGCAGCAGCAGATCGTCGCCGGCATCATGACCGAAGGCATCGTTGATGCCCTTGAACTTGTCCAGATCGAGAAACAGCAGGGCGAGGCGCTGTCCGTAGCGCGCCGAGACCGCGATGGCGTGCTCGAGGCGATCCGTCAGGGAACGGCGGTTCATCAGGCCTGTCAGAGGGTCACGCGTGGCCAGTTCATGCGCCCGTTCTTCGGCCTGGCGTCGTTCGACGATTTCGGTTTCGAGCGCTGCATTGATGCGCTTGAGATCCTGCATCTGCTGTACCTGGAGGTCGCGGTTCATCATCGCCAGCGCTTCCTTCTGCGCTTCCAGTTCCAGGTTCTTTTTCGCCAGTTCGATGAAGACTGCAATTTTGCTCTGGAGAATCTGCGGAATCACAGGGCTGATGAGATAGTCGGCCGCGCCATGCTGATAGCCTTTGAGCCGGTTCATCTCGTCCGCGTAATGTGCGGTGATGAAGATGATGGGTACGGATGCGGAACGCGGGTGCGAATGGATGGTTTCCGCCGTTTCGAAGCCGTCCATGCCGGGCATGCTGACGTCCAGCAGGATCACGGCAAATTCATGATCCAGGACTGCGCGCAAGGCTTCGGCGCCGGAAGTGGCGGTAATCAGTTCATAGTCTTGCGCCTGCGGAGAATTGATCAGCAGGGTTTTGAGAGCAAGAAGACTGGCGGGATGGTCGTTGACGAGCAGAATTTTTGGTGTGCGCACTTTTTTCTCGTATTGAGCTGCGTAATCTGGGCAGCCTCTTTGTTAGAGTTGACTCATACGATCGTCGCGGGTGTGGACGATCGGCGATTTGCCCAGCAAGAGTGGGTCCGGTTGATGGCCGGTGCGTTGCGAAGCTTTATATGTCCCTGGGCATAAATTAATTGGCTTACGGCAAGCGTCTTTTCCGCCGAGAAATGTAATTCATCAAGATATCTGGCACTGGTGTTTCGAGGCCTGTTTAGAAGCAATAGCCAAAGCAATGTTCCCCGTTTCCCATCGAAAATCGGTAAATTAAAGAAAGTGTTTTTTAAGGGAAATGGAAGTGCGGTTTTTCGTTTCGATTAAGAAATAATTCACGCTCGTAACGGTGCAGGCCTTGGACAAATTAACAAACTTCTGCGGACTGCTGACCGTACTCCGCACACCCTAATGTGTGTGCCTGCGGAAATGTTCGTGCAAATGCACGACTTTCAATATGCGTCTGGCGACCACCATGCGCATTCGAAGATCGATAGCGCGCCGACAGTGTACGCAGTTCCGAAGCCCATCGACGCACCCTACTAATGGTGGCGGAAAGGCGCAAACCATAAGTTCATCATTGCGGTTATCAAGTCGCCGCAGAATGATGTCTTCGGCATGGCAACCCTTGAATGCAATCGCGTATTTTCAGGACGGCGCGTGTTTGCTTCCGGGTGCGGAAGCGATGCGCGGACGGTCTCGCGACACTCCCGACGCCACGATACGAACGAGAAAATGAAACGGTTAGAATAGCGTTCCGCGCAAGGACGCAACCACATCTGCCGGGGCGGAGAGGCGCGTATGTCCTCCCGATACCGTAACGCATACCATGGCCAAAATACTCATCATCGAAGACTCTCCCGCCAACATGAAACTTGCTGTACTGCTGGTGGGCAGTGCAGGCCATTCGTCATTGCAGGCGGAAGATGCGCGCAAGGGTATTGCGCTCGCGCGCGACGAACTGCCGGATCTGATTCTGATGGACATGCAGCTGCCCGACATGGACGGCATGGAGGCTACCGCGATTCTCAAAGCCGATGCGGCTACCCGGCGCATACCGGTCGTCGCGCTGACTGCGTCGGCAATGAAGGGCGACCGCGAACGCATGCTTGCCTCGGGCTGCGATGGTTACATCGAGAAGCCTATCGATTTCGCCGTCTTTGTCGCGGAGATCAATGCCATCCTCGGGAAAAGGCCTTAGCTCTATTAGCTCTACTGCGTCATGACATGCCTGAATCGACACCATCTCCATTCAAACGGAGATGGCGACGGGCAGCGATACTTTTGACGCCGCAGTATGAGAGCGTTTTCACCCTGACCTGCCTGCCACAGCCCCGACCAGGCCGGTCAGGGCGTAAACGCTCCAGCGTTCCTCACGTCGTGCTGCGGTATTAATCTCTGTCTCCGGATTCGACAACGTACCGCTAGTCCGCCTCAAGCTTGCACGGCCCGGCATAGCCGGGCAGATGCTGCGCCTGCGGCTGGCATGCCAGCCGTTCCGCAGTCTGGAGCGCGGACAGCAGATTGAGGCGGTCGATGGCTTGCCAGTCCATCTGCTGCCCGAAATAGCGAGCCCAGTGAAATTCCATGAAGTAGGCGTCGGTCTTTTTGAAATAGCCGGCGTCCTGTGCGTAGCTTGCGAGCGCACGATATGGGTCATCCTTGAGGTCGGCGATCCGTCTCGGCAATGCTTCGGGCCGCATCCGGTTTCCTTTCGGATCCGTCAGCCACACCCAGTGGCGCTTTTCCATCTCCTGCCAGAAGGTATTTCCATCGTCGAGCCGGCCGATCACCTGGGCCGTCACCCTGCGCACCCCGATGCGGTGCAGTACGCTGGCCAGATGATGGCTGTCGGTCAGGTAAAAGCCTCCATCCGGCCCCTGGACCACCGGAATGGGGCGCTTCCCGGTGGATTCCAGATAGTCGGCCGACGGTGACATCCGCGCAGCCCTTTCTTCGACAGTCATCATGCCGACCGCGGGCTGGGTGGGATGCAATGCATCCAGATTGATTTCACAGGCGGCGCCGACGGCAATAGAGCGATCGCACTGCGGCGCGGCGTGGGCGACATGGAGGGCAGACGTCGCCACCAGCCCCAGGCTTGCGGCCGCGCGGGCAAGGCGGCGTAGAAATGAACCTGGAACAGCCTTCACAGGCATAAACGGTTGAAGCAGGATGTGCATGATAGGAGCAGGAGCGGCGCCATGCTGGACGGCGCGCATGACCGGTAACTTGAAGGGGCGGCAAGGGCGGGCAAATCACGGGCGCGGTATCGTCGCCCCGTGATTCACCTGCCTTTGTCCTTTGCCTTCCCTGGAAACGCTTATTGTTGCTGCCTCTGCAGCGCGCCTTCGATTGCCCGTGCGACCGCAAGTACCTTGCGGTCAGCCATCGCAGGTCCGGCCACCATCAATCCGACCGGAAGCGTTCCTTCCTCATGGCAGGGCAGCGAGACCGCGCAGCCATCGAGCAGGTTGATGGTCGAAGGATTGCGCAGCAACAGGCCGTTGGCCTTGAAGAATGCGTCTTCCGACGCTTCCAGGTCGGCGATGGGCGGCGCGACGATGGGCACGGTCGGCATGATCAGCGAATCGAAAGGTCCGAGCGCTTCTTCCATCCGGTTGATCCAGTGGCGGCGCTTGCGATGGAGATCGATATAATCGGCGGCGCTCATCGCCGCACCCGTCCGGATGCGCTTGGCGACACGAGCATCATATTCGGCTTCGCGATTCAAAAGCAGCTCGCGGTGCCAGGCAAAGGATTCCGCTCCGGAGAATTTGTTCAGATCCGCGGCCTCCGAGAGGAGCGCAAATGGAGCGTCGACAATTTTTGCGCCTGCGGCCGAAAGCCGGGTCAGTACCGCCGAGAATGATGCGGCGACATGCGGATCAAGCGCGTCGAGCATCAAGGTTGCCGGCACCGCGAGCCGCACGCCTGCCAGCGGCAGCTCCGGAATCGACAGTTCATTATCGGCTATGATGCTGTCGACCAGAATGCAGTCGTCGACCGAGCGCGTCATCGCGCACAGCGTGTCGAGCGTGGTGGAGAGCGGAATGGTGCCCGCGGTCGGAACGCGGCGGGCGGTCGGCTTGAAACCCACGATGCCGCACAGCGCGGCCGGGATCCGGATCGAGCCGCCGGTATCGGAACCGATGGCTGCAACGCACAGCCCTGTCGCCACCGACACCGCCGCGCCGGAAGAGGAGCCGCCGGGAATCCGCGCGACGCCGGTGTCAGCCGGATTGACCGGCGTGCCGTAATGCGGATTGAGCCCGACGCCGGAAAACGCGAATTCGGTCATGTTGGTCTTGCCGACGATGGCGGCACCGGCAATGCGAAGCCGCTTCACCACCGGCGCGTCCGACTTCGCAACCGGTGCGTCGCGCAACACGGTGGATCCCGCCAGCGTGGTTTCACCGGCGACATCGACCAGATCCTTGATCGATACCGGCATGCCCGCCAGGGGAGATATCTCCACGCCGGCGGCGCGCATCGCGTCCGCATGATCTCCGGCGGCAAGCGCCGCTTCGGCATAAAGCCGGGTAAAGACGGATTGCGATTTCTGCGCTTCTTCAAGGCAGACATCAACCAGTGAGCGGCGGGAATAGCGCGCAAGCGCGGGAATCGATTTCGAGGTCAGGGGGTTCATGCAGGATAGTACTCGCTGAAACGTCGTTTTGGCCCGGCAACAATAGCATATCGGCAGGGAAGGCATGCGTTTGAGTGCTCTTGAACCCGTCCGCCCGACGTTAACAACGCCGTCCTGCGGCAAAAAACGCCTTCTTCTCCGATGCCGATGCCTATTGGCAGGATGCCATGCTGCGGCACGCGGTATAATCGCGGTTTCCCGTTCTAACCCGCAGCCTGACGTCCGAAGCGTTGCCGCTGCCACAATTTTCTCGCCGCCATGTTGATTCTGCCAGGCTCCAATGCCCTGTCTGCCTTCCGTACCCAACGCCTTTTGTCACAATTGCAAGCAGTCGAACCCGCCATTACCGGCGTGACCGGCCGCTTTCTGCATTTCATCGATGCCGCGAGCGCGCCGAGCCAGGATGACGTCGGTCGCCTCGACGCATTATTGACTTACGGCGAGCCCTTCAGCGGAAGTGCGGAAGGGGACGAGTTCGTGGTGATTCCGCGTTTCGGCACGATTTCTCCATGGGCGAGCAAGGCCACCGACATTGTGCACAACTGCGGCATGGTGCATATCAAGCGTGTCGAGCGCGGCATTTCCTATCGGGTGCAGGTAAAGTCCGGCCTGTTCGGCGGCGCCAAAAAGCTGGCGGACGAGGCGGTCGAGAAAGTCGCCGCGCTGCTGCACGACCGGATGATCGAGATGGTGCTGCGCGACGCCGGCGACGCCGCCGGCCTGTTCCGGGAACTCGAAGCCAGGCCGCTGGAATTCATCGACGTGCTCGCCGGCGGCAAGGAGGCGCTGGTGCGGGCCAACGGCGAACTCGGCCTGGCGCTGTCGGAAGATGAAATCGATTACCTGCTCAACGCCTTCACCCAGGCCAGGCGCAACCCGACCGACGTCGAGCTGATGATGTTCGCCCAGGCCAACAGCGAACACTGCCGCCACAAGATCTTCAATGCCGACTGGACCATCGACGGCGTGGCGCAGGACAAGTCCCTGTTCGGCATGATCAAGAACACCCACCAGCTCAATCCCAAGGGCACGGTGGTGGCC
This sequence comes from Noviherbaspirillum aerium, assembly GCF_008929045.1. Classification (GTDB taxonomy): domain Bacteria; phylum Pseudomonadota; class Gammaproteobacteria; order Burkholderiales; family Burkholderiaceae_D; genus Noviherbaspirillum; species Noviherbaspirillum aerium. The sequence continues at coordinate 23,437 of NZ_VFAH01000004.1, read as the reverse complement.
TACAGCGACAACTCCTCGATCATCGAGGGCGCGCCGGTGATGCGTTTCTATCCGCGCGGCGCCGCCAGCGGCAACGTGTATGAAGCCTCGGAAGAGCTGACCCACATCCTGATGAAGGTGGAAACCCACAACCACCCGACGGCAATCTCCCCGTTCCCCGGCGCATCGACCGGCGCCGGCGGCGAGATCCGCGACGAAGGCGCGACCGGCCGCGGCGCGAAGCCCAAGGCCGGCCTGACCGGCTTTACGGTATCCAACCTGATGATCACGCACGCGGTGCAGCCCTGGGAAAATGCGCGCGACGTTACCGAACCGGCCGCGTCGCGCCAGGCGCACGGCCAGTCGGGCATCTATGGGAAGCCGGAGCGCATCGCCTCGCCGCTGCAGATCATGATCGATGGTCCGATCGGCGGAGCGGCGTTCAACAATGAATTCGGCCGCCCCAATCTCGGCGGCTACTTCCGCACCTATGAACAGAATGTCGGCGGCAAGGTGGCGGGCTATCACAAGCCCATCATGATCGCCGGCGGCATGGGCAACATCTCGGCCAAGCACACGAAGAAGAACGACCTGCCGGTCGGCAGCCTGCTCATCCAGCTTGGCGGTCCCGGCATGCGTATCGGCATGGGTGGCAGCGCCGCATCGTCAATGGCCACCGGCACCAATACCGCCGATCTCGATTTTGATTCCGTCCAGCGCGGCAATCCGGAAATGGAGCGCCGCGCGCAGGAAGTCATCAACGCCTGCTGGGCGATGGGTGACGACAATCCCATCCTCTCCATCCATGATGTCGGCGCGGGCGGTCTTTCCAATGCCTTCCCGGAAATCACCAACGACGCCAGGCGCGGCGCAATCTTCGATCTGCGCAAGGTGCCGCTGGAAGAGAGCGGCATGGCGCCCAAGGAAATCTGGAGCAATGAATCGCAGGAGCGGTATGTGCTGGCGATCGCGCCGGACGCCCTGCCGCTGTTCCAGTATCTGTGCGAGCGCGAGCGCTGCCTGTTCGCCGTGGTGGGCACCGCCACCGAAGAGCGTCAGCTGAAGGTGGTCGATCCCCAGCACGACAATGCTCCGGTCGACATGCCGATGGAAGTCCTGCTCGGCAAGCCGCCGAAGATGCATCGCGACGTCACGCATGTAAATAACGAATTCCCGGCGGTCGACCTGACCGGCATCGATCTCGTGGAAGCGGGCCGCCGCGTGCTGCTGCTGCCGACGGTGGCCGACAAGTCCTTCCTGATCACCATCGGCGACCGTACCGTCGGCGCCACCTCGGTACGCGACCAGATGGTCGGGCCCTGGCAGGTTCCGGTCGCCGACTGCGCGGTCACCACGATGAGTTTTGAGGGTTATCGCGGCGAGGCCATGTCCATGGGCGAGCGTACGCCGGTGGCGGTGATCAATGCCGCTGCGTCCGGCCGCATGGCGGTCGGCGAGGCCATCACCAATATTGCTGCGGCATCCATCGCCGACCTGTCCGACGTCAAGCTGTCGGCAAACTGGATGGCGGCATGCGGCCAGCCCGGCCAGGATGCGGCGCTGTTCGATACCGTCAAGGCGGTCGGCATGGAGTTGTGCCCGGCGCTCGGCATCAGCATCCCGGTCGGCAAGGATTCGCTGTCCATGCGCACCACCTGGAAGGATGAGGAAGGCGCGAAGGAAGTGACGTCGCCGGTCTCGCTGATCGTTTCCGCATTCGCTCCGGTACAGGATGTGCGCCTGTCGCTGACGCCCCAGCTGCGCACCGACCTTGGCGATACCGTACTGATCCTGATCGATCTCGGCCAGGGCAGGAACCGCATGGGCGCATCCGCGCTCGCCCAGGTCATGCAACAGCTCGGCAATGATGCGCCGGATGTCGACAGCCCGGAAGCGCTCAAGGCCTTCTTCAATGCGATCCAGCAGCTCAGCGTCGAGCGCAAGCTGCTGGCCTACCATGACCGCTCCGACGGCGGCCTGTTCGCGACACTGTGCGAAATGGCCTTCGCCGGCCGTACCGGCGTATCGATCAACCTCGATATCCTGACCATGGAAGGCGAGCATGCCTCGGACTGGGGCGATTCCAAGAACTGGGCCTCGCAGGTGGCGGAACGCCGCAACGAACTGACGCTGCGCGCCTTGTTCAACGAGGAACTGGGCGCCGTCATCCAGGTCCGGTCCGAGCACAAGTCGGACGTCATGACCGTGCTGCGATCCTACAATCTCGGCGCCTGCAGCCATATCATCGGCAAGCCGAACGATCGCGACGTGATAGAAATGATGCGTGACGCCAAGCTGGTGTACGAGCAGCCCCGCGTCGAACTGCAACGCCTGTGGAGCGAAACCAGCTGGCGCATTGCGCGCCTGCGCGACAATCCGGCATGCGCCGACGCGGAATACGACCGCATCCTCGATACCTCCGACCCCGGCATGAACCCGGTCATCACCTTCGACCAGCAGGTCGACATCGCTGCGCCGTACATCGCCACGGGCGCCAAGCCCAAGGTCGCGATCCTGCGCGAGCAGGGCGTCAATTCGCATATCGAGACCGCCTATGTGATGCACAAATCGGGCTTTACGGCGATTGACGTGCACATGAGCGACCTGATCGCGGGCCGTGCGCGCCTTGCCGATTTCAGCGGCTTCATCGCGGTCGGAGGTTTCTCCTACGGCGACGTGCTCGGCGCGGGCGAAGGCTGGGCCAAGACCATTCTCTTCAATGCGAAACTGGCCGAACAGTTCTCGGTCTTCTTCAATCGCGGCGACACCTTCGCGCTCGGCATCTGCAACGGCTGCCAGATGATGAGCAATCTGAAATCCATCATCCCCGGCGCGCATGCGTGGCCCAAGTTCACCCGCAACAAGTCGGAGCAGTTCGAGGCAAGGTTTGCGATGGTGGAAGTCACCAATTCGCCGTCGATCTTCTTCAACGACATGGCCGGCACGCAAAGCCCGATCGCGGTTGCCCATGGCGAAGGCTATGCCGACTTCTCGCAGACCGGCAATGCCCAGGAAGCGATCGTCGCCATGCGCTGGATCGACAACCATGGCAGGCCGACCGAGACCTATCCCTACAATCCGAACGGCTCTCCCAACGGCATCACCTCGGTCACCACGCCGGACGGCCGCTTTACCGTGCTGATGCCGCACGCGGAGCGGGCATTCCGGACCGTGCAGCATTCCTGGCATCCGGATGGCTGGGGCGAGTATGGTCCGTGGATGCGCATGTTCCGCAATGCGCGGAAATGGGTTGGATGAAAAAGCCGGTTCGGCCGTGACGATAACGGTCAGGATGATCTGCGGTCATCGCCACAGACCTTAACAAAGCAAAACGGGCAGGTCCTTGCCGACATGTCCCTTTTGCTTCGCCAGGATTTTACTGCTGCGTATTACGCTTGAGGGCGCGCAGTCTCCTCCAGATTGACGGACACTCCATTTCCCTCGATGACGGCTTGTGCAGATCCGTCGGGCGTCTGATTTTCCACTACCGCACTTGCCGTCGAGCCACGTGATGCTCGACCTTCCTCCATTGCAGCCGCCTCGGAATCTCCGGCTGTCCGACCTTCCTCCATCGCCGATTGCAAATTCTCCTGTGTCAGTCCGGCGTGAGCAGGTCCGAGATGTCCTGTACGACTGCGGAGTTCATTCAAGACGGTGATCAATGAGTTATTGACGACATCTCTGAAGCGCTGGTTATGCTTGTACAACTTTACCGCTCCGACTCTGATGATCCCGGCCGCAACTGCCTTGCTGATGACTTGATTGATCAAGGTTTCCAGTAGCGCCTCCCGGTTGATTTCATGGCGCATGATTGCCTTGGTCGCGATGTCATATGCCATACCGCCAAGAATGCCGTTTCCGGTATTGAGCATTGCGGAAATGAGGAAGGTTCGATCCAATACCTCGTTCTCTGTAGACGGCTGAGACCAGATACGAGATGCCAGTCCGGTGTAGTGCAGCAACCCGGTGGTGGCTGCGCTGAGGTGCAGCCCTGACAGGAGGCCCATTCCACCCGCGAGCGCAGCGTGGCTGGCGCCGGTAGCAACATTCTCGCGCCGGACGGCGGCGGAGGCAGCACTGGTAGCGACATCAATCGCCGTCATTGGCAATGTGACGGCCAGGTTTCCGCTGAGAGAAGCTATTAACTTTTTATGCAGCGCGACTTCTCGCCCTGTTCCAGGACGGGCCTCCGGACTTGCCGTTGCTGAAGGGGCGGTCGACCCAGATGCCGAATCATGACGGCTGTTGGAGGATCCGCGACCTTCGCTGAAGTCAATATTTCGGCTAGAGATCGTAGGGCCGTGTGGAAAGCTGCCGGGCATGGAAAGCTGCATTTACGCTCCTTGTGTACGATTTCAAGCTGATCAATAAATACGAAACGGTCGGGCTTATGCCTTCGAGCGGATTGCGAATGAATGGCCGATCGTTTCGGCCTTCCTTGGCCGCATGGCCGCGCAGGCCGTTTCTAGTGGACCAGCCACACGGCGCACCGTCCGACTTGTGCCGCATCTCATGACAAACCAATCTCCTAGACACTCACCTTCAATCCGCTCCAGGTAAATTCTTTTGTTCTTCGAGGGAAGTAGGCAAAGACCTCTTATTGAGTAGTTTGAAACGCGCTTTGGTTCCGCAGGCCGGCATCCTTCGAAATCGAGTCGATGCTTGCTGAAACTTTCCTCACATGGTCAGTCAAGAAAACCAGTCAATCACCGGCAAGATCGGTTGCACTGCAGAGATGCTGCGACGTTGGGTCCGCCAGCATGAGCGAGATCACGGCCAGCGTCCGGGTGTCACAACGACGGGACAGGATCGGGTCAAGGAGTTGGAGCGGAAAGTACGAGAGCTGCGCAAGGCCAACGCTATTCTGAGACTGGCCAATGCGTTTTTCGCCCAGGCGGAGCTCGACCGCCGCTTCAAGTCGTGAAGACCTTCATTGACCAGTACCGGGAGGCATTCGGAGTTGAGCTTCGCCGGGGGTGCGTGGCAATGTGCGTGGGCACATGCCGCAGATAAGCCTGCGGGTCCACGCCGTTGAAGCGGTGGTGCCGATCAGGGTGTACATGGCGGCGGCGCGCTGGCCGGAGTTGGCGCCGGCCCGGCGCCCGAGCGCCAGGCTCGACACGGATATGCCCGCTTCGCGGGCGCGCTGCGCCAGTTTCAGCTTGAACTCGATGGAATGGTTCGGGCGCCCCTTGCGGCTGCCCGTTTGCGTGGAGGAGGCGGTGTCAGTGGCGTACATGGTGGGTCCCGTCAAATTGTGACGGCAGCCACCATGTATTGATACCGGAAGCTGAAAGCGAACATGTCCAAGAGCGATGGGCATGTCCGATAGCGGACCGAAGCGCATTCAAATACCGGCCAGTGCCGCCCGCGCCCGCTCCTGTATTGCCGCATCCCCCAGATCATTAATGATTCTGCCGGAACGTGAAATGCCGGCAATAAGATCTTCCTCCGACAGGTGCGCCAAGGCCTCTACCAGAGCGACGACAGCGTTTCCGCGTGTTTCGGGGTTCGTGAAGCTTTCGATCACGTCAGCCGCGAGATTGAAGCACTGCAGACGATCGGCGGCAGGGAGATGTTCAATCTGGCGTACCAACAGCTCGGCCGCCCCCGCCTGTTGCCTAGGATTCGTCAGCGATAAGATCAATTCAGCCAATTGGCTCACGGCCGCAACGCGCCGTGTTTCAGGAAGATGGCCGATTTGAAGCGCGAGGTTGCGGGTGGTCGCTCCCCGCGCCGCCGGGGCACTCAAGCCATTGACGATTCCAGCCGCGCGGTTGAATCCGGCGGCCCGGTTTTCCTCAGGAAGAAGTACCAGCAGATTTGCCAGAGTACGGATGGCATCCGCCATTGTCGCATCGGGAGTTTCGGCTTCAATCAATCCCGCCAGGCTGTTGAATGCGGCGAAACGCTGTTCCTGCGGCAGGTGCTCGACGTGGTCTGCCATATTCATGATGACCCTTGCCCTTGCTTCCGGACTGTCCAGACTGTTGAGCAATCCGACGATGTTTCCTTGGACGGCCAATTCCATGATGACCCTTGCCCTTGCTTCTTGACTGCCCAGACTGTCGATCAATCTGCCGATGTGTCTGAACCCCGCCGGCTGGCTTGCCTCAGGAAGAAATCGGATCAGATTCGCGTGATCTGATACATGAATTCCTTTCATCTCGGAATCCTCCAGGCCATCAATAAGTCTGGTAACCAGAGTAAATCCGGAGACACGACTCTCCTCGGGAAGGTGGGCGATCTGGTTCATCAAATTGTCGATGGCAGTATTTCTTCCCCCGATGTTCGTCAGGCTGGCGATGATTCTTGCGACGCGTCTGATCTTATCGGCACGGAATTCATCAGGCAGGTACGAGATCCGATCCGCCATGGCGGCTGCGGCATCGGCTTTCAGTTCGGGGTTGATCAGTCCTTCCGTCAACTTCGTGAGGCGGTTGAAGGAATCGACACGGAGATTGTCGGGCAGGCGCGTAATCTGAGCTGCCAGGGCAATGACGATTTCTCCCCTTAATACGGCATCCGCCGTTTCTCCGAAAATCGCAGTAACCCTGTTGAACGCATCGATCCGGAATTTACCGGGTAGTTGCCCTATGCTGCCTGCCAATGCGAGGGCTGCCTGTCCCTTCAGTTCGGGGATGGCCGCGTCTTCGATGAAATTGACAAGGCTGTTGTAGCCGGCTGCGTGTAAACCTGCTGGCAGGTATGCGATTTGATTCGCCAGAATGCTGACTGATCGGCCCCTTGCTTCCGGGGTGGCCATTTCTCCGAGACTTGTGGCAACGCTGTTGAAGGCATGGACACGCAACGCATCGGGCAAGTGCCTGATGCTGCCTGCCAATGCAATGGCTGCCTGTGCCCTTAGTTCGGGAACAGTCACGGCTTCCATCATGTCGACAAGGCGATTAAAAGGCGTAGCGCGAAAATCGAGAGGCAGGAACTCGATCTGATTCGCCGATGCGGTCACGAAATCAGCCTTTCGGCCTGGATCTGCCGTTTCCTCGGCAATCCCGGCAATGCGGTTGAACGCAGCAATGCAGTGCTCCTCCGTGAGCCGAAAAAGCTGAGATGCAAGAACGGCTGCGACAACCTCTCTACTCTCGAGACTGATGCGGTCATCAAGAGCGGCAGTCACATGATTGAACCTTTCCGTGACATCTTCATCCCGCAGATGGATGATTTGATTCGACAAGGTGACGATAGCATCGCCTCTTTGTTGCGGATCCATGATCGCCTCGATCAGATTGGCTGCCTCGTCGAACCCCGTGGCACGATATTCCGGCGGCAGATGCGCGACCTGGTTCGCCAGCCGGATGATTGCAAGATCCCTTGCTTCAAGCGCAGTCAGGCGGTGAATGAATTGCGCCACACGGTTGAACGCAGCGATGCGGGCGTCTGGAGGAAGAAGTTCGAACATCTCCAGTAATTCAATGACGACTTCTGCTTTTGTGACGGGATTTGTCAAGCCCGTGACTAGATCTCCGACACGATTGAATCCGTAAAGAGACGCATGAGCGGGAAGGCGATTCATGCGTTCTGCCAGGCCCAAGGCCTGTGCGTCCGTGTCCGCGGGCCGCACCAGATTTTCGATCGTTTCCGCCACCCGATTGAAGCCGGCGATAATGTCTCCCGCTGGAAGGCGAGCGCACTCGTCCATGAGGAACTCGATGCTGATTATCTTTTCCTCGGAGTCCGCAAGCTCTCGGGTCATTCCTGAAACAAGATGGAATCCCAAAGCATGGGTGGCACCCTCGGGGAGGTGACTGAGCGTTCCTGCCAGGGTAGCGACCGTATCACCATCCGGGTCTGGCAGATTGCGCACGATACCGGCCAGATGATTGAATACGGCAATACGTTCTTCCTCCCCAAGGAAAAGAAGAGATTCTGCGAATGTGTTGGTAATGCGTCTTGCAAGCTCCGTGCGATTGGCGATGATGTCGGCCAGGAGAGTAAATCCCTGGATACGATTCGCGCCTGCTGGCAACTCCAAAATCTGATTCACCAATGCAGATGTGGCTGTTCCCTCTGGGTCCGACACAGGAGTAATCCTCCTGCTCAATGCAATGAACGCGTCAATCCGCGCTTGCCCTTCGGGAAGGGACCCGATCCGACTTGCCATTTCAAAAAGTATCTCGCGTTTATCTGAATCGGCCATCAAGCCATCCATCGTCGCGGCTACACGCATGAATCCTGTCATCTGTTCTTCATCGGTTTGCAGATGCAAAAGCTGCGCCGCGAGTGCAGCAGCGATCCTGGCCTTCGGTGAAAACTCTGTGGTATCGACAACTGCTGCCGGTGCAGGCTGCGCGAGCCCGTCCATCAAGTCCGCCAGCTGGCTGAAGAGTTCAGCCCGTACAGAGCCTTCCGGCACATGGCGTATTTGTCCGGCCAGCGCTACGGCGATTCGGCACTTTGCCGTTGCGTCGCTCATACCCTGCATCAATTCGAACAGGCGATTAAATCTGTCATTCCGCTCTTGGCCAACAAGATGCTGGATCTGTTCCGCCAAGGCCGTGGCGATGGTGGCCTTGTCAGATGCCCGGCTCATGCCGTCCATTCTCTGGGCAAAAAGGTCGAATGTTTCAATCTGCTCTGCGCCGGGATGCAAGTATTGGAGCTGTGAGATCAACGCAGCCGTAACGGTTGCCGTTGCCGACTCCTCCGCAAATTTATCCAACATCCTGCTGAGAACATCAAATTTTTCTCGCCGCGGATTGCGTCCGGAAGGATCTTGGTCGGGATAATGCTGCAGTTGTCCCGCAAGTGCGGCCGCAATGTCGGCTTTCGGCGTGAAGCCCATCATCCGAACAAGGCGCTCGAATCGTTCCTCCCGGGCCGCCACTTGGGGGAAATACTGGATCTGCGCCGCGAGCGACGCGGCGGGTTTGGCCTTTGCCGGGAAAGGCAGGGGAACGATGATATGGGCCACCTGGTTGAATCTATCGACCTGCGATTCGTCCTGCGGCAGGTATTGAAACTGTGCGGCGAGAGCGTTGGCGGCGTCGGCCTTCGCCGCGAACGTGGTCATGTCGTTGATGATTGTACGGAGATGATTGAATCCGTCGACCCGTGCCCGGCCTGGGGGGAGGCTGGCGATCTGTTCCGTCAACGCAGTGGCAATCCTGGCCTGTGCTTCGGGAGTGGTCATGCGCTCGATGATCAAGGCTACCCGGTTGAATGCGGCGATGGCATTTGCCTGGGGATCTTCTCCGATCTGCCGAGCCAATGCAATGCCCATGGCGGTCTTCACTTCGAGATCATCCATGCTGTCGACGATGTCCGCTGCGCGGTCGAACTGCTCGGTTGGATTATCGTACTCCAGCACGTGTGGGAGCTGAGCCGCCAGGGCGGCAATCGCTGTCTCCTTTGCGGGCGCGTCGGCGAATCGGCTGATCGCCTCGGCGATGTTACGGAATCCGATCAAGCGGTTTTCCCCTTCCAACAAGTGCCCGATCTGTCCCGCCAGCAGGACGGCCATCCGAGGCTTCACTGTTGCATTGCCTGGGGCATGAGTCCATGGGCCGTCATGTGCGCTGATGATCGCGTTGATATCGTTGAATGCGGCAAACCGCTCACCAAGAGGAAGCGTCCTGATTAGATTCGCCGCAATGATCGCCACTTCGGCTTTATCCCTGCTTTGCAGTTCGACCATTGCGGATGCGTAAGGTGCATCAGCGCGGCCAAAGAGCCTGTCTTTCCGAATCGCCGGCTGTGTGACCGCCTCCAGAATGATCTGGAAAGACTCTCTACCTTGGGGCGAGTAAGGCTGCGTTTTCATTCCTTGCGCCAGTTCACCCAATTTTATCGCCAGCAGCTTGCTTTCCGCCGTGTCCAACACAGCAGCACGCACAGCTCTGTACGCCAGCAGCAGGCTGTGGACCGTGCTTCTGGTCTCGTTTGAGTTCGGCAGATGTCCCAGAATTTGCCGCCATATCTCAGCAGGAAGGTCGGTTGAATGTTCGATGCTTTCCGGTTGGCGCAAATCAGGTTCGGATCCGAATTGCATAGGTCCGAGGCGACGAATGTCGCGTATGGGATTGGTGGGCCTGCCGCTGTCCGGCACGGGGGTACTGGTTGGGCGGGTGCCGGAGGATCGTGATGTGGGGGGGGAGGCGTCCGCGAGTTGCGTCTTCGTTCCCTCGCCCCAAGCAATTCCGCCGTTGGGCGAGGGGGCGAATTCGGTGATTGAACAGGAGGCGGTTTCGGCGTCGAATGTATCGGAGCAGGTTGCGTACTTGCCGGCGGAAGCGGCTGAAGCGGCAGTGGCTCCACATGCCTATTGGAACGGCATAATAAATTTTCCGTGAGCTGAGGCAGCCTACAAATATTAGAAAATAATTGGGACCAACTAGGCATAGCGTACTTTGAAGTAATGATTAGGAGCGTCGGCCACCAGCTTGAACGACCTTGCTGATGGCGATAGGTTAAAAAGCAGCATTGAGTGGCACGATTTGGATCATGGTTCCATTCAATTCGCTTTTTAAAATCGATATGCTCCGCAGCTGCGGCCTTCCTTCCTGGGTCCTGTGTCACGCCTTGCGATGAAATCCTGCCGCGTTAAACTGCTTCTGTGTTTAACTTACTTTAACGCTGCCAAGCCCCAAGCCGGGGTAGTGTGATCCTGGCTGGAAATAAAAAAGCGCTCCGTGGGAGCGCTTTTTTGAGGTGGCTGAAGAAAGCTTACTGGATCTTGGCTTTCTTGCGCAGATCTTCCTGGAAGGCCTGCAGTTTCTTCTGCTGCAGCGATTCCGCGATCTGCGGCTTGACTTCTTCCAGCGACGGAATCTTGGCCGCGCGGACGTCTTCCAGCTTGATAACGTGGAAACCGTACTGGGTTTTCACCGGCGTCTCGGTGATCTGGCCCTTCTGCAGCGCGACCATCGCATCCGAGAACGGTTTCACGAAGGAAGCCGGCGAGGCCCAGTCGAGATCGCCGCCATTGGCAGCCGAACCCGGGTCCTTGGACTGCTTCGCCAGTTCCTCGAACTTGGCACCGCCTTTCAGCTTGCTGATGATGCCTTTGGCGTCCTCTTCCTTTTCGACGAGGATATGACGTGCGTGATATTCCTTGTCGCCGGCCTGGGACTTGAACTTGTCGTACTCCGCCTGGATTTCGGCATCCTTGACGGGATTCTTCTTCAGGTAATCCTGCACCAGCGCGCGGATGGCGATCGACTGGCGGGCGATTTCCACCTGGTTCTTGACGTCGGCCGAGCTGGACAGGCCTTGCTTGTCGGCTTCCTGGATCAGGATTTCGCGGTTGATCAGCTCTTCCTTGACCATCGCGCGCAGTTGGGGGGAATCAGGCTGGCCTTGAGCAGCCAGCTGCTTGACCATCGCGTCGGCGCGCGACGAGGGAACGGGCTTGCCGTTCACGACGGCGAGATTTTGCGCCAATGCCGGAAGGGCGAGGGCGGCGACGAGCAGCATCAGCAGGCGAGCAGGTTTCAAGGTCATTGAAGTATTCCTAGATTGGAAAAAATAATAGTTTATACAAATTCAGGCGCATCGAGACTCAGCGAGTCAGTTCGGACGGCGCGATGGCGATAATGTTGAGAGCGTGGATATCGCTGGACATCATGTCGCGGAGGCAATCATACACTAGCCGGTGGCGGGCGACGCGATTGAGGCCCGTGAAGCGCTCGGAAACCAGTCTCAGTTTATAGTGACCCGCGCCCGTGGCGGCGCCCGCATGGCCGGCATGCAGGTGGGATTCGTCTTCGAGTTGACATTCGACCGGCGCAAAAGTTGCGGCCAGCCTGCTGTGCATTTTCTGCATGCGTTCGTTCATCGTGTCTTCCTGCTTCTTGCGGGACTGGGGAAATTCCTAGTGAGAATCTTTCAGGTACTTGGAGAGAAAAAGGCTTTGCGCCACGACGAAACCCAGCATCAGCCCAGTGAATCCGAACAGCTTGAAGTTGACCCAGAATGCCGTCGAGAATGAATAGGCAACGTAGAGGTTGACCAGGCCCATGGCTGCGAAGAAGGCAGCCCATGAAAGGTTAAGCTTGTTCCAGACCGGATCCGGCAGGACAAGCTGTTTCTGCATCATCAGGCGAATCAGGTTCTTGCCAAGCAGGATCTGGCTGATGATTAATGCGGCGCCGAAGGCCCAGTAAAGCACGGTCGGCTTCCATTTAATGAAAGTCTCGTTATGAAAATAGATCGTTGCGCCGCCGAAAAGGGTAATGATGGCCAGCGATACCCAGAGCATGCCGTCGACCTTGCGACGGCGCAGCAGCAGGTAGGCAATCTGTCCAATTGTTGCCAGAATGGCCAGTGCGGTGGCCAGCATGATCGGTGCCTGCGCGGCGGTCGCCGTGCCGGACACGAAGGCCGACAGATACTGGTCCACCAGACCTTGCGCCGCCTCGGGATGACCTTCTCCCCATTTGAACATGGCAAAAAACAGGATGACGGGGAAAAGATCGAACAGAAACTTCATGGGGCGCGGGCTCTTTCGTACTGTTAGTTTACTTGGGATCGAAACGCAGCGACGCCGAATTGATGCAATAACGCAAGCCGGTGGGAGGAGGTCCGTCCGGGAATACGTGACCGAGATGGGCGTCGCACACGTTGCAAAGAATTTCGGTGCGTATCATGCCATGACTGCGATCGATGCGCTCGGAAACATTGTCAGGATCAAGCGGCCGGAAGTAGCTCGGCCAGCCACATCCGGAGTCGAATTTCGCATCCGATTCGAACAGCGGCGTGCCGCAGCAGATGCAGGTGTAGATGCCGTGTTCATGGTGATCCCAATAGCGGCCGGTGAAAGCGCGTTCGGTCGCCGCCTTGCGGGTGACCTGGTATTCAAGGGGATCGAGCATTTCACGCCATTCGGCGTCGGTTTTAGTCACTTTCGTGGTCATGATGAGCAGCTTACCTCCAGAGTGCTCGCCCAGTCGGGCGGTAATTCGGCATAGTGTTCGTTTTCCGGCTGTTCGTCGAACGGCTTTTCAAGCACCGACAGCAGACGGGCCACTTCGGAAAAGTCCTTGTTCTGCGCTTTGTCTATTGCGACCTGGGCCAGGTAGTTGCGCAGTACGTATTTCGGATTGACGGCATGCATGCCTGTCCTGCGTTCTTCATCCCGGCTGTTTTCCTGGCGGAGACGGTTGCGGTACTGGACCGCCCAGGCATCGAAGGCGGGGCGGTCGATGAAGAGGTCGCGCAGCGGTTCGTCCGCCTGCGGGTTATCCAGCGTCAGATTGCCCAGCTGGCGGAAGAACAGCGTGAAATCGACATGGTTGTTCTGCATCAGTGCAAACATCGACTCGAACAGCTTGCCGTCATCCGGCAGCGTATCGCGCAGGCCGAGCTTGGCATGCATCAGCTGCTCGAACTTCGTATCGTAGGTGGGCTTGTAGATATCGACCGCCGCCTGTGCATCCTCGACTTCGCCCACCAGCGGAAGCAGCGCCTGCGCCAGCGCGAAGCAATTCCATTGCCCAATGCGAGGCTGCATCTGGTACGAGTAGCGGCCCTGGTGGTCGCTGTGATTGCAAATGTGACGCGCATCGAAGGCTTCCATGAAACCGAAGGGACCGTAATCGATGGTCAGCCCGAGGATGGACATGTTGTCGGTATTCATCACGCCATGCATGAAACCGACCGCCTGCCACTGCGCCATCAGTTCCGCGGTGCGGCGGCTCACCTCCGACAGCAGCGCGCGGTAGGGCTGCGGGTCGTCGCGCAGCGCCGGATAGAAGCGGTCGATGACATAGTCCGCGAGCATCTTCAGTTCTTCCTGGCGCTCGTTGTAAAACCAGTGCTCGAAAGAGCCGAAGCGGATGAAGCTGGGCGCCATGCGGGTCACGATGGCAGCGGTCTCTACGGTCTCGCGCATGACCGGCATGTCCGAGCCGGTGACGCAGAGCGCGCGCGAGGTCGGTATGCCGAGCGCAGCCATGGCTTCCGAGCACAGGAATTCGCGGATCGAGGAACGCAGTACCGCGCGCCCGTCACCCATGCGGGAATATGGCGTCATGCCCGCTCCCTTGAGCTGGAGCTCGATACGGCCTGCGGGCCAGGGGTCGTCGGCGGCAACGTCGCCAAGCAGAATCGCGCGTCCGTCGCCGAGCTGTCCCGCCCAGACGCCGAACTGATGCCCGGAGTAGACCGCAGCCAGGGGTTCGGACCCCGGCAGCACCGCATTGCCGGAAAAGGCGTCGACGGCGTCCTGGAGCCCGAGTGCTTCGGCATCGAGGCCGATCAGTTCAGCGGCCGGGGAGCTGGCGCCGACCAGATAGGGGGCAGGCACCGGCGTCGGCTGGAGCCGGGTATAGAACTGCGGCGGCAGGGCGGCGAAGGAGTTTGCAAAGGGCAATTGATTCGCCTGCTGGCGAAGCCTGCGTTCGGCAGGTGCGTTCATAAAGCTTCCTTGAAGTGTGGGTCGCCCGTAGCCTCCGACCGCTCCCGAAGGGCTGATCTGGCGGAGCCTTGAGATTGCTCCGGATAGGCAAGGGCAGAGAGCGCTAGAGGCTGTTTGATGGATATGCGGCCATATTTGGTCTGTATCAACCCCTTTTGTTCCCAATAATGCAGGATTTTCGAGATGCTCTGGCGGGACTTGCCGAGCAGATGCCCCAGGTCTTCCTGTGTCAGCGGAACTTCGCGTCCGTGCGCATCGACATCGGCATTCAGCGCGGAGGGCTTGATATGCGCAAGCTCCAGCAGGCGGCGCGCAAGCCGCTGCGACAACGGGGCGACGGCGGCTTCCTCCACCATGTCGAAGGTCGCGCGCAGACGCATGCTCAGGACCTTGAGGAAACGCTCATAGATCTGCGGATAGCGGGCAAGCAGATTCTTGAAATCGGTTCTCGAATGAAACAGCAGCGTGGTGTCTCCGGCCGCATGCGCATCATGCGAGCGCGGCAGCCCGTCGAACAGGGAGATTTCGCCGAAACAGTTTGGCGCACCCAGTACCGCGATGATCGACGAGTGTCCGTCGGCCGTGGCGCGGGTAAAGCGCACGGCGCCGCTGGCGATGGTATAGAACCCGTCGGCTTCCGCGCCGCGGGCGTGGATCAGGATGCCGTCGCCGAATGTCCGCACCGCGGCGCAGGCGCAGGCGGCGCGCAGGATCTCTTCAGGTACGTCCGACAGCCATGAACTGCGCAGGAGTGCGGCTCGGTCAATGTCATCGGGGCCGTGATTTTGCATGGCGATTGTTAAGTAGTTGACAGTCTTGTGCGGTGCGTTATAACGATACTGCGATGGAAACGCGCCTGACCGGCACGGCGGACGCCGATGCCCGCGACATACATCGCTACAGCGCACTATTCTGACAGAGAAGAGGAGATACCATCATGAACGCCCCCGAAAAGCTGAGCTTTCCATCCTTGCAGGAGCGCGTCTCCGAGGAGGAATGGCAGACGCGCGTGGACCTGGCCGCCTGCTACCGGCTGGTCGCCGACTTTGGCTGGAGTGATCTGATCTTCACGCATATCACGGCGCGCGTACCGGGCACCGAGGATCAATTCCTGATCAATCCCTACGGCATGATGTTCGACGAGATTACCGCTTCCTCGCTGGTCAAGATCGACCTGCACGGCAACAAGATCGAAGACTCGCCGTTCCCGGTCAATCCCGCCGGCTTCACCATTCACTCGGCCATCCATTCGGAACGGCATGATGCGCAATGCGTGCTGCATGTCCACAGCATCAATGGCGTCGCGGTCTCCGCCCAGAAAAACGGCCTGCTGCCGCTTTCCCAGCAATCGATCTTCGTGCTGTCGAGCCTGGCTTATCACGACTACGAGGGTGTCGCGCTGAATGACGAAGAAAAGCCGCGCCTGGTCGCAGACCTGGGCAACAAGAATTACCTGATGCTGCGCAATCACGGCTTGCTCACCCTGGGCAAGACGATTGCCGATGCCTTCGTCAACATGTACATCTTCGAAGCCGCCTGCATGATCCAGATCCGTGCCCAGGCCGGCGGCGGCGAACTGATCACGATTCCCCAGACCATCATCAGCGGCGCCAAGGACCAGGCGCGCACGGTAACGAAGTCGAAGGGCGGCATGCTGGCATGGCCGGGCCTTCTGCGACGGCTCGACCGCATCGATCCTTCCTACCGCACCTGATCGCCGACAAGTTCATGAAGCAGGGTGGCACCAAGCGCACCCTGCATTTTCCAACCTGCATTTTCCTTTCTCGAATATAACGACATGGAGACACTCGATCATTCCCGCGCAGGCTTTCGCGACATGCAGGAGAGCACTGCGGAAGACTGGAAAATCATCGGACGCGAGTTCAAGACCTATGCGGCCGCATTGCCGGACCGCGTTCTTGCGCATCTTCGCCTGCTTGACGGCGACTGCGGCGGTTTCCCGGTAGACCGGCTCACGCACAGCCTGCAGACGGCGACCCGCGCCTACCGCGACGGCCGCGATGATGAATACGTGGTCTGTGCGCTGTTGCACGACATCGGCGACACCCTTGGCAGCTTCAACCATCCCGACATCGCCGCTGCCATTCTCAAGCCTTTCGTCAATCCCGAATACCATGCGATCGTGGAAAAGCACGGCATTTTCCAGGGCTACTACTTCTTCCATCATCTCGGCATGGACCGCAACCTGCGCGACCAATTCGCCAACGCCTCCTTCTACGACGCGACGCTGGAGTTCTGCGAGAAGTACGATGCGCCGGCCTTCGATCCCGATTACGACACGCTGCCGCTGGAATTTTTCGAGCCCATGCTGCGACGCGTAATGGCCCGCCCGAAAAATACCATCTACAAATCCGCTGTCGACTGAAACCGCTCCGGCGGGGCAATGGTGCAGTGCGTCATCGAAAGTCGTTGACGGTTTTAGTACGGTCGTTCAAAAATCATGCTTCAATAAGTAGAAGAATTCCAACTACGAGGCAGGAGGCATGATGACTGAATTTCCCAAGAGCCCATTGATGGGCCAGATGATGAATCAGCCTTTGCTGATTTCCAGCATCATCAAGCACGCCGACCGTTACTACGGCAGCAATGAGATCGTGTCGCGCCGGGTCGAAGGCGACATTCACCGCTATACCTACCGCGATTGCCACAAGCGCTCGCGCCAGATGGCCAATGCGCTTGGCGGTCTTGGCGTGAAGATGGGCGACCGGGTCGCCACGCTGGCCTGGAACGGTTATCGCCATCTCGAGCTGTATTACGCCATTTCCGGCTCCGGCGCGGTGATGCATACCATCAACCCGCGCCTGCATCCCGAACAGATTGCCTACATTGCCAACCATGCCGAAGATCAATACCTGTTCTTCGACATGACCTTCCTGCCGCTGGTCGAAGCCTTCGCCGCCCACTGCAAGACGGTCAAGGGCTTCATCATGATGTGCGATCGCGACCGCATGCCGGCCGAAACCAAGATTCCGAACCTGCAGTGCTACGAAGAACTCGTGGCCTCCAATTCCGACCAGTATGAATGGCCGCTGTTCGACGAGAACTCCGCGTCCAGCCTCTGCTATACCTCCGGCACCACGGGCAATCCCAAGGGTGCGCTGTATTCCCACCGCTCGACGGTCTTGCATTCCTATGCCTCGGCCATGCCGGATGCACTGAATGTTTCGGCGCGCGATTCGGTCCTGCCGGTGGTACCGATGTTTCACGTCAATGCCTGGGGCCTGCCGTATTCCGTGCCGCTGACCGGTGCCAAGATGGTCTTCCCCGGCCCCGCGCTGGACGGCAAGTCGCTGTTCGAACTGTTCGAGCAGGAGAAGGTGACTTTCTCCGCCGGCGTACCGACCGTCTGGCTCGGCCTGCTGACCTATGTCGGCCAGAACAACTTGCAGTTTTCCAGCTTCAAGCGCACCGTCATCGGCGGCTCGGCTTGTCCGCCGGCCATGATGAAGACCTTCCGCGAGAAGTTTGGCGTCGAGGTGGTTCACGCCTGGGGCATGACCGAAATGTCGCCGCTGGGCACGACCGGCACGCTGCAGAGCCATCACCTTGGTCTGCCGCCGGAAAAACAGCAGGCCGTGCTGGAAAAGCAGGGCCATGCAATCTACGGTGTCGACATGAAGATCGTCGGCGACGACGGCAAGGAACTGCCCTGGGACGGCAAGACCTACGGCAACCTGCTGGTCAGGGGGCCGTGGATCATCAGCAGCTACTTCAAGAACGAAGGCGGCGATGTGCTGCAGGACGGCTGGTTCCCGACCGGCGACGTCGCCACCATCGACGCCGACGGCTACATGCAGATCACCGACCGCAGCAAGGACGTCATCAAGTCCGGCGGCGAGTGGATCGGCACTATCGATCTGGAGAATATTGCCATGGCGCACCCGGCGGTACAGCAGGCGGCGTGCATCGGCGTGTTCCATCCGAAATGGGACGAGCGTCCGCTGCTCGTCGTGGTGAAGAAGCCAGGAGCCGAAGTCACCAGGGAAGAACTCATCCAGTTCTATGACGGAAAGATTGCCAAATGGTGGACACCGGACGACGTCACCTTCGTCGACGCGTTGCCGATCGGCGCCACCGGCAAGGTATTGAAGAACCGCATTCGTGAACAGTTCAAGGAGTACAAACTGCCCAGCGCATAACACCCCCGCACCGCAATCGGAATCAGCATCAAGAGAGCCTTCGAAGAACAAGGCCGACGTTATACCAGCGTACCTAAACAAGGATGAGACATATGATGAAGAAGATTCGCCCCCTCGTATTGGCAGCCTCCGTCGCAGCAGCTTTCGCCGCGCCGGTATCGCATGCGGACACCATCAAGATCGCGATGATCGAGACGATGTCAGGCGCCTTTGCTCCCATCGGGCAGAACCAGCTCAACACCTTCCGCATGTTCGCGGAAATGGCGAATCAGCAGAAGTGGGCCGGCAACCATACGGTCGAGGTGCAAGCCTTCGACGGCAAGGGCAGCCCGCAGGAATCGCTGAACCAGCTCAAGACCGTGATCGACCAGGGCTACCGCTACATTGCCCAGGGCAACGGCTCCGGCGTGGCCCTGGCGCTGGTGGATGCGGTCAACAAGCACAATGAGCGCAATCCCGGCAAGGAAATCGTCTTCCTGAACTACTCGGCGATCGACCCCGACCTGACCAACAGCAAGTGCAGCTTCTGGCACTTCCGCTTCGATGCCAATTCCGACATGAAGATGGAAGCGCTGACCACCTACATGGCCAAGGACCAGAGCATCAAGAAGGTCTACATCATCGGCCAGAACTATGCTCACGGTCACCAGGTCACCCGCGCCGCCAAGGATTACCTCAAGCGCAAGCGTCCGGATGTGCAGATCGTCGGCGACGACCTGCATCCGATCGCGACCGTGAAGGATTTCGCGCCTTACATCGCCAAGATCAAGGCTTCCGGCGCGGATTCCGTCATTACCGGCAACTGGGGCGCCGACCTCGCGCTGCTGGTGAAGGCTGCCAAGGATGCAGGCCTGACCGCCAAGTTCTACACCTACTACGGCGGTACTTCCGGTGTTCCGACCGCCATGGGCGGCGCGGTGGCCGGCATGGTCAAGCAGGTCGCGTACTGGATTCCGAACAACGAGACTTTTGCCGGCAAGGAAATCGTCGAGGCGTTCAAGAAAAAGTACAACGACGACTTCTACGTCAGTGATATCTACACCGTCGTGCAGATGGTGTCCAAGGCCGCCAAGGACACCAACTCCGTCGATCCGGTCAAGGTCGCTTTCGCACTGGAAGGCATGAAGACCAAGGCGATCAACGGCGACGTGGAAATGCGCGCCGCCGACCACCAGCTGCAGCAGCCGCTCTACATCTCGACCTGGGAAAAGGTCGACGGCAAGAAGGTCAAGTATGACCAGGAAAATACCGGCTACGGCTGGAGCATGGACCAGAAGGTCGAAACCTATGTGGCGACCCAGCCGCATTCCTGCCAGATGAAGCGTCCGGCCCGTCCGTCCTGACCTTCAACTCTGTTTGCGGCATGGCACCGAAGCGGTCCATGCCGCATTTCTGCCGCATGGCGGCGGAACCGTTCCGAAGATTTATCTGATCGCGCCGTTTCGGCTTTCCGGTTGATGTGGTTGACGTTGTCGACCTCGATGCCTTGGAATCCGCAGCGGGAGATGCACGCGCCCGGCAGGCAGGTGCCGCGGGCTTGCAGCGCCGGACCCGGCTTGCGCGTGAAGATGAATACGATGCCGAATACCTCATAGATTCCTTTGCCGTACGCGCTTTACACCCGGTCTAGGCGCCGATATGCTGTAAACACAAAACACTTATAAGGAAGAGACAAATGGCTATCCAATTCAAATCCTGGATCATTCCGCTTTCTCTGGCGGCTGCGTTCGCAGCGCCTGCCACCTATGCGGACACGGTGAAGATCGCC
This sequence comes from Noviherbaspirillum aerium, assembly GCF_008929045.1. Taxonomy (GTDB): domain Bacteria; phylum Pseudomonadota; class Gammaproteobacteria; order Burkholderiales; family Burkholderiaceae_D; genus Noviherbaspirillum; species Noviherbaspirillum aerium. Next base: position 3,156 of record NZ_VFAH01000004.1, on the reverse strand, counting down.
TTCATCGATCCATTGTCCGGCCCGTTCGCACCGGTCGGCCAGAACGGCCTGAAGAGCTGGCAGTACGTCGCCGAGATGGCGAACGCGCAGAAATGGGCCGGCGAGCATACCTTCGAAGTGGTCGGCTTCGACAACAAGGCAAGTCCGCAGGAATCCTTGTCCCAGCTCAAGACCGTGATCGACCAGGGTTACCGCTATGTTATCCAGGGCAATGGTTCCGGCGTGGCGCTGGCACTGATCGACGCGATCAACAAGCACAATGAGCGCAATCCCGGCAAGGAAGTTCTTTTCCTCAATTACGCGGCCGTCGATCCGGACCTCACCAACGGCAAGTGCAGCTTCTGGCATTTCCGCACCGACGCGAATTCGGACCAGAAGATGGAGGCGCTGACCACGTACATGGCCAAGGACCAGAACATCAAGAAGGTCTACATCATCGGCCAGAATTATGCGTTCGGGCATCAGGTCACCCGCGCCGCCAAGGATTACCTCAAGCGCAAGCGTCCGGATGTGCAGATCGTCGGCGACGACCTGCATCCGATCGGGCAGGTGAAGGATTTCTCGCCTTACGTCGCCAAGATCAAGGCTGCCGGTGCGGATACCGTCATTACCGGCAACTGGGGCGCCGACCTGGCGCTGCTGATCAAGGCTGCCAAGGACGCAGGCCTGACCGCCAACTTCTACACCTATTACGGCGCGACAACCGGCGTACCCACGGCAATGGGGCCGTCCGGCGCCGAGCGCGTGAAGTATGTCGGCTACTGGAATGCCAACAATGAAAAGTTTGTCGGCAAGGAGATCGTCGAAGGCTTCAAGAAAAAGCACAACGATGACTACTATGTAATGGCCACCTATACCTCGCTGGCATTGTTGGGCAAGGCGATGAAGGAAGGCAAGACGACCGATCCGCTCAAGGTGGCGCTGGCGATGGAAGGCATGAAGGTGCAGAGCCTGAACGGCGAAGTCGAGATGCGCAAGCAGGATCACCAGCTGCAGCAGCCCTTGTACATCGCCACCTGGACCAAGGTGAACGGCAAGGATGTCAAGTATGACCAGGAGAATACCGGCTACGGCTGGAAGACCGATGTCGTGCTCGATCCCTATGTGGCGTCCCAGCCGACGTCCTGCCAGATGAAGCGTCCTTCGTAATTGATTTCCCTTGCAGCGTGCCGTTGCCTGGCGCGCTGCTTTTTTGCTGCACAAAAAAAGTACGGTCGTACAAGAATTTGAGAGGGTTGCCGCGTGGAGTTCACATTAATTACTTTGCTTAACGGCCTGAGCTACGGGCTCCTGCTGTTCATGCTGTCGTCCGGCCTGACGCTGATCTTCAGCATGATGGGCGTGCTCAACTTCGCGCACGCCAGCTTCTACATGCTGGGCGCCTATTTCGCCTATGCCATCAGCACCAAGATCGGCTTCTGGCCGGCCCTGGTCGTCGCGCCGCTCTTGGTCGGCGTCATCGGCGCCATGGTCGAGCGCTACGGCCTGCGCTCGGTCCACAAGTACGGCCACATCCCCGAGCTGCTGTTCACCTTCGGCCTGTCCTATGTGCTGGTCGAACTGGTCCAGCTGATCTGGGGCAGGGCCGCCGTGCCTTACCCGATTCCCGCCGAACTCGACGGCCCGCTGTTCACGCTGTTCACCACCACCTTCCCGATGTACCGCGGCTTCATGATGCTCATCGCCATCCTGATGCTGGTGGCCATCTTCCTGGTGCTCACCCGCACTCGCATCGGCCTTGTCATCCAGGCCGCGCTCACCCATCCCGACATGGTCGAGGCGCTCGGCCACAACGTGCCGCGCGTGTTCATGCTGGTCTTCGGCGGCGGCTGCGCGCTGGCCGGCCTGGCAGGCGTGATCGGCGGCAACGCCTTCGTCACCGAGCCCGGCATGGCCGCCACCGTCGGCTCCATCATCTTCGTGGTGGTCGTCGTCGGCGGCATGGGCTCGCTGGTCGGCGCGCTGCTGGCGTCGCTCCTGATCGGCGTGCTGCAGACCTATGCCGTGGCGCTCGATTACTCGTTCGCCACCGTGCTGGCCTGGATCGGCACCACCGTCACGCCGGAGACCTTCGGTTTCCCGGTCCTCAAACTCACCATTTCCCAGGTCGCACCCATCCTGCCTTACCTGCTGCTGGTGCTGATCCTGATTTTCCGGCCGCGCGGCCTGATGGGCACACGGGAGGGCTGACATGAATACCAATACCCTGACAATGAAAAACACCATGACCTACAAGCCCATGAACCTCGGGCGCTGGATCATCTGGGGCCTGTTCGCGGTGATCCTGATCGTGGCGCCGCTGATCTTCAACAAGGGCGCGTCGCTCTCCATCCTGTCGCAGATCGGCACGGTCATGATCTTCGGCCTGTCCTACAACATGCTGCTGGGACAGGGCGGCATGCTCAGCTTCGGCCATGCGGTCTACTCCGGTCTGGGCGCCTTCTTCGCCATCCATGCGATGAACCTGGCCACCGCCGGCAAGATCTGGATGCCGGTCACGCTGATTCCCTTCATCGGCGGCCTCGCCGGCATGTTCTTCGGCATGCTGTTCGGCTATGTGACGACCAAGAAGTCGGGCACGACGTTTTCCATGATCACGCTGGGCATCGTGGAACTGGTGTTCGCCTGCTCGCTGATGTTCCCCGAGTTCTTCGGCGGCGAGGGCGGCATCTCCACCAACCGCGTCTACGGCGAGAAGTTCATGGGCATCACCTTCGGTCCGCAGATCCAGGTGTACTACCTGATCGCCGCCTGGCTGTTCATCGCCACCGTGGGCATGTACGCCTTCACGCAGACGCCGCTGGGGCGCATCATCAACGCCGTGCGCGACAACCCCGAGCGGGTCGAGTTCATCGGCTACGACACCCAGTGGGCGCGCTATCTCACGCTTATCCTGTCGGGCTTCTTCGCCGGCATCTCGGGCGGGCTGTCGGCGATCAACTTCGAGATCGTCACCGCCGAAAACGTCAGCGCCCTGCGTTCGGGCGGCGTGCTGCTGTTCACCTTCATCGGCGGCGTCGGCTTCTTCTTCGGCCCGATGATCGGCGCCATCATCGGCGTGTTCCTCACCGTCATGCTGTCGGACTTCACCAAGGCCTGGCAGCTGTACCTGGGCGTGTTCTTCATCCTCATCGTCATGTATGCGCCGGGCGGCAT
>NZ_VFAH01000039.1 GCF_008929045.1 Noviherbaspirillum aerium | reverse complement strand
TGCTGGTGATCATCGGTGTCACGCCAGAAGGCAGGAAGGAGCGTGTTGCCATTGCCGACGGCTTCCGTGAATCAAAGGCGTCATGGCAGGAGGTGCTGCTGGACTTGAAGGCACGTGGTTTGCAGGCAGGCCCCTTGTTAGCCACCGGCGATGGCGCCATGGGCTTTTGGGCGGCACTGGAGGAGGTGTTTCCGGCCACCAGAGCACAGCGCTGCTGGTTCCACAAGATGGGCAATGTGTTGAATGCCTTGCCGGCATCACAGCAGGCCAAAGCGAAGGCGGCCATGCAAGGCATCTTTATGGCCGCCACCAGAGATGATGCCATGGCGGCGATCAACCGCTTCATCACCACTTACGGAGCGAAGTATCCAAAAGCGACCGACAAGCTCGTTCAGGACAAAGTCAGCCTGCTGGCGTTCTATGACTTCCCGGCCGAGCACTGGCAACATGTACGCACCACCAATCCGATCGAGTCGACGTTTGCGACGGTGCGGCATCGAACCACACGCTCGCGCAATTGCCTGTCGCGGGCGACATTCCTGGGACTGGCGTTCAAGCTGATGGAGGAGGCCGAGAAATCATGGCGCAGGATTCGTGGCGCTGACAAGATCGGACCACTGCTTGACGGTGTGCCGTTCAGAGACGGAATACCGGTGCAAGACGATCCACCGGAACAACAGAAACTCGCCGCCTGAACAAGCTATGCTTCAGATGCCGCATCCACCAGATTTGACATTAGCTCATACGCGATCGAAACGGATATCGAGAAATTATCAGCCGCTTGCAGGCGCACCTGCAGGACGAAGTATCATTTCAGGTCAGTATCCTTGATGCCGTGGGAAGACTTGTTTTTTCAAGTATCGATCCAAATGCGAGAGCTATCAATTTAAGTGATCGTGAGCACTTCAAGATACATACCCAGCGTCAGATCGACAGACTATTTATCAGTGCTCCAGTACTTGGGCGGATAAGCAACCAATGGTCGATTCAGTTCACACGTCCGATTTACAACGTGACTGGCCATTTCGATGGTGTCATCGTCATATCCGTTGCGCCAGCTTACTTTTCCCGGTTCTATCATCGCATCAAACTCGGTGAAAGTGCTGCCGTAACTCTGGTGCGCGCCGACGGCGCAATTGTCGCGAGATCGCCCCGCGAGGAAGACGGTATTGGCATGGGAACAAAGATAGCTAATTCTCAATTTCAACGCAGTGGTCCTCATTTGACCGGCTTTTACCTTCAGGCTTCAGATGTCGATGGCATTAAGCGTCTAAATGCCTGGCGATCGCTACCGAAGTATGAACTGACCGTGCTTGTCGGCCAAGCTGAAGAGGTAACATTTGATCGGTATCGCGAGCAATATCGAGTGTATATCCTATCCGGGATCGGCATGACCATGCTGATCATCGGCATTGGTTACTTCGTTCTCGCAAGCGCGCGTCAGAAGGCAAATGCAATGGCGGCGTTGGCCGAAAGCGAGGCACGTTGGAACTTGGCGTTGTCCGGGGCTGAAGACGGAGTATGGGACTGGAATATCCGTGCCGGCACACTGCAGCTTTCACGTCGCAGCAGGGAACTCCTTGGCGTTGCGGCGGATGTGCTTCGTGCCACGCCGGAAACGCTGCAAAAGTTTGTCCATCCCGAAGATCTCGTACATGTAGAACAAGCCTTGCTAATGCATCTTCGTGCTAAAACTCCGAACTACAAGGTAGAACACCGCGTACTTGCCTCTGAAAATGGAGAGCGATGGGTACTGGCCAAAGGGATGGTGGTACGTAGAGACGAAAACGGTAAGCCTGTCCGTATGATTGGCACATACAGTGATGTGACTTCCAGGAAGCAGGAAGATAGTGCAGTCAAGTATCTCGCCGAACATGATTCGCTTACCGGACTGCCGAATCGGCACCTTTTCGCGGATCGCTTACGTCAGTGCTTGCTACGTGCGAAAAGGGAAAACACTTGTTTCTCAGTGATCTATTTTGATCTGGACAAGTTCAAGGCTGTTAATGATCAAATGGGGCATGAGGCGGGAGATATGTTACTCAAGGAAGTTGGAAGTCGCGTAACACAATGTCTACGTGATTCCGATACGGTGGCAAGGATCGGGGGAGACGAATTCGTGGTGCTCCTTCCTACTATCAACACAGAGGAACACGCCGCCACAGTTGCACAAACTATTCTTGAAACGCTTTTAATGCCCTTTAGTATTCAAGGCAGTCAGGTATCAATAGGCGCCAGTCTTGGAGTAGCTACCTATCCAGGCCATGGAAGTACGGGAGATGTGCTTCTACGCTGTGCGGATGAGGCCATGTATCAGGCCAAGGCTGCAGGGCGAAGCCGAGTGTGCGTCCATGGCAATCAACGATCTGGATTGGCATGATGGCCGATGCACGTAATGGACTCGGTACGTCGTTGCATCCTGATACTCAGGGAAAAACGCAAGCCCAATTAATCGCGGTTGATCAAAACCCTCATTTCATACAAGCGGTCGCACGAGTAGGTGAGGAAAATGAAGTCATCGCACAACAGGATATCTATGCCGAGAACGGCATGAAGCTATTAGCTAAGGGGGCGCGGATCAATAAAAGCACTCATCTGCACCTGATTGCTCACCGGCTAGAGCTTCCTCTTGACATGGTACTTTGTGTGGCTGATTCGGTTAACGAAATTACCATGGTACGCGATCTCGAGCGCATCATATCTACAGATCCGGTATTGCGAAATATCACAATGCGTTCCGGACAACCGCAAGGGTATAGATCGATACTGGGCACTCTGGACATACCTGCACCGTTGCTCTTCCGCCTGACGGTCATGCGGGATGATCGGAACGAACTGTATCTTCATTCGCTAAGAACAGCCGTCATAGCCCATAGCTTGGGTGTACGAATTGGACTGACTCAGGAAGCGCTGCAGAATCTATTTCTAGCCGCTATTTGTCATGATTTCGGTGAAATGCATACAGACCCGGCGATCCTGTTAAAAGGAAGAGCGATCCAGGGCAGTGAACGCCGGTTTATCCACGTCCACCCGATTACCAGTTATGCCATATTGGCGAAGATGCAGAATATTCCACCCAATGTATTGCAAGGTGTTTTGCAGCACCACGAACGGCTAGATGTAAGCGGATATCCGTCGGCGCTGACTGAGGAGAAAATCTGCACGGAAGCGCGGATCATCGCAGTCGCGGAAACAGTGGAGACAATTGCACGACGCTCAAGAAAACGCCAGATTCGCATTGCAATACGTTTGAATACCGGTCGGCTCGACTCCCGATACTTGTCGGTCGCAGATGAGCTTCTTCAGACCAAGGAAGAGATCGATCCAGCATTTGATTCCGATATTGAAGTGCTTGGAAAGCTCACGCGATTAACCACCGTATTAGGTGCTTGGCCTGCACTCGAAGAAACATTCAAGAATCATCAACAGTCCGCGGCGCTGGATTTCATAGGCCAGCGGCTACAGAGCATCCAGTCGCTGGCGATGCAAGCTGGACTCTCTACTAATTTTCTTGAGTGTCTGGACTTGACCGGAGAGGATGCTACGGTGCTTCCCGAGTTGAACGTGACGTTGGTCGAAATGGATCGCGTCATAGACGATTTAGTTTTCGAAATCGAGCGGCGAACCTCTCACCTTCCGGATTGTGCTCCTATCGTAGATCACATTCGGAAAGTCTTCCAAGCGGAGCCTGTCAGAATTTCTGTGTAAAGCGGGGTCATGAAATAATCCCGAAAGGGATATTTAGTGACAGAAGCAATGACCACCAAGAAGCCTAAAAAGGGTGCCTTCGTTATTGGTGCGGTTTACGAAGTTAGCGCGAGACAGCATCCATGCGGATTTGCCGGAGGCGTGTTCCAAATAATTTTACTAAAGTAATAGCTTGCTGCCTACCTTGCTTTAAAACGGTAAGATTCCGGTCCTTTGCGTTTCAACAACGGCACAATGAGCCATTGGCGCGTACCTTACTTTGGCGAAAGCTCTATGCAAGCGGCCAATATTTCCTCATGTAAAACAAAAACGTGGTTTCCCGATTGTGCGGGTGACTCTGTCTGTGTGAGCAGTGGCCGTGTAATTACGGCTACGTTGAATCTCACTTTCCCAAACAACAAAATGGTCGCAAAATGCTTCGATGCTTATCATTCGGAGTCTTCCAATGACCCCCATTATTACCGCATTTGAACAGTCCCCGGATCGCGGCAAGGGGCAGGCACGTGACATGCGCGTCCGCTGGGCGCTAGAGGAAGTGAATCAGGCTTACGACGTCCGTCTTGTTTCATTCACGGGGATGAAGGAACCTGAACATCTCGCTCTTCATCCCTTCGGGCAGATTCCGACTTACGAAGAAGGCGATCTCACCTTATTCGAGTCAGGGGCGATCGTGCTCCATATCGCGGAAAGCCATGCTGGCCTCCTGCCCAGCGATGCGAATGCCAGGTCACGCGCGATCACATGGATGTTCGCTGCGCTCAACACGATGGAGCCGCCGCTCGTGGACTGCGAAGTCGCCATGCTCCTGGAGCGTGAGAAGCCTTGGTATGAGGAACGCCAGCCTGTCCTCGAGGATCGCGCTCGCAAACGGCTCGATGAACTTTCCCGTCGACTTGGCGATGCCGACTGGCTCGATGGCACCTTCACCGCGGGCGACCTTCTGATGGTAGCGGTGCTATTCAGGTCTAAAGAATCTGGAATACTGGAAGAATATCCAAATCTCTCTGCCTATGTCGCCCGCGGCGAAGCGCGCCCCGCCTTCAAGCGTGCTTTCGCTGCTCAATTGGCTGTCTTCACTGGTGCTCACCCAAGCAGGTAACCGGCGCAAGCGTGGCGACTCCGCTAAACACATGACGCCCACCCTTTCAAGCAACCAGATACGCTCCGCAAAATCAGGGCATGCCATTTCTCCTCGAACGTTGAGAGGCCGCTATCTAAGGCCCAACAGGCAGGAACGGGCCGCATCCTGAAATTATTAGCTAGCCACCAAAAGCTGGAATTGAACAAGAAGTAGGCGTATTTGAACTTTTTGTGCTGCTATGGCGGCCGGACAGTCCATAAATCGACATTATGGCAAAAATGTCACCTTCAGCATGCGACTTCGAGCAGCTACGTCGACACCGCGATGCCAAACGCCTTAGCAGCAGCAACTGTATCCAGCGATTCACGTAGCAGCGTGATCTTGCGGCCGTCAGTGACAAGTCGGCCAGCATAAGCCTGACGATAGATGCGCCCGCTTGGAACAACTACAGCCTCGACGTCATACTCGGCAAAGACCTGGTCACTTGTCTCCATCTGTATTCGTACGTTCTTGAAACGGAAGTCAGGCACTTTCTTAAGCAGCGATGCAATGAAGCCTTCAATTGCTGCGTGTCCCTGTGCTTGAGGCGCAATACCGAGTGAGGCGAGATAGGGCAGTTCCAGAATGCCGTCATCGGCAAACAGTGCTGCCGCGGTTGCAGGACTGCCAATTGATCCAAGGTATTGTTGCAGTAGCTGATTTGCGGTGGTCATTCTCGTTCCTTTTTCACCGGCTGCAGCCCATTACTGCGCAAGTGCAGAAGTGGCAGCCGGTGGTTAAGATTGGTTGGCATTACACCTGAGCCAAGCCGCCATCTACGGCAAAGTCAATGCCGTTGACATAGCTCGCGTCGTCCGACGCCAGAAAAACTGCGGCTTTTGCAACTTCATCCGGGTCCGCGACCCGTCCCATCGGGACCTGAGACGCCAGGTAGTCCAGGAGGCCTTGCTGCTGGGCTGCGTCGGGACCGGCCAGATCTACCAGTCCAGGTGTCTTGACGGGCCCGGGACTAATGGTATTGAAGCGGATGTTGCGGTCCTTGACATCGAGAATCCAATTGCGGGTGAACGCACGCACCGCAGCTTTGGATGCGGCATAAACACTAAAGGCCGCCGTTCCAGTCTGGGCTGCAGAGGAGCCTGTCAGGATGACGGAGGCGCCGTTGGACAGCAAAGGCAATGCCTTTTGCACGGTGAAAAGCACACCTTTCACGTTGCGGCCGAACGTGTCATCGAACTGTTCTTCGGTGATCTCACCCAGCGGCAGCATCGAACCACCGCCTGCATTGGCGAATAGGACGTCGATACGGCCTTTGGATTCCTTGATCCGGGCGAACAAAGTATCAAGCTCAGACAATCTGGACGAGTCGACAGCAATGCCAGTGGCATTGCCGACGGCGGCAACGGCCGCTTCCAGTTCGGCCTTACGGCGACCGGTAATGAAAACATGAGCGCCTTCGCTGGCGAATCGCTTGGCCGTTGCCAAGCCGATGCCGCTGGTGCCGCCGGTGACGAGGGCGATTTTTCCGTTGAGTTTCTGTGTCATGGTGCTTCTCCTTGCAAGAAAGGTGGTCTGGGTTGCTGGGTTGCTCGGTTGCTGGGTCGGTAGGAGAAAGCTTATCGGGAGCGCTTATGTTTTAAAATGGCAAAGATTGAAAACCATCATTGCAGATTTGACGATGTCGAAGCTTCCCGATTTCGAAGGACTGGCGATGTTCGCCAAAGTGGTGGAGGAGCGCTCGTTCGCTGCTGCTGCCAGAACGATGGATGTGTCGGTGGCGACCGTGTCCCGTGCGGTTGGGCGACTGGAAGAGCGGCTGGGTGCGCGGCTTTTCAACCGTACCTCTCGCCAACTGGCACTGACGGAGTTCGGGCGCACCATCGCTGAGAGCGCTACGCGTATCTACCATGATGCGGAACAGGTCGAAGGAATTGCCCGAGAGTTATCGGTGCAACCACGCGGCCTAATCAAGCTAGCCGTACCGATGTCGTTTGGTCTGAAGTGGGTCGCACCGATATTGCCCGACTTTTTGTCAGCGTATCCCAACGTGTCGATTGACCTTCACCTGTCCGATGCCACCGTTGACTTGGTCGGGGATGGATTCGATGCGGCCTTGAGGATAGCGGTGCTGCCGGATTCGTCGCTGGTGGCCAGGAAGCTATGCCCGGTGTCCCGTCTGATTGTTGCGGCACCTGCGTATCTTGAAAAGCATGGCAGGCCCCAGCACCCTGGCGATTTGGATCCTAAGCACTGCCTGGGGTATGCCTATCGGGCCCGCAATGACGTATGGCGTCTGATGAACAAAGAAGGCAAACACGAAACGATCGTGCCGGACGGAAGATTGCGCGTCACAAATTCCGATGCGATGATCCCTGCGATCCTTGCCGGACTGGCTGTAGCGGAACTGCCGGACTTCATTGCGTCCGAATTCCTCTCGGATGGCCGCTTGGAAACAATTCTGACTGACTGGTTCATGGAAGAGGGCGGATTGTACTTTGTGACGCCGTCGGCACGAAGTCGGCCTGCCAAGGTAGAGGTATTGGCCCGTTTTTTTGCGGACCGACTGTCCAATCCAAAATGGATAAGCGCAAAGGCGGGGTACTGATTTCGTATCCTGAAGAAGTAGTTAGTAGAAGTAGAGCGCCGTAGTTCAACAGAGGACATTCTGGCCCGAAGGGCTTGCGCATATGGTTCTAAAATTGTTCCAGGATTCTTTTAGCATTATGCGTAATAGTTACAGCTCCATCCTCGCATTGGGAGATTCGTGCGAGCGCAACGCAAGACACCATGATCGGTAACTGTGCGGCATCGCTACCGCCAGCGCGCTGATGGTCAATAGCCCTGTCCACAGCACAATGCCGGTTCCTCATCCCGCTTGAGCTACCCAGGTCACAAGCGACGTGACAAGCGCGGCTGCTCCAGAGACCTGAAATAAAATCCTCTCCAAGCCTCTAGAAGGACATCAGTCTGGCGACCCTGTACAACTGCTGAGGCTGCCAAGCCAGCGTGAACGCTACGGCCATTGTGCAGACGGCGAGCAGAAGGAACCACAGGATGGTGCCGAAGCCCAGACCGTGTGAGGCGATGCATAGCATTAAGCCGGCGGTGATGCTCAATGCCGCGCAGCGCTGCCAGCGTGGTCTAGCCCCAGGACTGGGACATGGCAAATTGCGCACGCCGGCAACCGATTCCCAGTGCCGCTCCTGCAGCAACGCCAGCCAAGCGAAAGCCAGGTAAATGGCTACTCCGGCAACGACAGTGAACATCGCGTCAATCATGGCGAGCCTGCTGCGATGCTTTGACCGCCGCAACGCCGCGCGCGTTTCTGTCGCGGGTCCGGCGATCAGTGTGCCGCGCGGGAACGGCGTGTCGCCGTCCCAGGCGCCGGGCAGCCAGCGCGGCTAGCGCGGCGGCTGTAAGCAGCATCAGGTCCATGCCGGCCACTCCTGCGCTTCCCGCCGCAAGCGTCTTCAGCAAGTGATCGCCGGTGCTGAGCCAGTTGAGCGACACGGCCAGCACGGCGAGGGCTGCGATCGCCAATGCCTGTTCGCACCATGCCCTTGCCGGCCGCAGCCACGCATGAGCGAACGTGCCGCACCATACCAGGTAGAACGCAGACATCTCAAATGCGGCGCGGCCGGCGCCGGCGAATTCCGCATTCGCCGGAAGTAGCCGGTTGACGGCAAAGAAAGCGAACGTAGCGATGATGATTCCGGTCACGCTTCCGATGGTTAAGCCTTGTACCAGGGGCGCCCCTGCCAAGCCTTGCTGGGCGTGCCGCGCCCGTCTCGATCCTTGCCAGAACAGGAAGCCGGTGGCGATCATGACACATCCGGCCATGCCGCCAAGGAAGTAAAGCCAGCGCAGCGTCCAATGCTGGAACTGGATGAAATGCATGCCGGCGATGAAGGCATGCACGCTGCGTACCGGTGCAGAGTAGTGTTCCCGGATCAGGGTCCCGCTGCCGGCGTCATAGACGGCAACCCCGCGGTCCATCGCTACCGTGTCTGAAGGGAACACGCTGCGGACCTGCACGAAGCTCGCCGCATCTCCTGGATGCACAACACGCACGAAGTCGGCGCTGACCGGTGCGCCGTGGTGGACGCTCCAACGGGCTTCTGCATCCCTGACCATGGCATCGAGCGAGGCCAGTCGACCCGGCACGCCGGTCTTGGGACGGTTGAACCCGCCAAAGGCTTCCGCCTGCAACGCCTCCTTGTTTCCCTGGAATGGCAGCGTGGCCGGCCATGGAAAATAGATCGCATAGAAAATGATCAATCCCGACAAGGTAATTGCGAAATGAAAAGGCAGGGCCAGCACGCCGGTCAGGTTGTGCAGGTCCAGGCTTGCCCGCTGCACCTGCTTCTGCGGGCGGAAGGTGAAGAATTCGCGGAAAATCTTCCTGTGGATGATCACGCCCGATACCAGCAGGACGAGCATCCCCATGCCGGCAAGGCCTACCAGCCAGTAGCCGAGGTCCATCCATTTGATATGCAGGCTGTAGTGGAACGGGAAGATGAACCCCGTTCCACCGTGCGTGCCGGCGTCCGGTAGCAGATCTCCGTTCGCCGGGTCGATGTAGCGCCGCGCGAACCCGCCTGATGCATCGCGATAGCCGACGCGGAAGACCGGCATCCGGTCATTCGGCAGGCTCACGAACCATTGTGGGGAGCCAACGGAAAGCTGTTCCGCGACGGGCTTCACCATCGTATCGAGCGAGGCCGGCGGCGGTGCCCCGAGGCGTGTAGCCGGCATCATCCAGCGGTCGATTTCGCGGTCGAAGACCGACAGCGAGCCCATCCAAAAAATAGCGAACAGCACGCTGCCGATGATTACACCGGCCCAGGTGTGCAGCCATTCCATCGATTTGCGAAACGTCGGTTCCATGTCAGCCTCCGTAAACAGCAAGCATCGATGCCAGCCATCGCGACAAGCCGAAGGCTGTCGCGCCGCCAGCCGAAAAAATCACCCACACGCGCAACAGGCTGGCTTCGGCGAACGCCCACAATAACAGCACCAGGTAAAGAATGAAGCCGAGCATGGCGCTCAACAGGACGGCTTCACTGCGCGCCATGCCAAACAGCAGCGGTAGCGCAACGCTGCCCAACCCCACCCATGCGGTGGTCAGTCCGAAACCGCCGACCACGCTTGCGGTCGCCCGCAGCGTAAGCAGGATTGCCGCCTTCAGGGCTTGCTTACCGGTTGTCGCCATGGGCTGGCCGGTTAAAAGCTCGTGCTGGCCGATATCCGCAGCGCACGCGGCGAGCCGAACTGCATCGAACCGAAGCTGGTAGAGTTGAAATAGGTCTTGTCGGTGACGTTTTCCAGGTACGCGCGCAGAACGGTCGCCTTGCCTGCGATCCGAGTCGCGTAGCGTGCGCCGAGATCGAAGCGCGTGTAGCCGGGCACGAACAAGGTGTTGGCGGCGTCGACCGCCTTCGCCCCGGAATGAAACAGTCCACCCGACAATGCCAAGCCCGGCACGGCCGAAACGTCGGCGTCCAGGTACAGGCTGGCCTGCCGGCGTGCCGCATTCACCGGCCGTTTGCCGAGAATGGCCGTGTTGGACGTGCGCTCGACGCGCGGATCGAGCCACATCACGCCGCCGACAAGACGCAAGCCCCGCGCGATCTCGCCCGAGAGCGACAGTTCGGCGCCGGTATGCACCTGCCGGCCGTCCTGCACGTAGACGTTGGCGCCATTCACGTATTCCAGCCCCTTGTCGATCTTGAAGGCGGCGGCGCTCAGCGTCGCGCCGGCGAAAACCTCGGACTTGATGCCAATTTCAAGCTGCTTACTCTCCAGCGGCGGCTGCACTTCGTTGCGGTTGGAGACGGTGGCCGGCGCGGTGCCGCCCTGCTCGATGCCCTCGGCATAGCTGGCGTAGAGTGAAACGCTCGGCACCGGCTTGAACACTACGCCAGCGCTTGGGGTGTTCGCTGCCTTGTCATACACCGCGGTCTGCATCTGTGTGTTGTCGAAGGTGATATAGTCCGGGCGAGTGTGACGCAGGCCGACGAATGCGCTCCATTGCGGATTGAGAGTGACGTAGTCCGCGGCGAACAGTGCGCTCTCGCGATTGCGGCTGCGCATGGTCGACGGCAGACCGGGGCCGATCGGACCAGGAACTGCCATGGGTGCGAAGATGTTCGATGCGCCGAGTACCGGCGTGAGGGAATCGCCGAAGCGCACCTTGTGGTCCATTGTGGCAATCCCTACGGCAAGCTCGTGCTTTATGCCGCCGGTCTCGAAATTGCCTTCCAACGCGGTTTCAGTGGTCAAGGCGCGACGGGTCTGGTCGGGTGAATAGAAGGTGGTCACCTGGAAGTCGCCGTTCGCCTGCAGTGAACCTGCCCGGATGCCTGCAGACTGCTGGTCGCGCCAGAGATCGCTGTATTGCACGGCAGTGCGCAGCATCCAAGCGTTGTTCAAACTCCACATCAAGCGCGCACTGGTATTCGTCATTTCGGTAGGGTATGTGCCCCATGTCTGCCCAAGGAAGGTCGTCGCCCCTGCTGCTGTCGGAAGAAAGCGCGCCACGCCTGGGGCAAATGAGTTGAACGACACGTTGACCTGCTGCGGCAGACTGCGCTCCTGATGCTCGATCTCGAATTCGGCAAGCAGGTCGCGGCTAAGTCTCCAGTCGAAATAGCCACTTGCCATGCGTCGGTTGCCCTCGACCTCCTTGATATGCGTCCTCTCACGCTCGGCCGCGAGATTGATGCGGTAGCCCAATTGCCGCTCGTTGCCGAAGCGGCCGCCAAGGTCGGCATGCGTGCCGACGCCGCCGAATTCATTGGCATGCACGGTCAAATCGGCGAGCGGCTTGGCGGTCGGCTTTTTGAGTACCCAATTGACGATGCCGCCGGGATTGGTGAAGCCGTAACGCAGCGCGGAGAGGCCCTTGACGATCTCGATGCGCTCCTTGTTCTCCATCGGCTGGCTGGCCTGGTTCGCGAACATCAAGCCTTCGCGGCGATAACCGGACCAGTTGTTCAACTCGAAGCCGCGGATGTTGACCCCGTCGTAGTAGCCCGGCATCGCGTTGCTCGGCACTACTGCAGGATCGTTCTTCGTCACGTCGACCAGCGACCGCGACACTTGGTCCTTCATCAGCTGCTCGGTGAACACATTCACCTGGAATGGAGTATCGAGCTGCGATTTCTCGACAAAACCTGATGAACCTTGGCGTATCGCTCGATAGGACTGATTATCCGCGCCAGCGGTGACCCTGACTTCGGGCAAGGTTGCTTCGTTCGGCGATGCTTGGCCAAATGCAGGCAGGTGGCACACGGCGGGGATGGCAAAGGCAGCCGCCAGCGCAGCCGCGAGCGGGTTAAGACGTCGGTTCATCACTATCCTTGTCGGGAATCGATATGGCTCGATGCGATCGAGCCGGGCCACTGGCTGGCTGGCCGGAGGATGAACCGGATGGCTGGCGACGAAGGTTATGCGCAGAAAAGCTGTATGCCATGCGCAAGTCCTGACAGACTCGGGGAATCGAGTATCTGTCTTGACAAGACACAAGTTTAATTGAAAATGATTCGCATTACCAGAAAATTTACGTCGTTTCCGTATCCCGCGTAAGTTGGGTCTGAAGTTACTCTGATAGAACTGCGGCTTGGAATTAAAGCCTTGGCTTACATTATCCGTTGCCCAAGAACTTCAAATTTCGATTGACGAATATGCATAATGCAGCCCAATACAACAAAACCTTTTAGGCACAATCGTTCATTTCGACTTTCAGTTGAGTTAACCCAACGGCGCTCTATGAGCGCTCATGTTCCGAGCAACAGTAGGAATAAAGCCTATTATCCAAGATTGTCTTTGGATTAATGCCAGCCGACATGAGCATTCCCTTGCAGGGTATGTATTGCGCTTCCAATCATGCGGTCAAGAGCTTCATCAATACGCTGAGGATGGAAAGTGAATGCGCCGGCGAACCGATTTCATTCACCTTGATCAAGCCTGCATCTGTGAACAGCATGTTGACCGAACATGCCCGTAACGACACGCCCGATAAACCGGATCTGCCGCCACCGGTATTTGCCATTCGCCTGGTGGCAAATGCGAGACTGCATGCTGCAGTGCATCCCGTGCGCGACATCTATGTCGGTGAACCGGCGATCTCCAGCGCTTCCTTCGCCCAATTGGCGCCAGGCATCAGTGACATGATGCTCAAGGTGTTCACCTATAACCTCCAGCAGAAGAACGAGAAGGATAACCGCAACGACAACCGCAATTTGTTTGTTTCAAAGGGTGAGGGCGCGCTGCTGGAGTGCGGCGGCTATTAACGGTATGACCCTTCATCATGGTCCTTATACCGAAGTGATGACGGGCTTGCCTGGTCCGCTTGGCCTCATCCGCAAGATTCTTCGTCGGGTGATCCAGCACTGACCAGAGTCGCTCGTTACCACGCAGCTGGGCATGTCCCTGGCAATCTCCGTCCAAAGGATAAGGCTATCAAGCTCCCGAGGCATATTTTCCACCTGGCAAAAATATTAGTGTTATGATAAACCGCTTGTTCAAGTAGCTTCTCAAACAGCGAACATATGTCTTTGATTTGAAAGCCGGTTTCGAGTTGTTATTTTTTCATCATCCTCCGTATGGAGCGAGCATAGATTATGGAGACTGCGGTTCCCGACATTCAGCATCGTCTGATGGCTGCAAACCTGCCTGCGTTACCGCAGGTGCTGGTGCAGCTTATCAACCATTGCGAGTCGGACGAGGCCGGCATGGCGGCGCTCGCCGAACTGCTTTCCAGGGATGCTGCGCTCGCCACGAAAGTACTGCGCGTTGCGGCCAGCCCCGTCTATCGCCGCGGCCCGATAGCGCCGAATCTCGAACAGGCATTGACCGCTATTGGCATCGACATGGTGCGCGTTCTGCTCCTCACCGAATCGGTCCACCAGACCTTCAACGGCTTGGCGGCCACGCGCAGCATTGATCTGCGGCCGTTCTGGGCGCATGCCATTGCAACCGCGATCTCTGCGCGCACCATCGCTGTTAATCTTGGCTATGCGCAGCTTGAGGAAGCCTATCTGGCCGGGCTGCTCCACGATATCGGCCGACTGGCGCTTGTCACCGCTGCACCGGAGGAGTACGCGGCCAATTTTCATGCGAAAGACGACGAGGCGCTGTGTGCGACGGAAGAGCGCACGCTGGAAATTACGCACCCCGAGGCTGGCGCACTGATCATTGAAGGATTGGCACTGGACTCCTTTCTCGCCGACAGTATTCGCTATCATCACGAACCGCTGGAACGGCTGCAGACAGCGCATCCCCTAGTGCGCCTGACCGCCCTGGCAGATGCCGTCGCAAGCCACGCCGGTAGCCCGGAGGGGATTCCGCCGGAAGTGGCGCGCATGGCCGGCTTTTCGCAGGAGGAGGCACGCCAGCACGCCCGGACGCTTGCGGAGCAGATCGCGCATCTGGCGGCCTCGCTGGGCATCGAGGTGCCAAAGGAAACGCCGCCCACATTGGCGGCCCGGCGCACCGGCCCGGCGGCGCCATCGATTTTCGGCAGTGACCGGCTTAATGAAAAGGTGCGGGACCTCATTCTCGTATCAAAGACGGCAGAGGAGCTTCGCAAATTTAACGACGTGAACGGATGCACTCGCGCCATCGTGAAGTCGTCAGTCGTTCTGTTCGGTTTCTCCGACGCCATCGTGCTGTGCGGGACGGCCGGCGGCGCCGTCCTCACGCCTGCGGTGCTGGATGACGGTCGGATGCGTCTGTCCGGATTGTCGCTGCCTCTGGACGAAGGCAACATTGCCGGCATGGCGGCGCTGCACGGTATGGCGGTCTTCCATATTCCGCCGCGCGTGACATCGGTAGTCGAGGATCAACTGCTTCGTTTCTTCAAGACGGATGCCCTCGTCGCAATACGCCTTTCTCCCACGGCGGACGCGCCCGTGGTCCTTCTCGGCGCAATGAGTGCAGGGCAGGCGCGGCTCTTGCGAAGCCGGCAGCATTTGCTTGGCAACTTTGGCCAGCAGTCCGGCGCCATCCTCGGCAAGACGGCGCAGCATATGGAGGGAGACGGCGTCCCAGGGGCGGTTCTCGCCAGTGAGTTTCAGCTTGCAGCGCGACGCGTTGCTCATGAAGTCAACAATCCGTTGGCGATCATCAAAAACTATCTCGCGTTATTGGAACGCAAGGCGAATGGCAGGCAGGCGATCGGCGACGATTTATCGGTCGTGGCAGAAGAAATCGACAGGGTGGCGCAAATCGTTAACGATTTCGCCCAGGAGCATCAGACGCCGCCTGATGATAGTGCAGACGTCAACGGCGCACTCGCTCACGCTGCCCGCATGTTTACCGATAGCGGTTCCTTGCATCCGGAGGTACGCATTGCGCATCATGCTTCACGCGAGCCGGTGCGAGCCGCTATTGATTCGCGCATCCTCAACCAAATCCTGGTCAACCTGGTGAAGAATGCCAATGAAGCGATGGTCAACGGTGGAAGGATCGATCTGCGCAATGCCGGACTGGTTCCGCGCGACGACGGGCTTTGGATCGCCGTCAGCGTAGTCGACACTGGCCCCGGTATTCCGGCCACGCTGCTGCCTCGGCTGTTCTCGCCCATTGTCAGCGCGAAAGACGGCGGCAACCGCGGCCTCGGCCTGTCCATCGTGCACGACCTGGTGACCAAGGCGGGCGGGAAGATCAGTTGTCGAAGCAGCAGTTCCGGCACGGTGTTCGACATTCTTCTGCCCCCAGCGCCCTTTCACGCAACGCCCGAATCCGGAGAGCGCGGATGAACGTACAGAACGCACCGATCTTTGTTCCAGATTTCGTTGACCGGAACGACGCGCCGACCATCGCATCCATTGCACCCGTCGCGCCGCGCCTGCTGCTCGTGGACGACGAACCACGACTTCTGTCCAGCCTGGCCGCACTGCTCGACGGCAACGGCTACGAACTGACCGCAACCGGGGGCGGGCATGAGGCTATCACCATGCTGGCGCGCCTGCATTTCGACCTTGTGCTGCTCGACTTGCGCATGCCTGGCGTGAGCGGCCACGACGTCATGGACTTCATCAACGAGCGCGGCATCGACACCGATGTCATCGTGCTGAGCGGAGACAGCGGGATCGAAGCGGCGATCGGCGCCATCAACCGCCGCGCTTACGGCTATCTGCGCAAGCCCTACCGGCACGATGAGCTGCTTAGCCTGGTCGCCAACGCGCTCGAACGCCGCCGGCTTGCCGCGGAAAACCGCGACTTCGCCTGGCGGCTCGAATGCTCGGAAAAGCTGTACCGCTTTCTCATCGACAGCTCGCCCGATATTATCTATACGCTCGACTCCGAAGGCCGCTTTACGTACATTAACCGCCGCGTGACCGAGCTAATCGGCTTCGACCGCACCGAATTGATCGGCGCCTCGTACACCACCATTGTTCATGATGACGATGTCGAGCGCGCACGTTATGTCTTCAACGAACGCAGGGTAGGGGAGCGAGCCACGCGCAATGTGGAACTGCGGCTGAAATGCGCGGACCCGATGAAGGTTCGTACCTTCGAAACCTCGCTGCGCACCATTTCGTTTAATTCCATCGGCATGTACCTGAGCAATGGCAAGGGAGGCACGGCGGAGTACACCGGCACTTACGGCATTGCGCGGGACGTAACCGAAAAGCGCCGCAACGAAGAGGTCATCGCCTACCAGGCCTACCACGACATCCTCACCGACCTCCCGAACCGGATGCTGTTTCGCGACCGGCTTGAACTGGCCATCGTCCAGGCCCGGCGCAAGAAGGAGGAGCTTGCACTCATGTTCGTCGACCTCGACCGCTTCAAGGCGGTGAATGATTCGCTTGGCCATCTAAAGGGGGACGAACTCCTGAGGCAAGTCGCCACGCGCCTGAGGGGTTGCATCCGCAAGGGCGATACCCTCGCGCGTATCGGCGGAGACGAATTCGTAGTGCTGATGCCGGAGTTGCGCGATCGCTCGTCCGCCTCCGTGGTCGCGCAAAAATTTCTGCTGGTACTGGCCGCGCCGTTCATTCTGGATGGAACCACGCTCCATATTTCCGCCAGCATCGGTATCGCGGTGTTCCCGGAGGATGGTGACAAGATTGACGACCTTATCCGCCACGCGGACATGGCGATGTACAAGGTCAAAGGCGAAGGAAAGAACGGGTTCAGCTTCTATGACAGTTCACTGCTCGACGCCGCGCATGACAAGGTCTTGCTGGAGCAGGACCTGCGGCGCGGCTTCAAGGCCGGCGAACTTGAAATGTATTACCAGCCCCAGATCGATGCCAGCACCGGCGCGGTGGTTGGCGCTGAAGCCGTCATGCGCTGGAACCATCCGCAGCGCGGCGTGCTTTCCGCAGGCGAGTTCTTGCCTCTGGCCGAGGAGGTCGGCTTGATGGTGCCGTTCAGCGACTGGATGGTGGACAGCGTTTGCAGCGACCTCCGGCGCCTGCGCGAAGAAGGCAGGGAGCCCGTGAGGGTATCGGTCAACCTTTCGCCGACCTGTCTTATGCGGGACAGCTTCTTCAGGACATTGACGCGCTCGCTCGAAACACACCGGGTACCGGCGACTCAACTGGAAGTCGAGATCACCGAGAACATATGCATCCGCGATCCCGAGACAGCCATCAAGCATCTCAAAAAGCTGAGCGGCCTCGGGGTACGTATCGCGATCGACGATTTCGGAACCGGCTATTCTTCGCTGGCCTATCTGCAACGGTTCCCCGTGGACACGCTAAAGATTGACCAAGCATTTATCCGCGAAATTGGCCATGATGACGGCCACTTTCCGGTCGTCCTCGCAGTGATTTCCATTGCGCGGGGCTTAAAGCTTGATCTTGTCGCAGAAGGTGTGGAGTCGGAGCAGCAGGCGCGCTATCTCGAACAGGCCGGATGCAGGATCATGCAGGGCTTCCTGTACCACAAGCCGCTTCAGCTCGCACGGTTCGGCGAACTGCTGCATGTGCAGCCAAAGACCTGCAGGATCGGAGCGACATGACGGAAGCCACTGTTACAGCTGATCGGGCTGAAGTTTCTCTGCAGGGCGGTACGCCGGAAGCGCAGTTCTCGTTCGCGCTTATGTACCTGAACGGGCGTGGCGTGCCGCGCGATGAGAAGCAAGGCGTGGCATTGCTCGAGAAAGCTGCTGCGCGGGGCTACGCGGAAGCGCAATTCCATCTCGGCGCACGCCATGCAACTGGTCAGGGCGTTGCCCAGGATGCCGACAAGGCGATTGCCTGGTGCCGCAAGTCCGCGGATCAAGGACATGTCAGAGCCCAGTACAACCTTGGCCTGCTGCTGTATAGCCGGAAAGGTGCGAGCGCCCTAGAGAAAAAGGAGGCCATCGACTGGTTCGAGAAAGCGGCGAACGGCGGCTACGCCGGCGCACAGAACAACCTTGGCCTGATCTATGCGAATGGCGTCGAGGTACCGCGCGACTACCCCAAGGCGCTCGACTTGTTCGCCCGCGCCGCGGCCCAGGGCGACGCGGCGGGGCAGAACAATCTTGGTATCCTGTACAGCACCGGCCAAGGCGTCCCACAGAATCACATGCAAGCCGCGGGCTGGTACGCGAAAGCCGCGGCGCTTGGTTACGCCGCCGCCCAATACAACTTGGCGGACCTGTATGAAATCGGCAAAGGGGTCGGCCAGAACATCGACATTGCAGCCAAGTGGTATCGCAAGGCAGCCGAACAAGGCCACCTGAAGGCCCAGTTTAGCTTGGCACAAATTCTGGCCCGAGGCGGCCGCCGGCCCCAAGACATGACTGATGCCCTGTTCTGGTACCGCAAAGCGGCCGAGCGGGGCCATGTGGAAGCCCAGTTGCAAGTGGCGAAGATCCTGGACGCAGGTCACGGTGTCGAACGCGACACCACGGAAGCGCTGCGCTTTTACGAACTCGCCGCGCGTCAGGAAATCGCGGAAGCCCAGTTCCGTCTCGGAATGTTCTATGACTGCGGCGTCGATGTCGATAAGGACGATGAAATGGCCTTGCATTGGTACGGCAAGGCGGCCGAACAGGACGTCGCGCGCGCGCAGTATAACTTCGGACTGATGCTTGCCTATGGACAGGGGGCTACGGCCGATCCGGTAAAGGCCTGGCAATGGTTGAACCTTGCCGAAGCGGCCGGGGTGCAGCGGGCGGCCCGTCATCGCCGCAGTGTCGAAACCCGCCTGTCGGGACAGCAACTCGCTGCGGCAAAGGCTGCGGTGGCGGAATGGACGCCAAAAAACAAAAGACTGCGCGATCGGTGACTTTCAGGAATACCGGTCGCCTGAACCAAGACTGCGATCACCTTGCTAACGTGTCGACCGCTGCAATTGACGAGGGGCTTTCGTTTTTGCTGCGGTTAACGACGTTAGCGCGGGCGGGTATCTATGCGGGCTTGCGGCGGGCGGGTTCCAGCTATCCGCATTAATTAAATGATTTCCTGCCTGCCTCCCGTAAAGCGAAATGTTCACTGAAATAGAAGGAATCGCCGCGAAATAATTTTCATCATTTTACATAATCATAATTCTAATAGAAATACTGGGCTCTGGTAGATAGTTAGCGCTTCAGCTTTCTATTGTGTAAATGAACGTAAAAACTTTTGAAATCCTCTACGATCCTTACAAAAGTAAAGTTGGTGCGGGCACATTGACCAACTTCGCCATCGTTAGATCGGTTTCATCTTGACCTGCCCGTGAATCCCGGACCGGTTGCCGTCGGCGCTGCGTTGTGACTGCTTGCCATGGCTTGGCCATGTTGCGTCGTCAGCCTTGCAACAGCAATCTGTCTCGGCCTCAACCAGGCCGGTCATGGCGAAAACGTTCTAGCATGTTGCCAATCCCAGTTCTCCATCTATCGAAGGAGTATGAAAATGAGAGGCCAAAAGGTTTCATCAAACCTGTTAGTTGCACTGGGCGCAGTCACGTTTTCATGCGCGATTGCTCAGAACCAGCAACTTGTTGAAGTAAGTCTCACGAATGTCAAAAGCGTCATTGCAACAGAAATCCAAGTTGAAGTGGGAAGAATTCCGCTTATGGTCAAGGTGCCGGCGGAGACGGCACGAAAAGTATGCAATGTAACTGCTGAGGGGCTTAAGCCGGAAGCCAATAGTGGCGTACCTAGTTGTCCTGCGGAGAAAACTGCTGCTGAACTGAACGAGGCAGTAAAACAGCAGATCGCAGAAACCACGCGCTCAAAATAGAGTCATCACGTGGCGACATGCCATATGCCTTCAGATTGAAATTCAACATGCCCTGATTTTTCTCAGGGCGATTAACCCACCTGTCCTCGGGGAGACGTGATGGCCAGTGATGAATTGCAATCCACCGCCGGCAGGAACGTTCTTCACGCTCATAGTGAATACTGTCATGCAGCAATGCCTCATATCGCGAGAGGCTTTCAATAAATCATCGCAGTTGAAAAATATCGGTTCTCCGGATGCCGATACCATGGATGTATTCAAAGCGTTTGAATCCTGCAGACGTCCGGTTGCCCACAATCTTTTCCAGACAAGTCATTCCAACAGAACCATACGGTTAACCTCGGAAGGCATTGCGATTGCATATGACACTGCTATTAGGCATCAGGCATCAGGTTATGTTTGATAAGCTGCCGCCAATCCGAACCGCTCGCAACGCTTAGCAAACACAGCCTGGGGCTGCCAGATGTAGAAGCCGGAAAGGTGATCTTTTCACAAGTGAGATTGCCAAAACATGACGGTACGCTGTTCACGTTCAAAACCACGCTTCCCGGCTTACAGCGAAACGGCAGGCATTGTGGCCATCACGGCAGCATCCACACCGCTTGCCACCGGACGGGAAACTGACTTCCGTGCATCAGACATGAACCGGATACCGTGTCAGCACGGATCAATTGGCGAGACCGAAGCGCCCTTCTCTATGGCTTCTCCAGCAAGAAAGCAGAGATCTTCACGATAGCGGTCGGCCACCAACTGAACGCCGACCGGTGATCTTCCCGCCATTCCCGTCGAAACGGCAAGTGCGGGAAGACCAAGGAAAGGCAGCCCAACCTGGGGCATTTGCGCAGACCACACCCGCCGGTACGACGCTTCGCCCTGCAGATCCAACCCGTCGGGAAATGGCAATTCAGCCGAAACGGGAAGCAACAATACCGAATAGTCGGTCAGAAACTTCCGCCATGTCCGAATGAGAGAAGCCCTGCGTGTCAATACTTGCGAAAAGGAAGACAGGTCAAGCGATTGTGCTCGCTCCTTGTGCCCGGCCAGCGCAGTCAACGCTCCCGGGTCGTTCTCCTTGATGGCGGCCGCTTCCATTGCAGCGAAACCGTCCCCAAGCCAAAGCACAATTTGATGATCGGCCGCTTCTTTCAGCGGCGGTGTGTTAGTTATCTCGTCGACGCGCCAGCCGCAATCTCTGAGGCGCTGCGCTGCCTCGTACAGTGCCGCCACGATCTCGGGCTGGGTGTCCAGGCCGTCCGGCCGTATGCAAAGTGCCGCTACGCGGGGCGCCTGCGGGCCTTCCAGGGGTGCCGGCACATACCATGGGTCCCTTTGATCGGGCGCCGCCATGGCCGCTAGGCCAAGCCGTAAATCCGCAATGCTGCGCCCGATCGGTCCGGACACGGCCGTGAGCTGAGGTCCGATTGCACGCTCGGGTAACGAAGCGTTATAAGCCGGAACTCTTCCCAGAGTCGGACGCAAGCCATGCACCCCGCAAGCATAGGCAGGGTAGCGTATGGAACCAGCAATATCGGTCCCATGCGCCAAGTGTCCGATCCCTGCAGCAACGGCTGCTGCAGCCCCTCCGGAAGAGCCGCCTGGAGTCAGCGCCGGATCATGAGGATTGCGGGTAGCGCCATGCAAAAGATTGCTTGTGAACCAACGATAGCTGAACGCAGGCGTATTCGTTCGACCCAGTATGATGGCACCGGCCCGGCGGAGATTTTCGACGACCGGATTGTTCTGCTTGGCAATCAAGTCACGCTGCAAGCTCACTCCATTCGTTGTCGCAAAGCCTTCCTGGTCGACATTAACCTTTACCGTCACGGGAACGCCGGCGAGAATGCCAGGCGACTCTTTACGAGATATGGCGGCGTCTATCTTCTCGGCCTGTGCAAGCACATCTTCGGGACGGTAATCGACGACAGCGTTGATTGAAGGATTGACGGCCTCCAACCTTTCCAGAGCAGCGCGCGCCGCTTCTTCTGCGCTTATCTCTTTCGCTTGCACCAGCGCGGTTACCTCGGAAGCCGAAAGGCGCCATATATCGGACATGTTTTCTCCGGTTTGATTATGCTTCGTAACGCCAGCTTCTATTGCTCACCAAGTGTACGTCTCAAATACCGTTGTTACGCTGTCGATGGTTCATGGCCGCAGGAGTTAGCCGCATGCATTCTTACACGGAGAATGGGACTGGAGCGGCTTGGCCGGTAACAATCGTGATATCCGTGAACTCAAAATCGGCACGTCTCGATATGACTATACCCAATAACGGGCGCACCATCTTGCAGAAAGATAAAATGCGGCATGGGCGGCGTGAGCATCCCCATGTAGCAGCCGCCTAGTGGTGTGAGTTGGAAATTTGTTGAAGACAAATGTGGCGTAATCATGGCGAGACAGGGAAACAAGCAAAGCAAGGCCGCGCCTTTGCCAATCGTTGCGCGCATTGTTGACGCAGTATCGGCGTGATTCTCGTCCATCATTTGACCAACAAATTTTCAACCCACCCCACTAGGGGCCTGTTCGCACTTGATTCTGCATTGCGGAGGTATCGCAGGCGTTGCAGGGCCAGTCACAACGACGCGTCGTAGCGCTGCTACGGCAAGGAGTTGTAACGCCGCCGTGCCTCGCCTGCGGGGCCTTCCCGGAGGGTTCGTACAATAACGCCGCCACGCGCCACCGCCAACACGCGTGGTGGTGCGAACGCCTCTCCCGAATCAAGTGTGAACAGGCCCTAAGCCATCGAGGAATGACACCGCGAATGGAGGGGCGATCTCTGACTTGCTCCGGCGTTGCAGCGTCCTTATGGCAAAGAATCGCTGCCATCGCGCACTGCCCTGCCCGGCTGCACCAGCCTTGGATTGGCAGCGCCCTACAATGTCAGGTCGCAAGCATGCGCAGCTTGCCGGTGCTTGAATGGCAGTCTCAGCCCCGGCAGCCGTGCGTGCCACGGATTAATGATGATGGCCGTGCTCGCCATGTACATGGCCGTGAGAGATTTCTTCCGTCGTGGCTGCGCGTACGTCCGTTACATCCAGCGCGAATCGCAACGACATGCCTGCCAGTGGATGGTTTCCATCCAGTGTTACCTGCTCGTCATTGAATTCGGTCACGGTAAAAATCACAGGCTGAGTATCGTCTGCGCCTTCCGCCACTCCCTCGAACTGCATACCAACTTCAAGTTGCGCTGGCAAGCGATTGCGCGGCTCAACCTTGACCAGTTGTTCATCGTAGTAACCAAACGCGTCGGACGGTTCAACGTCAATCGTTGTCGCATAGCCCTTCTCCTGCCCTTCAAGGGCCGCCTCGATTTTGGGCAGCGTATTGCCGTATCCGCCATGAAGATACACCATCGGCTGCTTGCTCTTGTCGATTTGATTGCCTTCCGCGTCTGACAAGGTGTAGTGGAGCGAAACCACAGTATCTTTTGCAACTTTCATAGGAAACCCTCTCTTAAAAGCGCCAATTGTAACGCCACCTGCCCTCGTCTTCGTTCCTGATGCAGAAGCGCCTACTTATATACGTGCTTAGGAAGAAGCTTGACTAGCAGATGATTCGGAATAAGGCACTTCCAGTCCGCTCGACCCCGATGTTGTGTTGGACTTGCCTAGTTACGTACGGCACGTCACATATCAAGTTAACTGCTGCCTGGATCAAGCCATCCATTGCCCGACTTCCTGTTCTGAAAGACAGGGAAAACGCCTGGTTCAAAAGCGGCAAGCTGATTATGTTTGCGTGACGGGAAAAACGGCGAAGCCGAATTTGAAAATCGACCCGATTGACTCTTATCAAGCCCCTGTTTCTCCCTGGAAGTACATTCGTACAAACAATGATCAATAGGGGCCGATGTGAAGCGAATAGCAGACTCAATTGAGTACATGTTCCATGCGATCTTCGGCCTTACCTGCCTGCTGCTCCTACATCTCGTATGCATGGTCTTCAGCTGCTTTGGAATTTCCATCTACAGCAAGCCCGATGCCGCTTCTGCCATCCGGCACAAACCTCATCACCTTGCAGATGAAGGCCGTCTTTCCGATGACGGTGCAAGCACATAGGCATCATTGGCAAGTCGATCTCCACGGGGGCAGCGCAAGCATGCCCATAGCGCCAATCACATCTCCCTCTCAATCGGTGCCACTACCGTTCACCGATAACGCAGTCAGTTTGAAACGTCTAATAGTCCGTACGACTTCCTTCACCCAAACTTCAGCCAAGTCGGTCAAATGTTGCTAATGATTCAACGCCAATAGCCGGTGGCCTTCGGTTAAAGAGTTAAGCTTCTAGTAATTGTCGTGGCTCCGCTGCAACCCCTGACCAAGCCGATCCACTGTAACCGGATTATGTATTGACGCAGCGCAGCATCGTCGGTTACTGTCGAAACAATAAGCAGAGGAGTGCCATGAAGCGCGTGATCTTTACCCAGAAAGGTGGAGTCGGAAAATCCAGTATCGCAGTCAACCTTGCGGCTATTGCCGCTAAAGAAGGCCGCAAAACCCTGTTGATTGACATGGATCCGCAATGTAACGCGAGTCGCTATCTGGTTGGTGACACCGCTTCGACTCTTGCGCCAACCCTTGCCGATTTTTTCAGAAAATCGCTGGAGTTTCACTTTTATCCCACGCCGGACACTGAATATGTGCATCCGACTCCCTTCGAAAACCTGTTTCTGATTCCGTCGCATCCGGAGATTGGTGACATGCAGTCGAAGCTTGAATCACGCCATAAAATCTACAAGTTACGTGACTCGCTCAACAAGTTGTCCGAGGAATTCGCCGAAATCATCATCGATACCCCGCCAGCTTATAATTTCTTTTCGCAATCGGCACTGATTGCTGCCGACGTCTGCCTCATCCCCTTCGACTGTGATGAATTCTCGCGGCAGGCGTTGTACACGCTGCTTAGGAATTTGCAGGAAATCCAGGCTGATCATAATGCGGGTTTACGCATTGAGGGCATTGTGGTCAATCAGTTTCAGGCCCGCGCTTCCGTGCCGCAGCGACTCGTCGGCCAGTTGATCGAAGAAAAGCTGCCCTTGTTGCAGACAAAATTATCGAGTTCGGTCAAGATGCGCGAATCCCATGGCCTGAGTCTGCCACTGATCCATATGGATGCCGGTCACAAGCTCAGCCGGGAATTCGTCGAACTATATCGGGAGTTACAAGCTTAAGCCGGGCTCGCCGGTAGCAGGCCTATCCTGTCCAATCTGGCTCGGCAGATTTCTCTGCCTCCGCCGAGAGCGATGAGTAAAGTCCGGCGACTTTCAAGCCGGAAATGACTTATGTACTTGGGGCTGATTCGCCAGCCATGCCTCAAAATCATCGAAACTGCGGAAGTAGACCACTTCAGGAGTGGTATGTTGAGTTTGCTGAGGGGTGTTGTCCATTGAAAGTCTCCTTGAATGTTCATCGGCTTCCGGATCTGTCGATCTCTTTTGATGAAATATAACAAGGAGTAATTCCTCAAAGCAATCAAATTAAGCGTTGCGTTTCGCTGACTTCCTGCAGGAGCGTCACTTGGGAAGCTGACGCGTAAGAACCTGATGCATTGTCCGCATGCTGCTTAATTTTGCTCTTCCTCGAACGCAGGCAGTCTTCTGCGCTCAACCCTGGCTTCACCCAAATTACTTGCATGCATTCGAGCTGAGCTAAGCGCCCTCTGAAGACGGTGGTTTTGATGTATTGAAGGTTGTGTACAAAACCGGTTCGGCACTATTCCGATTCGTCAAGCATCCGGCGAAGCCGCATGTCTTCCATCTGGCGCCGTAAGGCAACGCGCCGTTCCTGTACGCTCTGGTAGTCCTTCAGTGTCATTGGCTGCTGACCCATAACGTCTTTGAGGCTGGCACTCTGTGCCTCCTCCAAATAGCCTTTACGGTGCATTATCATCTCCCTGACGGGCTAAGGATTAGCCTGATACGCCAACAATATGCCTATTTGAAATATTGGTCAATTCCTACTGTCCGCTTTATTCCGGGAGCCTTCTCCGCGGACATACATTTGAAGCATTGCCAGCGGAACTGGCAAAGCGGACCTCGTTATGACTCCATTATTTTTTATGCGATGCACTGAGGTAAGGCAAGGAGCTGGCGTTTATTCCAACCCACAGGCGCACAGAGCCAGTATTGATTTGTCAAGCATCATATCTTGTGTCGTGTCAGAATACAGCGTAAAGCTTCGGCGACGTTATTCTCAATCAAGGCTACACTGTCTGAACCGTTCATATTTGAACGCTCCGTGGGATGGCATAGCAGTCAGTCCCGGTATTTATTCGTAACCCTGTTCCAGGAAACACAATGGCGACAACCGCAAAAGCAGCAAAAGCACCGAAGGAAACCAAGCCTAACGCCGGATTCATGAAACCGCTGACTCCATCCAAAGAGTTGGCAGAGGTCATCGGTGCGGAGCCGGTACCCCGCACTGAAGTCACAAAAAAGGTATGGGAATACATCAAGGCCAACAAGCTGCAGGACGAAGCCAATAAGCGCAACATCAATGCCGATGCAAAGCTCGAAAAGATCTTTGGCAAGCCTCAGGTCACTATGTTCGAGATGACGAAGTTGCTCTCCGCGCATTTGAAAGCATAAGCGCCTCCGTTGGCGAGGTCTCGCTGCGTATGACCAGTCGATGAATCATTGGCCGCGAAGTGGTACAAAAGGCTGCTCGCGCGGCCTTTTGCTTTTGTGCGTTTGCCTTCCAACCGCATGACGCCTTCCGGCCTCGGCATCCTCGAATGCTATCGTCTTGTTGCAAAGTTCCTGTGTCGGGCCTTCAATTCGCCAGCCTCACCGATCCGGCCTCTCAACACAAGCAGTCGTTATGCATGAGAAAACTTATCTCTGAATCGAGCACAGACGTTGCAAGCAATCATTTCGTTGTAGAAATACAGGCATTAGCCAGTTTTGCTTATCGCACCGCGAGCCTGATTTTTGACAACGCGGCTGTGTTGATTTTTTAATATCATCAGCTGGTGCCGCTTGAAGACTGGCGTTATTGGGAGGCACAAGAGGCTGCACCTACGTAAATGTGGTGCAGCCTCTTTTTTAATGACTGTTCGCTCTCAGCTGGATCAATCCAGCCCACTTGGGCAGCACTGCACTTGCTTGCTGGCGTGAGCACACGATGCGCGCCCCGGTTTTTTCTGCCCGGCGCTGCATACAGCGGGTAAGCGTACGTTCCCTCGGCCATGTTCGAACTTGCTCGCACATTTTTGACGATTACTCTTAAGTTGACGCAGGACCCAATGATGTCTCGAGCCAAAGGATAACTTGCGTAAATGCGTAGCGCTGCGCATTAGGAAGGCGGGAAGTGCATTTTTTTCTTCCTCCCGATTTCAGTCAACAGCTTCGATAACTGATTCGTATCAACCGGTTTCACAAAATGATGATTGAAGCCTGCCGCCATTGCAGCTTCGATGTCCTGTCTCTGGCCATATCCGGTAACGGCGATCAACACCACTCCACCCATTTCCGGCAGGTCGCGCAGACGACGTGCCAACTCGTATCCGTCGATATCCGGCAAGCCGATATCGAGGAGACAGACATCGGGGAGTATTTTTTGAGCACATTCAATCGCCCTCATAGCTCGGTATTCCACAGAAGGATTGTGTCCTATGGTTTCAACAAACATGGCGAGCAACTGTGCCGCATCGACGTTATCGTCGACGACCATTACCCTTAATCCATCTTCCGAAACAGGCGCATCGACACTATGGGAAGTCGGGCGATAATGTTCTTCATTTCTGTGCAATCTTGGCAGCGTCACTACAAATTGGCTCCCGCAGCCCTCGCCCTCGCTATAAGCTTTGATCGTACCGCCGTGCAACTGAACGAGGCTTCTGACCAATGCCAAACCGATACCCAGGCCACCCTGAGCGCGGTCTGGAGTCCTGGAGCCTTGGGCAAACAGGTCAAAAGCATTGCGCAATAGATCGCCAGACATTCCTATGCCGTTGTCGCGCACGGTAACAGTAACGGAGCTTTCACTCACATCCACGCCAAGTGCAATACGCCCCCCATTGGGCGTATATTTCGCAGCATTGGTAAGAAGATTCGAGATGACTTGAATCAGGCGCTTTTCGTCGCCATCGACCGCCGCATCATCGAACGAAATATGCGTTTCCAAGTGATGGGATCGCGCTTCCAGCAGAGGACGCACTTGTTCCAGCGCTTCACTTGCAATTCTCTTGACATCAACGGTTGCTTTATCGAGTGTGATAAGGCCGCGGGTAACACGGGAGACGTCAAGCAAGTCTTCAATGAGAGACTTCATATGCTCCGACTGCCGGGCAATCACTTCACTGAGACGCTGCAGCCTGTCTTCGTTCAGCTTCCCGAAGGAAAGCATCTGAGCCGCCGCCGCAATCGGAGCCAGGGGATTACGAAGCTCATGAGCAAGCATGGCTAGAAACTCATCCTTCCGCCTGTCTGACTGCTGGAGCGTATCCTGCAAGAGCTTTTGCACATGGATATCAGTGCAGGTTCCCATCCAGCGTGTAATTCTGCCCTGATCATCAACAACAGGAGCCGCACGCCCCAATGTCCATCGATATTCGCCAGTATGATGTCTCAGGCGATACTCGATCTCATATGGAGCGCCGGTGCGCAAACTGTGACTCCACAGCTCCATGGCACGGGGCTGGTCTTCCGGATGAAACAGGCCGTTCCACCCCTCTCCGTCTACAGAGCCGTAAGGCACACCCGTGAATTCATACCACCGTTCGTTATAGTAATCATGATAGCCGTCCGGCCGGGTTGACCAGACTATCTGGGGCATCGCATTCGTAATCGTTCTAAATTTTGCCTCGCTTGCCTCGAGGGCGGTTTCGGCGTTCTTTCTCTCCTGTACTTCATGATGCTTTTCCAGAATTAACGTTGCGGTATGGATCAGCACGTCCATCGCCTGAACTTCCCGCTGGGTAGGATCGCGTACCTCCCGATAGTAGAACGCGAAGGTGCCAAGGACCTTCCTTTGCGAAGAAAGGATCGGCTTGGACCAGCACGCCGCCAGACCGTGTGCCGCGGCGATATCCTTATAGCTCTCCCACAATGGGTCCGTCTGGATATCGCGGACGAAAACCGGTTGCTTTGTAAAAGCCGCCGTTCCACAAGAGCCGGCCGCGGGGCCTATGGGCGCGCCATCGATAGTCTCATTGTAGGGAGCGGGCAGCGATGGTGCCGCCCCCAGCTTCATATGCTGTCCATCCTCTTCCAATAGAAGAATGGAGGCAAGCATGGCTCCATCGGTATATTTTTCCGCAGCCATGGCAATGGTGGACAGCACCTGATTCAACGGCGCATTTGACACTGCCATTTCGAGCGCCTCTTTCTGCGCTTTTGAAAAATCCTGTTCCCGCAGTATCGTTTCGCTGGCTTGCCTTAGATAGGTGATATCGCGCGAGACACACAGGAAGCCTTCCATCTTTCCACTGTCATTCAGTATCGGGCTTACGCGCACGTCCCACCATTTGGGCGTTCCTTTCGCAGTAGGACAAAAGGCGACAAATTGGCCAATCCCGCCCACCTTCGCAACATCGAACGCCGTTCTGATCGAACCGTGACTCTCTTCCGGCCAAAGGCCTGGCCAATAAGAGCCGCACAGGCCGGTGAAATCGTCTACCTCCATCAAGCATTGGCCATTTCTGTTCATCGAGAGAAGTC
The DNA here is from genome assembly GCF_008929045.1 of Noviherbaspirillum aerium. Taxonomy (GTDB): domain Bacteria; phylum Pseudomonadota; class Gammaproteobacteria; order Burkholderiales; family Burkholderiaceae_D; genus Noviherbaspirillum; species Noviherbaspirillum aerium. Next base: position 4,091 of record NZ_VFAH01000039.1, on the reverse strand, counting down.
CGCCATTCAAGTCAAGAATCTTGACGCAATCAGGACTGCTTTCGAAAAAGAGTTCGCCCGATAATCTGAGTTTTGATAATGCTTCGATGCTGGTATTCGTATCCATGCTGTTAAGGCAATTAAGGTAGGGGCATTCGCTGTCTGCATTCGCCAGAGCCCGTCATGCATCCTCCGAGAGCGTCTGGAAGGCATTAAAAACAGCCAGGAGCAAAGAGTCACAACGCGACGAATGGTTCATTATGGCGGCGTCCAGACCTGTTATGCGAGGCATGACAGGGGCGACATGCCTATGCTACATGGCAAGAGCCTGTCAGCGAAGCTTGCAGTGAGGCAAACATGACTTTCCGCATAGATGTTTTCCGTTTGTTGATCCCCGGTATGTTCTCAGGCACACCTGTCATGGTTTTTGAGCCGGAAAGAATGGCTTGGCAAGATAGGTGTCGCGGCCCCATTGCAAGACAGCAAGGAAAGGAATGGTGCCAGTCACGAGCGCCAGCGGACGAGCCATTTCCGCTCGCCAAGCGGATAATTCATCTCAGCGTTCGGCTTCCTTGTTCTTTGACTTGCTGCGCCCGTCCCAGGTACACATCTCGCTCTACATTCACCCGAAATGCGCTCCAGGATTTCGAACCACAACTGCTCAATGGTAGTAAATGCGCTTCGAATGCTCTTCTCAATCTTGCCTTCATCGGTCGAAGCGCTTATTACCATCAAAGCCTTGCTTTAAGGTGTAGCCGGTCCGGCATTGCCGCAGTGTCCAGTCAAACGTCACCTACTTCGCGCAATCCGCGATTCTATGGGTAAGAGCACCCAGGTACCGGTCTGAGGCATCATAATAGGCGTAGCTGATGTCAACGATTTCAAGAAAGCGACGCTGGTCTGAATCCGCGCACCACGCTTTTCTTTGTTCCATTTTCAGCCGTTCAACGACCTCCCGGGACGGCTTCTTTACCTCGGCATGCACTCTGTTGTTGTAGACCAGCTTAGGCTTCGATTTTCCTGGCACACATACGACTTTCTCAAGAGTGGAATGGGAACTGATCTTCATCGGCACTTCGGATTGAAGCTTTTCTGCGACTTGCTTGCATTCATCCAGCGCGACTTTTTCAGCTGCCGCAGGAATAACGAAAAGAAAAGGAACAGTGAATACGAGACCCCGGCGCATAAGCTTCTCCTGGCAAGAAGGACCAGCATAGTGTACTTGGAAATGACACAAGCCTTTTGGAGAAAAGGAAAACTCAATTGCAGGACCTTCGCTAGAGCGTTTTCCCCCTGACCGGCCCAGTCGAGGTCAAAGTCGAAGTCGAAGTCGAGGCAGATTGCTGCTGGAACAAGGCGTGACGCCGCCGCATGGCCAAGCTGTGGCAAGGAGTCACAACGCAGTGCCGGCGTCATCATGACGAGCCTCGCGGTCAAGTTCTAACTGAAAAACTCGCAGAGCGAAAAGCCGGTTATGCATGGAGGTCCACCAGGCTTGATCAGCATCGCACGCGGTTCGGAGTGGCGTTGCGTTGATGAGCGGGCGCGTACGCGTAGGGACCTATGCAGAGCACCACGGTCGTGGATCTCGATATGCACCGAGGCTGGCATCAGCCAGATCCTGAGAACCTGTCAATGGAAAATTGTCTAAATGTTTACTTCGAGCGATTCCCGAGGAATCTTCAATCCAGATCATATGGAGCAGACATGAAGAAATTACCTATAGCCATTTTCCTGTCGCTGATCGGTACTGCAACTGCGGCATTCGGGCAAAGTACGACCACAATCACAACAACGAACGATCCGGCGCAAAGCGGTGCATCATCCAGTGGCGGAACCTCCAGCACGGTCACGACTACCACGGTGCAAACTCCGACAAGTACGACAACAGTGCAAAGTCCATCCGGCGCAAACTCTTCATCCGGTTCATCCGGCACGACAGGCGGTAGTAGCGGCGCGTCGGGAAGCTCCACTACTGGCGGTACATCCGGTTCCAGCAACGATGCCGGCTCCGGCAGCGGAAGCTCCGGCCTGAGCGTGCCTCCCAGCCCGAACTACGGTTCCTCGACTTCCGGCAGTTCAAGTTCGGGCACATCGGAACCCAGCACATCCGGTTCGGCAAGCCCGTCAACCTCGACCTCAGGTACCAGCAGTGCGACACCGGGCACTTCCTCAACCGACACCTCAGCCGCTGGCGCCAGCAGCCCAACGTCTAGTGCCACGACCCCGTCGGTTTCTGGCTCATCTGGTTCTTCTGGCTCCACTGGCTCCACTGGCTCTTCAGACAGCGGTACATCGTCCAACCCGTCCTCCACATCAAGTACACCTGGTTCCACCACCAAGTAACCTGGCATGGAGCATCCGCCTCCGCCGGCAAACTTTGCCGGCGGATAGACATCATTTTCCCGAAGCTGGGGCTGCTGCTTATGCCGTCCCCGGTGTAGGCTGTATTTGATCAGCGTCGCGGGTGGTTCGGCGTTGCGTTGCATTGCGTTGAGGCACGGAAGCGCACGCGTGCGGACGTGCGCCGAGCACCGCATGTGCGTAACCGAATCGGGACCGAACTGCAGCTTATCAAGCACTGCCTACACTTCCAGCCACTCCTTGCGGATGGCCGCATTCCCCCGCAGATCGGCGGGCGTGCCCTCGAACACGATGGCGCCATGCCCCATCACATACACCCGCTGCGAGATCTCCATCGCAATGGCCAGCTTCTGCTCCACCAGTAGCACCGATATCCCGCGGTTCTTCAGTTCCATCAGGTACTCGGCCACCAGTTCCACGATCTTCGGCGCCAGGCCTTCGGTGGGCTCATCGATCATGATCAGGTCCGGATCGCCCATCAGCGTGCGGCACAGGGTCAGCATCTGCTGCTCCCCTCCCGACAGCACTCCCGCCGGCGTATGCTGGCGCTCCTTCAGGCGCGGAAACATCTTGTACATGTCGTCGATGCTCCAGCGCGATTTCTTGCCTTTCTTCTCGCCCAGCAGCAGGTTCTGCTCCACCGAGAGCGTCGGAAACACATCCCGGTTCTCCGGCACGTAGCCCAGTCCCCGGTGCGCTATCTCGAAAGCCTTGAGCCCCGTGATCTCCTGCCCCTTGAAGCGGATCGAGCCGGTCACGTCCACCTGTCCCATGGTTGACTTCACCGTGGTCGACCGCCCCACGCCGTTGCGTCCCAGCAGGCTCACGATCTCGCCCTCGCCGACGTTCAGGTCCACCCCGTGCAGCACGTGGCTCTTGCCGTAGTACGCGTGCAGGTCCTTGATTTCCAGTAATGCCGCCATTTATGCCGCCTCCGCCGGTGCGTGGCCACCCAGATAGGCTTCCTGCACCTTCTGGTTGCCTCGAATGTTTTGCGGCGTGTCGCAGGCGATCACTTCGCCGTACACCACCACCGCGATCTTGTCCGCCAGGCCGAACACCACGCTCATGTCGTGTTCCACCATCAGCAACGTCTTGCCCACTGTCACCTTGCGGATCAGTTCCACCGCCGCATCCGACTCCGAGCGGCTCATGCCGGCCGTCGGTTCGTCCAGCAGGATCACTTCCGCGCCGCCGGCAATCGTGATGCCGATCTCCAGCGCGCGCTGCTCGGCATAGGTCAGCAACCCGGCCGCCGTGTCGCGCCGCCGCCGCAGGCCGATCTGCTCGAGCACCGCCTCGGCCCGCTCATGCGCATCCTTCAAGCCGTTCAGCCGGTGCCAGAACGAGTACTTGTAGCCGAGCGACCACAGCACCGCGCAGCGCAGGTTCTCGTACACCGACAGCCGATGGAAGATGTTGGTGATCTGGAAGCTGCGCGACAGGCCGCTGCGGTTGATCTCGAACGGACGCAGCCCGAGGATGCTCTTGCCGTTCAGGAGAATGTCGCCCGAGCTGACCGGGAAGCGCCCCGAGATCAGGTTGAACAGCGTGGACTTGCCGGCGCCGTTGGGACCGATGATGGCGAAGCGCTCGCCTTTGGGCACCGCCAGATTGGCCCCGCGGATAATTTCGGACTTGCCGAAACTCTTGCGCACGTTCTTGAGTTCGAGTGCCATGGCGCTCATGCTGCCCCCTTGCGGATCTGTTCTTCGATTTCGGTGTTGACCTCGCCCCAGGCGTGGCCA
>NZ_VFAH01000038.1 GCF_008929045.1 Noviherbaspirillum aerium | reverse complement strand
AACGACCAGGTGCTGACCGACGTGATGCATGAAGACCTGCGCCGCGCCCGTTCCGCCACCCAGTCGATGATCCCGACCAAGACCGGCGCCGCTGCCGCGGTCGGCCTGGTGCTGCCGGAGCTCAACGGCAAGCTGGACGGTTTCGCGATCCGCGTGCCGACCATCAACGTGTCCATCGTCGACCTGTCCTTCGTCGCTGCGCGCGACACGACCGTCGATGAAATCAACGCGATCATGAAGGAAGCCGCCGACGGTGCGCTCAAAGGCATCCTGACCTACAACACCGATCCGCTGGTATCGGTGGACTTCAACCACAATCCGGCATCGAGCAACTTCGATGCGACCCTCACCAAGGTATCCGGCCGCCTGGTCAAGGTCTCTTCCTGGTACGACAACGAGTGGGGCTTCTCCAACCGCATGCTCGACACCACGGTTGCGCTGATGGCGGCGAAGTAATCGCTGATCAAGTCAGCCTTGCGCTGCCTGAAAAAGCCCCGCGCCTGCGGGGCTTTTTTTTGAGCCCGCACTGGCTGGGGAAGTAATCGCCATATCCGCTTGCTGAGCAGATTCGGACATGGCATTTCCTGCCGCGGTTACAATCGGGACTATTCCTTGTCCTTTTCAGGATGGCAACCGGTTCCAGGCGAAAGAATTCATCGTGATTAATGTGATTGCAGACAGAACCGTAACAGCGCCATCGGATTTTCTTTCCGGAGGCGGTGAGATGGGCGCCCTGATGCGCGCCCACGACTGGGCATCGACTGCGCTCGGTTCTCCTGATACATGGCCGTCACTGCTCAAGACCATCATCCGCCTGATCCTTACCTCCAATCATCCGATGTTCGTCTGGTGGGGACCGGACCTGCTCCAGTTTTATAACGATGCCTACCGCGCGACGTTGGGAGCCGAGCGGCATCCCGTCGCGCTCGGTCAGCGCGGGCAGGACTGCTGGACCGAAGTGTGGCATATCATCGGCCCGGAAATCGAACTGGTCATGTCCGGCAAGGGCGCCACCTGGCATGAGGACGCCCTCGTCCCGGTGACGCGTCACGGCAGGCGGGAAGATGTCTGGTGGACTTATGGCTACAGTCCGATCGAAGATGGATCAGGAGTGCATGGCGTGCTGGCCATCTGCAACGACGTCACGAAGGACCATGTCAACAAGGTGAGGCTGCAACAGCTGAACCAGGAGCTCTCCGAGGAAGTGCAGATCAGGAAGCGTGCCGAGGCCGAGCTGTCCTCCGAACGCGACCGCATCGACGCCGCCCTGGAAAAATCCCGCGCCGATCTTGCGCACCAGGTCGTGGACTGGCAGCGCTTGCATGCCATGAGCAGCGACTTGTTGCAGGCCCGCACGCGGCAGGGGCAGTTCGAGGTGATTCTGAACGCAATCACCGACTTGCATCGATCCGGCAAGGGAATCATTTCCTTGCATGACCCCAGGCGCGATGTGCTGGTGACCGAGACGAGCCGGGGCCTTGGTGCCGGCGCGCTCGCACAGCTGGCGGATGTTCGCGTGGGCGACGGTGCGTGCGGGACCGCTTTCAAGAATCGTGCGCAAATGATCATCGCCGACACCGAAACCGATCCCGCTTATGCCGCCTATCGCCAGTTTGCGAGAGACGAGGGCATCAGGGCGCTTTACAGCACGCCGTTCTACACCATTCACGGCGAACCGCTGGGCGTGCTGAGCGTATATTTCGACACCCCTCGCCGGCCCGAAGAGCGGGAGCTGCGCATCACCGATATCTGCATCAGCCAGATCGGGCTCGTCGTTGAGAGAGAGCAGGCGGAGAGGCAGCTTCATCTCGAGCAGCAGCGCAGCCACCAGATCCTGGAAACCATGAAGGATGGCTTCATCATGTTTGATGCGGACTTTCGTGTGTTGCAGATCAATTCCGAAGGGCTGCGCATGGACGGCCGGCCGCTATCCGAGATTCTCGGCCGTACGCATTGGGAGTTGTGGCCTGGTACGGAAGACCTGTCAGTGGGCAGGGAGTTGCGGCGCGTCATGGACACGCGTGTCGCCTCCAGGTTTACGCATTGCTATGACTACTTCGGACGCACCACCTGGTTCGATGTGTCGGCCTATCCCCACAACGATGGAATCGCCGTCATCTACCGCGATATCAGCGAGCAGAAGAAGGTGGAGCAGGAGCTTGCGCATGTGGTCGACGAGTCCGAGCGTCGGCGTCGGCTGTATGAAACCTTCCTGGCAAACAGTCCCGACCTTGCCTACGTTTTCGACCTGAACCACCGCTTCGTCTATGCCAATGAAGTCCTCCTCAAGATGTGGGACAAGACCTGGGATGAGGCCATCGGCAAGAACTGCCTCGAGCTTGGATATGAACCGTGGCACGCCGAAATGCACGACCGGGAAATCGAGCAGGTCAAGGCGACGCGCAAACCGATACGCGGCGATGTTCCTTTCAATGGAAGCTTCGGACGGCGCATCTATGATTACATTTTCGTCCCGGTACTCGGCCCGGACGGCGAAGTCGAGGCCATTGCCGGCACCACCCGCGACGTGACCGAACGCAGGCAGAATGAAGAGGCGCTGCGCGAAGCAAACCTGCGCAAGGATGAGTTCCTCGCCATGCTTGCCCATGAACTGCGCAACCCGCTCGCGCCCATCAGCGCAGCGGCCGAACTCATGGAAATCGCCGAGCTCGACAGCCGGCAATTGAAGAACACCAGCCGCATCATCAACCGCCAGGTCAAGCACCTGACCGGACTGGTGGATGATCTGCTCGACGTCTCCAGGGTGACGCGCGGACTGGCGGACATCACGAAACGCCCGCAGGATATCAAGAGCATTGTCTCCGACGCCGTCGAGCAGGTCATGCCCCTGATCGAGTCGAAACGCCATCACCTGACGCTGGACATTGCGGCCGAGCAGGCTCATGTGATGGGTGATCAAAAGCGGCTGGTGCAGATTATTACCAACCTGCTCAACAATGCCGCGAAATACACCCCGGAAGGCGGCAGGATCCATCTGTCGATGCAGGTCGACGATGTCATGCTGACGCTCAGCGTACAAGACAACGGCGTCGGCATTGCGCCGGAGATGCAACCGAGGGTTTTCGATCTGTTCACTCAGGCGGACCGGACATCCGACCGATCACAGGGCGGCCTGGGCATCGGACTCGCATTGGTCCGCAGCCTGACGGAACTGCATGGCGGCAGCGTTTTCTGCAAAAGCGACGGATTGGGCAAGGGTAGCCAGTTCATCGTCAGCCTGCCGAGACTGGTGCGCGAACAGCAGGATGAGGGCAGCCTGAGCAGCCACCGTTTGGCGGAAACCGTCCGGAAGCAGCGTATCCTGATTGTCGACGACAACGCAGACGCGGCAGAGATGCTGGCGATGTATATTGGCTCGCTGGGACATGAAGTCATGATCGAACACGGATCACGACGGGCATTCGAACGTGCGCAGCAGGAATTGCCGGATATCTGCATTCTCGATATCGGTCTGCCGGAAATCGATGGCAACCAGCTCGCAAGAATGCTGAAAGGCCGCAGGGAAACCGCGGACGCTCTGCTGATCGCCGTGACCGGCTATGGACAGGAGCCGGACCGGCAAACCGCAATGACTGCCGGCTTCGACCATCATTTCGTAAAACCCGTCGATATGGAAAAGCTGGCGGGCTTGCTGGAGCGCGAAGGTGGCAGGCGACACTAGAGCGGATTGCAGGTGAATGGTCGTTCGACTCGGCTTGCCCTGGGCGCATGGCCGCGTTGGTCGTGGCTGGTGTGGCCCGCCACACGGCGCTCCTCCCGCCTTGCCCTGCATCCCAAGGCAAACCGATTCTTCCATACACCCACCTGCAATCCGCTCTAGGCTGTGTTCGAGAAGCGTCACGGGCGGTTCGGAGTTGCGTTGAGGTGCGGGAGCGCATGCGTACGGACGTATGCCGAGCACCGCAGACGCGGATCCGCGCCGCGCTGCCGCTTTCCAAACAAAGCCTAGAGCGGACTAGGCCTGGCCGACGGCGCCGGATTTTCGGCCAACGAGGTAACTGACCCCATCCGCGCCATAATTTTCCCAATGCGGTTCATTCGCACGGAGATGAAAGATATCGCCCGTGCGGAATATCTTTTCCTCATCTCCAACGCGCAGGCGTATTTCGCCTTTGAGAATCAGCGCCTTCGCTTCGAATGGATGCGTGTGCAGATCGATGGCACTGTTCGGTTCGCGGTCGACCGTCACGACTTCCGAAAAACCTTCATCGGACAGCATCCTGAGAAAATCGCCTTGTTCCATGGTGCGTCTCCAGATCTTGTTGTCATTGATTTCATTATGTGCCATCAGGCAGCGCAAGCCAGGATGCCGCTGGTTCCGGTGCCGGTCAGGCTTCCTGGCTGCGTCCCAGCGTTGCGGCCCACAGTTCCCTGACGCGGGCTGCCTCGAGCTGGATTTTTTCAGTATCGACGCGTGCGCGCTCATGTCCCTGCAAGCGGATCTGGTGCTGGAGCTTGCGCAGCTTGCGGTAGGCATCCGCGACATCGCCGGCGAGGGTCTTGTCGATCAGTCCCAGTTCCGCGCACAATTTGAGCAGGGCGATGTTGCCGATGTCCGCCGTCAGCTGCGGATAGGTCGAGGCATGATTCAGCACCAGGTATTGCACGATGAATTCAATGTCGATCATCCCGCCGGCATCATGTTTCAGGTCGAACAGTTCGGTGCGGTTCGGATGCGCATCATGCAGCTTCTTGCGCATGGAAGCGACCTCGCGACGCAGCTTGTTTTCTTCGCGCGGCTGGCGCAATACCCTTTCGCGAATGGCTTCGAAGCGGCTGCCGATGTCGGTGTCGCCGGCGCAGAAGCGCGCCCGGGTAAGTGCCTGGTGTTCCCAGACCCAGGCGTTGGCGAGCTGGTATCTCTCGAATGCGTTGATCCGCGACACCATCAGGCCGCTGGCGCCGTCGGGACGCAGCGCCACATCGATGTCGAACAGGATGCCCGATGGCGTATGGCTGGTCATCCAGGTAATGAAGCGCTGCGCAAGCTTGGCATACAAGCCGGGCGCTTCCTGATCGTCATCGTCAAAGAGAAAGATCACGTCAAGGTCGGACGCATAGCCCAGCTCCTTGCCGCCCAGCTTGCCGTAAGCGATCACGGCGAAGCGCGGCACGTCGCGATGCCGGTTGGGGATGGATTTCCATACGGCGCCGACGGTCGCCTCCACCAGGATGTCGGCCAGCGCGGACAGGTGATCGGCAAGGCGCTCGACGGTGAGCGCGCCTTCCAGGTCCTGCGCGAGCAGCCGGAACAGCTGCGCATGGTGCAGGTCGCGCAGCACATTCATCTGCAATTCGGTATCGCCGTCGGCCGCGGCAAGCTGGCGCTGCACCTCCTGCTGGAAGGCGGGCCAGTCGGGAGCGGCGTTGAGGCTGCGGTCGTCCAGCAGCTCGTCGAGCAGAATGGGATGCCGGGTCAGGTATTTCGCCGCCCAGTCGCTGGCGTTCATCATGCGGATGACGCGGCCCAGGGTGGTTGGATATTCGGTCAGCAGCGCGAGATAGGCGGCGCGGCGCGCGATGGTTTCCAGGAAGTCGAGCAGGCGGCCCAGGGTTTCATTGCGCGAATTGGCGGTGGCGGCAATCAGGGGCAGCGCCGCGTTGACGAGCGCCATCAGCTTGCCGCGGCTGGCTTCGGGGAGCGACTGCAAGCGAGGCGACTGCGCCGTCGCCTGCAGGCGCTTCGCGGCCGATGCCGGATCCTCGAAACCGAGTGTCTGCAGATGCGCACGGACGGCATCGCCGCCATCATTCTCCGACAGGGATTGCGACACCGCGATGGCCTGCTCGCTTTCCGGCGTGGCGGGTGCGCCGTTGGTCTTGTCCGCGAAAATGGCATCGAACTGGCCGGCGACGATGGCGCGATGAGCATCAAGCTGCGCCAGCATCGCATCGGTATCCGCATAGCCCATCATGCGCGCGATGCGCAGCTGATCGTCTTCGCCGGCCGGCAGGTTGTGGGTCTGGGCATCGTCGACATATTGCAGGCGGTGTTCCAGGTTGCGCAGGAATGCATAGGCTTCCTGCAGCTGGGCGACTTCCTCGGCCGACAGCAGATTCTTTTCCGCGAGGGTATCCAGGGTGATGCGGGTGGAGCGGTCGCGCAATGCCGGATCGCGGCCGCCGCGGATCAGCTGGAACACCTGCGCCAGGAACTCGACTTCCCGGATGCCGCCGCGGCCGAGCTTCACATTGTTGGCGCGGCCCGGGTGACGCGCTTCCTGCCGCTTGACCTCGGCGCGGATCTGGCCATGCATGTTGCGCAAGGCTTCGATGGCGCCGAAGTCAAGGTAGCGCCGGTACACGAAGGGGCGGACGATCTGGTCCAGCGCGGCGATGTCCTCCGCATTGCCGGTCATGGCCCGTGCCTTGACCCAGGCATAGCGCTCCCACTCGCGGCCCTGCACCAGCAGGTATTCTTCCACCATGGCCATGCTCGCTGCAAGCGGGCCGGAAGCGCCGTTCGGGCGCAGTGCCATGTCGACCCGGAAGGTGAAACCGTCTTCCGTGATCTCGGAAAGGGCGCCGATCAGTTTCTTGCCGAGCTTGATGAAGAACTCATGATTGGAGAGCTGCCTCTGCTCGGGCGAACTCACCTGCGTTTCGCCATTCTCCGGATAGACAAAAATCAGGTCGATATCGGAGGAGACGTTCAGCTCGTGGCCTCCCAGCTTGCCCATGCCGAGCACGATCATTTCCTGCGGCTGGCCGGATTCCGCACCGGTCGGCACGCCGTGAACTTCCTGCAGTTCCGCCGTCAGTTCCTTCAGATGCGTCTGCACGGCAAAATCGGCGAAGGCGCTGATGGTCGACAGCACTTCCGCCAGATCCGCGCGTCCGCCGAGGTCGCGTTCAATCAGCGTGGCGACGACCAGGTTGCGTACCCGCCGCATCGCGCGGGGAAGAGGCATGCCGGCCGCTGTTTCCTTTTGTAAAAGCCGAGCAAAAAGCTCCGGGCTAATGGATAATTCGGCAAGCTCCGTCACCATGCCTGCGCGAACCGGATCGGCGTTCAGCCATCTGGAATAGAACCTGGAAGCAACGTCACTGGTCAAAAGGGATGGAGTCACGGTATCGAAAGTCTTCTGGGGCCGGGATGAGGCCAGGTTATCGGGCTGCAGTTACTGCAGGAGGAGTGGCTGAATTATCACCCATAGCTGACGGATGATATCCGTGCGAACATATGCCTTGCAATGCCGATGTCATGCGCGCCGGCGGTAAGTGGACGGCAAGCGGTTGGCAAGCAGGCAAGCGGCCTTGATGTCGCTCCCTGTTTCACCGGCCGGCCCTCCGCATGCGGGCAGGGCGCAATGCGGTGTTGCATGCGGAAGGGCATGGCTTCGTCGTTCCGAAACAGCTTTTTATTTTACGCCGCCGGCCTTTATCGTTGATGTCGATCGATCCGAACATTCCCCAGCCGTCCAGATCACCTCTGGGCCAGTGCTGGCATGCGACAAAAGAATGTTATCGAATCGCCAATGTCCTGACCCATCATGCGCTCGGCGCGCTTCTCAGAACCGCTCTCGTCGTCTATTTCATCTTCTGCGCCCTCATTCTTGGCCTGCGCTATGTCGTACTTCCGAATATCGACGCTTACAAGCCGGAAGTCGAGCGCATGGCGACGCGGGCGATCGGCAACCAGGTATCGATCGGAAGCCTCAACGCCTCCTGGTCGGGACTGCATCCGCAACTGACGATCGACAAGCTGGTCATCCATGACAAGGCCGGCGGCGCCGGGCTTGTTCTGCCCGAGGTCTCGGCAACACTTTCCTGGCTGACGCTGGTGGTGGGTGACCTGCGCCTGCAGCAGCTGCTGATTGCCAACCCCGACCTCGAGATCAGGCGCGACAGGGAAGGACAATTCCATGTCGCCGGCATTGCGCTGGCAGGCACCGCGCAGGGCAGCAGCCGCGGTGCAGACTGGGTGCTGTCGCAGCGCCATATTGCCATTCGCGGCGGCAAGGTGCGCTGGACGGATGAACAGCGCGAGGCACCCGAGCTGCTGCTCGACAATGTCGATTTCGTCCTGCGCAACCAATGGCGGCATCACCGGTTTGCCTTGAAGGCAACGCCGCCCGCCGCACTGGCTTCGCCGCTCGATGTGCGCGGCGCCTTCGACCATCCCCATTTCGCAAGGACCATTTCCGACCCGTCCGGATGGAAGGGCCAGCTGTACGCCGACCTGCGCGATACCGACCTGAGCGCCTGGAAAACCTATGTCGAATATCCGTTCGAGATGCAGCAGGGCAAAGGCTCGGTGCGCGCCTGGCTGGATTTCGATCATGCCAGGCTGGCCAATTTCACCGCCGATCTGACCTTGGCAAACGTCTCGACCCGGCTGCGTCCGGATCTGGAACCATTGAACCTCGTCGAAGCCGACGGCCGGATTTCCCTCCGCGAGCAATTCAGCGCGCAGTCGCAGAGCGGCAAACCGACCTTCGGCCAGTACGGGCATGCAATTTCCCTGATCGATTTCACCCTGCAGACCGATGACGGCGTGTTTCTTCCTCGAACCACGATCAGCGAGAGCTACTCGCCCGCGGGCAACGGCAAGCCCGCGAAAACCGACATCGCGGCCAGGTTGCTGGATCTGAAGACGATCGCCAGTTTCGCGGAACGCTTGCCTCTGCCGGAAGACCAGCGCAAGCTCCTGTCCGATCTGGAGCCGCGCGGCACCCTCAAGGATTTCTCGGCCCAGTGGCAGGGGAGCTACCCCGATATCGTCACCTACAGCGTCAAGGGAGATTTCACGGGACTGTCGCTCCGGCCGCAGCCCGCGCGCGAAGCCAAGCCGAAGACGGCCGACCGGCCGGCACAGGCTGCGGTGCCGGCCATCCCCGGTTTTGACAACCTGACAGGGCAGGTGGACGCCACCGAACGCGGCGGCTCCTTCCAGCTGGCGTCCAGTAACCTGCAACTGCAGCTTCCCGGCTACTTCGCCGAACCCGACATGCCGTTCGATCGCCTCGATATGCAGGCCAGCTGGACTTTTCAGAGCAACAACCGCCTGTTGCTGGATGTGCAGCGCATGGAATTCGTACAGGATGAACTGACCGGCTCGTTCAGCGGCAAGCACCTGATGCCGCTGGCCCGCCAGGGTGCGAAGTCGCGCGGCTCTGTCGATATCAGTGGCAAGCTGAACCGCCTCGAACTCAAGGAGATCGGGCGCTTGCTGCCCTTGCAGACACCGCCGTCGCTCCACGCCTGGCTCGGCGGCGCGCTCACCGGCGGAGCGGTCAAGGACGTGCGCTTCAAGGTCAAGGGTGACGTCGCGCAATTTCCCTTTCATCAGCAGTCGGCCGGCGACAAGGCAAAAGGCGAGTTCAAGGTCAGCGGCAAGATCGAAAACGGGGTGCTGAACTACGCTCCCGACATGTTCGCCAAGGATGGCAAGACGCCGATGTGGCCGGTGATCCATGACATCGACGGTTTCATCACATTTGACCGGGCGCGCATGGAGATCACGGCCGACAGCGCGCAGACGTCGGGCACGCGGCTGTCGCAGGTCAAGGCCGTCATTCCCGATCTCTCCAGGCATGACATGGTGCTGGACGTCACTGGAAACGCCGCCGGACCCTTCGAGAATTTCCTGCGTTTTACCAATGAAAGCCCGGTGGCGAACTGGATAGAGCACTTCACGGACGAAACGAAGGCCAGCGGCAATACCAGCCTGGCCCTGAAGCTGCAGCTCCCGCTGCACAACATGCGAGAGGCCAAGGTCAAGGGCAGCCTGCAATTCGCCGGCAACAACGTCACTCTGATGAACGTCATGCCGCCGTTGCTGAACACGACCGGCAAGCTGGAATTCCACGAGAAGGGATTCAGCCTCGCCAACATCAGGTCCAATTTCCTGGGCGGACCGGTTGCCGTCTCCGGCGGCACCCAGCGCGATGGCAGCATCCAGGTCAGGGGAGAAGGAACGCTCTCCACCGACGGCATCAGGAAGACCTACACAACACCCGCCATGCGGCGCGCGCTGGAACGCATCAGCGGCAGCACGCGATACAGCACCACCATCAAGGTGAAGAACAAGCGACCGGAGATTGTTGTCGAGTCCAATCTTGCCGGCATCGGCCTGGATTTTCCCGTGCCGCTGCGCAAGGCAAGCGGCGACAGTCTGCCATTCCGGTTCGAACTCGCCGGACTGCCTTCCAACGATGCATCGATGGTGCGCGACGAAATGAAGCTGGCGCTGGGCTCCACGATCGCGGCCCGGTATGAGAGGGAAAAGGGCGTTGACAAGGAGTCGGCGTGGCGGGTGGTTCGCGGCGGCATCGGCGTCAACGTGCCGGCGCCGGTGCCCGATAGCGGCGTGATCGTCAATGTCAGCCTCAGGTCCTTGAACATCGATGCGTGGCGCCGAACGATAGCATCCGTATCGTCGGCGCCTTCGCCGACCGCGCAGTCCGCTCAACCGGCGTCGCCTGCAACGCCCGCCGATGCGGCCAAGCAGACCGATGTGCTGAGCATTGCGCAGTACATTGATCCCGAGGTGCTCGCCGCACGCGCGACTGAACTGATCATCATGGACCGCAAGCTCGACAATGTCGTGGTCGGCGCATCGCATCAGGATGGCCTCTGGCAAGCCAACATCGATTCGGAACAGGCTTCCGGCTACCTGTCCTGGAGCGAGCCGCGCTTCGGCCGCAGCCTCGGCCGCGTGACCGCACGGCTGGCTTCGCTGATCATTCCGAAGTCGGCGGCCTCCGACGTGAATGACCTGATCGAAGGCAAGAGCACGGCCACCCAATTGCCGGCGGTGGATATCGTGGCGGAAAACTTCGAGCTGTTCGGCAAGAAGTTCGGGCAGCTGGAAGTCGTCGCGCAGAACGCCCGGGTGTCGGGCAACCGGGAATGGCGCATCAACAAATTGTCGCTCACCAATAGCGACGGGGAACTGAAGGCCTCCGGCAAATGGAGCAGCCGCAATGGCGAAAACCTGTCGACACTCGCTTATACCCTCAATATCGCCGATGCCGGAAAGCTGCTCGAGCGCTTCGGCTTCCAGCATGTGCTGCGCGGCGGCAAGGGGGAGATGAAGGGAGAAATCAGCTGGACGGGGTCGCCGTTCGCATTCGATATACCCTCGATGAACGGACAGATACAGCTGGAGCTGGCGTCAGGGCAGTTCCTGAAGGTGGACCCGAGTGCCGCGAAGCTGCTCGGGGTGCTGAGCCTGCAGTCCCTGCCGCGCCGCCTCGTACTCGATTTCCGTGATGTGTTCTCCGAAGGATTCGCATTCGACAGCGTGACGGCCGGCGCAAACATCGCGCAGGGCGTTGCCCGCACCGACAATTTCAAGATGCGCGGCGTGGCGGCGACAGTCCTGATCGATGGCACGGCCGACATCGCGCACGAAGCGCAGAACCTGCACGTCGTGGTGATCCCCGACATCAATGTCGGCGCGGCATCGGTGGTGTATGGCCTGGCGGTCAATCCGGTGATCGGGGTCGGCACTTTCCTTGCGCAATTGTTCCTGCGCGAGCCGCTCATGCGAGCATTCACATTCGAATACCAGGTTACCGGTCCCTGGAAGGATCCGGTCGTCACCAAGCTGTTGCGCAAGCCCGCCGTGCCGACGGGCGAAGCGGCCAATCAATCGGATACCAAGGGATAATGCGATGACGAACGACGCGATGACGAACGACGCAATGACACAGGCAATGAAGATTGCCGCCATACAGATGGTTTCCACTCCCGTGGTCGAGGAAAATCTCGGCAGCGCCCGCCGGCTTGTCGCGCAGGCGGCGCAGCAGGGAGCGGGCCTGGTCCTGCTGCCGGAATACTGGCCAATCATGGGCATGAAGGAGAACGACAAGCTGGCGCACGCAGAGCAGCCAGGCACGGGGCCGATACAGCAATGCATGTCCGAGCTGGCCCGGGAGCACGGTGTGTGGCTGGTCGGAGGGACGCTGCCGGTCGCCGCCCCGGAGCAGGGCAAGGTGCTCAATACCCTGATGGTCTACGATCCTCAGGGCCGGCATGCGATGCGCTACGACAAGATTCACCTGTTCAGCTTCACCAAGGGCGAGGAATCCTATGACGAAGCGCGAACCATCGTGCACGGCGACAGCGTTGCCACATTTGAAGCGCCGTTCGGCAGGGTGGGGCTTTCAGTGTGCTACGACCTGCGTTTTCCCGAGCTGTACCGCGCCATGGGCGACTGCGCGCTGATCGTCATGCCGGCCGCCTTCACCTACACCACCGGCCAGGCGCACTGGGAAATCCTGCTGCGTGCCCGCGCCATCGAGAACCAGTGCTATGTGCTTGCGGCGGCGCAGGGGGGCAAGCATCCCAACGGACGCCGGACCTGGGGGCACAGCATGCTGGTCGACCCATGGGGCAAGGTCGTGGACGTTCTGCCGGAAGGCGAAGGGATAGTCATCGGAGAGCTTGATCCCGGGCAACTGCAAGGCGTGCGCACCAGCCTGCCGGCGCTAAGGCACCGCAAGCTCTAGCCTGGCGGCATCGGCAGTCCGCATCGTACCGCGCGACGGCAGATGAACTACAATCTACGCATCGAAAACCGCTGCAGTTTCCCGCGACTGCATGCCCAAGAAAGAGATCATGAAGCTATTCGAACCCAATCTCCAATCCCTCGCCATCGCACGCGACGTTCTGCTGACGCCTTTCGGTCTCGACGAGTCGCAACTGATCAAGACTCTCGACGCCATCTTCACGCACCGCGTCGATTATGCCGACCTGTATTTTCAGTTCACCAAGAACGAAGGCTGGAGCCTGGAGGAAGGCATCGTCAAGACCGGCAGCTTTTCGATCGACCAGGGCGTCGGCGTGCGCGCCGTTTCCGGCGACAAGACGGCGTTTTCCTATTCCGATGAAATTTCCGAGCGCGCCCTGCTGGATGCGGCAGCCGCCACCCGGACCATTGCCCGCCAGGGTTCGGGCAAGGTGAAAGTGGCTTCCACGGTCCAGCCGGTGGGCGGACGTTCTCTCTATCTCCCGAATGACCCGCTGAATTCACTCGATGCCACCGAAAAGGTGCGCCTGCTGGAACGGATCGAGCGCATTGCGCGCGCCAAGGATCCGCGCGTGGTGCAGGTCATGGCCGGCCTGGCGGGGGAATACGATGTGGTGCTGGTGGTGCGCAGCGACGGCGTGCTGGCTGCCGATATCCGTCCGCTGGTACGCATTTCCGTCACGGTGATCGCCGAGCAGGACGGCCGTCGCGAAGTCGGCTCCAGCGGCGGCGGCGGACGGTACGACTATGGCTACTTCAGCGAGGAACTGCTGGAGAAATATGCGGCTGAAGCGGTCGCCACCGCGCTCGTCAATCTCGATGCGCGCCCGGCGCCCGCCGGTCCGATGACGGTCGTGCTCGGCCCCGGCTGGCCCGGCGTGCTGCTGCATGAAGCCATCGGCCACGGCCTGGAAGGCGACTTCAACCGCAAGGGCTCCAGCACGTTCTCCGGCCGTATCGGCGAGCGCGTTGCCGCCAAGGGCGTGACCGTGGTCGATGATGGCACCATCGCCGACCGCCGCGGCTCCCTCAACATTGACGATGAAGGTAATCCGACACAGTGCACCACGCTGATTGAGGACGGCATCCTGAAAGGATATATCCAGGACACCATGAATGCGCGCCTGATGCGCATGCCCGTTACCGGCAATGCGCGGCGCGAGTCCTATGCGCATCTGCCGATGCCGCGCATGACCAATACCTACATGCTGGGCGGTGACAAGGACCCTCAGGAAATCATCGCCTCCGTGAAGAATGGTTTGTACGCGGTCAATTTCGGCGGCGGGCAGGTCGACATCACCAACGGCAAATTCGTATTCTCCGCCAGCGAAGCCTACATGATCGAAGACGGCAAGATCAGCTATCCGGTCAAGGGCGCGACCCTCATCGGCAATGGACCGGAAGTCTTGAACCGCGTCAGCATGATCGGCAACGACATGCGCCTTGACAGCGGCATCGGCGTCTGCGGCAAGGAAGGCCAAAGCGTTCCCGTTGGTGTCGGTCAGCCGACGCTGCGCATCGACGGCATGACGGTGGGCGGCACGGCCTGATATTCCATCCGTAGCGCAGCCCTTCGGGATGCAGCATGGCCGGCCTCAGCCGGCTTTTTTTCGCGCGGCGACTAGAGCGGATCGCGGATGAGTGTACGGAAGCATCGGTTTGCCTTGGGATGCAGGGCAAGGCGGGAGAAGCGCCGTGTGGCGGGCCACACCAGCGAGGACCAACGCCGCCATGCGCCCAAGACAAGCCGAGGCGATCGACCATCCATCTGCAATCCGCTCTAGATGAATGTCCCGGGCTGGACGGGGTATTGAGGGGATTGCGCATCTCTGTACGACCGTCACGTCCTGCATTCGGGCCATGACCGCGTTGTCTGTCGCTGGCGCGGACCGCTCACGGCGCTCCTTTCCGCCATGCATCCCAACACAAGACAAACAGATTTTCCGGACACTTACCCGCTCTCCCGGCGGCAATCTGTCCGGGATCGGCAGGCAGGTCAGGGTGAACACGCTCTAATCCTGCGACGCCGGAGCGAGTATCTCCCGGCTTCCATTCGAAGCCATCGGCGAGACAATGCCTGCAGTCTCCATTTGCTCTACCAGCCGCGCAGCCCGGTTGTAACCAATGCGCAGCTGGCGCTGGACCGCTGAAATCGACGACTTCCGCGTCCGTACCACGAATGCGACCGCTTCGTCATAGAGCGGATCGGATTCGGCATTCCCCTCATCAATTCCCAATTCCCCCTGCGCATCCTCAGGAAGTCCGCTGGACAGAATGGCGTCGATATACTGCGGTTCACCGAACTGCTTCAGGTGTTCAACCACCCGATGCACCTCTTCATCCGATACGAACGCGCCGTGCACACGTTGCGGATATCCGCTTCCCGGCGGCAGAAACAGCATGTCGCCGTGGCCAAGCAGGGTCTCCGCGCCCATCTGATCAAGTACCGTGCGGGAGTCGATCTTGGATGATACCTGGAAGGCAACACGTGTCGGGATGTTTGCCTTGATCAGCCCGGTAATGACGTCGACCGACGGGCGCTGCGTCGCAAGGATGAGGTGTATGCCTGCGGCGCGCGCCTTCTGCGCAAGACGGGCGATGAGTTCTTCGATCTTTTTGCCGGCAACCATCATCAGGTCGGCAAGTTCGTCGATGACCACGACAATCAGCGGCAGGGTCGACAGCGGTTCGGGTGCGTCCGGAGTCAGGGAAAACGGGTTGGTGACTTTTTTCTCTATTGCTTCGCCATGGCGGATTTTCTGATTGTAGCCGGCGAGATTGCGAACGCCGAGCGCGGACATCAGCCGATAGCGCTTTTCCATTTCACCGACACACCACGAGAGGGCATTCGCCGCGAGTTTCATGTCGGTGACTACCGGCGCAAGCAAATGCGGGATGCCGTCGTAGACCGATAATTCGAGCATCTTCGGATCGATCATGATCATCCGCACGTCCGTGGGCGTCGACTTGTACAGCAGCGAAAGGATCATGGCATTGATGGCGACCGATTTGCCCGATCCTGTGGTGCCGGCCACCAGCATATGCGGTGCGCGCGCAAGGTCTGTCACGACCGGAATGCCGGTGATGTCCTTCCCCATGGCCAGGGCGAGATGCGAAGACGAAGCCTTGTACGCATCGGAGGCCAGCATTTCGGAAAGCCGGATGACCTGGCGTCGCGCGTTCGGCAATTCCAGACCCATGCAGGTCTTTCCGGGAATGGTTTCCACGACGCGGATCGATGTCAGTCCGAGCGCGCGCGCCAAATCCTTCATCAGGCCGACGATCTGCGCGCCGCGGACACCGGTGGCCGGCTCGACTTCGAATCTGGTAATGACCGGGCCCGCATAGGCGCCCAGCACCGTGACCGGCACCTTGAATTCCCTGAGCCGCTGCTCGATAAGGCGTGCCGTTTCTTCGAGTTCGGCGGCCGGCACATCGATCGATTCGGTGTCGGGGGCGTCCAGCAGATCGAGTCCCGGGATGTCGATGTCGATTTCACCGAGTGCTTCAAATTCGAAAGGCGTGCCCATTGCCGGGCGCGGCCGGGAAACCGGTTCGGGGAGGCGCTGCGGCGGAATCCTCTCCTCCTCGCCAAGTTGTGGAGCAGGTGCGGACTCGGCATAGGGCGGAGGCGGCGTAACTTCTCTTGCGGCTGACACTGGAACCCAAGGTGATTCCGAACCGGCGTCAAGTGTTGATGATGCGGGTAAATCGCCGGCTTTCCCGACATGGAAGTCATCGATCGGGCTGATTGCGTTCGGTTCATCTGTTGGATGGTCCGGCAGCGACGCCTGCATTGGAAAGGACAGGTCGGTAAGCGGCAAGGCGACTCCAGCAGGCATGGCCTTGGTGATCGTCGGTATGACTCCGGACGGGCGTGGCGCATGCGCCGACAAATCCAGTCCTGTGCTCGGCGAGTTGTTCCCGATGCGGGCATCCGGCACGGCAAGCGCCTGGGCCGGACCTGGCAAGTCGTTGATCGGAGAGGGAACATCTTTTGCCGGTTCGGAAGACTGGGCTGATGCGCCGGCGGTCCCTACCGCTCGCGTAGAGGCAAGCGGCGACTGCGCCCCGCCAATCCGCCTGGCATGCCGCTCCCTGATAATGCTGGCCGCGGGCTTGTCGGCGGGCTCTGACGTACGCGGTGCAGCGGAAACGATCCTCACCGTTCTGCCTGGTTCGGCATGCGTTGCCATTGCGGGAGCGACGCTGGCGCGTGCCTGCATCGGCCCGGTGGGCCGGATACTTTCGAACGGCGCCCATTCCTCGGTCGGACGGCCGCTTCGCGGCGGCTGCGGCATCGGCATTGGCGGAGTCTTCTTCAATGGATCCTTGTCGCTGATGATCGGCGCCGGCAATGTCCACGATTCCGTCTTCCTCGGCTCATGCAGCGTTCGGCGGGCACGTTTTTCCGCGCGCACCTCCGGAACCATGGTCTGAGCCGACCGCGCGAGCGGCCGCTGACGGACGTCGGCCGTGCCCTTTTGCTCGCGTCTTGCCGCAAGTCGCCTTGCAATGAATGGATAAGTGCTGAAGCCGAACAGCCATGGCAGGCTGATGCATCCGACGGCCAGCATCAGCAATACGCCGATCATGTTGCCGAAGACGCCTGTCAATGCGCCGGCGAATACATGGCCGAATGCCGGTCCGGCTTCCGTCGACATGCCATCGCTGAGGAGCATCGCTTCCAATCCGCTGCTGGCAGAAATGACAAGCAGGGTGCCAAGCCAGAGACGGATCGAACCTTGCCCGTGCAGGCTTGCCCTCTTGAGAACGAAAGTCCTGATGAAGCGCCCTAACAAGGGAAGCAGCCACAGCGCAGACCAGCCAAACCAACCTGATACAACCATTTATCTTCTCTGTTTCTAGGAAATCCTGCCGAGGATTCACGCCTCTCATTCCACACACATGGATGGAGCGGTTTCGGCCGCGCATTATTGCAGCACGTTACTGTAGCAGATTGGCCATGTCTGGCGGTAAAGCAGAGTGGGGCATTTGTGGCGGCGGCGCAATTGCATGCAATGACATGCATTGACATGCAGATGCATGCGGGAGTCCTTCAACACATGCTTGCGGCGGCGCGGGCATGCCGCGATTGCAGACAAGTTGTGTTTCCGGTTCTATCAGCGAGTCAGTATGCTAAGCTTTGCCCTATCACTTGTTCTTGCCGTTATTGATGACCGCTCCTACTCCCACAGAAGTCGCGCCGACTTCACCGCGTCAATTGCTGAAAACGCTGCACCAGAAGTATCAGGTCTTCCGCGATTATCTTCCACTCGCCATCGGCATCGACAAGCAGATCCTTGCCGAAAACAGCGATATCGACCGGAAGCTCCTGCGGGTTGCGTTAAGCATCCATACCAATTCGACGCCGTACCTGAAGGCAGTCGAGCGTGCAAGTGCGCGAGCGGAACTCAGCGGCAATCCGTCCGGCGAGATTACCGATGCGCATCGCACGCGCGCCAAGGAAATGCTTGCGGAGCGTTACAAGAAAATCGCTGAAGAGCGCAAGGCCAAGCGTGAAGCGGAAATCGCGGAACGCCGCCGGGCGGAAAAATTGCAGCAGCTTGCGGAAAAGTTTTCCAAAAAGTGATTCTGCAGACAGACATGTTGTAGAGATGCGATGCCGCGCCGCTGAACGGGGCATCGTAATGCCAGTCTGGCATTGCGTCCCATGGCCGGCAACGTCTTGTTCAGCGGCGGGGCGTGATGTCGACGACTTGACCGCTTGATGAACAGGCGCAGACGACATTGCATTTCGTAATGTTTCATTGCCAACCGCGCAAACCTCAACCCATCATTGGAAAACAATAAAAACATGGCTTCATCCCAGGAAAACATCAGCATGGCCCTGTTCTGCGACTTCGAGAACGTTGCCCTTGGCGTGCGCGATGCCAAATACGAAAAGTTCGATATCAAGCCGGTGCTGGAAAGACTGCTTCTCAAGGGCAGCATCGTGGTGAAAAAAGCGTATTGCGACTGGGACCGCTACAAGGGCTTCAAGGCGCCGATGCATGAAGCGAATTTCGAAATGATCGAGATTCCTCACGTGCGGCAGTCGGGCAAGAATTCTGCCGACATCCGCCTGGTAGTCGACGCGCTCGACCTCTGCTACACCAAGTCGCATGTCAATACCTTCGTCATCATCAGCGGCGATTCCGATTTTTCCCCGCTGGTGTCCAAGCTGCGCGAGAACGCGAAGCATGTCATTGGCGTTGGCGTCAAGCATTCGACCTCGGATCTGCTGATTGCCAATTGCGACGAATTCATTTTCTATGACGATCTCGTGCGTGAAATCAAGCGTACGGAGGCAAAAAGACATCCGCGCGAGGCTCAGCCGGCCGCAAGGCGTTCTCCTGACGAGGAAAACCGCCGCCGCGAGGAAATGGAAGCGCGCAAGACGCAAGCCATCGACATGGCCGTCAGCACCTTCGATGCGCTTGTGGCCGAGCGCGGCGACAGCGGCAAGATCTGGGCATCGGTGCTGAAGGAAGCCATCAAGCGGCGCAAGCCTGACTTCAGCGAGTCCTATTACGGATTCCGCACCTTCGGCAACCTTCTCGAAGAGGCACAGACGCGCGGCCTGCTCGAATTCGGCCGCGATGAAAAATCGGGCGCCTATGTTTATCGCAGCATTCGTCCGGCAGTACCAGAACAGTTGGTCATGGAGCAGGTTCCGGTAGCGCTTCCGTCCGACCTTCCCGCGGCGGATGACGCTCAGTACGCCACGGCGGAAACGGAGCCGGCAGTGGAAGTGCCTGAGCAGGCTGAGGCGAAGCGCGATAATCGCCGCAAGGGACGCGGTGCCCGCAAGACGTCATCTTCCAGGACAAAAACTGCGGATACGATGATTCCGGTCGCAGCGGACACTGATTCAGGCGAGCCGAGCGCTCGTGCCGCGGCTGCAGAACCGGAAGTTATCGTTCCCACTGTCGAGAACAGTCAGCCTCCGGCCGTAGCTGATGAACCCGCTGGCAAGCCGGCACGCAAGTCCCCCGCACGTAAATCTCCGGCGCGTGGTCGCCGTCCGCGCAAGTCGGATGCGGAAATCACACCCGTGGAAGAGTAAGTCGTTATCGCCATCCTGAATTCATCATTGTCTTTGCATGGAAGATACACACCGAGCGGTAATATTCAGAATTCATCGGCCTAAAAATGCTTTAATATGACCGAGCGGTCACATTAAAGTAAAAGAAAGCCTATCATGGATAGAAAATTACCGATCGGTAACGACGGGAGGGCCTCCATCGTGTTTCCGTTAACCGTGGCAACCGTAAGGGAGATCGGCAGCGCGGTTCAAGCCATGCGCAAGGAGCAAGGCTTGACCCAGCTCGATGTGGCCGGCCTGGCAGGTCTGGGCAACCGGTTTGTCGTCGAGCTCGAAAAAGGCAAGGAGACAGTGCAGATGCAAAAAGCGCTTGATGTGCTGGCGCTGCTCGGACTGGAACTCGTTGTGCGCAGGAAGGGCGAGCAATGAGCAGTCGGTTGCCGGAAACCCTGTCGGTCTTCATGGAGAATGAGCGAGTCGGCGAGTTGCGGCGTACCGAGCCGCTCTCCCTGCTCTACGATCCGGCCTGGCTGGCAAGGCCAGAGGCCCGTCCACTCCACAAAACCATGCCGCTTGGCCCGGCGCCGATCGCAACACCGGCTGTACACGCCTTTTTCGAAAACCTGCTCCCCGAAGGCGACCAGCGTCGCTTGCTCTCCTTGCGGCATCATGTCTCCAGCGTATTCGGCCTGCTTTCGATGGTCGGCGGCGACACGGCAGGCTCCCTCCTGCTGCTGCCTCCAGGGCAGGTGCCGCAGGAGCCGCTCTACCAGCCGCTGACCTGGGAACAGGTCAATGCCTTGATTCACGCCGGCGGCGTCATCGGGAACGAGCGCTCGGCCATCGAACACGCCGCCGCAGTCGCCGGACTACCCGACCCGCGACTATCGATTTCAGGGGCCCAATTCAAGCTGCTGCTGTCGCTGGACGAAAACGGCTTGCCGTTGCGGCCAATGGGGACCTCTCCATCGACCCATATCCTGAAACCCGACATGCTGCGCAGCGATATCGGCATGTTCGCCTCTGCGGTCAATGAAACCCTGGTCATGCGTAGCGCAGCCCTTTGTGGCTTGCCGGCGGCGCGGGCATCGTATCGGCCGGAAGTCAAGGCTTGCCTGGTGGAGCGTTATGATCGGGTGATGCGCGAAGGCAGGCTGGCGAGGATCTGGCAAGCGGACTTCTGCCAGCTCAGCGAAACGCCATCCGACGTCAAATACGAAGCCGACGGCGGCCCATCTTTCCGCGACTGCTATGAATTGCTCGCAAGGGAATCGGCGCGCCCCGGTCTTGATCAGCGGCACTTGCTGCGCTGGTTGTTCTTCAATCTATATGTCGGCAACAACGATTCTCACGCGAAGAATCTCTCTTTGCTGGCCATGCCTGAAGGTTTGCGGCTGGCTCCCTTTTATGACCTGATGAGCACCCGCGTCTACACCGGACTCGGTCCGTATTTTGCCTTTCGGCTTGCGGGAGAAAGCGAGCCGGGCAAGCTTGGCATCGAGCATCTGCGCAGGCTCGCGGCCGAACTGAAAGTGGCGCCCCGGTTTCTGATGAAGCTTGCCGACGACATGGCAGAGGCGGTGATGGCAGCCGTGCCAGTGGCGGCGAGGGAATTGGAGCCGCTGCTGTCACCTGCGGAACGGGTGATGGTTGAGCGCTTGCAGCTGAGGATTCACGGTATCGCCAACAGGATGCATGCGCGCCTGGCAGGCAAGCCTGCGGCGGCGGATGATCCCGGCTTGCAATGACGCCGGGTCATGCAGGCAATTTCACCGGCCAGCAACGCAAGGGCGGCGCTGACCGATGTCCTGCGGGCAGGCAATCGCCCGCTCAGGCTGCGCGCTTGGTCAGACCGAGATAGGTGTCGATGACCTTGGCATCATTGGCCAGCTCGGATGCCGGGCCTTCGAGCACGACTTCGCCGTTTTCCAGCACGTAGGCATAGTCGGCCGCCTGCAGCGCGGCGCGCGCGTTCTGCTCCACAAGCAAAATGCCCACTCCGGTTTCCTTGAGCCGCACGATGATGTGAAAGATTTCCTTCACGATCAGAGGCGCAAGGCCGAGACTCGGTTCGTCGAGCATCAGCAGCTTGGGCTTGGCCATCAGTGCCCGCCCGAGCGCAAGCATCTGCCGTTCGCCGCCGGACAGGGTGCCCGCATCCTGGCGGTGCCGCTCCTTGAGGCGCGGGAACAGCTCGAACACCACCTGCAGCTGGTCGCCGTAATCCTTCTCCCGGGTCTTGTAACGCGGATAGCTGCCGAGCACGAGATTGTCTTCGACCGACATGGTGGCAAACAGCTCGCGCTTTTCCGGCACCAGGCACATGCCGTGATAAACCCGCTGCTCGACCTCGAGTTCGGTCAAATCCTCTCCCGCCATGCCGATGCTGCCGGAGACGGAAGCCGAGACCGGCACCGCGCCCGCGATGCCGTTAAGCATGGTGGATTTGCCTGCGCCGTTCGGTCCGATCACCGTGACGATGCGGCCCGCGCCGACGTTGAGGTTGATGCCGTGCAGCGCTTCCACCTTGCCGTAGCTGACATGCAAATCCTTGACTGCCAGAATGGGCGCGCCCATGTTGTGGTGGTCTTCGCGTTTCATTCAATCCCTCCCAGATAGGCTTCCAGCACCGCTTCATTCTGCTGCACTTCCGCCGGCAAGCCTTCGGCGATCTTGGTGCCGAATTCCATGACAACCAGCCTGTCGGTCAGGTTCATCACGAAATCCATGTCATGCTCGACCAGCAGGACGCTCATGCCTTCGCCTTTCAGTTTCTTGAGCAGTTCGGCGAGCGCCTGCTTTTCCTTGTAGCGCAGGCCGGCCGCCGGCTCATCCAGCAGCAGCAGGATGGGGTCGCAGCAGAGCGCACGAGCGATTTCCAGGATGCGCTGCTGGCCGAGCGCCAGGTTGCCGGCCTCCTCGTAGAGCAGATGGCCCATGCCGACGCGTTCAAGCTGCCTGCGTGCTTCCAGCAGCAGCGCCTTTTCCTCGGTGCCGTTGAGGCGGGCGATGCTGGTCGCGATGCCGGTCACATCGTTGTGCATGCCGCGCAGATGGGCACCGATGGCGACGTTCTCCAGCACGCTCATGGTGGGAATGAGGCGCACATGCTGGAAAGTGCGGGCAATGCCCTGGCGCACGATCTGGCGCGATTCGAGGCCGTTGATGCGTTCCATGCGATCGCCGATACGGAAGCGGATGTCGCCCGAAGTCGTCGGCAGCACGCCGGTGACCAGATTGAACATGGTCGACTTGCCGGCTCCGTTCGGACCGATCAGGCCGATGATCTCGCCAGCCTTCACCTCGAAGCTGATGTCATTGACGGCAACCAGCCCGCCGAACTGCTTGCGCGCCTTGTCCACCTGGAGCAGCGGCACGCCATGCGGCGCCTGTGTCCGGCGCGGCAGGGCAGGGGCCGCATCGGGTGCAACCGCCTGCGGCCGGCGCGGGAAGCGCTTGTTGATGAAGGGCCACAAGCCGTCGCGCGCCCATTGCAGCAGCAGCACCAGCATCACGCCGAAGACGATGATCTCGAAATTGCCGTTGGCGCCGAGCAATTTCGGCAGGATGAACTGCAGCTGGTCCTTGAGAATGGTGAGCAGGGTGGCGCCAAGAATGGCGCCCCATACGTGGCCGGCGCCGCCGACCACCGCCATGAACAGGTACTCGATGCCGGCGTTCAGGCCGAACGGCGTTGGATTGACGGTGCGCTGCAGGTGGGCATACAGCCAGCCCGAGACGCAGGCCAGCAATGCCGCGATGACAAAAATCACGACCTTCATCCAGGCGGTATTGACGCCCATTGCCTCGGCCATCACGCCGCCGCCCTTGAGTGCGCGGATGGCGCGGCCCGGGCGGGAGTTCAGCAGGTTCTGGATGCCGATCACGGCAATCACGACCACCAGCCAGATCAGGTAATACATCTCCCGGCCCCGATCGAGCACCATGCCGAACAGGCCGATGGGAGGGATGCCGGTCAGGCCGTCATAGCGGCCGAGAAAATCCATGTTGCCGAACAGGTAGTAAAGCGACAGCCCCCATGCGATCGTGCCGAGCGGCAGATAGTGCCCGGACAGCCGCATGGTCAGGCCGCCGATGAGGAAGGCGACCGCAGCCGTGATGGCAATGCCGACCAGCAGGCCGATCCAGGGCGACAGCCCGTACTGCGTCGAGAGATAGCCGGTCGCGTAGGCTCCCAGGCCGACGAAAGCGGCCTGGCCGAAGGAAGTCAGGCCGCCGACGCCGGTCAGCAGCACCAGGCCGAGCGCGACGATGGAGTAGAGGCCGATATAGTTGGCCAGCGTAATCCAGAATTCCGGGGTCGGCAGGACCGGCAGGACCGCGATGAGGGCGATGAAGATCAGAAAGGACTTGCGCATCATTATTCCTCGCCCTCATCGACATGTTTGGAAGTGAGCGAACGCCACAGCAGGACAGGAATGATCAGGGTAAACACGATGACTTCCTTGAGCGCGCTGGCCCAGAACGAGGAAAAGGATTCCAGCAGGCCCACCAGCAATGCGCCGGCGGCGGCCACCGGATAGCTGGCGAGGCCGCCGATGATGGCGCCGACGAAGCCCTTGAGGCCGATCAGGAAGCCGCTGTCGTAGTAGACGGTGGTCAGCGGCGCAATCAGCACGCCGCACAGCGCGCCCATCAGCGCCGCCAGCGTGAAGGCGAGGCGGCCCGCCTGCTTGGTGCCGATGCCGACCAGGCGCGCGCCGATGCGGTTGACCGCGGTCGCGCGCAGGGCCTTGCCGGCCAGCGTGCGGTCGAAGTAGAGGTAAAGCGCGATGATCAGCGCAAGCGAGACGCCGATGATCACCATGCTCTGGCCGGAGATGGTGACGGCGCCGAACTCTGCCCGGCTATCCGAGAATGCCGTCGTGCGCGAGCCCTCGGCGCCGAAGATGACAAGCCCGATGCCCATCAGCGCGAAGTGCACGCCAACCGATACGATCAGCAGCACCAGCGTGGTGGCTTCGGCCAGGGGCTGAAAGGCAAGCCGGTAGACTAGCGGGCCCATCGGCGCGACGATCAGCAGGGTGAGCAAGACCTGGAACACCATCGGCAGGCTGGCCGAGGCAAAGCTGCGGGTGAGGAAATAGACAGCCAGGGGAAACAGCACGAATTTGGCGAAATCCATCGGCAGCACGGACTTGGCGGTGCGCCGTCCCTGCGGATGCTGCAGCAGGCTCCAGGCCTGCTGCAGAAAGGCGGCGATGCCGAGCACGACGAGCAGGGTCGCCGACTGTGGAAACTTGTCGGTCTGCATGGCGGCAAGGGTCAGCGCGCCGAAGGCGACGAATTCCCCTTGCGGGATGAAGATCACGCGCGTGACGGAAAAAACCAGCACCAGCGCCAGCGCCAGCAGCGCGTAGATCGCGCCGCTGGTAATGCCATCCTGCGTGAGGATGGCCGCGATTGAAAAATCCATGTTGCTCCTGGCAATCTCTTATTGTGGAACGGGCGCGGCCCCATTTCCGCGCCCGGTGATGTTGCAAGACGGAGAGATCAGTTGGCGTTGCCGCTGAGCTTCCACTTGCCGTCGACGATGCGCACCATCACGCGCGAACGCTGGTCCAGGCCGAGGTGGTCGGTCGGGCTCATGTTGAAGATGCCGTGCGAGGCCGGTACGTCCTTCACGTTTTCCAGTGCGTCGCGCAGCGCGGCACGGAATTCCTTGGTGCCGGGCTGGCCTTTCTTGAGCGCTTCAGGCACGGCGGCATTGAGCAGCACGCCGGTGTCCCAGGCATGACCGCCGAAGGTCGAGACGCTGCCCGCGCCGTAGGCTTTCTCATAGGCGGTCTTGTAGGCGATGGCGGATTTCTTGACCGGGTTGCTATCCGGCAGCTGTTCGGCGACCAGCAGCGGGCCGGCCGGCAGGAAGGTACCTTCGCAATCCTTGCCGCACACCCGCAGGAAATCGTTGTTGGCAACGCCGTGGGTCTGGTAGATCTGGCCCTTGTAGCCGCGTTCCTTCAAGGTCTTCTGCGGCAGCGCGGCCGGCGTGCCGGAGCCGGCGATCAGCACCGCATCCGGATTGGCGCTCATGATCTTCAGGATCTGGCCGGTGACCGAGGTGTCGTTGCGGGCGAAGCGTTCGTTGGCGATGATGTCGATCTTGCGCAATTCGGCCAGCTTCGAGAATTCGCGGAACCAGCCTTCGCCGTAGGCATCGGAGAAGCCGATGAAGGCCACCTTCTTGATGCCGGCGTCGGCCATATGGCTGGTGATCGCGGTCGACATGTGGGAATCGTTCTGCGGTGTCTTGAAGACCCAGCGGCGGCGCGCATCCACCGGCGCGACGATGGCGGCGGAGGCAGCCATCGAAATCATCGGGGTTTCGGTTTCGACGGCAACGTCGATCATGGCCAGGGAGTTCGGCGTGACGGTGGAGCCGACAATCACGTCAACCTTGTCCTCGGTGATCAGCTTGCGGGCGTTCTTGGTCGCCGTGGTGGTGTCGGACGCGTCGTCGAGCACGATGTATTCGACGGTCTTGCCCGCGATCTGCTTCGGCAGCAGCGGGAAGGTGTTTTTCTCGGGAATGCCCAGCGATGCGGCCGGGCCGGTGGCGGAAACCGTCACGCCGACCTTGATCTGTGCAAGCGCCGAACCGGATACGGCGGTGGCGAACAGTGCCGGGATGAGTGCGCTCAGTAATTTGGTCTTCATTGTCTATCTCCATTCTCGATCGGTTGTTGGACTGCTGCGTGCTTGTTCTTTTGATTGTCGTTTGCTGTTCCGTTGCTGCTGATTGTTTCCTTGGGTCTTTTCCTCCTGCATGTCTTGCATGCGAAAGCATTCTGCCGCTGCGGTTCTACACGCTGGAACCGAGCTGCTCCGATACCTTTGCCGCCGCTTTCCTGAGTTCGATGGCGGTCTCTCCATTCCAGTCCGGCTCCAGCGTGCCCATCGGTCCGATGACCGTCATCGCCAGGACAATATTGCCCGCATGGTCGAAGATGGGAGCGCTGATCGCATTGATTCCGGCGATCGGCTCTCCCACGGCCCGGGCCATGCCATGCCGCCTGACTTCGGCCAGCAAGGCCTCATGTTCTTTCTTGGATATCTTTTTGTCTGTCTGTCCGGCGACAATGGTGTCATCGGTGACTTCCCGCGCGGTCAGTTTTTCCACCTGCTTCGGAGGAAGGAAGGCGGAGAATACCCGTCCCGTGGCGGTATTGGCGATAGATACTACCGTGCCGGTGCGCATGCGCACATGGATGGGATGGCGGGATTCGTTCAGATGCACGATGGTGGGACCGCTGGAACCCAGCACCGCAAGCGCCACCGTGTGGCCGATGCGGTCGCAAAGCAGGGAAGCTTCGGGGATCGCTATCTTGACCGGATCGACCTGCTGCAGGCTGATCAGTCCCATCTGCAGCGCAAAATGGCCGAGTTCATAGCGGCCGGACTGCGGGTCCTGCTGGATCAGGCCGAGATTGCCGAAGCTGACCAGGTAGGGATGCGCCTTGGCCGATGTCATGCCTGCCTTCTGCGCGAGATCGCGCAGCAGCATGGGCGTGCCTTCTTCTACCAGGACAGTCAGCAATTTGCCTCCTACTTCCACCGATTGGATTCCACGGCGTTCTTTTTTCATCGCTTCCCTTTATCGCATGCCGGGCCTTGGAAAGGTCTGTCGCCTTTTGTGCCATTTACCGTGCCGCTTGCCGTATCCTTTCCTTGCGGATCTGGCGTTTCGCGGCACGGCAGGCCAATTCTAGCAGCGTCTTGGGAATAATCTAACTATTCTGTATTAACGGAGTGGTTCGGCTAAAACAAACCTGTAGCCGGCGAGATGCGCATCACGAGGCCGCTCCCGGTAACCCGCTTCCACCGGCGGCCGCTTCTGCCGTCATTTGCGTTTTGCTGCAATCAGCGGCTGGACTTCCGGCGCCTTCAGGCGCGGCCGGTCCGATTCCACCTGCGACAGCGGTGCGACTTCCTCCATCGTTGCCAGGCAGCGTCTGGCCAGGTCCTGATAGGTCAGCGTGCCTTCCAGCTTCCAGGCCATCTCTTCCTCGCTCAACTCGCGGATCACCTTGGCCGGTACGCCGGCTACCAGGGAGCGCGGCGGGACCCTCATTCCTGCGCGCACGAAAGCGCTGGCGGCGATGATGGATTTCTCTCCCACTTCAGCCTCATCCATGACGACCGCGTTCATGCCCACCAGGGCGTCGCGCCGCACCACGCAACTGTGCAGCACCGCGCCATGGCCGATATGGCCGTTTTCCTCCACCACCGTGTCCGCCGACGGGAATCCATGCACCACGCAGGTATCCTGCACGTTCGCGCCGCGCTGCAGGATGATCCGGCCGAAGTCGCCGCGCAGCGACGCGCAAGGGCCGATATAGCACTCCGGGCCGACGATGACGTCGCCGATCAGTACGGCGGTGGGATGGACATAAGCCGTGGGGTCGACCACCGGAACCACGCCTTCAATCGAATAGCAGGGCATTCAAGTCTCCTTTTGTCTTCTTGTCCGCCTGACCTCCTGTCCGTCTGCGCTGCGCGCACCCGGCGATTCATATCGCCGGCCGGCAGGGCGGCTGGGCATTGGCATGGCGTGCCACGCGCAATTCCCTGAATCAATCCGGATCGGCTTGATACGGGCGAGGCGCGACAAACATCGCCATACTAGTATTGACCGACCGGTCGGTCAATACTAGTATGCGAGTGATCTTTGAACATTGCCAAAGTGCGGTGGCCGGCAAGGAACGGCCGCGCACCCATGGAGCACAGGAGACCGAGAACGTATGGCAAGAGGCAGGGCGCCCGGGTATGACGACCAGCGGGACATGATTCTTTCGCGCGCCGCGCAACTGTTTGCGCAGCGCGGCTATCCGGGCACCTCCATGAACGAGGTGGCGGAAGCCTGCGGCATGTCGAAGCCGTCGCTCTACCACTATTTCCGCGACAAATATGCATTGCTTGTCACGATTGCCGAAAGCCATGTCGAGCACCTGGAGACGGTCGTCATGGAAGTCATGGAAACCAAGGCGGATGCCAGGGCGCGGCTTGAAAGGCTGATCCTGCGGTTCGTGGAGGAATATGCCGAAGCGCAGCATGCGCACCGGGTCCTGACCGAGGATGTGCGGTTTCTGAACGACGAAGACCGCGAACGCATCCTCGACCGCGAACGCAGGGTGGTGGGGGTGTTTTCGGACGCGATCCGCGCCCTCCGTCCCGACATCGATCAGGCTCGGCTGGCCACACCGCTGGCCATGCTGCTGTTCGGCATGATCAACTGGATGTTTACCTGGCTCAAGCCTGACGGTGCGCTCAACCATGCGGCGATGGCCCCGGTCGTCGCCGACCTGTTCTTCGGCGGCATCCCGGCGGTACGCATGCCTGGGGCCGACGCCGAAAAGCTTGCCTGATGCATCCGCAACGATAAAAAACAGAGTGCTGCGGCATCCAGCAGCGCCATTCCCAATCAATTCAATTCAGGAGAATGTTCGATGGCACAGACAGCAGGAACCCCCACACTGCAAAGCTTGATCGCCGGCCGCTGGATAGGCGCGCAGCCCGGCCAGATGCTGGCCAGCGCAATCGACGGCCGCGCGGTCGCCCATACGCATGCCGAATCGCTCGATTTCGCCGAAGCCCTGGCCTATGCCCGCGGCACCGGCATCAAGGCCCTGATGGCCATGGATTTCCAGGAGCGCGCAGCCCGCCTGAAGGCGCTCGCGAAATACCTGGGCGAGCGCAAGGAAGAACTGTACGCCATCTCGCATTACACCGGCGCTACCCGCACCGACGGCTGGATCGATATCGAGGGCGGCACCGGCACCCTGTTCGCCTATGCCGGCATGGGCTCCAACGAACTGCCTTCCGGCAACCTGATTCATGAAGGCCCGCCGGTCCAGCTCGGCAAGCAGGGCAACTTCTTTGGCTCCCACATCCTGGTGCCGCGCGGCGGCGTCGCCGTTCATATCAATGCCTTCAACTTCCCGGTGTGGGGCTTGCTGGAGAAATTCGCGCCGACTTTTCTTGCTGGCATGCCGTGCATCGCCAAGCCGGCGACGGCGACCAGCTACCTGACGGAGGCCATGGTGCGCATGGTGCAGCAATCCGGCATCATCCCCGAAGGCGCGCTGCAGCTGGTCATCGGCAGCACAGGCGACTTGCTGGACCGGCTTGACGGCTTTGATATCGTCACCTTCACCGGCTCGGCCGACACGGCAGCCAGGCTGCGCGCGCATGACAACCTGATCCGCAAGGGCGTCCCCTTCAATGCGGAAGCCGATTCCCTCAACTGCGCGATCCTGGCGCCCGACGTCACGCCGGATGATGAGGAGTTCGACCTGTTCGTCAAGGAAGTGGCCAGGGAAATGACAGTCAAGGCCGGCCAGAAATGCACGGCGATCCGCCGCGCCATCGTGCCGCGCCAGCATCTGGATGCCGTCGCGCAGCGCCTGCGCGAACGGCTGGCCAAGACCGTCATCGGCGATCCCTCGCGGGAAGGCGTGCGCATGGGGGCGCTGGCTTCCCTGTCGCAGAAGGCGGACGTGGCCGAGCGCGTCGCCCAGCTGGCGCAGGGCAACGAAATTGTGTACGGCGAGCGCGACGGCTTTGCGCCGGTCGGCGACGGCGTGGCCAACGGCGCCTTCTTCGCGCCCACGCTGCTGCTGTGTAGGGATGGGATGCGCGACGAGCGGGTGCACGACATCGAAGCCTTCGGGCCGGTCAGTACCCTGATGCCTTATGAAGACATCGATGAAGCGCTGGCACTGGCGGCCAAGGGCAAGGGCAGCCTGGTGGGAACGCTGGTCACGCGCGATCCGAAGATCGCCGCCAGGGCCATCCCGATGGCGGCGGTGCATCACGGACGCCTGCTGGTGCTGGACCGCGAGGCGGCCACCGAGTCGACCGGACACGGTTCGCCGCTGCCCATGCTCAAGCATGGCGGTCCGGGCCGCGCCGGCGGCGGCGAGGAGCTGGGCGGCATCCGCGCGGTCAAGCATTATCTGCAGCGTGCCGCGGTGCAGGGCTCGCCGACCATGCTGAGCGCCGTCACCGGCGAATACCTGCGCGGCGCCGCGGTCAACGAATCGGAAGTGCATCCGTTCCGCCGCTATTTCGAAGACCTGCAGATTGGCGATTCGCTGCTCACGCACCGGCGCACGGTGAGCGAAGCGGATATCGTCAATTTCGGCGGCATTTCCGGCGATTATTTCTACATGCACTTCGACGAGGTTGCGGCCAGGGACACGCAGTTCGGCAAGCGCATCGCGCATGGCTATTTCGTGCTGTCAGCCGCGGCCGGCCTGTTCGTGTCGCCGGCGCCCGGACCGGTGCTGGCGAATTACGGACTGGATACGCTGCGCTTCGTCAAGCCGGTGGGCATCGGCGACACGATACAGGCGCGCCTGACGGCCAAGCGCAAGATCGACCGCCGCAAGACCGATGCCAAGGGCGTCGGCCAGGGCGTGGTGGCGTGGGATGTCGCGGTGACCAACCAGGATGGCGAGCTGGTGGCCAGCTACGACATCCTGACGCTGGTGGCGAAGCGCGCCTGATCGTGCATGTTGTCCGCGCCGGAGCCATGTCACTGCCGGCGCGGGTAGCTGGCACCGGAACCGACATGAACGGCGACATGGAGGGCAAGCCGGACGGATATGCCGCAGCCTGCCGCCTGGACCGGTCCTATACCAATCCGCCGAAACGATGATAAAAATAGGGCGCCGCTTCGCGCACACTGTCGTCCTCCCTGCCCAGCGTGGCAAGGATATGGATCTCGGCCGCCGCAAAGGTCGCCTGATAGATATCGTGGCACAACTGGTAGGCAGTCTTGCCAGGCCATTTCTCGGGGAGAAGTTCCAGCGGCAGAAGCGGATCGTGCAGCTGGACGCGGCGGAATTCATGGATCAGCAGCGTGCGCAGCATGTAGGCTTGCAGAGGCTCCAGTTCCGGACTGGCGTCCAGCAGCCTCGGCACGCCGCCGAAGAATTCAATGAAGCGCTCGTATTCGGCAATGACCATGCCCATCTCCCAGCACTCATTGACCAGGTCGCGCAGCGGCCTTGCGGACGGCAGCTCGGTTTCGCTTGCCTGGCAGGCGAAGACGGCGCCCTGTACACCCACGCGCCTGAGGACGTCATCGAGGATCTCGGCATCATTGCCGGGGCGCGCGAATACCGAGGGAGCGATCATGCCGAACCCCTGCCACAGCAACTCCTTGCGCAGGTCGCTGCGCTGTTCCGCCGTCATGGCGCCGGACGTTGCGAACAGCAGTGTCCATTTGCCATTCCAGTCATGGTGCGACGGCGAATAAATGCGCTGATAGGCCCGTTCGAAGCGGCGGGCCGAGCCCGGATTGAGGCCATACTGGCTGCGCCGGCCTTCGCGCCGCGCGTCGAGCCAGCCTTCTTCCGCAAGACGGAACACGCTGGTGCGCACCAGGCGGTCGTTGATCCCGAAAGGCGCCAGCAGTTCGATCAGACTGCCCAGCCATACCTGGCCGCCATGCGGCGTGATGATGTCGCCGAAGAGCGTCATCACCAGCGACTTCGCACGCGGCGGATTCGTTTCCAGATATTGGTCCAGCCATTTCTTTATCGACAGGTTGTTGGCAGGCATGGCAAGTATGGATTGGAAATTGGGTAATGAATACGAGGCTGCAAATGATAACGCCAGTTAAGACCGGCACTGCATGGATTGCCGGAAAACAAATTATGTTGACATCAGCAATACGATACACAAAAATCATTTACATTCGACTTACCGTATCATATGATGAATGCAATCGGGACAACCAGCATTGGAGAGGTGCCTCATGTACGCACAGTTAGTCGATACCGGCAGCAAGAAACTTCGTTCTCTTGACGAGATGTCGCCCGAAGAGAGCGCCTTTCAGCAGCGCGTCGATGAAGGCATCAAGATCGAGCCCAAGGACTGGATGCCCGAGGGTTACCGGAAGACCCTGGTTCGCCAGATTTCCCAGCATGCGCATTCCGAAATCGTTGGCCAGCTGCCCGAAGGCAACTGGGTGACGCGGGCGCCTACGCTCAAGCGCAAATCCATTCTTCTGGCCAAGATTCAGGATGAGGCGGGGCATGGCCTTTACCTTTACTCCGCCGCCGAGACCCTGGGCGTGTCGCGCGACCAGATGGTGGCCGACCTGCACTCCGGCAAGGCAAAGTATTCCAGCATCTTCAACTATCCCACGCTGACCTGGGCCGACATGGGCGCCATCGGCTGGCTGGTCGACGGCTCGGCCA
Organism: Noviherbaspirillum aerium; assembly: GCF_008929045.1. Classification (GTDB taxonomy): domain Bacteria; phylum Pseudomonadota; class Gammaproteobacteria; order Burkholderiales; family Burkholderiaceae_D; genus Noviherbaspirillum; species Noviherbaspirillum aerium. The sequence continues at coordinate 8,338 of NZ_VFAH01000038.1, read as the reverse complement.
TCATCAACCAGATTCCGCTGTGCCGCTGTTCCTACGGTCCTTATGCCCGCGCGATGATCCGCGTCTGCAAGGAAGAGTCTTTCCACGCAAGGCAGGGCTACGACATCATGATGTCCCTTTGCAAAGGCACGCCGGAACAGAAGCAGATGGCGCAGGATGCGCTGAACCGCTGGTGGTGGCCGTCGCTGATGATGTTCGGTCCTTCCGACGCGGAGTCCGTCAACAGCGCCCAATCGGCGGCATGGCGCATCAAGCTGTTCTCCAACGACGAACTGCGGCAGAAGATGGTCGACCAGACCGTGCCGCAGGCCGAATATCTGGGCCTGACCATTCCCGATCCCGACCTGAAGTGGAATGAGGAAACCGGGCATTACGAGTTCGGCAAGATCGACTGGGAAGAATTCACCAACGTCATCAAGGGCAACGGCCCCTGCAACCGCGAACGCCTGCGCACCCGCGTCAAGGCTTACGAGGACGGCGCCTGGTTCCGCGAAGCCCTGGTGGCGCACGCGGAAAAGCAGGAGCGCCGCAAGGCCGGCGAGCAGCGCGCCGCATAACGCCGGGATAACGTCGACATAGCGACAAGATCAGGAGACAGACATGAGCAAGGAATGGCCCCTCTGGGAAATCTTCATCCGCAGCCAGCATGGCCTGGCCCACAAGCATGTGGGCAGCCTGCACGCGCCGGATGCGGAAATGGCCGTCAACAATGCACGCGACGTCTACACCCGCCGCAATGAAGGCGTCAGCATCTGGGTGGTGAAAGCTTCCGACATCGTTGCCAGCAGCCCGGGCGACAAGGGTGTGCTGTTCGAGCCCGCCAACAACAAGGTGTACCGCCATCCGACCTTCTTCCCGATGCCGGAAGAAGTCAAGAACCTGTAAGCACCACGGCGGAGACGAATGATGGCGGATCAAAAATTCGAATACCTGCTGCGCCTGGCGGACAGCGCCATGGTGCTCAGCCAGCGCCTGTCGGAATGGTGCGGCAAGGGCCCGGCGCTGGAAGAGGACATGGCGCTGACCAATGTCGCGCTCGACCTGATTGGCCAGGCCCGCTTCTGGTACACCTATGCCGGCGAGATCGAGGGCAAGGGCAGGGATGAAGACCAACTGGCTTACCTGCGCGATGCGCCCGACTTCCGCAACCTGCTGCTGGTAGAACAGCCCAACGGCAGCTATGCCGATACGCTGGCAAGGCAGTTCTATTTCGACGCCTGGCATTTCCTGCTGCTCAGAGAGCTGGCCGCTTCCAGCGACGAGCGCATTGCCGGCATCGCCGGCAAATCGATCAAGGAAGTCGCCTACCATGTGCGCCGCAGCGGCGACCTGATCGTGCGCCTGGGCGATGGCACCGAGCAAAGCCATCGAATGATGCAGGACGCGCTCGACGATCTCTGGATGTACACCGGCGAGATGTTCAAGGCCGATGCCGTCGAGCAGGCAATGGCCGAGCAGGGCGTTGGACCGGATATCGCCTCGCTGCGCGAGCCCTGGCTCAAGCATGTTTCCGAGGTATTCGAAGAGGCCACGCTGACCCTCCCGCCCGTGGATGCATGGATGCAGAAGGGCGGCAAGCAGGGCGTGCATACTGAGCACCTTGGTTATTTGCTGGCGGAAATGCAGTTCCTGCAGCGCGCCTATCCCGGCGCAAGCTGGTAGGTCGGCCGAAGGAAGCGCAATGAACACGATCGAGTCCGCAGGCACGCAGCAGGTCTGGCAGTGGCTGCATCAAGTCGGCGATCCCGAGATTCCTGTGATCTCGGTGGTCGATCTGGGCATCGTGCGCGATGTCGCCATGGCCGAGGACGGCGAGTGCGTCGTTACCATCACGCCGACCTACAGCGGATGCCCGGCCATGTTGGTGATCGCCGATGCCATTGGCGAAACGCTGCAAAAGAACGGCGTGCAGCGCTACCGTATCGAGACCCGGTTGTGGCCGGCATGGACGACCGACTGGATGTCGGAGGACGGCAGGCGCAAGCTGAAGGAGTACGGCATTGCGCCGCCGGTCGGCCGCGCGGTGCAGCATCAGGTGATCGATATCAGCGCGCTCAGCCGCAGGCGCGGCGCCGAACCGGCGATCGAATGCCCGAGATGCGGCTCATTCAATACGCGCCTGAGCAGCGAGTTTGGTTCGACATCCTGCAAGGCGCTGCATGTCTGCAACGACTGCCATGAGCCTTTCGATTATTTCAAATGTCATTAGGCCTTGCCCGGCGCCTGCCGGGTATGGAGCCTGATTGGGGGAGCCGTCTTTCATGAGCAAGTTTCATCCGCTTACCGTCGCCAGCGTAAAGAATGAAACGCGCGACACCATTGTCGTCACGTTCGATGTGCCGAAGGAGCTGGAACAGGACTACCGCTATATCCAGGGGCAGCATCTGACCCTGCGCGCCCGCATCAACAACGAAGATGTGCGGCGTTCCTATTCCATCTGCTCCGGCGTGCATGACCGTGCCTTGCGCGTGGCCATCAAGCGGGTGCAGGGCGGCGCCTTTTCCACCTGGGCCAATGACACGCTCAAGCCGGGAGCGGTAATCGAGGTCATGCCGCCGATGGGCCATTTCCATGCGCCGCTGGCGGCGGAGAACAAGCGGCATTATCTCGGCTTCGCCGCAGGCAGCGGCATCACGCCCATGCTGTCCATCATCAAGACCACGCTGCTGACCGAACCGGGCAGCAGTTTCACCCTGCTTTACGGCAATCGGGCATCCTCTTCGGTCATCTTCAAGGAAGAACTGGCGGAACTGAAGGACCTTTATCTCGACCGTTTCAAGCTGGTCTACGTGATGAGCCGGGAGCAGCAGGATATCGAACTGTTCAACGGACGCATCAATCGCGAAAAATGCGAGCAGCTGTTCAAGAGCTGGATAGCGCTGGAGGATGTCGACATGGCGTTCATCTGCGGCCCGGAACAGATGATGCACGAGGTGTCCGAGGCATTGCAGGCCAACGGCCTGCCCAGGGAGCGCATCAAGATCGAGCTGTTCGCCGCCAGCGTGCCCAAGCGTGCTCATGTGCCGCACGTGCATCCTGTCGTAGGCAGACAGGACTGCGAAGTCACACTCATCATCGATGGTGCGCACGTCAATTTCACGATGGAAAAGGACAAGGAATCGGTCCTTGATGCCGCGCTCAGGCAGGGCATTGAAATGCGCTATTCCTGCAAGGCCGGCGTATGCTCGACATGCCGCTGCAAGGTGGTTGACGGCAAGGTCGACATGGATGCCAACTATGCGCTGGAGGACTACGAAATCGCTCGCGGCTTTGCCCTGTCATGCCAGAGCTTTCCGGTGACCGACAAGCTCGTGATGGATTTCGACCAGGATACCTGAGACCGGCCGGATGCTGCCGCGACCAGCGCGCCAGGCCGACGTCAATGCGAATAACACGAATAACACAGCCAAACCAGGAGACAAGATGGACTACCAGAACATCCGATTTGAAGTCGATGCGGGCATCGCCCGGCTTACGCTGAACCGCCCTGACAAGCTCAACAGCTTCACCGCCGCGATGCACCTGGAAGTGCGCGAGGCGCTGGAAAAGCTCAAGGCGGATGCTTCGGTGCGGGTGCTGGTGCTGACCGGCGCAGGCCGGGGCTTCTGCGCCGGTCAGGATCTTGCCGACCGGGCGGTGGCTCCGGGCGGCGCGCCGGCCGATCTTGGCGAGTCGGTCCAGAAATATTATGGCCCCCTGGTCCTGGCGCTGCGCAGTCTTCCGATTCCCGTCATCTGCGCCGTCAACGGCGTGGCGGCCGGCGCCGGCGCCAATCTCGCACTGGCAGCCGATATCGTGATCGCCGCGCGCTCGGCATCCTTTGTTGAAGCCTTCTGCCGCCTCGGCCTGATCCCGGATACCGGCGGCACGTATTTTCTGCCGCGCGCCATAGGCACGGCGCGTGCGATGGGACTGGCCATGCTGGGCGACAAGCTGAGCGCCGAACAGGCGGAAAGCTGGGGGCTGATCTGGAAATGCGTTGACGATGAAGCATTTGCCGAAGAGGTCAACAAGCTCGCGCGGCACTTCGCCTCGGCGCCGACGAAAGGCCTTGCCCGCACCAAACAGGCAATCTATGCCAGCCCGCAGAATTCCCTTGCCCAGCAACTCGATCTCGAACGCGATTTCATGCGCGAGCTGGGATACAGCCAGGATTACCGCGAAGGCGTCACGGCATTCATGGAAAAGCGCGCGCCCAATTTCAAGGGCGAATGAATGCGCGGCGTCCGCGCCTGAAAGAAGACGGAAAACCGAGGAGACCACCTTGATGGATGACATGCAGCGCACCGCCGACGCCCAGTCACTGGCCGAAGCCGCCGCCGAAGCCATGTATGCACGCGACGAGGCATCGAAGTCGCTCGGCATGCGTATCGTCGGCATGGCGCCGGGATATGCAAAGCTGACCATGCCGGTGCGGCCGGACATGCTCAACGGCCACCAGACCTGTCACGGCGGCTTCATCTTCGCACTCGCCGACAGCGCCTTCGCCTTCTCCTGCAACAGCCACAATCTCAATACCGTCGCCGCCGGCTGCTCCATCGAATACCTTGCGCCGGGCCGGGCAGGCGACGTTCTCACCGCCGAAGCCGTGGAGCAGGTGCGCAGCGGAAAGACCGGCGTCTACGATGTCACGGTGACCAATCAGGATGGCAAGCGCATTGCGCTGTTTCGCGGCAAGTCGCATCAGATCCAAGGAGAAGTCTTGCAGGGATTGAATGCCGCCAATCCGCAAGCCGGTACACGATAAATCCGCACGACCCCAGCAAGGACCCATATAAGGAGACCGTCATGCCACAACGTACGCCGAGCCCTGGCGATCTTGAACACATAGAACGGGCCAGCAAGGATGAACTTCAGGCGCTGCAGCTGGAACGCCTGAAGTCCTCGCTCAAGCATGCCTATCAAAACGTGCCGCATTACCGCGCCTCGTTCGATGCTGCCGGCGTACATCCGGACGACCTGAAGACGCTGGCCGACCTGGCGAAATTTCCCTTCACGAACAAGAAGGATCTGCGCGATAACTATCCGTTCGGCATGTTCGCGGTGCCGCGCGAGAAAGTCGTGCGGGTGCATGCGTCCAGCGGCACGACCGGCAAGCCCACCGTGGTGGGCTACACCCAGGCCGACATCGATACCTGGGCCGATCTCGTTGCACGTTCCATACGTGCAGCCGGCGGACGCGCCGGGGATATCTGCCATATTTCCTATGGATATGGTTTATTCACCGGCGGACTCGGCGCGCATTACGGCGCGGAGCGCCTGGGTTGCACCGTCATCCCGATGTCGGGAGGCCAGACGGAAAAGCAGGTGCAGCTGATCCAGGACTTCAAGCCGGACATCATCATGGTCACGCCGTCCTACATGCTGAATATCATCGAGGAATTCCAGCGGCAGGGACTTGATCCTGCGGAATGCTCGCTCAAGGTCGGCATCTTTGGTGCCGAACCCTGGACCAACGCCATGCGTACCGAGATCGAGGCCCGGGCCGGCATCGATGCGGTGGACATCTACGGCTTGTCGGAAGTGATGGGGCCGGGCGTGGCGAGCGAATGCGTGGAAAGCAAGGATGGCCCGGTGATATGGGAAGATCACTTCTATCCAGAAATCATCAATCCGGATACCGGTGAAGTCGTTGCCGACGGCGAAGAGGGCGAACTGGTGTTCACCTCATTGACGAAGGAAGCGCTGCCCATTATCCGTTACCGTACCCGTGATCTGACACGGCTGCTGCCGCCCACCTCGCGCTCCATGCGGCGCATGGACAAGATCACCGGCCGCTCCGATGACATGCTCATCATCCGTGGCGTCAATGTCTTCCCGTCGCAGATCGAGGAGCTCATTCTCAAGCAGCCGAAGCTTGCGCCGCAGTACCAGCTGGTGCTTACCCGTGACGGTCATCTCGACAAGCTGGAAGTGGTGGCCGAACTCCGCCCGGAACTGTCGGGGCAGATTTCCGTGCAGGATACCGAGGCGCTTTGCGGCGAATTGCAGCACCAGATCAAGACTTACATTGGCGTCACCACGCGCGTCAGCATACTGGCCAGCGAGAGCATCGAACGTACACTGACAGGCAAGGCCCGCCGCGTCGTCGACAAGAGACCGAAGCAGGCCGCCTGAAAGAATTGCCGCTGGCCGTGCCGAGGCACTGGCGCAGCCAGCGGATGGGACTCATCAATTCATGTACGGCCCGCTCGCGGGCACTCTTTCTTCCTGTCCAAGGAAGAAGTGATGCATGGCTTCATCTCCCGGCGCCTTCAATTCCGGAGTGGGATCGATCGGGCTCACTCCCTCCACCCGCATACCTTGCTCATAGACCAGGCGTCCTCCGAACCAGCCGGAAATCATGACTGCGGCCGCCGCAATCGCGGACAACGCAACCGACCCTCCCTGGTGATCGGGCGTGTTTTTGCGGCTCATTACATTCACCGCGGTGACCGCAAGCGCACCTATGTTAAGCATTGCATGCGTATTGGCAGTTCGTTTCACATCGGTTTCCGGCTTGATCGCCATATAGTCGACTGCACCTGCGGCGCCCGCCGCCAGGCCGCTGACCAAGCCTCCCACGAGACTGTAGTAGGCGGCATTGGAATACGATTCCTTGCCTGTCGTGCGGTGCATGGCATCGAGAATAAGTCCGAACGGAATCAGCGCGGCCGGAGCCACGATCATCATGGGATGCAGGGGATGGCCTGCAATGGTGGATTTGGGCATGAACTTCTCCTTTGAGGAATTGATTTTTTGGTAAGTGCTCCAGAAATAGTCATGCCCGCAGAAAGTTGGTTCCCCAGGCGTATGGCTAGCGTTCTTCCAAAGTCAATGTTCGTGCACGGAGCGCCGCGGAGAATATCTTCGGACGGTAGCTGTGGCTGCATGCGAATCCGAAGTGCACGACGATCGAACGTCAGTGCCGGCGCCGGGGCCATAGCGCAGCGGCGGCCGCGGCGGCGCCAGCGACCAGGGCGAGACTGACCGCCGGATGGGTGATCGCATTGGTGTACCAGCTTGATTCCTGCACATAGGCGGTCCTCCCGCTGCGCTCATCAAGGTCGCGCTGCGGCTGGTAAAGATTATGAGGCGGCTGCTCCTCAGGCGGTCGGTCGGTTTTCTGCAAGGCGAACATCACCATTTCCATTGCCTTGTCCACAAGCCGTGGAGCCTGATATGCGGCGGTGGCAAGCAGCTTGCCGGCCGATCCCACATAAATATCCCGCTTGGAATGTTGGGCCGCATAAAGAATCGCCTTCGCTACCGTCTCGGGCGCGTACATGGGAGGAGGAAGTTTTGGCATCCTGTCCAGATAGTTCTTTGCGTGCACCGGAAACATCGTGTCAATGGAGGAAGGCGAGATGAGAGTGATGGAAACAGGAAAGTTTTCAGCGGCGGCCTCAACGCGCAGTGAATCGGTGTACCCCTTTACCGCATGCTTGGCTGCGGAATAGTAGCCATGCAGAGGGGCAGCGCGGTCGGCAAATGCGCTGCCAACATTGATCAATGCGCCGCCATGCGTCTTCAGATGAGAGAGCGCGACCTGCGACCCATGTACCGTGCCCCAAAAATCGGTATCAAAAAGACGTTGCCTGTCCTCGCTGATGACGTCGGTAACCTTGCCGAAGACGCCAACGCCGGCATTGTTTATCCATGTATCAAAGGTGCCGAAACGTTCAATGGCTCTTGCCGCAATGACTTTGACATCGGCGATGAGGCCGACATCGGCAGTAACATACATCGCCTCACTTCCCTGAGAACGCAGTTCCTCCACCAACTGCTGCAAAGCGTCCTCATTGCGTGCCGCAAGGACAAGCCTCGCGCCGTGAGCGGCAGCCATGCGAGCCGTCGATAAGCCGATGCCGCTCGTGGCTCCGGTAATCACGACGACTTGATTGGACAGACTCTTCAAACGCAAACCCATAAATGTCTCCTGGTTAAGCCGATATCATCGGGCCAGCCATCTGGCCATAGGCGCATTAACGAATAGGCTTGTCAAGTCGGCAAAAGTTCTGAAGATTCAAGTTCCGCAGTTAGCTGTGCTGAACGCTTGATACTCATGCGGAGGGAGACGTTGCAATGTCCAGGCAGGCGAGCTGTTTCGCTAGATTTGCCAACGAGTCCGCACCCGGTTTTTGCACATCTTGTAGGAGTCTTATAACTCGACTTTTCACTAAGGAAATTCTGCAAGACGTTGCGTTCCAAGAACACGAAAAAAGATTTGCAGACCGACGAAGCCTTTGCTATAGTTCGGCTCCCGTCGCGAAACGCAGCAAACAAAGCGAAGCGCGGCAGGGACAAAACGGTGCAGCAGGAGTCGCAATATCGACCCTTGAAGCCCGCCAGCCGGACC
>NZ_VFAH01000037.1 GCF_008929045.1 Noviherbaspirillum aerium | reverse complement strand
CGCGGATCTCATCAAGGCTGCGGGCAGCGTATCGACATGGCCCAACAAGCTAGCCGTATACATGCATGCAGACCGCTTTTTCGTCATTCGAGGCCTTGCAAAAGGTGTCGGGTCCATACATGCAGTAAAAACGAAAGCACCCCATAAGAATTGGACGCGATAGAGCGCTGCTTGACTTGGCAATTGACTATCGCGTCAGAGAAAGCCGAACAGCGCTAAATAATCGAGAGATCATTGCCAACAGTAGGCGGCTAAAAGCATTGCACAAGACAGTTTATCGGACTTGGCACAGGCAACACCTGCACCATCGACATGTTCATTCAGGCATGTCAGCAAATTGATGTGTTGGTAATCTTTCTAACTGAGTCGGCGGAGCACTACCAATAACGCTACTTGGATTAGCTAGCGTACACAGAGGGCATAGGTTCCACTCTTCGAGTTAGTTTGCGCATGAATCGAACGTATTATTACTTGAGCAGTATTAAAGAATGTTTCTGATGGTATCTTTACATAACTTGTGAATAAGAAGGTAGTTTTACTTCAAGAATATTTCATTGAAATATCGTTCCTATTTGAACAAGTTTCTATAAAAATTAGTCCCTTACCTTGGGAAAAGAGAATAGAAATTCACTTCAGAGCGCTCCAGAAGCTGCATCGGTGTGGCAGCTCGTCTCCTGTCTGCACCATGCAGTGTTTGATAAGTGCCGCGAGCGGTTCGGTGTTGCGTTAAGTTAAAGAGCGGGAGCGCATGCTTCCCGACGTACGCCAAACCCCGCAGACGCGTCTCCGCCCCCGCCCAAGACAGCAGCTTGGCAAACACGGCCCGAGGCATAGCTCACTCCATTTTTGCCAGGACGGCCTGCCGACAACCTTGGAATGCAATGCGCAAGCTTAAGGCATGCCGTACGGAGAACCCCGCAAGCGGCGGGCAACGCTGCGATGCGCACCAGGCAGGCCGAGGCGAGGCGACCATACGCCCGCCATCTTCTCCCGTACTCGGTCGACAGTATCGATGCGAACTAATGCATTGCTTTCCCGGTCCTATTAATAATATTGCCATTCTTATATGAAAATGCACGCCTCGCTTGGGCCGTATCGCTCATCCGCGGATCCATCTGCTGCGGCGTCGAGCTCGCGCAAACCATCGGCATCGGGATTAACGTGAATGCGTAAAAAGGATAATCAACTTGACGTACCGCCTTCGGGAAGCGAGGTCACCGGCTTCGTCCATGTCCGCGGGGCTCGCGAACATAACCTCAAGGATATCGATCTCGACATTCCCAGAAACTCGCTCGTCGTCTTTACCGGCATTTCTGGTTCGGGCAAGTCGTCCCTGGCCTTCGGTACCCTTTACGCCGAAGCGCAAAGGCGTTACCTCGAATCCGTCTCGCCGTACGCCCGTCGGCTTTTCCATCAGATGCCTGTCCCGGAGGTCGACAGCATTGACGGACTGCCTCCCGCCATAGCCCTGCAGCAGCAACGCGGCGCTCCCACGACCCGGTCTTCCGTGGGCAGCGTCACCACCCTGTCGAACTCGCTGCGCATGCTGTACTCGCGCGCCGGCGACTATCCCAAGGGGCAAGAGCTCCTCTACGCTGAATCGTTTTCGCCGAATACGCCGGAAGGGGCCTGCCCGACCTGCCATGGCCTTGGCCGGGTGTATGAAGTCACGGAGAAATCGATGGTGCCGGACGATTCGCTGACCATACGCGAACGGGCGGTCGCGGCGTGGCCTACCGCCTGGCATGGCCAGAACCTGCGGGACATCCTGACCACCCTTGGCTTCGACATCGATCGCCCCTGGCGTGAACTGTCAAAAAAGGATCGTGACTGGATACTCTTCACGGAGGAACAGCCTGTCGTGCCGGTGTTTGCGGGGTTCAGCCTGGAGGAAGTGCGCCGCGCCCTGAAGCGCAAGGAAACGCCAAGTTACCAGGGGACCTTCACCGGCGCCAGAAAGTATGTGCTGGATACCTTCGCCAACACGGAAAGCCCCTCGATGAAGAAGCGGGTGTCTCAGTACATGGTGGGCAATGAGTGCCCCCTGTGCAAAGGCAAGCGGCTTCGGCCCGAATCGCTTTCCGTCACCTTCGCCGGATACGATATAGCGGAGTTTTCCAGAGTGCCGCTCAAGAATCTGGCTACGCTGCTCAGCGCGTACGCAGAGGGAAAAGCCCCGGGCTGGGAAAAAATGGCTGCAAGGAGCCCCGAAAAGGCGATTGTCACCCAGCGCATCGCGGCAGACCTTTGCGCCCGCCTTGCCGTCCTGCTTGCAATGGGACTGGGCTATCTGAATCTGGAAAGGAGCACGCCAACCCTGTCGCCTGGAGAATTGCAGCGCTTGCGGCTTGCGACCCAGGTGCACTCCAGTCTGTTCGGTGTGGTGTATGTGCTGGACGAACCCTCGGCCGGACTGCATCCGGCGGATACGCAGGCGCTGCTCGAAGCGCTCGACCGGTTGAAGCAAGCCGGAAATACCCTGTTCGTGGTGGAGCATGCACTCGGGGTCATCCGTCATGCCGACTGGATTGTCGATGTCGGGCCGGAGGCGGGCGAACGCGGCGGCCACATCCTGTACAGCGGCCCCCCGAAAGGTTTGGCGGAAATAGGTGCATCGCATACACGGCGGTATCTCTTCGGCGAAGACTCCCCTGCCCTGCGCGCAGTTCGCGCACCCGCGGGCTGGCTGCGGCTGTCCGGGGTGAGCCGCAACAATCTTGACAAGCTCGATGTCGCTTTTCCCCTGGGCGTCCTCACCAGCGTCAGCGGAGTTTCGGGCTCCGGCAAATCCAGTCTGGTCAGCCAGGTTCTGGTCGACCTGGTCGCCGCAGAGCTGGGACATGAAAGCATGCGCGAATCGGAAGAAAGCGATCCTTTGGAAGAGGCGCTTCCGGTCACCGCAGACGGCAAGATAACGGATGGCATGGACAGCATCAGGCGTCTGGTCAAGGTCGATCAGAAGCCCATCGGACGGACGCCCCGCTCCAATCTCGCGACCTATACCGGACTGTTCGATCATGTCCGCAAGCTATTCGCCTCGACACGCTCGGCACGCGCGCGTCACTATGACGCCGGCAGGTTTTCCTTCAACGTGGCAAAGGGACGATGCGACAACTGCGAAGGCGAAGGCTTCGTCATGGTCGAACTGCTTTTCCTGCCAAGCGTGTATGCGCCCTGTCCTGTCTGTCATGGAACGCGTTTCAATGCCAAGACGCTGGAAATCAAGTACCGCGACAAGAGCATTGCGGACGTCTTGGCGATGACGGTGGACGCGGCATACGATTTTTTTGCCGACGAATTGTCGATCCAGCGCCCCTTGAATACGCTGCGCGAAGTCGGACTGGGGTACTTGCGCCTTGGTCAGCCGGCCACCGAACTGTCGGGCGGAGAGGCCCAGCGCATCAAGCTCGCGACCGAACTGCAGCGTGCCTCGCGCGGCAATACGCTATATGTTCTGGACGAGCCTACGACCGGATTGCATCCGGCCGATGTCGACAAACTGATCCTCCAGCTCGACCGACTGGTGGAGTCCGGCAACACGGTAATCGTCGTCGAACACGATATGCGGGTACTTGCGGCGAGCGACTGGGTCATCGACATCGGCCCGGGTGCCGGCGATGAAGGCGGCAAGGTGGTCGCGGCAGGTCCGCCTGCAAAAGTCGCTGCGGCGCCGCGGAGCCGGACTGCTCCTTTTCTGAAAAGAGTGCTTCCGCATAGCCTGTCTTGAGAAGGTCCTGTTTTCTCCACTTCCGAATGCCTCCGGAACACCCGGCCAAACTATGTGACGGATTTGACAACGTTGCGCCAGCATCAATGAAGCGGGACCGCATTGAGCGCCCTCACCGGCTTTCGTTGTGTAAACTACTGCCACTATTTTCTATTTTGGCTTGTCCATGACGATTACGATCAGTGAAGAGCTGCGGGCCTATATCGACCCGCTGACTGAAAATGAATACGATGCGCTGGAACGCAGCCTGCTCGCCGAGGGATGCCGTGATGCGCTGGTGCTGTGGGGCGATCTGCTGGTGGATGGTCACAACCGATACGGGATATGCCAGAAGCATGGCATACCGTTCAACACGGTGCAGAGCAAGAACTTCAAGACCATGGAGGATGTGCACCTGTGGATGATCGACAATCATCTGGGGCGCAGAAGCGTATCCGATTTCCAGCGCGGCGTGCTTGCATTGCGAAAAAAGGAAATCCTTTCCGCCCGCCAGACGCCGGCGCATGTGCCCGAAGCACCGGAACCTGCGGAAGCGGCGCAGCCGGAAATTGCCGCACCGACCAAAGCCGGTCCGCCGTTGACCCGCGAGGCTGTCGCGCGCACCGCCCGAGTCAGCAGTGCAACACTGGGCCAGATCGAGAAGATACAGAAGACGGCCGCTCCTGAACTCGTCGGTGCGGTGAAGGCAGGGATCATTTCAATCAACGCAGCGGCTACGGTTGCTTCCCTGCCGGTTGAAAAGCAGGTCGAAGCGGTTGCCGGCGGCAAGAAGGAATTGCGCAAGACCGCCAGGCAAGTGCGTGAAGCGCGCCAGCCTGCGAGGCCGACGCCAGTGGCGGAGCCGCCTCCCGAAGACGCAACGCCGGACCAACTGGCCATCCATCGTCTGCAGCTATTGGTGGATGAACTGACCAAGGAACGCGACCAGCTCAAGCTGAAGGTGCAGCATCTGACCATCGCCCTCGCCGAGGTGCGTTCTGGAAAGTGATGCCAGCAATCCCGCAGCAGCAAGGATTTGACTGCACCGCACCGGAAACAAGGCGCCTCCTATACTGTATGCTACACGCCCACATCACTTTCCCTTGCAGCCATGGCAATGACATACGAAGACTATCTCGATGAAGTTACGACGCTCCTGACCGAGATGTACGATATGAGCGACGAAGATGCCATCAGCGAAGTCGTACGTGCGCAAGCGGCGGATTACTTCAGCTTGCACGACGATCGGCCCGAGATGCGAACCCAGGAGCGGGCGGTACAAGATGCAAAGACCCTCTACGAGCGGCGCAGCAAGGCTCGCTCCGCCACACCGCCTAAACGGCCCGGCAAGGCCAGGAAATAAAGACCTGCGCGGCCGCATGCGGATGCTGCATGGTCGTGCCGATCGTCTTTGCAGTGCAAATGTGCTTTGTGTACCGCTTGGTGTCGCTGGATGCCGCCTCTCATTTCGACAGGCGGCGTACGTATCCGCATGCCAGGAGGCTCTCCCGCGTTCCGCGTCAACGCCATCGGCGCTGAATCGACCAATGGGCCATCACCCTCATGAACAGATTCGTGCGGTCGGCTTTCCGGGGTTGAGCTGGCAACGCTTCTGCTTCACTGCACTTCAACGTCGATAAACTGGAGATGTCGGATCAGGCGTGGGACAGAAGGCAGGAATGTGCTTCTTATACCAATCTCAAGCCGCTCCATCGCATGAGCTCGCGTTTATTCTGCCTGACCGCACTGCACTCGTTATCCATACCCACGCCATGAACGGCTGATTTGCCACCTCGACCTTGCCTGACGCCCCGGTTTCATCTGTAATGGAATAACTCAGAATCGTTATATCCCGTCCGAACCGGTCTTGTTTTTTGCGGCGCGCTTCTTTTTACCAAACAACAGGTGCATGGCAAACACGTAGAGACCGGCCGCACCGCCAATGAAAGCGACAGCCATTGCGAACCTGCCTAGAAGCGTCAAATAATAACTGGCCGGATCGGAGTCTTTCAAAGCCCTGTCTGCCGCTTCCATCTGCTGCCGCTTTTCGGCCGCCAGCATTTCGCGCTTGCGCATCGTCGCTTCGCATTCTTGATTGCCGCCGCAGAAAGCCACGGCGCGTTCATTGGCAATGGCAGGCTCCTGCCCGCTGTCGGCCATGGCAGACGTTGCGAACAACACGGCATAACAGAGCACAACAAGCAAACGAACGATGATGGACATTATGGAATGAGAAAAGGCAGAGCGAGACTATACCGGCATTTTTGACAGATGGGCACTCTACCTAAAGATACGATTGGCCGCAGCGGCTGATCCGCGGGTGCAAGGTCCTCCGGCTTGCTTATGGCGAACAGGTTCTCTTGCATCACATGGAGTCCACGCCTGGCCCTGATCGCGAGGTTCAGGAATCCATGCTTGCTCCCAAGGTTTCCGAGCTGGAAGTCAACGATGACGAACCGTGCGAGAGCATTGAAGGCAACCAGCTCGCCGAGAGGAAGAAGCGCGGTTCCGAGCTCATCATCTGTAGGGCTTTACGACTTTACGATTTGCGCGACCCGCTGGAGAGACCGAGGCCGGATTTTTTCTTGCCCTCCCGTTAATCATGAACAAGACGGTTCGAAATCTACAATTGGGTTAGACTTTTGTTTAAAACAAGGCAACAGCTTGTTATGCCAACGAGCTGAGAAACCAGGAGACAATTGTGATAATTCCAACAACAAAGGCACCGGATCGATCTTCCAGAGCCGGCCGGCTTACCGACGGACGTCCAGTGAAACGAGCTGCCCGTGCAATAGGCGCATTTTCGCTTGCCGTCTTGCTCGCCGCGTGCAGTTCCATGCCTTCAGGTCCGGATTCCTCCAAGGCCGCAGCCGCCGAACTGGCGCCATCCGGAACGCTGCGCGCAGCGATCAATTTCGGCAATCCAATCCTGGCGGTTAAAGATCCGGCCACCGGACAAGCGCGCGGCGTTTCGGTGGATCTTGCGCAAGAACTGGGGAAAAGACTTGGCGTGCCGGTCGAACTGGTGACCTATTCGGCCGCGGGCAAGGTCGTGGAAGGAGCCAAGTCGAAGGAATGGGACATTGGATTCGTGGCGATCGATCCCAAGCGGGCAATGGACATGGACTATACGGATCCCTACGTGATCATCGAAGGCGCCTACATGGTGCCGCAAGCATCGCCGATCAAGAGTAATGCGGATGTCGACAGGGCCGGCACGCGTATCGTAGTCGGTGCCGGCAGCGCCTACGACCTTTATCTCTCGCGTGAAATCAAAAATGCCCAGATCGTACGGGCGCCGACCTCTCCACTGGTAGTGGATACGATGGTAAGGGATTCCCTGGAAGTGGCGGCCGGCGTCAAGCAGCAGCTTGAGGCCGATGGCAAGCGCATTCCCGGACTTCGGCTGCTTGATGGACGGTTCATGGTCATCAATCAGGCCATGGCCACGCCGAAGGGGCGTCCAGTCGGGGCAACATACCTCAGGCAGTTTATTGAAGAAATGAAGGCGTCGGGCTTTGTTGCCAACGCGTTGAGCAAGCATCGTATCGAAGGCGCTGCGGTTGCACCCACGGCGAGTCGCTAAACGACATGCATCCGGCAGACCTGACTGGCCGATATCTGCAGCTCAATATTTCCAGACTCTTTCCAGCCTTATCGTGTCACTTAACAACAGGGAGACTTTATGCGTCATCTGACTTGGCTTGCCGCCTGGGCGGCCTTAAGCACGACCGTAGCTTGTTCAACACAGCCACAGGCACCAGCCCAGAACTCGAACCAGGCGCGCCCGGCAACCGTGAAGGTGACGCCGCTTGGCGGCATTGACGGCGAATTCTGTGCGCAGGACCGGGCTCTCGTCTTCGAGGACCCCAACGGAACACGCATTCTCTACGACCCGGGCCGCACCGTCGCCGGCGCGGACGATCCCCGCCTGGGCAAGATCGACATCATCCTCGTCAGCCACATGCACGGCGACCACGTCGGGAATGCGCATGCCAAGGCGCCGAACTCGGGAAGCTGCGCAGCTCCCGACATGTCAGTGTCGGCCATGCCGAATTCGAGCGCGGTCAATATTGCGCTGGCCAAGAAAGCGAAGATCGTCACCGGCAGCGAAATGCCGCCCTTCTTTGCCGAAAAGCTCAAGGCCAATGGCGGTGATCCCGCCAATTCGGTACTGGCCCGGTTTGGCGGCAGCGTCACCATCAATGGCGTGCGCATCGCCACCGTGGCGGCACTGCATAGCAATGGGCTGGATCCCGACTACTTTGGCGGCGTCATCGGCAAGGCCATGAAGGAAGCCGGGATCGCTGGCGCCGTGGGGCCGGCAACCGGCTATATCCTGAAGTTCAGCAACGGGCTTGTCACCTATCTCTCTGGAGATACCGGCATCATGGCGGACCAGGAGCTGGTCGTTCGCAATCACTATAACGCCAAGCTGGCGGTCATGAACATCGGCGACGGCTTCACGACGGGTCCGGGCGAAGCTTCCTATGTGATCAACAACCTGGTCAAGCCCGCTGCGGTGATTGCCTCGCACGCCAACGAAGTCGGGACAGTGGGCGGCAAAGTGCGTGCCGGCAGCAAAACCGAAACGTTCATGAAGGCCGTCAAGGTGCCGGTGCATATCCCGCTATCGGGAAAGACCATGGAGTTCGACGCGGCAGCCAATTGCACCGCGGGTTGCTGATCGGGTGCATCGCACTGGAACGGTTTCACCCCGGCCGGAGTACGCCTAACAGCCATTCTCCGGCCGCGACCTTGATCAGTCGGGATGCACCATGCCGGGTGTTTCCTGCCCTGCCATCGCCGCGCGTCGAGATTACGCGTCAGGCGGCACTATCCTGTCGCGGAGTTCGCGCTTGAGCAGTTTGCCATTCGGATTGCGCGGCAAGGCTTCCGACTGGATCGTGAAGCTTTCCGGAACCTTGTAATCGGCCAGACGCTGTGCGCAGAATGACGCCAGTTCCCGTTCACTGACCGCGGAGGCTATGGATACGAAGACATGGACACGTTCCCCGAGAACGGGGCAAGGCTTGCCGACAACCGCAGCTTCGATGACTGCGGGATGGGCAACCAGCACGTTCTCCACCTCGACGCTATAGATCTTGTAGCCGCCGCGATTGAGCATGTCCTTCCGTCGGTCGAATACCGACAGGTATCCATCCCTGTCCAGGCTGCCGATATCGCCGCTATGCCAGAAGCCGCCGGTGAAATTCGACGCGGTCGCGGCCGGATTGTCCCAATAGCCCTTGACAACCATCGGGCCGCGCAGCCAGACTTCTCCGGCCTCTCCGCACGGCAGTTCCCGGCCGGCTTCATCGACGATCAGGATCTCTCCGCATGGCACCGCCTTCCCCACGCTTTCGCCGCGCGTGCCGGCATCGCCGGGCAAGGTCATGGTCGCGGGCGAGGTCGTCTCGGTCGCGCCATAGGCATTGATCAGGGTGAGATCCGGGAATGCCTGCGCCATCGACCGAATCGTTGCCAGCGGCATCGGTGCGCCGCCATAGCCGCCGATTCTCCATGCCGACAGGTCATGCCTGCCGATGTCTTCCTGCATCAGGCACAGGTTGTACATCGCCGGCACCATGATGGTCATGGACATGCGCTCCTGCGAAGCAAGCTGCAGGAAATCCGGCGCGCGGAATTCCGGCACCACGATCAGCGCGCCGCCGCAGCGTACCGTGGCCAGCATCAGCGCCACGAGGCCGGTGACATGGCTGAGCGGCACTACCACCGCCGCCCGGTCCTGCGCATTCAGCCCCATCACAAGTTCGTAATGCATGGCCGAGTGGACAATGTTGAAATGGGTCAGCATCGCCCCCTTGGGCTTGCCGGTCGTGCCGGAGGTGTAGAGAATTGCCGCGACGTCCTCTTCCTCCACCGATGCCGCATTGTCCAGGGGAATGGAACGCAGCAAACCGGAAAAATCTTCCGAGCCCGCGAACGGGTCGGCGGCAATGCGCAGCCGGACCGCGGGCGCATGGGTGGCGGCGGGCAGCAGGCCGCCCAGCGCGCCATCGTGGACGACCGCCACCGCGCCGCAATGATTGAACAGATAGGTCAGGCCCGGCGTCTTTTCCCGCGTGCTGACAGGCACGATGATCGCCCCGATCGCCATTACCCCGAGTGCGGCGATGACGAATTCCGTCCGGTTGCCAAGCAGCAGGACCACGCGCTCGCCCTGGCGGACGCCTCGTTCCTTCAGGCCCGCGCCGAAGCGCATCGCGGCATCATGCAACTCGTCCCAGGTCATGCGTGTTGATCCACAGACGAGCGCTTCCTGCCCGCCCCGGCGCTTTACCGTTTCCCTGAACATGGCATGCACGCTCCCGGGCCGGTCGCTGAAGCAGCGGACCACACGGTCGCCGAAATGGGATTCGAGCCGCATTGCAAACGCTGCGCTGTCTTCGGGAATCATCGTTGCTCCTTGCTGGAACGTGTTGCCGCCTGTGCCCGCGCCTATGATCGCGCCGGCCGTTTCATCTGGCAGGAAGTCGGTTGCGCGGCAACATAGGCATCGATCTTTTTCACGGTCTTCCATTCGAAGCCGGTATTTTCCATATCGTATTTCACGTCCTTGCCATTGACCTTGTCCCAGCTCAGCAGGTAAAGGGGCTGCTGCACCTGGTGGTCTTCCTTGCGCATCTCGATCTGGCCGACCGGTCCGTCTATCTTCATGCCTTCCAGCGCAAACGCCACCTTGACCGGATCGACGGATTTCGTGTTGCGAATGGCCTGGCCCATCATCGTGAAAATGGTCCGGCTGGACATGATGAAGAAATCTTCGTTGTGTTTCTTCTTGTAGGCATCGACATAGTCGACGCCCTGGAAACCTTCATTGTTCGCATGCCAGGGGAAGATGCTGAACAGGCGGCCGACGCCGGATTCCCCGACCGGGGTAGGCGCGCCGTACTGGATCGCGGAGAAGGCATGCAATGGCGTATTCAGTCCCGCTTCCTTGGCGGCCTTGACCAGCAGCGTGAAGTCGGGACCCCAGTTTCCCATCAGCACCACGTCCGCGCCGGACGCCTTGATCTTGGCGATATACGGCGAGAAATCCTTCACCTGGCCGATCGGATGGAGGTCGTCTCCGACAATGGTGATGCCCGGCCGCTTCTTGGCCAGGTACTCCCGCGCCGACTTGCGGATCTGCTGGCCGTAGGCGTAGTTCTGGGCGATGATGCAGACCTTCTTGATCGACATGTCCTTCGCCAGGTGGGTGGTCAGCGCTTCGAGCTTCATGTCGGAATTGTCGAGAAAACGGAAGTGCCAGAAGCTGCCCTATGTGGTCGACCGCGCCGCGAACGCCTTCTTCTCCCTGGCCGCGAATGCGCTGGCCGGCTATCCAATGATCGCCGCCGCCAATGCCAGCCTGCTGATGGCGCATGGCAGCGCAGTGCGGAAACAGGTGTTTGCGGGCAGCATCCATGCCGGCCGCGCGCTCGGCACCATGTGCCTGTCCGAACCGCAGGCCGGCTCCAGCCTGTCCGACATCGCCACCCGCGCCATGCCGAATGGAGAGGGCTTCGCCGGCGATCCGCTCGGGCCCCGATACCGGCTGCGCGGCACCAAGATGTGGATATCGGCCGGCGAACATGAACTCAGCGACAACATCAGCCACCCCGTGCTGGCCAAGGCGCCCGACGAAGACGGCGTGATCCGCCCGGGAACGCGCGGCATTTCCCTGTTCATCGTGCCGCGCCACCTGGTCGGCGCCGACGGGACCCGCACCGGCACGCGCAACGATGTCGTGCTTGCCGGACTGAACCACAAGCTCGGCAACCGCGGCACCGTCAACACCCTGCTCAACTTCGGGGAAGGCCGGCATCTGGACGGGGGCGGCGCGGTCGCCTACCTGGTCGGCAAGGTCGGGCAAGGGCTGCAGCTGATGTTCCACATGATGAACGAGATGCGCATCGAAGTCGGCATGGGCGCGGCGATGCTCGGCATGGCCGGCTATCTCGCATCCCTCGACTATGCCCGGCAGAGACCGCAGGGACGGCCCATCGGGCCGTCCGGCAAGGATGCGTCCCGGCCGCCGGTGAGCATCATCCGGCATGCCGACGTGCGCCGCATGCTGCTGGCCAGCGACGCCGGCAAGCATATCTCGGGGACGTTCCTGCCGGTGGATGGAGGCGCGTTGGCCGTGGTGGCCGGATGAGCGGAACATACTGAAGAAGCAAACTCACGAATAAAAACGCCGGCAATGCGATTGCCGGCGTTTTTCGTGAAAGGCCGGCTCAAGCTGCCCGGCCGTTTGAACGGTCGACGTTCAAAGGATCAATGCATCAACCGAGAATGATCTCCGTGGTGTGCAAGAGACTGCTGCCGGTAATCTTCACGGTCGTTCCGTTGCTGTTGTTTTCAGCATTGTTATGGCCTGCGGAACCGCCGGGCGCCAAGTCATCGCCATTGCCCCACCCATTGTTGCCCTTCGGGCCGCCATTGCCGCCGTTGCCGCCGTTACCGTTATTGCCGTTATTGCCGTTATTGCCGTTATTGCCGTTATTTCCATTGTTGCCATTGTTTCCGTTGGCAGGATTGCCTTGCGGAGTCTCCGGCACAACCACTGCCGAACCGACGCCATTGACGCGGAACGTTACCACGGCGGTATCGGACGCCTGGTGCGAATCCGTCATCATGTAGACAAATGACAGATCCCTGAAATCACCGGCGTCGAGCGCGTTGAAGGCGCCCTTCGCATCATAGGTCCATTCGCCGTCTCCACCCAGTTTCAGCTCGCCGGGGCCGGTGAATTCCACGAGCGTCCAGAGATGAGAATCGCTCGCGTCCACATCGCTGTCGTTGGCTGTGACATTACCCTTCAGAACTTCGTTTTCATTGATGGCGCCGCCGTCATCATCCTTAGCCACCGGACCGTCGTTCTTGCCGAGCACGGTAAGGGAAACCACTGCCGTGTCCGATGCCAGGTGATTGTCGGTCATCGTGTAGGCGAACGAGACAGTCGCCGATTCGCCGGCGCCGAGGTAATCATAGAAGCTACCCGCGTCGTAAGACCAGCTGCCGTTTTCGTTGAATACCAGCGAGCCGTCGCCCTTGAGCGCATCTGCGGTATAGATGTGGTGATCCAGGCGGTCGACGTCGCTGTCGTTCGCACTGACATCGCCCTCCAGCTTCCCGCCCTGCACGACCGGGCCGGCGATGTCATCGGTGGCATCGGGGCCGTCATTGCTGCCCATCACGGTGAAGCTCACCTTCGCCGTGTCCGATGCCTGGTGATTGTCGGTCATCGTATAGAGGAATGACAGGTCCAGGGTCTCGCCTTCGCTGAGGTAATCGAGCGCGCCGCTGGCATCGTAGGACCATGCGCCGTCGCGATCGAAGGCGAGCGCGCCGGGGCCGTTGAATGTGCCATGGTCAAGGCTCCAGGCATGCGTGTCGAGACGGTCCACATCACTGTCGTTGGCACCGACCTTGCCTGCCAGGACGCCGTTCTCGTCCACGCTGCCGGCCTGGTCGTCTTCCGCGACGGGGCCATCGTTTTCACCGACGACGGTCACGTTGAAGAATGCGGAATCCGAACTGGTTTGACCGCTGCTGGACGAAGTGAGCTTGTAGGAAAATTTATAGGTCAGGGTTTCACCGGAAGACAGCCCCCTTGCGGCGGTGGCATCCAGGCTGTAGGAACCGTCCGCATTGATTGTCAGCGTGGCGCCCGCGGCGTTATTCAGCATCAGCGCCTGCCCCAGCAGGCCGTCGCTCCAGCCGCTGATCCGTGCATTCTGCAGCGCATGGCCGTCGTTGTTCAGCAGATTGCCCGACACGGACATGGCACCGGCCACGGTGGCGCTGTCGTTGACCGCATCGACGGCGAAGCCAGTGGTTTCGAGCAGCTTGGACGATTCGGCACGTGCGCCGGAGACGGTTCCCACCGATGTCAGGCGAACGCCGAAATCGACATTGGCGAAATCGTCGAGCGTCAGCGAGCGGCTCGAGCTCTTGAGGGTGAAGCCGAAGGAACGGATGTCGTCGCTGCCGAGTCCGGCCGAACCGATGACGATGCCGGCGTCAAACCCGCCGTCGCCGTTGCTGCTCACCAGCCCGTTCATGTTTGCGCCGTTGCCGAGATCCTTGATGGAGTCGTCGCCGGCTTTCAGTGAACTGGAGGCAGTCTGTTCGCTGATGGACAATGATCTGGCAAGCGCGCCGTCGGCCAGCGTATTGAGATCGAAGAACAGGCCGCGCAGGTCGCCGACGATGGCGCCTTGCTGGGTGACGCTGAACTTCAACGCGCCGTCGGCTTCGGTGATGGTGATGAAAACTTGCGGATTGACGGATCCGGTGGACGAATCATTGACTTGAAAGGTCATCGAACGTGACATTTTACTAACTCCCTTTGATCGCTATGTTGGCTTCAACAGGCAGATCGTTTTTTGGGATCGAACCTTTCATGTACGCAGCCCATTATCTCCATCGTTGTATTTCATTGCGAACGGTAAATATTTGTAACCGTAAACAAGTTTACGTCTGTAAGATTTGCGTGGTGCAAACTGGCTTTGCCTCCCGATGCGGCGGCAAACGCAGCCACGATTTCTTCGGCTTGCTTCCATCGCGGGCATGACGCATGGCCGTGACGGAATGCGAAGTTTATTGATTGGCAACATCTCATGGCTCGCCCCACACTCGCCACGCTCAGGTCCGTCAATTCGCTCTCCCAGCTGCCGCTGCATGAACTGGAGGCACTGCTCGCCGTTGTCCGGTGGCGTTCCTGCGAGGCCGGCGACGTGATTCCGAATGCATGCACAGGTCCGGGGCCGGTGCTTTTCATCCTGTCGGGATACGTCAAGATCGTGCGCGGCGGAACGCACCGGCAGGCCGCGCCGGCGCGGCAGCCGCTGGACCGGCGCACGCGCCCGCGCCATGAGGTGATGGTGGCCCTGCTGAGTCCGGGGAATATGCTGGGCGAAGCCGCAGCGATGCTCGGCGTCGAGGATACGTCCTCCTACATCGGGCTGACTCCCTGCCAGATGGTCGAGGTTCCGCGCGAGAAATTCCATTCGTACATGCACACCTATCCTGCGTTTTCAGCTGCGGTGGCCGCGCATGTCGCGCGGCGCCAGCTGCACGCCGAACAGCAGCTCGAACTGATGCGGGGCGATCTCGAGGGACGCATCCATGCCTTGCTCAGGCATTGCCGCATGCTGGGCCTGGACACCGCAAAGTGGCTGAGCAATGCGGAAATCGCCCGCATGGTCGGCGCCACGAGAGTCGCGGTCAGCCAGGTCATGGGGCGCATTCAGCACCAGGACACTGTCTGCGCCGAAACGACATGACCCTCTTTCGACGCCGGCGTGGCATGTCCGTACGGTGATCAGCCACAGGCTGCCCTCTTGAAAAAACGCCCGCCGGAGCGGGCGAACGCCGGCTGCGGGGCAGCGCCTCCATGAAGTCGATGCTGCGCGGGCACTTGTAATGGGCAAGCCGCTCGCGGCAGAAATCGATGATGTCCTGCTCCTTCGCCTGCCCCTGCATGCCGGGCCGCAGCACGATGCAAGCCTTCACGCATTCTCCCCATTTATCGTCGGGCACGGCGATCACCGCGCAATCGAGCACCGCCGGATGCTGCACCACCACGTTCTCCACCTCGACCGGATAAATGTTCTCGCCGCCGGAGATGATCATGTCCTTGATGTAGAGATAGCCATCGCGCAGGTAGCCGGCGTCGCCGCTGCGGAACCAGCCTATGCCATCCTGCTTGCCCTCCGGGTAAGCCTCCCGGGTTGCCTTCTCGTTGCGCCAGTAGCCGATCATGTTCTGCGGCGCGCGGATCCAAACCTCGCCGATCTCGCCTTCCGGCAGATCGCGCCCGGCGGCATCGACGATGCGCAGGCCGGTGCCCGGGCAGGGCTTGCCAGCGGCACGCAGCAGGTGCGCGCGCGGGCCGCCGGGATCGTCATCCTCCGGCAGCTGCGCCACGATGGTGCCCGTGGTTTCGGTCAGGCCGTAATTCTGGATGAAATCGCATTTGAAGATCCGCATCGCTTCGGTCAGCACGGTCTCGGTGATCGGCGCCGCGCCGTAGCCCATCACCCGCAGCGAGGAAAAATCGGCCTGGTCGACGCCCGGCACCTGCAGCAGCAGATGGATCATCGCCGGCACCATGAAGGTATGCGTGACGCGATGCCGGGAGAGCGCCTCGATGACGCGCGGCGGATCGAACTCGGGATGGGACACCGTCATGCTGCCCGCGTACAGGGCGACGAAGGACATGCCAAGCCCGCCGATATGGAAGGTCGGCGCGGCATTGAAGGTGACGGTTTCGGAAAGGGAATAGCCGTAGGCGCTGCCGATGGTTTCGCAGACGCCGATCCGGTTGCGGTGCGACAGTTCCACGCCCTTGGGCAGGCCGGTGGTTGCTGGCGAATACAGCTGGAGCGCGGTATCGCCGGATGCGGCGGAGTGGCCGGGGTCGCTGTCGGGCGAAGCGGCGCACCAGCCTTCCATGCCCTCTGCTCCGGGTGCGGCCTGGGTGCCGACGACGGCCAGCAGCCGCGGCAGTTCCAGCGGCGCCAGCACGGGCAGGAAATCCGCATCGGCCATCATGAAGCGGGCTTCGCCGTGATAGACCGCGCCGATCTTGTTCGCCGCCAGCACGAGAATCGTGCATTCGGCGATATGGCGGGTCAGGCAGGCAACCCGCTCTCCCGGCTGTATGCCCAGCGCCCGCAGCGCATTGGCAAGGCGATTGGCGGTCGTATCGACGTCGGCGTAGGTCCAGGTGCGGGCGGGCGCGACATAAGCCGGGTGCGCAGGCCGCGCACGGGCCCGTGCCTGTATCGCACCGTGGAAGCTGGCATGCTCCATGTCTGTCTCCATTGGAATCGGATCATTGCGGGACGGGCCGGTGATGCGGTCACCCGCCGTCCTTGTCGTTGTTGCCTACATTTGCCTGCGTTCGCCTGAATTCCCCCGCGCGGGCGCCTGCTCAAGCCGTCGGCAGCCGGTAGTCGCGGTACTGGTCGCGCAGCCTGGTCTTGAGCAGCTTGCCGGTCGCGGTGTGCTGCAACTGGTCGACGAACACCACGTCGTCCGGCACCCGCCACTTGGCGACGCGCTCGCCGAGGTAACCAAGCAGCTCGTCGCGCGTCACCTGCTGGCCCGGCCGCCTGACCGCCAGCAGCAGCGGCCGCTCCTGCCATTTCGGATGCGCGACGCCGATGATCGCCGCTTCCACCACGGCCGGATGGGCGATGGCGGCGTTTTCCAGGTCGATCGATGAAATCCATTCGCCGCCGGACTTATCACGTCCTTGGCGCGGTCCACCAGCTGGACATAGCCGTCGGGATCGATGGTAGCCACGTCGCCGGTCGGGAACCAGCCGTCGGCATCGAGTACCTGGCCGCCCTCCCCCTTGAAGTAGCCGCTCGCGATCCAGGGGCCGCGCACATGAAGATGTCCGTAGGCCTTGCCGTTGTGCGGCAGTTCGCTACCGTCGTCGCCGACGATCTTCAGGCCGACGCCCCATACCGCGCCCGAGGCCTTGATCTTGGCGACATAGGGAGAAAAGTCCTTCACCTTGCCGAAGGGATGCAGGTCCTTGCCGACAATCTGGACATCCGGCCGCTTCTTCGGCAGCGTGGCCGTGACCGCCTTGGCCAGCTGCTGCCCGTGCGCGTAATCCTGCCCGAGCACGAATACCTTCTTGATGGCCTGGTCCTTGGCCATGTAATTCGTGAGCGCCTCGACCTTCATCAGGTTGTGGGCATCGAAGCTGTAGTACCGGAAACTGCATTTCGAATTGGTGAGCTCGGGTCGTTCGATGCATAGTTCAGGAACAGCACCGACTTGCCGGGATTGCGCTCGTTCCACTTGTTGACCGCGTCGATGAGCGCACCGGCGGCGCCCGAGCCCTGCCCCTGCACGATGAAGCGGATGCCGCTGTCCGTCACCTTCTTGAACAGGGCCAGCGATTCTTCTGGACTGGCCTTGTTATCCATCGGAACGATTTCCAGCTTTTGCCCGCCGAGAACGCCGCCCGTGGCGTTGACGTCTTCGGTCGCGGCAACGAAGCTCTTGTAGCCGAAGTCGCCGATGCTTGCAAATGCGCCGGAAAGCGGATCGATGTACGCAATCTTCACCTGGGCGGCGGCGCTGAGCGTGCCGCCAAGGGCCGCGGTCGCGGCGAGCATGAGGACGAAAGCTTTCAGCATGATGGTTGCTCCTCCATGATGGTTATTTCTGCCTGCGCGGCTTTCCGGCGCAGGCGGGCCGGTTATTTCCCATGCGGCCATTATGGAACCCGGGCTTCGCCCGGGCCTCGTCGGAAGGGACAATTTTCGGAACAGCTTTCCCTGATGAAAAATGCTTCTGCGCGCGGTTCCCGGTTCCCCGCATGCAGGCGCCGGCAAGGAAGTCGTTCAGAACAAGTGATTGATACCCAGGGAAATGCCGGTCTGCCTGCTCTGTGCCGACGATGCGATCAATCCGCCCCGGTATCTGGTGCGATCAATTTCCGCGTACAGGCTGGTGCGCTTGGACAGCGCGTAGTAGCCGGCCAGGATGAACAGGCCCCTGCTTCCATCCACGCCTGCCACTTCCGTATTGTTGCGGTAGTAGGCCCCCGCCAGGCTCACGGCGGGCGAAATCGCATATTCGGCGCCCAGCCAGGCGTACTTGCTGGTCGTGTCGAGCGCCGCGGTTTCCTGTTGAACAGGGTATTGGCGGCATCGAGCGCACCGGTTCCGGTATTGAATCCGGACTCCAGCGTGAAGTGCGCGTTATAGCCTCCGCCCAGGTCTTCCATGCCACGGAAGCCGATGCGGTTGGACATCGACGTGCCGGTGGACCCGACCGTGACCCGGTCGTCGCCGGCGGCGTTGACGTTCGAGAGCCTGCGCACCCCGCCGTCGAAGGAACCATATATCGCGGCGGATACAAATTTTCCGGCACAACGGTCTCCCTCCTTAACCATTAAGGATTCATCCAACACCTGTTTGTATTTATTCCGAATTAATCCGGTTTGATTATTGTCCACATGAGGCATGCGCGGCGGCGTCGAAAGAGACGATTTCCTGCTTTCTTGATAATCAGCCGATATGCATGGCAACTTCCGGGGTCAAGCCGGCATGATGTCCCCAGCCGCTTGCGCAGCCGCTGTTTGATAGGGTGTGGTTCGGGATTGGCATCGCATGAAGAGGCTCGAAGCTTGGATCGCAGCACCATGTAGATGCCACGTACCAGCAGTAACGATGATTGCGATGTGAGTGCAGGCGAATCGCAATGCTGTTCGCTATCTCAAGCGTATCGTGAAACCGGACCGCTTGAGATAATTCGGCATTCGGCATTCGGCATTCGGCATGATTTTGCCGTCTTCGCCTTCTACAAATATCTGACTCGGCTCGCCGGCCGTTTAACGACGAGAGCAGAGCAAGGCTTTAAGGTCAGGTTAAAGGATGGGAGCGCATGTACTCCCATCCATTTCAACACGCGAGCGCAAACGCGGATACGTAGAAAACGTATACGTCGAACATATCTGCAAGCCACGTTAGGCACCTGCCAGGCACCTGCCGGGAAGATCCGGCCAGACCGCTGCTTATCCTGTTGCAGGGCATTCAGAATATTGCGGCGAGCCCGTGCTTTCGTAAGCGATTCTGTCGAAGAAGGTCAGGCTATTTGAACTGCCACGCTTTCACATAGTTGATTTCAAAAGCGTTGGACTCGCCTGTCGGTGTAGAGGCGTCGGGGTCGCCACTGGCACTACCGAACCAGAGGTCGACTATGGGAAATAAGGGATCGGAAATGGAAGCCTGCAGCGAGTAGACTTCCCTGCCGTCGAAATAGAAGGTCATTCTATCGGGTTCCCACTTGAGGCCATAGCGATGGAATCCGGCAGACATGTCAGGCGTCTCAACCTTTGCATAGCCGGCTTGGCTGTCGCGGTCATTCCACACCACCGGCGCGTACATCATTGGTACGGGAACGCCGTCTGCGCCAGGTGCGCCCCACGGGGCGGCGCCGCCCGGGTAGGCTTCGAGAATATCAATTTCAGGACGCCTGCCGTCTTGATATCCAAGCAGCCAGAACGCTGGCCATACGCCTTTGCCTTTGGGAAGCTTGGCTTCCATTTCAAAATATCCGTAGCGCTGCGAAAAGCGACCCTCGGTATCGAATGTGCGGTCAAAAAATTCACCGTTAGTCCCGCGTTCGGGCCAGATCTTAAGCGCGCCGTTATTCACCGCGTAATTGGTTACCGCGATATCGGCGTCCGTGCGCTCGGTGTTCCAGACATTGCGGTCCAGACCGGCGTCGAAGCTGTCGTGAAACGTGAGAGTGTAAGCGCTGGAATCTTGACCGGCGGGCCCATCTGATGCCGGAAGACTTGCTGGGGATGTATTGGAAGTGCTGGAAACTTGGGGCGAAGCGGAGTTAACAGGGGAAGAAGATGCAGAGGAAGTCGATGCGGGGGAAGTCGATGCAGGGGAAGTCGATGCAGAGGAGGTGGATGCCGGGGGAGCCGCCTGCGGTGGGCTGTCGGTTGTGCCGGAAACTACGTTCAAGTGGGATAGCGTCTTCGAGGAGTCGGGAGCCACTCCCGCTCCATCACCCACCGAGGAACCGCCGCATGCTGCGAGCAATCCAGTGACTGCCGCTGACACCAAATACATGTTGATTCTTGAATTGTGTTCGATCACTAAAGATTCTCCGTTGCAAAAAAATGTAGTTCGATAGACATGACTCCTCAGAGTTCAAAAAATAATCTTTAATCTCTAAAAAATTTTCCATTTCGACGTGAACAACATTCCTTTAACAAAAGGGAATAAATGTTAATTTAATAATGATGATACGTTTTTCAAATTGTTAATTGCCGGGATTGTCCAGTTCCAGGTATCCCCGCCGCACTAGTGGCGGTGTCCGGATGCCAGATTGGCAAACGACATCCGGTAGCGGCCACTGACCGACTATCGATTTCACACAGGGCGCCGACGAATGCAGGTGGCGGAATCCATTTCACATGCGCAATCTGCGTGGACTTTACGAAACGGTGTAGTTCATTGGCATTGGCGGACATGGTTGAATTTCCTATGTGAGAGCCCATGGAACTGCCGGAGCATGACCCTCACATATGACGACAAGCCAGTCATTCGAGATGCAAAGCAACACCTGATTATTTTCATGACGGGTACGTTGGCGGGCGTTCCGGGCGCAACAGATAAGACCCGCTCCTGGCCTTGATGCACTTGAATGCCCCACGTCCCTGGTCACTGCGACGCCTGTGCCGGTTAACAATCTCGAACACTCCACATGATCAAGTGCTCTGGATTTTTGCGTCCTTGATCAGCTTGGCGTACTTGTCGAGTTCACTGCGCCAGAACTGCCTGAACTGCTCTGGAGTCCCGGAACCAGGCTCTTCGCTCAAGTCCTTGAATCGCTTGGCGACATCGGGTAACTGGATGATTGCGTTGATTTCGCTGTTTAACCTTGTCACGATTTCCTGAGGAAGTTTCGCCGGACCGGCAAGGCCATACCAAGTGGATATTTCATAGCCGCGCAAGGTTTCTGCAATGGTGGGAACCTCCGGGTAATTCGCCAGGCGCTTTGGCGTGCACGTCGCGAGCAGCTTCAGCTTGTTCGTATTGATGTTCTGCACGACGGATGCAGCGGAACTGAAGCTCAAGTCGACGTCACCCGACAGCAAACTGGTCATCGCTTCGCCGGTGCCCTTGAAAGGCACATGCAACATCTCGACTCCGGCAGCCAACTTGAATGCTTCCCCTGCCACATGCTGAACGCTGCCGTTGCCCGACGAGGCAAACGTGAGCTTGCCGGGATTCGCCTTTGCGTACCTGATCAACTCCGGAATGCTGGCTATTTGCAGACTCGGCCGATGCACGAGCAGCTGTGGCGCAATACCGACGAGCCCGATCGGCGAGAAATCATTGAGAGGATCGAATCGTCCCTTCGCAACCAGCAGAGGGCCGATCGCATTGGAATTGATATGGGCAAGCTGAAGGGTGTAGCCATCCGCGTCCGATCTCGCCACCAGCTGGGAGCAGATTGTGCCAGTGGCTCCTGGACGGTTCTCCACTATGAATTGCTGGCCAAGCCGCTCCGACAATTTCTGCGCCACCAACCTCGCCATGCTATCCGCGCCACCCCCGGCGGGAAAGCCAACCAGAAGCTTAACCGGCTTTGTCGGCCATTTCCTGCTCTCCTGCGCCAACGCAGGCACGACGACGACTGCGGGAATTGCAGCCATCCCGGACACAAACCGGCGTCGTTTCAGATTGATTTCCATATCCCTACCTCGTAAAAAATTAATGAACACCCTGCGGCCGGCAAACTGCATCGGCTGATGCAGTGCCTGCAGCAATGGAATGATGTGTGAACCCAAGGGTCCGCATGAAACAGACGCGACCTGGTCCCAAGCCCGCGAGTCCCCTGCAACGCCCTGCCAACGGTGCCGCAGTGCCGCAGCGGCGCAGTGCTTAAGCGCGTCTATCAAGGTGCCGCTGCCTGCCTGCATCTTCTTGCGGCACATTTGGACTGTCGTCGTCGGCGGGACTTGCCATCGTCATGTTGATGGACGCTCCAGGTTTTATCCGTTCTTTATCTGCTGCGCGCAGCGATCCCGAATTCCAATGCCATCTTTTGATACTGCTGGATGCACTTCTTCACGTAGGCATCCAATTCGGTTCCGACCAATCCCATCGGGTATAAGCCATGCCTGTCGCGTAGTGCGGAAAATTCCGGGGTTTGCACCAGTTTGCCGATGGCGTTTGTCCATGCACCGAAGTCCGCATCGCTGACCTTTGGCCCCATGTAGAAACCGCGCGCCGTCACCCATTCGACTTCGTAACCTTGCTCCAGGGCGGTCGGCACGCTAGAGAGCACGCCTGGCAGGCGCTTATCGGTCAACACGGCGAGCAAGCGAATATTTGCTCCCGCTCGAATCTGTGCCGCCGCTTCCGATGCGTCGCCGGTATAGACGTGCACGTGCCCGCCTTGCAGCGCCTTCAACGATTCGCCACCGCCTTCGAACGCAACGAAACGCATCGCCTTGTGGCTAACACCGGCGGCCTTCGCCGTCATCGCCGCCTTCATCCAGTCCTGGCTTCCGACCGTACCGCCGGCCCCGAATACGATCTTGCTGGAATCGGCCTTCAATGCATCGACGAGATCTTTCATCGATTTGTATGGCGAATCCTTGCGCACGGCAATCACGCCGTAATCCGCCCCGACGACAGCCAGCCAGCGCACATCGCTCGCGCTGTATTTGCCGAACTTTCCCTGGGCCAGGTTCAGCAAGGAGCCGCTGGAGAACGCCACGATGGTATTGGGTTCGCTGGAGCGCTGTCCGGCAAGCGTGTTGTACGCGACGGCGCCGATGCCACCGGGAACATAGGTGATGCGCATCGGCTCCTGGATGATTCCTGCCTCCAGCAAGGCGGTCTGCGCCAGCCTGCAGGTGAGATCGAAGCCGCCGCCGGCCTTTGCGCCAGCGATGCATTCCGTCCTGTCGAAAGGGGCCGCCGCTGCCACCGGGGCAAGCATTGATAGGAAAAGACCCAAGAATAGTCCTTTCATTATCGTCTCCGTCATTGATTTCCGGCTGGGCGCCGGTATGGCATGAAGATAACAAGCCGTTGCTGTCAGCAAGCTGTCAATTCCGTGTTTTTCAGACGCCGGAAACTTGGGCAGCCGTTGGAATGGACAGGATCACATTGCATCCGCGTCCATGTCCTCCATTCTCGATGCGAAGACCGCCGCCATGGCTTTCGGCGACCGCCCTGGCAATGGCCAACCCAAGCCCTGAACCATCCGCGGACGAATTGCTGGCACGATAGAAGCGACGCCCGATATGGGGCAGGTCCGCCTCTGGTATGCCTGGTCCATCGTCGCTGACGGATAAAGCGATCAAGCCACCGGCCTGCCTCAGGCGCAATACAACATTGCCCCCTTCAGGCGCAAACTGCACCGCGTTATGCAGGAGATTCAGGAGTGCCTCGCGCAGCAATCCTTCATGGCCAAGCACCGTTACCGCACCCTCCGGGCTGTCAAATTCCAGATCGAGCTTCTTTTCCCGCGCGGCGGGCACCACCTCCCTTACGACTCGCCGAGCCAGTTGCAAGATATTCACCTCGACAGCCGGAGCGGCGACCGCATCGGCATGGCCGAGCGCAAGCATCTGATTGGTCCGTCGTATTGCAAGATTGAGTTGCCGGGACACGGCATCCAGGGCTTGCTGCACATTGGCCGGATCCGTTTCCCGCAGAACATAGTCGAGCTGGGTGCGGAGTGTCGCCAGCGGGGTACGCAGTTGATGCGAGGCGTCGTCAATGAAGCGACGCTGCCCTTCAAGTATTCCCTGCGTCCGGGCCATATGCAGATTGATTGCATCGGCCAGCGGTCTCAAATCGACAGGCACGCCGGTTGTGGCAATTGGCGTCAGGTCGGCGGGCGAGCGGGAGCTCACTTCGTCGCGCAGACGCGCGAGCGGCTTCAGGGTCAGATGCAATACCAGCGCCAGGATGCCAATCGCCGCGGCGAGAAGGAGAAAGTCACGGCGTAGCGCCTGCAATAGAAGCGCGTTGATGAAATCCGAACGCGATGTCAGCGCCTCGGCGACCTGAATCACGATGCGGCCGTGACTATGCAGCTGCGAGCCCCCGGCGACGCCGAGCTCGCGGGCATAGCTGCCGATTCTCACTCTCTGTCCAAAGTAGACGGCGTCATAGAACTGCGGCACCTTGGTCTCCAGCGCCTGTGGCGGATGCGGCAGGTCGAAACTTCCGATCTCGACCAGTCCGTCTTCCGTGCCGACCCGGAAGTGGACATTGCCGGCGGCGGTCAGCTGGAAGAATTCCAGCATGGTGTATGGCAACTCGACCGAGACGCCGCCGGATGCCGTCGAAATGTTGGCATCGATTGCCTTGATGGCGCCCAGCAGCGAACGGTCATACGCGGAATTGGCGGCATCGACCGCGGTTCGGTAGGTGGACCACATTTCGATGGCGCCCACGACGAGCAGAGCGGGAATCAATAGAGTCAGGACGGTTCTTCTGACGCTCCATTTGTAAAGAATCGCCCCGCGCATTCAATGCAGCTCGAGCAAGTAGCCGATGCCGCGCAAGGTGACAACCTGCACCGCACTGCCCTCCAGGCGCTTGCGCACACGGTACACCAGGACTTCCACCGCTTCAGGCAAGGCATCAATCTCGTCCTGGAAAACGCGATCGTGGATTTCCTGTTTTGTCAAAGGCTCCCCGGGATGCTGAATCAATGCCCGCAACAATGCATGTTCACGCTTTGACAAGTTGAGGTTTTGCCCGGACAGCGAAAAATGTCGTGTCACGGGATCATAGACAAGAGGACCGCATGCCATGCGAGGATGCTCGCTGCCACGGGAACGCCGGATCAGGGCAATCAAGCGCGCCTCGAGTTCGTCAATGGAAAATGGCTTGGCGACGAAGTCGTCGGCACCGCCTTTCAGGGTGCTTACCCGCTCGGCGACCGAATCCTGGGCGGTAAGGATCAATACGGGCAGCCTTTCATCCGACCGGCGCAAGCGCGCAAGCACTGTGTGACCGTCCATGCCGGGCAGACCGAGATCAAGAATCAATGCATCGTACTTTACTTGACGCAAGCTGTTTTCCACCAGCCTGCCATCATCGACCCAATCAACCTGATACCCGTTCTGATGCAGCGCTCGACAAAGCCAGTTTGCCAATTCCGGCTCGTCCTCGGCTAAGAGAATGTGCATGGTATTTGCACCGGAGGAAGTGTACCGGGTGGTTCCCGATGCGGCGGATCTATTGCCGTTTGCAAAGGAATGTTCAGCATTCGGCGTATTTCTTTCATTGCTGTCTCCATCTTATGGCCCCTTCCTGCGACCGGTCTACGGGGCTTCCCTTCATATTAGGCATCGCAGCTGTCATCTACCTGTCAGTCCTGCCTGTCATTCGCCAAAGCGATAAAGTGCGCGAGGTGCGCCGCCCAGCACCATGTCTTCTGAATCGGGTGAAGGAATCCATGTGCGCAGCATGCCCTGGCATTCGGTATAGGATCGCCCGGACTCATGATTTGTCCAGGGCCAGTCAGTCCCCCAAAGCAGGAATTCAGGACCAAGCTCCTTGAGATACAGCTCGGCGTACTTGCCAGGATTCACCCCGCGCAAGCGATAAGGCGCCGACAGCTTGACAAAGACCTTGCGGCGCCTGGTTTCCTGAAACAGGGCAAGAATCCCCGGACAATATCCGGCGGCGTGGGGATCGGGCAAACCGAAGTGATCAATAACAAGTGCAAGCGGTATATCCGGCAGCACGGACAGCAGTGCTGCCAGGCGCTCTCCTTCGCATTGCACTTCCAGGTGCCATCCGAGTTCCACCATCCATCTGAAAATCTTGCTCCACTGCGGCCCGCCGAATACTGATAGATCCCCGATCCCTATCAGATTCAGGCGCACTCCTCTAGCACCGGTCCGGTTCCATTGCTGCAACTGCGCCTTGCCCACGGAAGAGTCAATGACGATGACGCCGCGCAGCAGCTCCGGCCGTTGCTCGAGCGCTCCCAGCAGCAGGCTGTTGTCGGTACCCAGAAAGCTTGGCTGCACCAGCACGCCATGGGTAACCCCGGCCGGCGGCCACAATGCGAGCCAGTCTTCGATCTTCGCGTCATAGTTCGGGCAATAGCGAGCCCCTGGCATGAAAGGCCCGGCGGCAGAGAAGATATGAGCATGGGTATCGATAATCATAGGCGAAGAGAATGTTGACCTGTAAAGGGACGTGCACTATTATAGTCCTCTAGAGGACTAGTTAACAACAAGATGAGGAGAAGATGATGGGATCCGCAGGATCTGTTATGTCTGACTTGCGCCTGCCCCGCTACGAGCAATTGCGCGACGCATTGCGCGCGCGCGTGACTTCGGGCGAATGGCCGCCGGGAAGCATGCTGCCATCGGAGACCGATCTTGCCAGGGAGTACAAGGTTGCTCTTGGCACCATGCGCCAGGCGCTGTCACGCGCCGTCGAAGACGGCTTGCTGGAACGTGTTCATGGCAAAGGCACTTTTGTCCGGTCAGAACTTCAGGACGCATTGATGTTCCGGTTTTTCCGGTTCCGGGACAGCGACGCGGAGGGCAAGGTGACGATTCCGCGTTCGGTAATACACGAGCTTCGCGAAATCCCGCTGGAGCAGGAGGCGGCTGATCACTTGAACCTCAAAAAAGGCGCGCGCGGCATCTTCATATTGCGTACCCGCGTCCTGGCCGATATGCCGGCTTTGCTGGAAAAGATATGGTTGCCCTATCAGGCGTTCAAGCGCCTGCTCACTAACGGGAAAGACCATTTCGGCGATCTTCTTTATCCCACTTACCACAAGCAGTGCAACGTGGTGATTACACATGCGCGCGAAAACATTGGATTCGGCACGCTGAGTCATGCGGACGCCAGGCTTCTCAAGAAATCCGCGGGCTCGCCGGTTGCCGTGATCCGGCGCACCGCGTTCAGCCTGATCGGCGACCCGGTCGAATACCGGATCAGCCAGGGCGATGCCCTGAGCTTCCACTACAACGTTGAAATCAAATAGGAGTATCCATGTTTGCCAAACCCCTGGCGCAAGCGATTGCCTTCGCCGCCCTCGCCTCCGCAGGCGTTCTTGCTCATGCCCAGGAATATCCGACCAAGCCCGTCAGGCTGGTCGTGACCTACCCGCCCGGTGGCGGCGCCGACATCATGGCGAGGCTGATCGCGCAGAAACTGAGCGTATCGCTTGGACAGTCCTTCGTGGTTGAAAACAAGCCCGGAGCAAGCGGGCAAATTGCAGCACTGAGCGTGGCCAAGTCAGCGCCCGACGGTTATACGCTTATGGTTGACGCATCGTCCTACGCAGTCAATCCAACCCTTTATCCGAAACTGCCTTATGACACGCAAAAGGCCTTCGCTCCCATTACAACGCTTGCGCTGTTTCCCAATATGCTAGTGACGAGCCCGGACTTCCCGGCCAAGTCGGCCAAGGAACTCGTCGCCATGGCCAAGGCCAAGCCTGGCGCGATCGCCTATGCTTCATCCGGCAATGGATCGGCCCAGCACTTGTCGGGTGAACTGTTCAAGCAGCAGGCCGGTATCGACTTGCAGCATATCGCCTACAAGGGCGGCGGTCCGGCAATGAATGATGTTATCGCCGGACACGTTCCCGTGTTCTTCGCCAATATGGCTTCCGGACTCGGCCATGTAAAGTCGGGCAAGCTCAAGGCACTGGCTTCCACGGGGGCCAAGCGTTCCCCGAACATGCCTGACCTGCCGACAATGGCCGAGGCAGGGGTGCCGGGCTATGAAGTCTATGAGTGGAACGTCCTCGTCGCCCCTGCCGGAACACCCCCGGCCATCATCAACAAGCTGCATGCCGAAGTGAAGAAGGCTTTGGCGGATAAAGATGTGAAAGAACGCCTTGATGGACTGGGCGCTGAAATTGTTGCCACTCCTCCAGCCGAGACGGAGAAATTCCTCAACGGGCAGATTGAAAAATGGGCAAGGGTTGTCAAGGCGGGGAATATCAAGGTCGACTGACGGTACGTGCTGTCTATTCCATTACGCCATTCGTACGCCAGGCGCCGTTGCAACCGAGCAAGGAAGGCGAGATAGCTTTCGCCTTCGTCTCCCATCGGATCGGCAAGCGACGAAATTGTTTCAGCCAGAGTTTTTCGCCCTGCCCGGCCTCGTCGAGGCAGGTCAGGGCGAACCCGCTCTAGCAGCGCTCCTTGGAACATGCCGGTCCAGAAAGCGTCCCAGTTCGACTTGCCATCCATCGCGGGTGTAGAGAAAGCCGCCGTTATGGCCGCCCGCCAGTTCCAGAAATGCCTTGGCCCCCTTGGCGGCCGCGAACAGCCTCTCGCCATGATGAAACGGTACGATCTCGTCCTCACGGCTATGGGCAATCATGACCGGGCACGATACACGCTCAACGGCTTCAAGCGTATCGTAGCGATAGCGTGCCAGCCAGCGTGCAGGCAGCCACGGATACAGCTCCGCTGCAAGTTCCGGTACTGAAACAAAACTCGAAGCAAGAACCAATGCGGCTGGACGCTGCTCTGCGGCGAGCCGGGCGGCGACGGCGCCGCCCAGGGATTCGCCTGCCAGCACAATGCGCTCGGCGGGGAATCCGCGCTCCGTTACGAGATGACGCCACGCAGCGCGCGCATCCGCATAGGTGCCTTCCTCGCTTGGTTTTCCTTCACTGCGGCCGTAGCCGCGATACTCGAGTAACAGCAGGGAGAATCCGAGGCGATGGAACAGTGGCGCGTAGTCCACCCGATAGGCAATGCTGCCGGCATTGCCGTGGGCAAGGAGCACCACGCCACGTGCCGCCGGCGCGGGCACAAACCAGGCCTCGATGCGCACCTTGTCCTCCGTCGTCAGCCATACCGTCTCGTAGTCGAGCCCAACATCCCTTGGCGTGCGCCGGCTCTCGCGGCCGATATCCGGGTGATAGAGAAGTGCTCCCTGCAGCAGGAACATCATGCCTGCCAGTGCGGCATACCCTGCGCCGCCTGCGGATAACAGCTTAAGCATGATTTCCATGGCTGTACCTCAAAGGGATAAGTCGAGACCGGTCCGGTTTCTTCCCCGATGCCGGCTGCCAGGCATTCTGTCGCCCCGGGGCGGTATTTGCATTTGCGACTATAGAGTGGTTATTGACCCGTGCGTTCGCCCCGAAATGCAAACGCATGCCCCAAGCCCTTGCCGCTCTCCGCGCGACATTGATCAGTCTGTCGCATTTATCCACGCAGTCGGCGCCGGTCCAATGACGTGGTGTTGGTTTTCAACCGTCACCCGATGGCGGCCGATCTAGCCCATCCCGGCTTTCCTTTTTCTGGAAATCGCCGCAAACGCTTGTGCAGCAAGGCTTCGCAGCG
Source organism: Noviherbaspirillum aerium (assembly GCF_008929045.1). Lineage (GTDB taxonomy): Bacteria > Pseudomonadota > Gammaproteobacteria > Burkholderiales > Burkholderiaceae_D > Noviherbaspirillum > Noviherbaspirillum aerium. The sequence goes on along the minus strand of NZ_VFAH01000037.1, from coordinate 21,523 downwards.
TTTTCATCCGCTTCCCGCGACCGCTGGCACGCCCCCTGCTATATCTCGTTCAAGCGCGATGAAGCGCCCTCCACCCAACGAAGCAATCCATTCACCCCGTCACTCTCAGGAGAACCATCATGAAAGCACTGACCATCAAGGACCTGTCCGTCACTTCCGAACTCGATGCCAAATCCATGACTTCCGTTCGCGGCGGCCACGGCGCCGTCCGCTTCCCCGCCCTGTTCGCCGGTCCGCTGTTCAGCGCCTCGAAGAGCGAAATCCACTTCGATGCCAGCCAGTCGCTCGGCCAGAGCCAGAACACCCTGGTCAACAACGGCAACAACGTCGCCTTCGCTTCCGGCATCAAGTCCAATGTCAATCCGACTCAGACCGGCAAGAACACCATCAACTTCATGTCGTAAGCACCGCCGGCCGCGATGATCATCGCCATTTACCCGCTCACCTTCTTCGCCACGTTATTTTTAAGGATACTCATCATGAAAGCACTGTCCATCAAAGACCTGTCCGTTGCCAAAGATCTCGACGCCAAGGACATGGCAAGCGTCGCCGGCGGTACCGGCATGTTCAAGATGCCCGCGCTGTTCGTCGGCCCGCTGGCCAGCATCTCCAAGAGCCAGGTCAACTTCGGCGCCGAGCAGGCGATGGGCCAGGAGCAGAACACGCTGGTCAACAACGGCAACAATGTCGCTTTTGCGGCCGGCATCAAGTCCAGCGTGAACCCGACCCAGACCGGCAAGAACACCATCAATTTCATGTCCTGAAGCCGGCACGCCGGCGGAGGCCTGCCTCCGCCGGAACACTTGCCACGACAGACAGCGACAGACAGCTCCAGGCTAATCATCATGGACCATCGCCTGTCCAGGAAGATCTGAAGCTTCTTTACGCCATGCGCGGACAATCAAAGTGACCATATTGCCATGTCACTCCGATGGCTCCCGAAAACGCCAGTTTCCGCGCGGCGGGATTAGCTCCTCTTGATTTGATCGAGAGCCAGGATCAGGTCATACCATTTTTCAAACGCGTCGAAGCTGGTGAAGTAAAAGAAGGAATTTGGCTGGGCTTGAGGATCGGTCATGGCAAAGGGCTTTTGGTTGGTTAGCCGGAATTGACATCTGACTCAATCCATGAAAATCGGTTCCAGTTAGCAATTTTTCTATGCGTTAGCGATGGTGGCAACATTGGCAAAAGTCTTGTTCGGACATGATGCCAACTCAACAAGGCTTAACTTGATTCAATCAGGGCATCATTGCCCAAACCATGAACATGACGATTCAGGCAAGACACCGTTTTCAGCGATCGATGTCTTTCCCGCAAGCTGCAGCGCCGAAGGTGTTTTTATCCGACTCCAATCGATCACGTGCCATGAGAGCGATAGCTGACGCGCGCAATGCGGACAGATGGAAAAAGACGCGATCCCATGGCATGGAATGGCTTGAATTTGGTATTAGTCCACCTTTCCGATTTTCTTCACCACATCCTTCATCTTTTCTGCGTCGGCTGCCAGATAGCGCTGGAATTCCGGTGCATCCATATACATGATCGGGCTGCCCGCAGTACTGATGGCTTGCTTGACCGCGGGATCGTCGGCAACCTTTTGCGCAGCATCGCGCAGCCTGGCGATGACGGGCTCGGGTGTATTTGCCGGCACGAACAAGCCCGACCATTGCGCATACTCGACCGGGAAACCTGATTGCTTGAGGCTGGGCACGTCAGGCAGCGCGGCGAGGCGGTCGGTTCCCCAGTGGGCGAGTGCCCGCAGCTTGCCCGACTTGATGTGCTGCACCACGCTGGCGGGACCGGTCGACACGGCATCGACCTGGCCGCTGAGCAGACCAAGCACCGCCGGTGCGGCGCCGGTATAGGGAATATGCAGGATACGCAGATTGGCCTGTGCCTTGAGCATTTCCATTGGCACATGCATGGTTCCGTAATTGCCGGAGGAACTGTATTGATAAGCGCCTGGCTTGCTGCGCACGGCGCTGATGAAATCATTGAGATTGTTCCAGGGACTGTCTGCCCGCACCACCAGTACGGTCGGGTCGGCCGTGAAGCGGGCAATCGGCTTGAGCTGCGCCAGCTCGAACATCGGCGGCCGCCCGAGGATCTTGTCGGCCTCGGGAATGGTGGTCATCGACGACAGCGACATCAGCAGGGTATGGCCGTCCGGCGTTGCCTTGGCTACCTGCGCAATGCCGATGCCGCCTCCGGCGCCGGCGCGATTTTCCACCACCACGCTTTTCTTCAGCTCCTTTGCCAGCGCCTGCGCCACCGGGCGGGCAACCGTGTCGGCCACGCCTCCAGGCGGGAAAGGAACGATCATGGTAATCGGCTTTGAAGGCCAGGCCTCATCGGCTGCGGCCGCGTACGCGGACACGCCGGACAACATGAGCACGGCGCTTGCAATCAGGATGGGCAATTGAAAATGTATGCGCGGCATGACGGTTTTCCTGTTCAATCTATTGAATGTTGATGTTTCATGTATCCGGCACTGCAGCATCAGCGTCCGGCGACGAGGCTCTTGAGCGAATCGAACGCCGCCTGAAAGACGCCCTGCCCGATCGACTCGGCAAGCTCCTTCTCGCGCTCCCTGGGGCAATCGAATTCCGCCGACCATTCGGCGAAGGTACGATTGCCGTCGGTGACCGGCGTCAGCTTCAATGTCGCCACATAATTTTCAACGCCCATCGGGCTCTCCAGTATCGAATAGACGCAGGTGTACTCGTAATCCGACAGGGAGAGCAGCTGTTCGCGAATCGTGCCGCCGGAGCGCAGCTGGAAGTGGCGAATGCAGCCGATGCGGTCGGACGGAAGATTGCCCTCGATCCGGCTTTCGGCGACAAACGGCGTCCACTGCGGCAGGCCGTTGAAGTCGCGCACTTTTCCCCATACCTGATCGGCCGGAGCATCGATAACGCTGCTGGTGTACACGCGTATCATCTGCGCCTACTCCGACGACTTGCCGTCTTTATGTTCGGCTGCGGTGGTTGCGGCCGTAGCGTCCGCCGCGTCTGCCGTCACTGCCGCCGGCAATGCCGTTGCAGCGGCACGCGTCAGGTCCTTGGCATCCAGTCCAATCTCGCGCAGCAGCTGATCGACGATCGGTGCCTGCGCGCGGTAACGCAATGCGGAGCTCACCACGCCGTCGGCCAGCCCGCCCTGGCCGTGATCCCCTCCGCTGCCGCCATTACCGCCATTACCGCCCGCGCCGCCAAAACCGTCGAGTTGCAGGATCTTGATGCTTTCGATGCGTTCCATCGGCTTGACCGATTCGCGGATGATGGCATCCATCCTCTCCACTACCTTCATGCGCAGGGCCGAGGTACGAGCGTCCGCCGACAGCACATTGGAGGCTTCATTCATCTGCCGCAGGCCTTCGGCTTCGATTTCCTGGCGAATGCGGGTCGCCATGGCGCGGATCTTCTCGGCATCGGCCTCGGCCTCGGCATGGGCGCGGATCGCTTCGCCACGGTCGGCGGAAGCGAGCTTCTCCGCCTCGGCTGCCAGGCGCTTGCCGAGCGCTTCGCGTTCCGCGGCCTGGCTGGCGGCGATCAGCTCGATCTGCTTGCGGCGCTCGGCGATTTCCACTTCACGCGCGGAGAACACTCTCTCCTCGGCCGATACCGCTTCGGCACGGGCGGCATCGGCGGCGGCCTGGGCCTCCGACTGTGCCTTTGATTGCCGGGCCACGGCGATGGCGCGCTGCTGCTCCGCCAGCTCCAGCGCCTGGCGGCGCTCGATGTTGGCAGCCTGGATCTCGCGCTCCTTCATGATGCGCTCGGCTTCGATCAGCTTCTCGGAACGCACCCGCGCCTGTTCGATCGCTTCACGCGAGGCAATCTGGGCACGCTCTGCCTGGTGGTCGGTTTCGGCCCGCTCCCGTGCCAGTTCCGCACGCTGCTGGGCGCGGGCGATTTCCACTTCGCGTTCCTGGGACAGTCGCGCATACTCGGCCTCGCGGTCGATCGAGAGCGACAGCTTCTCGGCTTCCAGGTTCTTGGTGCGGATCGAGATCAGCGTGTCCTGCTCGATATCGTTGCGCTGCTTCTTGCGGCGCTCGATCTGCTCGGTCAGCCGAGTCAGGCCTTCGGCGTCGAACTGGTTGGAGGGGTTGAAATACTCCATCGATGTCTGGTCGAGCTGGGTCAGCGACGCCGCTTCCAGTTCCAGCCCGTTCTTGGTGAGGTCGTCGGCAACGATGGCGCGCACCCGCTTGACGTATTCGCCGCGCTTTTCATGCATCTCCTCGATGCTCATCTCGGCGGCCGCTGTGCGCAGCGCATCGACGAACTTGCCCTCGACCAGTTCCTTGAGCTGCTCCGGCTCCATGCTGCGCTGGCCCAGGGTCTGGGCAGCGATCGCCACCGCCGATGCATTGGCAGCCACGCGCACATAGAACTCGGCGATGACATCCACACGCATGCGGTCTTTGGTGATCAGCGCCTTGTCACGGCCGCGCGTCACTTCCAGCCGCAGGGTATTCATGTTGACCGGGATGACGTCATGCACGATCGGCAGCACGAATGCCCCGCCGTTGAGCACCACCTTCTCGCCGCCCAGGCCGGTGCGCACGAAGGCGCGTTCCTTGGACGAACGCAGGTACAGCCAGTGCAGCAGCCAGACCGCCACTGCAACGACGATGGCCACCGTGACGAGGCCCAGCATAAACATTCCGAAATCAGCACCGCTCATGGTCATACTCCTGTTAATACTTGATGTTCTTGAATTCGCGCGTACGTTCGGTCAGCGCGACCTCTACCGGCAGACGCTCCATGCTGGATGCGCCATAGAAGCCGTTGCATTCACGGCATTCGCCAAGGAGGAATCGCGCATCGGCCGGCGTGGCGATCGGCCCGCCATGGCACAGCACGATCACCTCCGGATTGATGCGGCGCGCCGCTTCGGCCCACGCCTGTATGCGCGGGACACATTCGGCCAGCCCTAAAGCCGTTTCCGCACCGATCGCGCCGCCAGTGGTGAGGCCGAGATGGCACACCACGATGTCGGCGCCGGCACGCGCCATGTCGGCGGCATTGTCTTCGCTGAATACGTAAGGGGTGGTGAGCAGGTCGAGTTCGCGGGCCTTGCGCACCAGGTCCACTTCCAGGCCGTAGCCCATGCCGGTTTCTTCCAGGTTGGCCCGGAAAGTGCCGTCGATCAGTCCCACGGTCGGAAAGTTCTGGATGCCGGAGAAACCGAGATCGATCAGGCGATGCAGGAACTGCTCCGGAATCATGAAGGGATCGGTGCCGTTGACGCCTGCCAGTACCGGCGTGTGCTTCACGACCGGCAGCACTTCATGCGCCATCTCCACCACGATCTCGTTGGCATTGCCATAAGCCAGCAGGCCGGCCAGCGACCCGCGCCCGGCCATGCGGTAGCGGCCGGAGTTGTAGATCACGATCAAGTCGATGCCGCCGGCTTCCTCGCACCTCGCCGACAGTCCGGTGCCGGCGCCGCCGCCAATGATCGGCTCGCCGCGTTCCATCATGGCCCGGAACCTGGCCAGGATCTGTTGTCGTTCGATTCTTGCCATGTCGCCTCCTAGCGTGCCTGGCGCTGCGGCGCCCGGTTGTTGACGGCAATCTCCAGCCAGGCGTCGACCAGCGCCCGCGAGAAAAGCGCATCGTTGATATTGCAGGGCAGCTTGATCAGCCGGCGCTGCGGTCCCGTGCGGAAGTTCTTTTCGATCGCCGAAAACAGTGCGCGGTCGGCCGACGGGTCGTGAAAGGGCTGGCCGGGCGCATCCAGCAGCGACACGCCGCCCTCGGGAATCAGGAAGCGCACCGGTCCTTCCATCCGGTTCAGCTTGGCGGCGATGAATTCGCCGAAGCGGCGGTTTTCCTCGGGCAGAGTGCGCATCAGCGTCACATTGTCGTTATGCCTGACCAGGGTGCGGCCGCGGAATCGGCTCGGGATGGTGTCGATGCCATGGAAGTTCACCATGTCGAGCGCGCCGCAGGAGCCGACGTAAGGCAGGCGGCTCCGAATGATGGCGTCCATGCGCTGCTCGCCGGCAGAGAATACGCCGCCCACAATGTGGTCGGCGATCTCGGTCGTGGTGATGTCGATGACGCCGTCGAGCAAGCCGGATTCCGCCAGCTTTTCCATCGATTGCCCGCCGGCCCCGGTGGCATGAAACACCAGGCAGTCGAAGCGATCCTCGAGCGCCTTTGTCACCGCCTGCACGCAGGGCGTGGTGACGCCGAACATGGTCAGGCCCACCGCCGGCCTGGCTTCGGCGGCGACTTGCACCGGGTGGGCAATCATGCCCGCCAGCGCATGCGCGGCATTGCCCAGCACCTGCTCGCTGATGCGGTTCAGGCCGGAGACGTCGGTGACCGAGTACATCATGCAAATGTCGGTCTGCTCGACATACGGCTTGATGTCGCCCGAGGCCACTGTCGACACCATTACTTTCGGCATGCCCACCGGCAGCGTCCGCATGGCGGGCGTGGCCAGCGCGGTGCCGCCCGAGCCGCCGGCCGAGATGATGCCGCCCAGATCGCGCCGGGTGATCAGGAAGGCTTTGAACGCTTCCGCCATCGCGCTCACTGCCGCCCCGCGGTCGCCGCAGAAGACCGCCTGCTCGCCTCCCGGATGGAAGCGCGCCACTTCGCGCGGGTGAACGTTGGCGGACGACGGCGCGCCGCTCGTCGATAGATCGACAGTGACCGTGCGGATGCCCATCCGGTCAATGCAGCTGCGCAGGTAAAACAGTTCGCGGCCCTTGGTGTCGAAGGTGCCGACGATATAGGCGGCGCGCTCCATGGTTGCCGCCACCGGGAAGTCGAAGACACGGGCGTTGTCGGCCGCCTTGCTGGCGTCGCTAGCGGCTGCCGGTGCAAGCGGGGAGGCAAGCCGGGGCGGCAGCGAAGGCTGCGCCGAAGCGGTGGAATCGGGCTGCTCCCAGCGCGTCACCCGCTCCAGGTTGGCGCCATCGTCGTCACGGGTAAAGGCGTCGCCGCCACGCCGTATGGTGAGCACCTCGATGACGGCGCCGTTCCGTTCATCTTCGCCACCGCCATCTTCCGCAGGCGCGAGGCGCAGGACGGATTCCTGAGTCTCCTCTTCGCCGCCGCCGCGCACGCCAAGCAGTCGCTGCTGCAGCTCGCGGTCGGCGCCGAGTTCGGCGGCTGGCAGCACCCGCGCCACCCGGCCGTTGACCAATACCGCAATCGTATCCGCGACATCAATGGCGACACCCAGGTTCTGCTCGATCAGCAATACCGAGACTCCCGCATCCTGGGCCAGCCGGCGGATCATGTCGGCCACGTGCTCGACAATCACCGGCGCCAGGCCTTCGGTCGGTTCATCCATGACCAGCAGCTTCGGATTGAACAGCAGGGCCCGGCCAATCGCCAGCATCTGCTGCTCCCCGCCGGACAGCTGGGCGCCGCCGTTTTCCTTGCGCTCCCCCAGCCGAGGAAACAGTTCATAGATGCGTTCCACGGTCCATTCGCCGCGCCGCGCCGTGCGCGACGCCAGCCGCAGGTGTTCATCCACGGTCAACGACGGCCAGACCCGGCGCCCCTGAGGCACGTAGCCGATGCCGGCATGGGTAATCCGGTGCGGCGACATGCCAAGCATTTCGCTCCCCTGGAAGCGCACGCTGCCGCGCGCCGGAACCAGTCCCGTGACGGCATTGCACAGCGAGGTCTTGCCCATGCCGTTCTTGCCGACGACAGCCAGCACGCCCTTGTCCAAGCCGAGCGATACGCCCTGCAGCGCATGCGCCTGCCCGTAGTACACATCCAGGTCGCGGATCTCGAGGATGGCGGCCTCGCTCGCGCCGCCGGCCCGGCCGCGCAACATGTCCTTAATGGTGGCCATGGCCATGCTCTCCCATGTAGATCGCCTGCACCTGCGGGTTGTCTTCGATCTCGCGCGGCGTTCCGTGGCAGAGCACGCGCCCGTTATGCATGACCGTGACCCGCTCGACGACGTTGAGCGCGATCTCCAGGTCGTGCTCGATGATGATGTATCCGATGTGCTGCGGCAGGCCCTTCAGCAGCGCCACCAGTTCCTTGCGTTCGGCCGGCGACAGCCCGGCGGCCGGCTCGTCGAACAGGATCAGGCGCGGCGCTCCGGCCAACGCCATGCCGATCTCGAGCTGGCGCTGCTGGCCATGCGACAGCTCCGACACCGGGGCGTCGGCCAGGTGCGACAGGCGCGCATGCTCGAGCAGGTCTCCTGCCGACACCGCGCTGGCGTCGTCCTTCCCGGGACGGAAGAAGCTGAAGCGGCCGCGATTGACGCCGCGCACCGCGAGAAACAGATTGTCCCGCACCGTCAGGTCGCGAAACAGCAGCGACGACTGATAGGTGCGGCGCAGGCCGCGCCGGATGCGCTCCTGCGGCGGCAGCACGGTCACGTCCTCGCCGAACAGCAGGACGCGGCCGGCGGTCGGCAGGAAGTCGCCGGTGATGGCGTTGAACAGCGAGGTCTTGCCTGCGCCGTTCGAGCCCAGTACCGCATAACGCTCGCTGGCGGCGACGTTGAAGGAGACGTCGTCGATGGCCTTGAGCGCTCCGAAACTGCGCGACACGCCGTGCAGTTCCAGGGCATTGCCGGAGTTGAATCCGGTTGCCGCGCGAGTTGCAATGCTGGTTGCATTCATGGAGTAAGGTTCCGAATGGGTCCTGTTCGCCAGGCACCGGCGCTCCGCCGCCCGCCGGAGAATGGCGGGCGGCGGACGGCGCCGATGGTCCTGGTGCCTCGATGCTTACTTGCAGTCGGGGTTGGTGCGGGAGCCGATGCCCATCTTCTGGAATTCGTCGCGGCTCAGGCCCAGCGTCTGGGCTACATTGGGCGATACCTTGACCACCTTGTTGTACAGGTTGCCGTCCGGCCCCTTGGCGACTTCGGTGAGGAAGATGCTGGCCACGCCGTTGCGGTTTTCATCCAGCTTGACATCGCCGGTGGGCGTCTTCAGGGTCATGGAGGAAAGCTGCTTGCCGAGTTGCGAGACGTTGCCTTTGGTGGCGTCCAGGCCGGTCAGCACCGCCTTGGTGTTGACATAGTAGGCATGGGCGAACAGGCCGGGAGTTGGATACGCATCCTTGAAACCGGCCTGCTGATAGGAGGTCACGAATTTCTTCCAGTCGGCATTGTCCCAGTTGTCGGCGATCGGGCCGGCGGCCGGCGTGCCAACCAGTCCATCCCGGCGCTTGCCCTTGTAGCCAAGCACGGTCTGGTCGACGGTGATGGAGCCGGCAATGAATGGCTTGCTGCCGCCAGCCTGCTCGTACTGGGAAAAGAAGTTGACCGCATCGGAGCCGCCCAGCACGACGTAGATGGCGTCGATGTCGTTCGGCAGCTTGGCAATCACCGAGGAGTAGTCCTTGGTGCCGAGCGGCACCCACTGCTTGTCCACCACTTTTCCGCCGACCTTGCAAAACTCGGTCATGAAGCCCTGCACCTGGGAATACGGAAAGGCATAGTCCTCGGCCACGACCGCCACCTTCTTGTACCCCTTCTGGTAGGAATAGGAGCCGAGGCCGTAGGACCACTGAGCGCCGTCGGTAGTGAAGCGGAAGAAGTTGGGTGACGGATCGGCCAGCGTTGTCTGCTGGGCCGCCGAGGAGCCGTTGACGAAGATGACGTTGGGCTGGGTCTTGGCGTAATCCTTGATGGCGATGCCTTCCGAGCCGGACAGCGGCCCGATCAGCACCTGCACCTTGTCCTGCTCGACCAGTTTGCGGGCGGCGTTGACCGCGACGTCGGGCTTGCCGTTGGAGGAAGCGCGGATGACCTCGATCTTCTTGCCGCCGGCGCTGAAGTTGTGTTCCTTCATCGCCAGTTCCATGCCGCGCATGCCGTCCTGGCCCGATACGGCGAGCGCGCCTTCGAGGGTGGCGAGTACGCCGACCTTGATCACCTCCTGGGCATTGGCGGACATGCCGATGGCGGCCAGCGAGAGGGCAAGGACCGTGGCGCGCAGTTCTCTGGTGTGCAGTTTCATCATTCGTCTCCTAGTTTTGATTATGGAAAACTCACCCTATCGCTTGGTGGCCGGGTGAAGGTAGCCACGCGCCCGATGCCACAATCCAAGCAGGCCATCAGGGGAAAACAGCACGATCAGCAGGAAGGCGCCGCCGATCACGAGGTTGAAGCGCTCGCGGTCGATCAGGTCGATCGCGAAATTCTGAAGCAGCACGAACACCAGGGCGCCGATGAAAGGTCCGATCGGATGGCGCATGCCTCCCAGCACGGCCACGACCAGGATGTTGATCAGGGCGTCGGCACCGATCGTGCCCGGTGAAATGCCGGCGTTGTACCAGACCAGCAGCACGCCGCCAATGCCTGCAATCAAGCCGGCGAAGGCATGCGCCGCCACGCGGTGCGCCGTCACGTCGAAGCCGAGTGCCCGCATCCGCCTGGCGTTGTCGCGCACGCCTTGCAATGCCATGCCGAACGGCGCCCGCACGAGGTACTTGACCGCCGCATAGGCGCTTAGTCCGAGCGTAAGCGCAACATAAAAGAACGGAATCGGGTCACGCAGGCTGATGCCGCCGATCACCGGCGCCGTCACGCGCGAAAAACCCTGGAAGCCGTTGAACACGGTATGGTTCTGCTGGGCCAGATAGAACATGGCGACACCGATGGCCAGGGTGATCATGATGGTGTAGATACCGTCGGTGCGCACCGAGATCAGGCCGATCAGGGTGGCGACGATGACCGCCAGCACCACGCCCGTCAGCGCGGCCAGCCACCACGGCCATCCCAGGCTGATATTGCCTACCGCCGACTGCCCGAAGATCGCCACCGCATAGCCGGCGATTCCGGCCACGGTCATCTGCGACAGGCTGACCATGCCGCCGTAGCCCGCCAGGAAAGCAAGCGACAGGCCGATGATTCCCAGCACCAGGGCCTGCCCGGCGACCTGGAAGGTGAAGAAGGAGGAAGCCACCCAGGGATAGACCGCGAGCGCAACCAGCACCACGGCATAACGCAACACCTGCATTCCCCGCCGCGGGCTTGCCGGGGAAGTGTCAACGGCCGGCGGCGTCGCGGCGGCAAGCTTCAGGCGCGGCCGGGCTTCGGCCTTTGATGCCGAGGATACGGCGGCCCGGTCATGCCGCGGCATCGGCACAGTGCTGGTGGCATGCCGCCACTTGTTCGCGCTCATGCTTTTTTCCCCATCAGGCCTTGCGGACGGAAGGCCAGCACCGCCACCATGATGACGAAGGTAAACACGACGCCGTAGGTGGGAGCGTAGGCCATGCCCATGGTTTCGGCGATGCCGATCAATAACGCGCCGACCGCCGCGCCGCTGATGCTGCCCATGCCGCCGACGATGACCACGATCAGCGAAGCCAGCAGATAGCGGGTGTCTTCACCGGGAGCGATCGACAGCGCGGTGCCCCCGATGACGCCGGCCGCGCCCGCCAGGCCGGCGCCGATGGCAAACGTCAGTGCGAAGATGCGCTGCACGTTGACGCCGCTGGCCGACAGCATCCGCTTGTCGTCGACCCCGGCGCGAATCATCATGCCGATGTGGGTGCGGTTGAGAAACAGCCATAGGACCAGCCCCACCGCGACCGCCGCCAGCAGCACCAGCAGGCGGTAGCCGGGATAGGCATTGATGATCGGCATCGGCACCGGGAATTGGGTCCACTGCGGCGGGTCGAACTGGTAGGTGTCGCCGCCCCAGATCCACAGGAAGATGTCGGCCAGCACGATCGAGATGCCGATGGTGACCATGGTCTGGCGCAGGTCTTGTCCATCCATGTGGCGCAGCACGAAGACCTGCAGGAGCAGGCCGGCCAATGCGGCAAACAGGAAACCGGCCGCCACCGCCAGCAGCCAGGATCCGGTGGCCTCCCCCACGCTGTAGCCGACATAGGCTCCCATCAGGTAGAGCGAGCCGTGCGCGAGATTGACGTTGCGCATCAGCCCGAACACCAACGTAAAGCCGCTCGCCACCAGGAAATACAGCGCGGCCAGCGTCAGGCCGTTGAGCAGCGAGAGGATGAACAGCTTGGGCTGCGTCGACAGCGCCAGGATGGACAGCGCCAGCAGCGGGATGCCGATCAGCGCGGTTGCCGCCAGCGTCGACGCGCGCGGCATGGAAGCATGGGCGAGCATCATGCGTAGGCCGCCCAGCGCGAGGGGGAAGCGGTGCGCGTGTTGCGGATTGCCGGCGCCTTGTGGAACTCGCCGTCCTTCATCACCGCCAGGATGCGCTCCGGATCCTGCAGGATGCGGATATCCGCGAGGGGATCACCGTCGATCAGGAGCATGTCGGCCAGGTAGCCCTCCTTCACCTGTCCGAGCTCGTTCGGCCGCATCATCATTTCGCCGCCGTACTTGGTTGCCGAGATCAGCGCTTCCATGGTGGAGAAGCCGAGGTATTTGACGAAGTACTCCAGGTCGCGCGCATTGGTGCCATGCTTGATCCAGGCGAAGCCATAGTCGCCGCCCGGCAGGATGCGCACGCCGCGCTTGTGGATCTTCTTCATCGACTCGATCGCGTGTTCGAGTTCGCGGTGGTAACCCATCGCCTTGGCGGCTTCCGGCGTGATGCCGTACTCGCTGGCGTTGTAGCTGGTGTTGATCAGCCAGGCCAGGCCGGGCGCCACGAACACGCGGTGCTTGTTGGCTTCCAGCAGGTCCAGCGCTTCATCGTCTGTAAAGCTGGCGTGGTAGATCACTTCGATGCCATGACGGATGCACTGCTTGATCGATTCGCAGGAACGGGCATGGGCCGCTACGCGCTTGCCATGGCGCCGCGCCTCTTCGACCAGCGCCGCGATCTCGGGATCGGTGAACGGGCTGGACTCGGCCGAACTGCCGGCGATGTACTCGCCGGACAGATTGATCTTGAGCGAATCGACGCCGTACTTGATGAAGGTGCGCGCCACCTTGCGCATTTCATCGGCGCCGGTCGCCACGCAACCGAAACTCAGCTCCGGATACGGCAGATGCGGACGGGTTTCGTCGCCGAGGCCACCGATGGTGGTGATCTCCTGGCTCGCGGCCAGGTAGCGGGGTCCGGGAAATTCACCGGCGTCGATGGTGTTGCGCAGGACCACGTCCAGCCGCGCCTTGGCGGTGGCTGCCCCGACGCAGGAAGTCCAGCCCATGTCCAGGTAGCGCTTGGCCACCCGCACGCACCACAGAATGTGCTCTTCCGGCGGCATCATCTGGATCGCCGACAGCGAAGGCTGGTCGTTCCACGCAAAATGCGTATGGGCCTCGGTCATGCCCGGCATCAGAAAGGCGCCGGAGCCATCGATCACGGTGACGTCGCCTGGATGAAAGCTGCGGGCGCTGCGGGCAATGCGGGTGATGCGATTGCCTTCGACCAGCACTTCGCCGCTGTAAGGCTGGGTGCCGCTACCGTCGAAGATGCGTACATTCGTGAACAGTACGTTGGCCATGTTTGTCTCCTTGTCGGTGTTCTTTTCTATCTGCGGCTGCTGCTCGGAAGTTGCTCGGAAGTTGATCAGAAGCGGCCGGCGTGGAATTCCCGGAGGTCGCGCAGGCACTCCTCCGGCCGTTCGAAGGTGGTCCAGTGCCCGCATTGCGGATAGACGACGGTGCGGCTGCCGGCAATGCGTTCGCCGATGGCGCGCACCGACTGCGGCGGCGCGACCACGTCTTCGTCACCGGTGACCAGCAGGGTCGGACACGCGATCCGCTCCACCGGCGGCGCGACTGCCTCGGCCAGCGCTTCGCAGCTTCGCGCATAGCCCTCGGGATCCTGGCGCATCACGCTTTCGCGCACCATGGCCACCGTGACCGGCTGCTCGCGCCGGGTGCGGGCCGATAGGGCCGCGCCAACGATGGCATCCGCGATCTCCTGCATCGCCGCGACTCCGCCCTCGCGCGCCTTGGCTGCGCGGGCACGGATATTCGGGCGCGCGGCGTCCGGCGGGCATAGCAGCGGACCGAACAGCGCCATGCTGCGCACCAGGCGCGGCTCCATTACGGCCACCTGGAAGCAGACGATGCTGCCGAGCGAATGGCCGAGGAAACGGGCGCCGGTGATGTCGAGACGCCGGCAGACGCCGATCACGCTTTCGGCCAGCCGTTCTATCGACAGCGGACCTTCCACCAGGGCGGAGCGCGCGCTGCCCGGCATGTCGATGCGCACCTGGCGCATTCCCGACAGTGCCTGCCCGACAGGCGTCCAATTGTTGGAAGAGCCGCCGAGGCCGTGGATGCACACCACCGGTTCGCCTTCGTCGTCGACTTCTACCGCAATACGTTCAAAGAATTTTGTCGTCATCGGGTCGCTATTTCATCTTGAGTGTTGTTCGGCGCAAGGTAGTCATGCTGCCTTGCGCAGGAAGCTGTTGAGTTCGGCTCCGCAATGGGCGGGCTTTTCGATCGTCGGCCAGTGACCGCATCCGGCCAGCACCACCACCCGACTGGATGGAATGCGCGCCGCCATTTCCCGGACCGCCGTCACAGGAGCCACACCGTCCTGGTCGCCGGTAATCAGCAAGGTCGGCACCTCGATGCGCTCGATGGCGGCCGCTTGGGCGCTTGCCAGCGCCAGGCAGCTTTGCGCATAGCCCTGCGGCGACTGGCGCATGACGCTTTCCCTTACCAGCGCCACGGCGGCTGGCTGCTCGGCCCGCGTTTCATGGCTGGTGGCGGCCGCCACAATGGCATCGGCTATTTCCTGCATGGCGGGCAGTCCGCCGCTGCCGGCCTTGGCGGCGCGGGCAATGATGTTGGGTCTTGCCGCATCCGGCGGACAGGTCAAGGGGCCGAACAGCGCCAGGCTCAGCACCAGCTGCGGATGCAGGATGGCAATGTGCTGACAGACGATCGTGCCCATCGAATGGCCGATGAAGTGAGCGTTCGCAATACCGAGGTGACGGCAGACTCCCACTACTGCGTCCACCATTTGCGCAATGCTCAGGGCACTGTCGGTGGTGGCGGAACGGCCGCTTCCCGGAAGGTCGATACGCACCACGCGGTAGCCCTGCATCACCGGCAGCAACGGCGTCCAGGTATTGCTGCTGCCGCCCAGGCCGTGCACGCAGACGATCGCCTTCCCTTCTCCTTCTACCTCGACTGCCAGGTTGGTGATGATTTGCGTCGCCATGGTTTTCCTCTGCTAAATGGCAGGATCAGACAAAACGGTTTTCGATCGCGCCGAGGCCGTCGATCTCGATGCGCACCACATCGCCAGACTTGAGAAAACGGGGTGGCTGCAGACCCATGCCGACGCCGGCCGGCGTGCCGGTAGCGATGACGTCGCCGGGGTACAGAGTGATGCCGCGCGAGACCGTCTCGATCAGCGTCGGGATGTCGAAGATGAGGTTCTCGGTGGGGCCGTCCTGGCGCAGTTCACCATTGACCCAGCAGCGCACCCGGGTTCGGGTGCCATCGAGTTCGTCGGCAGTCACCAGCCAGGGACCCATCGGACAGAAATTGTCGAAGGACTTGCCCATGTCCCATTGCTGGTGGCGCATCTGCACGTCGCGCGCGGTCACGTCGTTGACTGCGGTATAGCCGAACACATGCTGCATGGCGTCGGCGCGCTGGATGTTCTTGCCACCGCGGCCGATCACCACCGCCAGTTCCGCTTCATAATCAATCTGCTCGGAGACCGCAGCGCCCGGCAGGCGGACGTCGTCGTAAGGGCCGACCACGCATTCCGGCACCTTGGTAAACACAATCGGCCAGGATTCCGGATTGGCATCGTTGCCCTTGAATACCGAGGCCTGCAATTCCTTGGCATGCGCATGATAATTGCGCCCCACGCACCAGATGTTGCGGCGCGGCACCGGAATGGGCGCCTCTAGCCTGACTGCCGATATTTCCAGCGTCGGCCCCTCTGTCGCAGGCAGAATTTTCCCGGCTGCCAGTAATTCGACGATCGCCATTGCGCCGCGCTCGGCTTGTTCCTGTGACAAGGCCAGTGGTGTCACCTTGCTCTGATCCGACGAAACTATTCCGACGAAACGCCTGCCGCCGACTCGATAACTTGCAATTCGCATCTGTTCATCCTTCCAAGATGATGTTGCCGCCAAGGCAGGTTGCCAAGGCGCTGTTCAGGTGGATTGGAGTGTAGGAAGGGATCGCAAAATACGCTTATCGGCCGGTCGCCCGGCTTATCCGATGATCTTCAGGCTTATCGCTAAGTCTGATATCTTTTGCGTGAATAGCTGATATCACCAAAAAAGTATGGTTACAATCGGCCAACACGCTGGATAACCGGCGGGAGGAGACAAGCATGTCAGAGGCATACGCTTTTCATGAAGGCCCCTTCGGTCAGGCCATCGTGCTGGAATCTCGTACCAGTCTCGTGGCGCACTCGCACACCGAGTCGCAGGTAGCGTTCTGGCTTGGCGGCGCTCGCGCCAAGGCCCAGGTCGGCAAGACGGTGGTGCATTACGCCGAGGATGTGGGCGTTGCGACCAATGCCTACCAACTGCACGACATGGAACTGCTGGAGCAGAACGGCACTGCCGTGTTCCTGCTGCTGATGATTTCCCGCGACTGGCTCAACGAGCGGCGCAAGGCGACCGGCCGGCCCTTTCTATTTCCCTGTCCTCGCATTCCGATCGACGACAACTTGCGCAAGGCCTGCTGGCGGCTGCTGAACATTCTCATGACGAACAGCGGCAACCGCGCGCTGATCGATGCCGAAGCCGAAAGCCTGATCGATGCCTCGGTTGCCGCGGCGACCGGCTCCAAGGAGGCAGCCGGCGTACGCATGCTGCCGCCACTGCTTGATCATCGTCTGCGCGCTGCCATTTCATTGATGCGGGACCATGTCGGCGGCGGCATCGGCGTCGAGGAAATTGCGGAGAGAGTGGGCATGTCGCGCGCCCATTTCTTCATGCTCTTCAAGGAGCAGCTCAATACCACGCCCCAGGTATTCTGGAGTGCCCTGCGCGTGGAAGAAGCAATGCGGCGGCTGATCGCGCCCAAGGCGACACTGACTGACGTCGCCTTCGATCTCGGTTTTTCCGCGCCCAGCAATTTCTCCCGCTTCTTCAAGGAACATATCGGCGTCTCCCCTTCCACTTTCAGGCGGGCGGCCATCGGGCAGTGCACGCAGACGCAAGCAACAGCCTAGAACGGATTGCAGGCATTGGTTCGGCGCGACTCTACAGCGTCCATTGCTTGCGGGAGGCTCTGCCACCAGGACCAGCGCCCAAGGCTTGAACGTCAGCGCGCTTGTGGTCGATGTCGGCTGGAAAGATGGACATTCCGCCCTGCGCCATGTCGACAGTACCATCCCGTTTGCTCTACACCGTAGGAGTGAAATGCCGGCCGCCTGCACCCCGCCGACTGAACGCGGCTCTCAAGTCGTTCCATCGCATCCCATTGCTTCTTTTCCGCTTGGCCGCATTGCACTCGTCACCTCTTATCCTTCGATAGCTTCATCATCCGCTGAATACGCACTGCCAGCCATGGCGGCCTGGCAATCCTATCGGCATGAAACGACTTGCGATTGATAAGGATAAAATTGCGTCTCCCTTTTACAGGACTAGAAATGCAGTTGAACAGACTTCTCAAAGCCATTCCCGTATCGGTTGCCATTGCGCTTGCATGTTCCTGCGCATCAGCAGCTGAAATCACGGGAGCGGGCGCTACGTTTCCCTATCCGATTTATGCGCGATGGGCCCAAGACTACAAAGCCGCCACCGGCACCAGCCTAAACTACCAGTCAGTCGGCTCCGGCGCCGGAGTCAAGCAAATCAAGTCGAAAACGGTCGACTTCGGCGCATCCGACAGACCGTTGAAGGCAGCAGATCTGGAGAAGGAAGGATTGATACAGTTTCCTGCCATTATGGGAGCCGTAGCCCCGGTGGTTAACCTGAAAGGAATCGGACCTGGCCAGATCAGGCTGACGGGAGAAGTGCTTGCACAGATCTTTCTTGGCAGGATCACCAAGTGGAATGCGACAGAAATTGCCGCACTCAATCCCGGGCTGAGCCTGCCGGCGGAAGACATTGTTGTCATTCGACGTTCGGATGGATCGGGAACGACCTTCCTGTTCACCGATTATTTGTCCAAGGTCAGCCCTGAGTTCAAGTCCAAAGTCGGCGCCAGTACGGCCGTCAAGTGGCCGGTCGGTATAGGGGGAAAAGGTAATGAAGGTGTCTCCGCGTATGTGCAGCGAATACGGAATTCCATCGGTTACCTCGAATACAACTATATCAAGCACCTCAAGATGAGCCATGTCCAGCTGCAGAATCGCGAAGGGCTATTCGTGCAGCCGGTCGACGAATCCGTAAAGGCTGCTGCGGCCAGCGCCAACTGGAGCCAGACTCCGGGATTCGGCGTGGTACTGACCAATCAGCCGGGTAAGGACAGCTGGCCGATTACCGGTGCATCCTTCATCCTGATGCACAAGGTACAGGCAAATTCGGATAGAGGCAGGGAGGTGCTGAAGTTTTTCGACTGGGCCTACAAGAACGGCGGTACTACTGCCGCGAAGCTGAACTATGTTGCCATACCGACGCCGCTGGTGAATCAAGTGCAGGAAGCGTGGAAGTCGCAAATAAAAGATGCTGCTGGTAAGGCGATCTGGTAGTTGCGTATCTGGTGTGGCATGACAAAGGCAACATAACCCGTGTGCCGCGGGCATTGGCTCGCGCGAACCACTGTCGCTGCGTTTCATGATTAGGAATGCAGTTTTCTAATTATCACGAAATATTTCTTACATTTTTATAACACTGAGCCAAGGCCTGCTTGCCTATATTAAGCGCACGACAATAAGTCGGGCATCCAAGGATTGATATGACCAGGATCACTTCATTCGTCTTATCTGCTTCTTTGCTCGCCGGAGCAAGCTTGTCGGCACAAGCCGGGTCAATCGGCATTGGATCGGGTACCGGTATTGGGGCAGGTGCGGGTGTCGGCGTTACGGCTCTGGGCGTGCAAGCTAACACAGGGGTCCATCTGGACGCCACCGCAAAAACGAACGCGAACGGCAATGATGCGCTCGGTTCGGGTAGGGACGCGGCGCGCGCCGCCGTCCAGTCTCGTGAGCAAGGCTCTGTCC
Organism: Noviherbaspirillum aerium; assembly: GCF_008929045.1. Taxonomy (GTDB): domain Bacteria; phylum Pseudomonadota; class Gammaproteobacteria; order Burkholderiales; family Burkholderiaceae_D; genus Noviherbaspirillum; species Noviherbaspirillum aerium. The sequence goes on along the minus strand of NZ_VFAH01000037.1, from coordinate 2,541 downwards.
ATACTGGAACCGATGCGGCTGCAAAGACCCAAGCGAAAGCACGTGCAGACGCCAGACTGGCTACCGAGGAAGCAACGCAGACGAAGAACGCTGTGGCCGCGGAAACAAGCAAGCAGACTAGCTCCATGCAGAATCACATCCAAAGAGCCGCGTCGAACGTTAATGTGGGTGGCAACGCTTCAGGTTCATTGAAGGCTGCTGCGCAATAATCGCGAAGCGAGCGAATGATTCACTGACAAGAATAAGGACTGCGCAGGCGAGTCGATGCAGTCCTTTTTTCGCCGCATGCCATGCTCAAGATAGACCAAAGTGAAGACGGACCGAACTGGCCGGAGGCCCGCACCGCCGAAGCAATCGGCATCACGACCCGCAGCCTGGAGAACCGGTCCCACCGGTTGGCATCGCTATACGATGCATTTGCACCCGAAGAGGCACTGCGACTGGCGCGCAAACTGGAATTGGCGCATACGCCCAAGCATGGCAGCTGGTTAATATGGCCGAGCCGGGGGGTGGGTGTACTGACACGGCAATGCCTCGACCAGCGTATTGGTGTACAGGATCGGGTGAACGAGCTTGCCAGGAACTGCTCCAGACGCGCAATTGCCGGCAATTCCGTACTGCTAAAGCGCGCATCAAGATCAAGCTGCAGTACCTTTATCTAAAAATCCAAGAGTGCGCCACTACCAGATCCAATCGCACAGCACCGTATTGGCACGATGCTGACGCTTAAGAATGCCTAACGAGCGCAACGCAAGAGCCTGACTGTCGTAGATGACCGGGATCTTCGGGGCGTTCGATATCTGCGTCGAAGACCCATTCAACACTTCTCGCTTCGTGTGCAGATGATTGAATGAATATTGCAGTTTGAACGTGGCAGGACCGCCTGATGCTCTCGTCTCAGGATGCATGCTGAGCCAGCTTCGATGATTCACCTTCCGCCCTGGATATCACGTCCGCAATGCTTTCTTCGAGAAGTACGCGACTATCCGGGTCCATCTCACCCAGCCGAATTCCGATGTGAAAGCGCTGGTCGCCATGGCGAACGCAATGTATCGCTGTAGCCCAGGCATTGATACGCCGTCTCCCATGCCGGGTTGTCACTTCAAAGGCAACCGCACATCGGACTCCGACAGGTACCGCGCTGCCTGTTATCAGCCCCATCCCCTGTGTCGACAGATCAATGGCGGTGGCCTTGCATGGTCCGGCCGACGAAAGCAGCAACCGCGTCGCGATAGATACTGTGGCCCTGGTTGAGTGCCGCTTCTCGCATGCTGCCTTGCTGTGCATACGCTTCCTTACAAGCTTGAATGCGCAGGCGATAGGACTCTGCCTGCATGAGTATGTTTGTAAAGAAATTATTACACGAATCGACCGTTTCTCCAATGCATCAACTGCCATAGTATGCATGCTATGAAGCAGTCGTACCTGTCGCTATTTGGTAGCAGCTATGCCACAACACTGCCGTGTGAATGATTGATCAATTAGTCTGGGCTAATTCACCGGAAGAACCAGTAAAATTGCACATTGAGAGCTGCTTAAGTCGCCTCAATTCGACAAGTGGATGTGCAGCAAGCATGTTTGCAACATTCTTTTAGGAAAAACAATGGCTAAAGACGATGTCATACAAATGGAAGGGAGGGTCCTCGAGAACCTTCCCAACGCAACCTTTACGGTTGAACTTGAAAATGGGCACAAGGTACTGGGACATATTTCCGGGAAGATGCGCAAGAACTACATCAAGATCCTACCTGGGGATAAGGTCACTGTAGAGTTGACGCCCTATGATCTTTCAAAGGCCCGGATCGTATTTCGGACCAAATAATCACAGAGTAAGGAGTGGTGCTGGTTAACAACTTGTTAGTCAAAGGACAAAGAGGAATTACGACAATACAGTAGCAAGAGTGGCGCAAGGCCTCGGCCTTGCATACTTATCATTGTAGCGGCATGCTTGCGCCACATGACTATCATCAAATTTCTAAAGCGCACCACCAGCAATATTTGATAGTGGGATAGTAGTAATGTATTTCTAAGCCAAACTGCGTGGATGTCTTGAGATGTTGGTTCCCCGATCTGTTGGTTAGAACGTTTCGCCTTGATTTGACTCGACAAGGCCTAGAAGATTTGCCTGCGGGGCGCAGGTTTGGTTTGTCCCCTCGGCTTGCGCTGCCATAGCCGGAGGGGTATCAATTCGGCCCGTGGCCGAAGGCGTTGCGACACGACATGGCAGTCAAGCCGAAAACGCTCTAGGCTATTTTTGATAAGCCGCTGCGCGCTCCGGATTGGCGCCTGCGTACTCGGCTTACCCTGCCGACGCGTGCGCTCCTCGGCGCTAATCTGAACTGCTCGCAACGCTTATCAAACACCCCCAAGGCGGCATGCATTGCGCACGCGCAAAGCAAACAGCCCTGCGTCCGTAAGGAGGCAGGGCTGATGCGGTAGAACTAGCCTGACGATGACCTACTTTCACACTGGTTGCAGCACTATCATCGGCGCAAAGTCGTTTCACGGTCCTGTTCGGGATGGGAAGGGGTGGGACCAACT